>JBAZLK010000001.1:0-312413 GCA_041650335.1 Patescibacteria group bacterium
TTTTTCGCCAACTATGAAGCTGTCCAAAGCCACAATTATCTTTCTCTACTGCATCGCCGCTTTTTGGATTGCGTTCGGCGTTTTGTGGCTGTTCCGTGAATCGGATTACCGCTGGTTCTACGCGACCGGCGCGTTCAGCAACGCGATTGTGCTTGCTATTTTAACGTATCTTATGAGCCGCAGCCGGCGCTGGGCGTATTGGCTTCTGGTGCTTCTCCTGGCCGCGAACGTCATCCTGACTATCATGGACCAGGTCGGCTGGTTTGACCTGGCTTATCTCGTGCCGGCCATCGCGGCGCTGGTTCTCACCATCGGCGCACGGCGGAACATCCTGCAACAAAACACGCGGATATGACTACGGCCGTATATAAAACGTCTGTAGCGGAAATCCGGCGGAGGAAAAAAGCCAGCCTGGTGCTGGTTGCGTCCCTCATGGCCGGATATATCCTGGCTGGGGGCGTTATCCGGATCATGAGCCCGCGGGAAGTCTTCGTGAGCGCGCTCGCGATCGGGTGCGTCATGCTGGTATTGCGTGCGCTGGCGCTGATGCCGTTTACCCGCCTGGCGAAGAGGGTCGTTCTTGTGACGGACGAATATCTGAAAATTGATTCAACAGTGTGTTGGTATAAAGATATGGCGCGTGTATCGGTGCGGGAGACGAGCCGAGATACAGTCCGCGATGTCCACATCGTGCTGAAGGATCGCCGGAACGTGGTGGTTGATGCGTTGGACAATTTCCCCGGGTTTCTCCACGGATTGTCAGCCCAGATCGATGAAAAGAATATTACCACATCGCGCGAGCCGCTCGATTATGACCACTTTGTATTTTACCCTATTGTTGGGCTGGTAACCGGCGCCCTGGTCACAGGCGTTATTGAGTATGTTCAAAAACGTGGTGGAAGTGCTGTCACAGTCATCGCGATCATATCGGTTGTCTTCCTCTTTGTATTAGGTGTATATTTCATCGCCGCGCGGCCGCTCTCCATGCGCTATGCCGGTCGCACGCGACTGGCTGAAATCATTTGCGGCTCGGCATCGATCATCGCTGGCCTAGCCATTTTGGCGCATGTATTGATATAAGTCGGGATAATAAAACGGTGGCCGAAACGAATCGACCACCTTTTGCGTACAAGAGCGCGTTACTTCAGATGTCGGCGCATCGGATGACACAGTCCGAAGACGGCCAGGGGCAGGCTGTACCAGGCACCATCCCCGGCCCGTGAGAGCAGCCAGAACCCGACCAGGCCGAGCGGTACCATGCCGTACCAGAACGATCCATGGCGCTGCCAGTAGCTTATCCGGTACCCTTTTCTTCCGAAGAGCGAATAGGCCACCAGCGACACCAGTCCGACGAGCCACGCGATCACGGCCAGGGCGACCGGCACGTGCGCCAGCGACGAATTCTCCTGGCTATGGAGAACCAGGAACCAGCCCCAGACGAGCATCCAGCAAGTTATTGCGTCCGTGCTGGTGTCGAGATACTTACCGAACCTGGTCGCGACTTTGAGCCGGCGCGCCAGCCAGCCGTCGATGACGTCCGTCAAACTGGTGCCGAGAAAGAGCCACCAGGCTTCTGTCCAATCCAGCCGATGCATCGCCGCCACACACAGGGCGGCCATGGCCACACGGCTGAGCGTAATGGCTGTAACCGCCGATAGTGCAACTGCCCGCATCGGAAACCTCCTCTTCTGTCCGGTTTGCGCACACCTAGCTTCCGCGATACTATAGTACTGGATGAGGGGGAGGTCAAGAGAGGGGAAACTAGAAAATGATAATGAATACACTATCTGAAAAACTATTTACTGAGTATCTAAATCAACAAAATGTTGATTGGGAATACGAGAAAAAATTCAACGATATTCCACAATTGATCGATTTTTATATTCATGTTGGCAAGACTGATATTTTTGCCGAAGTAAAGGAATTCGATCAAGATTTGTTATTTAAAGAGGCAATCAAAAATCCTGGAAAAGCAGTTGGTGGGTCCATAGATCAATACAAACCAATAAGAGAAAAGATTATTCAGGCAAGGATTAAATTCCAAAGATATAAGAATTTTCCCTGTGTATTAGTGCTCTATAATAAATATTTCACAGATCTTTCAAATATAACAATTGCGGGCGCTATGTACGGAGATATAGCATATGATTTTTCTATACCAATCGATCAACAAAAAGAGCCAACACTCGGTAGTATTTTCTTTCATGAAAGAGGAAAAATGAGACGTGTTAAATCGGGAAACGAAATGATTTATAATACTACAATAAGCGCAATCGCGGTGTTAGAGAATAAATGGCCAGAAAATATTATACGACTGAGAGTGATTCACAATTATTATGCCAGAAAACCAATTTACGATGACGATATTTTTATTGGAGAATATGATGAACATTATCGATCTAATAAAGATGGAAATTTATTATTATATAAAAGATAACTTATCCAGTTGCCTCAATTGAAACACTTATAAACTCCAATGTTAATTAAACACCTCTCCGCCTGCCCCGAATTCATCGCCGGAGACAAGACGTTGCTCCGCGAGCTTTTACATCCGGCCAATGATAAGACGGCCATCCGCTACAGCCTGGCGCACTCGATTGTAAAAGCTGGAAACTCGTCCGTGGCGCACAGTTTGAAAACGACCGAAGTGTATTATATTCTCGAGGGTACGGGAATCATGCACATTAACGATGAGACCGCCGCAGTGGCACCGGGCGATGCCGTATACATCCCGCCGAACGCCGTACAATACATCGAGAATACCGGCACGGGCGATCTGAAATTCCTCTGCGTCGTCGACCCGGCCTGGCGGAAAGAAGATGAAAACATAACGCAATGAATAGAATAACAAGAACAAAGCTTGTCGTAATATCGCTGGTAAAGTTTCCCTTCATGGCCATCGGTGGATTGCGCCGTCTGCCTGGCCGAGTCGGGAAAACATATACTATAGAAAAAGCCGGACGCTATTCGATATTCCGGGAGACAGTGAATCGCAGGGCTGGCCATGATACGCCAGTAGTGCTCGTGATCGGCTTTCGGCTAAAGCTGATCGGTTCGAATGCGTTGTTGCACTGGCTGTTCCAGCGCGTCTGCATCCTGACCACCCCGTTCTGGTGCGGTCTGAAGGGCTTCAAGATCAAATTGTGGATGGTTGACCGGACCACCAAGAATTATCTCGGCATCTACGAGTGGCTGGGCGAGAAAAACGCGCGCACCTATATTGATTTTCTGATTCCCATTTTGCGATTTTTTTCCATTCCCTCGACTATTTGGCATAAAACACATAGCAACACGACCGTGGATGATTTTTTGCGGAGGATCGAGGTCGGGTAAACGTGAGCGCGAAGTCGGTATATACATCGCGCACCCTCGAAAGGGCGCGCTTGAGGAATTACATCAATGACCCAGCGGCGTATTTATCAAGACGAATTTCCGTATTTCGTGACGTTTCGGACGAGCGGCGATAACCCGTTTTTTGAAGAGACAAAATATGCCGCCTTGTTGTCGAGTATTATATTCCAGGCCGGGAAATTGAAGGGGTATGACATTTTATCGTATCAAATCATGCCAGACCACGTGCATTTATTGGTTTATAAAACCGAAACCGATCGCACGCTCGACCTGCCCGCCGCATGGCTTCGGCAGGCGGGAAGCATGCGCTCGGCTGATATGGGTAATAATTACACCACCGAGCGAACCCTTTCGAGGGTGCGCTCTCGTGGATACACCGTTTCCGACCTTTTACAATCAATTAAGGGCAATTTCTCAAGGCAAATACATCATGGAAATATTTGGCAAAAACGCTTTTACACCCGGATTATCAATACCCATAAATATCTCGAAACAGCGGTTCAATACATCAAACATAATCCGGTCAAAGCGTCATTGCCCAAGAAATATCACCGTGCGCCGTATCAATATTTTAACTGGCCGCTGATTAAAGCATTGTTTTAAGGTAATACCCGCGGGTGGCATCAGATATTGATGTCCCTATTATTGTAAAAATATGTTACTATTAATCCCTACCATTAATACGTAAGAAATGGAAAAACCTAAAGTGGAAATCGGCCCGGCGATCGGTTATGGCTGGGCGTCCGTAAAAAAAGATTTTTGGTATTTAGTCGGCCTTGCGCTGGTTTCAGCGGTCATCAGCAGTCTGGCCAACAGCCGCGACCACCATCCGGACGGATGGGGCCTGCTGGGGATATTCCTGTCCACCTGGATGACCTGCGGGCAATTGAAGATGATGCTGAGCTATCAGGCCGGGAATAAACTGCCGTTTGCCGACCTGTTTACGCAGTTTAAATATTTTTGGCGCGTGCTCGGCGCTACGATCTTGGTCGGCCTGTGGATCGTGGTCGGTTTGCTTCTGCTGATTGTGCCGGGCATCTATCTGGCTCTGCGGTACCAGTTCACGCTCCAGCTAATCATAGACAAGAACCTGGGAATAACCGAGGCGATGAAGCAAAGCCAGGCGCTCACAAAAGGCATAAAAATGTCGCTCTTAGGCTTTGACCTGGCCTGTCTGGGCGTGATCATCCTCGGCGCGATCGTCTTCGGCGTCGGCGTTTTTGTAGCCATGCCGGTGGTCTGGCTGGCCATGGTGGCGCTCTACCGGAAACTGTCGTCGGCGCAGCCTAGCCAGAATCAGCCCGCTGCCTAAAGAGGCCGGCGGTAACAGAAACGAATATTTTATTTCTGATACGACAATAATGCCAAACGGTATCAAACAAAATGGTCCGGCGGGCGCGGTCTACGGCCTGGGCCTGATCGGCGCGGCTGTGTATTACATCGGCCACGCGGCCACCTTTTGGGTCGGCGTGCTCGGATTTCTGAAGGCGCTGGTTTGGCCGGCCATGCTGGTCTATCGCGCACTTGAAGTCCTGTATCAATAGCCAGCAGACAAAAAAACCGCCCTCTTGGGGGCGGTTTTTCTTTTGTCTATTTTCAGTTTATTTCTTCTCTGGTGTTGCCGGCGGAGGTGTTGTCGTACCTTTTTTCTTGCGGGAGACAAGAATGATGACGACGATCAGAATCACGATGATGACGCCGCCTCCGATAATTAACATGGTTGTCGTGCTCATCCCCTCGTCTTTGGTGTCCGATTTGTCGGTGTTTGTGGCGGTGGCGTTGGTCGCGGCAGTATTGGTGTTGCTATTTGCGACCACGGTATTCGTATTGGCGTTGGCATTGCCCACGGTGTTGGTGTTTACAACAACTGTGCCGTTGGTATTGGCATTGCCGTTCACAACCACGGTATTGGTGTTCGTATTGGTCGGGGTGGTCAGGGCGATGGAATAATCAGCCAGCTGAGAGCTGCAACCGTCGTCGCAGTCGACTTTCACGTAGACGGGTGAATTCTGGTCGGCGGAAAAAGTGCTGGTCACGATTGCGCCCGCGTTGGCCCCATATTGTTGATCGACTTGCTGCCGCTGCGCGTCATAGACCGTCAGGATCATCTGCGCCGTGGCCGGGGGAGTTATTCTGACTTGGTAGGAACCGGTCTGGGTGGGCGTAAAAACATACGTATCGGCGGCATCGCTGCCAACCTCGTAGCTGCCGCCCAAGTGGCCGGCATTCGTTCCGGCCGGCAGGGTCACGGCGCCTTCAAACGAACTCGGTGCGTCAACCGTCGAACCGGCGTCGTATTTATTATCCAGCGTTACCGTCATGGCATAGGAAGCAACGCCCTCGTCGTCGGAGTCAATCATCAGATAGTACCGGCTTGAGGCCTGGCTGGAATCGACCAGCCACGAGACGGTCAGGGTGATCGAGGAATAATTCGATTCAAATTTATTGACCAATTCCTCCCGATCCTGCGAATACAACACCATCGAGCTGAGGGTGCCGTATGAGCTTACCGAATTGTTAAATGCCGTCCTGACGGTTATAAGCTGTCCCTGGCCGGCGGTAATGATGAAATATTGTGGCGTATCGCCGGTTAGCGCTCCGCCGGTGTAATCGCCGGCTGGTAGGGAGACGGCTGTGTCAAAATTGTTGCCGCCGGTAATCGCCGTTTGGGCGTGAACCGCGCCGCCGATCATCAGCAAGCCGCCCAACATGAAAAAAACGTACAACGCACATCTGACTGGTGCAAATCCTTTCATAGTTTGTAAATTTACTTATCAGTCCTACATAAAAAGTGTACAACGATGCAATATGAGCGTCAAATATCACTGTGGTATTTTTTTATGGCGTCCATTATAATGGATGGTTCGTAAATGGATTTATTGCGTCTTTTTCCTGCGAGCAGGTGATTTTAACAAAAAAGTGTTACAATACAGGTACCTGAAACAGGAATATCAAAAGTAAACAGGAGGCATTATGAAAAAACCACTCCTCATCATTCTCGCGGTGATCGTTTTGGCCGGCGCGGTCATTGCTTTTCTCCGCTTTGGTTTGGGCGGGGATGAAGATACTTGGATTTGTTCAAATGGCCAATGGGCCAAGCACGGCAATCCCTCGGCTGCCAAACCGACAACGGGGTGCGGTCAGGCGGAAACGACAAATCAGAACGTAAACACGTCGAACAATACCAATCGTCCGGTACCGAACGTCACCTACACGACGAATACCGAACACAGTCCGCTCTATGTTTTTGACACCGTGGATGAATGGACCTCGATCGCGCCCGAGGAGATACAAAAATCCGTGACGGCTGAACAGCGACATGGGTATGAGATACAATATTTTGCCTCAAACACGGACGCGGTCACGTTTTCGGTTTCGGAAAAGAGATCAACCGAGCTCATGAATATCGCGGCCATTGTGGCTGACGACCGGTCGGTTTCAAAAAATAATACGAGCGTCACCTGGCTTAATGAGCGTCTCGGCCAGAACGATGCGCGAACAGAGCTAAGGCAGATTGCTGGAACGACTGAATACACCGTGTATTCCCGCTATCTTATTGTTTCCTCGGCGGGCGGAGAAACGCGCTGGGCGCTAGCGGAAATCGGCGTTCCGGCGGCCAGGAAAAACCAATATACCGGCGTGGTCGCGCATTTACTTGATGCGCTCATGCTGGCAGACGGTTCGGCGAGCAGCGTCGATCTTTCGGGGCAATTCAATTGGTCGACGATGAACCAAGGTCCGTACAATGACAAGGTTACCTATGCCACCAGCACCAACCTGACCGACTGGAAGGCGTCAGGAAAAATACTGGCTGAACACGCCTCTGTGCCGGGCGCGGTGGTAAAAGATGGGGCAATCTTCGTCTATTTCGTCGACGTGACACAGGACGGCCTGAAAGAACAGCTCGGCCTGGTCAAATCGACCGACCAAGGTCTGACCTGGTCAGCGCCAACGCGCCTGACGATTTCCGGTCTCGGCGACAAAGCCACGGCTGATCCGGCGCCGGTGCTGCTGGCTGACGGCCGCATCCGTCTTTTCTACTTTGACATCAATGAATCACGGATAAATAAGCCAGCGATCGGCAGTGAACCGGTGAATACAATCTATTCGGCGATTTCCAGCGACGGCATAAATTTCACGCAGGAATCGGGCGTGCGGTTTCAGCATCAGGGCGTATTTGACCCTGACGTGGAGCTGGTGAACGGCACCTGGTATATGTACACCGGAGATGTTGAAGGCAATCAGGTGATTGTGGCTACGTCAACTGACGGCCTGACCTTCACCGAAAAAGGGGTTGCCTTTTCTGGTGGCGCCGTACCCGATGTCTGGTATGAGAACGGCAGCTGGTATCTCTTTACCGCCGGAATCGGCATAGCCACCTCGACCGACGGACTGACGTTTATTGACGCGAGAGTGCGTTTCAGTGATCCCGGCTATCAGGCGACGGCCGACCCGTCAGTGGTAAAGCTTGCCGCCGGCTCATACTTGATGCTGTATAAAGTAAAGCGATAACCGTGCCCTATTCGTCCGTCTTACAATTGAAAAATCTCGCCTCGGACAAGCCGTCGGTTAAATACTGCACGGCCAAGCGGGCCGTGGAATTGTCGAAGGAAAAACCACGCGCGCTCTATCCGAAGCTTGGCGTGTTCGTGCCGTTTCTCGACGGCGACAACCGGATTTTCAAATGGACGGCGATTATAATAATCGGAAATTTAGCGATTGTTGATAAAAACAACCGGATTGGCCGGTTGGTTCCGAAACTTATTTCTTTCCTGCACGGCCAAGAATTAATCACCGCGGCAAATTCTATCAAAGCACTGGGGCTCATTGCTCAGGCCAAGCCGAGGTTCAAGGAAAAAATATTTACCGAGCTTATCGCCGTAGAAAAAGCGCGGTATTACAATAAAGGCAAGGTATCGCCTGAATGCCGAAACGTGGCGCTTGGGCATGTACTGTCCACATTTGAGGCTTTTCCTCAGGACATTGCTCGACAAAAAGACCTGCAAGCGTTTATCAAGCGTCAGTTGAAAAACCGACGTCCGGCCGTTCGCGAAGCGGCGAAAAAGTTGCTCCAGTTGATTAATAAACCGCCAGCCTCAAAAAATTTCATCTCTGATCGCGGACTGATCGCGCCGTGCGGCATGAACTGCGGTTTGTGCGCTGCGTATCTGCGCGAGAAGAAAAAATGTCCCGGCTGCCGGGGCGGCAGTAAGGACAAATCACCCGCCTGCATAAATTGCCGAATCAAAAATTGCCCAAAGCTGGAAAAAGCCAAAGCGGCATTCTGCTTTGCTTGCGGCAGTTTTCCCTGCGACCGCGTAAAACATCTGGATGCGCGCTACCAAGCGCATTACCACATGAGTATGATCGAAAATCTGAAATATATTGAGGACAAGGGTATTGATGCGTTTCTGCGCAGTCAAAAAAAGAAATGGCAATGTCCGACCTGTGGCAGAATGATTTGTTGCCACAACGGCCTGTGTTACAAGTGTGATATTATGAAACTGAAAGCGAAAAAGAGAAAATATCGCTGGGAAGAATAATTAACATTATCAAAACAATCACGTATGAAAAAATCCTATCAAAACCTCCTGAAAGCCATTGCCGGCGAATCAATGGCCCGCAACAAGTACACTTATTATGCGGAAATCGCCATGAAAGAAGGCCTGGTCTGGATTGCGCGGGTGTTTGAGGAAACGGCCGACAACGAACGCGCCCATGCCCAGGAAGAATTAGAAAGGTTGCCGGAAAAAACCGAGATGACCAACACCTACGACATTCATCCGCTGGGAACGACGCTGGAAAATCTCCGGAACGCTGAGTCGGGCGAACGCTATGAATTTGGCACGATGTATCCGAATTTCGAAAAAGAGGCGCGCGCCGAGGGCGAAGCCGAGATCGCCGTCATGTTCAAAGAAATCAGCGAGGTCGAGGAAAAGCATGCTGAACGCTACAAAATACTGGGCGACAAGCTCGAAGCCGGGACGCTCTATAAAAGCGAAGAGGAAACGGAATGGAAGTGTTTGAACTGCGGCTACGTGCACAAGGGGAAAAACGCGCCGGGCAAATGCCCCGTCTGTCAGAAAGCCCAGGGGTATTACATGCAAATCGGCGCGGTCCGATAATACCATGGATTACGGTGTTTATATCATTATCGGCATAACGGTTGCGCTTGTCGTTCCATACTTTATCCGACTAGCCAAGCGTCGGACGTGGGGACAGGCGCTTGGGGAATCACAGCGACGCGGGCAGTTCACGGTCAAACTGCCAGCTGATCAGATCCGGGCGAAATTATTGGAACTAGCGAAATCAAAAGGCTATATCGTAGAAGAGACAAGCGAACTTCAAATCGTTCTCGCCGATCAGCCAACGGCAACCAGCTGGGGATTTTTTTATCCGATAACACTGTCAACGAAGTCAGACGGCACAACGATCCTAATAATCGGTATCAAAAGCCGGCTAATGCAATTCGGACCGGTTGTATCGAAGCACCATAAGCGTCTCATGGAGCAGATTGCGTCAGCATTCTCATAAAAATATTTTTCCACACGCTGAGAAGTAGATGTTGGGTTATTTTTGAAAAATAACCCAAGATACTGTATTTGCGACCGCCAAAACGCAGTTTTTTAGCCAAAAAATATCTTGACAGAAAAGTATACTATTCTACAATTCTAATTGTCTTAACAAAAATTGAAATAAATGCCCTGGTATTACTCTCATCTCGCTACCATAATCATTTCAAGGAGAGCTTGTCAGTGAAAAAAATTCAGCGTAAAAAAACTTCAAAGGCGTTTGGGTACGAGCTCGTACTCGATCTCTATAACTGCCGCACCGGTGCCTGTGACGACGTCCGCTTATGTTATAAATTCCTCAACGATATCGTAGCCTTTTTGGGGATGCACAAACAGGCGCCGGCTGACGTGATCGTAACGAATGCCAAGAAATATCCCGACAAAGCGGGTTTGTCCGGCTGGGTGCCGCTCGTCGAAAGTTCGGTCGTTATTCATACCTTATCGGTAAAGGATTATATCAGCGTTGACGTCTATTGCTGCAAGCCTTTTTCGACCAAGGGCGTGAAAGCGTTCGTGAAGAAATACTACGGTCCGAAAAAAATGGAACTCCAATACGTCGTTCGCGGTAAAAATTATTATCGCTAATCTGACATACAAAAAAGTCGGCAAGGAGAGCGCCTGGGAAAAATACCCAGGCGTTTGAAGATATGATATACTTTGGAAAGCAAAAAATATAATCACTAAAACCTCTCATTCTATGCAGCGCAAACTTGCCATTATCATCGTCGTCCTGGCCATCCTCTTGCTCGGCAGCATACCGTTTTGGGGAAAGAGTAAAAGCAAGTCAGCGGCTCAGGAATCAGAAGCGGTTCAAGGAGTCAACACCATGACCGTCGAAACCGAACAAGAACAATTCACTCAGCTGGCTGAAAAGCCATCCGTCCGGGTTGAGACCAGCCTGGGCAGTTTCACGATCCGGCTCTATGCCAAGGCCGCGCCGGAACTGACCAAGAACTTTCTCGAACTCGCCCGTAGCGGGTATTATAACGGGCTGACCTTTCATCGCATCGTACCGGGGTTCGTCGTCCAGGGAGGGGATCCGAACGGCGACGGGACCGGCGGACACAGCTATCGCGGCGACGGGACCGGATTAGCTGACGAGCCTGGGGCGCTCGCCTTGAAGCATTATCGCGGGGCGGTCGCCTGGGCAAAGTCATCATTGCCGAATTCCATCGGGAGCCAATTCTATGTTGCCCTCGACGATCTCGAGCAATTGGACGGCGGGTACTCTGTTTTCGGCCAGGTAGTCGACGGTCTGGATGTGGTCGATCGGATTGCCGCGGTCAAAACCGATCAGAGCGATCGTCCGGTCGAGCCGGTGATGATGAAGGCGGTAACCGTCGCAGAATAGCGAAGGATTTCGCTTGTCTTAAATCCAGCGAATATGATATACTCGGTACATCCTGCGCCTGACGTATCACGATAGCTCTGCTTTCGGGGTGCGCGGTCGAGGCCAGGACGGCTAATATCTAATGTGTGCGCTACAAAAAAGTTACATTTCAACTTTCAACCGCGCACCGGTAAACAACGTATGGCGTCTCAAACGCTCTATGTCGGGAACCTTCCGTACAGTACCACCGACGACCAACTCAAGGAGCTCTTCGGCCAGCACGGAACCGTGAATTCGGCCTCGGTCATCATCGACCGGTTTTCAGGCCGGAGCCGCGGATTCGGCTTTGTCGAGATGGGCTCGGAAGAGGATGCCAAAAAGGCTCTCGAAGCCACGAATGGCTACGAGATGGATGGTCGGGCGCTGAAGGTCAGCATCGCGCGCCCGCGCGAGGAGAAAAAAGGCGGGTTCGGCGAGGATCGCGGAGCATAACGCAACACGATAGTCCACGACAATAACCAAAGGACGGGCCAAAAGGGTCCGTTTTTTGGCAGCAAACGAATTGACCGCAACGGCGCTTTTCTTCATACTGAGTCTAGTGACACGCGTATGACGAGAGAACAGTTTGAACAATATATTGAGGCGGCAATCGATCGTGTGCCTGAGAAGATCAGGCAGCGCTTTAACAATGTTGCGTTTGTCGTTGAAGCCGCGCCGCGGCCGGCAGCCGTAAATGAACGCGTCGTCCGGCGGGGTGGCATCCTGCTCGGTTTATACCAGGGGGTGCCGCTGACGCGCCGCGGTCCGGGCTATTCGGGCGTGTTGCCAGACAAGATAACGATTTTCCAACAGGCGATTGAATTTTTAGCGGGTCCTGATGAAAACCGCATCGGCGCCCTTATTCATGACGTTGTGCATCACGAAATTGCCCATCATCTCGGATTCTCAGAGCGCGAGGTCCGCGCCTGGGAGCGGAAACGGAAGAAGCCATGAAAATTAATCTGAAGGATATCAAAAAATTGCGGGTTCGGCGGAAGAAAAAATCCGGCTGGAGATATTATGGTCGCATCGCCCTGATCCTTTTGGCGGTCGTGATCGGCGGCGAGCTGATTGCGCTGACGGTGGGTTTTTATGCGGTGAAATGGCATTATACCGACGTGCCCGGAACCGTCGATAGCCGGAGCGACATATATCAGGCGCAAGCCGAGGCCGTTAAACGCCAGCCGACCCATTTGCCGATCAGCGGCGAGCGACAGATACCCGAAGCGCAGCTGCTCCGAAACACGGTTTTCTGCCAAATCAACGCCTTGAAGGGGTATGCGCCCTTGAATGCCAGGCGTATTCTCGAAGCCCAAATCAACAGTACCAACACGGCCGTGCTGACAAATATGATTTTTGCCGTTCAGCTGAGATTGGAAAATCAAACGAACGCCCAAGCCGCCCTGGCGCAATGCGCCGCGGCTCCTGCCAACAGCCGGCCTCAGCTCGTCGATTCAACGGCCATCCTCTCGGTACCCGAAGCGACGCCAAATGTATTTGCCTGGGCGAATACCGAGGAATGGCAGATTGTCCGTGAGGCGTTTACAAAAGATAAGGATACGGTTATGCGCGCCGCCGCTGACGCTGGCGTAAACGCTCGGATGATCGTGGCGGTCGGCTTGGTAGAACAATTCCGGCTGTATTTTACGCAGCGGGAGCTTTTCGAAAAATTCTTCAAGCCCTTGAAAATTCTCGGCAACGCCACCAAGATGGCCATGGGGGTCATGTCGATGAAAGAAAGTTTCGCCCTCGACATCGAACGGCATTTGGGTGAACGGGGTTCACCGTATTATCTCGGCTCAGCGGCTGAACAGCGGTTGGATTTTCAGACCAACGATCCGAGTACCGAACGATATCAGCGGCTGACCGACGAGAAAAATCACTACTATTCATACCTCTATGGCGGTCTCGCGCTGGCCCAATACGAAGCGCAATGGCGGCAGGCCGGGTATGATATTGCCCAGCGGCCGGAAATTCTCGCCACTCTGTATAATATTGGCTTTGCCCACTCGAAGCCGAATCCCGCCCCCCAGGTTGGCGGCTCGGAAATCACGATTAACGGCACGACCTACACATTCGGCTCGCTTGCCCATGAGTTTTACTATTCCGGAGAGCTGCTCAACGAATACCCCTATCCATTACCAGCCACATAATTTGAATAATTGCATGGCATTCACGGTCGAGCAAACTACTCAGCGAAGCTGGAAAGACGATGGTCTTATTATTCTCGTCTTGGTTTTCTGTCTCGTCATGGTTGGTATTCAGCTGTTGCTGAAAGACGATTCAGGGGCGGCCGGAAACGTGGCGACTGACCCGAGCGGTCTCCGGTTTGAAAGCCTAGTGCGCGGCTGTAACAGCGACTCGGAGAAAATATCGCGAGGAATAAGCCTGAATGTGGCCGAGAAACAAGCCAGCCTGGAAGTTAATCAGACGGCCGTGGTCTATCGCCGCACTGTCAGCCACGCCTGTTGTCTGACGGTGGAATTGACGCACGAACAAAGCCAACGAGCGATCGTCATCAAGGAAAAATGGAGCGGTTCGCCATGCCGATGCCTGTGCACGACCCAAACTCAAGCCGTACTATCAAACATCCCGGCCGGAGAGTACGCCCTTACGGTGATTGAACAATCACCAACCAACGAACAAAAACCCCTACTGACTCAATCGGTGGCGATACCCGAATAGCATGTCAATTCGATCAAGCCGACAAAATATACTTCGCCATTACGGCGAATATTCTTTACGCTCCCCGGTTGCCTGACGGGGTGATTAAATTTTGTGTACTGAAATATGTTTCGGCGTAATGCGGTTGATGAACAAAATGACGATAATCGAGCCCAGTCCGAGCAAGGAAAAAGCCATTGATTCGCCAAACGATTCAGCCAGGAGGCCAGCCAGAATCGGGCCGATGACAAAGCCGAGATTTGCAAAGAAATCAGCTAGGCTCGCTATCTCCTTTTCCACCCGGGGAGCTTCCGAGATGTAGTCTGCGTAGGCGCCGTTGATTGATGGCCAAGCCAGGGCAATAAAAAAGGAGGCAACGAAAACGATGACGATAGTTAAAGCAAACTGATGCACGAATCCGAGGGTAAGGATAATGGCTGAGGCGCAGAGGAGGGCGAAGAAAGCGGTGCGCTTCTTGCCGAGGCGCCGAGTAACGCTGCCGACATACCAACCGACTAAGAGAGCCGGGAATTGATAGGCGACAAGGAGGAGTCCGGTAAATTGGCCGGGTCCGGAGATTTTTTCGGCAAAAATCGGACCGATCGTCCAGAAGTACGAATCAAAGACGCTTAAAATCATGGTAATAAGTAGTACTGGCAGAAGTCGCCGGCCGATTCTTTTCCAGAGATGCAGCTCGGCCAAAAAATTTAGCCGCTGACCAGGAGTTTTATTGACTGGCTGATATTTCTTTTTCCGCGTTACCAGCAAGAGCGCCACGTAACAAAGCAGGCAGATGACGAGAAAA
Source organism: Patescibacteria group bacterium (assembly GCA_041650335.1). Lineage (GTDB taxonomy): Bacteria > Patescibacteriota > Patescibacteriia > JAHIZJ01 > JAHIZJ01 > JBAZLK01. The sequence goes on from JBAZLK010000001.1 coordinate 14,762, forward strand.
AACCAGGCCACAAACAACGGTTTCCAACCGACGACTAGGCCAATTGTTAAACCAGCGATCAGCGGCGCCAGTGTATAGCCGAGCATCCGAAAAACATTCAGCACGCCAAAATGGGAGGCGTGGTCGTCTGGCCGGGTAAACCGGCCGATAAAATCGAACGAAGCGATATTGACGAGATTAAAATAGAGTCCCCAGACGGCCATGGCGGCCAGGAACAGCCAGACGGTACTCGCGTTCCCGAGAATGATGGGGTAGATAAAACAAAGGATAAAGACGAAGAGGAGGACGCGGCGAAAATGGGTGTCGCGGAATAATCGGCAAATCATGAAATCGAAGAGCGCTCCGACAATAGAGGAGGTGCTGATTAACAGGCCCATGGCCGTTTCAGACAGTCCGTGCTCAGTAATCAATAGCGGCACGGCGTATGAAAGGATGCCGTCAAAAATCGCCCAAAAGAAAATCACAAAAGAAAAAGCGTACAAAGGCGTGCGCCTGAAACCGCTGATTCTGAAACGGTCAGTCAGTTGGTGGATTGTCGGCATACTCGTAGTATCCCATATTCATTCGTCCTTGACAATAATGAAATAATGTGATAGAATGTTTTGTTCCGTGGTATACTATAAATGGTACAAGTATTTTAATTTATATTTTAATTTACGATGACCAAAGAACAACCGCCAGAAAGTAACAAATTCGGAGGAGATGCCAGTCTCTGTCCGCATGGTAATTTTGCCGGTTCAGGCTGCGAAGCATGCGCTCGAGAACAAAAGGAACAGTCGCAGCCGGCATTGAAAGAGATCGAATCCCTCGTCGAAAAAAGTAGTTTCACTCGCTCGACGACAGCCTCGCCTGAATGTACAATAGAACGCAGCGGGAAAACATTTACAATTGAGTCGATCGAACAAGCCGATCATCCAGATATTGATAAAATCCAAGCGATGATGGTAAAAGCGTTTAGCGAAGAGGAGGTGGAACCCGAAGAAATCATGCGTTCAGCCATCGAGGGAAAAGATCCTTGGGGACACGAATGTGTGCCGTTGCGGTATTATACCGTAAAGGATGAGCAGGGCGAGGTGCTTGCCTTTTGTTCTGGTGGATTGCTCGATATGAAGGATACAGCTGGGAAATCCACTGGTGAGTCTGTATTTCTGACAACTTTTGCCATGACTGATAAGGATAAGGGTGTTCTCGGTGCAACCTATGAGGCGTATATATCGGCGATCATCGGTGCTGCGCAAGAAGCTCAAGCGCAAGGAAAAAAACTATCATTCGTTGCCGGCCCGACCGAGGCTAGCTCAGAGAAATTTTGGAACGCTACCGGCTGGAAGCGAATATACGCTGACACCTCAAGCGGAGACCAGAAATCACTTCGAGAATTAAAGTATGTTGAACCATCGTTGGATTTTGATCCGGCGACTGGAGAGCCAACCTCAGATCAAGCTGTCTACGAACACCTGATGGTTCAGGCATTTGGTGATCGTCAAATCACAAAAGAAAATGTTCGGAGTATCACTCAGGCATATTCAGACTGGAGCGAATGGCCTGAGAATGCTTTTGATTCTCCAGAAGCCTATGCCCGTTCTCAGGAATATATGCGGAGTACGCGGGAACAGCTCCAGTCAGAATTAAACCGAGGCGGCGAACTCACGTTTCTCAATCAACGCGAACGCCAACGAGCCATCCGACACGGGTCAACAGTAGATGAACATGTTGACGCTGATCGCGAGCTCAATTATTAAATAATTATTTCATGTACCTTCTCTTCGATATTGGAGCAACCAATCTTCGTTTAGCCGTTTCGAGCGATCGGAAAAGGCTGGGACGTTGTCTTAGCGTCCCGACGCCACAAAATTTTCACGACAGTCTTGAGGTATTGAAAGATATGACAGACAAACTCGCTCATGGCCAAAAGATACAAGCCGCGGCTGGTGGTACCCACGGCATGTTAAATAAAAACAAAACCAGCATCGTCAGCTGTCCGCATTTGCCCGGTTGGATCGGGAAACCGTTGGTCCAATCATTGCGGCAGATGTGGCACTGTCCCGTCTCCCTTGAAAATGACTCGAATCTTGCCGGCCTTGGGGAGGCGACTTATGGCGCCGGCCGTCGCTACCCGATCGTCGCGTTTTTGACGATCAGCACGGGTGTTGGCGGTACGCGCATCTATAATAAACGTTTTGACGCGAATGCCATCGGTTTCGAGCCTGGCCAGCAAATTATCAACGCGAATCACCCAGCTTTTTTACCGGATCGATCCGGCCGGCTCGAAGGGTATGTATCGGGCACGGCGCTGGGGAAAAAGTATGGAAAAGCGTCTAAAAAAATAATTGACCAGAAGGCTTGGCGGGAATTCGAGCAATATCTCGGTTATGGCCTGGTGAACGTCGTGCGTTTTTGGTCGCCGCATGTTATAGTGTTGGGAGGCGGCGTGATGGAGAACCGGCATATATCATGCCAACGGTTGAACAACAACTTGCGTCGGATGTTACCAAAGATTCCGATTTTGCCGCGCGTTGTCCGTGGCAGGCTGGGACAACAGGCAGGCTTGTACGGCGCCCTCGCCTGGCTCGCCCAAAATAGTTAACGAAGGAAAAATATATGCCAAAACCAGTTGCAGAAATAAAGGTAAAAACGAAGCCCTCAGTCAGCCGCGTGATCGTCACAATACTTTCAGTCGTATTTGTCGCATCCGTGTTTGTTCTCTTTGGTTTCATTGTCTTAACGACACGGTCGTAAACACAACTCTCCATAATAAAGGCGCTGACGAGAAAACAGGCTTGTCAAACAAGGCGCTTTTTGGTTATATAACCCTGTTAGAACGTTAGGATAAACACCGTGGGAAGTCCAACCGAAGACATAAAAGCAAAGCTGGACATTGCCGAGGTGATTCAGGAATACGTTAAACTGACGCGTGCCGGCACAAATTACAAGGGGCTCTGTCCGTTTCATCGGGAAAAGACCCCCTCTTTTATGGTCTCGTCGGACAAGCAGATCTTCCACTGTTTTGGCTGCGGCGAGGGCGGGGATGTCTTTAGCTTTGTGATGAAGATTGAAGGCGTTGAATTCCCTGAGGCGCTCCGGGTGCTGGCGGCGAAGGCTGGCGTGAAATTGGAACCGCGGAATCCGCAGCTAGAAAATCAAAAGACGAAACTACTCGACATTAACCGATTAGCGGCCGCCTATTTTCATAAAGTTTTGCTTGAATCATCACAGGCGGCAGTGGCGCGCGAGTATGTCAAGAAGCGAGGCCTCAGCGAACTGACGATTGAGGAATTTAAAATCGGCTACAGCGTCGAGGACTGGGAGGCGCTTCAGTCGTTTCTTCTGAAGAAGGGCTACACCGCGGAAGAAATTTTTGACGCCGGTTTATCTATTAAGAAGGAACGCGGCGACGGTTACTACGACCGTTTCCGTGGCCGGCTGATGTTCCCGCTGGCTGACGTTCACGGTCAGATTGTCGGCTTCGGCGGCCGGATCCTTGTGACAAAGGACGGGACCGCCGCCAAATACGTCAATACTCCTCAAACGGCAGTCTATAACAAAAGCGCTTTGTTATTTGCCTTAGATCGGGCAAAGAAAGAGATACAGAAACAGAAACTGGCCGTAGTTGTCGAGGGGTACATGGACGCCCTTTCGTCGCACCAGGCGGGGGTCGAGAATGTTGTTGCTTCAAGCGGAACGGCTCTGACCCAAGAACAGGTTCGGCTATTACGCCGCTACTGCCAAACCGCCGCGCTGGCGTTTGACACGGATCCGGCCGGTTCGGAAGCGACGCGCCGGGGTTTGGAAATCGCCTGGCAGCACGAGCTGGAAACGCGGATTGTCGAATTGCCGTTTGGCAAAGATCCCGACGAATGCATCCAGAAAGACCCGGCGGCTTGGAAACAGGCGATTGCGAACGCTCGGCCTTTCATGGAGTTCTACTTTGACAAAACATTTAAAGAAACGAACTTGGCCACCGTCGAGGGGAAAAAACAGGCGGCCAGAATACTCCTGCCGCTGATCAGTCATTTGCCGGATCAAATCGAGCAAACGCATTATCTTCAAAAGCTGGCGTCAGCCATTCATGTCGAAGAACGACATTTGCGGGACCGTCTTCCAAAAGCCCGCCAGGCGCCGGCGACCCCGGCGACGACCACTCCGACTGTCAGAACGAAAGACCGGGTCGAACGCTTGAGCGAGTTAGTGCTCGGCATCGCCTTAAAATACCCCGAACACCTCGAGTACATTATTCAAAATGTACAGCCGGAATATCTCAAAGGGGAGGGGTTAGCCGAACTTTACAAGACGGTGGTTATCTATTATACTAAGGCTACCTCAGTAATAAGCGATGAGCTTTTTGCCGAGATTGCGCGTCAAAATAGCCAACTTTCAGAAAAAGCCAAAACGCTTATTCTCCTGGCTGAGTCGATTTTTGAGGAACAGGCCGAGGCGAACGAGTACCGCAAGGCGCTCATTGAGGCCGTTCCGGTTCTCAAAAAACAGTATTTATCGCGCACGCTGAGACAGCTCCAGGATGAGCTGACAACGGCCGAAGCCCAGCGCGATCAACCGCGTATCCAAACTCTTTTAGAAAATATTACGAGTTTGACTGAAGAATTAGGACATCTTTCGTAAATAACTACGTATACGACTAACTCTGTCCCCCCGGGGACACTGATAGATCGAGCCTATCGTTGGAAGGATAGCGTCGTCGGATCTATCGGATAGTTAGACATTTTTCTATGTCAAAAACAAGCAAGCCAAAAAAGAAGAAGCCGCTCGTGAAGCACAAGGCGCCCAAAGCGAAGAAACCAAAGGGAAAGGCGCATCCGAAGAAAGCAACCAAGCCGGCTGTGGCCAAGAGCCACGTCCAGGAAAAACCGATAATGTCCGAAGCGGCCCAAGCGGCGCTCATTCGCAAGGGGAGGATGCGCGGTTTTATTACTGAAAAGGAAATTCTCTACGCCTTGCCCGAAGTGGAAGAGTATTTGGAAGCCTATGAACATCTTCTGGACACGTTTGACGAGCTGGGCATCCGGGTCATGGAGACCGACGCGGGCATTCTCGACCACGCCAACGGCGATTCGCAATTTCTTGACCGAGGCAAGGTTGACAGCCAGCGCTTTGACTTAAGCGACATTTCTGATGATTCAATCCAGATGTATCTTCGAGAAATTGGGAAAGTGCCGCTTTTGACCGCTGATGAAGAGATTCAGCTCGCCAAACGGAAAGAAAAGGGCGACGTCGAAGCCGCTAAGCGCATGGTCCAAGCGAATCTGCGTTTAGTCGTTTCGATTGCGAAAAAATTCACCGGTCGTTCGCTTTCTCTCCTCGACCTGATTCAGGAGGGAAACATCGGTTTGTTCCGGGCCGTAGAAAAATTTGATTACCGCAAGGGCTATAAATTCTCGACCTACGCCACTTGGTGGATTCGGCAGGCCATCACCCGGGCCCTGGCGGATCAATCCAGAATTATCCGCATTCCGGTGCATATGGTCGAAACGATCAATAAATTCCAACAGATTGAACGCCAGTTGATTCAAGATCTGGGGCGCGAGCCGCTGCCTGAGGAAATCGCGGCAGAAATGGGTGAGGAAGTCGAGAAGGTCCGTCACATCATGAAAATATCGCAGGACACGGTTTCTCTCGAGACCTCGGTCGGCGAGGATGACGAGGACTCGACGCTGGGTGATTTTATCGAGGACGAAAAAACGATCTCGCCCGACCGCGTCGCCTCACTGCAATTACTTAAGGATCACGTGAAGGATATCATCAAAGAACTGCCGCCCCGGGAACAGAAAATACTCGAGATGCGCTTCGGTTTGATGGACGGCGTGTCGCATACGCTCGAAGAGGTCGGCCAGGAATTTGGCGTGACGCGTGAACGCATCCGGCAGATTGAGGCCAAGGCGCTGGAAAAAATACAGGAACATGTGGGCATGAAGAAGCTGCGTGATTATTGAGTCGACCAAAAGCATAGGCCCCTCTGCTCCGCGATAGCTCAATGGTCCCGTACCACTCAGTTCATTCGGGTACGGGATTATATGCCGCAATCGATAAGTTGATAATTCAAAAAATACTCTGCTCCGCGATAGCTCAATGGTAGAGCAACCGGCTGTTAACCGGTAGGTTGTCGGTTCGAATCCGACTCGCGGAGCAGAGTATTTTTATTGTTTGAAACAAACTTCAAGGTTGCCTGCCCCATAGGAGCCCTGGAGCGTATCCGGGGTAAACTCTGCGACTTACGGGGTTAACCGGTACCCGCCCGCAACGCCTCGCAAGCTCGGCTTGCGTGGTGGGCGGGGGTTGTCGGTTCCCCCGGATCAGGGTCCGGGGCGACTCGAAAAGCACTACAGAGATTTTTTATTATACGGAAAAAGCATTTAATGTGCAGAATATTGTTGAATCCTTGCTATTTTATTGTTTTTGTGATATAATAGAAACGTCAATTAGAAACGAAAGACGCAGAAAAAACAAAACTTATTTAAACAAAACCGTATGAATAAGCTTATAAAGCTTAGCCTCGCTCTCCTTCTTGGTGCAGCGTTTTTTATTTTGCACAGCAATACTGCCAGCGCCGAAGAGGTGATCTTACGTGGTCGTGAAGCGCAGTTGCCGCTCTCAACATCTGGAAAGGTGATTGTGAAATACAATGAGCAATTCGTGAAACTAGCGGATGAAAGCGGTCAGTATCAGGCTTCGGTCATGGCCGGGGTGCATGCCCTGACCGAAGACGCATTACACGAAGACCAAAATCTTGGTGTTTTTTCGATCCATGACGGCAAAACCGTCGCTTCAAAAATTGAAGAACTGCAACACAATCCGCTCGTCGATTATGCCGAGCCGGAGTATCTATATTATCCGGAAAGTACGACGCCAAACGATACCTACTATTCTCTTCTTTGGGGTTTGAATAACACCGGTCAAACAGTCAACGGCACGAGCGGCACGGCTGATGCCGACATTGACGCGGCCGAGGCCTGGGATATTGCACGAAACGCGAGCGATACTATCGTGGCGGTCATTGACACGGGCGTCAACCTCAGTCATCCCGAACTGTCGGCCAGCATTGTTCAGGGCTATGATTTTGTTGACGACGATACCTCACCGTATGACGTCGGCGGCCATGGCACGCACGTGGCCGGTACAATCGCCGCGCGTGGGAATAACAGCGACGGCGTTACTGGCGTTTCCTGGAGCGCGAAAATCATGCCGATCCGTGTCCTTGGCATCGGGGGCGGCACGAACTCGGATATTGCTGACGGTATCCGCTACGCCGTCGATCATGGGGCAAAAGTACTGAACATGAGTTTGGGCGGGACCGGCTATAGCCAAGTGTTGTATGACGCGATCGATTACGCAAAGACGCACGACGTGTTAGCCGTGGTCGCGGCCGGAAACGACGGTCGGAACAATGACGGCGGTACCCACACCTATCCCTGCGATTATGACCTCGACAATATTATCTGCGTCGCAGCAACGACGCAAACTGACGCCCTGGCCAGTTTCTCCAATTACGGGACGACCTCGGTCGACGTGGCGGCGCCGGGCACAAACATCATGAGCACCTATCCCGAGCCGGCGCTGATCGAGTATTTTGATAATGCTTCGCACGCGACGATGTACGGGTATGATTTCACCGGTACGGACTTTACGGTCAGCGGCGATTCTGCGCCACAGGGCTGGATCGTCACCGACGTCTCGGGAGACAAATGGGCGCAGGCGTGGTATGGCGGGCCGTACAATAATGTTGATACGTACATTACGTCGACGAGCATCAGCCTCAGCGGCGAGCATTCGGTTCTCTTGAAATTCACCTACGACTTTTTGACAGAAAGCTCGCCTACGGATGCCTGCGAATACGATTATCTCGGGATCGACGTGTACAACGGTTCCAGCTGGACGACAGTCGATAAATTATGCAATTACTTCGGTGATCCGTGGGGCGGCGGCGAGGCGTTGGATGTCGCTGAATATGATCTGTCGGCGTATGCGGCGAGTGCGACCAAGGTCCGATTTCATTGGCACACGGACGCGACGGGCGGCAGTGCGGGCTTTTTTATCAATAATGTCTTTGTTTATAAAACCGGCGAAAGCTATACCTATCTCAACGGGACCTCCATGGCCACGCCGCACGTCGCTGGTCTGGCCACCCTGCTCCGGGGGTACAAGCCGAGCGCGAGCTATTCCCTGATCAAAGAAGCGATAACCGATTCAGTCGACGCCAAGAGTTCGCTCAGCGGTAAAATAGTCACTGGTGGCCGGATCAACGCCTATGCCGCCGTGTCCTCGCTCGACGGAACGCCACCGACGACGTCGCTGTCGCGCAATCCCAGCAGCCCGAATGGCGACAACGGGTATTATGTGACCGTTCCCTCAATCACGCTGCGCGCCACCGATTCCGGCTCGGGAGTGGCGAAAACATATTACAAATGGGACAGTGGCACATATTCCGAATATCACGGCTCAATTCCGGCGCCGGAAGGGGTCCACGTGCTCAAATATTATTCAACTGATTTGGCAGGAAATCGCGAGACGACCAAGAATAAAAAATTCAGGGTCGACACCCATCATCCGCGGATAGAATTTACCCGTTCACTGTATCGAAACACGACCCTTTCCGCCCAGCGGACAATATCCGGAACGGGCAAGGATGGCGGCTCTCGGCTGAAGTATGTCATGCTGAACGGCACGCTGCTGCCACTGAGCAAAGGGGTGTTTAGTACGGTTGTAACCCTGAAGGATGGTTTAAATAAATATACGTTCATCGCGAAAGACAACGCCGGCAATAAAACCACAGTGATTAAGTATGCGTATTACCGGAACGGACGCGTGCTCGGCACGGCCGCACCGGTCGAACGAATCATCACATCCGCGCACCCCGGTCGTCCTCCCCAGGTCAGGATTTTCGATAAAAAAGGGACGGTAAAAAATCAGTGGTTTGCTTATGGGCAAGATTTCAAGACGGGCGTAAGTTTAGCCACCGGTGATGTGAATAATGATGGCCAAGACGAAGTGATCGTCGGTCCGGCTGGCGTTGACGCGTCGTTAGTGAAGGTATTCACCCAGAAGGGTACCCTATTAAAACAGTGGTACGCCTATCCGGCTGAGTGGCAGATTGGCGCTACCGTGGCGACGGGTGACGTCAACGGCGACGGGACGATTGAAATCATTGTTCTCCCGGCCGTAAAAAAACCGGCTCAAGTCAAAGTGTTCACCTATTCGGGTAATCTAAAATATCAATTTTTTGCCGACACCGCACCCACCCTGCTGAATCTGGCCGCCGGCGACGTCAACGGCGACTGGAAAGACGAAATCATCGTCTCAGCGACCGCCGGTTCCGGACCGGACGTGCGCGTTTATACCTACAGAGGAAAACTGGCTTACCGTTTTAATGCCTACGCCTCAGGTTTTCGCGGCGGCGTTGAAATTACAGCCGGTGATGTTAATAACGATAAAAAAGACGAGATTATTACGGGCGTCATGGGTGCTGGCACCAGCCAGGTTCGGGTTTTTAAAAAGGATGGTACGGCCATAAGTCAGTTTTTCGCTTATGATCTGAGTTACCGTGATGGCGTGACGATGGCCACGGCCGATATCAATGGTGACGGCAAAGATGAAATAATCACCGGGACGGCGCCGGGTCAATCGGGCATTGTCCGGACGTTTAAGAAAGATGGCACGCGGGTATCTACCTTTTTCGCCTTTCCGAAGGAATGGCCGATCGGCGTGAAACTATAATTTGTGAGAAATTTACGAATAACAAAAGACCGGCGCCTGGCCGGTTTTTTTTATTATGAATTTTCCAGTCGGCGGTGTCTGATGTGCCGCCAGACGTACCAGATTATTACCGCGACGATTATAATTCCAATAGCCAGATCAAATTTGTGGAGCTTTTCGCGAATCAGTTCCCAATGATCGCCCATCTTTATTCCGAGCCAGGCAAAGAGAGCGGTCCAGGGTAAAGCGCCAAAAAACGTAAATATTGAAAACCGTTTCAGATTCATTTTCGCGATGCCGGCCGGAAAAGAAATATAGGTCCGTACGATCGGCAGAAGCCGTCCGAAAAACACGGTCCAGTCACCGAATCTCGTAAACCAGCGGTCAGCCAGATCGAGGTCGTGTTTGGAAATCAAGATGTACTTGCCGTATTTTTCGATCAGCGGCCGGCCACCCTTCAGTCCGATCCAATAGGCGAGCAGCGAGCCGGCGAGATTGCCCAATGTTCCGGCCAGCGTGATCAGCCAAAACGACATTTTTCCGGCTGAAACTAAAAAGCCGGAAAACGGCATAATCACCTCGGAGGGCATTGGAATGCCGCAACTCTCAACCAGCATCAAGAAAAATACGCCGGGATAGCCAATGGCGTCAATTGTTTGCGTAACGATTCGCGCGAGAAAATCTATTACCTCGGTCACCATAATAATAGGTTCGTTGTTGTTTGCATCATTGTAGCATAAAGTCGGCAATGAAGATAGACAAAACGGAGAAAAACTGCTATAATGGAGAAGTTAGAAAAACCAAATGAAAACAAAACGGATAATAATTATCGTCATAGTGTTCATCATCGGACTGCTTGTGGTTTCCGGAGCAGCCGTTTATTTTTTTCTCTGGCAGCCAAAAGTTACGTCAGTATCGCCGGCGGACGGGGCAACGCAGGTGGCGCTCGATTCGACGATTCTTATCCGATTCGACAAACCAATCAACCGTCGTGCGCTCGTGCCAAGATTAACACCGGATTTGGACGGCGAGTGGAGTTATGAATCGCCGCTGGTTGGCCGTCAAATGTATCAAGCTATTCGGTTTGTGCCCAACCGCGTTTTTGAGCCAAACACCGAGTACACCATGACCCTGGAAGGAATTACTGACCTGGCGCAGTACGCGCAGCCAAAAACGTATTCCACTACCTTTATCACCCAAGAATTACCAACAGTCTCAAGCGTGGTGCCAGCTGACGGCTCAACGACAGTGTCACCGCAGACGAACATCGAAATCGCCTTGACCGGGGCAAATCACGACTATGCGGAGTTTGAGGTTGTTTTCGATCCAGCGATTGCCTACACGCCGCGGCAAAACGAGACACTGGATCGATATACGATTATTCCTGATACCAGGTTCAACCAGGGTGCCACCTATTCGTTGACCATCAATCGTTCGTTTGTCGTTCGGGATCGGCAAACGCAGGTCATTACCTATCGAGGCGAGCCTGAAAACATGTATCAGGGAACATTTACGATCGCCCCGCCACCACGGGCCGAGAAAGTGAGCCCGACTGGCGAGCAAGTTTTTACTGACGTAAAGCCGACGCTGACGTTTACCGAACCGATGGATAGCGCTAGTTTAAATGAACATTTCATCGTCACGCCGGTTACCGCCGGGGAGCTCTCATTGTCTGATGATCAATTGACCGTTAGCTTCACTCCCGCCGCCGCGCTGACGTTTGATACCGACTATCGTATAACAGTCACCGCCGGCGCCGAAAATGCGAACGGGGGATTTTTACCGGAAGACGTTACCTACACGTTTCATACCATCGGCCCGGTCGAAGCAACGCACCACGCACCGTCGGACGGCGCTACCGGCGTGGCGATCGGCAGCAACATTGAAATAACGTTTAATCAAGCGGTTGATCGCGCCTCAGCTGAAAAGGCGTTCATTACCGAACCGGCGATCTACGGATCATTTATCTGGAACGATCAAACCATGATGTTCAAACCAAACAACGCGCTGTCGTTTGATACAACCTATCAGGTGCGGCTCACCAGCGGCATTCAAAGCATTCGTGGCCAAAATTCCCGGGCAACCTACGGTTTCACATTCGCAACCGCGCCGTCGACCGTGAAGCTCAACGTTGCCATCGACTTACAAGACCACGCCTTATCATGTGAAGCCGCCGCGCTGAAAATGGCTTTGGCAAATAAAGGCGTACGCGTGTCAGAAAACGATATTATGAATTATGTCGGATTCGACCCGACGCCACACAAAGGCACAACCTGGGGCGATGCTTATCTCGCGTTTGTTGGCGATATAAATGGTCGTCAAAATACCACCGGCTACGGTGTCTACTGGGAGCCGATTGCCCAGGCAGCCAATCACTGGCGTCCCAGCCAGTCATTTACCGGCTGGACGTCAAAACAGATAGCCACTGAGGTCAAAAACGGGAATGCCGTCATTGTCTGGGGCGTCTATGGCCGCGGGTATGAGGATTCCTGGAACACGCCGACCGGAAAATACATCTACGCCTGGAAAGGGGAGCATGCCCGGACGGTAATCGGTTTTATTGGCAGCGCCGACGATCCGATCAAGTTTATCATCAACGATCCCTACGCCGGTCAGATAACCTGGACGAAAGCGCAACTTGAGGGCAATTGGGGTATCTTCGGAAACGCTGGCGTGGTGGTGCGATAGCAATATAAAAAAATGGCTAATTTACAGCCTTTTTTATATTTTTTCTCGGCCCCGTCTTGACAATCAATGAGAAATGCGCTAATATTCCCCGGTTGTAGCAATGGACAGCTTTTTGCGACCACTGCCCTAGCATCACCGGGGCGCAACATACAACAGGGATGAGCAGGAGGACACCATGTCCCGTGCCGGTCCGCTCGTCGTTCTCACGACGAGTCAAAACCATACCTTGGACAGCTGAACCGCCGGCGGCGTCGCGGACGCCTCACCGTCGACCAGCTAACCGTCCGGTTAGCACAGAGGAGGTCTGAGTGAAGGGCTTCACCAGCGGGTTCGTCTAGCGTGGAGGCCAATACCGGTTTTCACCGTGACCGACGCCGGTGGCCTCAAGTGGTCACAACGATTCGTACCATGTTCTGCCGCCCAGCGCGATTCGCGGGTTCGTCGACCCAGCGCGCCGCGCGGCCGTTCGAACCGTCGTCGGTCCGTACCCCATTCGGGGCTTACTACGGTCCGACGCCAGCGGGCCGAAGAGCGTTTGGCATCAACAGTCGTAAGACGAGCCAACGCCCCTCGCCCGCCTTTTTTTATAGAAAGAAAAAACTCCCCAGCGGTTCTCGGGATGAACCACTGAGGAGCGTGTGGCCGGTCCCCCCTCCAATTTGCGGCCACGACGTCAAGGTAAGAGCAGGTTGATGCATTCCGACAAGTAGTCGATCGTACAGAATACCGCCGGCAGGCAGAGCAGAAAGTTGCCGGTGGCGCCGCAACCGAGAATCGAGATTGTGCAAACGGTGTTCAGCCAGCCGGGATTTTCTTCGAACTCGCCGACAACACAGTCGAAGAATCCATCGAAATCGGAATTGGCCGTTCCGGCAGTCAGTTCGTTCGCAAACCGGCCGATGACCTTGCCCTGGTCGTCCAGATCCAGGCCGCGTCCGCCGTCGCAGGACTCAAGCTTCAGATCTGGAAGCGTCAGATCAAAGGCCACGGCGCGAATGGCGGCGGTCGTGTCCCGGGCGACGAAGACCGCCACGCCATAGTCGGGAATCGGTACGACGATCGTCGGTCCGAACGGCAGGGCGCGCCGTTCATATTTCGACCAGTCCGGCCTGAGTCCGCGTTGAGTCAACTGTGCTAGTGGTTCTGACGTCTGTGCTCGCTCAAGAAACGTGGGCGGTCGTGGTGCGGTCGCGTGGTCGCAGCCGAGCGTTGTGGCCAGCACCAGCCCGACAGCCAGACAACAGTACCTGACTCTCATAGCATTTCCTCCCCGTCAGTGTTGGCTGGTTTTATAGCCCAAAATCCCGTGGGATTATATCGTAGAAAGTATTTCCTTCAATGTCAAGACTACCGCGATCAGGTTTGAATATGGTATAATAACAACACCTTTTTTAATACTAAATCAAGAAAACTATGAACGCAGTGAAAAATTCCAGTCGAAAAACCGGGAAATTTTTACGCGCCCAGAAAAAAGTAAAAAATCCAGCATCACCTTCTCGAACCTTGCGAAAAACACAGGGCGGGTTTGCCCTGCTCGGAAAGCAATTCTTGCCCATTATTATTGTCCTTATTATCGCCGTTCTGGCTGCGGCCGTGCTGCTCTATCGCCAGTCGTCCCAGACGAACTATGCCGGTATCACTCGACCGGAGTTGACCGGACAATTCGGATTGAAAGCGGTGAAAACCGATTCAGCCGGAATTGAACCAACCACTACTTTTTTATTAAGCTCGAACCGATCACTCTCGGCTGATGTTATCGAAGAATTGGTTACCTTCTCACCGGAAGTGAAATACAAAGTCCGCAAACTGAAGGAAGAATCTTCTTTCAACGGTTTTTTGAGTAAAGTATTCGCCCAAGAGCCCAATACGAATAACACGAACGGAGAATCAGCTGTTAGCTCATATGAACTGAAGCCGGTCACGGCGCTTCACGAAGACACGAACTATCAGGTAACCATTGCAAAAACAAAGTACTCAGACCGAGAATATCAATGGGCCTTTCCGGTAAAAGCAAAGTTCCAGGTACTCGAATCGCATCCCCGGCACCAGGCGACTTACGTACCGACAAATTCGACCGTCGAGATCACGATGAACCGAGAAAAGTTTATCACGCCGGAAAAATATTTCTCGCTCTCGCCGAATGTTGACGGCCGACTCGAACAACACGGCAACCGGCTTGTTTTTTTGAGCGACCAACTGGCTGAAAAAACCGTCTATACGGCTACCTTGAAAAAGGGTTTGAAAGTTGAGGGCAGTGATGAAGAATTAACGCAAGATTATACCTTCAGTTTTGAGACAAGCGAAGCGACGTATTCGTCGGGCCGGGCTCAATTTCGATTTAATTCGGATTTTTTGGAATTTTTGCCAGACAGACAGCCCTATTTCAGCGTCTACTATTATAATTTTGAGCCGAAGGATCTTCAGGCAAACCTGTACCGTTTTGATAAAGCCGATCAGTTTATTTCGGCCTACCAGAACAGCCGCAACTGGGATCTTCGCTGGACGCATTTCGCCTGGGATGGGGCGGGCAGCCAATATGAGCCGGACCCCGATCAGCTGATACTTTCGTTTCCAGTCAATATCGTCCAGGTTGATTATCAGAAGTTTTTCGAGGTCCCTCAAAAACTCGACCCGGGCTATTATCTCATCGATCTCCAGGCGGCTGATCAGCGCCACCAGGTCTGGGTGCAAATTACTCCAGTTTCACATTATTTTTCAGTCACGCATGAAAACAGCCTCGTCTGGCTGGCAGATTTTCCGAGCAAGGAGCCAACGCAGAATACTCAGATTACCTTTGTTGATCAGGCTGGTGAAGACGTAAAACTTGGCAAAACCGACTCAAACGGACTGATCCAATTCGCCACGCCGGCGAGTCTGACCCAATCGGTCATTGCTTCTCCGACGCCAAAATTTTTCAAAGCCGCAACCGAGGACCAGCCGCTTTATATCCGGGTGAGTGACAAATATGGCTATCGGTCGAAGGCGAATGAGGGCGACCCGTACTGGGACTACCTGTCGCTTGATCGGTATGTCTATCAGATGACGGATACGGTTCGATTTTGGGGTGTCGTCCAAGGGCGGACCGAGGACATGCGCGAGAAAAAAGTAACGGCCGCCATCACGAGCGGGTACTATTATTACAACGAAGACGGGACGCAATCAGATTTGCCGGTTCTAGAAAGCAAGGAGGTTGTGGTTTCGCCGTTTAACACGATTGAAGGTGATCTCTCGTTTACCGGGTTAACGCCCGGAACGTACAATGTCATCGTTCGTGACGGCGAGCGGACGATCTCCTCGGCGACCTTTGAGGTCATGACGTACATTAAACCGGCCTATCAAATCACCGTGACGCCATCGAAACAGGCTATTTTTGCCGGCGAGCCGATCGATTTCGCGGTCCAGGCGAAGTTCTACGACGGTACGCCGGTACCGAATATCGCGCTGAAATATTACAGCTGGTGGAACGATGCCGTCCAAGGCGAGCTGAAATTGGACAGCGACGGTGAAGGTACGTTTACGTACACGCCAGCCTATACCGAGGGCGACTACCAATACTATCCCCGATACTTTGAAATGACGTTTTCGCCGTCCTTGGCTGAGGAAGGGGAGATTTCCGGCGCCGGCGGCGTCCTCGTCTTCGGACCGCATATGTCGCTTGAAACGAAATCAACCTACACCGGCGATCATAACTATCTCTTTGCGGCGAAACTGAATTCGATCGTGTTGAAAGACCTCCCGACCAGCAACAGCGGTAATTCCGATTCATATTCCTTATTGTCCGAATATATCGGCGAACCGGTGCCGGATTACGTTTTGAAAGCGAAGATAATCAAAACGACCACCCAAAAAATCGAGGATGGGACATACTACGACCCGATCAATCGAGTCAACCAGAAAAAATATCGGTATGAGTCGAAAGACGATATCATTGAGGAGATTCAGGGGAAGACGGACGCAAACGGTGAGTGGAGTTTCACCAGGGAGTATCCTTATCAGGAGCTCGTCAGCTACCGGGTTGAATGCACGGGCCAGGATCAAGAGGGCCGGAACTTTAAATCTACCCAATACATGTATTCTGGTGAGGGGTATATTCCCGGCAAGGAGTTTAATGCGGTCCTCAGCCTGAATAACAATAACGGAACAACCCAATATTCAGTCGACGACCCGGTTAAACCTGAAGTTCGCATTACCCTGGGACAATTGCCCGAAAAGTCGAAAATACTCTATTACCGCCGCCAAAACCAGATCGATAAGACCTGGGTAACGTCGGACCTGACGCTGGAAGAGAATTTTTCCCAGCAATTCGTCCCGTCCGTAACCTATCGGGCCGTGATGCTTGGCCCGACGGGTTTTGTAGAAACAGGCGACGAGACGGCGGTATTCAAGAAAACCGACCGAGCGCTGTCGATAGAAATAAATCCGGATAAAACCGGCTATCGACCGGGTGAAAAAGTTACTCTGAACGTAGCTGTAACCGACAAAGACAAGAAGCCGGTCGCGGCCCAGGTCAACCTGGCCGCCGTTGACGAGGCGCTCTTCCACGTCGTGCCGTACTCTTGGCAACCGAAAATTCTCGACAGCCTCTACCGGAACGTAACCGTGTGGCCACTCTCCGGCGCTTCCGACTACGCTTTGTTGGAGCAGGGGGCTGAACGCGGCGGCTGTTTCGGGGCGGATACCGCCATCCTCATGGCTGATAAAAAGACCAAGCCGATCCAAGATATTAGAGTGGGCGATATTGTTCTTGCTTCAGCGGGCGATGGCACAGCTGCCGTGAAACCAGCGGTCGTTCAAGGGACGTCCGTTCACCTGGTAAATACGTATCTCGTCATTAACGATTCACTCGTCGTCACTCCGGAACACCCGCTCTTTGCGAATGATCGGTGGCAGCCGGCCGGAAACCTGAAAACGGGCGATCTCTTGCTGGGCAGTGATGGAAAAACCAAGCCGATTGAGTCAGTTGTGACAGCAGGGGAGCGTTCCATCCCGGTCTACAATCTCGTGGTCGGTACGTATCACACCTATTTTGCCAACGGTTTCCTGGCGCATAACGCCGAAAAGGCCGGCGGTCCGCGTTCCAACTTTGTTGACGTTGCGCTCTATCAGACCATTGAAACCAACATGAGCGGCCAAGGGACAGCTATCTTTACCGCACCCGACAACCTCACCTCCTGGCGGGTCACGGCCCTGGCCTATGATCCCGACCTGATTCTGGCTGGCCAAACGGCCAAGCTCGTGCCAGTCGCTCTGCCGCTGTTCGTCGACAGCACTTTGAACTCGATTTATCGGACGGGCGACAAACCGATTGTTCGGGTGCGCGGCTTTGGCAACGACTATCAGGCTGGTCAAGCGACAGATTTTACTTTGACCAGCACCTCACTCAACCTTAATCTCGCCAAAACGTCGGCTGACCGGGAAGTGCGCTTTGATCTCGGTGCAATTCCAGCTGGCGATCATGACATGACGGTTGGCGTAAAACAAGGGCAGGCGCAGGATTCTGTGAAACGTAAACTCCAGGTAATCGATAATCACTTCCGAATCGTGCAAGCCAAGGAATACACCGTCACCAATGACCTGAAAGACATCGAAGGGAACACCCAGGCCTACACTCACCTGGTATTTGCCGACGCCGGACGCGGTAAGTATTTTCAGCCGCTCCTCGAGCTCAGTTACGAAACGGGCGTTCGCTCGGATCAAACGGCCGCCGCCTACACGGCAAACGCGCTGCTCGAAAAATATTTCAGCTACCCGGCGCCCGAGCCGCTCGATCTCTCCGGTTTCCAGGTCCAGGATACCGGCGCTTTAGCGCTCTTTCCGTATAGCGATAGCGATTTAGAAGTCTCGGCAAAACTTGCTGATTTGGCTCGAGCCAACGTGTCCGAAGCCGAGCTGAACCGCTATTTAACAACCTCTCTCTCAGACGATAAAGCCGACCTCAATCGAATCAGTAAGGCACTCTATGGCTTGGCGAGTCTGGGCGAGCCGGTGCTGGCGAAGATCCAAACCGTGCTTCAACAAACGGAGTTATCAGTGGAAGACCGTCTCTATCTGGCCATCGGTTTGATCAGGCTGGGTGATCAGGAGGGGGCAAGACTCGTGTATCAAGATACCATTCGAACAAATCTCCGTTTTGAAGGGGACGAGGCGTGGCTGGAAAGCGAGAGCGATCTGACGCGTCGAGTAAAACTCACCGGTTTGACGGGCATTCTCGCGGCTGAGTTAAAGTTAACGGATGACGCCAACGCGCTCTGGAGCTATCTATCTGGTCACTACCCGGAAACCGATCTTGATGTGATTGAGCGCGCCTTGATGATCCGGGCGCTCCTGGTCATGGCCGATCCGTCGGCGGCCAGCTTTACCTACGATACCGGTAGCCGAAAGGAAACCGTCAAATTAGAGAACGGCGCTACATACGCGCTTGATTTGGCGGCGGTGGAATTGGCCGCTCTTCGTTTCAGTGACGTCACGGGCAATATCGTGCTGGTCAGCTGGTTTGAACGGAGTAAGAATCCGGAGAAACTCCCTCGCAATCCCGATCTCACCTTGACCCGAAAGTACCTCGTGAACGAAAAGCCGACGACGACGTTTGCCGAGGGGGATATCGTAAAGGTTCGCCTCGATCCGAATGTTGGCGCGAACGCCATCGACGGCTATTATCAGGTAACGGATTATCTGCCGAGCGGCTTGCGGCCGATCACTCAGCTGTATAACCGAAATTTATCGTCTGGTTCAGAATGCGACCCGATCTGGTATCCGTCCATGATCATGAATCAGAGCGTGTATTTCACCATCGGAAAGGACTTTGATCGCACTCCTAACTGCACGAACCGAACACTCAACTATTATGCCCGGGTTGTTAGCCCCGGCGAATATTCGGCCGAACCGGCAGTCATTCAGTCGCTCAAGAATCTTACGAGTTTAAACGTAACTGACGCACATACCATTACGATTAAGTAAACTCGCGTCAACCAGCCTCCTGATTGGGCTCCTCTGCCTCATTGGCGGGGGAGCGTGGTTGATAATGGCGCCAAAAAAGTCGACGGGTGAAAACGTAACCAGTCTAAACGCTCAGCATCCCCAGACAGTCCGGTCGACTGGTTTTTTCGAATACACGGAAGCCATCGACCGTGTTTTTTCTGAAACGCAGCCGGCGTCATTTGCCGACCAGACACCCGTTCAGCTTGGCCTTACCTCACATCATCTCCCGACCGCCGCTCCATTGATCGTACGATTTTATGTCACGCTGCAGAAACAATTGGGACCGCGAAAGACGTTCGTTATCGTTGGACCTGATCACGCCGAACGTTGCCCTCAATATGTAACCACGACCGCTCTTCCATATCAAACACCCTCCGGTCTGTTACCGATTGATCCGGAGGTATCAGCGACCGTGCAGGCAGCTGGCGCCGTCATCAGCGAAGGTTGTTTTGTCGGTGAGCATTCCACGAGCGTTCAAGCGTTTTTTATCCGGCGGAGTTTTCCTGACGCACTGGTCGTGCCAATACTCTTATCCTCAGCAACAAGCGATGAGTCGTTGAGCCGACTCGCGCAAGCGCTTTCAGCCTGGTCGGATTCAATCACTGTTATTGGCAGTGTCGATTTTTCTCATGCTCTGCCAGTCGACGAGGCGCGACAACGCGATGCCGCAACCGATCAAATCTTGCTCCAGCAAAACGTATCTAGCCTAACACTTGATCAGGTCGATTCGCCGCCGACAGTGAAACTCCTGTATTTGTTAAATCAGCGGTTGGGAAATAAACCGCCGGTAATTTTTGATCACGCTAACACCTTTGATTTTACCGGTGCGGCTGAGAACACAACCGGCTATAGAAACATAATGTTTTTTAATTCGAAGTAGACAAAATTTGTAAAACATGGTAAAATAGATATGAAGGAGAAACCATGATTGCTAACTTAACACAAAAAACAATCGAGCAGTTTTTTCAAGAAAACAATGTGCCTGAGGATAAACGGGAGAAGGTGCTCATGGCCGTGACCAATCTGGTCTATGAACGGAACATGCACGTGATTGATTGGGAGAAGGCGGACGGCGAGGAAAAAGCCAAGCTCGAAGTGCTTATTGCCGACAAAGAGAAAACCATCAATCAGAAGGTTGCTGACATTCTCAACGGCAAGGACGTGGAAATTCATTATGACTTCTAAACCAGCCGTGAACCAGAACGGTGCACGGCCAGTTGTCCTGATTATCATGGACGGCTGGGGGGTGGCCGCTCCATCGAAAGGCAATGCCACGACATTAGCGCATATGCCTTTTATTGATTACCTCCTGGAAAACTATCCGGCTGTTTTGCTCGAGGCGGGCGGCATAAGCGTCGGCTTGCCGTGGGGAGAAATGGGCAATTCCGAAGTCGGCCACTTGACGATCGGGGCCGGGAAAACCGTCTACCAGAGTTTGGCTCGGATTACGAAGGCGATTGAAAGCGGTGAATTTTTTAAAAACTCAGCCTTTCTGATGGCGCTCGAGCACGTCAAACGCCACAACAGCCGGCTTCATCTGGTTGGACTGCTCGGCTACGGCGGCGTCCACGCCCACCAGCTCCATTTGGAAAGTTTAATGCAGCTCGCCCAAGATCAGGGTTTAGCCAACGTGTATTTGCATTTATTCCTTGATGGACGCGACACACCACGCAATTCTGCTTTTAAATTTCTCAAAAGCTTACAAGAACGAATCAGTGAGCGGGCCTATGGAAAGATAGCCTCATTGAGCGGCCGATTCTGGAGCATGGATCGGGACAATAAATGGGAACGGACACAGAAAAGTTATCGCATGCTCCGCGAGGGCGCGGCTGAACGCACCAGCGAGGATCCGGCTCAGGCAATTCAGGCGTCGTATGATCAGGGTGTCTATGATGAAGAGTTCGAGCCGACGCTGATCACTGAAGCGGGTCAGCCGGTCGCGACGATTCAGGATAACGATGCCGTCATCTTTTTCAACTTTCGGGCGGATCGCGGCCGTCAGCTCACCCAGGCGTTTGTCGAGGATGATTTCAAAGGATTCGCGCGCGGCCTAAAGCCGAAAAACCTGTTTTTTGTCACTATGACCGAATACAAAAAGGATCTGCCGGTCCAGATTGCTTTTCCTCGCGAATATGTTCGTGAACCGCTCGCCAAGGTCATCAGCGAAAATAAGGGCAAGCAACTCCATGTGGCGGAGTCGGAGAAATACGCCCACGTGACCTTTTTCATCAATGGGCTGCAGGAAAAGAGTTTTGACGGTGAGGAACGCGTACTCATACCGTCCCCCCTGGTTGATACCTACGCAAAAACGCCGGCGATGTCGAGCGAGCAGATAACCGAGGCTGTCCTGACAGGCTTGCGCAAAAACGAATACAGTCTCATTATCGTCAATTTTGCCAATCCGGACATGGTCGCGCATACCGGCAATCTGCGGGCAACCATCCAGGCCCTTGAAGCGGACGATGGCTATTTGGAAAAAATCATCACCCAAACGCTTCAGGCTGAGGGCACGGTCGTCATCACCTCTGATCATGGTAACGCCGAAGAAGTCGTCAAACTGCAGACCGGCGAACCGGACAAGGAACACAGCAGCCGGTCGGTGCCGTGTCTGATCATCAATGATGCGTTGAAAGGCCGGACGCCGCCCCTGTCCCGGGATCGACTGTACACCCTGCAGAGCCGCGGTACCCTGGTTGATATTGCCCCGACAATACTCGCGGTCATGGGCCTGCAAAAACCGCGTGAAATGGTGGGTATTAATCTTCTCAAAGTGCTTTAATCTCTATGCGTGAAAAAGAATTTAACTACAGTCAAATAACGAAATACATCTATCTCAGCACGCGCCTGTATACGCGCAAGGATCTGGAACAGATTTTACGTTTGGGCGTGCAGGCGAATGTCGATCTTGAGATGGAAAAAATGGATCGGCCGAAAGACCTTCTGGCTTATCTCTGGATTCCGGTCAAGGATTTTAACTCGCCGTCGTTGGAACAGTTTTTTTTGGGAGTCGATTTTATCGACCAGCTGGTGCGGCGTCGGATTAAAACCATTGTGCATTGCAATGTCGGGTACGGCCGAGCGCCGACACTGGTTGCGGCCTACTTGATGGCGATAAAAGGGTATTCCTTGAAACGCGCCATAACGTTTTTAAGCCACAAGCGTCCGGGTGTCCACCCGAGTCCGGGGCAGATTCGCGGCATGAAAGCGTTTATCCGCGCTTTTCGGTTAACCCAGAAAAGCAAGAGCAAAGTGGTCATATAGAACTCACGCGCCGACGGCCAGAGATTGTTCTAGCCGTTTTTGTATTTTCCCGGTATACTAGCACTATGCGCCTTCATGTTTTTTTAGCCAAATCCGGCATTGCCTCACGGCGGACCTGCGAAGAATACATTCGCCGCGGCTTTGTCACGGTGAACGGAAAGAAAGTAACGGCCATGGGCGTGACGGTCGAGCCAGGAAAAGATGTGGTCGAATATAAACACCGGGTCGTGACACTGGCTCAATTGCCCCGGCTGATTGCCTATTATAAACCCGTCGGGGTTGTTTCGACGATGCAGCGGAGTCAAGAACGGGGTAAATCGCTGAGCGAAGCGCTGCCGTTTCCTGAACGGCTTTTTCCGATCGGCCGACTTGATAAGAATTCTGAGGGCTTGTTGTTGCTCACCAATGACGGCGCGCTGGCGCTCCAATTAAGCCATCCGCGCTACGAACACGAAAAAGAATATGAAGTGACGGTGGCGCGGCGGTTGGAACCGAATGAGCTTGAACGGCTGCGTCAACCTTTCTCGCTCGACGGCTATCGAACCAAGGCAGCGCAGATTGAGCCAGTCGGTGAGCGGACCTATCGTATTATCTTACATGAAGGTCGAAAACGACAGATTCGACGGATGTGCGAAAAAATAGGCGTCCCTGTTCTGCGACTCATTCGCGTGCGCCTGGGGCCGTTCGCGCTCGGCACGCTCCAACCGGGAGCTTGGCACGAGCTTGATATTCAGCAGGCCCAGCAAGTGCTTGCCGAAACATGATACCGCTACGCGATCACAATCCATCGGGAAAAACCCCATATGTAACGTACGGCCTGATTTGTGTCAACGTCGCCGTTTTTGTCTATATGCTGACCCTTGGCAGCGGGGTTGATGCGTTTATTGGCCGCTATGCGCTTACGCCGGCCGACATCCTGCGCGGAACGGGTTGGCTAACGTTCATCACCTCGATGTTTATTCACGGCGGCTTTTTACATATCATCGGGAACATGCTTTTTTTGTACATCTTCGGCGATAATCTGGAAGCGTATCTCGGACGGATCAAATATATCGCCTTTTATCTCGCGAGCGGTATTGTTGCCTCGGCTGCGCAATTTCTCATCGCGCCGCATTCCACGGTTCCGCAAATTGGCGCCTCGGGCGCGATCGCCGGCATCATGGGCGCGTATCTGGCCCTCTTCCCAGACGCAAAAATCGAAACGCTCTGGATCCTCGGCTTTTGGATCCAGCGGGTCACGGTGTCAGCCCGATTCATGTTGCTCTATTGGATTATTTTCGAGTTCATTTACGGCTTTGGCAGCATCGGTGCGCAGGGCGGCGTCGCCTATTTCGCGCATATCGGCGGTTTTGTATTCGGCTACGGATTGATGAAAATCTCCGCCCGCAATCAGGGAAGAAAGATTCCGCCGCCGACTCGATACTTCTATCAGTGATGTTGAGTGCTTGACAGGAAGAGCGAAATCCTATTAGATACAGACGAAAATAGCAGTGTTGCTCGATAGATTCGGGGACGATCTTTGTCATTGTCCATTCACTCACGGCTTCGGTTACCGGCGGGGCGCTACTCAGTCTCGCAGGAGGCATGTCATGCCAGGTGTTAGGATTACGGGCATCGGTTCCTATGTCCCTGATGGGGCGGTAGTGAATGCGGTGCTATCAGAACAGATGAACAAAGTGCTGCGCGGATTAGCTGACGAGGGCAGGATTGATCCAGCGGCGCTGCGCGGTCTCGAGTGTGATCCGAACTGGATCGTTGAGCGGACCGGCATTAAAGAGCGCCGTATTGCCGCACCCGAACAGGCCACGAGCGATCTGGCGGTGATGGCGATCCGTCAATGCTTGACTCGTTCCAGGTACTGGCCGATGGACGGCAGCGCGCTGGTCGTCGGCACGGTCATGGGCGATGAGCCGATTACGCCGTCCACGGCGGCCCGGGTTCAGCACGGGCTGAGCTTGCCGGTCCGGCATCCAGACGGTCGGTTAGTCGATCGGATGACCTGCGACACTAGCTCTGCCTGCACGAGTTTCGGCGCGGCGCTATTTCTGATGGAATCGTTAATTCGTTCGGGTAATCGAAGCGGTGGCGTCGCGGTTGGCGCAGATGTCGGATCGCGACTGGCCAACCAGCGGGTTCGCGGCATCGCGCCAATCCTGGCCGACGCAGGTTTTGCCATGAGCCTGGAGGCAACCAAGGATCCGGCGCTGGACTGTTTTCTGCCCGACGGCCGGAGTTTCTTCTTCGGGTGCGACGGTGGGTTTGCCGAAGAGATCATCTGTCGGGCCGGTGGAACCAGAAAACCGACGACTGCCGAGATGCGGGCCGATCCGCTCAACCAGGACCCGTACATCTTCATGAACGGCAATTCGGTGTTCAGGAAAATCATTCGGCTGGTGCGCGACGAGGTCATTGGCCAGGCACTCGCCAAGGCCGGCCTCACCCTGGCGGACATCGGTCTATTTGTGCTCCACCAAGCTAACCTACGGATGATCGAGCCGATCACGCAGGCGCTGGAGATCGGGGAGGATAGGACGTTCAATAACATTCAGACGCGGGGGAACACGATCTCGGCTTCGGTAGGCTTGTGCCTAGATGACGCACAGCAGCAGGGGGTACTCAAGCCGGGGATGACGGTCATGCTGATCGTCTTCGGCGGCGGGTTCACCTGGGGGACGATCATCCTGAAGTGGCCGGAGCTAAGGGCGTAGCTGTTGAATCGTACAACCAACGAGGGGTTTGCGGGAGAGTCTTCGGACGGCTCCCTTTTTTCTTGCCAAACGCCAGGTACTTTGGTATGATGCGGGCAAGAGTAATTATCCATAATTTTTTTTACCATGAAAATACAAGTTCAACGCGATCTCTGCATCAGCGCCGCTTCATGCGTGGCGGTGGCGCCAGGGGTATTTCAGCTCGATACCGAGGGTAAGGTGTATGTTGTGGACCCAAAGGGCGCCGATGAAGCGACAATATTGGAAGCGGCTCGCTCGTGCCCGGTCCAGTGTATCACCATTACCGATGACGCCGGAAAACAATTGTATCCGGAAGCAGCAAAATAGCACGTATAATAAATTCATCGTTGAGATAATCTATGGTAGTAAATAAGAAAAAGAAGACGCCTCCAGCCAGCCGCACCGCAATCGAAAAGGCGATTGAGGGTTTACGATCAGCGATCCAGGCGGATGGCGGCGATGTGTCATTCGTGAGTTTTCGGCAGGGCGTGGTCACGGTAGCCCTACAAGGCGCCTGCGCCACCTGTCCGCTTTCGACGCAAACACTGAAGCTCTATATCGAGCAACGACTGAGGCAAGAAGTGCCCGGGGTGAAAAAGGTCGAACAGCAAGTCTAATAATTCGATGTTCCCCGAAATATCTTCTGGTACGGCCGTGAGGCAGTAGCACGAAGACATTTCGTCACCATACGGCTCTCTGACATCGAAAGGAGGTACCTGATGAACGTGACCGTTGTCTCCAGCGGTCAGCGTTCACTCCTGGAAGCCTTGCGACAGCAACACCATTTTGACAAGGCAACCACGCAGCTTGTCTCTTGTCATCCAGGGACGGAAGCGACCGATGGCATTCTTTCGTGGCTACCTGGCCAGCCTCTCCATACGGTGGCTGGCATTGACACGACCAGATGGCTCATCCTCATTCACTGTGGGCGCTGTCTGACGGCTGAAGAAATCCGAGCCTTTCCGACGGTGGTGCAAATCTTCCCCGGACCGATCGAGTTTTTGCGGGCCGACCTCGACGAGGTGGATGTTCAGGGGGTCGGTATTCAAGCGGCAATTCTGCGTTATCTCGAGTTGACCAAGCAGGATTCGGGACATACCTGCGTCACGGTGCTCTGGCACTCAGTCGACGAAGCAAGTCAGATTGTATCGGTGCCAATCAGTGAAGTTTGGGTACCGGTCTTTCTGTCGGCGGTTGATCCCGAAGAACTGATGGATGAACTCTGGTCGCGCGAAGCGCTTGAGTTGATTCATCTCAAGTGCGGGCGGACAGCGTTGAGGCCGCTCCCGGCAAACCGGATCCGACAGGCGGATTTCACGCGGACCAAGGAATTGGAGGTGGCATTGAGGTTTGGGAAAGACTATGCCCTGCGAACGCAGGCAGCTTGAGACATGGTGAGTCAGTCTGTTTTCAGCGACCGCCTATGGGTTTCATACCCACGGGCGGATTTTATTTTTTATTGACATAGGTAAAATCGTGTGGTTAGATAGGGGCGTTCATGTTTCTGGCGAAGTGGAGTAAACGGTACGGAAGGAGGTACTGAATGGCCTTTCCAAGACGGCCAAAGAACGCGCTTCTCGCGTCCTTCCAGAAGGACGAGCGGCTATCGGGGTTCGCCCAGGGGTTGCATGATCTGGGTTGGCAAGAGTGGGGTAGCGCGGGGACGGCAGAGTTCTTGATGGGTCAGGGTGTCGAAATCACCGACCTTGAGACTCTCACCGGTTTCCCGCCTCTGATGGATCACCGGCTGGCTACGCTGAGCCATCGGATTCATGGCGGCATCCTCTGCCGTGATGACCCGAGCGATATTAGCGATCTGGCTAAGCTAGGCGGCATTCCGTTCGGCCTGGTCTTCGTGGATCTCTATCCCGTTATGCGGGCGATCCGCGAAGGCAAGCCGTTCGAGGAAATCATCAGACTCATCGACATCGGCGGCCCGACTCTGCTGCGCGGGGCGGCCAAGGCGCACACGTATGGTTGCATCCCTGTATGCGACCTGGACGATTGTCAGATGGTACTCGGGCTGCTTGAGACCGACAGCCTGACCGACGACATACTTACCCAGCTAGCGCAGAAGGTGTTTGCCACCATGTCGGCCTACGACGGCGTGATCGCCGGGTATCTGTCCGGACTCGGGCCGGTTCGTTCGCTCTATCTGCCGATGTTGCTGGGCGAACAGGCCCTCCGGTACGGCGAGAACCCGCATCAGGAAGCCTGGATCTACCAGCTGCCAGGCGAAGATCTTTTGGCCTGGCACCGCTGGGAACTGCTCCAGGGAAAGCAGATGTCGTACAACAACTGGCGGGACTGGGACGCGGCGCTCCAGGCGCTCGGACATCTGGTCCGACCGAGCATGGAAGCGAGCGTCGTCATGAAGCACCGGAACCCGGTCGGCTGTCTCGTAACGGAGCAGGGAATCGAGGCGGGTGTGTTGCTTCAACGCGCCTGGGAAGGTGACGAGCTGGCGGCATTCGGCGGAGTGATCGGGTTGACGCTGCCGATCGATTTGCCGGCCGCTCAGTATCTCACCTCGAAGTTCGCGGAAGTGGTGATGGCGCCGGCTGTTACCGAAGAGGCTCGGGAGGTGTTGGCGCGGAAGCCTAATCTGCGCGTGCTCGTGAACCCGGCCTTGGGCGAGCTGCGTCATCATCCGGCGCCGGAATATGAGCATGTCCAGATCCGCGGCGGCGCACTCAGGCAGATGGCGAACCAGCATCATCTCGAGGCCAGCGATCTGTACCACGCGGCCGGACCCGAAATCGACCCAGCACTGATTCCCGATCTGCTGACCGCCTGGGCAATCTGCCAGTCGGCCGTGTCGAACACGGTCTGTGTCGTATGGGCGGGTCGTTTGCTCGGTATCGGCGCGGGTGATCCAGCTCGCGTTCAGGCGGCTCGGACGGCGGTTGAGGCGGCAGCCCGGCATACGGACAGCCATATGGCCCATTTCTCAGTGGCAGCATCGGACTCGTTCTTCCCGTTCCCGGACGGCGCTGAAGTGCTGATCGATGCTGGCGTGAAGGCGATTCTTCATCCGGGCGGTTCGGTCAAGGACAAGGACACGGAGGCGCTCTGCAACGCTCGCGGCGTGCCGCTCTACTACACCTCGGCTGATCCGAAGAACGCCATGATCCGGGCGTTTCGTCATTGA
The DNA here is from genome assembly GCA_041650335.1 of Patescibacteria group bacterium. Classification (GTDB taxonomy): domain Bacteria; phylum Patescibacteriota; class Patescibacteriia; order JAHIZJ01; family JAHIZJ01; genus JBAZLK01. Next base: position 43,271 of record JBAZLK010000001.1, read on the forward strand.
TCATTCGGGTTTCGCGGACGCGCACCTCTCGGTGTTCGCCCGCTTTTCTTTTTGGTATAATAAACAGTATGTTGAATCCAAAGCGAGAATTATTTCGCTGGGGGCCGATACCGGGACGGCTCATATCGATCGATGACTGGAGCGCTATCTTCCAGCTCTACCCTGGGCGTTTACACCGTTTTTGCTGGTCTGATTCATACCAGATATTTCGAAATGGCGAGATGCTGTTTGTGTCAGATATGCATGATTTTGAACGAGTTGCCGGCCGGGTATTTCAGCAAATATTCGATCGTAAATCACTGACGCGCTACCAAAAGGCTTGGCGGACCAGCGTCCGCAATCTTTTCGACTACTGTCGGAGTATTACTGCTACTCGGTTGTCAGGGCTACCCGATCGCGCCCTGGAAACTGAATGGAAAAAATTTCACGAGCTGCTCAAACATTTTTGGGAACCGGCCGTCATTCCGGAACTGGCGGCGTATGGCGGCGCACCGGAACTACGGCGGCTGTTAAGCCGGCACGGTTTGAATGGGGAAGCGCTGCAAACTGTTACCGCGAGGCTGTCAGCCCCGGAGCTTTTGTCATTTTATCAAGAGGAAGAACGCGACTTTCTGAAACTCTTTCGGCTGCGATCAAAAACAGCTCGGTATAAGGCTCTAAAAAACCACTACCAGCGGTATAATTGGATAGAAAATTCCTATGGTGCCGTGCAATTCTTGACGCTGGCGGATTTCCAGCGGCAGTTGCGCGACCGAAAACAAGGCTGGTCACAGCGTGCCCGCGCCATTGACCGCCACATTGCGACAGTACGTCGGGAAAAGGCTCGGGTGATAAGAGAATATCGGTTATCAAAGACGATCTGTCGGACGGCGGATAGGCTCAGCCTGGCTATCGGTTGGCAGGATGAGCGAAAGAAGCAGATCTTCCGGTATTTGCATTTTCAGGAATTGTTCCTGCGCGAATTTTCACGCCGTTCTGGTGTGCCGCTGGTTCAGTTAAGCACAGCGATGGTATCTGAAGTCGTATCAAAACCGACTCGACAAAAAAAATACGAGTGGCGCCGAAGGTATAAGTATCCCCACGTGCTCATATTAGGCCGGCGAGTTCATCGCGTTTTGAGCGGCGCGTCGGCGCGAAAAATTGTTCGGGATTTTTTCCAGACGCCGAAACCGCTGCAGCGCAAAGAGTTAACCGGCATCGTTGCCCATTCAGGTTCAGCCAGGATCGTCGGACGCGTATTCGTCGTGCGCAATCACGAGCAACTAAAGCGCTTTCCGGCGGGCGCCATCCTGGTGAGCACGCAGACGGCCCCGGAATACGTAACCGCCATTCGAAAATCAAGGGCGATAGTGACTGATGCCGGCGGAATCACCTCGCACGCGGCGATTGTGGCCCGGGAATATGACAAACCATGCATCGTTGGAACAAAATACGCGACCAGCATACTGCGAACAGGGGATCGTATTGCGGTTGACGCACGGAAGGGATTAGTGGTTAAGTTATAAGGCTTACGATTAAGAAATACGGTATGTCACTTTTTCAAACCCTTGAAGACAAAGCAAAACAAAAACGCCGCCGGATCGGAATTTCCATCCTTCGTTGGAACGATCCGATTCGGGCCAGCTTGGAAAAAGCCAAAGCAATCGCCGATATTATCGTATATGGTGACCCAAAATACGGCTTTAATGGCGTTACCAATGACAATCAGGAAGAGGTTGGTCGGCAGATGGTTCGGGATTATAAAGCGGGGAAGCTTGACCAATTCGTGCGCGGCCAGGTCGATGATTTCGGCACAGTCGATGAGTTTAAAAAGCAGTTTGGCGTTCCCGATGACCTAAGAAGATTCGGTCCGGCGCTGATGCGTGATGCTTTTGACCGCGAGTTCTGGATGATTCTCGTCTCTAATCCAGAAGGCCAAACCCTAGAGCAGAAAGTGAGGTATGCCGACGGCGTGCTGGCCTGGCTCAAGGAAATGTTCCCGTCATTTGTGCCGAAGGTGGCGGTGATGGCTACATGCCGGCCTGGCTCGGTTGGACGCGATCCGGTAATGACACAGAGCTACGAGCAGGCTGAGTCACTGGTCAGTCATCTATCCGGCGAAGGAATTGAGTCGAAAAATGTGCATATCGAGATCGAAAACGCGATTACCTGGTCAAATTTCATCATTCCGGCCAATGGCACAATCGGCAATCAGATTTTCCGGGCTCTCTGCTATCTCGGCAGAGGCAAAATTCTTGTCTGCCCGACAATACTGCCCGGCTACGGCATCTATGAAGACGACAGCCGGAACGAGGAGGATTGGTATCCACATATTGCGGCTGCAGCAGCCTATGTGAAAAAATAGTGACAATAAAAAACCGGGCAGAGAACTCGGTTTTTTGGAAATAAAAAATGAGGGCAAAGTTCTTTGCAGAACTTGCCCTCGTGCGTAGTTGGCGGGAACAATGCCCGCCGTTGGTCAGTCCTGGGTCGCCAACTGCAGCCAGTAGGCGACCCCCAACACGAGCGCGCGCTCGTCGGGGTTGAAGAGAGGTCTGTGGTGCCCGTGGCCGTGGACAGCCTGCTCAGCCGGTGTGATACCGCCGGCACCCAGGAACATGAAGTTCCCCGGGAAGCCAGCGTTGTGAAACTGGCCGAAGGACTCGCCGCCGAGTATCTGGTCCATCTCGGCGACATGAGCAACGGGATTGTCGTGGGACAGCCGAGCCCAGGCGGCAACTTCGTGAGCCGCCCGTCGAGCGGCTTCCGTGGGAAGCGGATCGTTGATCGTGGGAATGTGTCCGGCCGGGTGGTCGACGCTGATTTCCACGTCCGGCCAGGCGGTCCGGAACGACTCGATGATGCGGTCGAGGCAGGTGTGCATTCCGTCGTAGGTCTCGCGGTCGAGTGCTCGAAACGTGAATTCGAACTCGATCACCGAGGGAACAACGTTCGCTGATTGCGCCGGAGTTGGAGCGGCGCAATGAACGAATCCCTTGGGCTGGAATTTGCGGGTCAGGCTTCCGGCGAGTTTCGTGACCAGCCAAGCATAGGCGTCGATCGGACTGACGATCGAGCCCTGCCCATACTCCATGGCGTGGCCGCCCCTGGCACGGAGCGTGATCTTCGGCCGGTCGCTGTAGCATGAGATCGTTCCGACACAGGTCAGGAAGGTGCCGGTCGGGTACACGACGCCACAGTGGGACGTGAGCACGTGCAGGCCATGGACCTCGTCCAGGCCGTGGCCCCCGCCTTCGGCGAGCAGCTTCGGCTCGCCCCCAGGCGGAATCTCCTCGGCCCTGGTGAAGAGAAGCCGGATATTCCGTGTCAGAGATGCGCGGTTGGACACGAGACGCCCGGCAGCCATCAGGAGCATGGCCACGTGGCAGTCGTGCCCGCAGGCATGCATGACTCCGGGCACGGTCGAAGCGTACTCGAGTCCGGTCTCTTCCTCGATCGGCAGGGCGTCCATGTCCGCCCTGAAGCCGATGCGCGGAGCAGTGGTTCCGAGCGACGAGCTGTCGATGTCGCAGATGATTCCGCCGGTGATGATCTTCGGCGAGAGACCCATCTGCTGCAGTAGAGTGATGACTCGCTCGGCCGTTGCCGTTTCGAGCCAGCCCAGCTCGGGCTGGCGGTGAAGATCTCGACGAAGAGCGATCAGCATTGCCTCGGCTTGGCCGAGAAGACTGTCGAACAGAGATAACGGCATAGGTACCCTCCTGTGTTCGTCCGTGGTATCCAACGCGACTCATCTATGTATGCACATCAAGGTTCGCCTTGATAAAACCAAAGATGTGAAAAGGGCGCAATGTAACCAGGTACTATAGACGAAAAACTTGAAATTGTCAAGGGTTTTCAGTGAAATATAGGTGATTTGTATTTTTTCAAAAGTTATGCTATAATAAGTTCACGTTTATGGAGAAAATTACCCTTCCATTTAGCCAAATTGATATTTCATCTGTTCCCGACGCCGGTGGGAAGGGTGCCAATCTCGGCGAGCTGACAAAAGCCGGCATTCCGGTACCGCCCGGATTCGTTGTCACGGCCACGGCGTTCAAGAAATATCTCGAGCTGTCAGACCTTGATGTCGAACTCGACGCCATCCTTGATGAACTGAAGATAGAGGACGTCAGTTCGGTCGAACGCGAGTCGCGGAAGATGCGTTCGCTCATTCAACGAGAGAAAATACCTGAAGCGATAAGCCAAGAAATCAAAACAGCGTTTCGTCATTTACGGGCCAAGTACGTGGCCGTGCGCTCCTCGGCTACGGCTGAGGATTCAAAAGTGGCTTCCTGGGCAGGCGAGCTCGAAACCTACCTCTTTATCACCGACAAGGAGCTTCTCGCCGCTGTTCGGAAATGCTGGTCATCGCTCTATACGCCGCGGGCTTTGTTCTACCGATTTGAAAAGAAACTGCACAACAAGATGATCCGCGTCGCGGTCGTCGTGCAGAAAATGATCAATGCAAAGGTTTCCGGTATCGCCTTTACCACCCACCCGGTGACGCGCGACCCAAATCAGCTGATTATTGAAGCGGGGTGGGGTTTGGGTGAGGCGATCGTGTCAGGGCAGATAACGCCTGACGCCTACGTCCTGGACAAGGCAGATAACACCTTGATTGACGTAAACGTAAACCGGCAGGAGATGATGATCGTGCCGGCTGTGCCGAAGGGTACAAAAAAAGTGAGCGTGCCGCGAGCGAAGCAAGAAAAACAAAAACTGACCAAAAGCCAGATTCTTACGCTGGTCGACATCCTCCGGCGGATCGAAAAATATTATGGTAGCCCACAGGACATCGAGTGGGCGTTTAACGGGCAAAATTTCTATATTGTTCAGACGCGCCCAATAACCACGCTTTAATTATGGAGCTAGCCGGTACATCACCGCAGGCCAAAACAAACGGCGCAGACAATCTTGCCGATCAGATTCTTGACGCACTCCAAAGTCAGTCGTCGAAGCACGCCCTGACTCTGCTTTTCCAGCTCCAAACCAAAGAACAAACGGCGGCGCTGCCCGCTGACCTCCAGGAACAGAAACAGCGCCTGCAAATCATTGCTATCCCGTTGCTCTCGGCCAACGAGCTGGTTTCGATTTTTCAAAAAAATCTCGGGCCGGTACTCGAATTTAATGTCGGCGATCGTTTGAAACGCCGATTCGTGTCGTTACCGTTACGCGACCAGGACGAGCTGAAACAGAATATTCAGTCGGCTCTCGAATTAAACACGCTCCCGTTTGTATCGGGCGTCGTGGCTTCGCCGGCGGCCTGGATCGAGCAATATAATCTGCGACACGGACAATATGCCGATTTCTTAAAGAATAACGTAGCCTATATTTCCCTGACGAAAGAAGAGCAACTGAAGGTTGAGCGTCTCATGCGGCTGTATCAGCAGATTTCCGCGCCCTCCACGTCACCGGCTGGGATCGAGGACGAGATGTTGGTGAAGGATGAACAAGGGAAATTTCAGGTATTGCGCGAGGGACACTTCATCGAACTGAACGCCGAGCCCATCGAAACCCCGCCGACTCCGAGTCCAAGCATCCAGCCAGTCCCACCAAAACAAGGTATTCCGCCGTCGCCGGTTGTGACGATCCCGGTCGCGCCGACAGTGCCACCGCGGCCGACAGTCCCGCCCAGAACCGATCTCCCGAAGCCAGCGGCGGCGCCAGTCCAGCCGGTTTCCCGGCCGATTATTCCGCAGCCGCGTCCCAGCCCAGCCAGCCAAAGCCCGACCGCTGATTTCTATTTTCATCGCGAAGATGAGGAGGAGGTGAATCGCTATCGGACGCGGCTCGCCGACGCTGCCATGCCAACCGGCGTCAATATTGAACAGATCGCCGATCGGCTGATCCGCGATTTTCGTTTGACCTTTGCCAATGACGCGTTACGTTCGCGCTTTGTCAGCATCATCGTTTCCCGCCTGAAAGACGTACGCGATTTGATTGAAACAAAGAACATGCTCATGCGGCCGATTGAGGTCGGCGGCATTGGTCTGCCGGAAACGCTCGTGATGCAAATTCTTTCTCAGGTTGAGGAGGAAATACTGACTTTACATAATCGGCCAGCTGAGCCGGTCAGTCAGAAAAAACCACCCGAACCGGCTCCCGTCAAACCGCCTGAGGAGCCAATTACGCCACCGGCTGCTCAAATGCCGCCAGTGATCGCGCCGACAGTACCGTCGCGGCCGACAGTCCCGCCCAGAACCGATCTCCCGAAGCCAGCGGCGGTGGTTCAACCAACGCCAATTCAGCCGCGCCAACCTGTGACGAGTCAGCCTGCAAAATCGGGCACGACCATTGTAAAACGGCCTGTTGAGACAATGCGGCCGGTCATGTCGGACATAAAGCCGCCGGCCAAGACTGTCGGACCAGTTGAAGAAATTCTTCGCCTGACGCCTGACGATTACCGTCGTCTCGGAAAGACCTTGGCCGAAGCGAATGATAAAATCGCTGAAAAACTCGACCTGCTGGAAGAGGATTCATATCTCAGACGGGCCGAGGGCGTAAAAGCCTGGAAGAAGAACGCCGTTCACCGGCTTTATCTCGAGATCGGCCGGGAAAGCATGGAGCGGAACATGGCCATTTCGGACGTTATTCGCCAGCGTCAGGAAGCGAATCGCCCGACCGTAACCGAGGAGGAATTTCACGCCATCGCTGATTTAAATAAGCGGATAAGTTTCTAGGGGAGCATGCCACTTCAATTCACTGTGCCACAATTCATCGATGTTGAAGACAAGATCTTCGGTCCGATCTCGGTCCGTCAATTCGTTATTATTTTAATTGGGATCGGTGTGGTCGTGATGCTGTATTTCGTGTTAACATTTACATTGTTCATCCTTGCCGCTCCGCTCGCCTGTGGCGTGATCGCCATCTTTGCCTTCTTTAAGATAAATGGCCAGCATTTTCACCTTTTTCTCCTCAACGTCGCGACCACCTTCCGTCGTCCGCGCATCAAACTGTGGCATAAACACTTGGATGATGACGAGATCCAAGAGGAAAAAGCGAAGGAAAAGGTCGGTTCAGAAGGCGGCGGACCGCCGAAGGTCACTCCGACGAAAAGCCGTCTGCGGGAGCTTTCTCTGATCGTCGACACCGGTGGCGCCTACGGCGAGGAATCCTGGCAGGTAACTCGCGATATCCGATAGCTAACAAACATTCATGCCTACTCCACAGAACAAACAGCGCAAAAACACTCCCTCGACTCAGCGGTTCGTGCCGATCGCTGAAATTAAGGATGACGCCGTCATCCTAAAAGACGGGACCATCCGAGGCGTTATCCTGGTTTCCTCGATCAATTTTGCTTTGAAGTCGGAAGACGAACAAAACGCCATCATTCAGGCCTACACTCAGTTTCTCAACTCATTTGAATTCCCGGTGCAGGTAGTGATTCAATCGCGGAAACTTGATATCGATGAATACCTCCAACGGCTCGAGAAGGTTGAAAAGGAGCAAATGAACGAGTTGTTAAAAATGCAGACCCGGGAATACCGCCAGTTTGTAAACGAACTGATCGAATTGGCTGATATTATGAGCAAGCGTTTCTATGTCATTGTCCCGTACGCGCCGGTAACGAAAAAATCCTCGAAGAAATTTTTTGACCGGGTCCAGGAATTATTTGCGCCCAGCCGGATTATTCAACTGAAAAAAAGCCAATTTGAAAAATACCACACCGAACTGGCGAAGCGGGTTGATTTCTTGATCAGCGGCTTGAACGCCATGGGCTTAAAAGCCGTCGGCCTTGATACGCAGAGTCTGATCGAACTGTATTACAATACATATAATCCAGAGACCTACGACCACCAAGAATTGGTCCAGGTTGATCGCATTCAAGTGGAGCACTAATTATGGCAAACCTCGATCTCTCGAAAAAACAAGCCGCGATACCGGAAGCAACCCAGGCCAAGGTCATTTTAACGCCGCAACAAAAACGCGAGGCGGAGGCATTGGCTCTTGAGCGCGAGAAACGCGCGATTGAAGTCGAGCGGATCTACCGCGAAGGCGTGGTGACGATCCGGGATCTGATCGCCCCGTCGTCTTTCCGGGTCATGCCGTCGTATGTCGAGTTGGGCAGCAAATTCGTCCGGACACTCTTCGTGGTGACCTATCCGCGTTATCTCACGGTCGGCTGGTTTGCGCCGATAGTCAATCTCAATTTCACGCTCGATATCTCGATGTATTTCTACCCGATCGGTTCCGACATTATTTTGAAGCAATTACGGAACAAAGTCGGTGCTCTCGAAGCACAAATCATGGCTGACGCTGAAAAGGGAGCGGCGCGCGATCCGATGCGAGAAACCGCGCTGCGCGACATTGAGAAGCTGCGCGATGATCTGACTCAGGGAACCGAGAAATTCTTCCAATTTTCTCTGTATGTCACCCTGTATGCGGATTCGCTCAAGGAGCTAAATGAATTGACGGACCGCGTCGAAGGCATGCTCGGCTCACGTCTGGTTTATTCAAAGCGGGTGTTTTACCAGGCGGAACAGGGCTATAATTCAACTCTGCCCATGGCGATCGACGAGATCAATGTGACCTTTAACATGAACACCTCGCCGGCCGCCTCGTCCTTCCCGTTTATATCGTCCGAGCTGACGAGCGACAACGGAATTCTTTACGGCATTAACCGCCACAACAACAGCTTGATCCTATTTGACCGTTTCAGTCTCCAGAATGCCAACTCCTGCGTTTTCGCCACCTCGGGCGCAGGCAAAAGCTATGCGGTCAAGCTTGAGGTGCTCCGCAGCTTAATGCTTGGCACAGACGTTATCATTATTGATCCGGAAAAGGAATATAAGTATCTCTGCGACGCGGTCGGCGGGGCCTACGTCAACATCTATCTCAACTCGGATTCAAAGATCAACCCATTTGATTTGCCGCGACCGGTCGGGGAGGCTGACCGACCGGCTGACATCATCCGTTCAGCCGTGATTACGTTGAAGGGGCTGCTCCGCTTGATGCTCGGGGAATTTACGCACGAGGAAGACTCGCTGGTTGACCGGGCGCTGATCGAAACCTACGCCAAGAAAGACATTACGGCTGATTCTGACCTGACGAAGATCGAAGCGCCGCTCATGTCTGATTTTGAAGAAGTTCTCGGCGGGATGGAGGGTGGCGACGGCTTAGTGAAGCGGCTGAAGAAATTCACCGAGGGAACGTTTGCCGGTCTGTTTAATAGCCCAACGAACATTGATGTTAAAAATCAACTGGTCGTGTTCAGCGTGCGGGATCTTGAAGACGAGCTGCGGCCGATTGCGATATATACCATCATCAATTATATCTGGAATGTTGTCCGGTCGGAAATGAAAAAGCGGATTATGGTTATCGATGAGGCGTGGTGGCTGATGCAGAACGAAGACTCGGCCAAATTCATCTATGCACTGGTTAAACGCTGCCGCAAATATTATCTTGGGGTGACGACGATCACGCAGGACGTAAACGACTTTTTGCGATCGCCGTACGGTCAGGCCATTGTCACAAACTCGTCATTGCAGCTGTTGCTCAAACAGTCGCCGGCCGGTGTTGATATTTTGGCAAAAACATTCTTACTGACAGAAGGCGAAAAATATTTGCTTCTTGAAAGCGGGGTTGGCGAGGGAATATTCTTTGCCGGTGCCCGCCATGCCGCCATCAAAGTTGTCGCCTCGTATACGGAGGATCAAATCATTACCTCGGATCCGAAGCAGCTGCTCGAGATTGAGGCCGCGAAGAAGGAATTCGCCGAATCAATGGCTCAAGAGGAGGACGTAAAGTCAGCTGCACCAAAACCATAGATAATTACGTAGGTTAAAAAATACTATCGTATGAAAGGGTTCCGCATTCTCATTATCGTGCTTGGAGGGCTGGCCGTTCTCGCCGCCGCGGCGCTGGTGGTTTTGCGATTGACGCAAAAGCCGACTACTGCGAATACCAATACGAATATTCCGGCAAATAATGCGGTGGTGAATACGACAAACGAAAACACCAACGCGTCAAATCTAAATGCCAACGCGAATACGAATATCGTGAATACAAATACCGTACCGAGCAACACGAACACAAACACCGGGAGCACACCCGAAGCGAATCTCAAGGCGGTCGCGCGAAGTTTTGCTGAGCGCTTTGGAACATATTCGAACCACTCTGATTTTGAAAACATCGAGCACTTGATACCGTATATGAGCGAACGGATGAAAAAATGGGCGCAAAAATATCTTGATGAGCAGCGGGACAAAACCGTCGATCAAAGCGTTTACTACGGCATGATTACCCGAACCATGTCGGTGAAACAGATCAGCTACGATTCTGATAATGGCACGGCTGAATTTCTGGTCACGACGCAGCGGAACGAGTCGACCGGTACAAGCTCGAATGCAAGAATATTTTACCAAGACCTCCAGATAAAATTTATTAAAGAGCAGTCGGTTTGGAAAGTAAACGAAGCCTGGTGGCAGTAACGGGTTGATATGGCTACGAATGGAAACAATTTTGATGACGCGCTAGGGAAATCAAAGGAGAAACGACGCGAATTAGATGATCGAACCGGTCGTTCAAAATCGAGTCAAGAAGCGCTCAGTCGTCAGCTGGGACAAGATCCGAAGTCTTGGCACGATCAGCAAATTCGGCAGGGGAAAGACGCGTACACAAAAGACCGGCTAGCCAGTTCGATGGGCAGTTCAATCGGCGACGTCAATCAACCGCGTGGCATCCGGGGACGAGTGGCTGACAAGATGGATCGATCGATACAGGATTTTGACGCCCGTCAGGGTGTTGCTGGCGCAGCCGGTGAACGGTCGGCCGCGAAACAGCTAGGTGGTGCTAAAGCCGCGGCGTTGAAAAAAGCAGCCGAAGGGGGAAGCGCTGAAGAAGTCGGCGAAGCAGCCGGTGCTGCCGCTCTTCAGGCAAAAAAGATACAGCAATACCGGATGCTCCTGATGGTTTTGAAAGGAGTCAAGGTCGGCGCGGCGGCAACGGTGGTGGGAATAATCATCACGATCCTGATCTGGGTGGCTCAGGTAATCCTCTCAAAGGTCTTTGGCAAAAAAGAGTTTGAGCTCGATTTGTGGGAAAAGATCATCGCCTATCCAATTTGTTTTATCATTTTAGTCTTTGTGGTGACACAAATTGCAGTTCTTGTCCAAGCCCTTGGTTTAGTGAGTAGTGCCATCAATTGGATTTCCTAGCCTCACTTGGGCACATGCGCTGGTTACGTAATAGTGAAAAAGATGTGGTATAATACAGCTATGAATAACACGGCAATAAAAAGACAAAGTCAGGCTCAACGGTGGTTTGGCGTCTTGATGTTGATATCGCTCGTGACCATGATGGTGTTAATGTTCGCGGCACCACATGTTGCGTTTGGCGCAGATCCAGAGACGAACCCTTGCGGTAAAGGCAAGGTAAAGCTCAATGTCAAGCTCGGCACGACCGAGTGCATCTCTGATATCACGCAATATACGAAGATTTTTTATAACCTTTTTATCGGGGTCATCGGCATCTTCGCTGCAGTCATGATCATGTATGCCGGTTTTCAATGGATTTCCGCCTCCGGGAATTCGCAAAAAATTGAACGGGCCAAAGACAGTTTTACGTCAGCCATCATTGGCGTTGTGATCGCGCTCATCTCGTACGTTTTATTGAATTTGATCAACCCCATGATCGTTAACCTGCAGCCAATCGCCCTGGAGACAATTACCGGCCAGGCGACCGTCGCGAACATGGAGCTCTGTAAAAACATGCTCGGCGATAATTGGTCGCAGCAAGTGATCAGTCCAAACGCCAGTTGCGGCGTGCCAAATAATTTAAAAGACGCGCAGGGTAAGCCAACGGGCGGCCTATGTTATGGACACGAATGCGGATCCGGCACCCAGTGTTTCAACGCGGCCGGTGTCTGGAGTTGTGGTGCCCCCGAGGAGAAATGCGAGGACGCGGACAGCGGTCGGTGCGCCGCTATCGATGCGATGCTCAGTAATCGTGATGAATTCGGCTGTATTGAACACGAGAATAAATGCGTCTATGGGCCGATCATACCCCTCCGTCAAGGACAGGGCACGGTCGGCGTTGCGCCAAATGAGTATGAGCGGATTAATTGCGAAACATCGCCAGAGGGTGTCTGCTGGAAAACGCACGCCTCCGGAGCGGCCCCAACAAAATGCAACGATTATTCCCGGTACAATATGCTGCTTTACTGTACCAACAATGATCGCGCCGTTCAGGGCGCGCAGTCGGTTTGCGTCCATAGAGTCGGCAGTGATCCGCCGGAATATTATCTCTGGACAGGCGAGGCGCAGGGTGACGATATTAGTATTGGCTTGTGTGCGGAAACGCTATGACACTCTCTCCACAAACAAAAAAAATCCTGATTATTGCCGGCCTGGCGGTCGTTGTATTGGTCGTCGGCGTCGCCATTTATTTTTTCTTTTTCCGATCAATTTTTGAACCGACGAGCAACGGAAACACAAATGGCAATACCAACAACACCAACGACCTTAATCGTTTACCCAACATTAACGGTAATCGGAACGTAAACGTAAATACGAACGGAAACACGAACAGTGTGTCGAATCTGCCGGACATTTCTGACGTGGCGGACGGCGGTCCGACGAAGGTTACCCCGATCATCAACAGCCGAACAAAAGACGGCGCGCCCACAAGCGATGGAACTAGCTATGTGTATTACGACCCCGCTACGTATAAGTTTTACAAAGTACTGGCAAACGGCGAACGCGTCGAAATCTCCTCAAAAGAGTTTTATGATGTTCAGAGCATTGCTTGGTCGCCTGATCGGCAGCAAGCCATCCTCAAGTATCCGGACGGCAGTAATTTGTATTATAACTTCAGCGACGGCCTATCCGTGACGCTGCCAAAAGAAATACAGGAGCCGGAGTTTACGGCTTCTGGCAATAAAATCGCCTATAAATTTATTGGCGAGCAAGAAGAACAGCAATGGCTGGCAGTCGCAAACCCAGACGGTAGCGAACAGCAGCTGCTTCAAGCGCTCGGCGACCGTGCCTCCCGCGTCGATGTCAATTGGTCACCCGACGGCCAAGTGGTGGGTATTTATCGGGAGGGTACCGGCCTTGATGAAGAGGAAATATACTTTATCGGCCAGCACGGGGAAAATTTCAAATCCTTCACAGTCAAGGGCTCTGGGTTTACCAGCGCCTGGTCACCGCAAGGCGATAAGCTTCTTTATAGCGTCTATAGCGCCGACACTGATTATAAACCGACGTTAAGCATTGTCGACGCGCGCGGTGACGCGGTTGGGCTTAATAATACCGCCCTAGATCTAAACACCTGGCCGGATAAATGCACCTTTGGTGGCACTGCTCTGTATTGCGCCGTTCCGACCGATCTGGCGACTGGCGCCGGCTTGTCTCGGGATAGCGCCGTCACGGCAAGCGACAATTTCTACAGCATTGACCTTGCGACCGGACAAAAAACACTCCTGGCGATTCCCTACAACGGACCCGAAGATATCGGGTATAGCGCTGACGGACTGTATTTATCACCTGGTGAAGACGCTTTGTATTTTCATAACGCGAAAAACGACAAGCTTGAAAAAATAACGCTCAAATAATATGGCTGAGAAAAAGGTAACGACCACCTCAAAAACAAAAACCATCGTTATCGTTGTTGTCGGCTTGCTCGCCTTTCTCGGTTTTCTTTTTGCCTTGATTATGACCCGCTCGACAATAAACTCGATCTCGCGGCGGCTGAACACGAAGGTGGTTTATGAGGGGGTCTCAGATCCGGTTGACCAGTCCCAGGATGTTTTGGTAACTGTCGCGAATAAAGAAGTGAGCGGGACGCCGGAAATTCGTGACACCGATCCAGTTCTCGGGACAGCGGCTCCAAAAATCACCATCATCGAATTCGCCAGTTTCGGATCCGGCTATTCGGCGGCGGCTCAGCCGATTGTTCAGCAAATCATGGACAATTATGGCAGCGAGGTGAAGCTAGTTTTCAAGGATTATTTTAATCAGTCTGATGCAATGGCAAGCCTGGGAGCGAAGGCGGCCCGCTGCGCCCAAGCCCAAAACAAATTCTGGGAAATGGAAAAACAGATTTTTCAGACCACGGATGGATTTGAGAAATCGGACATTATTGATATCGCAAAAAATATCGGTTTAACCGAAGACACCTTTACCACCTGCCTCGATAAAACGGAAACCGATTCCGCCGTCAGTCAGAATATCAGCGATGGCATCGAACTTCACCTGTCCGCCGTTCCGACGTTTTTTGTCGACGACAAGGTACTGACCGGCATTGTGACGTATGACGAATTTGAGGCACTGGTCATACAAGAACTCGAAGGAAAATAACAGAGTCAAACATCACAGATATATAAACGCGGCCTTGTCCCGTGTTTTCGTTTATCTATGGGATATAATAGTGCCCTGAATTTACAATGCAAAATTCAAAAGTAAAAATTATTGTTCCCCGCCTATGGCGGGGTTCATCCATTTTTAATTATTAATTTTGAATTCTGAATTTTCTCCTTGGCCCAAAGAAAAAAGCAGGCGACTATCTCTTCGGACGCGAGTCCAAAAGAGACAGCCAACCTGCTGTGACAGACAAGAGCAGTACAGACGCGTAACTACGCAGACGGGACAGTGCGTGCCCGGGACCGACAGCGTCCGTTGACAGCCACCAGACCGAACAGCTCGAGAACCTCGGCCGGACCGCTGAAATGCTGCAGCGACTCGCCGAACTGCTCAACCCATTGGGTCAGAGTCGTCGTGGTGCCCTTGATGGCGCCGCAGTGACCCGTTGCCGTGGGGTGGAGGCAGACCGCGAGCTTAACCTCGCCTTCTCCGTGGAGTCGTGCCGTGACCAGGCCACGGAAGTCGTGGTGCCCGGCATAGATGAAGCCAGGACGTTCGGGCTTGTACCGACGCAGTTCCTGACAGACCTCGCCAACCGGGTCTACGCCAGCCGCTGTGAGCAGGTCCATGGGTCCACCGAGGTGGCGGATCCGAGGATCCGCTGCGAACACGGCGAGCGGCTTGGAGACTTCAGGGACCAGGCCATGGATCTGCCCAGGCCCGACCAGGTTGATGCAGGCGTTGAACTGTCTCGCCCCACCGCTTCCACGGAACTCGACATCGAACGGACTGAAGACACATGACCCGAACGTGTACTTACCCGTCGTTGGGTTGTAGATCCTGCACATACTCGCCTCCCTTTCAGGCAGTATGTAGAAGTGTCGTGAGGATCCGTCCTCACCGATCTCATGCTAGATGCAATGAGTGTTAAGGATCCCCTGTTACCATACCGTGATGTAGAAGAACGGCGATCGAAGAACCCGCAACCTCAGCCGAACTTCATGCGCATGTCAACCCCCTTTGCCGTTGTTGTACCCCCTGTACCCGCATTCCTCGGGATGCTGATCTACCGGATTGCTCCGGAGAAAATCGCGGGGGGAGCCCGTAACGTTTCAGTGGTCCTTCCATCAACTGGGTAGGGCTTGGTCTGGGGAAAGGGCCCAGGCCGTTCTCCTACTGATGTCGTGGGCAGACCTATACAGATTTGAATCGCGGGGCTCCCACCCACTAACCTTGCTTTCAAGTGTCTGGTGTGTCGTAGCACGCGAACTAAGATAGCAATGTGCTATCAACGAGTATATTCAGATATTGCATTTTTGTCAAGGCAGGGGAGCGCCTTATTCCCAGTGAATTGATTCCTTAAACTCGCGCATTTTTTGCCTGATGTTAGGGTATTGTGTCAATTCGAAATCATGGTGAAGAATATTTTTCGCTATGGTTTGCGCTTTATTGATAATCGGAAAATCGGTTAGTTTCGCGATTTTAAATTCTGGAAATCCAGATTGACGTAAGCCGTAGAGTTCGCCGGCCCCGCGCATTTCTAGGTCCTTTTCCGCTAAAGCAAAGCCATTTTGCGAACCAGCAATCGCATAGAGACGTTGCTGGGCGTTTTCGTTTTCGGTTTCGGTCAAGAGGAAGCAGGAGGCTTGATGACTGCCTCGGCCGACGCGGCCGCGAAACTGGTGGAGCTGAGCCAAGCCAAAGCGTTCGGCGCCTTCAATCAGCATGACCGTCGCATTCGGCACGTCAATGCCGACTTCAATAACCGACGTTGAAACGAGTATCTGAATCCTATTCGCTAAAAAATCGCGCATGACTTTTTCGCGACTCGGCGCCGGTAGTCGGCCGTGGAGCAAGCCGATTCTAAATTCTGGGAAGATCTTCTTTTGCAGCCGCTCGTGCTCTTCACGGGCTGATTTCACGCCGAGCTTGTCTGACGGATCGATCAGCGGGCAAATGACAAACGCCTGTCGGCCATGAGTGATTTCCTCGGCGATGAACTGATAGGTTTCCTTTCGTTCGTGCGGGGGCACGATCTTGGTACGAATCTTTTGACGGCCTTTTGGCAGTTCATCAATGACCGAAATATCCAGATCACCATAAAAACCGAGTGCGAGCGTTCGTGGGATCGGCGTGGCGGTCAGGCTCAGAAAATGAGGGGACGTCGTCGCGCCGGTTTGTGATTTTCCAGCCAAGGCTTTCCGCTGGTCTACGCCGAAACGATGCTGCTCGTCGACCATGGCCAGGCCAAGTCGATGAAACGATATTTTTTCCTGGAGAACAGCGTGTGTGCCGATCAGCAGGTCGACGTCGCCATTTGAGATTTTTCGGGCGAGCGATGTTTGAGTTAAAGGCCTTTTCGTCTGATTCGTCATTTTCAGGCTTCGAGTCAGAAGCCCGACGGTTATTTTTTCTTTTTGGAAAAGTTTTGAAAAGGTATCAAAATGCTGACCGGCGAGAATTTCGGTCGGAGCCATGAGAACTGATTGCCAGCCCTGTTTGGCGGCGTTGAGCACAGCCAGGCTGGCGACGACGGTTTTACCCGAGCCGACGTCGCCGTCCAAGAGGCGGTTCATCGGATGATTTTTCCCCATGTCCCGCAATATTTGCCAGGCGGCGCGGCGTTGGGCGTTTGTCAGGCGGAAGGGCAGGCGGTCGACATATTTTTTCGTCAGTTCCTGATTGAACGGTATGGTTGGTGCCGGGATATGCTCGAGCAGGCGGCGGTTTTGGAGCGTATAGACTTGGATCGGAAAAAGCTCGTCGAACTTAAGGCGCTCAAGCGCTTTTTTTAAAAGAGAATGACTGCGTGGAAAATGAATTTCCTGTAGGGCGGATTGCTCCTCCATCAACTCAGCCTGTTTTCTGAGGGCAAAAGGGAGATAGTCAATCGTTCGACGGGCGAGCGGTCTCACCAGCTGGGCGAGAAAGCGAATCTGGCGCTGGGTTAGCCGGCTTGTCGTCGGATAGATGGGCACAAGCCGGCCAGTATGGATCGCCGGACCGGCTAATTTTTCATATGAGGGGCTGGTAAAATGCAGACCATATTTGTCCATTTCCAGCTTGCCAGCCACGACGATATGATCGCCCGGCGAAAAGGTTTTCAGTAAGTAGGGTTGGTTAAACCAGATGATTTTTACTGAGCCGGTTTGGTCGCCGACAATCGCTTCAGTGATATAGAGGCGCCGGCGGAAACTTCGGCGGTTCTGAATGTCTTGAATCTTTCCCTTGATTGTTACCTGGGCGCCTGGGACGAGCTTGTCGATGGTGGTGATCTTCGAAAAATCTTCGTAGCGCGAGGGAAAATGAAACAAAATATCCTTAGCTGTTCGGAGACCGAGTGTTTTCAGGCGTTGGGCCACTGTTTTCCCAACCGAGTATAATTCCTCAACCGGCGTATCAAATTGAATGAGTTTCATACCCCAATGGTATCAGATTATTCCCAAAAGCGGAATGCAGATCTAGACTGATCCGCATTCTATTGATATACTACGGCCTGATGTTAACCCAATTATTTCAACATATCGACCTCGTCGTCTCTCAGGTTCTGCAGTCGTTCCAGCCGTCCTGGCTGACAGATATTGCCCGGCACGTCAGCGGTGTCTGCGCGCCGCGATTTGTCGTGCCGGCGCTCATCGTCAGCTTGATCGTCTGGTGGTATTCTCGTCAAAAACACCGTGAGGCAATCCAATTCGCGGCGGTCCTTACCGGTAATATTTTCTCATTTATTCTGAAGCCGCTGATTGAGCGGCCGCGCCCAGTTGATGGCGTTGTACGCGTCATGGTCTATGAGCCAACGTACAGCTTTCCGAGCGGCCATGCCTTGGCTATTGCCCTCGGCGCCGGGTTTCTCTGGCTTTGGTCGAATCACTTCTCGCGGCCTGTCTGTTGGGTTATCCGATTGGTCGCGATTGTTGCTTTTTTGGCAGTCGGCTGGTCACGCATCTATCTCGGCGCGCACTGGTTGAGCGACGTCGTTGCCGGATATGCGATTGGACTTCTCTGGGTCGGGGCAGTCTGGCTCTACTGGCCGAAAGTATTGGCTAGAACTCTAAAAAAGATATAAGGCGATCGTCATAATCACAAAAACCGCGACTGAGCGGTTTTATGTTTTATCATGGTGCGCCCGGCAGGGGTCGAACCTGCGACCTTGAGATCCGCAATCTCACGCTCTATCCAGCTGAGCTACGGGCGCGCGTGTATCCATTGTTGGAGTCGGACGCGATTCTTAGAGTTTGTACTCGCGACTGATGGTTTCCGAGATATTTTCGTCCTCTTTTGAAATATCCTCTTTCAAGTAATCGAGCAAGATTTCCCGCACCTTCGTCGGTTGGGCGCGTTCGAGCGGGATAACGAGCTCGGGCTTCCAAAAGGTTTTAAAATGGAAATAGACGAATTTGCTGTGCGGCGGTTTGTATATTACCCAGAATTTTTCGATATCGTCAAATGGGTAGAACTTGGTATTAACCCGAAGCCCGTCTTCCAGGATGGTAAACTGAAGCATCTGCGGTTTGCGACGGCCTGAAACGTAGATAACCGTCCAGGCGATCAGGATGATCATGAGGAAGAGAAAGTTGGCCGTGAAGAGCGACCAGATCATCGCTGCCCCGCCAATCAGGAAAAAGAAGACATACCAGGCTTTCCCGCGCTGGCGCACTTGGTGTTCGGGGAACTTCCAGGTGGCTAATTTTTGGCCGCGATCATTCGTTTCGGGCATAGAGTTTAGCGATAGGTATTAGCGCCTGTATAGTACCATGTTTTTAGGCTCGGTAACAGCCTTAGGGTTTGTTCTTGTCCACGGCGTCTTGCAGAGACTGTTTCAGCTGTTCGTAGGTTGAAAACGGTTGCAGCATTTTTCCGCCGAGATAATAGGTGGGTGTGCCTTCAATTGGGATACGCTCGCCGGCTAAGACGGCGTCAGAAACGATTTTTTTAACGGTGTCGGAAGAATAGTCGCTCTGAAATTGGGTTTTATCAAGGCTTAGCGACTCGGCGTACTGGGCAAACGTGTTTGCCGGGTCATCAAGCCCTGACCACTCGGCTTGTTTTTCAAACAAAAGATCATGCATTTCCCAAAACTTACCCTGTTTGCCGGCGGCTTCAGCTGCCCAGGCGGCCGGTTTCGCGTTTGGATGCATGGGGAGGGGAAAGTGGCGGAAAACAAAGGCGACACGATCGTTAAACTCAGACTCGGCCTGTTTGACGAACGGATACCGGGCGGAGCAGGCAGGACATTGAAAATCGCTGTATTCGATTAAGACAACTTTTGAATCGTTTTTGCCCCTGACCCAGTCGCCGCCGGCAACGGCATCAAGAGGTAATTTTGGCGTTTTGGCGGCGCTTTTACTGCCCAGCCAGAAGATGCCGAATATGACGAGCGCCCCAGCGACGCCGATAATGCTCCAGAGCAATATTTTATTACGGCGCTGTTTGCTGCCTTGTTGTTCGCGACGTTCGGTTTTTTCCTGCCGGCGCAGTTCGCGACGTTCGCGTTTGGTCAGATTTTGGTTTGGTTCATCCATATGGAAATTGCTATTTTATTAGACGATTATTCTGGCGGAGGCGGTAGGATTCGAACCTACGATACCTTTGCAGGTATTCCGGTTTTCAAGACCGGCCCGTTCAACCACTCCGGCACGCCTCCTGAAGAGGGTGATCATACAATGGCGGGCAACTCGGGTTCAGTACTGCGCCCGTGCAGGTATTATAAGGGTTTTTTGACGATATTTCAAGTGGACGATTTGAGGCACGTGGGTCGGGGTCTGGAAAACCAGAATGAGACAAATGAGACAGTACAAGAGGGTGTCTCGTTTCTTGCCGAGATTGCGCTTTGCCAGCTCTAGTAAGGATTCTTCTCCCTCTGCGCCCCGCAGGCGGCCATTGAGGAAACCTAAGCGATATGTGACGCCGTCGCTCATCAAGTGCCAGTTCGTGCCTTCCAAAGCCTTCTTTAGGAGCTTTTGCAGGCCATGGACGCTATCATATTCGGATCGACCTGGTCGGTTATCTTGTAAGGTAAAGTCGATGCTGACGCCTCGCCGAAGCTCAGGCTTGCTGAATTCAAATTTACCGTATCCCGCTTTCTCGACGATCGGTGTTAGCAAGCCCAGCAAATCAGCAATCGCCAGCTTCTTCATTTTTGCGACCATTTCGTAGGCTTCTTTGTTTTCTTCCTTGTCATTCAATTCCTTTGAAAATGCCGTCATCCGGTCGGTTTGGATCACGTACTCCGATCCCTCATTTTCCGACAGGCAGTATTTCTTTCGATCGGCTTCGAAATTCGGATCAATCGTTTCTTCCGCAGTTTTATCGTCGAGATTCAGCTTGTCCGTTTTCTTATGACCGCAGTTCGGGCAGGAATACACCGTGGTGATGATATTTTCTTTCCGGGAATTAGTCGACGTCATGTGTGCGGCGCATTTCGGACAAGGCGTGGGACGGGGTTGCCATTCTTCGCCGCCTACCCAGCACGCCCGACGTTTGCCGCAGTCCGGACAGCGAAAAAAGAAAAGGACGCGGTCTTTTTGACCGTCGACGCTTTCGTGCAGGTCGCAGTCGGTATATTCCATAATCGAGCCACACCCGAGACAGCGGATACCGACTGGCTCGATGGCGGCAGCGATTCTTTCATCGCGCTTGCAATCCCGTTCCATCCAGCCGCGAATCGCTTCGGCTTTGTTCCGATAGCGCTCGCCCGTGATGAAATACATGGCGACATTGACGAAAAGATTCTCGTCAAACGGTTCTTTGGATGTATCCGACCGTTCTCGTTTCGCGTCCACCGCCGATCTTCGCAATCTTATTTCCATTCGGCGGCACTCGTCGACAGTGAAACGGTCATAGAGGTCATTGTAATGAGATTCGACTTTGAGGTAGGGCATAAAATATCGCATTCAAGCTAAAATTCGCTTAGGGCGCTTAATAAGCAGTTTGGATTGAATGAAAAATCGACTGCTGTGGATAACTTAAGTATAATCCAATTTAGCTAACAAAAGCCAAAAAAATACGAAACGGATTTAAACGGTTAATATCCGTTGTCGTTCGTTTTCATTTCCTCGTCCATTGACCAGAAATGACCAGTATGTATACTCAAAACGTACGCTGAATTTGAAAGATTTGGCGCCACGAAGATTCATTAACGCAACCAAGAAAGGAACCAAAGCCCGAAAGGATTACACCCCGATGCGCGCCACGGAAGAACATCGGCGTACGTCGCGGGATCGAGCGACAAGCTCGTTATGTACCGCAGAGGCAGAGAGTGGTTTAAGCTAATGCTCGTCATGTAGCTTATATACCCCCACTCTTTCCGAATACTCGCCATACGTCTTGGCTCAAAAAACGCGCTAGCGTGAGGAAAGAGGTCGAACCGCGTGTGGGTACGACTCAAAGCTCCGCTAACGAACGAAGAGGCCCGGAGTAAATGACGAATTTTGGTCAGCCCCTAATCCTGGGAACCAATTTTAGTCGTTTATACTGCGCCTCTTTTTGCTTTGCCCTAAGGAGGCCAGGAAGGAGATCAACACCATGAACAACCCAAACCTCAAAATCCACTACGTCGACGTCAACGAATTGAAACCGTCCGAGTACAACCCCCGCGTCTGGGACAAGCAGGCCATCCACGATCTGACCGAGAGCATAAAGCGTTACGGTCTAGTTGAGCCACTGTTATGCAACGGTGCCTCCAGTCGTCGCAATATAGTCATAGGGGGTCACTTCCGACTGAAGATCGCAAAAGACCTCGGCATTGAGACAGCGCCGGTAGTGTACGTGAACATTCCTGACATCGAAAAGGAAAAAGAGCTGAACTTGCGTCTGAACAAAAATACGGGCGCATTCGACTTGGACCTGTTGGCGACACTCGATGAGCGTTTTCTCGCTGATATCGGTTTCTCCTCCGAAGAACTGGACGACATTTTCGAGATTGAAGAGACGCCGGGAGTGTTCGATCTTGAACGGGAGCTCAAGAAACTGGATATCAACAACATTGAAATCCAGAAAGGCGACGTCTACCGACTTGGAGACTCGAAAATCATGTGCGGTGACAGTACCATTGAAGCGGATATGCTGAAACTCATGAACGGCGAGAAGGCCGATATGTGCCTAACTGACGCGCCCTACATCCTCGATTATCTCAGGGGTAAAAAGAAAAACGGCAAGCCGACCGAGGGATTTGGATTCAAACGTGATCGCAGGTACCTCGAGACGGACAGCTTGCCGGAGAACTTCAGCGAATTGTGGATGGGCAATGTCGCCAAGGTTCAGAAGGACGACTTCTCTATCATTGCGTACGAAAATTGGAAGAATATTCCGACCATTTGGGGCGAGATGGCTAAACACTGGAAAATCAAGAACATGATCGTCTGGCACCTCCCGAACCGTACCCAAGGATTCGCCGCTAAGTATAAATTCTTCTCCAAGCACGATATCGTCATGGTAGGCACGCAAGGGAATGTTGTCTTGAATCAAGAGTCGGAAGAGACGCTGCTTCAGAACGAATATGAAACGGCGCTGTACGCCATCTCGGGGAGGCCCCAATGGGAGGGCTATGAAAAGGGCAAGAAAATCTGCCCGACCGACTTCATCGAGTACAACGCCGCGGATGAGAAGAGTTCAGGCCAAGGGATCATCTTCGGTACAAAACCCGTGCAGATACTTATCCCGTATCTCAAGGTACTAACCAAGCGGGGCGATCTCGTGCTAGAACCTTTCGGCGGGTCGGGCAGTACGTTAATCGCCGCCGAGAAAATGAACCGACGCTGCTTCCTAATGGAAAAATCTCCGGTCTATGCCGAAGTCATCCGCAAGCGCTGGGAAAATCTGACTGGTCGTAAAGCAACAAAAATATGAACGACCTTTATCAAGAAACCATCGAGCAAAGGCAGGTCAGAGACAAGGAATCGATCTTGGAATACTTGCGGAAGATGCCCATCGCGCAGATCGCCTGCGAGCGAGCCGGAATAGCCCGAGCCACCTACTACCGTTGGCGAAACGAGGATAAAGAATTCAAGAAAGCGGCGGACGAGGCAATGCGGGACGGCGAGGCATTCATCAACGACTTAAGCGAAAGCCAAGTCGTGACGCTGATTAAAGACCGGAACCTGCCAGCCATCACCCTATGGCTGAAGAATCATCATCCCGCGTATGCCGACAGGATCAAAGTGGAGGCGAGCATAAGCCGTACGGACGAGCCGTTGAGCGCGGAGGAGGAAAAGCTGGTGCGGCACGCGCTGGCCTGCCTGCGCGGAACCGCTAACGAGAAATCCAATGATTAACTTACCGCCCGACGTCAGCAAGGCGATCGCGGGCAACCAGAAGGTGCGTATAGCGATCGCGCGGCAAAGTCATCTTGCCTTCTTCACGGTCTATCTGCACAACTACATCAAATACCCATTCGCACCGTTCCATGATGATCTGTTTGATATCACCGAGCGGAACGATAACCGTTATGCCGTGATTACCGCGTTTCGCGGATCGGGAAAATCCACGATCCTCACGCTGTCATATCCGCTGTGGGCGATCATCGGACGGCCGCAAAAAAAGTTCGTGCTTATCTTGGGCAACACCATGCATCAGGCGCAAACCTACATGAAGCACATCAAGAGCGAGTTGGAAGGGAACCTGCTGCTCCGTCGCGACCTCGGGCCATTTCAGGAGGAGAACAATTGGCAAGCGGCATCGATAGTCCTCCAAAAGTATGGCGCTCGCATCACTTGCGCTTCTTACGAGCAGGGCATACGCGGCCTGCGGCATCGGCAGTACCGTCCCGATCTCATCATTTGCGACGACATCGAGGACTTGGATTCGGTCAAAACGCTGGAAAGCCGGGACCGAACGGCCGACTGGTTTAAGGGCGAAGTGCTACCCGCCGGAGACAGAAACACACGCGTCTTCGTCGTCGGAAACTTGTTGCATGAGGATTCCTTGATCATGCGCCTGCGGAAGGAAATCGAGGAGGGCCAGTTCGACGCCGATTATCGGGCATATCCTTTTCTCGACGAAGCGGGGAAAGCCGCGTGGCCGGGGAAGTTCCCTGATCAAGCGAGCATTGATGCGGAACGGCGAAAGATTAACGACGAGGCGGCCTTCCAGCGGGAGTACATGCTGAACATAATCCCTGACGTGGATCGGGTCATTCAGAAGGAGTGGATACGCTATTACGACGACCTGCCGGACGAGGAGTCGGGATGGCGATACGGTCGGGCGGGGATCGGGGTCGATCCGGCTTTGTCGCAGCGAGACGGCGCGGACCGCACGGCCATGGTCGCGGCGAAATCCTTCATCAAGGGAAAAGAGTTGCGGGTGTACGTCCTGCCGTATCCGGTGAACGAGCGGCTCACGCCGCTCCGGTCGATACAGCGGGCGAAGAAAGTCGCGAGTCGCGTCGAGTCGGGCCGAAAGACGCCCTTGTTCGTCGAGGACGTCGCCTTCCAGCGGCATCTCATCGATGACCTGAAAAAAGAAGGATATCCGGCCATCGGCGTGCCAACGCGCGGCTTGGACAAGCGCGGCCGATTGCTTGCGGTGAGTCAGTACCTCGAGAATGGCCAGGTGTTTTTCCCTCGTCATGGAGCGGAAATCCTGATCAGCCAGCTCTTGGGATTCGGCGCGGAGCGGTACGATGATTTGGTGGACGCGTTCACGATCATCGTGGGCGAGCTGTTCCAGCACCCGCCCTCGCCGCCGCCAACGTGGATGAACGACGATGATGATAACGATCCGCAAATCGACGACGGATTCGGTTATCCGACAGACGGCAAGCCGATCTTCTGGGACATTTTAAATAAGCAGTTCTAGGAGGGCTCAAGGCGGAAAAGTTATCGACAAGTTGTCGACTGGACTTCCACGACCTTCGCGGTACCGTAGGAATAGCGGAATATCCTTGCAGAAGGCCTGAAAAAGGGGTAAACTGAGAGTAATTCGAGGCCTTCGGAAAAGGTTGTTTCGCCCGAATGTTCATTCTGCAATAACCATCTTTACCTAAACCGTTCTTCGGAACGGCATGGTATATAAAACCCTTGGAAGATACTGAACCCCGTGTTCAGCGACTCTTCCAAGGGTCATATCCCGAAAGGGGTATGGGCGGCCGAAAGGTTGCTAGCTGGCGCGGGGTTTTGTGTATCTGGAGCCAGCAACACTAATGGAACAACTTACTTCTTGAAGGGAGGTGATCACATGGCAGATGAAAAACAACCGAAGAAGAAAGGCCGTAAAGGTCTCTGGATTACCTTAATCGTTGTCGTATTCGCGATTATCGGTTTGGCCAGCATGAACAAAGAAAACAAAAACGCGAATACGAATTCGACAGCGCAGGCGAACGTGACGGCGAAAAACGCTAATACTCAACAAGTCACTCTGGCAGAACATAAGGTAATACCAAAGGATACGCACGGTACGACGAAGATTGTTTATGCGATAGTCAATCCGAATATCACCCGAGCGGAAGTCATCGCAATAAATGACTCGTTAATCAGTCAGTACTCCTCCGGCCTAACGCATCTCACGATCGAGTACTTCGATGACGAAACGGTTTCGGGGGACTACTTCAGTAAAATAACCGACCTGTTGAGTCAAGATAAGACGACAGAGGCTGATAATCTTGCGAAACACTATCTCGCGACCTACACCATGAATACAGTGTCAGGTCTTAACCAGCTTGAGTATAAAGAGAACGGAGAATTGGTATCGATCAAGAATTATTAACATTGCGGGTATACAAAACCGCTTTCGATGAGAAAGTGGTTTTGTCATTATGGTTCAGTTGTTTTGCCCTAGAAGAGATCAAATGATTCTTCGTTTGTTTGATGACGATTTTCCCTCTCTTGAGCACCAATGTCCCAGTCGAGATTCTCGCGTAATAGTTTGATATCTCGATTCTCTAAGTCCTGTAAGAAAGAATCTAACGCGTCAAAGTTTACAATATCAATTAAAAAATATTTCATGATATCAGTTGAGTCCCCGCTGCTTTTAGGTTGCTTGTATGAATAATCAATTTCAAGTTGGAATGGTTCGGTAATGGGAGCATGTCCCGAACTCGCATCACGCTTATGCAGGTTTTGTAGCGAATCAGTAATTATGAGAGGAAAATCAACATGATAGGAGGAGGGGATGTTTCTCCCGTTACTAAAGAAAATAAGACCGTTGAGACATTGGTTCATCGCCTCGAAAACGTCATCACGGTTGCCGCTTTTTGCCGCTATTTTAGCAACGGGGACATTATCCACGTAATGATGCTTTGCTAAACCCTGATCCTGAGTAACATAATAATCCGGCTTATCGTTTAAAATGCTATTATCCTTTGCCAATTCCGTAGCGGACTTCATATTCTTTTGTCTGAACCAAAAAACTACGGGATCCTTTATATGTTTACATTCAATAAATAGCCTGACGGCAAATACCTCGTTCCTAACTTTATACTTTTTCGTTGCGATAATATCAATTTCTCTAGGCTTCCCAGTCGCCGGATCGTTATAGTACGGACTGATAGTTGCCTCCCATTCGTGACTATGTAGAAAATCGGCGACTTTAAATTGCAAGTCGTTTCCACTATTATCAATTATTTCTTGGAATTTATCCTTAGTCATATACGGATTAGCTCAAATATAAAGAGAAACCAACTCTTTCCATACCGCGACCATCGCGTAGGTGTCGAATCCGCAGTACTCTTTCAGATTACTGGCGATAGTTTTGCTTTCCTCCGGAGTAGTCGCCGGAGATACCATCTTCCACCATGCATCCGAGGCCTGTCCGCCTTCCTGAATAGCCAGATTCCCATATCGAAGGTCGGGCATGAGGGCTGGCAGAACATATTTAATGGAATGACTTCCGAAGAATTTCGGATGAACGTAATGCTGTTTTTGGAATATTTCCATGAGGTCATAGATTCTCGCATTCAGATCCTCAAGGAATTCTTGATGCTGAGGGTGTCGCGAAGCAAGCTCGCGATGAACTCCCATTTCGAAGCATTGATTCCATACTAATATCCGGCCCCCGTCTTGCACGTGTCGCTGGAGTGTAGCGATAACTTGCCCGGAAGGATCGCTTCGTTCTTCGTGGAGATACTCGTAATGCTTAAGCTCACCGTTTGGCGCATCAAGGACATGGAGCGACATCTGAAATGGAATCCGTTGGTACGGCTTGAAACCGTTGAATATCGGAATAGCGGGTGCGAAGGTCTCGTAGTCGAGAAAATACAGCGGAAATGTCAATGCGCCGAGCTTCTCCTTGATCGTTTTCAGGTCGATCATGGACTGTTGCGTTTGGTGCGCTCGTACTTGATTCCATTGGATATCGGAGAGCTCGGTATCCTCCGGCACGTGGGCGATGTCGAAAATACGGCGTTCAACGAATGTACGGAGCTTCTTCTTGCTTACTCCGATACGGGCGATATCGTGAACCGAGTACTCTGGAACGTCGGGGTTGGAGTATGAAAAGGTCGTACAGTGGTTATTGCGTCCGAGATAAATGCACTGGCATTCACCGGCTGGTTCTTTTTCTTGCAGAAGGTAATTCTTCGCGGCGGTCATTTCAGCCTCTATTTTCGGCAGTCGCGCACGAACCTTTTCGGTTTCGTCCTCGATCACAAGGAGCTGCTCGATATCGAGATCGCCCTGACGGACGTAGTCTTTGTTCAGATGGATGATATTATATTTCCCTGTTCGTATTTTGGCTCGATTCAATACGGATACTTGGAACGCAACATCATCGATGTGGTCGCGATCGGAACCCTCTTTGAGCGAGTTGGTACCTTTGACTTCGTATAAGTCCCAGCACTCGTTGGTTTCGTCATAAGCGAGAATATCGTTCCGAGCGATGAAACCGTCGACGATAAAGGTCGCCTGAAACAAGGTCGGGACCTTTGATGTCATGTGCCGGATCGTCTCTTGGCAAGCTTCGTCGCCGTAACCCACGATCTCAATTCCGTCGGGGAAAAGATTGCGAGCGATTGAATCAACTTCGTTTCCTTGTTCCAGAAGGTGTTTCTCGAACTCTGAAAGCTGATAATGCTGGTGTAAGTCTGGACGGTGAAGTTTCAGCCAGGTGTTTTTTGAGCACTGTAAAAATTCGAGGAAGACTGTTTTTGAGATGAGAATTTGTGGACTATTTATCATAAAGCAACCTTAGGAGACGATGTTCTAAACTGGCTTATTCTTTCAATGTGCTGATTGCGAAACAATTTGAATTTATCTTTCCATTCAATATTAAGCAAATCCTTAAAACATAGTTCTATAATCTCTAGAATCAAGATATAACAATGAATTGTATATAGGATAGACCGATGAAGATTTGGTAAATCATTAATATCGGAGAAGATATTTTGATGATGATTCTTGTCAACTGTTATACGACTAAATATTGTCGATGAAAAATTTGAGTGTGTACCGTACTCTCGAGTTAAGTTATATGCGTCCTTGATTTTGTCGGTCTCTCGCCCCACCCATCTTGGTGAAAATGCCTTTTTAAAACCCTCGGTATCGTGCCGCTTCAACAGCCAGATTTTTGATTTTACTGGTGATATTCGTATGTGGTTTGCATAACCCGCGGCCTCAAGGGATCGACTAGTCATAGAATACGATTCTGCGATATGGGCTGAAAATATTAATTCCGAAGAACAGAAAAGACCTCTCAAGGAAATCCAGAATAACTCATATTCCACGAGTTTATTTTCTGGTACCGTAGACCCTAGCGCCTCTGTAAACGTGCAATACAAATCGATGAGCTGATTAACAGCACTAGTCTCGGCAGGAAAGTGCTGTGTCGTAGCTTTTACGTTTACGTTGTTTAATTCCGAGATTTTGGCAATATCAAGCGGCATTCTCGTCGAAATGTTATCCATTTTTTAATACTTATGTATTATGCGATGGTATGCCACCCCGTCCAATCACCCTTGAGCGTCGCGTCCCAGCGATATTTAGGTTGGCCGTTGAGATACCACGTTTTTCCGCGTTGAATCACAATGCCGCTTGAAACATCCTTCCGTTTGAGTGAAGTAGTATAGGTCTGCAATGCTTCGGCCTTCGCCTTTGTATAGGTCGAGCCCTCACGGTCGTGCTCATCTTTCGTTTCAAAAATGCCTATCCGACCATCTTTGTATTGGACAATATAATCAGGATAGAACGTGTGAACCCCGTCAATATATTCGTATCTGACCCCGAAGAATTCCTTCGATCCTTCACCGTTCTTCCACCACCATAAAACAGTTGATTGTTGATCAATATACTCTTCAAAGTGCCGCTCGGGATCAGAACGTTCTTTGTCTAACAGGCATTTATCATAAGCATACCGCTTAGCCATAAATGGCTCGACTGTATACTGGTTGAAGTATTGTGGCTCCGGAAGTTCATATGGATCTAAGCGCTCACTGGCTGCTGTGCGTTCCCGTACTTCGGCATCCCGGACGTGCTTGTAGGCAGCGATGGCTTCAGTCAGAATGCGATCGAATATGGCTCGGTTCTTTGGATGCGTCACGATCTTTTGGACCATCAGCAGTTCCTCTTTCCAATCGGCGCTTCCGAACGCGTCTTTAAACCATAGGTAAATAGATGATTTGACCGCTGGTACTGATCGCTTGACGTTTGTGAATGATCCGAGTCGGTGACGGATAAATTCTTCAAACTCGGCTAGAACTTGATTCGATGATTTTTCTAATTGAACCGTTGCCGATGGATCAATTCGACCTACCAGTTCGTCAAAGGTTTTTGTTTTCAGGGTAGTATCAGCAATCAGCTCTTCTTGGATTGTTTTCAGATTCATGAGCATTTGCCTGCTTGCCGCAACGATGTTTTCACGTTTACTCTTGGCTAGTTTAAGGATGCGGTTGGCAGTTGCGGCAAAGACCGGCGTGAAACTTGACGCCACATCTCCGTAGTCAGCGCGGGAAATATAGAACGAGCGCAAACGGATCGGCTTATACGCCTTTATCCTATGAACCGGGATGTCGACGATGATATTCGGATTGTATTCTTCGTGTTTGATGGTGAAGTCTAGCTGGTTCGTGAAGACGTATCCTTTGTTGAGGATTTCATTTTCATAGTGCTTCTGTTCCGGCATTCGGAGAATTCGACCGACGGTCTGTATCTCGAATACTTCATTACCAGGTTTGCGAAACTTCACGAGGATTTGTGCGCGGGGGCAGTCCCAGCCAGTATCGATTGCTTGCTTGAAAATAAGAAATTCAACTTCGTTCTCCGGATCGGCAATGTCGTCAATCGTCTCGGTCTTTTGTTCTGACAACCAAATAGCCAGTTTGCTCACCGGAACACCTTTACTCTTCAGGAATCCTAATGCAAACTGTTTGACGTCTTCTCCAGCTTCAGAGGCCGGAATCTGAATCAGAACGAGTGGGTTAACGCTTGATCCGACTTCTCGATATGCTTTAGCGAGATCCTGACGTTTCTTCCAAGCCACTTCGAGAACAAGTTGCTGTGAATCTTTGGCGGAACGGGAGAGAGATTCAAGGTTTTCGTTGATAACGATTTCCTTCTTAATAATACCTTCACGGATAACATCATACGGATCGACTTCAACCCACTCTGCCTGATGACGGGACGTGTCGCTCGCAGTGACAGTTGTTTTAGGAGTGGCGCTGACTTCAATAGCAACATCGGCTTGAATTAAATCACGCAACTCTGTTGTCCGTTCTGCCCCAGCACCAACATGGCTCTCGTCAATGACGAGGATCAGCGCCCGTTTCTTACGGGTTGCTTCGAGGACTTCAAGGAAGTTCACTTTTTCACCCTCACGCATGAGCGTGTTCTTCCATTCACCGGTAGCCCGATCTCGTGTCCGTAATTTTTCCCAATTAGCTACCACAACTTCGTTACGGGCGATAATTGTTCGGCTTCCGCCGAATTCCTCTTCAATCAGGCTGACTTTCGGCGCACCGCCAAAATACGACTCTAAGCTATGCTTGCTTTGCAGATGCAGATCGCCTTTGCCAATCGAGACCCAGAGATAACAGAAATCATCCTCGGGTAGCTGGCGGCTAATCTCCTGAATGGCTTTTGCCATCATTAATGTTTTACCGCTACCAGTTGGGGCTTTAAAAACGCATATCTCACCCCGTCCTTCATGTATAAGCAGGGATCGCACCGCAGTGACGATTTCGTCGACCGCTTTTTGTTGGTAGTCCTTAAGTACCCAGTTCATGGATTTCTTGGTAGATATCTAAAATAGGCTGTGGAATCGGCTCAAGACGAATATTTTGCCAGTAGTCGAATTCGTGCTGATCAAGACCAAGCGGATCAAGGGTGAAGCAGTAGAGGATCTTGTCACCCGTGAAGCGGTCGAATTCTTTCTTCAAAGCAGATAAACCTGATCGGTCGAGCGCGTAATACACGCCCATAATACGTTGACCTTGGGTAAATGTCCGAAACTGCGTCGTCTCCTTCTTCAGGTCGTAGATACCTTCGCGGACGCTGAGCATTTCCGTACACTCGTTTGTAATGCGAACCTTGATCTCGTCACGGTTAATTGATTTCTTCACGAATGCAGTTTTGAAATAGCGTAGGTTACCGCCGAAACCGGCCACCTTTTCGCCATTGCCATTCTTTTTATATCCCTTTATTACTTTTTCAATGCGTGGATAGCAAATGTCCGTTGCTATATTATTTTCGTTATTGGTAGAAAGAATAAATTGGCGGTTACCACCATCTTTTTTATTCAACTGTAGAACGGCGTGGCCGGTCGTACCCGAACCTGCAAAAAAGTCTAAAACCACAGCATTTTTATTGCCATTTGCTGCCGCAGTTATACAATCAATTACTGCATATAGAGATTTTGGATATGCAAAGGAACCTCGCTCAATAATTTGGTTAAGTAATTGCGTGCCGTAGTTATTGGCTGAGTATTTGCTATCTGTCCAGACGGTTTTGTAATTGAACCGGTTCTTGGTGCGTTTGATATCCCAGACACCCCTTCTTTTTAAAAGAATAGCCTGTAGCTCGTCCCTTATGCTCTCAACAGTATGTCGGGCGAAACGCCACTTCCTCTCAATTCCCTGTGGATCAATTGGATACACTTCGATAACGCCGTCCCTTCTTTTAAGATTTACTGACCTCGGGTGATAACTATCCTTACAAACTTCACCGAAGCCAACGATTTTACCGTTCTTCACAAGTACGGGGTAGAAACAATTTGCGCCGGCGGTTCTTAATGACTCATCACCTGTTACATCCCTAAAATTACGAATGTCTTCGTTGTCTACTTCACGTGTTTGAAGCCCGATATATCGACCTGGTTTTGGATAAATAAAGTAAGCGAATTCGTGAGTATAAGAGAAATTATCCCCCTGTATGCCCGCAGGATTGTGTACGATTGTTATGCAGGTTATTTCTCGATCAGCAAACAGTTCTTTTAACAACAACCCGAGTGGTTCTTGTTCATTATGATCAATTGTACAAATAAGGACGCCTTTTTCAGAAAGCAAGTTCTTTGCTAATCTAAGTCGCTTGCTCATGAAGCTTAGCCACTTGCTATGTCGCCAAGTATCATTGTCGTCAACAAAGTTATTGTTGTATTTCCAATCCCGAGAACCAGTATTGTATGGCGGATCAATATAAATCACATCAACTTTCCTTTGGTGTGTATACTGCAAAACCGACAACGCGTGGTAGTTGTCGCCTTCGATCAGTAAGTTGACTGGTTTCTCTGGATCGGTTTCGATCGCCCGACCTTTTACTTCTTTGAGAACCGGGTAGGCGTTCTCGGCGTCCTGCTCGAATTTTTCTTTTGTGCGCTCTTCATCCCAAATAAGTCCGTACTTTTTTCGGGACTCAAGTTTCTCTATAGTCTTGAGTAATTCTTCCTTGCTGAGTTTTGAGTAATCCTTTGCCACAAATTTTGTTAATGAGATAACTTTCGGCAAACACCCGAAGTATAGTTGATTTTGGCTGAGGAATCAAGAAAAAGACCTTCTTTTTCAATTGTTGAGTCAGTGTTTTCCCGATCTACTTATTTGTCTAATTCGTAAACATATACTGAATTATCAGCAAGCTCACGAAAAGTGAAAGGGTATTGGTGTGGTAGTACAAAGTTTTGTCTCGTTTTTTTATAATCTATGTACTCATCCCACCAAGGTTCAAGTTCATGTGCCGTAAGAAGAATGGGTTTTATCCCTTTTTTAACAAGTTTTTTAAAGCGGTTAATTTCACCACTGGTAAACGCTTTCTTGGTTGTCGAAAATACAAGATGGCAAGTTAATCCGCTATTTTGTAATAACCCTCTTGTGGTCAGTAGATTATCTATCTTTTTTGCAGTAATTTGATGACCAGTTTTGCATTCGCCAATCAATACCTCATTATCATCTTTGCCTAATCTTTGGCTTAAATTTAGAATCGTTAAATCGGACTCAAAAGCCTCCTTTTTCCCATTGCTTGTCAGAGATAAGTCAAGCCCCGTGGAATAAAGAAAGTCATTCCCCGAATGCATTTTGTTTGTGAGAAACTGTAAAGTCAGGATTACGGGTATTGCACCTTGTTGCTTGTCACTTTTACCCATTAGCCCGCTAAGTCGATAGTGTAGTCGCAAGCCATCAACTTGTTTCCCATCGATTTTGATTGGATCAATAACCTCGACAAACTTACTAATCTCCGAACAATAATCACATAGATATCTATCACTTACATCCTTAAGATTTAGCCAATTTTTTAAGCCGCACTTAGGGCAACGAACCTCAACACCAACTTGAAGTAAATTGTGTTCAACCATCTCATCAAACACATCACTAGGCGTAATGGGCGTTTTTCCTTTTAGGCCAAATGCGTTCTCGAATTTTTTGAAGGTCTCTTCGTTTTCATTCTTATCTCGAATAGCTTTCAATACCTCATACTTTAGTTTTTGATGTAAAGGATGCGTCTCCTCAATAAATTTTCTTACACCGGTGATTTTGAAGATTCGAGCAGACCCCATTAATCCTTGCATTAACGAAACGACCCTCTCAGCAACTAAACCTGGTACACTTTTACTCGCAATAATTGATGCTCGTTCGAAAACCTTTGTAATGATGTCATTCTTTGAAATTAGACCAATCCGTATCGTGTCGTCATCAATGTCTGTGATTAGGCTAACAGAAGTGCCTAAGGCCCCCCTTGTGACCCTTAAACCATGTGGGTCAAAAATTGTTTCTCTCGCATACCATTCGTTGAGGTCAGGAAGAGTAGGTAGGCTGAGAGTAAAACCATCGTCCTCCGTGCTCATTGGAGGATGCACTGATACCCCAAAACACTGATGTAAAAATCTACTATTATCGTGTTTTGCGAAAGGTTTATCTGATAATTGAATATTTAAACTTGGTTTTCCATATCTTTGGTTTAAGCCCGCAATAGTGGTAGTAGAACTAAGAATGTTATATCCGGGGACAATGTTTAATCCATTCCAAGAGATAGTGGAGACTTGGGCGTATGCGAATGGTTTATCTTTGGCGGCAATCAAGTCGGCAATAGTTTTTACTTCTGACTCATTCTGTTTGCTGCCTGAATACCAAATAAGAAATGAATGACGGTATCCAGTCGTTGGTTTCTTGATTCTACTCAAATGCTCCTTAATATATGGGAGGAAACGTCTAACATTTGATTTCGGAAGAAAAGTTATGTAACTGCCGGCTGCGCGTATATTCCAAAAATTTAATAGGTCTATAAAGCTTTTACTATCGCCAATATAAACACCCGCATCATGCCTATTTCCACCATATGAACGTATTTCCTGTTCAGTAAGCGCGAGCGGAGTAACGGTTGATGCGAGTTTTTTTGGGACTGGTCGACGACCGGTCAGTGTAATTTCTTTTGCCTTAAGTGCTTTTTGAAAATTATGATGGTATTTATACGCTAATTGCTTCTTTGGATACTCACCAAAAAGTAACGGTAAAAGATCTTTGTCAGCATCTTTATTGGACCAAGATATTAATGTGCAATTACTATCATCAGTTTTTGAAAATTTAAAATTCGTGTCCCACATCTTTCTGAGAATATGACTGACATCCAGAACATTCACATGCTTTTTCTTTCGATTCATGGAGTCTTCGGATAAAAGCAGTTCTGAGTTGTAAGAGGACGGAAGTCTTGCCCAAGAGTATTTTTCTAAGAATTTATTTATTTCCGGTGTTTTGGAGATCGGTATTAATGCGTCGACTTGAAATAATTTTACTAGCGCGTGATCAAGACCCTCTTTTGATCCCACGGGAATAAGTGGGTTGTAAATACCGCCCCACAAAATGGTATTAAGCTTAACGGCCGTTGCTATATCTTGTTTATGACCATCACGAACACAAAACCCGAGTCTTAGTGGTCGATATTCAATCCTAACATCATCAAAAGTCATAAAGGATATAGGTCACGAACACTTTATTATTCCATATAATCGAATTACTGCCTCATAAATCACCGTAAAAACCCCAGCAAAGATCGTTGCCCATACAATGATGATAAAAATACTATATCGATACTTAACCAATGATTTACATTCCAGATCGTGGATAACCTCACCCATCATCAGTCCATCAAGAGTAATTTCAATTCCGCCATCTACTTGTCGAGCAAACTTTTTCACTCGCAAATTACCCATTGCTGGATTAAGATTATTTAAATAATCAAGATCGCTTGTTTTGAGAATGTTTATTTTGATGTATTCGCCGTTTAGGGGCGACTCAAGATGGTGATGGTTATCGACCGTCCACTTTAGTATTTGTTTCTCAATTTCCCAAACTTGACGTCGTGTTTGATGAGTTTTCTTCTCTGAAAATTCATACTCTTGATAGAGTTCTAGCTTTCTAAAAAACTTTATTTGAATTGGTAGCTCCATATTCTAAATCATCAATATTCAGTTGTTCTCTGCGACATGGACACGAAACCCACAGGTTCGACAAAGTCCGTTTGTGCTTGTAGCATTTTTGTTATACTCAAATCTAGCTGAGCCGCAATCTGTACACGTGGTAACGCCGTATCTCTCCTTTAGGCCTTTAATTATTGCGGCAACACTTTTACAATTTCGCGCATATCGATCAACCATTTCTTTGTTACCCAAATACCCCTGAACCCATATATCTGTAGTAATCATACCCGCAGCAGCTTCTTTATATAGAATTTTTCCTTCCTTTAGAAGCTTTTCCCAATACTGTCTCGTGAAGCCATAATCATTTGAGAGGTCGGAGGATGTCATAAATCGGGCTTCTGGGCTTAGATATCCTTTGTCTCGCATCAACTTAACCGACTCCGCTATTCCGTCTGCCAATTCTTTTTCTTTCTCATCCGTCGTGACTTCAGCAGGCATAGTAAGCATTAAAGATAAATTGCCACCGCTATTTATACCGGCGTGCCAAGAGTATTTACGTGTCTGAGTTCGTGTTTTAAGCATAAAACAAGGATATCATTATTGGTTGCATTACGCAACCACCCAAATAAACACAAAGATCAGATTGCATAAAGATATGGCTCGAAAGAATCATTGAGCGGTTTTTCAAGGCGTTTCAGGAAAAAGTTATCAACTCCACCCACTCTGGACGCCCCGCAGGGGTTGCGTCATCCCTTAGAGCATGAATAACCATACCCAACAGGGAGAGGCCGACCAGGGGCAGGTTCTGGCCCCTCCCCCAATCAAGTATTGCCTCTATGCCCGCAAGAGTTCGGAGTCCGAGGAGAGACAAGTTCTGTCGATCGACTCCCAGATTAAAGAGATGCTTCAGATCGCCGACCGAGAGAAGCTCAATATCGTCGAGATGCGCCGGGAGAGCCATTCCGCCAAGGACACAGGCCAGCGTCCGGTATTCAACGAACTGATCAGTGATATCCGCCTGGGAAAGTTCAACGGTATCCTGACTTGGGCGCCGGACCGGCTCTCGCGTAACGCCGGTGACCTCGGCATGTTAGTCGACCTGATGGATCAAAAACTACTTCATGAAATTCGCACGTACGGACAGGTCTTTTCGAACTCGCCAAATGAGAAGTTTCTCTTGATGATTCTCGGTAGCCAAGCAAAGCTCGAAAACGACAACCGGGGCGTCAATGTGAAACGTGGATTGCGAACCCGTGTCGAAATGGGTCTCTGGCCGAACATGGCACCAATCGGGTATTTGAATCAAAACCGGCAGGATAAAAAGGGGCAATTACTCGTCGATCGGGTGCGAGCGCCGATCATCAAGCAAATGTTCGAGCGAGTCGCCTACGAACATCAAAGCGGCAGGAAAATCTACAATTGGCTGCGTCACGATCTGAATTTTCATACGCGGGGAAACAAACATCTCACCTTAAGTGGCGTCTACCGGATCCTGACCACCACGTTCTACTACGGCATGTATGAATACCCGAGAGACAGCGGTAATTGGTACAAAGGCAAGCATGAGCCGATCATCACGCAGGAACTTTTCGATAAAGCCACGGAACAGCTTAAACGCGATCAGATCGTTCGGGAAAACAAGGAATTCGCCTTTACCAAGTTGTTTACCTGCGGCAAGTGCGGTTCCGGCATCAGCGCTGAGGAGAAATATAAGGAGCATAAAGACGGAACGGCCGCTCGGTACGTCTACTACGGCTGCACCAGAGCGCGTGATCGTGATTGCCGGAATACGTACATCCGGGAGGAAGAGCTTATCCAGCAGCTTCTCGGCATTCTCGATCAGGTGAACGTCAACGAGTTGGGCATGCGGTACAAGCTGGAAGAGGAAATCAAGCGGTTCAACAAATTCCAACACGTAGTCATGGGCACGAAAGCCGATAGCATATCGGAGGAAACCGAAGTGAACATTCGAAAGTACGCCAAATACCTCTTGAAAGAGGGAAGCGTTACCGAGAAACGCGAATTGTTGGCGAACCTGCGGAGCCGGTTGATCTACAAAGATAAGACGCTGACTTTAGTACGGGAAGGGTAAAGGATTTCTAATCGTAGCAACCCCCCGCCGGGTTCTCCGGCAGGGGGTTGGGGTATTGCCAACACAAGCTTCTATTCTTTTTGAGCCACGTGGGTCGGCTCCGATAAAAGATTGTGTTGGCGGAGAGTGCAGGATTCGAACCTGCGAGGGACCTTACGGTCCCATGGTTTAGCAAACCATTGCCTTAAGCCACTCGGCCAACTCTCCGTGTTAGTTGTTGTCAAATTTCTTCTTTAGAAGCTCCTTTTGCTGACCAGTCTTTAAGAACATTTCTCTTCGGTATGCCTCGCTTCGTGTGTTATATGTCTCATATCCTACCAATTCCCAGGGGCGGTTAGATTTAGTCGATCGAACAAGACCCAGATTGTGTCTTTTGTATCTAACCGTTAAATCTTTGCATGAGCCGATATAAAGGTCGCCATTGACTCTGCTTTTTAAGAAGTATATGTAGAACATACGATGATATCTAGGGTTGTGAAAAAGCTACTTTACCTCGGTCTTCCTTCGGGAGATCCCCCGTAGGGGGACCAACTCTCCGTATCATATTACTGTTGTGATCGGGCAAACACGACACCCCAGACTTTTCCGGCGCCGGCCTTACGAAGCGTCTGGGCGCAGGCTTCGAGCGTGGCGAGCGTCGTAGCCACATCATCAATAAGTATAACGGTTTGACCAGATATGACAACCCCTGGTTTGACCCGGAAGGCGACTGTCAAATTAGCTAAACGTTCAGCGCGCGCCAGCTGGGCCTGCGGACTGGTGTAATGGGTGCGGCCAAGTATATCAGTTCGTATCGGCCAGTCAAGCGCTTGCCCAAAGGCTCGGGCGATTGTCTCAGCTTGATTAAAACCGCGCTCATTCTTCCGTTGCCAATGAAGCGGAACCGGGATAACAATCGGTTTTTGGTTGGAGGAGCTGATCAGCGCTTGTTGTGTTGCTACGCCTGAGGCGAGCTCTTGTCCGATGGACGCGCCTAGCTCTTCAATAAACTGGTATTTTAAGGCATGAACGCACGTTTGGACCAAGGGTTGTTGATAATCTGCCCGGACAAACAACCCGGCAAGAGCGGTCTGTTTTGAGCAATCGGGACAGGTCAGGTTTGTCGATTGCGGTCGGTGACAGAAGGGGCACTCAGGCTGAGGGATTGGGCTGATATGCTTCCGGCAGTCATCGCAGAGCCAGCGGTCATACCGGCCGCAGCCGCCGACGCAGCGGATCGGGAAAACACAGTCGAGAACAAATTGCCGGACACGTTGAAGTATTTTTTCGTACATAAAAAGGCGCGTGCTCCCAACCGCCTTTTTCGCTATGATTTTCGGATGACGATTTTTTGTTTTTGGACGTCGAGTTTTAAAGCGGCGCCCGATTCGAGCTGGCCGGAAATAATTTCCTCGGCCAATTTTGTTTCGATTTCGTCTTGGATGATTTTTCGTACCGCCCGGGCGCCCTCCTCGGGTTTAAAGGCTTTTTTGGCGATGTATTTGATGGCGACTGGCGTTGCCCGAACAGTGAGTTGATGATGACCCAGGCGCTGTTCCAGAGCGGCCAGCTGAAGCTGGACGATTTGTTCAACAACCGGCTCGGTCAATGGCCGAAAGACAATAATATTGTCGAGCCGATTGATAAATTCTGGCCGGAAAGATTTCTTTAAATTTTGCAGAATATCCTGTTTGATACTTTCGTACGAATTTTCTGGATCGTCGGTCGGAGCGGCGGATCGGAAACCGACTTTAGCGGCGCGGTTGAGTTCGGCCACGCCGACGTTCGAGGTCATGATGATGACGGTGTTTTTGAAGTTCACCTTTTTGCCGACTGCATCGGTCAACTGGCCATCCTCCAGCACCTGAAGGAGAAGATTAAAGACGTCCGGGTGGGCTTTTTCGATCTCGTCGAATAACACCACGACATACGGCTTGCGTCGGACGATTTCGGTCAGCTTGCCGCCTTCTTTGTAGCCGACGTAGCCGGGCGGCGCCCCGATTAATTTTGAGGCCTGAAAACTCTCGCCAAACTCGGACATATCGATGCGGAGCAGGGCTTTTGGGTCCTCGAAAACAACATCGGCAATGACCTTGGCCAGCTCAGTTTTTCCGACCCCGGAGGGTCCGAGAAACATAAACGACCCAATCGGTCGGTTTGGCTCGGTCAGGCCGGCGCGCGCCCGGCGAAGGCAACGCGCGACCGTCTGGACGGCTTCGGTTTGGCCGATAATGCGTTCGGCCAGATCGTGTTCGAGGCGGAGAAGCTTATCCTTTTCTTCTTTAAGCAGCTCAGTGACCGGGATTTTTGTCATCCGAGCGACAATTTCGGCGATGTCTTTTTGAGTTATTTCGCCTTGGAGCTCGGTTTGTTCCTGGCGCTGTTTTTCTTTCAATATGCTGATGCGACGCCGCAGTAATTCCTGCTGGGTTTTGAGGCGCATTGCCCCTTGAAACTGTTCGGCCGCCACTGCCTCGTGTTTTTTCTTTTCCGAGTCCTTGATCTGCTTGGAGAGATGGAGTATTTCTTTTGTCCGTTCGTCCTGTTTTCGGCCCACCTTGTGCTTCGAAGCCGCCTCGTCGATGAGGTCGATCGCCTTATCAGGAAAAAACTTATCCTGAAGATACCGTTGGCTGAACCGAACCGCCGCACGGAGCGCGGCATCGGAAATGTTTACCTGGTGGAAGAGCTCGTAGTTTTTCTTAATCCCGCGCAGCACGTCAAGGGTTTCTTCCGGGCTCGGTTCTTCCACGAGGATCGGCTGGAAGCGGCGCTCGAGCGCCGGGTCAGATTCGATGTGTTTGCGGTATTCGTCGAGCGTGGTCGCGCCGATGCAGCGAATCTCGCCTTTTGCCAAAGCCGGTTTCAAGATATTGGCGGCATCAAGCGTCCCGGTTGCTCCGCCGGTACCGATGATCGTGTGTAGTTCGTCGATAAAGAGAATAATATTCGGGTCTTTCTTTATTTCGTCGATGATTTGTTTGAAGCGGGCTTCAAATTCCCCTCGGTAGATTGTCCCGGCAATTACCAGTCCAAGGTCAAGATTCAAAATGCGTTTATCGAGGAGAATGTCCGGAACTTCGTGATTGAGTATTTTTTTCGCCAAACCCTCGACAATAGCGGTTTTTCCCACGCCCGGATCGCCGATTAAGACCGGATTATTCTTCGTCCGGCGTGAGAGGATGTGGATCAGGCGGTCGATTTCATCAATTCGGCCGATCACCGGATCGATTTTTTTCTGGAGGCGCTCAGAGGTCAGGTCGGTGCAAAAGAAATCAAGGGCGGGTGTAGTCGGACTGCCATCGGGCTGAAGTGCTAATTCACCATTTTTATCGAAAATCTCTGTCAGGTCTGGAAATTTTGAAGTGCTTTTCAGTACCTGCAACAACTGTTGGTTTAAGTGTTGAAGATTGACCTGGCTGCGCTGCAGCATGGAGTGAATATTCGGTTCTTTGAGCTGGGTGAGGGCGTAAAGGAGATGTTCCGTGCCAATATATTTATGGTTGTGCTGGCGGGCGGTGGTTGTTGCTTTAACAAGCGCCTCTTTGGCGAGTGGGGAGAAATCAATCGGCTTCGCCGGCGCTTGACTGGCAGCGGGTTTGATTTTTTCGAGGATAACTGTTTTCGCCACATCCTTTTTCAAGCCGACTTTGTGGAGAATTTCCGAACCGAGGCTGCCGCGCTGAGAAAGAAGGCTGTATAACAAATGCTCCGGCTGCGTGGCCGGGTGGCCCCACTCCTGAGTCAACTCCGTGGCTCGTACCAAGGTTCGCTTCAGGTGGGTGGTAAATTTATTGAGCGTGTCGAGATTCATGACTTAGGCCATTGTGCGCAAGGCTTTTATACGTTCTTCGATTGGCGGGTGGGTGGAGAAGAGGTTCCGGAAGGATTTGCCGGACCCGCCAAACGGATTGGAGATATAGAGATGGGCGGTAGCAGTGTTGACGCGGCGCAGCGGCTGCTTGTATTGGCCGATTTTTTCCAGCGCCTTGGCCAGACCCTCGGGATAGCGAGTCAGCAAGGCGCCGGACGCGTCAGCCAAGAATTCCCGACGACGGGAAACGGCGAATTGGATCAACCGAGCAAAGAGGGGGGACAGAATAATCAGCACCAGTCCAAAAATCGCAAAGATGTCGTTTCCCTCGCGCCGGCGACTGCCGCGAAACAAACTGCCTCGAAAGAAAATATCTGCCAGGAGAGTGATTACGCCAACGGAGACGATGACGATCATCATCAGCCGGATATCGTAGTTTTTCACGTGCGAGAGCTCGTGCGCGATCACGCCCTCAAGCTCTTCGTTTTCGAGGCTCTGAATGAGGCCGGTAGTAATGGCAATCGAGGCGTGTTTCGGGTCGCGGCCGGTGGCAAAGGCATTCGGAGCGGGGTCGTCAATCACGTAGACCTTTGGTATCAGCAGGCCGGCGGTGATGCAGAGATTCTCAACCATTCGATAGACATAGGGATTTTCCTCTTTGGTGATGGCCCGCGCGCCGGCGGTGGCCAAGGCGATTTTATCGCCCGAAAAGTAACTGACCAAGCTCAGTGATCCGGCGATGATTACCGCGAGAGCAATCGCGACGCCCGGGGACTGCGACCATTGGCCAACTGCCCAGCCTAAGCCGAGAACAACCATCACAAATAACAACATGAGTATGACGGTGGCTCGTTTATTTGATGAGATTTGGTTATACATAGTCAATGGATGAAGCAAACGGCTGAAGATCAGCCGTCCACTTGCGAATTATATTGTCTGAGAGGACCGTTTAGAACTTCACTTGCGGGGCTTTGCGTTCAGCTTCACCTTCCAGTTCGAAGAATTCCCGTTTCTTGAAGCCCAGCATGCCGGCGATTAAAGTGTTCGGGAAGGTTTGGAGCATGATGTTGAAATCCCGGACGTTGCCGTTGTAGAAGCGGCGGGCAGCCTGGATCTTATTTTCCGTGTCAGACAGCTCGTCCTGGAGTTTGGCGAAGTTATTCGAGGCCTTTAAGTCTGGGTAATTCTCAGCTACGGCAAAGAGAGATTTCAGGGTGCTCGAGAGAGCATTCTCAGCTTTGGCTTTATCAGCCGGCGATTTGGCGCCCATGGCCGTGGCGCGGGCCGCAGTCACATTTTCGAACACCTCACGTTCATGCGTCGCATACCCTTTGACGGTCTCGATCAAGTTTGGGATCAAATCATAGCGCCGTTTTAATTGGACGTCGATATCCGACCAGGCTTCGTCGGTCTGGTTCTTGCGTCGGATCAAGCCATTGTAGACGGCAATGAACCAGAATACGATGATGACGATAACGCCGAGGATAATCCAGGTAATAGTTGACATACGTTTTTTTCCTTTGTACTCTTACATTGACACTAAAGTAGAAATATGTTAAAATTTCAAGTAGGTTGGCTGAATTTCATTTTGATTATATAATTTAGCTAACCAGGTGTCAAAAGAAACACACCAACCGGGTAATTACCCAATAAATTACATACTACAATGAACATGGTAGGGAAACTCATAAGGAATCTTTTGCAAAAAAAGATTTTTTATTTTGGCATTGTGGCAATAATTCTGGGGCTCTCATTTTGCCATCACGCCTTTATCCACTCCACCCACGCCGCGCCGGCTTGTAGCTCCTATCAAGTCTGCTCGAGTCCGCAGTGGAATGAAGGCCCTCATATCTTTTATAGCGTCACCCCGGAGAGCTTAATCATGGGTAATCACGTGGTAGAGCTGCGGGTTGACAACTGTAACTTTCATGAACCGTCTGACCCACCTGATAGTGGCTTTAACCGGTATGTTTTGCGAAGGGACGGAGGCACTTCTGAAGACGGTAATGATATAGAATCCACGTATGGCTATCAGGCCGGCCAGTATCTGTATCTCGGTTTTGATCTGACTGGTGTGGGGGCGGGGTATTACAGCCTGATCCACTACTATTCGACAATGACTCACTGTAATCCTGACACTTGGAGTCCTGGCAAGGATAATTTGGAGTTGCCCGATCCCCCGTATGAGTACCACGATCTCATCAGCGATGATTATGCTCCAAAGAAAACGTACGGAAGAAAAATATTGGTCTATTCTCCAGCCATCGTCGGCTGGGGATGGTTTGGCGCAGCCACGCCGGGTGATACCAGTTGTCGTGATTCGCGCGGTCAGCCATATCCCTGCGGTTCGCCTGCCTGGATGAGTTTGAATTGTATGAGCGACACTATCGGCGGGACCAGCCGCAATCGATGCTATGATGCTGTCGAAAACCCAACCGGGATTGATTATGGTTTGAGTTTGTTCTATGACATGGATCATTTCCGTATTCGTGGCCAGGCTTGGCTCGGCATCCATAGCGACAACGATTCCAATCCGGCAAATAATACCGGAATTGGCTGGACGAATTTTGATCCGACGATCGATCAGGGCAACCCCTATTCTGCGGTGCCGACACTGGCTGGCACGACGGTGGCTCAAGCCAGCTACAACGAAGATACGGGCGCGGTCTATGGCTGGGCGCGGATACAAACGCTCCAGGAAGAAGGGACGAATACCCGTTGCTCAACAATGGCTCGCGATTGGAGCGGCGTGCCGATCAGTTTGCTGGGCAGTCTCAATGGTCTCTCTGGCCATCTCGTTGAAGCGCCAGACCACACTCTTCATGCGACCTGGGTCGGTCCAGGCCCCGACCAGTCGGTCTATTATGATTATCAAACCGCCGGCTTATGGCTGACAAACCCGGTTAATCTGTCAAATATCGCTGGCGGGGAAATTGGCAACTCTGTTCCAGACATCTCGGTCGAGTCTGATGGT
The DNA here is from genome assembly GCA_041650335.1 of Patescibacteria group bacterium. Lineage (GTDB taxonomy): Bacteria > Patescibacteriota > Patescibacteriia > JAHIZJ01 > JAHIZJ01 > JBAZLK01. The sequence goes on from JBAZLK010000001.1 coordinate 88,174, forward strand.
ACCGTCTACGTATCATACATACACCAGGGGACGGATATACGCCTGTTTTCATGCAGCTCGAGTTGCGATGATTCAGCGAATTGGTCCTTTACTGATGCAGTGACAGGTGTCGTCGGCTTAGCGGATCAAGTGCTCGCCACGACAAAAGATATCAGCCGTACGATTTACGTCTTCTATCAGGTAAACGGTGACGTGTTCATTATCACCAGTCAAGACGGTAGCGCCTGGACGGTTCCTGAAAATATCTCAGACTCCGGGACGGCGTCTTGGCCTCGCCTGGCCGTCGATTTTCAGGATAATATCCACGTCGTCTGGCAAGACGGATCAAATATATACTATCGGAAATACACCAACGGCTCTGGCTGGTCGCCGGATTTATCCTCACCAGGCACGCAGGTAAACGTACTTGGCGCCAGCGCTCATCCCGCCATCGCGGTTGACCCCGAGGCCAATCCTCACATCGCATATGAGACCGCTCCAAACATCGTTTATCGGAAACACACTCCAATTGGCGGCTGGTATTCGGAAATACAGGTAACCAGCGGTACAAACGACACTAATCCGATTATCGCCTATGGGAATGATTACCGGGCCCATGTTCTGTATCTCGACAACGCCCACGTTCCCAACAAGAAGATTTTATACTCGGAATCAACCAACGGGAAGGATTGGTCTACGCCCAACCCAATCTATGATGAAAATACCGTCGATCAATTATCGCCTGACGCAATCGTGACAAAAAATAACTATGTCCAGGCGCTCTTTAGTCGTCCGGGGGACGTGATCCATCAAACCGTATCCACCGGCGTCTACGGCGACTCCTGTACGGCGCCGAGTCCGACCGATGTGTCGGGAACGGACTGGGGCTGGGTAAGTCTCCGGGGCGGGTTAGGCATGTGTGGGGCCACGCAATGCGCCACCCCCCAAGATTATGCTGATGTTCTCGAAACGATCGGTCCGGGTTTCCGGGGTTGTTACGCCTGTGATGAAACGGCGAAGTCCTGCAAGATTTGTGAAATCATCGATCAAGATTATGGCGCTCCTAATATGACAACACCGCCTCGCTACGCCTGCAATGTCTGTACCAGCTGTGGAAAATGCGATAATCAGCCGACCATATCTTGCTATGATGATACGCCGTGTAATGGTGGGAGCTGCGTGATTAATAGTAAATGCTCACGTACCGGAGTAGCCTGCGATCAAGATAATCCGTGCGAGTGGACCGAGGGCGAAAAAAACGAATGCGTGCCGGCCTGTGCATCTTGCGATTCCTGTAATATCTGGGGCGTATCGATCGACGGTGATCTTGCGACTGGAGCAAATTTTCACGGCTACGCCTGGTCTGCCGGCGGAACAGTGGATATCACCGGTCAGCCGGGTTCATACAATTCTGGCGACACCGATTCTGCCTATAACTTGACGCTGGCCGGCTCGTGCAGTAGCGCGAATGATTGTGTTGCCGGCGGCTGGGTGATTAACAGTCCAGCCAATCCGAACTTTAATACCGCCAGCCAGCTATGCGGCAAGGATGCAGACTTTGGTCTGGGAGGTGGAACACTTAATGGTTGGGGGGCTTGCCAGGTCCGTGGTCCCGGGGCGTCAACGAAATATTTCACCAAAGACCTTCCGGCTTCTATCACCCAGGCTGGTAACTATTTTCTATCACTTAAGGCGGTCTATGACACCTCGGTGAATGAAAATGTTGTTGTTGAAATTCTCGATAATGCGACTGACGGAAATGTTATTAATACATTAACCTCGGCCGATCTGAATAACGCCGGAAAAGCTGTTAAAACCTGCACATTCTCCAACGAGGTCTATCTCGAGCCGGGCAACCTATTGCGCTTTACGTCGGTAAACGATGTTGATATCGAAATTGACTCGTTCCAGATTACGAGTCTGCCGGTCAGCAACGTGAACTGCGAGCTGAATAATGAGTTAACCGAGGTCTATGTCGATGAGGTCGGATTCGGCTTCATGGATTATAGCAATGTGTCCACGCTCGACCCGTGGATTCAGACGCAATACGGCAATATTTATTCAGGCGGGGCAGTTGGTCCGGGCGGCGGAGCGCCAGCCGGAGCCATGAACTCGACCTATATCATTGGCACGGCCGAAGGCGCAGGAATTGATAGTAGCTGGATTGCTCCGATCATTCGGGAAGGGACGGAAACGACGTTCGGATTACCGTCGCCCGAACATAATTATCGAAATCCGCTCGGAAAAATACCATATGCAGAGCTGAGTAAGTCAGCCGGCAGTAATCCCTACAGCGATCGTGTAATCGAGTTTAACAAAGACACGTTGCCGGATTGCCAACCGAATGGATCAATCTACTGGAGCGAAGTAAAAAACACTGTCATACCGCCGAATGGAAAAGGCCCATTGCGGAAAGGAATCTATCATTTTGGGCGGAGTAATGAAGCCTGCAACCTCGTCATTGATCAGGAAATGGAACTTGAAAACGGTAACAATGAAAACGGTTCTGGAACCTTCTTGATTGAGGGCGACCTGGTTGTTGACGCTAACATCTCGGTGAAAGAAACTGGCAACCAGATAGATGTCATTAGTGAGCTCGCTTCGGCTGGGTTCATCGTAAAGGGGAACGTAAAAATAAAGGGCTCAGTCACTGAGATAGTCGGCGCCTATGCTGTCATCGGCTGCGATGATGCCGGCGGGAACTGCCAGGGCGATCCATTAAGCCATGTTGGCTTGTTCGATACGGCGTATGACACCGATGCGTCAACCGATCAATTCAAGCTGTATGGCGTGGTTATTGCCTATCGCTATGACTTCGGACGCAAGTATTCTGGCCTGGAAGGCGCCGAGGTCTTCACAAACAATGGCGTTCTTCAAGCCAATCCTCCGCCCGGATTTGTGAACATTTCAACAGCCACGAAGATTTCGGCCGAAAGACCATTTACCACTCCCTAAAATCAAAGCATAATATCGAAAAGGGCTGAATATCAGCCCTTTTTGTTTAAATCTTGAATTTTTTGTAGTTTTGTGCTATACTTAAATTGTAGAAAATAAACATCCACCATAATACCAACATGGGTCTATTTGCGAAAAGATTGAGTTATATCGGCATTGATATCGGCACTGCCGGTATTAAAATTGTCGAATTATTGAATGATCAGGGCAAACCGCGCCTGGCTACGTACGGGTACCTCGATGAACCGATTAATGTGGTTCGAAGCGATTCGCCGGATGCGCACGCGAAAGCTGTCCAGGTGATAAAGGAGATATTTAAGCAGGCTAAGGTCGGCACGAATCGCGTCATTTCCGCCTTGCCCAGCTTTTCCGTCTTTAGCGCGATTATCAGCTTACCGAACATGTCTCGCAAGGAGCTCGTTTCAGCTGTCCGCTGGGAAGCGAAAAAATTCGTACCCATGCCGATTGAGGAAATGATATTGGATTGGAAAGTGCTCGACGAACAGAAGAATGACGGGGCGGCGCCAAAAGCCGAGCCGGCGCCAGCGAATAAGAAAACGGGCGAACCGGCGGCCGCGGGAAAGAATTTAAACATATTACTGACCGCCGCACCGCGCAACCTCGTTCAGCGCTATCTCAATATATTTAAAGAGCTCAATGTCAAGCTCGTCGGTCTTGAGACGGAGGCCTTTGCGCTCGAACGGTCATTGATCGGGCACGATAAATCCGCCGTCATGATTGTCGATATTGGCGGCCTGAACACGAATGTCTGCGTCATGCGCGACAGCATCCCGCTCTTGAATCGAAGCATCGATGTCGGCGGGGAAACGATCACTCGGACAATTGCGAATGGATTAAACGTCGACTTGGAACGTGCGGAACAGTTCAAGCGTGATTTTGGCATGTCGACGGACGAATCCGGCGGACAGCAGCAGATTCCGAAAACGATCGAATTCGTTATCAGTTCGATTGTCAACGAAATAAAGTACTGTTTTAATCTCTATCACAACCAATCGCTCGGGCCGACCGACGCGAACAAGGCGATTGAGAAGGTGATTTTAATTGGCGGCTCCGCATTTTTACCGTCGTTGCCAGAATATCTTTCTAAAGTCTTGAATATGCGTGTCTACGTCGGCGATCCTTGGGCACGGGTCGCCTATCCGGAAGAGCTGAAGCCGGTTTTGGCTGAGCTCGGTCCGAAGTTGGCCGTTGCCATTGGCTTAGCGATGAGAGAAATATATTAATAAAAAACCTATGGTAGACATCAATCTACTCGACGACACCACGGGTGAGGGGGATGAGAATAAGAATAAAAAGGCGAAGAAACCTCCCGAACGGATAGAATATACGAAACCGTCGATCGAGCCAAAAGAAAACGAACAAGAGGCAAAAGTAAAAAGTGGTTTATTGGGCGGAATATTCAAGAAAAAAACGGTCTCGACAGCAGGCGCAGAATTGCCACCACCGCCACCCCTGTCTCGGCCATCGGCCAGGCCGATCGAGACTCGCTCGATACCGAAAGAGACGCCGGCCGCCTATGACGCGGGCCAGCCGCCAGCAAAACCAAAAACAGGAATTTTTGGAAACTGGTTTGGTCGCCGGCCGCAGCCAGCAAATCCGCCGGGTCCAGCCTCAACGCCGAACCCTCCAGGCGGGAGCGCCGAGGCGCGGTTTCGGGCGTCCTATGCCCAGAAAGAAAAGGTGAAGAAAACAGACAGTCAGGTACTGGAAGAAAAGGTGATTTCATCCAAGCAGCCTCGCGCGTTGCCGGTCGAAGAACCGCCGACTGAAGAGAAACCGTCGTTTCTCGACGTCAACCTTATGCCGGCCGATCTCATGGTCGAGCTTGAGCCGAGAAAGAAATTGATACTGTATGCGATTGTCACTGGAATTTCCATGGCGTTTGTGGCCGCGATCTATTTCGGCCTGCAGTTCTATGAAAGCCGGATACAAAAAGATGTCGAAGAAACCTCGGGACAGATAGCGGAAGTAGAAAAAAGCATTGCCGCTCTCAGAAAAGAACAGTCGGCGGCGATTCTCTTCAAATCGCGCACCGACCAAGTGAAGGACGCCTTGGACAAGCACATCCACTGGACGAATTTCTTCAGCAAGCTCGAAGCAAACACGATCAGCGATGTCCAGTATGACAGTTTTGCTGGGTCGTTTTCCAGCGGCAGCAATCCTACGTTTTCGCTGAATGCGGTCGGTCGCGATTTTAGCTCCGTTGCTCGGCAGATAAAGGCTTTTGAGGGTCCGAAGGCGGCCGATTTTATCACCAGCGTGCGCGTCGACCGCGGGGAACGGACGCTTCCCGAAACCGCCGATGAAAAGGAGTTTGTCCGATTCGGTATTCAGTTTACCGTTTTAGAAAGTCTCTTTTATGACACCGCGAGCAGCGTAAGCTCGACCGGTGTCGAGGGGGAGGAATAAGACCATGTCAACCGCATCACAATTAGGTAAAACAGTCCTTTATCTTTTCTTCAAGAAACACAAGCTTGTTTCAGGCATTTTGGTTGTGTTAATTGTCGCTGTCGGCTCATTAGCCTTTCTGGTGCCGAAATATCAAGTGATCCGTAATCAAGGATTGCTCAGCTCGGGGAACAAGAAGAAACAGCTGACCGAGCGGCAAAATTACCTCGATCGTCTCCAAAAAATGGTCAATCTCTATCGCGGCATTCAAAAAACCGATCTGGATAAACTTCAGCAGATTTTGCCAGACAGCCAGGAAATTCCGGAACTTTTCGTAATGATTGACCAGATTGGTAAAGATCTCACGAATAAGGGCGTAAATGTAACAGTCACGCGCATCTCACTAACACCTCAAACGCTTGTCTCGACAAATGTCAATACAACGAGCGGCGATCTTGATCAAAATCGCCAAGGCGGAGTCTCGGGCCTGCTCAGCCCGATAACGGGGACAAATCCGGTCCTGGCGACACCGTCAGCGGTTAAAACGTATCAAATCGGAAAAATCACCGCGGTGGTTGACATGTCGGTTAATGATTTAACCTACACGGCATACAAGAAGATACTCGAAGGCCTGGAAAACAATATGCGTCTGTTCAATATAACCAGCATAAATTATATGCCGGGCGCTCAATCGGTATCGTTTAATCTCGAAACCTATTATCTCTCATCGTCATAATTGGAGGAGGTTTAAACTATGGCCCTTGTACAAAAAAGACTCGCCCCAAAAAAGAGAAACCTTCTGGTCATTATTGTTGTGGCCTTTATTGGGATATCGGCCGTACTGGTGGTACAGAATTATTGGAAGCCGGGGACCTCGACAACGACTGACGACGGTTCGTCCGAAACCCTCAACGTCCGCGACGTGCCTATCTACACCGATCTCGGTATCGATGTTTTGCAGGACCCGCGTTGGCAGGAACTGAAAATGCCAAAGATGACGCTTCCGATCGAGCCCGGCACAGTCGGTCGCGCGAATCCCTTTGTCGACGCGCCGAAACAATCGACCCAGTAACACATCGTACACACATGGGTGACAACCCGATCGCGAATAATCCATCCGCCAGACTCAATTTTTTAGACTACCTGATCAAAGGTAATCTTGCGACGGCTGAGCAAATTGAGGAATGGAAGCGCACCGCTCGTTCAAAGAACAAGAGCGTTATTGAGATAATTGAAGATGCTCAGGCAATTAAAGACGAGGCACTGCTTCAAGCGAAGGGTGAAGCCTACTCGTTGCCTTCGGTCGATCTTTTTGGTCGCGTGGTTACGCCGGACGTGTTGCGGGTAATTCCTCAAGAAATCGCCACGAATTATAAAATCATCTGTTTCGCGCAGAGCGGCAAAGAGGTGAGTATCGGGATGGTCGATCCAGGCAACTATAAGGCGATTGAGGCAGTTGAATACATCGCCCGAGAAAACCACTACCAGGTCAAATATTTTATCATCAGCGGAAATTCATACAAATTTCTCCTCCGCCAATATGAAAGCTTGAGCTCAGAAGTGGCGGAAGCACTCGAGGGCGCCGGAAATGAACTAGGCGTCGAGGTGGGCGAGAAGGTAGAGATTGCCGAAAAAGGCTTTGAGGAAGTGGTCCGTTCGGCCCCGGTGGCGAAAATGGTCAATGTCATTTTGGAGCACGCGGTAGAAGGAAAAGCTTCCGATGTCCATATCGAGCCGCTGGCCGAAGACACCCGGGTCCGGTACCGAATCGACGGCATTTTGCATACCTCATTGATTTTACCAAAGACGGTTCATTCCTCGATCGTCGCGCGCATCAAAGTATTGGCCAATCTGAAAATCGACGAAACGCGCGTGCCGCAGGACGGACGGTTTCGAAAGAAGTTTGAAACCGGCGATGTCGACTTTCGTGTTTCCACCCTGCCTGTCGTCGGGAATGAAAAGGTCGTGATGCGGATACTCGATACCTCGTCAAACGTTCTGGATTTGGAGCGGCTTGGTTTCTGGGGCAAGAGCTTGGAAAAAATGATCGCGAATATTGACCGGCCGCACGGCATGTTCCTGATCACCGGCCCGACCGGTTCCGGTAAATCGACCACTCTCTATGCCTTGCTGCATATCTTGAACGAGGATTCCGTCAATATCATCACCCTCGAAGATCCGGTCGAGTATTACCAGAAGGGGGTCAATCAGTCTCAGGTAAATCCCGAAGTCGGTCTGACCTTCGCGCGCGGCCTACGGTCTATCCTGCGTCAGGACCCCGACATCATCATGGTTGGTGAGATCCGCGACAGTGAAACCGCCGAATTGGCCGTCCACGCCAGCTTGACGGGCCATATCGTACTCTCGACCCTGCATACCAATGATGCCTTTGGAGCCATCCCGCGCTTGGTCGATATGAAAATTGAACCCTTCCTTTTAACCTCATCACTCAACCTGGTCATGGCCCAGCGTTTGGTCCGGCGCCTCTGCGACCATTGCAAAGAGGAAATGGCGCTGCCGAAACGGTATGAGGATGAAGCCTTCCGGTCGTTGTCGCTCTTGCCGAAAGACGCGCTGCCGAAGAACTTCAAGCTGGCCAAGCCGATGAAGTTTTATCGAGGGAAGGGCTGCGCCCGCTGCGAAAATACTGGCTACAAGGGCCGCGTTGCCTTGGCTGAAGTGCTCGAAATAACCGAGGAATTAAAACGTATTGTTTTGGCCGGATCCGATCAGGATAAAATCAAAGAAGAATTTCGGCGGCAGGGGATGCACTCAATGCTCCAGGACGGTTTTATCAAGGCGATCCAGGGGCTGACCACGATTGAAGAAATAATGAAAGTAACCAAAGAATAACGTTCATCCGTATGGCATCGAGCGAGAAAACAGCGAAAAAAGAGAGTCCGAGTCGAGGCAAACGAAAAATCCTACTTGTCGAGGACGACACCTTTATTTCCGGAATGTATATTGCCAAACTTGCTCTCGAAAACTTCGATGTCCTGCTGGCAACGGACGGGGAGATGGGCTTGGAGTATGCTCGGAAACAAAAGCCCGATCTAATCTTGCTTGATCTGATGCTGCCAAAGCTTGACGGCTACGGCGTGCTCAAGGCGTTAAAGAAGAGCCCGGCCCTCGCCAAGATTCCAGTCATACTTTTGACGAACTTGAATCAGCAAGAGTCGATCGACAAGGCCAGGAAATACCAGATTGAAGATTATCTCATCAAAGCGCATTTCATGCCGTCCGAAGTCATCGAAAAAGTGAAAGTCGTATTGCGTAAATACCGACGCTAAAACCATGCCAGACACAACCACTCAACTCGGTTTATCAAAACTACTCAGCCAAGTGGCCGAATACAAGGCCTCGGCTTTGCATTTGTCTGTCGGTAACCCGCCGATTCTTCGGGTCGATGAGAAGCTTCTGCCGATCGAGAGCGAAGGCATCATGACGCCCGACCGGATCGAAAAAATCGCTTTATCGTTTTTAAACGCTGACCAAAAAGCCGAGCTCGAGGCGGAAAAAGAAATCGTCTTCACCTATTCCTTCGAAGAGCGGGCACGTTTTAAGGTCAGTATTTTTTATCAGAAAGGCTATCTCTCCGTCTCCTTGCGCTATATCCCGACCGTCGTGCCGACACTCCACGAGCTCGGTCTGCCTTCGATCGTCGAACGGTTTACGCAGTTGAAGAAAGGCTTGGTACTGGTGACCGGCCCCTTCGGTTCCGGCAAGACAACGACGCTGGCTTCGCTCGTTGACGCCATCAATCAGAGCCGGTCGGAATACATTATTTCCATTGAGCGGCCGATCGAGTATCTTTTCACGAATAATAAGAGCATCGTCGAACAGCGCGAAGTCGGCCGGGATACCCAGAGCATCCAGAAAGCGCTCTTCAATATCCCGCAAGAGGACATGAATGTGGTGATGATTTCCGAAATGGAAACGCCAGAGATCATGGAGCTGGTCTTCACGGTTGTTGAGTCGGGCCGGCTGGTTTTTTCGTCGATGAATACCGACTCAGCCTACAAGACGATTGAGCGGATTATTAATAGCTTTCCGGATCAAAAACACGAGCAAATACGGCTCCAATTGGCTGACGCGCTCGAAGGGGTGATCAGCCAGCGTTTATTGCCCCGCGTCGGCGGCGGGAAGGTGGCCGCGGCGGAAATACTCGTTCCCACGCCGGCCGTCAAGGCGATCATGAAAGAAGGCTCTATTTATCAGCTCAATACAATACTCCAAACGTCGCGGGAAGAGGGAATGATCTCGCTTGACCGGGCGCTGGCCGATCTCGTGAAGGCGGGCGAGGTCTTGATGGAAGACGCCCTCGCCCATGCCGTCGACAAGAACGGTCTCAAAATGATGATTCGTATATAACCTATGGCAATTTTCGATTATCGAGCCAAAGACTACCAGGGCAACACCGTTTCCGGCGTGATCGAGGCGCCGACTGAAAACGTGGCGGCCGAACTTTTGACCGAGCGGCGGTATATAATTTTAAATCTCGCGCCGCGTCGAAAAGCCGTCCTCTTTCAGAGCTCGCTCGGGTTTCTGAATCGCGTCCCCATGCGGGAAGTCGTGATCTTTTCGCGGCAGCTCGCGGTCATGATCAACACGGCCGTACCGATCGTCCAGGCGCTCCGGATCCTCGTGAAACAAACCAAGACAGTTGCTTTTAAAATCATTATCTCGGAGATTGCCGACGAGGTCGACGGCGGGGCAAAACTCTCAACCGCGCTGAGCCGGTACCCGCAAGTGTACTCAGAATTTTTTGTCCACATGATTCGATCGGGCGAAACAACGGGCAAGCTCGACGAAACCCTGAATTACCTCGCTGACCAGCTGGAAAAGGATTATGATCTCAATAGCCGGATCAAGGGCGCGATGATCTACCCGGCCTTCATCCTGACGGCCATCGTCGGCGTCGGTGTCGTGATGATGATCTATGTCATACCAAAACTGACTTCTGTATTGGAAGATAGCGGGACCAAGCTTCCCTGGTCGACGAAGCTCATGATCAATATGAGCAAATTTCTGAAACAGGACTGGTGGCTGCTAATCTTGATACTGATTGGCCTCGGTTTTCTCTACCGCGTGATTACCCGTACCAGCGCTGGCCGGCGGCAATTGGATGCGATGAAAATACGCATGCCGATTTTTGGCAATTTGTTCCAGAAAATATATTTAACCCGTTTTACGCGGAGCATTGCCACACTCATCATGGGCGGCATTCCGCTGTCCCGGACGCTGGAAATCGTGGCTGATATTGTGGGTAATAGCGTCTATAAGGAATTAACCCTTGATACCATTGCCGTTATTGAAGACGGCAGCTCGATCGCCACGCTTTTTGCCAAGAGCCGGGATGTTCCGCCGATGCTGACACAAATGATGACGGTGGGCGAGCAGACCGGGAAGCTCGATGTGATTTTGTCGAAATTGTCAGATTTTTATTCAAAAGAGGTGGATAACCTCATCCGCAATCTCGTCTCGTTGATGGAGCCGGTGATCATGCTGCTTCTGGCAGTCGGCGTCGCCGTACTGGTCATGGCCATATTGTTACCCATGTATAACCTGTCGTCGGCAATATAATAGTTGCATTGGCTAAATTTGACATTGCCCTTTTCCAATAATTGTGCTATAATGAAGAACAGTGAGTGGTAATAATAACGGATATAGGTCGATTTATCATAATTTACCATCATGCTTTTAGGCTGGTTCTAGAGTGGCCTAAAGGCCTCAACGAAAGGGGGTGAACAAATGAAAAACAAAAAAGGTTTTACTTTGATCGAGTTGCTCGTGGTTATCGCGATCATCGGGTTGCTCGCTTCCTTGGCTCTCGTGGCCTTGGGCGGCGCACAACAAAAGGCCCGAAACGCGAAACGTGAAGCCGATATGCGAACATTGCAATCAGCTATAGAGCTATGTATCAACGATGGGGGCACTGTGCCAGCGAAGCCAGCCACTTGGGCGGCGCTGCCAACAGCGCAGTGTGGCTCGGCCACCTATACCATCGGTACATATCTTGCCAGTTCTACCCCGCCAACACCACCGCAGACAGGCTGTTCTACTTGGATGAACGGTGATTGCTACGCCTATTGTGCCAATACAAACGGCTACTTGTTAATGGCGAACAAGATCGAAAAGGCCGGACCAATCGGCGGTGACATGGATTCAAACACCGCTTACCTGGTCGCTGAATGTGTAAACAGTAACAATGCTGCCCCAGGAGTAAATTTGACTGGAACGGAGTGTCTGGATGGGGCTGCGGGTGCAGATTCTGTATTCTGTCTCGGAAAATAAATGCATAACACATGCGAGCAAAAAGGGGATGATCCCCCTTTTTGCTTTACCGTTTTTGTGGCAATCCCGTCTCATGGTATAATACCCATATGATGATATTTGGTATAATCGATAGGAAACGCTTTCCCGGCTTTACGCTCATTGAGTTATTAGTTGTAATTGCCATTATTGGCCTTTTAGCGTCGCTCGGTATTTTGGCCTTTCGTGACGCCCAGAAAAAGGCGCGCGACGCCAAGCGCTGGTCAGACACGCGGGCAATGCAATCGGCGATTGAGCTGTGCATAAATGAAGGAGGGTCGGCTCCGGACGCAACCGCTACCTGGATAAGCTTACTCAATCAGTCTTGCGGCGGTATCACCTTATTCAAGAATTATTTCGCGAATAACGCTCTCCCGGAGCCGCCACGAGGAGATACCTGTACGGCGGCAATGGCGGACGAGGAAGATTGCTACATGTACTGCAAAAAGACAAGCCGAGATAACTACATTCTCTACTCGAACTATGAGGGTTCAGCCCCGGCTGGCGGCGAAAATGGTGTCATGAGTAATTTGGTCCTGGGACCGAATGCATTTTAAGTAATAATGCGCGTCCAAACGCGCTCCCAACGTGTTCACCGATAGCGGCAGGCACGTTCTGTCTTGGCAAGCTTGATGGGAATATATAAACCTTAGAAGAATCACAAATATATTGACGGGAAATAAATATTTCGCGTCATTTTATTGTGACACAAAGGAGAATATATCAAACCGAATTTCCGTATTTTGTGACGTTTCGGACGAGCGGCGATAACCCGTTTTTTGAAGAGACAAAATATGCCGCCTTGTTGTCGAATATTATATTCCAGGCCGGGAAATTGAAGGGGTATGACATTTTGTCGTATCAAATCATGCCGGACCACGTGCATTTATTGGTTTATAAAACATCCCAAGCGCACCTCTCCGTGGGTGCGCGTCGTGGAAAACATGTGAGCGCGGGCGCGGAGACCCGCGCTCGGGGGTTTAACATTTCTCAATTCATGTATTCGGTGAAATCATATTTCATCAGACAAATACGAGATGAAGATGGAATTATGGATTCGATTTGGCAAAAACGCTTTTACACCCGGATTATCAATACCGACGAATATTTTGAAACAGTGATTCACTATATCCAAAATAATACCGTCAAAGCGGCGTTGCCGGACAAATATCGACGAAAGCCGTATCAATATGTCGATTGGGTAGCGATCGAGGAGATAATCGGGTAATTGCCATTATTGACTTCCAGGGACGACGATGGTACACATAAGCCGCCGTCCGATAGCCGGATGGCGTGATCGTTCACATTTTCCCAAGGGAGGGACTGAATCCCATGAAGACTCAATCGTCTTCTCAAGTCGGTCGTCTCGCGGCCATGGCCTGTTTTCTGTTCATCGTTTTTGGGCTGGGGCTGGTTTCCACGCCGGTCTGGGCGCTGACCTGGACGCCGGACCTGCGCCTTTCTACCCCACCCGATTCGATCGGTGTCTCGCCGGCAATCGCCAGCGGGCAGAATGGTGAGGTGCATGTGGTGTGGGTTGGATTGCCCGGAGACGGATGTCACCTCAACTACAAGCGCTGGGACGGGACCGCGTGGTCGGAGACCCAGGAGTTGGCCTTCAGCCAATACGGCCTTGAACGTCCGGCGATAGCCGTTGACTCGCAAGGCAATGTCCATGTTGTGTTTGACGGGTACATCAATATCGGGGAAGAGCGTGGGATCTACTATACGCGATGGGATGGGGTTTCATGGAGCCAGGTCTATCTGATCAGTGAGGATGAGACAGGGGGACTGGATGCCTCCATCGCAGCAGACATCAATGGGAACGTGCATGTTGTATGGTATGGATTGGACATCTACTACAAACGCTGGGACGGATCGTCGTGGATGCTGACCGAGCAGCTCAACGATCAGCACTATTACACCTCAATCGATCCCTGTTTGACCGGAGATGCAAACGGCGATCTGCATGTGGCATGGATTACGTGGTTGGGCTATAACCAGCCTCGTCAGATCTATTACAAACGTTGGAATGGAGAGTCTTGGTCGGCGGATTCGCTTCTCGTTGACACACCAGGGGCGGAGTCGCCAGCTCTCGCTCCCGATGCATCTGGCAATAGCTACCTGACTTGGATTGACGGCCGCCACGGCCTTGCAGAAATCTACTGCAAACGGTGGGATGGGGCAGCGTGGGCTGAAGACGAGCTGGTGTACTCTGGCTGGTCGTTCGTACTGCAGCATCCGACCATCACTGTCAGCGATTACGGCATTGTTCACGTCGCCTGGACCCAATACCCTAGCGGAGGCGGGGATTCGCAGCTTCTCTACAAACTCTGGAACGGACAGGAGTGGGAGCCCGAACGGACTCTTGCAACCGGCCCGTTTTCCCTGAGCGGCGCGGCGCTGGCTACTGATACCTATGGTAACGTCCACCTCGTATGGCAGGACGGCCGTCACTACAACCCCACCATCTACCACAAGATGCGCAAACACTGCCTGGACGGCGATGAGTACGAAGACTGCCGTTGGTACGCGCCTGATCGGCTGTTCTACGCGCGCTTTTCAGCCGACGCCGACACGTTATCCCAACCGCCGGGCGTGCCGGTCTTCTACGACTCGACACGGGTGACGATCAGCCGCGGCCCGAACGATCGGTTCTATGTCTCGGGCGAACAGTACGCGTTGGCGGACTGGATCTGCGACGACAAGCTCTACATCGACGGGGTTGATGCCGGGCTGGGATTCGCGGGGGTGGTTGACTCTGCTCTCACGCTCTGCCAGCCGATCGAGAACGTTCTGGTGCCGGTGTCGCCTCGAGACGTGACCAGCTACATCCCCGAGGGCCAGAACTGTGTTACCTTCAAGCTGGCCGACACCCAGCGCACAATCCTGGGCAACACACAGATCTACTTGGTTCGGCAGGATGTGTCCGGCGTGGCTGACGGTGGCGCGCGGGTCAGCCCGACGCTTTCCGTGTCGCCGAATCCAACCCAGCTATCGGCGCTATTCGAGCTGAGCGTTCCGGCCACCGGCCAGTACGCCCTGACCATCTATTCGGTTGACGGCCGGCTGGTACGTTCATACCCGGAGGTGAGGCTGACGGCCGGCGAACAGCACCACTGGACCTGGGACGGCCGTGATCAGCTCGGTGAAACGGCCGGGCAGGGGGTGTATTTCGGCGCGATCCGTTCGTCCGCCTGCCAGACGGTCAAGAAGTTGCTCATCGTCAGGTAGGCTGGGGGTTCGGGCAGACCACCAGAATTCGCACGCATGGAGAAATCCATGCTTTTTCATTTGCCAAAAAGCACCAGTGCAAACCCTGCGGGTTGTATAGGCATCTTAAAATCCTGACCCTCCGTGGTCGGGTACTCAAAATGTTTCGAAGGACCGAGCGCATGTTGGAAAACATACGCTCGGTGCGTCCAGATCCCATCAATTCCACCGAGCGAACCCTTTCGAGGGTGCGCTCATCAAATACATCGTTCCTATGTGTACCGAAGCACAGAGGTATTGGTATTTAATTAAATTGTTCCTAAGTCCGGTGTGACAAATATTAATAAGTTTGGTATAATATTCTCATGGCATGGCCTCATCCAGGATCGCTGAAAGTACGGCTCGTGGTGTACTGTGTAATCATCGCGGGTATCCTCACCGTGCTTTTTTTACGTGTTCGCTATGAACAAGCGCGCGCCCGAGATCTTCAGCGGATCGCGGATGCGTTGATCATCCGTGGCGCGTTTGAACGGATGTATCTGCACGATCGAGGCTATGCAGCGGCGGCTGATCACGGCTGCGACAAAACAGGCGTTTCCATCCGGCTCTGCAACCTGCGTACCTATTATCGGGAGATAAACGAACTCGTCGACCCGGGAAAACGGGAGTATGTTGTTACTCAAGTGCCAAGCGCGACGAATTACGAAGTTACATTCCAGCTTGAGCTTGACCACCCAGGCTTGGTAAAAGGGAGGCACACGATTACCGCCGACGGGATACGCTAGGCGGGTAGATTTTTCTTGAAGCCGGCTTCCGCTCGTTTGCGAATCTGAAAAATAAACAACGTCAATGATTGTTCTCACCACCCTCATCGTCTTCATCGTCGGGATCAGCATCGGGAGCTTTTTGAACGCGGTCATTTGGCGCCTCCATACGCAGGAAGGTTTTTTGCGCGGGCGGTCGTATTGTCCGAAATGTCGGGCAACGATTCGGGCCAAGGATCTCGTACCACTAGCCAGCTTTTTTCTCTTACGTGGCAAGTGCCGTGACTGCGGTAAGAAAATATCATGGCAATATCCGCTGGTCGAACTGGCGGCCGGTCTCGCCTTCGTTGCGTTGTTTCTGGTGTATGGTTTTACCGACGCCTTTTTCGTCTACGCGGTTGAGACCGCTTTCCTGATCATTGTTTTTGTTTTCGATCTCAAGCATTATTTGATTCTTGATCGGGTCATGCTGCCGGCCGCCGTCGTTGGCCTGCTCGGCAGTCTTTTGCTCGGCGTGAATCCGGTCAAAATCCTGATCGGCGGTCTTGCCGGCGGCGCGTTTTTTCTGCTCCAATACCTCGCCTCACGCGGGAAATGGATCGGCGGCGGCGATATCCGTCTCGGCGCGGTCATGGGCTTGATGCTCGGGTGGGACAAATTACTGGTGGCGATGTTTATCAGTTATTTCGTCGGTTCGCTGGTCGGCCTTGCCTTAGTGGCGAGCCAGCGCAAGAATTGGCAGAGCCGTTTGCCGTTTGGCGTATTTTTAAGCGCAGTCACGTTTCTGACCTTTATTTGGGGTGGTGATATTATCGCCTGGTATGTAAAATTCTTATCATAGTGTATAATTAGCAATGATGAAATTGTTCGGGAAAAAGGGCTTCACGCTTATCGAAATGATTTCCGTCGTTGCGATCATTGGCATCTTAACGACCGTTGGCGTCGTGGCATTTTTACGAAATCGTCAGTCGTCCGATCTTGAACGGAGTGCGTCGGAACTGGCCAGTAATATCAGAAAAATACAAGGCTACACTCGGGCGGGACGGAGCGAGGGTGGAAGCGTACCGCGCGCCTATGGTTTAATGATCGATCTGACCGCCGGTTCGACAGATCAGTACACACTCTACGCTGATTTTGGCACCACCGGTGATGATTTTTACTTCGAGCCGGCACCGACTGGGCCAGATATCCAGATTGATAATTTTACTCTGGCGTCAAATACACAGATTACAAATGTTGAAATAAGCAATTTGCGGGAATCCTTCGGCCGCATTGATTTCGGTTTTTTTGCGCCCTCATCTGATTTAAAAGCGATGGGCACGAGCGTCGGCGGCATCCCACCGGATGATTCGAGTATTTTTGACACCGGTCCGATTGAGGTAAAAATCACCATCACGCACGTGCAAGCCAACCGATCAAAAATCGTGCGGTTCAACGGCGGCTCGCTTGGCGGCGCGACCGTGGAGGAGGGCTCATGATGGGGCTAATGACCAGAAAAAACCAGGCTGGCGTGACGCTGCTGGAGGTTGTCGTGGCGATCTTTGTCATTACGGTTGGCTTGATATCGGCGTTGGCCCTGATTATCTCAAGCATCACCGGCGCCCGGACGAGCAAGTATCAGCTGGCGGCCGGTAACCTAGCCCGGCAGGCAATCGAAGTGGTGCGCGTCCAGCGCGACTCAAATTGGCTTGAGATTGAATCAGGCAGTCTCGACCCAGGTTTATGGGACCAAAACCTCTCTGGAAACGGGATGATCTATACGGGAATAATAAATTTTCAGGACGATCCGGCGCTGGCCGATTATATGAAATGGACCATCTTCTATGATTCGACCTATAATTTTACTGATAACCCAGTGCAATTAAAAACGTACTTTGTCGACCATGGTTCTTGGAGAGTCTACAATCAATATACGCAGGCGAATCCGCCAGGGTTGACCGAGAGTGGTTTCCGGCTCGCCATGTCGACAAAGCCTATTTGCATCCTCAACGGAGTTGAATCAATGGTAGAAAATGGCTTCAGTTGTGAAACGACGGTCCCGGCAAAAACGAAAATCGGCATCCAGATAAAGGCCACGGTAAAATGGATCGAGTCGGGGATTGAACGATCGTATGAACAAGAAGAGAAAATATATAATTGGAAATAAGATGCGCTGGCTTCGCGATAAAAAAGGATTGAGCTTAGTCGAAATGATCGTCGTGGTTGGGCTTTTTGGCATTTCCATGTCAGTCTCAATGACGGTATTGGTGAATGCCTTGCAGAACCAGCGTTCGATTCGGGCGGAACAAAAAGTCATTAGTTCGGCGCGCGATGCGCTTGAGGTGCTCGCTCGGGAAATACGGCTCGGCTACATCGATTACGACACGCACTATACTGGCGGCGTACTCAACTCCGTCCAGGACAACCTCTGGGTAACAACCGGAAGCGGGGATAACTATAATTTCCGGATAACCCAAGAGGCCGGGGGCGATCCGATTACCGGACAGCTCGTGGCCGATGATGGCATGGTGGCATCGCCGCTGAGCAGTACGGATATTCGAATTGATGCGATCAAATTTTATGTCCGGCCCGTCTCTGATCCCTACTATGTCTTTTCTTGTACCGACAGTAGCCAGTGCGATCCGAACGTGATACCGGTGAAAGATCCGGGGATGTGTATCAACAACATTTGCGAATTAGAAGACCAGCAGCCCCGCGTGACGATTGTTTTAAACGCGACCAACCGCGGCCAAGGTTTTGCGAAAGTCGAGCTGCAAACAACCGTGGCCGTGCGTACATATAAACGGTAACCGCTATGGCACAGAAAAACCAAACCGGCATCAGTCTTGTTCTCGCCATCCTGATTATGGGCGCTGTTTCGGCGGTGGCCACGACCCTGTCGATTTTGATTATCAACGAGGTGGGAACAACGAAGGGTATAAACAACGCCATGAAAGCGTTCTATGCGGCTGAATCGGCGATTGAGCAAAGCACGTGGATCGTTCGCGAGGCCCGTCGTACCGGGATGACAATTGATGAAACCGTCACCCTGCTCAATCAGACGAACGCCGGTACCCTCGAAGACACGTCGGCAACGTGGGCGCGGCAAGCAACCGGTGAGAACCAGAGCATCACGGTGAGCTTACGTCAAGATGAGTCTGTCTTTCTCGATCTCTACAATCCGGAACCAACCGGCAATCCGCCATACAAAATACGCTGCGCATATCAAGAATATGGCACTGGAACTAACCTCGAAATTACCTGGTCGGGCTGGTCGGTCACAGATGGATTCTGTCCGGAAACGACCAAGGTGTTCGGCGTCCAATGTGACGGCACGACCTATCTAAACCTGGACACGCCGCTTACCTGCGGCAATCCAACCAGTTACCGGGTTCAATTGCGCGCTTTTGACGGGCCGGCGACGAACTTAACGCTGTCTATCTTTGATCTTAATCAAACTCCAATAGAAATTCCCAGCCAGGTAAAGATCATAGCCAATGGAACTTACCCGACCGGCAGCAGCCGTTCAGCCACCCAAGCGCTGCGGGCTGACGTTCAGTGGACTATGCCCGTATCCGGTCTATTTTCCTATGTTCTCTTTTCTGATCAACCACTCGAAAAGACCGAATAAGAATGCCGGATTACCTGTTAATTGATAAGCCGAAAAAGCTTTTTTCGTATGCGCTCAAAAAGCGAAGCAAAAAAGAGATTAGAAAAACTCCGGGCGGAAATCAACCGTCACCGATATTTGTATCACGTACTTGATCGGAGCGAGATATCCGATGCGGCTCTCGATTCGTTGAAGCACGAACTCGACGAGCTCGAACGGCAATATCCGGATTTGATCACGCCCGATTCGCCGAGCCAGCGGGTGGCCGGTGAGCCGTTGAAGGAGTTTAATAAGGTGCGTCATTCGGTCCCGATGTTGTCGTTGAACGATGCGTTTTCTGAAGACGAGTTCGTCGCCTGGGAGGAACGGGCGCTCAAACTATTGCCAGACGGAAGCACGCTTGATTATTACGCCGAGGTGAAAATGGACGGTTTGGCTGTTTCGTTGCGCTACCGGGACGGTGTATTCGTCCGCGGCGCCACGCGCGGAAACGGTTTGGTCGGCGAAGACGTAACCCAAAATTTGAAAACCATCGAAGCCATACCGCTCCGGCTTGAAATCAACCGATTGCCCGAAAAATATCGTGCCCGGGCGAACCAGGAAATTGAAGTCCGCGGCGAAGTGTTTATGTCAAAAGAGGTATTTGATCAGCTTAACACCCGGCAGAAAAAAAATCACGAACCGTTGTTTGCCAATCCGCGGAATGCGGCCGCCGGGTCGATCCGCCAGCTTGATCCGAAGATTACGGCTGCCCGGAAGCTTGATTTCTACGCCTATGATCTCGTGACTGATGTCGGGCAGGCAAAACATGCCGACAGCCACGCGCTGATCAGGGCGCTCGGTTTCAAGGATAATCCGGAAAACGCTCCGTGCGCCGACCGAAGTGCGGTGATCCGCTTTTATCAACGGATTGAGAAAAAACGCGCCGCGCTGCCGTATCAAATCGACGGCATTGTGGTAAACGTAAACGATCTGGCGGTTTTTCGACGCCTCGGTATTGTTGGTAAGGCGCCGCGCGGGGCCATCGCCTTTAAATATCCGGCCGAACAGGCCACGACCATCGTTGAGGACATTCAGGTCCAAGTTGGCCGGACAGGCGCGCTGACGCCGGTGGCCTGGCTGAAGCCCGTTCGGGTCGCTGGTTCAACCATCTCTCGGGCGACCCTGCACAACGAAGACGAAATCAGGCGGTTAGACGTCCGGATCGGCGACACGGTGATTATTCAGAAAGCCGGTGACGTTATCCCCGATATCGTGAAGGTCTTGCCGGCTCTACGAACTGGCCGCGAACGGGTATTTCATTTTCCCAAGACCTGTCCGGTCTGCGGATCGCCCGTCATCCGGCGCCCCGGGGAAGCAGCCTATTATTGCACAAACAAGAAATGCTACGCCCAGTCCAAGGAAGGACTCTATCATTTTGTGTCCCGTCCGGCTTTTGACATCGATGGTTTGGGCCCAAAAATCATTGATCAATTATGGGAACAGGGGTTGATACGCGATCAAGCCGATATTTTTTCGCTCAGCGTACGCGATCTGGAACCGCTCGAACGCTTTGCCGAAAAGTCAGCGGCGAATTTGGTAGCGGCGGTGGCGCGAAGCAAGAATATTGAGCTGTCCCGATTTATTTATGCCCTGGGCATTCGTCACGTCGGCGAAGAAACGGCTGTTGACTTGGCCCAACATTTCGGTTCGATCGAAAAATTGATGAACGTCCGCCGCGACGAGCTCACCGCTGTCCATGAAATCGGCGACGTCATGGCCGACAGTGTTATTGAATATTTTCGTCAACCCGAGCATCGTCAATTGGTCAAAAAACTCCAGACCAACGGTGTCCAGATACAATCAGAAAAACGGCAATCGCGAGCGCTGGCCGGTAAAACGTTCGTCCTGACCGGTTCGCTGCACAGCCTGACGCGCGAAGAGGCGAAAAAGAAAATCCGCCTGGCCGGCGGCGACGTGTCCGGCTCGGTCAGCGCCAAGACCGATTATGTGGTGGCTGGCTCGGAGCCGGGTTCAAAACTCGAGAAGGCTAAGAAACTGAACGTCTCAATCCTCACTGAGGAAGAGTTTCTGAAGATTCTTCGCTAGCAAAGTCGATAATTAAACGATGACGAGAGTGGCTCATCTTTTTTAATATCGGTGATTTTCTAAAAAGAAAAAGGAGCTTCATCACGTCGATCCAAGACAGGCATAGTGTTGCGTCGTCAGAAAAGGCTATTGGGTGAACGGTCCTCTTGCGATCTCTCTGTTGGATCTGAAATTCTGTTGTACCGGCGGCGAGAAAATGCTATGCTTTACGTATCTATGACAGATTTTAATACTCGTGACATTGACCACCTGGCCGCCCTGGCCCGCCTGGAACTGTCCGAAGAAGAGAAAAAGCGTTTTGAAGGTCAGCTGGCCTCGATCTTAGCGTATGTGGAAAAACTTAACCAGGTTGATACGCATGAAGCCGCGCCGACCGCGCATGCGACCGGTCTGGTTACCGTCACCCGGAACGACAGCGTGCACGACGAAGGCAGACAGGCGGAGATATTGAAGGAGGCTCCGGCGATCGAAGGCAAGAACTATAAAGTCAAGTCAGTTTTTTAAACGTTGGTTCCATGGATTCTTTGTATTTAACAATCGAAGAAGCGCGGCGCGGTTTAGCCGAGAAAAAATATTCAAGTCATGAGCTTATCCAAGCGAGCCTTGATCGGATTTCGGCGCTGAATCCCAAGCTGAACGCCTTTTTAACAGTAACGGCCGAAACCGCCCTGGCGCAGGCAGACGAGATCGACGCGAAACGACTCCGGGGCGATCAGCTGTCGCCATTGGCCGGGCTGCCTTTGGCAGTAAAGGACGTCCTGGCAACCCGTGGCGTCCGTACGACCGCCGGCTCGAAGATACTCGAACAGTACATACCACCCTATACCGCCACTGCGGTTCAGCGGCTGTTTGATGCCGGCGCGATCATGGTCGGCAAGACGAACTGTGACGAGTTCGCCATGGGTTCATCCGGTGAATGGTCAGCCTATGGGCCGACCCGTAATCCCTGGAATACCGAACGCGTGCCGGGCGGTTCGTCATCCGGCTCAGCGGCGGCGCTGGCGAGCGGCATGTGTCTCTCCGCCTTGGGAACAGACACCGGCAGCTCGGTCCGACAACCTGCTGGTTTTTGCAATCTCGTTGGACTGAAGCCCACCTATGGACGGGTGTCACGCTACGGTCTAATCGCCATGGCCTCGTCGCTTGATCAGGTCGGCATTTTTGCCCGAACGGTTGAGGATAGCGCGCTCATCCTCGAAACCATCGCTGGCCATGACTCATTGGATTCGACCAGCGTGTCAAAAACGATTTTTGACCTCAAGGAAAGCCTCAAAGACGTACCGAAGGGGTTGCGGCTGGGCATTCCGAAAGAGTATTTTATTGACGGTTTGGATCCGGCGGTTGAAACGGCGATCCGAAAGGCGATTGAGGACCTCCGCGGCCTCGGCTTTACGATTGTCGACGTATCATTGCCCCATACACCGGATGCGCTGGCCGTGTACTATCTGATCATGCCGGCGGAAGCGTCGTCGAATTTGGCTCGATATGACGGGATCCGCTACGGTCTGTCGCTCGGCGATGAGGCAAAGGATCTCATTGATATATACCGGAAGACGCGAGCGGCTGGATTCGGGCCGGAGCCGAAACGCCGGATTATTCTCGGGACCTACGTATTATCGTCAGGGTATTATGATAAATATTATCTCAAAGCGCAAAAAGTCAGGAGTGTTATCATCCAGGAGTATAAAGACATATTCAAAACGGTTGATTGCCTGGTAACTCCCACTTCGCCAACCGTACCGTTCGTCATCGGCGAGCGGAAAGAAGATCCGCTGCAGATGTATCTCGCTGACATATTTACCGTGTCTGCAAACATTGTCGGTCTGCCAGCTATTTCGATCCCGGCCGGATTCAGCGACGGATTACCGATTGGTTTGCAGCTGATCGGGCCTCATTTTCAAGAGCACCGACTCTATCAGGTTGCCCGAACCTATCAGGCGGCGACGTCGTGGCATCGGCAATATCCAGTCGGCTAATCCTATTGCCAAATCATTTTACTCGTGGTATACTAAAAAACGAATCACAATTAATGGTATTCGACAATGGCACCGAATAAACAGAATAGAAAGAAAGTCCTCCTGATTGAGGATGAAAAAATGCTTTCTTCGATGTACGCGACGAAATTTACGAAAGAAGGCTTTGATCTGATCCAGGCTTTTGACGGGGAAGAGGGACTGGAAAAAGCGACAACGGTAAATCCCGACATTATTCTGCTCGATATTATCATGCCGAAACTGGACGGATTTGTGGTCCTCAAAAAGCTCAAACAGGACGCGGCCCTGAAAAAATTGCCAGTCATACTTTTGACAAATCTAGGCCAAGATGAAGATATCAAAAAGGGCAAACAGCTTGGCGCCGATGATTATTTTATCAAAGCGAATCACACGCCTCAGGAAGTTGTTGATAAGGTGAGAACCTTTTTTGAAAAATAAAACCGGTGCGTCAGTGGAAGCCCGGCCTAAATTGGTCGAGTTATTTTTATCGAAATAATTATTCATAAATTATTTTATACAAGCAGGGCATTATGAAAGATTTCCAGTTTCCATTTGTCAAAACGAAGGTTGAAGGGTTAACGACGAAATTTAATCTCGAGGATCCGGTCGAACGGCGGAAATATTTTGAAGCCAAGGTCGGCCCCGAGATCGAGAAGATCCGCGACTATCTCCATGACGGCACGTTTGTGAGTTTTTTGCTTGGGAAAAAGAATTCCGGCAAGGGTACCTACTCGAAACTTTTTATGGAAGCGATCGGCCACGAACATTTGGCGCACGTGTCCATCGGTGACGTCATCCGCAAGGCCGACCAGGACCTGCGCGACCCGGCCAAAAAAGATGCGCTGGTTGCCGAGATGCGTCGGCGGTATCGGGGGTTTATCACGATCGAAGAAGTCGTCGAAACAATCTTATCGCGCTCGCAGCAGAAGCTGCTCCCAACCGAAGCGATCCTCGCCTTGCTCGAGATTGAAATCGACCACCTCGAGCACAAAGCTGTCTTCATCGACGGTTTTCCACGCAATATGGATCAGGTTTCGCTCTCCCTCTTTTTCCGCGCCTTGATGGGCTATCGCGACGACCCGGACTTCTTTGTCTTCATCGATTTGCCAGAGGCGGTCATTGATGAACGAATGAAGTACCGGGTGATTTGTCCGATCTGCAAGACGCCGCGGAACATCCGACTCCTCCGCACCAAGAACGTCGGCTATGACGTGGCCACGAAAGAATTCTATCTGATGTGTGATACGCCCAGCTGTAACCAGGCTCGGATGATACCGAAAGAAGGGGACAGCCAGGGTATCGAATCGATCCGGGAGCGGATTACCATTGATGATCAGGTCATGCGGTCGCTCCTGGGTTTGCAGGGCGTACCAAAGGTGTACCTGCGAAACTCGTTGCCCGTTGATCAAGCGCGCGAGTACGTTGACGATTATGAGATTACGCCCGCCTATGCCTATCGCTATGACGCTGCCTCGCAGCACGTGAACATAACCGAAGAGCCGTACACCGCGGCTGACGATGACGGGAAGAAATCATACAGCTTGTTGCCGCCGCCGGTGGTCGTGGCGTTAATCAAGCAAGTTGCTCAAATTCTCCCCTGACCAGAATACGTCAATATCTGGATGAAATAAAAAATCTGGCCGGCAACGGACAGGTTTTTTACGCCGGTTTGTCCCCCGGCGATATCATGATATACTAGGAATAGGTTTTTGTACGCGATTGTCCAATTGGTCGGGGTAGTGGGACTCGAACCCACGACCTCATGCACCCCATGCATGCGCGCTAGCCAACTGCGCCATACCCCGGACAGCTGGAGGCAAAACCGTTAGTGCGCTTTTTTTGTCTGGGTTTTCAGACAGCTGGAACAAACGGACAAGCGCTGACCGTCAATAACACGCGTCTGAAGATTGATGAACTTTCGCCGTTTGGTGGCAATGTTTGAATGACTGCGCGAAACCGAGACTGTGGAGCCGCGGTGGCAGAGATCACATGATCGAGACATACGGAATTTGTTTAGCAATATAATCAACCGTCAGAATATCACATCGGCTATAAATAATCAAGTCTCATGCTCATCCAATATTTATTTCAAAACCCAAGCTACTTCATCACCTGGTTATTCGCGATCGTTGTCGGTATCAGCGTGCACGAGTTCTTCCACGCCTGGGCAGCTTATCTGCAGGGCGATCGGACGGCGCAATACGCCGGCCGGCTCACCTTAAATCCGCTCGCCCACCTGGATCCGCTCGGCAGCGCCATGCTGTTGTTCCTCGGTTTTGGCTATGGTAAGCCTGTACCCTTTAATCCGAATAACCTCCGCAACCGTCAATATGGCCCGGCTCTCGTTGGAGCGGCCGGCCCGTTTTCAAACCTTCTCATGATTTTCGTGTTTGGTCTAACGCTTCGATTTTTGCTGCCGGTCCTCGGTGATAGCAACCTCCTGTCACTCTTTCTCTATAATCTCGTCCAGGTGAATGTCATTTTGCTCGTGTTTAATCTTTTTCCTATCCCGCCGCTCGATGGTTCAAAAGTCCTTTTTGCCATCTTGCCGAAATCGCTGGAAAATGTACGGATATTCCTTGAGCAGTATGGTCCGTGGGTCCTCTTGGCGCTGCTCTTCTTTGGGCAAGGCATTTTCACCCCGATTTTTGATTATTTCCGCAATCTTTCCCACCTCCTCATTATCTAATAATTTACAGCTTGCTTCGGTAATTCAAGTCTGCCTGGCGCGGCGCATTTGATCGACGATCGGCGCCGGCCGGAGTTCAGGGTTGACGCGCGCTGAAACGCGTGGTATTCTGTGGGGGAAATTCTTGTTAACGAATTTTAAAAGGTCTCGATGCCAACAATTCACCAGCTTGTCCGAAAAGGACGAAAAACCATTAGCAAAAAGTCAAAGACGCCGGCCCTGCGGAGCGTTTTAAATGCCTTAAAGCGCCGACGGGCGGATTTACCGAAGGGGAGTCCGTTTAAACGCGGGGTGTGCGTTAAAGTGACCACCATGACGCCAAAAAAGCCGAACTCGGCCTTGCGGAAAATTGCCCGTGTGAAGCTCTCGAACGGCATGGAGGTGACGGCCTATATCCCTGGGATTGGCCACAATCTTCAAGAACACTCGATTGTTCTGCTGCGCGGCGGACGCGTGAAAGATCTGCCGGGCGTCCGTTATCACGTCATCCGCGGCGTGTACGATACCCTGGGCGTGGAAGGTCGGAAACAGGGCCGAAGCCTCTACGGTGCGAAACGTGAAAAATCCTAAATTGTAACATATTATGCGATCAAAACGAGCTCCAAAAAAGATACTCTTACCGGATCCGAAATTCAATAACTTGACGATTTCGAAATTTGTGAATCACGTCATGGAGCGCGGTAAGAAAACCGTTGCCCAAGGGATCGTTTACGATATGTTTGAAGCGATTTCCCGGCAGACCAAGAAAGACCCGCTGGACGTTTTCGATCTCGCGATCAGGAATGTAACACCCCTCTTGGAAGTAAAATCGCGACGGATCGGTGGTGCCAACTATCAGATCCCGATGGAGGTGCGCGGCGACCGGAAAATGTATCTGGCTATGAACTGGATCATCGGCGCTGCCAAAGCGAAAAAGGGAAAGCCGATGTCTGAACGGCTCGCCGAGGAAATTACTGCAGCCGCCGAAAACCAAGGCGACGCGATTAAGAAAAAAGAAGATGTCCATCGGATGGCGGAAGCAAACCGAGCCTTTGCCCATTTTGCCTAAGGGTATGAAATATAAACGACCGGTCTACCTTTTTTTAATTGTTATTCTGGTCGCGCTTGTTACGTACGGGATTTTATATACTCGGAAACACGTCGAGACAAAAACCTCGTTTTCAGACTTCCAGCTACAAAATCCGTCGGAACGCGACGCCGCGTTTTCCGCTCGTTTGGCTGAAGCTATAGATAAAGCCACCGCGGAATGGCACAGCGATGCGGCCTTAGTGGCCGTTAACATCGTTTTTAATGGCGCAAAAATATCTGACATGAATCCTCCGGTTGCCTTCTTTGTTTCAGAGGAGGACCAGTACGCGCACGACTACACCATAGAATTCAAATCCGATTTTAGCGCCCTCGGTTTAGCGGAAGAGACAGAAAAGTCGCAAAGTTATCAGGAGACGCTCTATACCGAATTTTTTCCCGAGGACTATAAACTTGGCTACGCTCAAATTCTTGAAATTGCCGACGGACTGGGCGGCGCAAATTTCCGTTCGCAGCACCCGTTGTCGCAGTTATTACTCGAGCTATCGAAAAACCCTCAGTACGGCGTCGAGTGGTCGCTATATTATACGGATATAAAAGACGGGAAAAAGGGCGCGACCTACAATCTCTTTTTCGATGCCACAACCGGACGATTAAAAAAATCTAATTCCTAATACGAATAAAGGAGAATTAACGTGCCACGCGAGTACACGCTAGAAAAAACACGCAACATTGGAATCATTGCCCACATTGATGCCGGGAAGACGACAGTCAGCGAACGGATATTATTTTATACGGGCAAAAAACATAAGATCGGCGAGGTCCATGAGGGCGAGGCGGAGATGGACTGGATGGAACAGGAACGAGAGCGGGGTATTACGATCACCGCCGCCGCCACCACCTGTTTCTGGAAAGATCACCGGATTAACATTATTGATACGCCGGGACATATCGATTTTACCGTCGAGGTGCAGCGTAGCTTGCGCGTTCTCGATGGCGGCGTGGTCGTGTTTGACGGCGTGGCCGGCGTTGAACCGCAGTCCGAGACCGTCTGGCATCAAGCGGAAAAGTTTAAAGTACCCTTGATCGCGTTTGTGAATAAACTGGACCGGACAGGCGCGGATTTTTACGCCGACGTGGCATCTATTCATGAGCGTTTAACGCCGAACGCCCATCCGTTGCAGCTGCCGATCGGCGCCGAGGATAAATTCAAAGGCATCATCGACCTTTTTGCTATGCAAGCCAGGCTCTATAAAGATGAGCTGGGCAAAGAATGGGAAGACACAGAGGTACCGGCGGAATTGCTCGAAAAAGCCAAGGAATACCGGGCTAAACTCGTCGAAGCCATCGCCGAACACGACGATGAGCTTTTGCCGCGGTTTCTTGACGGTAAGGAAATATCCGTCGAGGACCTGAAACGCGTCTTACGGAAAGCAACCATTGAGAATAAAATCGTTCCGATATTATGCGGTTCGGCGTTGAAGAACAAAGGCGTCCAGTTTTTGCTTGACGCGGTCAATGATTATCTGCCGTCGCCGCTCGATGTGCCGCCGGTGAAGGGGAGTAATCCGAAGACCAAGGCGGAAGAGGAACGGCCAGCTGACGATAGCGCGCCATTTGCGGCCCTGGCATTCAAGGTCGCCAGCGACCCGTATGTCGGCAAACTGTGTTTCTTCCGGGTGTATTCCGGGAAGATGGGAGCCGGTTCGTATGTTTTGAATACCTCGACCGGAGAGAAGGAGCGTATCGGCCGGATCGTCCGAATGCACGCCAACGATCGCGAAGAAGTCTCCGAGGTCTTCGCCGGCGATATCGCCGGCGCCGTCGGGTTAAAACGCACCGCCACCGGCCAGACACTCTGCGATCCCGATCATCCGATCGTGCTTGAATCGATTAATTTCCCCGAACCCGTCATTTCCATGGCGATTGAGCCGAAGACAAAAGCCGACCAAGAAAAGATGGGCTTGGCGTTGGCGCGCTTAGTCGAAGAAGATCCGACCTTCCGGGTACGGACGGACGAGGAAACCAACCAAACCATTATTGCCGGTATGGGCGAGCTTCATTTGGAAATCATCGTTGACCGGATGAAGCGGGAGTTCAACGTCCAGGCCAACACCGGCAGCCCCCAGGTCGCCTATAAAGAAACCATTCTCGGCCAGGCTGAAGCCGAGGGGAAATATATCAGACAATCGGGCGGACGCGGCCAATACGGCCATTGCTGGCTGCGCGTCCAGCCGCTGGAACGAGGCAAAGGATTCGAATTTATCGACGAGGTGAAGGGCGGCGTCATCCCGAAAGAATATATTATGCCAATTCAGAAGGGCGTTGTGGAAGCATTGGCCAACGGCGTAGTCGCCGGCTATCCGATGGTTGATGTGATGGCGACCGTCTATGACGGCAGCTACCACGAAGTCGATTCGTCTGAGGCGGCTTTTAAAATTGCCGGTTCGATTGCCGTCCAGGAGGCGTGCCGTCGAGCCAAGCCGATTCTCCTTGAACCGATTGTGAAGGTCGAGGTCATCGTGCCGGAGCAGTATATGGGCGAGGTGATTGGTGATCTCAATTCAAAGCGCGGACAGATCCAGGAAATGCGTGATCGCGGCAACATGAAGATTATCGACGCGAAAGTACCGCTCGCCGAAATGTTCGGTTACGCCACGCAGCTTCGATCGATGACTCAGGGTCGCGGCACGTATAATATGGAATTTGAAGAGTACAGTCAGGTACCGCACGCGATCGCCGAGCAATTGCGCGAAGGCTATATCGCCAAGAAAAATGAATAAGTAGTAACCCAAAGGAGGAAACCATGGCCAGATTGCGCATTAAACCAATTAACGGCATCATCATTCTTCTTCTGTTAGCCATCGGGGGTGGGTATGGAATTTATACCATGGCGAGCGTAACTGACCAGGCGCAACTCGGTCTGCGGGTGATCAGTCGGAATATTCCCTCCAACGGAAACGCCGCGGGTGAAGCAAATACGTACGTGAACACTCAGTACGGCATTCAACTGACGCAGCCAGACGGTTGGAACGTAGTTGAAACGACACCGATCGGCCTTACTGAGGCGGCGCTGACGGTGACGCTCACTGATCCGCTGTCGACAAATCGAATGATTTTTTCAATTTTGCAACCGTCTATGAAAGAAACGCTGCGGAGTTCGCTCAGCATCGAAAGCGAAGGAACGGCCATGCTTGGCACGCTCACGGCTGAAAAATGGGTCGGTGAAGACCAAAAGGATGGTTCGCCGGTAACCATTGTCACCGCCGAATCCAATGGACGGCTTTACGAAGTAACAAGCTATGCGCCAGCTGAAACGCTTGACAGTTTTCTCTCAGCGTTTAAGATAGTACAATAGGTAAAACAAACACTAAGCAAATATTAGCCAAATAATAGCAATATAGGAGTAAGTACCTACCCATACTTGTCAAAAAACAAACCCTTTGCTATAATCAGTTGTGCTAATATATTTTCTAAGAATAATAAGCATTTCGCGGGTATATCAACGCCCGTGACAATTAGAGGAGTATCATTATGGCAGAAAAATTTGAGCGAACTAAGCCGCACGTCAACGTCGGAACGATCGGACACGTTGATCATGGAAAAACAACGTTGACCGCGGCCATCCTGAGCGTTTTGCGCTCCAAAGGGATGAAAGCTCAAGAAAAGTCCGTCGACCAAATCGATAACGCGCCCGAGGAACGGGAGCGCGGTATTACCATTGCGACGGCGCACGTCGAATACGAAACCGATAAACGGCACTACGCCCATATCGACTGTCCGGGTCATGCTGATTATATCAAGAATATGATTACCGGCGCTGCCCAGATGGACGGGGCGATTCTGGTCGTTTCCGCGGCTGACGGCCCCATGCCCCAGACGCGTGAACACATTCTGCTGGCCCGCCAAACCGGCGTACCGGCGATTGTGGTTTTCTTGAATAAAGTCGATCAAGTTGATGACAAAGAGCTGATTGACTTGGTTGAGGTTGAAATCCGCGATCTCTTGAAGAAATACAAATACCCTGGCGACAAGATCCCGGTCATCAAGGGTTCGGCCCTGAAAGCGCTCGAAGGCGATGCGGATGCGCAAAAGTCTATTATGGAGTTGATTGAGGCGCTCGACAGCTATATTCCGGAGCCTGAACGCCCGGTTGACCAACCCTTCCTGATGCCGATTGAGGATATTTTCTCGATTGAAGGCCGCGGCACGGTTGTGACCGGCCGGATCTCCAGTGGCACAATCAAACTGAACGAAGACGTGGAAATTGTGGGCATTAAACCGACGCAAAAGACAGTCGTAACCGGCATTGAAATGTTCAACAAATCGTTGGACGAAGGCCGGGCTGGCGACAACGCCGGACTGCTCCTGCGCGGCACGAAGAAAGAGGATGTTGAACGAGGACAGGTCTTGGCCAAGCCGGGCTCGATCACCCCACACACTGAATTTGAGGCTGAGGTCTATATTCTGACCAAAGAAGAGGGTGGACGCCATACCCCGTTTTTCACTGGTTATAAGCCCCAATTCTATATCCGCACGACCGATGTAACAGGCGATGTCACCTTGCCGGAAAAGACCGAAATGGTCATGCCCGGCGATACGGTAAACATTATCGTGAAACTCATCGCCCCGGTAGCGCTTCAGGAAAAGGTGAGCTTCTCGATTCGCGAAGGCGGACACACGGTGGGCGCAGGCGTTGTAACAAAAATAATTAAATAAAGTACGTCGGAGCGATAACCCGGAACATTAACAAGTTGAGCGAAGGTATGCCACAAGAGACGAAGAACGGTGCAGTCGAAGAGAAACAGCGGATTCGGATAAAGATCCGGGCTTATGATCACAAAATCATTGATCAGTCGACCCGGACGATTATTGATACCGCCGAGCGGAGCGGTGCCCAAGTAAACGGCCCGATTCCGCTGCCGACGGAAAAAAGCAAGTATACTGTTATTCGCTCTCCCTTCGTTCACAAAAACTCCCGCGAGCAGTTTGAGATGCGCGTGCACAAGCGGTTGATCGATATCATTAATCCAACCGCGAAAACCGTCGATTCACTGATGAGTCTCAATTTGCCAGCGGGCGTCGACATCGAAATTAAAATGTAACTTCGACAAGAGAATATCGGCCTACCTACGCGCAGACGCTTCGGTGGGCAGGTAAATAGGTTCTGAGGATGATAATACACGTTCTCGCGCCAACGGGTGTTTGAACAGCCAATCCTCAGATAACGATTTGCCAGCGTAAAAAGACCGGAGCATTCTGGATTTTTCCTGGCGTACCCGGTTTTTTTGTTACCACAACAATGAAATTCATTCTCGGAAAAAAAATAGGCATGTCCCAGCGGTTTCTGGAAAACGGCAACGTTGTTCCAGTGACCGTGGTTCAGGCTGGCCCATGTGTCGTCGCGACCGTCCGAACGAAGGACACGGACGGGTATCAAGCGGTTCAGCTTGGTTTCGGCGAGAAAAAACGCCTCTCCAAACCGCTGAAGGGCAGCCTCAAGGATTTACCGTTATTGCGCTATCTCCGTGAATTCCGAGTTGAAGCCGACGCAACCTATAAAAAGGGCGACAAAATTACCGTTGAGACATTTGCGGTCGGCGATACGATAAAAGTCACCGGTACGGCCAAAGGAAAGGGATTTCAGGGCGTGGTCAAACGGCATCATTTCGGCGGCGGTCCAGCGTCCCATGGCCATAAGGATAATCTCCGCGCCCCTGGTTCAATCGGGGCAACCAACGCCGGCCACGTGTTTAAAGGCACTCGGATGGCTGGGCGGATGGGCGGCCAAACGACAACCCTGCGCAATTTGACAGTTGTTGAAGTGGATGTGACCAAGAACCTTTTGTTTATTAAAGGCGCAGTACCGGGTGCCCGACATGCGCTTTTGAAAATTCAGACTATTGAGAAATAGCCATGCTGGAAATCGAGATAAAAGATCACGCCGGGAAGAACGTTGGCCAGACAAAACTGGATCCGAAAATTTTTGATGTTCCGGCGAACCCCGAAGTGATCTACCAAGTTACGGTAGCCTATCAAGCGAACAGCCGCCATCCGATCGCTCATACGAAAGATCGTTCCGAGGTGCGCGGCGGCGGACGCAAGCCCTGGAAGCAGAAGGGGACTGGTCGCGCCCGGCAAGGCTCGATCCGATCACCGCAGTGGCGTGGTGGCGGCGTAGTCTTTGGTCCGCGCAATACCCGGAACTTTTCAAAGCTGGTGAACAGAAAGGTCAAACGCTTGGCGCTGTTTATGTCATTGAGCGAACGATTGCGCCATAAAAAAATGACCGTCCTGCAAACCATCGAAATGGCCAAACCAAAAACAAAAACAATCGCCACAATTTTGAAAAACCTGAAAATTACCGGCGCGCTCTTGGTCATTCCAAAGAAGGATGACGCCATCCAGCGCTCAGTCAGAAACCTGCCAAAATGCAGTGTTTTGCCGGCAAACAGCCTCAATGCCTACGAAGTATTGAAATACCGACAGCTGATTATTCTCGAACCGGCCCTGCCCGAGATATCGAAACACTTTCTTCACGCCAACTAATTTATGGGAATATTAGATCGATTCAAAAAGAAATCCCCGACCCAACCCGCCCCGCGCCAACCGGAACGGAAGATTGAAGCTGTTGAAAAAAAGACCGCTGAGGTTAAAAAGGCGGAACCGAAGAAGGCTGAACTGAAAAAAACACCCGTTCGTCCGACACACGTGGCCAAGAAGAAACATCCTGAATCGGAACGGTCAATCATAAAGCCGATCATTACTGAAAAAGCGACGAATCTGGGCGCTGACAGAAAATATATATTTGAAGTAGCAACCGGCGCGAATCGGATTGAGATCGCCAAGGCGGTTGAAAGCCTCTATGGCGTCCAGCCGCTGAAAGTGAATATTATTAGACAGGGTGGCAAACAGATACGCTATGGACGAGCTGAAGGACGGACCAAGGACAGAAAAAAAGCGATTGTGACGTTACGAGAAGGGGAGAGCATTAAAATCCAAGACGGAGTTTAATAATGGCAATAAAACGCTACAAACCACATACCCCGGGCCGCCGCCATGCCAGCGTCATTCATGAACCCGGCCAACACAGCCAGCGTCCGACGCGGAGCCTGCTTGAAGTACTGAAGAAACATAGCGGTCGAAATCAGCAAGGTATTATCACGGTGCGACACCGCGGCGGTGGTCATAAGCGTTTCTATCGAATGGTCGATTTTCGGCGGCAGCGATTTGATGCGCCAGCCACGGTCCGTTCCATCGAATACGATCCGAACCGCACGGCGCACATCGCCCTGATCGAATATCCCGATAAAACGAAAAGCTATATCATTGCCCCGCAAGGCCTGAAGGTGAACGACCAGGTGGTATCGTCAAAACAGAAAGTGGAAATTCAGGTAGGCAATCGCATGCCGCTCGAGCATATTCCCGTCGGCTTGATGGTTCACGATATTGAATTGATTCCCGGCAGTGGTTCGACGGTCGTACGTTCGGCCGGCGCCGGCGCGAATTTGATGAACTTGGAAGGAAATTTTGCCCAGCTGAAACTTCCCTCGGGCGAACTGCGGCTGTTCCCGAAAACCTGTCTCGCGACCATTGGCACGGTCAGTAACGCTGATCTGAAGAATATTCGGCTCGGCAAAGCCGGACGCATGCGCTGGCTCGGCATCCGGCCGACAGTTCGCGGCAAAGTCATGAATCCGGTCGACCATCCGCACGGCGGCGGCGAAGGAAAATCGCCAATTGGCTTGAAGCATCCGAAAACTCCGTGGGGCAAACCAGCCTTGGGCGTGAAAACGCGACGCCATAAACCCTCGGACCGGCTTATTCTTAAACGAAGGCGCTAAGCTATGTCACGAAGTTTAAAAAAAGGACCCTATACCGATCCCAAACTGCTCAAGAAAATGTCGAAAGTGCGCGCGGGCGACAAAACGGTCATAAAAACATGGTCGCGCGACTCAGTGATCACCCCGGAAATGGTGGGATTTACCTTTGGTGTGCATAACGGTCGTGAGCATCTGCCGGTCTTCGTTGTTGAAAACATGGTTGGCCACAAACTTGGCGAGTTTGCGCCGACGCGCAAGTTTGTCCGGCATGGCGGTCGGATGCAACGGGAACAGGAAATAGCTGCCGCGGAAGCCGAACGTCAGCAAATTAATGCACCCCCGCCAGCTGAAAAAGGAGCTAAATAACATCTATGGAAGTCACCGCTCAGCTTAAACATCTCCAAACCTCGGCCAGAAAAGTTCGCCTGGCCACCCAATTTATCAAGGGACTTGATGTTTTGGTTGCGCGCCAGCAGCTGATGTTTTCGCCGCGGGCGAGCGCACGACCAGTGCTGAAGCTCTTAAATTCGGCGATTGCAAACGCTGAGAAAAACTTCGAGCTCGATAAGGAAAATTTGTATATTAAAAGCGTGCTCATTAATGAAGGAACGACGCTGAAACGGTATATGTCGCGCGCCTTTGGCCGGGCCGCCGTGATCCGGAAGCGGGCCAGCCACATTATTCTGGTTCTGGCGGAAAAGAAACCTTCTTCACCCAAGAAAAAATCGACCAAACCAGCGGCCGGCAAGAAACAAACTCCCGAGCAGATTGTGAGCTATAAAGACTTGACTCGGACGCAAACTGACCGAAAGGATAATAAACCGAGCTTTGAGGAAATCAAGAAAGAGCGAAAACCCTTCATTAATATCAAAGAAATAAAAGATAAATTTATCCGTCGCAGCGGCGAAGGTTAAACAATATTTTATGGGACAAAAGGTAGATCCACGCAGTTTTAGACTCAAACAATCGCAGACCTGGCGGTCAAAATGGTTCGCCCGGAAAGGTTTTGGCGACTATCTGGCGCACGATCATGCCATTCGCTCATTTTTGACGAAAAAAATGAAGGAAGCCGGTCTCTCGCGGGTTGAAATTGAACGCTCGGCGAATGCGATTACTGTTACCGTCTTTACCTCGCGACCTGGTGTTGTTATCGGTCGGGGCGGCGCTGGCGTTGAAGACTTAAAAAAGACACTGAAGCAAAAATACCTCAAACCGCGGCAGGAGCTCCGCTTGAATATCCAGGAAGTCACGAAGCCGTATTTAGATGCGGAAATTGTCGTCCGGATGATGGCCGAACAAATTGAGAAACGGATGCCGTTCCGGCGAGTTCTGAAACAAATGGTGACACAGGTTGAGCGGGCCGGCGCCAAGGGCGTGAAGCTTATTGTGGCCGGACGACTGAATGGCGCGGAGATCGCCCGGACGGAAAAACAGACTTCCGGTAAAGTGCCGCTTCATACCATCCGGGCGGATATTGACTATGCGCAAGGCGTGGCCATGACGGCCTACGGCACGATCGGCATCAAGGCCTGGATCTATAAAGGTGAGGTTTTCCAAACGAAAAAAGGAACAGTACCTGAAACAACAAACGCATGACATTGCTCAATCCACGAAAAGTTAAACATCGGAAATGGCAGCGCGGCCGTCAGCGCGGTTTAGCGGTGCGGAAAACCCGGGTCGCCTTCGGGAGTTATGGTTTAAAAGCGCTCACCGGCAGTCTGGTAACGGCGCGACAGCTCGAAGCGGCGCGGCGCGCGATCATTCGTTTTGTCCAGCGCGGCGGAAAAACGTGGATTCGCATTTTTCCTGACAAACCGATGACGCTGAAAGGCTCTGAAGTCCGGATGGGCGGCGGGAAAGGGGCCGTCGATCACTACGTCGCGGTTGTCAAACCTGGCACGGTCATGATTGAAATTGATGGTGTTACCGAAGCGGTGGCGCGCGAGGCCTTCCGTTTAGCTGGTCACAAGTTGCCGGTTCGAACATCTTTTATCGAAAAATAATATGAAAATAGCCGAACTAAAAACTAAATCAACCGCCGAACTCCAGAGTTTTTTACGCGAGTGTCGGGCGAAGGAACGCGACCTTCACTTTAAAATTGCGGTGAAGCAAGCCAAGGACGTGCGCGAAATACGCGATTTAAAAAAAACCATTGCAAAAATAATGACCTTATTGAATACGCCAGAACATAAGCAAACTCATTTACCCAAGACGTAATATGGATCAGACCAAGGTAAAAAAACGAATTCTCTCCGGCATCGTCGTCAGTGACAAGATGGACAAAACGATTGTCGTTCGGGTTGATCGAACCAAGGTGCATCCGCTCTATCACCGCCGCTATCACGTGAGCAAAACCTACCATGTCCACGATCCGGAAAAGTCGTTTCACGTTGGCGACCGCGTCGAGATCCAGGAAATCCGGCCGTTATCACGCACCATTCGCTGGCAGGTAATCAAGAAATAAACAACCACCATGATTCAAGTTGGCACATATCTAACCGTCGCAGACAACACCGGAGCCAAGCGTCTCAAGTGTATTCGGGTGTTGGGCGGCAATCGGAAGCGCTATTCACGCGTCGGCGAAATCGTTACCGCGGTCATTAAAGAAGCAATGCCGCACACCCAGGTAAAGAAAAGTGAAATCGTCCACGTGGTCATTGTTCGGCAGCGCAAGGAATTACGCCGCGCCGACGGCAGCTATATCAGGTTTGATGATAACGCCGGCGTTATTGTCGATCAGAAATCGAAGGAACCGAAAGGCTCACGCATTTTTGGCCCGGTAGCGCGCGAGCTGCGGGCGAAAGGTTTTATGAAAATTATTTCACTTGCCCCGGAGGTACTCTAATGGAAATAATGAAGATTAAAAAAAACGATATTGTCCTGATCTTGCAGGGGAAGGATCGCGGCAAAAAAGGCAAAGTGTTGCAAACCCTACCTGAGGATAAGAAAGTAGTGGTTGAGAACGGCAATGTCATGGTTCGCCATCTCCGGCCCCGGAAAATGCGTGAGAAAGGGCAAAAGATACATTTCAATGCTCCACTAGATATCTCAAGCGTGAGCCTGATTTGCCCGAAATGCGGTAAGCAGACCCGCGTGGGCTATAAAATACTGGAGAACAAAAAGAAAGTTCGTCTCTGCCGGAAATGTAAAGAAGTTATTGATTAAAAAAACATGAATCGACTTGAGAAAAAATATCGGAAAGAAATAGTGCCTGAGATGAAGAAAACCCTTGGCTTTGCCAATGATTTTGAGGTGCCGCGGATTTTGAAGGTGGTTGTCAACGTCGGTATTGGCAAACTGGCGCGCGAGGAAAAGAACCAAGAGAGCGTTAAAACCACCCTTCGTCGAATCACCGGTCAGGAGCCACTTCTCACGAAGGCAAAGAAATCTATTTCAAATTTCAAGGTCCGACGCGGCATGGTTGTCGGCGCCTGCGTGACGCTTCGTCGCGCGCGGATGTATGATTTTCTCGACAAGCTTGTTCACGCAACCTTGCCCCGGGTACGTGATTTCCGCGGGCTGGACACGAAAAATCTTGATGGTCATGGGAATTTAAATATCGGTTTTAAAGAACACACGGTCTTCCCGGAAGTGAAGTCGGATGAAATAGAAACAATCCATGGTCTTGAAGTCGCTATCGTCACGAATGCGAAAACTGACGAGGTGGCGCAGGCATTATTTGAACGACTCGGTTTTCCCTTTAAAAAAACATAACTATGGCAACAGCCGCATGGAAAGCAAAAGCAAAGAGGAAACAAAAATACTCGACTCGGGTAATCCGTCGATGCTGGCGCTGTGGCCGGGTTCATGGCTACATGCGGAAGTTTCGTCTTTGCCGGATTTGTTTCCGGGAAATGGCGAACAAAGGAGAAATCCCCGGGATAACAAAATCAAGCTGGTAAGATAACTACTTAAACGGTACACGATTGCTATGACTCATGATCCCATCGCAGACATGCTCACGCAGATTCGTAACGCTTCGAAGGTGACGAAAGCGGAGGTTTTGATTCCTTTTTCCAAAGTGAAAGAAGCGATTGCGGGCATTCTCGCCAAAGAGGGATATATCGAACGGGCTGATAAAGTCGAAGGTCAACCAGCCAGACTACGTTTGGCGTTGAAATACTCCGGCCGGAAACCGGCGATAACCAGCTTGACGCGGATCAGCAAGCCGGGACGGCGCATTTATGTCTCAAAGGACCGCCTGCCGTGGGTCTTGAACAATTACGGCATTGCGATCATCTCGACGTCCTACGGCATCATGTCGAATCGCGAAGCACGCAAAAAGCGGATCGGCGGAGAAATTATTTGTGAGGTATATTAAGTCTATGTCAAAGATTGGTAAAATCCCAGTGCCATTGTCACCCGGCGTCCAACTGACGGTCGGTCACGATAATGTGGTTACAGTCAAAGGCCCGAAAGGGGAGTTGAAGCAGCTTTTAGATAACCATGTCCAGGTTCGCCAGGAGGACCAGATGATCAAGGTAGGCGTCAAAAACCCAGATGACCGGAACCAACGGGCGTTATGGGGATTGAGCCGATCGCTTATCAACAATATGGTAATTGGCGTATCAAAAGGCTTTGAAAGGAAACTCGAGATCAATGGTGTCGGGTATCGAGCCGCACTCCAAGGCCGAACGATTCAGTTGAATCTGGGGTTTTCGCACCCGGTGAACTTCCCCGTGCCAGAGGGCATTGAAGCGAAAATTGAAAAGAACGTCATCACCCTCACCGGCATCGACAAACACCTGATCGGCGAAGTAGCCGCGCAAATCCGCCGGCTCAAACCGCCGGAACCGTACAAGGGAAAAGGTATTAAATATCTTGAGGAAGTTATTCGACGCAAGGCCGGAAAAGCGGTCAAGGCGGCCGAAGGAAAGAAATAACAGCGTTTTATTATGGCAAACCTTCAAAAAAAGAAACAGGCGGGCCGCATTCAACGCCGCCGCCGCGCCCGGTCAAAGATTGTCGGCACCGCCAGCCGTCCGCGCCTGGTTGTGTTCCGAAGCCTGAAGCATGTTTCCGTCCAAGCGATTGACGATAACCGCGGTCAAACGCTCGTGGCAGTTACTGATCGGGAAGTCGGGAAGAAGCTGTCCGGCGTTGAGGCAGCCAAAGCGGTTGGCGAACAGGCAGCGAAAAAGCTGCAGGCCAAAAAGATTACCACGGTGGTTTTTGATCGGAATGGCTACAGATATCACGGTCAGGTGAAAGCCTTGGCCGAAGCGGCGCGAGCCGGAGGCTTACAATTTTAAAGGTGAACATGGAACCAGATAAACGACCAAGACGAAGAAATCAGCGACGTGAGGAAAAAAAGGATTCTGAATTCGATCAGCGCGTGATTGAAGTGAAACGCGTCACTCGAGTAATGGCCGGTGGCAAGCGGATGCGTTTTCGGGCCTGCGTTGTGGTTGGCGATGGCAAGGGCCGGGTCGGCGTCGGCTTGGC
Source organism: Patescibacteria group bacterium (assembly GCA_041650335.1). Classification (GTDB taxonomy): domain Bacteria; phylum Patescibacteriota; class Patescibacteriia; order JAHIZJ01; family JAHIZJ01; genus JBAZLK01. The sequence goes on from JBAZLK010000001.1 coordinate 128,460, forward strand.
CAAAGGGGCAGACGTGACCATCGCGGTAAACAAAGCCGCGCTGAAAGGGCAAAAAGCGTTGATCCGAGTAAACATGGTGAAAGAAACGATCCCGCACCGCGTCTGGTGCAAATATAAGGCCGCTGAAGTGATTCTCAAGCCCGGCCCAGCCGGTACGGGGGTGGTGGCGGGCGGACCGACGCGTTCAGTGGTCGAACTCGCCGGCATTAAGAATATTATTATCAAGATGCTCGGCTCGCGCAATAAGCTCAATAACGTGAAGGCGACGATTGAAGCCTTGCGCCAGCTCAAAGACATTAAAAAGGATATCCATGGAACTCAGTCTGAATCAACTCCAGACAAAAAATAGAAAACACCGCCGACGCGTTGGTCGAGGCAGCGGCTCGGGCCGCGGCACCTACAGCGGCCGGGGGATGAAGGGCCAGAAGTCCCGTTCGGGCGCGAATATCCGGCCGGGTTTTGAAGGTGGTCGGATGCCGCTCATCCGTCAGGTTCCCAAACGCCGGGGCTTCACGAGCCGATATGAGAAGGCGACAGTCGTTAATATTGGCGATTTGGAAAAAACCTATGCCAATAACGAGCTGGTCACGCCGGCAAAATTAGCGGAGAAGGGTTTTCTGAAAACAGCCAACCAGTACGTGAAGATATTAGGGAATGGGGAATTGCGGAAGACACTGACCGTTGAAGCCGATGCATTCTCAAAATCGGCAAAAGATGCTATAACAAAAGCAGGCGGCGCTATCCGCATCCGTCGATCTCTATGAACATTTGGCAGAAAATCGTACAAATTTGGCAAATCCGCGATCTTCGGAAGAAGATTTTGTTTGTTTTTGGGATTCTGATTGTTTTCCGGCTCGCGGCCCATATTCCCGTTCCCGGGGTTGACGTCTCGAACCTAAAGAATTTCTTTAATTCCAACCAGGTCCTTGGTTTGTTGAATGTCTTTTCCGGCGGTGCGTTGGAAAACTTTTCCGTTGTCATGCTTGGCCTTTCGCCATACATCACCGCCACGATCATCTTTCAATTGTTGGCTATGATCATCCCGAAATTGGCGGAATTACAAAAAGAGGGGGAGCGCGGTCAGCAAAAAATAAATCAATATTCGCGGATTTTAACTGTTCCACTGGCGATCCTGCAGGCCTATGGCACGATCACGGTTTTACGGCGCAGCGGCCAAGGCGCAACCGGCGGGCTATCCAGCGTGCCGGGGGGGATTATTGGAGATTTATCACCCTTCCAGCTCGCCACGGCCATTGTGGCAATCGTCGCCGGCAGCATGTTCCTGATGTGGCTCGGTGAGCTCATATCCGAGAAACAAATCGGCAATGGCATCTCCTTACTGATCTTTGCTGGTATCGTGGCAGGAGTGCCGTCGGCCGTTCAAAAAACACTGGCTGTTTTTGATCCGACCAAACTCGCCGGTTTATTGGCCTTTGTGGTCGTGGGCGTGATCACGATCGCCGGCGTTGTTTTCATTACTGAAGGGCAACGAAACATACCCGTTGCCTATGCCCGGCAAATCCGGGGACGGCGCATGTACGGCGGCACAAGCACGCATCTGCCGATGCGCGTCAATCAAGCGGGTGTAATCCCAATCATTTTTGCAATTTCGTTGTTGCTGTTGCCGTCAGTGGTTGCCCAATTCTTCGCCCAGTCAAAATCTGCCGCGCTCGCAAATTTTGCCCATGGCGTGGTCAACCTCTTTAATAACCAGATATTCTATGGCGGGTTTTATTTTCTGTTGGTCGTCGTCTTCACGTATTTTTACACCGCCGTCATATTCCATCCTGATCAAATTTCCGAAAACCTCCAGAAGCAGGGCGGCTTTATCCCTGGCATTCGTCCGGGCATGCAAACAGCGGTATATTTAAACAAGGTGAGCAATCGTATTTTGCTGACCGGCGCACTCTTTCTGGGCGTGATCGCGATCTTGCCTTTTGTGATGCAGGCTGCTACCGGTTTGAGCACCTTAGTCGTTGGCGGCACCAGCCTTCTGATCGTCGTGAGTGTGGTCATCGAAACCGTCAAGCAGATCAACGCCCAATTGCAGATGCGCGACTACGAAGGCTTCTAAGACCGGAGCCTTTATGGAAACAATAATTCCAAAAATCGTAATTCTGCTCGGCCCGCCCGGGTCGGGCAAGGGAACACAGGCCAAGCTCTTGCAAGAGCGGTACGGTTACCATTACCTTTCGACCGGTGATCTGATCCGCGAGGCGATCAAAAAAGCGGCCACCGGCGACCCGCTGGCGATGGAAATAAAAAGCCGCTACGACCAAGGTGAGCCCCAGCCAGACAATTTAATTTTGAAAATGGTTCGTGAACGGCTTAACACGATTGATCTTCGCCAAGGGATTATCTTTGACGCCTTCCCATTATCTGACCGCCAAGCCTGGGGCTTGGATGAAATCATTGAGGAGTCGGGAAAGCCCGAGGTGGTGGCGCTGAGTGTTGAAGTCGGCGAAGATGAAACGGTGAAGCGTCTGAGTCTGCGTAAATATTGCCCCCAGGATAACTCGGTCTACTATCCGAAATCACCGACCTACGACCAGGATCTCTGCGCTGTTTGTGGCGGGAAGCTGATTCGGCGAGCGGATGACGCGCCGGGGGTGGTGCGGGAACGGTATCAAGCGTACCAATCGCGCATTCGGTCGCTCGTCCATTTTTATGAGAAACGACATCAATTAATACGGGTGGATGGAGAACAGACGGTTGAAGCCGTGGCCGAGGAAATGTTCAAAAAGCTCGGCGCTTATCGACCGACTCCGACGAACGCATGATTTCAATAAAAAACCAGCGCGAAATAGAATGCTTACGACAGGGCGGGAAAATCCTCGCCCGCGTTTTGAATACCGTCATGGCGGCGGTCCGGCCCGGCGTTTCAACACAGGAATTGAACGATCTGGCCGAGAAACTCATTCTTGAAGCCGGCGCCGAGCCATCCTTTAAAAACTACCAGGGCTTTCCGGCCGTACTGTGCACCTCGGTCAATGATCAGGTCGTCCACGCCATTCCTCGGCCAGACGTCATTATCCGCGACGGCGACATTATCGGGCTCGACCTCGGCCTTTGGTACAAGGATTTATGCACGGACATGGCCCGGACGGTCGGCGTTGGTCGCATCCCGAAAGAAAGTCGCCGTCTGATTCGGGTGACCGAGCGGGCGCTCGATAAAGCCATTGCCCAAGTCTCGCCTGGTAATCGGATAGGCGATATATCCGCCGCGGTTCAACACTGGGTCGAGTCGCAGGGTTTCTCGGTGGTCCGTTCGCTCTTCGGCCATGGTGTCGGCTATGCGGTACACGAGGAACCGAGAATTCCGAATTACGGACGGCCGCACACCGGCCCGGTTCTTGAAATCGGCATGGTATTGGCGATTGAGCCGATGGTCACCGCCGGCCATCATGAAGTGCATACAGCCCCAGACGGCTGGTCAATCTCGACCCGGGATCGCTCATTGGCAGCCCATACGGAAGATACCGTCGTGGTGACCGATGACGGTTGCGAAATATTAACGAAAAATTCGGATGGGTAAGATATTAGCAATCGACTTTGGTCAGCGTCGGATCGGTCTGGCGTTATCGGACGACCAGCAAATTTTTGCCTTACCGCGGCCGACGCTAGAAGTGAACCGTTGGCAGGACGCCCTGGTCATGATCCGGCAATTGTGTGATGAAGAAAAAGTTGAACGGATAATCGTCGGCCAGCCGGTCTCGCTCGCGGGCGTACAGACCAAACGAAACGATCTCGATGCGTTTGTGGCTGCCTTGCGTGACGCCTCCGGACGACCGATCGAAACCGTGGATGAACGCCTGACTAGCCGACAGGCGGAACGCGAGCTCGCCGGTCTGCCGAAGCGCCGAGCCAAAGGCGACATTGACCGCTTATCAGCCGTCATCATCCTAGAAAATTATCTCGAATGCAACCGTGGCCGTTAGTAATTACATTATTGCATTTATCGTCAGTCTCTGCCTCGCTTTTATTATTACCCAGGTCATCCGGAGGCTGGCGAATAAACATCAAATCGTCGATCGTCCTGAAACCGATCCATCACGGAAAATTCACACTCAACCGATCCCGCTCATGGGTGGATTGTCGCTCTTTATCACTATTGCGGTCATGATCGGCACCTTTTGTGTTATTCAGAACCGCTTACTTGGCGGCTATCTCTTGCCAAAGCATCTCGTCGGCGTCCTCGTGGGCGGCCTGATCATCATGTTTGGCGGGTACCTGGACGACCGGTATCGCTTGTCGCCCGGAAAGCAGATTATCTTTCCTATCCTCGCCAGCCTCGTTATTATCGCGAGCGGCATCGGCGTGCAGTATATTTCAAATCCGTTCGGCCGCGCCATTCAGCTCGATTCTATCCGCCTGGTTCTATTTACCTGGCATGGCTTGCCGTATGGGATCACTCTTTTTAGCGACCTCTTCGCCTTTGTTTGGCTGATGGGCATGATGTATACGACAAAATTTCTTGACGGTCTCGACGGCTTATCGACCGGCATCGGCACCATCGGCGCGGTGATTATTTTCTTTCTGAGTCTGGCCAAGACGGTGGCGCAACCGGAAACAGCTCTCCTCAGCATAATTTTCGCCGGCGCGGGCGCTGGTTTTCTCCTCCACAATTTTCACCCGGCAAAAATCTTCCTGGGTGAAGGCGGTAGCGTTTTTATCGGCTTTTTCCTGGGCGTTTTATCAATTATCTCCGGCGCAAAAATCGCCACTGCCTTGCTTATCATGGGTATTCCGATACTCGATGCGCTCTGGGTAATTCTGCGTCGCGTTTTCTGGGAACACCGGCCGATCGCCTCGGGCGATAAGAAGCATCTCCATTTCCGCTTGCTCGACGCCGGTCTGTCGCATCGCCAAGCAGTGGTTTTTCTCTACGTGATGACGGCCGGTTTTGGTATGGCCGGATTATATTTTCAAGGCCGAACGAAAATATACACCTTATTAGCGCTGGCCGTCTTTATGATCATCCTGGCGGGTGTGGTGGTATTTATGTATCGCCGGAAAGTTAGGCAACACGTATGAGGGTGGCCATGATCGGGCCAGCGTGTCGGGATCGCAATAGCATGGACGGTCGGGTTTACGAGAATCTTGGCGGCCCCGTTTTCTATACCGGTAACGCGCTCGCCGCGCTCGGGGTTGAGGTTACATTTTTTGTGGCAATTGGACCGGAGGTTGCTGACTGGCGGACGAGTTTTCCGGCCTCAGATGTTTTCCGGCTCCCAGTCGCAGGCACTCATATACACGAAAACATCGAGACATCGGCCCGGCCCGGCGTGCGCGTTTGTCGCGCTCGGCCCGCCGATATGAGTATTACGGCTGAACATTTTCGAGACCATGATCTCTCGCGATATGATTATATTATCTTAGGGCCGCTGTTTCATACGGATCTGACGAAAGAATTTGTCTCGTTCGCCTCCCGATTTCCAGGGAAACTGGTACTGGAACCGCAGGGGATGATTCGTTATCTTGAAAACGGCAGCCATGTTTTTCGCCATCCGAAAAATGTCGTGTCGGTGCTATCCGAGGTGGATATCTACATCTCCGATGCAGAAGAAGCTGCCTTTATTACCCAGAGAAAAGAGAAAGACGAGGCGATCTCGTTTATCTTAGATCACGGCGTAGCCCAGGTAATTATTACGCAAGGGGAACGCGGCTCAATTGTCGCCACCGCGCAAGGACGGCACCAGATTCCGGCGTTTTCTCCTTCGACGATCGTTCATCCGATTGGCGCGGGCGATACGTATCTCGCCGGTTTCATAAAAGCACAAGAACTGTTTACTGATCCGTTCCAGCAGGGTTCGTTTGCAGCCATGACGGCGACATTGTCGCTGGAACAATCCGATTCGTTCAGTCAATCCACGGAGGCGGTACTCGCGCGCCTCAGGCGGAAACCTTGACATGAGAACAATAATCGAATATACTTCATACTGTTATTCATTAATTTTTCGTTATGTACGCAGTCATTAAAACCGGAGGCAAGCAGTATCTCGTTAAAGAAAAAACCAGACTGAGCGTTGAGAAGCTCATCGCCAATGAAGGGGAAATCCTCACGCTGACGCAAGTGCTCATGTTGGCTGACGAAACCGGGAAAACGGTGACCGTCGGAAAACCAACCGTTTCGGGCGCGACAGTTACGGCCAAGGTTCTCAAACAAGGCAAACTGCCAAAAGTGACCGTGATCAAGTATAAAGCCAAGGTCCGGTACCGCCGGAAACGGGGCCACCGCCAGCCGTTCACCGAGCTGGAAATTACCAAGATTTCGGCCAAATAAACAAGATAAAAAAACGAATCGCGCAAGCGGCTCGTTTTTTGTTTTCTTTAGTGGCGGCCCTTGAGCGCGTCAGCCAGGGTTACTTCGTCGGCGTATTCGAGGTCCGCTCCGACCGGCAGTCCGCGCGCCAAACGGCTCACCTTGGCAACGTGTGGCTGGAGTATTTTCTTCAGATAGAGTCCGGTCGACTCGCCCTCAACGTCTGGGTTTAAAGCGAGGATGACCTCCTTGATTTTTGGCTGGCTTTTTTTCAGCCGTTCGACCAGCAGGCGAATGTTCAATCGGTCCGGCGTGACCCCCTCGACCGGATTCAGAACCCCACCGAGAACGAAATAGAGGCCGTTGTATTCACGGGTTTTTTCGAGTATCTGGATTTGGGGCGATTCCGCGACCACGCAGAGCATGGTTTTATCGCGGCTGCTCGACCGGCAAATGGCGCAGGGATTATATTCGGCGAAGGCGTGGCAGGTGTCGCAGACGACCACCTTATCGCGCAACGCTTTGATTGCCTGAGCCAGCGAATCGACGGTCGTGCGCGGCTGGCGCAATAAATAATAGACAAAACGCTCGGACGTTTTTGGTCCGATACCGGGAAGCTTATTGAATTCTTCGATGAGATTTTGGATTGGTTTCGGGAACTGAGGCATAGGGATCAGGACAAACCCGGTAAATTGTAGCCGCCTGATCGGAATTTCGCGGCCATAAGGTTTTGAACCTTTTTCACGGCGTCATTCATTGCTTCCTTCAAATCACGTTCAAGAGCTTGTTTTTCATCAGGGGTCAGCCGTTCAGGCTGAATCTCAAGGCTGACCACTTCCTGATTGCCATTCATCACCAGGGCAATGCCACGGTGGTCGACCCGGACCTGCTCGTCGCCGAGCTGCGATTGGAGCTTCTTCGCTTGGTCGCGAAGATCCTTGTATTGTTTAAGCTTTTCAAACATAGAGGTAACGTTTTAAAACGGAGCCGCTTCCTCGCTGGTTGGGGCGAATCGTTCGCCGATATCGCTCTCGAAGCAGACGCTGTGCTCATTAAAGCGAAGTTTCACCAGTCCAGTCGGACCGTTGCGATGTTTGGCGATGTGGACCTCAACCAGATTTGCCTCTTCGGGCCGGATGTCTTCGCGGCGATAATTCCGATCCATCATCTTGCGGTAAATAAACATGACCACGTCGGCGTCTTGTTCGATCGAGCCGGATTCACGCAGGTGGGCCAGTTTCGGTATGGCCGGCTTGCTCATTTCCACGGCCCGCGAAAGCTGGGATAAGCCGATGACCGGCACTTGAAGCTCACGGGCGACGGCTTTCAGACCGCGGGTGATTTCGGCCACTTCCTGGACGCGATTGTCGGTCAGGCCGCGGCCCTCCATGAGCTGGAGATAATCAACGATAATGAGATCAAGGTTGGCCTCGGATTTTAGGCGGCGCGCCTTGGTTCGAATTTCCATAACATTGGCGAGCGGGGAGTCGTCGATGAAAATATTCGCCTCGGAAAGTTTGCCCATGGCATGGCCGATGGCGGCGAAATCATCATTTTCGCCCTCGGCTGTCAGCCGCCCCGTTCGGAATTTCCAGAGGCTGATCCGCGCCTCTGAGCAGAGCAGGCGGTCAATTAATTGCTCCTTTGACATTTCCAAGCTGAAGATCGCAACCGCGGCCTTATGCTTGATTGCCGCCAGGCGGGCGAAATCAAGAGCGAGCGAGGTTTTTCCGACTGACGGACGAGCCGCCAGGATGATCAGGTCGGATTTTTGAAAGCCGGCCAGCAGGTTGTCGAGATCGGGAAAGCCACTCGGCAAGCCCCGCAGCTTGCCGCTTTCGCGGTGGAGCTCGTCCATCCGCTCAAAGGCATCCGTCAGCAATTCTTTGATCGGGACGAAATTCTGCTTGAGGTATTTTTGTGAGACGCTGAACAACGACTGCTCGGCTTTATCGAGGATAAAGTCGACCTCGTTCTCTTCGTGAAAACCCATCGAGGCGATTTCAGACGCCGATTCGATCAGCCGGCGCAAGGTTGCCTTTTTCTGGACCACGTTGGCGTAATGAACAACATTGCCGGCGGTCGGCACGATATTTGTCAGGGTTGCCAGGTATGAGCGTCCGCCGACTGTCTCCAGTCGTTCAGCCTCTTCGAGCTTATTGGACAGACTTAAAAGGTCAATTGGCTCTCGGCGGGTGTAGAGATTGAGCATCGCTTCAAAAATAAACCGATGGCTATCGCGGTAAAAATCGGTTGGCGAGAGAATATCAGCGATTCTGGTAACAGCTTCTTTGTCAATCAAAAGCGACCCCAAAACCGCCTGTTCGGCTTCCAGGTTTTGCGGAGGCACTTTTTCGATCGTCGTCTTTTGTGTCGATTGGGATTCAGCCATATACCCGTCAGTTGGCGTGTTTGTTCGTCCTTCCATAGTAGCCAATGGCGCGAAAAATAGCAAGCCTGCCAAGCGCACAGGATGTTCACGCTTTATCCCCATTTCTATTGGTCGCTTTGGGCTTGCGCCGATGGAAAAAAACGGGTATACTACGCCAATATGAACCACAATGAATTCATTGTCGTCGATGTTGAAACGACCGGGTTTAAACCGACCGAGGGGCATTGTATTATTGAGATCGCGGCGGAAAGGTTGCGCGAGTCGAACGTCGTTGATACCTATCATTCGTTGGTCATATCCGAACGATCGATTGATCCGGAGACCGTGCTGATCCATGGGATTACTGAGGAATTGCTTCGTCTGGAAGGCCGGCCGGTTCACGAGGTGATGCAAGAATTTGTGTCGTTTATCAAGGATGCTCCGCTCATCGGCCACAACATCGGCTTTGACCTCGCCTTTATCAACGCCCACCTCGAACGGCTGAGTCTGCCGCGGCTGACGAACAAAACGATTGATACGATCGAGCTGGCCAGAAAATATTTGATTATCCCGAGCTATAGCCTGGAAAAGGTCTCCGCCTATCTGAAAGTACCGCAGCCGTCGGCACATCGCGCGAAAGTCGACGTTGAAGTCACGCGGCAAGTGTTTCTAAAACTCAACGAACGGGCGCAGGCCAGGGGAGGAAAAGTCGCCCCAGCGGCAGCCCAACCGGGGACAAACCCCCAAAAACCCGTTCCGCCGATCATCCCGCCTCCGACTAGGCTTTTCTAGCCAAAATACAAAAAACAGTCATTGACTGTTTTTTTGTTTGTTTGATGCGCCCTATCGTATTCAACTCACGTTATGGTTTCTATGGTGCGCCCAGAGGGATTTGAGTCCTGCCCCGTACCGTTCTGGTACGGGGTGCCCTTCAAATCCATTCGCTTTTGAAACCGATACCTTATTTTTCAGCACACGTTGTGGTTTCTATGGTGCGCCCAGAGGGATTTGAACCCCCGACCGTCTGCTTAAAAGGCAGCTGCTCTACCAACTGAGCTATGGGCGCATGGTACGTAGCGAATAGTATCAAACATGACGGATGTTGGCAAGAGTTCGCTGTTGAATATTTGCCGATAACGTTGTATAATATTTACTAGTTATGTCAGAACACGCATGGTACAAATTGCCGCAAGCCAAGATTTTTGAGCTTCTAAGAACACGGAAGACCGGTTTGACTGACCAGGAAGTTGCGGCCCGCCAGCGGAAATACGGTTCAAATACATTACCCCAGGACAAACGCGCGACCTGGGTTATTTTATTGTTGAAACAATTTCAAAGCTCGCTTATTTATATCCTTTTGTTTGCCGCCGGCATCAGCCTGTTGTTGGTCGACTATGTCGATATGTACGTGATTTTGGCGGCCGTGTTATTAAACGTTGTCGTCGGCTTCATCCAGGAAAATCGGGCGATGAAAGCGATGGATAAACTGCGCCGAGTCGTGGAATTCACGACGCTGGTTCTGCGTGACAGCAGGGAACTAAAGATAAATGTGGCGGATTTGGTGCCGGGCGACATTGTTCTCATTCAACCAGGCGATAAAGTACCGGCCGATGTCCGGTTGATCGAAGCAGAACAGCTGCGGGTGAATGAAGCGCGGCTGACTGGCGAGTCCAACCCAGTCGTAAAATCCACGGAAACGCTCCACAACGAACTGGTGCTGGCCGATCGCCTGAACATGGCGTTTATGGGCACGGTTGTTACCGGCGGTGTCGGCCGGGGCGTCGTCTGCGCGATCGGGCTGGAGACGGAAATCGGTCAGATCGCGAAGATGATAAAAGAAACCAAAGAAGAACAAACGCCCCTGCAGAAAAAACTCAACAGTCTCAGCAAATTAATCGGCGGGAGCGTGCTCTTGATCTGCCTGGGCGTTTTTCTGCTTGGCCTGCTGACGGGTCGCGCCTTCATCGAAATGTTCACCACCTCGGTCGCTATCGCCGTGGCGGCCATCCCCGAGGGTTTAGCCGTGGTGGTGACGGTTATTTTAGCGATCGGAATGCAGCGGATATTGAAACAACAAGGCCTGGTCCGAAAACTGGTAGCCGCCGAAACGCTGGGTTCCACCACGGTCATCTGCACTGATAAAACCGGCACACTGACTGAAGGGGAAATGCGGGTGGTTCGGGTTATTACGAACAATCATGATTTAGAGGCAACCGGAGACAAATTCAAAACGCACCTAAAAGAAACCGGGGATCAGACGAGTTTTATTACCGCGCTGAAAATCGGCGTTTTGTGCAATGACGCTCACATCGAAAACGAGTTCAGTCCGTTGCACGAATGGAAAATATTCGGCAACCCGACGGAAAAGGCGCTCATCCTGGCTGGCAGCGAGGTCGGGCTGAGTCGTCATGTTTTGGAAAAAATACATCCGCGCCTGGCCGAGATACCGTTCAATTCAGAGCGGAAGTACATGGTTACGCTCCAGGGCTGGTCAAAAACGCACCACCTCATCTACATAAAAGGCGCACCAGAAAAAATACTCGAGATGTCCTGGCGGATCGATGTCGATGGCCAGATCGAACAGCTGACGCCTCAACAACGTGATAAAATTAAAAAGCGCTTTGAGCATCTAAGCAACGAAGGGCTGAGAATCATCGCCCTAGCCTTTAAATCCACTTCGGCTGAAACGGCAGAATTAAAAGAAGCGCCCGGCCTGCTTGAGGATTTTGTTTTTGCCGGATTGATGGGCATCCAGGATCCACTCCGGCCGGAAGCGAAAGAGACGATACGGCAATGTAAGGAAGCCGGTATTAGAATCGCGATGATTACCGGTGATCATCGCTTGACCGCCCAGTCGATCGCCCAGGAGTTAGGTTTACCCTCAAAGAACGAGAATATTCTCCAGGGCGACGAGCTGGCCACATTGAACACGACACAGCTGCAGAAACGCGTCAAAAAGGTGTCCGTCTACGCTCGGGTGACGCCGAAAGACAAGCTGCGCATTGTTGACGCGCTCCAGGCTGACGGGGAGGTTGTCGCGATGACAGGGGACGGTTTGAACGACGCGCCGGCCCTGCGCTCCGCCGATATCGGCGTCTCGCTCGGTTCGGGAACCGACATCGCCAAAGAGACCGCCAATCTTGTTATCCTCGACAACAATTTCAAAACGATCGTCGCTGCGGTCCGGCAGGGGCGCGTGCTTTTTGAAAACATAAAAAAAGTGGTGCTCTACCTCATGTCGGACAGTTTTTCCGAGGTGATCATTATCGCTGGAGCGTTAGTGTTGGGCATACCGCTGCCGCTCGTGGCGGCGCAGATACTCTGGATCAATTTAGTCGGGGATGGCCTGCCGAACATGGCGCTGACGGTTGAACCGGAAGAGCGGCACATCATGCAGGAACCGCCGATCCGCCGGAATGCCCCGATCCTTGATGCGGAAATGAAAACGCTTATTGCCGTGATCAGTATCGTCACTGGTCTGGTCACGCTTGGACTCTTTTACTATTTCTGGAAATCAACCGGCGATCTGTCATTAGCCCGGACCATCGCCTTCGCTTCCGTCGGCGTTGACTCGCTGATATACGTCTTCAGCTGCCGCTCTCTCCGGATACCAATCATAAAGAAAAATCCGTTTTCAAATCCCTGGCTGGTTTATGCCGTGATCGGTGGCATCATACTTCAAATTGCCGCCATCTATTTTGGTCCGTTGCAGAATGTTTTACGAACGGTTCCGCTGACGCTTGACCATTGGCTGGTCATTGGCACGGCCGTTATATTTGTCATCCTGCTCATCGAAGTGATAAAATATTTATTCTTACACCAAAAGAAATTCCATGCGGCGCAATAATGTTCTGACAGCCATTGCCTTCGTGTCACTCGCGGTTCTCATCGTGGTCGAGCTCGGTACGCATTACGATAGCTGGGATCGTCAAGTGGCCCTCTCGATAACAAATATCATCGGCGGTGGCGTTTATTTATTGATCTATTATTTCCTGAAACGGCGCGGCATCACGTTGCCGTGGATAGCGGCCTGGCTGGTCGCTCTCGGTATCTGGTTCGACGCGCTCGGGAATTTTCAGCACTTTTTCGGTCGGATCCTCTGGTGGGACAAGCTCGCGCATTTCACCGGATCATTGCCCCCGGCAACGGTCTTTTGGGCGGTCCTGTATGGGTTTGGAAAAAAGGGGACGATCCGACTGCCAAATTGGCTGGCCGGCCTATTTGCCGTTTGTCTGACAGTAACGCTGTCGGTGCTCTACGAAATATCTGAATATATCGGCGATCTGAACTTTCCGACCCATCGGATAACGGATTTATACGATACGGTCGATGATTTAATGTATAATTTATTAGGCGCCGTCGCCGTAGTAATCATTTGTCTGCTTATTTACCGAAAGAAACAGAAGGACGACCGCGAAACGAGTGTTTGAAATATTTTGACAGCAGTCGGAAAAATCGCTATAATTTAACAACACGATAGCGATTTTTTCTTATGGAAAACACCAGAATAAATCAGGTTAATACGAAGGTCGGGAAAACGGTTGTGATCCGGGGCTGGGTTAATAATTTCCGTTCATCCGGAAGCATCGTTTTCCTCCAATGCCGCGATGGAAGCGGCCAGATTCAGGCCGTTGTCAGTAAGCAGTCGGTTTCGCCCGAAGCCTGGGAAATAAGCCAGAAAATGGCGTTGGAAAGCTCAGTTTGCCTGGTCGGCACGGTTCGTGAGGATAAACGCTCAGCCTCGGGATATGAGCTCGAGGTCAGCGACCTTTCCGTTTATCAGCTGGCCGAAGAATACCCAATCGCCAAAAAGGAGCACGGACCGGAATTTCTCATGGACCACCGTCATTTATGGCTGCGCTCAAGCCGGCAAACGGCCATCTTGCGCATCCGGGACGAGGTCGTCTGGCAATTACGCAAGTTTTTCCATGAGCAGGGTTTTGTCTTAACCGATTCTCCGGTGCTGACGCCGACCGCCTGTGAAGGCACGACCACGCTGTTTGAAACCAAATATTTCGAGACTAAAGCGTACTTGGCCCAATCCGGCCAGCTCTACAGCGAGGCGACCGCCGGCGCGCTTGGCCGGGTCTACGATTTCGGACCAACCTTCCGGGCCGAAAAATCGAAAACCCGTCGCCACCTGATGGAATTCTGGATGCTCGATGCCGAAGCGGCGTTTGTCGAGTTTGAGGAAAATTTGAAAATCCAAGAGGAAATGCTCAGTGCCGTGGTCCAGAACGTGCTCCGGGAACGGAAAGCCGAACTCGCCCTCTTAGAACGCGACACTGCTATTTTAGAAAAAACGAAACCGCCGTTTCCTCGCCTGACCTATGCCGAGGCCGTTAAGCGATTGCATCAAGCTGGCGTGGCGATGAAAGCAGGGGATGATTTTGGCGGCGACGAGGAAACGCTGTTATCAAAGCAGTTCGAGCAGCCCGTATTTATCACGCACTACCCGACGAAGATCAAAGCGTTTTATATGAAACCCGATCCAGCGGATCCGAAACAGGTGCTGAACGACGATCTCTTGGCGCCGGAGGGGTACGGTGAGATTATCGGCGGCTCGCAAAGGATCGACGACCTGAAGCTGCTGGAACAGCGGTTGAAGGAACATAAACTGCCGCGGAAGGATTTTGAATGGTATCTCGATCTCCGACGCTACGGTTCGTTTCCGCATTCGGGCTTCGGTCTCGGCCTGGAACGAACGGTCCGCTGGATTTGCGGGCTTGACCACATCAGGGAAACAATTCCGTTTCCGCGCCTCATTAATCGATTACGACCCTAAACGATTACCATGACACGCATCACCACAATCGAGACACTCGACCGCATCGGCGAAAAGGCGACCGTAGCCGGCTGGGCTGAAACGGTTCGCAAACTCGGAAAAATTTTATTTATCGACCTGCGCGATAAAGACGGACACTTGCAAATCGTTTGCTCGCCGGAGCAAAGCGCGCTCTATGAAACAGCCAAGAGCATTCGGCCGGAATACGTCATCCGCGTCACCGGCCGGATCGCCAAGCGGTCTGAAAAGAACGTAAACAAAAAACAGCCAACCGGCGCGATTGAGCTGCAGCCTGAGCAGCTTGAAATATTGAACACCTCACTGACGCCGCCGTTTGAAATCGACAACGAAATCCGGCAGGCGTCGGAAGAGCTGCGCTTGAAATACCGCTATCTGGATCTGCGGCATGAACGCCTGCGCCATAATTTGCGAGTGCGTTCCGACCTGCTCTGGTTCGTTCGCAATTGGCTGCATGAGCGCGGCTTTACCGAAATTCAGACGCCGATCCTCTCAAAATCCACGCCGGAAGGGGCGCGCGATTTTCTCGTCCCGTCGCGGCTGCAAAAAGGGCGATTTTTCGCCCTGCCCCAATCGCCCCAGCAGTACAAGCAGCTTTTGATGGTCGCCGGCGTTGAAAAATATTTCCAGATCGCTCCCTGTTTCCGGGATGAAGACGCCCGTGCCGATCGCAGTCCGGGCGAGTTCTACCAGCTGGATATCGAGCTGTCGTTCGTCAACCAGGAAGAAATATTGCAGCTGACCGAGGAAATGTTCACCCAGATGGTGGCGAAGATATTTCCCGGCAAACATGTGACCACGACGCCGTGGCCACGCCTGCGCCACGCTGACGTGATGAAAAAATACGGGACGGACAAACCTGATCTTCGCCAGAACAAAGAGGACAACAACGAACTCGCCTTTGCCTGGGTGATTGATTTCCCGCTGTTTGCTAAACAGACAAAAGATGATTATTTCTACGGCGCCGGCGACAAACTCGCGCCCTCTCACCACATGTTTACGGCGCCAAGGGAAGAGGATATCCCGCTGCTCGAGACCGCGCCCGAAAAAGTCCGTGCGTATCAGCACGACCTGGTTCTCAACGGGGTCGAGGTCGGCGGGGGCAGTATCAGGATTCACCGGCCGGAGATTCAAGAAAAAGTGTTCGACCTGATCGGCTTTACCAAAGACCAGAAGAAATTATTCAAACACCTGATGACCGCGTTTCAATACGGCGTGCCGCCGCACGGCGGGATCGCCCCCGGTATTGAGCGCTTGCTCTTCGCGATTTTGGGCGAGAAAAGCGTTAAAGAGGTGGCTGCATTTCCACTGACGAGCGAGGGACGCGACCCAATGATGGACTCTCCGTCGCGGGTTACGCCGGCACAGCTCCGCGATCTCGGCCTGCGGCTTGATAAAAACTAATATGCGCCTGTCACCGCTCCAAAAATATATTTTGCTCGAAGTCTACACCAGCCGAGTGCAGCTTTTTCCGCGGTCGGTGATTACGAAATACTATTTTTCTCAGACCCGACCGCCGAAACTTGAGGATATGCAAAACATCGTGACGAAGAGCCTCGAACGCTTGATCGATAAAGAGCTGCTGACCGGCTACGGCCATCGAACGCCGCATAAATGGTTTATCAGCGAGGTGAAGCTCACGCCTTTGGGTCGCCGAACGGCCAAGCGGCTCCAAGGCGAACAGCAGACCCTGCCGTTACGGCTCGGGAAAAGAAAGGCTAACCATTAAATATCGAAAACCATGAAACCACCGCAAAAAGTGCTGTCTTACCTAGACAAAAATAAAATGAAATACACACTGGTCGAACATAAAACCGTCTACACGGCCTATGATGTCGCCCAAACCTTGAAAATGAAGCTTCAGGAAATCGTTAAAACGCTGCTCGTCAAGGTTGACGGAAAGCTTGCCCTGGCCGTTCTGCCGGCCTCAGCCCGGCTGGATCTGAAAAAGCTGAAAGTTTTGGCGAAAGCGAAAAAAGTCGAATTGCCCAAAGAAAACGTCATGAAAACCAAGCTCAGCATCATTCCAGGCGCGCTCACCCCGTTCGGCCCGTTGTATAAACTCCCCGCGTATCTCGATAAAAACCTGCTCAAACAGAAAGCCGTACTGGTCGGTTCGGGCAGCTTCGAGTTCTCACTGAAAATGAGCCCGAGCGTCTTAGTGAAGGCGACGCAACCAATTACTGGCGCTTTTTCGGCGAAGAAAAAATAATTTCGTCTATCGTCCGCATGTATCAGATCAAGCTAGAGCAATTTGAAGGTCCGCTCGACCTCCTCCTCAGACTGATTGAGGAGGAGAAGCTTGATATAACGACCGTTTCACTCGCGAAAGTCACTGATCAGTATCTGTCGTATATCGAGACCATGGAAGAGGTGCGGACAGAGGAGTTGGCGGATTTCTTGGTCGTGGCGGCCAAACTCCTGCTGATCAAGTCAAAAACGCTTTTGCCGTTCCTCCAGCCTGAGGCGGAAGAAATCGATCTGGAAAAGCAACTCCGGATCTATAAAGAGTATCTCGAGGCGTCAAAGCAGGTCCAGGCGTTGATTCGGCGGAAGCGCTACCTTTACCCGCGGGAGATGAGCCGGTCGATGCTGGAGCCGATTTTTAATCCGCCACCGCAGCTCGACGCGCCCGGACTGCAGCGCATCATGCTCGAGGTCCTGCGAAAGATCGAGCCGATCGTCAGCTTGCCGGAAGAGGTAATTGAACGGACCGTATCGATTCAACAAAAAATTGATCAGATCCGGACACTCATCATTCAGCAAGAGACGACCAGCTTCCAGGCGCTGCTCAATACCGCCGGTACAAAAACCGAAGTGATTGTTACGTTCTTAGCGCTCCTCGAGCTTATCAAACAGGAGAATATTGTTGTTGTTCAACAGAGCGTTTTTGACGATATTACAATTAAGACATACGAAACGAATGTCATTGAAGAATAAAATCGAGAGCCTTCTCTTTGTGGCAACAAAACCACTGGCGCCGAAGAAACTCGTCGAGCTGACGGGTGGGACCGAAGAAGATGTCCAAAACGCTTTGGCTGAAATCCGTGGGCAATATAACGCCCAGGCGCAAGGCATTCAGTTGGTCAGCCACAATGGCAAGGTTCAGCTGATGACGAATCCGGAAAACAGGAAAATCGTCGAAGCCTATTTGAAAGAGGAGCAGTTTAGCGAATTAACCAAGCCCGGTCTCGAAACGCTGACTATCATTGCCTATCGCGGGCCGATCACCAAGCCAGAGCTGGAGCAGATTCGGGGCGTGAATTGCAGCTTGATCCTGAGAAACCTGATGATAAAAGGCCTGGTCGAGGCGCAGGATGATCAGGAAAAAATGCAAACTAACTATGCGGTCACGTTTGATTTTATCCGGTATCTCGGCCTGCGCGAAATCTCCGAGCTGCCTGAGTATGAAAAGCTGTCACGGCACGAAAACATCGAAAAGATATTAGCTTTAACAAATCAACCGAGCGAAGAATAAATGCTGCCCTCGCTATTGATCAGCGCGTTTATCATCACCCAGGTCGTGCCACCCGCTTTTTTAATAAAGCCGTTGACGTTAGATTTCGCGAATGCCGACCAGCCGACGATCGCGATTGCCGAAGAATACCCCTCGCATATTTATCCTGGCAAAAAACCGCAGAAAATTTCTCCCAGCCTCGGCATTGATACGACCGGCGCCTCAGCGGTGGTATTTGATCCGATCGGCGGCCAGCAGCTTTTTCGTAAGAACCCAAACACGGTCCGATCCATTGCCAGCCTGACAAAGCTGATGACCGTGCTCGTGTTTCTCGATCACAATCCGGGTTTCGGCCAAGAGGTCGAGATCACCGAAGCAGATCAAATCGCTGAAGGCAGTATTGGCTTGGAGGTAGGGGATAAAGTGATCGTCCGCGATCTTTTTTACGCCAGCCTAGTGAATTCAGCTAACAACGCCACCCAAGCCTTAGCTCGATCGACCGGGATGTCACGGGAGGTTTTCGTCGCGGCCATGAACCAGCGAGCCAAAGACATGGGCTTGAGCAACACCCATTTTGTCGACGTTACCGGGCTTGATCCCGGAAATGTCTCGACTGCCAGCGAGGTCGCTCGCATGGCTGATTTTGCTTTTCGGAACGCTGAAATTTCGCAGGCGACCACGCTGCCGAATCATGAATTCACGACCTTGAACACTAATCGCACGATCCGTTTTAATAATACGAACAAACTGCTTGAATCATTCCTTCATCT
This sequence comes from Patescibacteria group bacterium, assembly GCA_041650335.1. Classification (GTDB taxonomy): domain Bacteria; phylum Patescibacteriota; class Patescibacteriia; order JAHIZJ01; family JAHIZJ01; genus JBAZLK01. Next base: position 147,123 of record JBAZLK010000001.1, read on the forward strand.
GTCCGGCGGCAAAACCGGGTATACCGAAGAAGCAGGGTATTGTCTGGCGATCCGGACGGATGACGGACAAGGGCACGATATTGTTGTAGTTGATCTCGGCACCGCCGGTCCGGATGAACGTTTTCAGGAAGTGAAGGGGTTGATCAGCTGGACGTTTGAGAATTGGCGCTGGCCAGCGGATTAATAAGATCATCAAAATATGGTATTGTTGAAGGGAAGAAAAGCCATGAAGACAAAACCGCTTATCGTTGCAAATTGGAAGATGAACCTCTTGCCAAGCCAGGAGGCAGATTTGGCGAAGAAATATGCCCAAGCATTCGCACGACTGGCGAAAAAGGTTGAAATTATCATCTGTCCAACCCATACGGGTTTAGCGGGCGTCGCTGAACAGCTGCGCGGCTCTGCGCTGGTATTAGGTGCCCAGGACGTATCAGGGGAGATGGTCGGCGCCTTCACCGGCGAAGTCTCGGCTGCCATGCTGAAAGAACTTGGGGTAACCCACTGCATTGTCGGGCACTCGGAACGACGCCAGCGCGTCCATGAAACCGATGAAATGGTCAACGCAAAAACGCGGGCCGTGTTGGTCGAGGGGATGATACCGATTGTCTGTGTCGGTGAATCATATGAGGAGCGGCTAAACGGCCAGAAAGAAGTCATGGTTCTACAACGGCTGACTGCAGCCATGAAAAACGTATCCGGGGAGCGGCCGGTTGTCATTACCTACGAGCCGATCTGGGCGATCAGTCCGGGCGGGCCAGCCTCGCCGGCTGAAGTTGAGCCGATGGTCTCGCTCATCCGGCAAACCCTGCGCGATTTGTTTCCCGCTGAACTCGTTGAGAAAAACTTCCGGATTATTTATGGCGGGAGCGTTGAGGGCGACAATGTCAAGGATTTCCTCGGCCTGGATCATGTCGAAGGCGCGCTGGTCGGCGCGGCCAGCCTCCTGACCGCTCGATTTACAAAAATCATCCAATCAGCCTCTAAATTATAAGCCATGCTCGTCAAAACAAGTTATCTTATTCAGAAGGCTCAGAAAGAGGGATATGCCGTCGGGTGCTTTGTTGTCTATAATCTCGAAACAGCGCTGGGCGTCGCCCTGGCCGCGGTCGAATCGCGGTCGCCGGTGATCATCGCCGTATCCGAATTCACCATTTCATTTCTCGGTCTCGAGACGATCAGCCAGGTAATCATGAGTCTGGCCAAGCATCAGGCGGTGAGTGTGCCGATCGCGCTGCATCTCGATCATGGCCGCAGTTATGAGTCGGCCAAGGCCTGTCTGGACGAAGGTTTTTCTTCGGTCCAGATTGACGGTTCGCACCTGCCGTTCGAGGAAAACATTGCGCTGACGCAGAGAGTTGTTGAATACGGCCACCTGAAAAAAGTCTGGGTTGAGGGAGAGCTCGGGGCGATCTACGGGGGCCACGGCCAAACCGGTGAGTACAAAGGCGAAATCCCCTTGGTCAAGCCAAGCGAAGTGAGCGAATTTGTTGAGCAAACGAACGTCGACTTGCTGGCCGCTGCTCTCGGGACAGTCCATGGAAAGTTTTCGAACGAACGGATCCACTTTGACCTGCTGACACAATTACAGAAAATTACTAAAACGCCGCTGGTGCTACACGGTGCTTCCGGCCTGCCCGACGAAGAAATCACGCGAGCCGTCAAGGCGGGTATTGCGAAAGTAAACATCGGCACTGAGACGAAAAGACTGTTTATCGATTCGATACGCGAGACGCTTCAGAAAAATCCCAGTTTAGAGGGTCCGCGTGAACTCATGAAACCGACGATCGAAGCGACAAAAAACATGGTCATGCAAAAATTCCGGGTGCTCGGCTCAGCTAACAAAATCTAACAAACAATGAAGAAGATCGGCGGGTTTACACTAATAGAGCTCCTCGTCGTTATCGCGATTATTGGTTTGATTTCGAGTATGTCATTGATTGTCCTCCGGGGTAAAGTAATGGCGGCGCGTGATGCAAAACGACGAGCGGATATGGCAACACTCCAGACTGCGCTAGAGTTGTATTATATGGATCATCAGTATTATCCGGGAAACAACGGTTGCTCCCAGCTTCCCAGCGGGCATTGGGTTTGCATTGTGGACAGCGCCGCTGAAGACGGATGGTTTGTGCCAAATCTTTCTGCATACATGACTCCGACGCCGCCGCAAGATCCTGGCCATCACAAAAATCCCGACTGGAACATGTATGGCTACGCGCCGAACCTATTCATAAATGGCAGGAGCCACGCCTACGTCATCTTTTTCAATCTTGAAGGCAGCCCACAAGAAGACCTATGTAATATCGGAAATTTCAAGCTAACCGGGGACATGGAGCCGACCGTCTGGTCAACGCGCTGTTCTAACTAATGTATATGAGGTGGAATCTAAATAACAAAGGGTTTACCCTAATCGAATTACTGGCTGTGATTGCAATCATCGGTCTTATCTCGACGATGACTTTGGTAGTTCTTCGGGGCAAAGTTTTAGCCGCGCGCGATGCCAAACGACGGGCTGATATTGCCACCCTCCAGACGGCTATTGCCGTTTTCCATTTTGACAGAGATATTTATCCTCCGCCGACTATCCAGGGTGGGCCGGACGATTGTACGCTAAACTTTATAAATAATCACAACTTGTTTTTATGCGCAGTTAATGAAGAGTCGTGGTTTGTTCCAAATCTGTCAAATTATATGACGCCCTCGCCGCCAGAAGACCCCGGACATCATGTCCGTCCCAGCTACGACGGTTATCGGTATATTCCCGATGCCTATGATCAAAATGGCAAATACCATGGCTATGTCGTATTTTTCATGCTTGAGCAGGAGCCTCAAGAAGATCGATGCAATATGGGTCCGATGAACTTCGGGGATGGCGCCGCAGTGTGGTCAACACGCTGTCCAGATTAGCCATCATGAATAATTATTTATATCAATATACATGAAAAACGCGAACAAAATCCGGGTGGCCATCAACGGTTTCGGCCGGATCGGACGGACAACATTTAAACACTTACTTGATAAAGCCAGCGTTGAGGTGGTGGCGATCAACGACCTGACTGACCCGGCTACCCTGGCCCATCTATTGGCCCACGACACCAGTTATCGGCAATATAAACGCACGGTCAAAGGACGCAAAGACGCGCTCGTGGTCGACGGGAAAGCCTATAAGGTTCTGGCGGTGAAAGAACCGAACAAGCTTCCCTGGAAAAAACTCCGCGTCGATGTTGTGCTTGAATGCACCGGTCGTTTTACGACCAAGGCAGAAGCCGGGCTTCATCTCAAAGCCGGCGCCAAGCAAGTGATCATTTCTGCGCCGGCCAAGGGCGGAGGCGTGCCGACCCTACTGCTGGGCGTAAATGCAAACACGTATAAGGGTGAGCCGGTCATTAACATGGGCTCGTGCACGACCAATTGCATCGCGCCGGTCGTTCAGATCATCCACGAGAAATTCGGCGTCAAGAAATCGATGATGACCACCGTCCATTCGTATACGGCCGACCAAAATCTGCAAGACGGTCCGCATAAGGATCTCCGACGGGCGCGCGGGGCAGCCGAGAATATCGTGCCGACCACGACCGGGGCGGCCATCGCCGTCACCGAGGCAATTCCTGAATTGAAAAATCGGTTTGACGGTCTGTCAATCCGGGTCCCAACACCGGTGGTGTCGGTGTCCGATTTCACGATTCTGCTCAAACGCAAAGCCACGGCTGAGGAAATCAACCGAGCGCTGATCCGGGCAGCCGGCAGCCCCCGCTACAAAGACATTCTCGGCGTTTCGTCAGAACCGTTGGTATCATCGGACTATATCGGTAATGAATTTTCAGGCATTGTTGATTTGGCGCTCACCAAAGTCATTGACGGCGATCTGGCGAAGGTAATTGCTTGGTATGACAACGAGTGGGCCTATTCATTGCGCTTAGCCGAGATGTCGGTCTATATTGGCAAAAAGATAAAAGCCAGAAAATAAACGATACAGTCGAATAACCGTAGGTTGGCAGGACAATCGCCGTCTACGGTTTTCGATTGACGTATTCAGTTATTTTTCGTACACTTTTAACGTTATATATAAATGCGCCGCTATCGTCTAGTGGCTAGGACGCCAGGTTCTTCCTCGTGGCCCCATCGTCTAGTGGCTAGGACGCATGGTTCTCATCCATGTAACAGGGGTTCGACTCCCCTTGGGGCTACCAGCCGTTTAAATTTATATGAATAATAAACCGAAAAAATTACTATGGCTTGGGATCATAGTATTTATTATTTTAATCGGTTATATCGGCATTATTGTGGCGCATGGTTTTCCAGATGTTTCGTCGGGCGTTACGTTTGCGGCAGACGAAACTCAATGGATCAGAGGATTGCAACAAGATGCCGGTATGCATTTCGATCACCCGCTACAACAACTACTTACGTATCATTTTCAGGTCACCGAAAAAACAGGCGACTGCTTTATCGTAACCGGACAGACATTTTACGGAATCCCTCTGGAACGGGCGCAGATGTGTAACGGTTCAATCCTAACTTTACCTTTAGCTGATTAAGTTTCATGACCGGAAAAAGATATTTCTCGGTAATAGTGCTGGCCAGCTTCCTGTGCCTTACGTTTCTCGTCCACTTCCGGGTATTGAAGGTCTACTTTTTGTCAGATGATTTTGGTTATGTTTTATTGGCCAGAGACACCTCGGTAACCAAGAGCTTTAACTTAATCACGAAGGAACAAAAACTCGGTTCCGGTTCGGGGCTGTATCGTCCAGCGGTCGATATGGCTTTTGTTTTTGCTTACCGAGTCTTCAAGGAAAATCCGGCCGGTTACCACGCCACCAGCCTCGTTTTTCACGCTCTGATTGCTTGGCTTTTTTACCTGCTGATATCAAGAATTAGCCGCCACCAGACGCTGGGTTTCTTAGCCGGCGCGCTATTTATCGTTTATCCAATGAATCTAGAAAGCATTGCCTGGCTGTCTAATTGGACCACGCTCATATCCAGTTTGTTTATAATGCTGGCGCTTTATTTATATTGGGAATACCGCACGAGAAAAAAAATATATTTGTTTTTTATAGTCCTGCTGGCCATGCTGTTATCCCTGCTGGCTAAAGAGACGGCGATTATTATGCCGTTTGTTTTAATTGTGCTTGACCTGGTCAGGGTTAAATTAAATGGACAAACGGCCAAGCGGGTAATAAAAAACTGGCTCAGTTATGCGACAAGCATAGTATTAGTCGGCCTGTTTTTTGCCTGGCGATTCGTCATGCTCAAAGGCCGGGGTGGCTACCGTACCTCCGATGGCGAATCGATCTATGGCGGTTTGACGCACGAAGAATTCACCGGGTGGCTGACCTCGCTAAAATTATTCCTGTTTAATTATCTGAATAACGTGGTTTTCCGGTACCACAAACGGCTGGCCCTGATTTATTGGGCGGTGTTTGCCGTGGTAATTACATTGGCTATTCTCTATGTCCTGAACAAAAGAAAAGGCATTGGTTATGGCTGGCCGCTGTTCGGCCTGGGCTGGATATATATTTTCGCCTTGCCGGTGATTAACCTTATTAACGGCATTCACAAGGATTTGTCCGGTTCGCGTTATTTATATCTGCCAAGCCTGGGGTTCTGTCTCATTTTAGCTGCCCTGATTTTAGGCTTTGTTAACCGGCCGGAGAAAATAATGATTTATACTAAAGGGCTGCTGATCGGCCTATTTATCGCGGGCTTCAGCTTTTTGTCTTATAAAAATCAGGTGCCCTGGCTGGAAGCCTCGGCCCAGGTCCGCGCCGTCGGCGATAAAGTGCTGGCCAGCGTTAAAGACCCGCCTAAAAAATCCGAATTTTATTTTAAAAACCTGCCGGACAATTGGGCCGGCGCTTACTCTCTGCGCAACGGCATCGAAAACTATCTGCTGCTTTTGTACGACAAATCGCCCAGATACCTGACTGCAAAAAGGGTAGAGGAGTTTCCAGTGCAGAAGAGCGGAAAAAGCATGTACTTTTTTGAGTAAGGTCGCGCTTCTTCCGCGTCCAGTCCAGGCATGAAAATATTTTTCAAACGCCGCAAACGGTCCCAGTGGCCGGGTTTACCTAAGTAAAAAAATCGGTTACAATGTAAGGGTGTTTTTTAATTCTAGGCCAAACAAATGCGCATCGGTATTGTCACACAAGCGTATTTTCCGATCCATGGCGGCGTAACAGAAAACGCGCACCATACCGCGCTTGAGCTGGAAAAACTCGGCCATGACGTGACGATTATTACGGCGAATGTTAACCGGGACGATCGGAAATTTGACCACCGGCGGCTGCGACGGGTGGGTTTTGACGTGACGATACCGGCGAACGGCGCGTTCGGCAATATCACGGTGGGTTTTAAGCTGCCGCGGGAGCTCCGGGCGATTGAACGCGAGAAAAAGTTTGATCTCGTCCAGATCCACTCGCCGATGGACCCAGTTCTGCCGCTCGTCGCCCTGAAGGTGTTCTCGGCGCCGAAGGTCGGCACCTTCCATACCTATATGGATTCATCGGTCGGTTTGACGTTGTTCCGAAAGCCGCTGCAATGGTATTTTGACCGCTTGTCCGGCCGGATCGCCGTCTCGACAGCGGCTGAGAAATTCGCGCAGAAATATTTCCCCGCCGACTACCGAGTCATTCCAAACGGCGTGGATATCGACCGCTTCAATCCTTCGGTGAAGCCATTGGAAAAATACCAGGATGGATACACGAACATTCTTTTCGTCGGCCGGCTGGAGCCGCGCAAAGGGTTGAAATTTCTCATCCAAGCCATGCCGATCGTCCTGGCGGCCATACCGAAGGCGCGTTTAATCGTGGTCGGCGGCGGCGTCCTTCGGGAATATTATCGCCGTTTTGTCATGGATGAGATAGCCGATCGCGTCATCTTTACCGGTTTTGTCCCGGCCGAGGATCTGCCGCGCTATTACCGGACCGCCGATCTGTGCGTCTCACCGGCCACGCAAGGGGAAAGCTTTGGGATTGTCTTGATCGAAGCCATGTCCGCCGGCAAGCCGATCGTAGCCTCGGACATCGAAGGGTACAATACCGTGATCAATGACGGCCACGAGGGCTTTCTCGTGCCGAAGGAACACCCGTTGAAACTGGCCGAGAAGATTATCGAACTGATCCAGAACAAACCGTTGCGGCTGGCCATGGGCCAGCGGGGGAGAGAAAAGGCGCTTGGTTATTCGTGGCCAAAGGTCACCAGCCAGATTATTCGATATTTTGAAGAAATACTCGGCCAGAAAGGCAAACCATCACGAAAAATGGCTAGCCGTCGGTAAAAGAGGCGATATATCAATAATTCTTGACCGGGGGCTTGACACCCCTTTTTTGTTGGGGTATTCTAGATTTAGCACTCGATGAAATAGAGTGCTAATTGCAAAACTATGACAGAACGGACCCAAAGGCTCTTACGGGCAATTATTACCGAATATATTCAAAATCCCCATCCGATCGGCTCTCATGTTATTGTTGAAAAATATCTGAAGGACGTCAGCTCGGCCACGATCCGGAATGATATGGCGCGGCTGGAGGAACAGGGTTTTATCGAACAGCCCCACACCTCGGCCGGCCGCGTGCCGACGATCAAGGCATATGAATACTATGTGGCGAATTTCCTGTCTCAGCCGGAACTCGACAAAGCGGAACAGCAAAAATTGCGCCGGGTGTTGGCCCAGCATCACGGGGAAGCGGCCCAACTCATCCGCGAACTGGCCAAGGCGGTTGCAGACGTCAGCTTGTCGGCGGTCTTCGTCGGATTTTCGCCCCGGGACGCGTATTACACCGGCTTATCCAATCTGTTTCGTCAGCCGGAGTTTTCCGAGATTGATCTGGTCCAGAATTTTTCCGAAATCGTCGACCACCTCGACGAGGTAATGGAAGACTTATTCCCCCGGGTGACTGACCGAGTTGAGATCCTGCTCGGCAAACACAATCCGTTTGGAACCACCTGCGGCGCGCTCGTGACAAAATACACACTCGGTAAGAATCAAAACGGCATGTTTGGCATTCTCGGACCGATCCGGATGCCCTATGACCGCCATCGTGCCCTGCTTGAATACACTTGTAGCTTACTTCATAAATAGCATCATTCATGACAGATCAGAAAAGCCAACCGTCACCGTCCGATAATCGGCCCAACGAGACAGCCCAAACCGAGGCTGATCGCTTGCGGCAGCAGGCGGAGGAATATTTGAACGGTTGGAAACGGGCCAAGGCCGACTACGCCAATTTGCAGAAAGAAACGGAACGCCGGCAAAGCGAGTTTATCCAATTTGCCAATGCCGCATTAATTCACGAACTCTTACCGCTGATCGATCATTTCAAGCAAGCATTTATGCATCTGCCGGCGGAACTCAATGATTCCGAGTGGGTGAAAGGAATCCGGCACATTCAGACGCACTTAAATAAAATATTGGCTGAACACGGCATCCAGGAAATACGCACCGTCGGCGAGAAATTTGACCCGACGCGGCACGAGGCAATCGAGGAAGTTGACAGCGATCAGCCGGCCGGAACAATTATTGAAGAGCTGAAAACCGGCTTCCTGCTGCACGAGCGTGTACTTCAGGCCGCCCGGGTGAAGATAGCAAAGTCTCATAAAGAAAAACATAATAATTAACCCAAGGAGAAAACACCTATGGCAATGATTCGATGGCGTCCGCTGCTCGAGCCAGGCGATGATATGGAGCGCTGGCTGGAGGAATTCACGCCGTTCCACCGCGGTGCTTTCGTCCCGGCGATCGACGTCTATCAGACAAAAGACGCCGTCGTGGTCGAAACCACCCTCGCGGGCGTCCGACCCGAAGACGTCAATATCTCGATTGAAAACGACATCATGACGATCGAGGGCAGTATGGAAAAAAAGAGCGAAGTTGAAGACAAGGAATATTACCGCAAGGAAATCCGGTCCGGTTCATTCCACCGCTCGGTCGCCCTGCCGGCGGCGGTGAAAGGCGATAAGGCGCAGGCGGTCTATGACAACGGCGTCCTCAAGATCACCGTTCCGAAAGAAGAGCGCGTCAAGCCGAAAACGGTCAAGGTCCAGGTAAAATCAAGCCCAAAGAAATAGTCGTTCAATAGCCCTTCCCGTTTCATGTTCTATGAAAGGGAGGGGCGACCGGATGATTATTAACAGCCAAGACAATGAAAAAATCAACAGGCAGCTGGAAAAAAGAGCGGACCACCGGCCGCAAATACAGCCATTCGGACGCCCACCGAGAGCCGCGGGCCCGCACCCGGAGCAAAATCTGGGTATCTGGCTACAGCGTCAAAGGCGGCCAGATTGACGGCTATTTCCGGGCCAATCCCAATTTTAAAAAATCTGCAAAATAACAGCTAACGAGCATTAAGGAGAATTAAGCAATGTCAAAGATTTTAGGTATCGATTTAGGCACGACTAATTCCGCCATGGCGATCGTCGAGGGCGGCAAGCCGAAAATCCTCGAAAACCGCGAAGGCGCGCGCACCACGCCGTCCGTCGTGGCTATTTCGAAGAGCGGCGAACGGCTGGTCGGCATGACCGCGAAACGGCAGGCTGTGACCAACGCAGCAAACACCATTTTTTCAATCAAACGGCTGATCGGCCGGCGGTTTGAAGACGCCGAAGTCCAGCGCGACTTGAAAACCCTGCCCTACAAAATAAAGCAATCTGGCCAGGGCGTGGTCGTCGAAATGAGCGGGAAGGAATACTCGCCGCAGGAAATCTCGGCTATGATTTTACAAAAGCTCAAAGCCGATGCCGAGGAAAAGCTCGGCGAAACGATCACGGACGCGGTCATCACCGTGCCGGCGTATTTCGACGATGCCCAGCGCCAGGCCACGAAGGACGCGGGCAAGATCGCTGGATTAAACGTGAAGCGGATTATCAATGAACCGACGGCCGCGGCCTTGGCTTACGGTTTTGACAAGAAAAAGAACGAACAAATCGCCGTGTACGATCTGGGCGGCGGCACGTTTGATATCTCGATTCTCGACGTCACCGGCGACACGGTCCAGGTGCTGGCCACGAACGGCGACACCCATCTCGGTGGCGACGATTTCGACAAACTCATTATCGATTGGATTATCGCCCAATATAAGCGGGAAGAGGGCATTGACCTGTCTAAAGACCAACTGGCCCTCCAGCGCTTGAAAGAAGCGGCTGAGAAAGCGAAACACGAGCTTTCAACCGCCACTGAAACGGAAATCAACCAGCCGTTTATCACCCAGGACTCTTCGGGACCGAAGCACCTGGTCATGAAAATGACCCGGGCCAAGCTGGAAGAGCTGGTCGGCGAGCTGGTGGAAAAAACGCTTGAGCCGGTGAAGAAAGCCCTCGAGGACGCGAAACTAAAAACCTCCGAGATCGAAGAAGTTGTCATGGTCGGCGGGATGACCCGCATGCCGCTCGTGGTCCAGACCGTGGAAAAATTCTTTGGCAAGAAACCGCATATGGGTGTGAATCCGGACGAGGTGGTCGCCGTCGGCGCGGCGGTCCAGGCCGGCGTGCTCCAGGGCGACGTGAAAGACGTGCTCCTGCTCGACGTCACGCCGCTGACCTTCGGCATTGAGACATTGGGCGGTGTACGCACGCCCTTGATCGAGCGCAACACCACCATCCCGACGGCGAAAACGCAGGTCTTCTCGACCGCGGCTGACAATCAGCCGAGCGTGGAAATCCACGTACTCCAGGGCGAGCGCGAAATGGCCAGTGACAACAAGACCCTTGGCCGGTTCATTCTCGACGGCATCCCGCCGGCGCCCCGGGGCGTCCCGCAGGTCGAAGTTACCTTTGACATCGACGCGAACGGCATCCTGAACGTCACGGCCAAGGACAAGGCCACGAACAAATCGCAGAAGATAACGATCACCGCCTCGACGGGATTAAGCAAGGAAGAGGTCGAGAAAATGCAAAAAGACGCCGAAGCCCACGCGGCTGATGATAAGAAAAAGCGCGAACTGATCGACGCTCGCAACATGGCCGACACCCTCATTTACACAACCGAAAAGGCCTTGCGCGACGCCAAGGACAAGGTGAAAGACGAAGACAAGAAAGACATTGAAACCAAGCTTGAGGCGTTGAAGAAAGTGAAAGACCACGACAGCCTCGAGGATATCAAGAAAGCCACGGACGAATTGAGCCAGGCGATTCAGAAGATCGGTTCAGCCCTCTATGGCGACAAGCCTGGCACTCAAAAACCAGGCGAAGATGAAAAGTCCGCCAAAGGCGGATCCGCTTCTGGCGGAAAAAAGAACGAGGGGCCGGTTGAGGGGGAAGTGGAGGATAAGAAGTAAGTTGACATAAACCCAACGTAGGCGACCCTTACTTGTCCGCCTCTGGTGGAAGGGCCGCCTACATGCAGGCGGACAAACCTTGTCCCGTCGAAGGACGGGAGTTGCCCGCCTACGAGAGTGATTATTACCTTGTCACCCTGAACTTGTTTCAGGGTCTCCACAACAATGCGCGGGTTTATGAGATGCCGAAACAAGTTCGGCATGACAGTTCGGGAATGAAAACCGACAAAAAACCGTGTTGGAATCATTAACAACAATACTATGCCCAATCAACCCCAACCCAACCAACAATCAAACTCCCGCCAGATCCAGATCAAGGTCACGGATGACGTGATGCGCGGAGTGTACGCGAACGCAATGTCCGTGGTACACTCAAAGGAGGAATTCACGCTCGACTTCATGAACATCTACCCGCACCAGGGCGCTGGCATCGTGACCGGCCGGATTATCATTTCCCCGGGGCACATGAAGCGCATCCAGGCCGCGCTCCAGGACAATCTCAAGAAATACGAGAACCAATTCGGCAAGATCGAGGAAGCCCAGGCGCCGGAACCGATGGGTTTTAAGACTGCCTAAGCAGGCAAATAACAAAAAGTACATCCATGCGCACCCAAGAGATCGCGAAGTTGTCCGGTTTGAGCGCGGCGTCATTTATCGCGGCGCTGATCGCCGGATTTTTGCTCGATAGCGTTTTTTCGAAACTCAACCTGACGCTGGCCGTGCCGTCAATCACCATTATCGTAAATTTTTTGTTGGCGCTGTTGTTTTACTTCTGGGCGATCGCGCTGTTCGGCATATTAGCGGCGCTGGAAAATCAGAAATCCTTTTTGCTCGGCCTTTCGATCGGCCTGCCGCTGACCATTTTTATCGCGCTAGGCGTGAATCTATACACGGCCATCGGCGCGGGCCTGTTGTTTATCGGTCTGATCCAATACGGTTTGAAAGTGCGGCAAGAGCGTCAGGACCGGCTGAAGGTCGGGATCAATAAATTTATTCGGCACGGCCTCGGTCCTTGTATCAGCACACTTCTGCTGGCCATTTCCCTGTGCTTTTATGGCGCAATCGCTACCCAGGGATCTGAGCAGCTCGATCCGGTGGTTGTCACCTCGCGCATGGCGGCGAACGGACTGAATCAATATTTGACGATGAAGCTAAAAGGGTATGATCCGGACATGTCCGTCGACGAGTTCGTTTTTCTCATTGTTACCCAAGATATCCAGCCGGCCAAGGAAGTAAACGCCCAAACAGTCCCGGGTTTGCCGGCCGCTGACAAGGGCGATACGTTTTTCGGGATCGACATCAACGAGCTGACCAAAGACCTGCAAAACATACCGATCGATGAAATAAAGCAAAAACTGCCGCCTGACTATCTTGAGCGGATCCAGCAGGACCCGGCCTATGTCCAACAGATCTTTCAGACGTTCCAGAGCGATGTGATCGGCCAGCAAATTGCCATTTCCCGGGATAATTTACTGAAGACGCTCCATGTCCAGGCCGAGGGAACGGATCCGATCGGCACGGTTTTGGAAAAGGTGATCGCGGTCCAGTTAAATGATTTGTTCCGGCCGTTCAAATACCTGCTCCCGCCGATTCTGGCCCTGACCCTGTATTTCGCCTTGCAGATATTTGGCTTCATCTACAGCTGGATTGTCCACCTCTTCGCCCTGGCGGCGTATTATATCCTAAAATGGCTGAACTTCTTCCAGATCAAACGGGAAAAGAAAGACGCGGAAGTGATCAGTATAAGCTAGCTTATGTCAAAAGATTACTATGAAATATTAGGCGTGGCGCGCGACGCTTCAGCGGCTGAAATAAAGGCCGCCTACCACAAACTCGCCCACCAACACCATCCGGACAAAGCCGGCGGGGATGAAGCGAAATTCAAGGAAATCAACGAGGCGTACCAAGTACTCTCAAATTCCGAGAAGCGCCAGCGCTACGATCAATTCGGCCAGTCGTTCGACGGGTCGCAAGGTTTTAATTGGCAGGATTTCGCCCAGGGCGCGAACGGTTCCGGTGGGTATCGGACCAATGTCAATTTTGAGGATTTGGGTTTTGGCGACCTCGGCGACATTTTTGGGAGCTTTTTCGGCGGCGGCGGATCGCGCCGGACGCGGACGAAGCGCGGCAACGACCTTGAGGTCAGCGTGACGCTGGATTTTAAGGAAGCTGTTTTTGGCACGACACAGACATTGCGGCTTTATAAAACCGTGATCTGCGATCATTGTTCGGGCAACGGCGCTGAACCGGGCACGAAGATCGAAACCTGCCCGACCTGCCATGGCGCCGGACAGGTCCAGCAAATACAGTCGACCGTGTTCGGACAATTCCGCACAGCGACGGTCTGCCCGGATTGCCGGGGCGAGGGCAAGCGCGCCAGCCAGAAATGCAAGAAATGTCACGGCAGCGGAACCATGAAAGACCATGAATCGCTCGAGGTAAAGATACCGGCTGGAATCGCCGACGGTCAGTCAATCCGCTTGTCCGGCCGGGGCGAAGCCGGCGCCCACGGTGGCGGGCTCGGTGATCTCTACATCCGGGTACGAGTCAGGGAGGATAAAGATTTTTCCCGCCAGGGCGATGACATACTCTCGACGCTCGAGATACCCTACACGATCGCTGCGCTAGGCGGCAAGGTCGACTTGCCGACCGTTGATGGCGAGGTCAGATTAACCATACCGGCTGGCACGCCGTCGGGTAAAGTGTTTCGCGTGCGCGATCACGGGGTTCATCGACTCCACGGCCGCGGCCGAGGCGATCACCTCGTCACGGTCCACGTCCGGGTGCCAAAACACCTCTCCTCGCGGGCGAAGCAAATTCTCGAAGACCTGTCAGCGGAAGGGGAATAAGGATTGTTGGCTTGGGTCGGCGGTGGTATACTGACGACAAGCAGACAATTCAATAACAAACAATGAAAACCATTTTTAAGACCGTAGCTTTTGCGCTTGTTATCATCGTAGGCGCGTTTTTTGTTTTCGCGTACGCCCGCCGGGCTGATATTGCCGAGGTCCAGGACAGCGATTTACGAAAAGATCAGCCAGTCGTGGCCGAGGCTGATAACGCCTATCCGCTCGTCGTAAAAATTCAGCCAGATATCACGATTTCGCAGGATGATTTTAACTGGATCGAGTCAGTGCTAACGGGCAATGACTGGGACGAAAAACGGGCCAATGACATTCTCATGTCGCAGGCCGTTGCGCTGAATGCCTTTGCCGAAATATCGCAAAAGAGGGTTTACCAATACAGCCCCGCTGATCTGGAAAAGGGCGGCGGTCAGCTTGGTTACGCCCGCCGGTTGGCCGACCTGGCGCTGTTGCGCGGCTTACAACTCGAGAAAGGAGGCAGTTATGACGAAGCCTTTAAACTCTCGGAAAAAGCCCTGTCTCTCAGCCAGGCCGTCGTCGGCTCAAGCAATTCCCTGATTCAGTACATGGTCGGAGCGGTCATGAAAAAAACCGCCTTATCCAGGCTGCAAGCGCTGATAAACACAAACCAGTTATCCTACGAATTTTTAAATCAAGAAGCGGCGACAATCAGCAACTTTCGAGACGATCTCCCGGGTCTCCAGGTAGGGCTAAGGGGCGAATATTACCTCGGCGCAACCTGGGCCGAGAGCGACCCTAATTTTGCCAGAGACGCGGGAATATTTCCGAAAGTATTTTACACCCGAAGCTACTATTGGAAGCCAAAGATGACTTTGCAGCAAAAAGCGGAACAAATGAGGATCATTATCAAAAACGTCAGCACGGCTTGCGGCAACAACCATCGTGAGTTCGTGGCCCAGCTGCCCTTGTTCCCAGTCTCGAAATTGTCGTACCCGTTCACTGAAAATCTCATCGGCCGAAAACATGTCGACTTAATGGTCGACTCGATCAACCAGACCGACTTGTATGACCGGCGCTGTGCTAATGAAGCGGCTTTTGATAATCTCCAGGCCATAATGATCCGACGGGCCGGTTCCTAGGAAGTATTGACAAAAACCCAATAATAGGCATACAATAGGCGCATGAATGGCAATAACCAACAAACAACCGCGCTGGACTGGCACGATCGCTGGAAAGCCTTTCCGCATCACAACCAAGTGCATTGGCTGGTGTTGGTTGTGATCGTTTGGGCCATGGGCCTGGTGTTCATGGGGCAGATGGTCAATATGAAAAACTCGAGCCAGCAACTCGCCCAAGCGGTGGTGTTGGGCGAACGGACGAAACGGACCGCACCGACCCCAGCAACGAATGCCATTCCGGAAGTAAAGGGCGAAACAACCGGGCCGACCGTAGATGATAATTCAGCCAATCACGTGTTGCCGTCTGAAGTTAATAAGCAAGATTTTCGGCCGGCGAGGATAATGAATCAACACCTGAAGAAATAAACGATTTCTTTCATTATGACGTAAACCGCCTGGAGCGGTTTTTTTAGTTAGGGCTCGGTCACGAAGTATTGACATTTATAAGATTTCGTGATACATTGGCTAGCTTGTTTGGACTAGGAAAGGCCTGGTTGCGAACGAGCGCGTTCTCTATGAACGCTTCGGTAGTACATCTGCCCTTTGGGAGACTCTTGCCCGGCCTGATGAGCTGCCGCAAGTAGCGTACCGGGGTCGGAGGAACAATGGTTGACACGGAGATTACGAAGGGCCAGCTAAAACAGCTCTTCGAGATTGAGGGCGCTTTGACCCGTTATGGCATGCGGGGCCTGGGACCACAGCTCCAAGCCTTGCTCAACGCTAACAAAGGTCGAACCAAAAGCCACCGGGTCGAACCCGCTTTCGCGCTGTGGAGAAACGGGCAGCTGCCGGAATTCAGCCGCCGAGAAGCATATTTCGAGGATTACCTGGGGACCATCCCGGCAGACGAACTGGTGCCCGGTCGAGAGCTTGAACGCGCCTGCCCCCACAGGGTGCTGGTCGATCCGCGGTATACTCACGAACAGCTGGCCGGACAGATCATTAAACTGGCTGCCGGCCGTCTGCATCCCTGCGGGAACCTGGTCGTGGGAGACAGCCCCTACTGGATCGCTTGCGGTTTCGTTAGCGAGGATCTGGCATCCAGCCTTCTAGCGCGTCACAACCGCGATGGTGATTCAAGCCAAGTCGTACGCATGATGACGGTGCTGGAGGTTTTGTCCTGGTATCTCCAGCGCCCGATGACCGCCGTCTTGTCTACGGAGGAGCAGAGAATCCGGCTGATGGGGTCGCTCGGCACATTGCCCGACGGCAGTGACTTCATACCGGAACTGGTTGTGAAGTATCCGATGACCCGGCTGGTCTGCGAAGAAACCGACAAGCCCTCGGTCTACGGGATCTGCCTGGTCAAGCGCATAGCGGCCAAGGCCGCGTAGTTTCGTTCCAGTGGGTGGACTTACGTAAAGTAAGCCCACCGTTTTTTATTATGTAATATCTAATAAACCATGAGCGTTTGCGCAGAACTATAATTTGTGCTATAATAATAAAGTCCGAAATATCCACCGTTATTATTTCAAACAAAAACAATGATTTTCGCAGCCGCGGCCCAAGTTAATTCCTCATTTATCGCGAATATCGACTGGTCGAAACCAAGCTGGGATTTATTCATCATACTGTTTTTTGTGGTCGCGGTGTTTCTCTACGGTTTATCGCTCGGCCGCGATCGCATCGTGGTTATCTTGGTCAGCATTTACATGGCCTTGGCCGTAGTCACGACCGCGCCGTATATCGGCAATTTTTCGACCGAAGTCGGCGTCAATCAATTCTTCGTGGTCCGCATCTCGATGTTCCTGGGCGTCTTTATCCTGCTGTTCCTGCTCTTGTCCCGTTCGGCCCTGCTTCAAACCATCGCGGCGGCCGATAAAAAAGGCGGCTTTTTCCAGATTATGGTATTCAGCATCCTCCATGTCGGCTTGCTGATCAGCATCACTCTGTCGTTTCTTCCGCCGGACTCAATCAACGGCTTATCGCCATTGACGCGGACGATCTTTGCCAGCGAAGTCGGCCGGTTTATCTGGATCGTGGCGCCGATCGTGCTGATGATCCTGCTCAAGAGCGAGAAAGACAAGAAATTCAAGTACGACATCTAACAAGAAATTACGAATTCATAATTCAAAATTAATAATTTTGACGGCGACGCATGTCGCCCTTGATATACTAGACAAATAAAAAATGGCCAAGAGGATGGCCGTTTTTTTATCTGACGCTTATTTTCGCTTGAGGCTTGGTCCGGTTGGCGTATCCTTGGTTACAAAGCCAGCCCGCTCTATTTTTTTCCGCAGCACGTCGGCTGTTTTCCAGTCCTGTTTTGTCCGGGCGATTTCCCGTTGTTTCAGCAAGCCGGATATTTCCGGCGGAATAACGTCGACGGTTTTCTTCAGTTGATCCAGCCCGAGGCCGAGGATCGCGTCGAAGCGCAAAAGGCTGGCGTGCTTCGCGGCCTCGGGGCAATTTGATTTCAGCATATCCCAGGTTATTGCCAAGCCTTGCGGCGTGTTCAAATCGTCGTTGATCGCAGCCGCAAAGGCCTGTTCGAAATCAGGGCAATGTCCCTTGGCTGCTGGCATTTCCCGGACGCGATCGCGGAGCCGGTTCAAGGCGGTCTGGGCCGCATCTAGTCCATTCCAGGTGAAGTCGAGCTTGGCCCGGTAGTGAGCCAAGAGGCAATAGTATCGGAAAGCGATTGGATCATAGCCGCCTTCTTTCAGTGAGTCGAGAGTAATGAAATTGCCGGTTGACTTGGCCATTTTGCCTTCGTACAGCTGAAGGAAATCGCTGTGCAGCCAGTATTTCACGTACGGTTTTCCGGTCGCGGCCTCAGACTGAGCGATTTCGTTCGTATGATGGACGGGAATATGATCGATGCCGCCGGCATGAAGGTCGAACGTCTCACCCAAGTATTTCATTGCCATGGCCGAGCACTCGATATGCCAGCCGGGAAAGCCGACGCCCCAGGGGGAAGGCCATTCCATCTGGCGCCGCGAGTTTTTCGGCGAAAACTTCCAGAGTGCGAAGTCCGTCGGATTTTTCTTGGCGCTATTCTTCTTTACCCGGGCGCCTTCTTTCAGTCCCTTGACATCGAGCCTGGCTAAATCGCCGTAGTGCGGAAATTTCGAGGTATCAAAGTAGATGCCGTCCGCGGTGGTATACGTAAAGCCCTTCTTTTCCAGCCGCTGGATCAGAACGATTTGTTCGGAGATGTGCTCGGTGGCTTTCGCCCAAATAGTCGGCTCGAGAATATTCAGTTCAATGAGATTTTGTTTGAAGACCTTCGTGTAATATTCAGCGATCTCGGCGGCTGTTTTCCCTTCGCGCTTGGCGCCGAGTTCCATCTTGTCTTCACCCTCGTCGGCGTCCGAGGTGAGGTGGCCAACATCAGTGATGTTCATGACGTGCCGAACCGAATATCCGTCAAAAAGCAGAACGCGCTTTAACACGTCTTCAAAGAGATAGGTGCGGAGATTTCCGATATGGGCGTAATTGTAGACGGTTAAGCCGCAGGTATATAAACCAACCCGCTTTTTCGCAAGCGGCGTAAAGGCTTCTTTTTTTCGGGTCAGGGTATTGAAGAGTGTTAGCATCGCGCCTATAGTGTAGCAATTTTACGCTAATAAAAAAAGCCCCCTCGGTGAGGCGGCAAGATATAAACTCAACCACTGGCGCCAGCGGTTACTTCTTTTCGGCGCGTTGTTCAGCTTCTTCTTTCAAATCCTCTTCCACCGCTTCGGCGTTTTGCTCCCACTCTTCAACCACCTGTTTGACGTCGTTTTTGGTCAGTTGTGGATAGAGGCCCTGCTGGTATTTCTCGGGGTTGCTTAGGGCGTCGAGCCTGACTTTGGCGGCCGCTTCATCGATAATGTCGATTGCTTTATCCGGAAAGGTCCGTTTGACCAGAACGTTCTGGCCGAGTGCGACGGCTTCCTCGATCGCCTCATCGGTAATACCGACTTGATGGTGCTGTTCATAGCGTTGCCGTATCCCTTTCAGGATCTCAATCGTCTGTTCGGGGGTTGATTCCTCCACGTGGACAGGTTGAAACCGCCGTTCGAGCGTCTGGTCGTGTTCCAGATATTTACTGTAGTCCTGGCTGGTCGTGGCGCCGACCACCTGGAGGTCGCCTCGAGCCAGGGCCGGCTTCAGGATATCGGCGGCATTGATTGCGCCCGTAGCCTCGCCGGCTTCTGCCAGGGTATGAAGCTCGTCGATGAACAGAATAATATTGCGCCGGCTGGCGATAATCTCATCAAGAATGCCCTTCAACCGTTTTTCAAACTCGCCCCGGTATTTGGTGCCGGCGACCAGGCCGGACAAATCGAGCTGTAATACACGTTTACTCTTCAGCGGTTCAGGCACGTTACCAGAAGCGATTTCGTTTGCCAGTTCTTCGACGATCGCGGTCTTGCCAACGCCGGAATCGCCGATTAGGACCGGGTTATTTTTTGTCCGCCGGGACAATATTTGGATCACCCGTTCGATCTGATGTTTTCGGCCGATCACGGGATCGAGTTTGTCTTGAAGGGCGAGCTGGGTCAGGTCGCGGGCATAGAGATTGAGTAGGGGCGTTTTCCCACCACTAATGCTGCGGCCCTTGCCCTGGGCAAACCACAAAGCCAAACCAGTGATGATGCCAAAGCCAATGAGGTAGGGGATGAAGTCCATAGATTATTCGAGCATTCGTTTCTTTTTCATGTACCAATACATGGCGAGCGCCGAGCCGAAACACAGCGCCAGGGGCAGCCAGAAATTGAAGGTGGCGCCCAAAACCGGAAAGTACCCTTTCATTAAGCCGAAAATAGAGGCTGAAACGTAGATCGGGAGCACCAGGGCGGAAATCACAGTCAACGTCTTCATGATATCATTTATCCGAAACGAGATTAATGACTCGTTCGTCTGTTGGAGGGCCTCAATCGTTTCCTTGAAGCCCTGGAGGGTGTCCCAGATGTCCTTGGTGTCGTCGATCAGTTGCTCAAAATATGTCCGGAGGCCGTTGATACGAAAGACGCTCGGTTCGCGGCTATCGATCATCTTTTTCAGCACGTTTTTGTGCGACTGCATGATCTTCCGGAAATTGGTTATATTCCGTCGGATGACCAGTATTTCTCGAACCATGCCTTTTTCATTTCCGGCGAAGATACGCGATTCAATGTTTCCGATATCGATATTCAAATGGTCCAGCATCGGATAACAGTAGAGGAGGAGAGAATTGATTATTGCGTAGGCCAGCTTCTCCATGCCGTCGCGCATGTATTTATCGCGGGCATCGTCATTAACTGAGCATAAGTCGAACATGTCGACGAGCGGGGGAAGGTTATTGTCGTGAACGGTAATGAAATAATCCGGACCGATAAAAAAATCCACCTCAGATGGCCTGATCTCCCGGGTTTTCCGGTCGAACACAGGGAAGAGGAGGATAAGGAAAATATAGTCGGTATATTTGTCGACGTTTGGGCGCTGGGCGGGCGATAAGCAATCTTCCAGATCGAGCGGGTGGAATTTGAAATTCTGGCGGAGATACTCGATCTCTTCGTTCGTTGGTTTTACAATATTTATCCAACGAAGCCCATTACAGGTGAGGGTTTTGACGTTCATGTTGTGTTTTTGCTTTTGTTTTTGAATTTCACCGAACATCTATATTGTAGCACATTTTTAGGAATATTGCAAGCCTTAAAAGGCAAAGTGAGGCGCCGGCGAAATGGGGTTCGACGGCGCTCATAGGGTGGGAAAAAGGGCGGGGCGGTCTTCACGGTTCCTTCAGGCCGCAGTTCGTGGCCTGAAGTTTCACCGGGATCAGGAATCGTTGGACGATCCGTTCTTCCGGTGGGGTCGGCCCACAGGACGGCTGGTAGATCGCCACCAGCTCGACTTGTCGGTACCCGTCGTAGCGGTTCGGAACGTTGAACCGGAAACCTTGTCCGAACCTCCGTTCGTTGACGCGAACGGCTTTCGTCCAGCGCTTTGGCTCATCACTGAACCGCCACTCGATCGATTCTACCTTGTACCCGTACGGGTAGGCAGGCAGGAAGCCGAAGGTGAGCGCGGTTGCGTTCGTGTTGACCTGTTCGGCGATCCATGTCGAGTCAGTCGCGGTGGTGTCGGCCTCAAGCTTCAGCCGGTAATAGCGCTTCAGCTGGAGGTCGTTCATGACATATAGTGCCGGATTCTCGCGGCACTCGGCGCCGATGAAGTTGACCGTCACGCTACGCGGCGTCTTCACCACGTAACACGTACAGCCATTCCCGACGGCGAGGATCGTCGCCAGCAGACAGAGAACGAACAACGTCCGGTACATGGTCTATCCCTCCAATTCATGGTGGTGCTTGCATTCCCTCCTAAGCCTGAAAAACAAGGTATAATAGCACAGGTAAGTAATATTGTCAATGGCTTAAGAAGACTGGAGGATTATCACGTCTTCTTTGCCAAAAGGCAAAAAATATGATATATTATAAGTGATGCAATACGGAAATGCCCCAAAAAACGTAGACGTTGAACCGGTTCTCCCGGAAAAACAAGTTGATCAACCAGAACGCACTGGCGAACCGGGAAGTATTGAAATAAAACGTCCGGTTGAAAAGAAAGAACAGCCGGTTGAGGTGCACATCGAACGGCCGAAGGAACTGCCAAAAACCGAAACCGGCGAGCAGCCGCTTTCGTCAGCGCCGCCGCCCGCCGCAGCAACGGTTCCCGTGCCGGCAAAATCAGAAACTTATCGCCAAATTGAGCAAATATTAGAAGATGACTTGTTCCAGGTGTATCAGGCCATGGACGAGCCGACCAAGCGCCGCTTTCGGGACGAGGGTGAAAAAACCACCTCAAAAATTGAGGTTATCCTCCAAGCCACCAAGATACAGGTGAAGAAGATCCTCGATCTGATCAAGAACTGGCTGAAGATCATCCCGCGGATAAACAAGCATTTTCTTACACAAGAGGCAAAGATAAAAACCGACCGCATTATTGCCTTAAAAGATAATCAAAAATAAACCACCTATGGTTTGGCTTTTGGCTGCGACAGTCAGTCTGCCCGAGGCAACAGCGGTGATCGAGAGCGATACCGGCGGTAACGTACTGGTGACCGTGTTTGTGTTGCTAGGGATCGTGGCGCTTGTGATGGCGCTTTTTTCCATATTCCGCTGGGCCATGAATAATACCATGCTTATCCCGATGGCTTTCCGGCGAAAAGTCCTGATGATCTCAGTGCCAAAGGAGCACTTGGAGCTCCAGGAGCAACAGGACAAGCACAAGGGGAACGTCAAGGAACTGATCGCAGTTGCTGAGGCGCTCTATGCAAATCTCGGCGGTATTGTCCGGATGCAAAAATGGTATTCACGGCTGCTCTACGGCCGGCACGATCATCTCGCCCTGGAAATCGTGGCCGATAAGGGCTTTGTTTCGTTTATTGTGGCGATACCGTTCCAATATCATGAATTCATTGAGCAGCAGATTCATGCCCAGTATCCCGAAGCCCATGTCGAAGCAATGGAGGACTACAATATATTTTCTCCGCACGGCGTCATCAAGATGAACAATCTGAAATTGTCGCGCTCAAACATGTATCCGATCCGGACCTATCAGAAATTGGAGGTTGATCCGATGAATGCTATCACGAACGTCTTAAGCAAGATCACGGAGCCGGAAGGGGCCGCCATCCAAATACTCTTTCGACGGGCCGGCCGGGGCTGGCAGCACGCCGCCCACTCATACGCGCGCAAGGTGATTCAGGGGAAGGGCGGTCAGGCCGGTTCCGGCGCCATGATGGGGGATCTGTGGCGCTCGGCGTTTCCGAGTAAGATGCAGGATCAGAACGAACAGCAAAAAAAGAATTTTTATAAACTGTCGCCGATCGAAGAGGGTAAAATGAAAGCGGTCAGCGAAAAGGCGGAGAAAATCGGCTTTGAGGTTAATCTGCGGGTTATTGTTTCAGCGCGTGATATCGACCGAGCGAAGATTTATATGGATAATATTTTGAACTCATTTACGCAATACACTGCCCATGAAACGGGTAATAGTTTCCGAAAGGCCAAGGTATATCTGAAACATCGGTTCATCCATGATTTTATCTTCCGGAATTTCCGCCGCCGGAACAGCTTCATCCTGAATACTGAGGAGTTAACCAGCCTCTGGCATTTGCCGTTGTCTGACACGGAAACGCCGAATATCCGCTGGGCCGCGGCCAAACGCTCGGCCCCGCCCGTTGATTTGCCGACCGAAGGGCTGATTCTCGGCCGGAGCAGCTACCGCGGCCGCGATCTGCTCGTTCGGATAAAGAAAGACGACCGGCGGCGGCATGTCTATGTCATTGGTAAATCCGGTGTCGGTAAATCCGTCTTAATGACGAACATGGCGGTCCAGGACATTAAAAACGGCGAGGGTGTTTGCGTCGTTGATCCTCATGGCGATTTGATCGAAGACATCCTCGGGCAGATACCGAAAGAACGCAGCGACGACGTCATAATTTTTGATCCGTCCGATACCGAACGCCCAGTCGGCCTGAACATGCTCGAAGCACAGACGCCGATGGATCGGGATTTCGCCGTGCAAGAAATGATCAGCATTTTCTACAAGCTTTTCCCGCCGGAAATGATCGGGCCGATGTTCGAACATAACATGCGCAACGTCATGCTGACGCTGATGGCGGATACGGTCCAGCCCGGCACGATCGTTGAAATTCCGCGCATGTTCACCGATCCGGAATACCAGAAATTCAAACTCCGCAAGGTGACCGATCCGGTGGTGCGGAATTTCTGGGAAAAAGAGATGGCCAAGACGACCGATTTTCATAAATCGGAAATGCTCGGCTACCTCATTTCGAAAGTTGGCCGTTTCGTCGAGAACGAAATGATGCGGAACATCATCGGCCAGTCGCGCTCCGGCTTTGATTTTGAAGAAATCATGAACAAGCGGAAAATTCTGCTCGTTAATCTGTCGAAAGGCAAGACCGGCGAGGTCAACAGCTCGCTGCTCGGCTTGATCATCGTTTCAAAGCTCCAGATGGCGGCGCTCCATCGCGCCAATCTCCCTTCGGAACAGCGGCACGATTTCTATCTCTACATCGACGAATTCCAGAATTTCGTGACCGATAGCGTGGCCACCATCTTATCTGAAGCGAGAAAGTACCGTCTGAACCTCATCATCGCGCATCAATACATCAGCCAGTTGGTTCAGAATAACGACACCAAGATACGCGACGCTGTTCTCGGCAACGCCGGGACGATTATCTCGTTCAAGGTCGGGGTTGAGGACTCGCAAATGGTGGCAAAAATCTATGCGCCCGTCTTTAATGAGTTTGACGTCATGAACATCGAGAAATACAACGCCTACGTCAAGCTCCTGATCGACAATCAAACTGGTCGCGCCTTTAACATGCAGACGATTGCGCCGTTGCCGGGCGACCGGGCGCTGGCGCAACGGATCAAGGAGCTGTCGCGCTTGAAACACGGGCGCGAAAAGAAGGTCGTGGAAACGGAAATAATGGAACGGAGTCAGTTGGGCGCGCCGGCGGCCCGTCTTGGTGACACCGTTGGGGAACGACACATGTAGTCGGGTCATGATTTTTCCGTTATACTAAGGGTGCTATGACACCTCTTATTTTTTTAGCACTGATTATCATTGTCGCCGTCTCTGCTCTCTGGGCAAGCTTCTCGGCGGCGCCGTGGCTGCCGACACGGGCAAAAGACATCGATCGATTGCTTGAACTGGCCAAGCTGTCGCCCGGGAGCCTGGTATATGATTTAGGCTGCGGCGACGCACGGCTGCTCATGCGAGCCGCGCGAAAATATGGCGCGCACGGCGTCGGGTTTGAGATATCGATTCTGCCATTTTTATGGTCATGGGTCAGGGTAGCGCTGTCAAAAGAACGTGGGCGCATCACAATCAAGTATCGCAATTTCTATCAGGTTGACCTCGCGGCCGCTGACGCCGTCGTCTGTTTCTTGACGCCGCCGGCGATGATAAAGTTAGAACCAAAACTGCGCCAGGAATTACGGTCGGGCAGTTGCTTCGTCACGTATTGTTTTAAATTGCCAACCTGGCAACCGACCACGGTCAGTCGGCCGGACAAAAAAGACATACCGATCTACGTCTATACCAAGAATTGACGCGGAACCGGCCATGTTGTATACTATGATTTGATAATAAACAAAGCAAACATAAACGAAATAATACACTAAAAAAGAAGACAAATGCCTGACGAAATAACACGACTCGCGAAAATAAAAGAAGCAATTGAAAACGCTCAAGCCAATCTCCAGATCGCCCGGCAACTGATTGCCGAGATCGGCGGAAAGGAACTGGATGAGCAACTCGCCCTGAATATCAAGGTTGAGGGCAAAGTGGCTGAAGGGCCGGAAGGAAAAATAATCGAGGGCCAGTTTGACGGGCAGAATATGCTTGGACCTGACGGGAAACAGTATTCGGTGCCGGCCAATTATGCTTCAAAGTCAAAGCTAGTCGAAGGCGATACGTTAAAACTTACGATCACGCCAGACGGATCGTTTGTCTATAAGCAGATCGGACCAATCGAGCGCCAACGCTTGATTGGCGTATTAACGCGCGATGAAGAAACGAACGAATTCCGCGTCTTGGCAAACAATAAAAGCTACCGCGTCTTGCTGGCCAGCATCACGTATTTCAAAGGCGAGCCGGGTGATGAAGTTGTGATCCTGGTGCCGAAAGAAAAAGACAGCCGTTGGGCAGCGGTTGAGAACATCATCAAAAAAACAGCCTCGGCCGGTCTCCAGACTGAGACGCCGCCGAACCCTGTTGGCCCGGATGAAATGAAGGATTTGACCTAGAAATCGCATCATAACGTATATCAGACAGCCAAGACGTCAGGTCGGCTGTCTTTCGTTTCACTCGTCTTTTGCCAAAACAGGTCTTTATTGCTAAGATAGGGAAGGACAATTTCATAACGATCACCCCATGTCAGTGACCATCTATCGGAAATACCGCCCCCAAAAGTTTGACGAAATCCTCGGTCAAAACCACGTAAAAATTACGCTTGAAAACGAAATCACCAGCGGTCGTTTGGCGCACGCGTATCTTTTTGCCGGACCGCGCGGCGTCGGGAAAACAACCATCGCGCGGCTTTTGGCTAAGTCGATCAATTGCCAGAAGCGCAAACCGGATCAAAGCGAACCGTGCAACACCTGCGAAGCCTGCCAGGAGATCATGACCGGCCGATCGCTTGACCTGATCGAAATGGACGCGGCCTCACACACCGGCGTTGATAATGTCCGGGAAAATATCATCGAAAACTCGCGCTTTACGCCGACGCGCTGGCCATATAAGATCTTCATCATCGATGAAGCGCACATGTTGTCGCTGGCCGCGTTTAACGCCTTGCTGAAAACCCTCGAGGAACCGCCAAAACACATTATTTTTATTCTCTGCACGACAGAAATACACCGTTTGCCCGAAACCATCATCTCACGCTGCCAGCGCTTTGATTTCCGGAAAATCGGCCAGGCCGACTTAGTCAAACGATTGAAGACTATTGTCGACAAAGAAAAGGTGCGCGTTGACGATGACGTGCTTGCCCGCATCGCCCGCCAGGGTGACGGTTCATCGCGCGACGCCGAGAGTCTGCTCGGCCAAATACTGACGCTCGGGGAAAAACACATCACCGCCGATTTGGTTGAACACGTGCTGCCGCGCTCGAATCTCGAATCGGTTATTTCGCTTTTTGAACATATTGTAAATCGAAACGCCGCCGCTGGATTGGAACTTTTGAATACGCTGGCGGAAGAGGGCGTGAACATCACCCAATTTTTGAAAGAGCTGGTTGACTTCCTGCGAAAAATTTTATTGATAAAAGTGCACGGCAGTCTGGATATTTTTGCCTCGCTCGAGTTAACCCAGGAAATGGAAAAATCAACGCTGAACTTGTCGAATACGATAGAATTGGACCGACTTGTGAAAGCGATTAATTTGTTTATCAACGCCGAGCGCGACCTGAAATACGCTGATATTCCGCAGCTGCCGCTGGAATTGGTCGTGGTTGAATTGTGTGAGAGTGAAGAGAGCGGTCCGCCGCCAGCACGCCCGCAGACGCCGCCGTCGTACACGCCACCGCCAGCCGCACCGCCAAGCCAGCCCACGCAACGACCGACCAAAAAAACAGCCCTGAAAATGACCCTGATGGAAATCATCCAGCGCTGGCCCGAGGTGTTGACGCGAGCTCAAGAATCGTATCATACTCTGGTCATGGCGCTGAAAGTGAGCCAGCCAAAAGAAGTGAATGGTGATACCCTGGTACTGGCGAGTCGCTATCCCTTTTATGCCAAACACCTGAAATCGCAGCCGATCCGGCCGAAAATCGAACAGCTTTTGGCGGACGTATTCGGTGAACCAATCCGGATTGATACCGTAGTGGTTGAAGCAAATGAAGAACCCGAACAAAAACCCGATCTGATTAACCCGTTATTGGAAACGTTTGGCGGGGAGGTGGTCGGATAACCCTTCGCTTGCGCCAGGAGTGCTGCGTTTTTTTATTTAACCCGTTCTGGATAGAGCTCCGGGGTCGTCTAATGGTAGGACGCCACCCAGTACCGCATCGGGTACTGGGTGAAGGTTCCTTGCCGCGCACCGCCGCACAGTATAATATTTATTCATTCGATTTCACAGTTCCGGGGTCGTCTAATGGTAGGACGCCAGGTTCTGGCCCTGGTAATCGGGGTTCGAGTCCCTGCCCCGGAGCTGTGCAATTGAATAATATACCTTAAGACTTTATGTGGCTGGTGTGGGGTGGCCCTGGTAATCGGGGTTCGAGTCCCTGCCCCGGAGCTCTGTCCAGAAATGTCTAAACTTTAACGTGAGAATTATATGTATGACCTTCTTATTCTCGGCGGATCAGCGGCGGGCGCCAGCGCGGCGATCTATGCCGCTCGCGCCAAATTGAATTTCAAAGTCATCACCAAGGATCTCGGCGGCGAGGTTGCTAACTCAGGGGAAATCGGCAATTATCCCGGTTTTAACGTGACCAACGGCGTAGAACTTTCCGAAAAATTCGCTGAGCAGATGCGCTTTAATCAGGTTGATATTGAAACAGGTGTATACATCGAACGGATTGTCCGCAATGGAAAAACATTTGTCGTAACCGCGAAAGACGATAGTGAACAATCAAAAACCTATGAAGCCAAAGCAATCATCCTGGCTACCGGCGCTCGACCGCGCCACTTAGGCGTCCCGGGTGAGCAAGAATACTACCAGAAAGGATTGTCTTATTGCACGACCTGCGACGGTCCGCTCTATCGTCGAAAAATCGTGACGACAATCGGCGGCGGCAACTCCGCGCTTGAGTCGATCCTGATGATGTCGAATTTGGCAAGCCGGGTTTATTCGATAAACATCAATCCGGAGTTTACCGGCGAAAAAGTATATATCGAGAAAGTGAAAAACCTGCCGAATGTCGTTTTAATTCCCAATGCCCAAACAACCACCATTGTTGGAAACGCCGCAGTCAGCGGAGTTGAGTATTTTGAGAAGGCCAGCGGAGATAAAAAAGTTATCGAGACGCAGGGCGTATTTATCCATATCGGAATTCTTCCAAACTCCGACATGGCGAAAGATCTCGGGGTGACGAATAAATTTGGATTCATCGAAGTGAATACGCTCATGCAGACTGCGGTGCCCGGTTTCTTCGCGGCCGGCGATATCGTTAATATTCCATACCAGCAGATTGCGATCGCGACCGGGCAGGGGACGAC
Source organism: Patescibacteria group bacterium (assembly GCA_041650335.1). GTDB lineage: Bacteria > Patescibacteriota > Patescibacteriia > JAHIZJ01 > JAHIZJ01 > JBAZLK01. The sequence goes on from JBAZLK010000001.1 coordinate 176,051, forward strand.
GGCGTTTCTTTCGGCTCAGGCCTATCTGAATAAATGGCAATAAAGAAGACATCCCAGACTCATCAAATAGCGGGCGAGGCGCATAAACCTCGCCTGCGTCCGTATCGAGTGACGCTTTTTCAGAAGCGCATTTTTCAGTGGTATGCGGTTGAACGGCGCGATTTGCCGTGGCGTCGGACAAGGGATCCGTATCGGATCCTTGTTTCGGAAATAATGCTTCAGCAGACGCCGGTCGCGAGAGTAGTCGACAAATACAGTCAGTTCACCCGGAAATTCTCGAGTCTTCACGCACTGGCCCGAGCGCCACGGCGCCAGGTTCTGATTGCCTGGTCGGGTTTGGGGTACAACCGGCGAGCGCTCCAGCTCCAGGCCGCGGCCACGATGGTGATAAAAAAACATCACGGCGTATTCCCCAGAACGCGTACTGAGTTGCTGGCCCTGCCCGGCATTGGCGAGGCCACAGCTGGCTCGATCTTGGCGTTTGTCTATCGCCAAGACGCCTTGGCATTGGACGTAAATCTGAAGCGGATCATTCAGCGTTTTTTCTACGGCTCGGAATATCGGCAACCGCAAAGCATCCAGGCTATCCGCGAAGCCGGCGAGCAGACAATCCCGCCTGGCCAGGGGTATGATTGGAACCAAGCCTTGATGGATTTCGGCGCGCTTGTTTGCCGGGCGCGCCAGCCCCGCTGTTCAATTTGTCCGTTGAAGGCGCGCTGCCAAGCCAGACCGCAGATTAAACGCGATTTGTTTCAATATGTGAGAACAAGGCGCCCTGAACCAGCGCCGGCCTCGGCGCCAAATGTGCCGAATCGTATTTTCCGCGGCCGGGTAATCGAGCAATTGCGCCAGGCAAAAAAACACCAATTGCCGTTTGGCGCGCTCGCCCGGGTAGTGAAAAAAGACTATACCCAAACGGACCAGGGGTGGTTTCTCCGTCTTTTATCGGGTTTGGAGCGGGATGGACTTATTACGCTGGGGCAAAAAAATAACCGCCGGTCTGCACGATTGGCGTAATTCCGTAAGTGTTTTGCCGAATCTGGTAAAAAGTGGTAAAATAATCTCGATTTGTATGTCAAAAAAAATACTGAAATCTTTAATATTTGGCCTTTTCCTGGGTATAATTTTTTTGCCCAGGCTTGTGTCGGCAAAAGAATGGCGCTTCACTGATTGGGCGTCCGTTTTTCTTGTCCAGACGGACGGCTCGGTTATCGTCCGGGAAACGCGAACGATTGAGTTTAAGGACTCATTTACCTGGGTGGAGTCGTATATATTGAAAAATCGGGTTCGGAACATCACGGATGTCAAGGTTTTCGATGAGCATAATACTGAGCTCACGGAGCCGGACGCCGTCATCACGGACGAGCCGGACCGCGTGAATATCCGGCTGAATTTTAGTGCCGCCTATGAAACGAAATCCTGGGTATTCCAATATACGATCATCGGCGGCGTTGGTTTTTTTGAAGATCACGACGAGTTGTATTGGAACGTGTTGCCGCTTGACCGTGAAGTGCCGGTTGATGCGGTCACGGCTCAGGTGGTTCTGCCGGAAGCCCCGCCCGAGCTTGCTAATTACAAGCAAACTATCTATCTTGGGGCGCTCGGTTCAACGACCGAATCCTTGGACTACACATTCCCAGATGATAAAACCATTGCTTTTCACGGTTCCGATATACCAGCCTATGACGGCTTCACCATCGTTTCTAGCTGGCCGAAGAATATCGTCCAAGATCCGGGCACGGTCCGGCTTGAAGCGCGATTCGGCGATCAGGCGGTTACCGGCAATGTCTATATAAATGGTCAGTCGGTTAATGACCAGACCCCGTATGCCTATCAATTACTGCCAGCGGATGGTCCAGAGAAGACCATCTCGGTTACCATTAAACGTTTTGGCTACGTTGCTGAGACGAAAGATGTAACCGTCCATCGCGGAACGACGCAGGCCTATACCTTCGAGCTCCAAGAGGCGTGGTGGTATCGGGCCGGAAAATATCTCTTCGCAATCGTGGCCGTCGGTTTGTGGATATTCATCTTTGTCGCGTTTTGGTTGTATTACCGCCGCTGGAAACGCTATGGCCAAGACCCTCAAGAGAAAAAAACCATTATCGCCCAATATGAACCGCCGAAGAATATGCGGCCAAGCGAAATGGGTACGGTGATCGATGAAAAAGTGCAGACTCGCGATCTCACGACCATGATCGTCGATTTTGCGGTCCGCGGCTATTTAACGATCACCGAAATAGAATCGGGCGTCATAAGAAAAAAGAAAGATTACCTCCTGACAAAGACGGGCAAAGCGCCGATCGATCTGCTGGCATATGAACGGCATATGCTGGACAGCCTCTTTTCCGGCGTGGCGGAGGAGAAAATAAGCGATCTTCAAGCCGATTTCTACCTCCAGATACCGAAGTTGCGCAGCCTGCTCTATCAGGACGTTGCCGAAAAAGGTTATTTTGAAAAACCACCGGATGCGGTCCGACGCCATTACGCCTGGAAACCGGCCGTGCTCATGAGTTTTGGTTTTTTGGCCGTTATTTTTGCCAGTGCGATCATGCCTTTGCTTATTACGCTGTTCTTGCCACTTGTCTTTATCGGTTTGATCGGTTTGATCTTTGCCTTTGTCATGCCAAAGAAGACGGTCCTGGGCGCCGAAGCCCACTGGTGGACCGAGGGTTTTAAGCTGTATCTGTCCACGGCCGAACGATTCCGGCTGGGCGCGATGACGCCGGAAACTTTTGAAAAATATTTGCCCTATGCCATGGTGCTCGGGGTGGAGAAAAAATGGGCGAACCGTTTTAAAGATATCGTCATCCAACCGCCAAACTGGTATCACTCCTCCACGGGTTTGACCGGCGCCTTTGTTCTTACTAATTTTACCGACCAGCTGTCATCTTTTTCTACGGCCGCCTCAAGTTCTTTAAGCCACTCACCAAGCTCGTCGTCGTCCGGTTTTTCGGGCGGCTTCTCCGGGGGCGGGGGCGGCGGGGGCGGCGCCAGTGCCGGTTAATGCGTTATTTGTTAAAAAAGCTCACAATATAAATAAAACATCATGAAACGTACGCTCAAACTTTTTCTTCTCCTCGGCGGCATCGCGCTTTTTACCGTCGGCTGTCAGCTGCCATTTACAAAGAAAACCGTCACCCTGCCGTTATTAGAAAAGTCGCCCGCAAAAGTAGCCCAGCTGAATAAGGAAAAAACCGCTGCGATTACCACCAGCCACATTGAAATGACGGCCGACATTACCGGCCGAAACACCAGCACCGCAGCGACCGGCGACATGAGCGGCACCATTACGCTGAAGGCGGACACCGACGTCCCTTCTAAGAAAATGCAGGGTTCGCTGACTGGGACAATAAGCGCGTCAAACGCATCGTATAATTTTGGCCTTGACCTGCGCTCATTGAATGACGTCGCCTATTTGAGACTGACCACGTTGCCGACGCTGCCCGGCGCCGCGAGCAATGTTTTTTCAGATATAACAAATGTCTGGTACCGCCTTGATCCGACCGAGCTCCAAAACAGCATATCGGATACATTGGGCGGGATCACCAGTCTCACGCCCGGAATATCGGGAACAAATATCAACACGAACGGCAATATTAACTCAACAACCAATAGCAATGCGAATTTGAATCTCAACGCCGCCCTGAATACCAATGCGCAGGAAGAAATACTCGAGCGTATCACTGATGTAGCGAAGAACGCGAATATCTATTCACTAGGCGATCGTCTGGCCGATGAAAAAGTCAACAATGTAAATTGCTACCACTATAAAATCCTTATAAATTCGACAGAGATCAGAAAACTCCTGACGGACATCATGGGCGCTGAGGGTGATTTATTCCAAGGGTTTTCGGGTTTCGGCGGAACGACAGTTGATCAGAGCGCGGCCATCGACGAAGCCATGAAAATTCTGGACGATATGAATGGTGAAATCTGGATCGGGAAAAAAGATTATTATACCCACAAGGTTACGATTAATCTCACCACCACTCAGGAGACACAAATTCTTACGGTGAGGGTATCTCTCGTCAGCAGCAATTTCAACCAACCCGTAACGGTCGAGGCGCCGGCTGACAGTAAAAGCTTCACGGAACTGATGCAAACCGTGATGGCAATTTTTTTCGGAACGCTTCCATCCGATACCAATACGGATTCGACAGATGTCTGGGTGGGTCCAACCTCCGATGAACGACAAATAGAGAATATAGAGGCGGTTCAGACGGCCTTGTCACTCTATCATGGTAAAAATGGCGAGTACCCCGACCGTTTGTCGGACGTGACATTGATGCTTCAAAACGGCTGCCCGAATATCATAACGGGTGGCTTTGCCTGTGACGTATACACCAGCTTTCGAACGCGCGACGTATTTAACAATCAAACGTACACCTACACAAAGACCGGCGATACGTACACGTTGAAATATCAGCTCACGGTTCCTCCCTCGTCTGAATATCAAGCCGGCGAAAATACATTGACGCCGGATTCACCAGTAAATGATGATGCGGATCGCGATGGTCTGAATTCCGAGAATGAACTTCTGTATGGTACCGAAAGTAATAAAGCGGACACTGATGGCGACGGCTATTCTGATGGCATCGAGGTTTTTGATGGATATAATCCGCTCGGTCAAGGTGTCCTGACAAACACATCACTCTAGGTCGTTTAAGATCGCATTAATTAACACATGGCAAAGCGCTTAATCATATTCCTGATCGCCCTAGCCTGTTTAGCGGGCTTGGTTTCGCTCTGGCCCCGAACGTCCTCGCCCGGTGGTCAGGTCATGGGGCGCATCGTCAATCGTCAGCCGATCGGTAATCTGGGAACAACCTGGGAGCGTTCGTATATTTCTGACCGCACGGGGCAGTGGAAAATATTTCTTATCAGCAACGATCAAGGCGGGGGGAGCGCGATGATACCGGGCAGCCAGCCGCAGCTACTGCCGACTGAAATTTCAAACGGCCACTGGCTCTACTTCACCCAGGAAGAGGGGTTTTACAAGCTGTGGCGGTTTACGCCCGACAATAATGCCAGTCAATTTATTTTAGCCCTCCGTCACCAGCCGACCAGTCTCGCGGCAACGCGCGACGGTCGTTTGGCGGTCTATACCCTGTCTGAAAGTACGCGTACCGACAACAGCCAGCGCACCTTTTTAGTGAAGCTTGAAGCAGCAGAGGTGAAAGAAATTGTTTCGGGAGCGCGCAGTTTGATATTTTCGCCCGATAATCGGCGGATCGTATACACCACCACCGAAGGATTGTTTTCCTCGGAGATTTCCCGCGAGCTGGCCGTCGGCGACCCGCTCTCCATCGCCCCGGGCGATATCTACGCACCGACCTATGCGGCCGACGGCGACAATATTTACTATATTGAAAATGTTGAAGGCGAATATTTACTGAACCACCTTGACCTGAGGACGGGAACAATCCAAACACTCATCTCACTTGGCGTCAATCCCGGAATAACCGATTGGTCGCTCGAACTTTCGCCTGACGGCAAAAAGCTTGTTTATTGTGGTTCGGTGGATAAAAGCTATGTTCATACAGTCATCGGCCGCGTTATGGTCGATGGCAGCGGAGAGAAAATATTATCTCAAGACGGCGGCGAAGCCCATTGGTCGAAATCGGGACAGCAGATTTACTTTAATTCGCTTGAGTTTACGTCGCTTGGCCCCCGCTTGCAGATTTGGCGCATGGACGAAGAGGGAAATAATCGGGAAGCGGTCGCCTGGGAAGGGAATAATTGGCTGAGCCAAGTACCGCGGCCGATCCAGTCGGATTAAGTACTGAATCGCGTTATGGCACGAGTCTATCCTAAAGCACAGACCAACCAGGCGAACAAAAAGTCCGACCGGCGCCGGCCGCGCCGCCGTTTTTGGCTAGGGCCGAGAAGTTGCTTCGGCCAGTTTATATTTGTACTGGTATTGATCGCGCTCGGTCTGGGTATTGCTGTCGCGCGGACCGGTTTAGTAACTATACCGATTCTCACGCCATTGTTTTATCATCCGGTCGAGCCAACCCGGAAAGTGCAATGGAACCGAGCCGAGCTGCATAATATCGGTCCGACGCTCTCAGAGATTTTGGAGCAATACCGGTCTGAGGGGCGCCTCGACCTGCCGCTGTCCGAGGAGAATCTGACCAAGCTGTTGCAGGTGGCGCTGGTGGAGCGCGAGCAACCAACCCTCCAAGACATCCAGGCGGTCATTGAACCGGACGGGATCGAGGTCTCTGGTCAGTTGCAGTCGTCCCGTTATCCCTATCATTTTGACCTGACGGTTTGGCCGACGGTTAAAAAAGGAAAGATTATTTTTTCTGTCCGCCGCGCCCGCCTTGAACGCGTTCCGTTGCCGGCCTCGCTGGGCAATACGATCGTCCATAATTATCTCGCTGCCTCGGAAAACGCCCTTAATCGCGCCCTGAACCAGTATCTCGAGGTTTCAAAGATACAACTGTCGTCTCGAACGGCCATTGTCACCGGACGCGTCCTTCAGTCACGGCTCCCATTTTAAATCTATGCTTTTATTTCGACGGTCCATACCATTTATCTCAACCCTCCTCATCGGTTTTGTCTATGAGTCTCTTTGTTTGAAGCCGGAAGACGTCTATTGGTATTGGGTTGGCCTTCTCGTTGTTGTCGCCGGCACGCAACTGGCGTTGTCAAAAAAGGCGCGTTTGGTCGAAACGGCTATTTTAGGCATCAGTCAAATATTATTTCTCTCCGGCACCTATTATTTTATTTTCTTTGTTGAAGGATCGACCATCCGCCAACTTTTGATTGGCCTCGCCTTGGTCATAAACCTATTCTATCTGACGAACATTTTTTACTATCATTTCCGAACTGAAAAGTACCAAGTAAACGCCCTCCAGAACATTTCAAGCTTTTTGAATTTAATTTCAATCTTTACGCTTAGCAGCGTCGGTTTTAGCCTTATCCTGTATCTTGGGTGGCCGTCATGGTTGATCAGCCTCGGGGTCGCACTGGCCTCGGCCGTGCTTTGCTATCAGACATATTGGGTGAATAAAATCGTTGGCCCCGCCACTTTTCTGTACGCCGGCATTACAGGTCTTGTCGGGGGTGAGATTTTTTGGGCCGCCACGTTTTTACCCACAAGTTTTTTTGTTAACGGCGCCATAGTTACCGTGGTCAACTACTCAATCGTAAACCTCGCCCGGCATTATTTTGCCGGAAACCTGCAGAAGAACGTCGTCTGGCGGTATTTAATAATTAGCGCAACTGTGCTATTATTAACTCTAGTCACGGCGCGTTGGAAGTAAATTTTTTTGAATCATTCCCATGGAACTTAAACCGACCCCAACTTCACCAAAGGCAAAGCAAAACACTGACATTGAAAGGCTTTTTCGCGATAAGAATTTTACTGAGCTCCATCGTCCCGGTCCACGGGGCAGCCGCACTTTTATCATCCTGTTATCAGTGGTTGTCGCCATATTTTCAGGTTTCTTTGGGGGAATGTTTTTCTACTATTTCTTTCCGAACCAGTTAAATCAGACCGGTCAGGTTACCTTCCGTTCGGCCCGAGGCGCTGAATTAACGCCCGAAAAGATAAACGAGCTCCGGGACGACACCCAGCGTGGCTTAATCAGCATTTTTCTGAAAAAGGAGTCGACGGTATCGACTGATCCGCGCAGCGACCTCTATCATCCTTGGGAGCAGCTGGCCACCGGCCTGGCTGTTACGAGTGATGGTTGGATTGTGGCGCCTCGTCTCGCCTTTACCGACCTCAATGCGAGTTACGTCGGAGTGAATTCCGATGGTACGGTCTTCGCCATACAGAAGATAATGGCGGATCCGGCCAGCGCCTTGTATTTCTTGAAGATCGAGACAAATAATTTGCCCGTGGTCGACTTTGCTACTTCAGATGATATCTTTGCCGGCGACGAGATATTTCTTGTCGCCAATAACGGCCAAACCCTGCCGAATTTATTTTCCACAAACATCACTCAGCTGAAACATTTCGTGTACACGTCAGTCGCGGACTATCTCGAGTCGAGCGACCAGTACCGGAGCCGGGCGATATTGAAAGACGCCCTGACCGCAAATTATCAAGGCGCTGTCGCTGTTAATGGATCAGGTAAAATCCTTGGAATCGTGGCCGCGAAAGACTGGCCGTCAAATGAACTTGTCTTAGGCTATCAAATCCGGCCCGGTTTAGCCAGTTTATTGAAGAAAGGTGAGGTTGTCCGCCCGACGCTTGGCGTACATTATCTCGATCTCAGCCGCAAGAGTAATTACCCACCGACAAGTACGGAGGGAAGAAAAGCCGGCGCGCTCATCTTCGGTGACCGTGATACAAATCTGCCCGCTGTCGAATCTGGGAGCGCGGCCGAAAAAGCCGGTTTGCAGAAAGGCGACATTATTATTAAGGTGAACGATCTCACGCTTGATGAGCGGCAAGATTTGACCGACGCCATCCAGGATTATTCGCCTGGAGATACGGTGAAGCTGAAAATTATCCGTTCGTCGAAGGAAATTACCGTTGAGGTTACCCTAAATTCTCAGAAATAAAGATCACGATGTTACTTTCCCTTATTATTCCAGCCTACAACGAAGAAAAGCGAATTCGCAAGACGCTTGAGCTTTTTGTGCGAGAGCTTTGTCCGGGCGACAAGGAGATCATAGTCGTTTTAAATGGCTGCACCGACAACACGCGGTCGGTCGTTGAACAGGCGGCACGAGACTTCGGTAGCGAAATAAAAATTGAAGAGCTTGCAATCGGTGGCAAAGGGTTGGCCGTCGTCCATGGTTTTAAAAAGGCGACTGGTGATCTGATCGGATTCGTTGATGCGGACGGAGCGACGAGCCCGCGTGAATATCGAAAGCTCGTTGAAGCCATCACGCAGGGCAAGGCTGATGGGGCAATTGCTTCGCGCTGGCTAGCCGGATCGCACGTCGTCGCCCGCACCTCGTTTTTCCGTGAAGTAATCAGTCAAGCGTTTTTCATTATTACAAAACTCTTATTCTGGCTGCCGTTCCGCGACACTCAGTGCGGCGCTAAATTGTTCCGTCGCGAGGTCGCCCAAGCCGTGCTGCCGAAATTAAAGGTGATGAATATGGCTTTTGACGTCGAGCTGTTGTTATTGACTAAACAGGCGAAATACCGGATTACTGAGGTGCCGACGGAGTGGATTGATCAGTCAATTTCCGCCACCTTCGGTTCGCCGCTGAAGGTGATAAAGACCAGTCTTAACATGTTTTTCTCCCTTTTTAAAATACGTTTTCAACATTTACGCTCCTAAGACATGTCGGTGGTACAACTGGTCCAGCAAAAAAACATACTCGTGACGGGCGGCGCCGGCTTTATCGGCAGCCACCTCTGTGACATTTTGGTCAAACAGGGGAATGTCATCTGCCTCGATAATTTCATCACCGGGCACATCAGCAATATTGAGCACCTGCTCCACTTGCCGAATTTTGAATTTGTTAAACACGATATTGTCGAGGCGATTGATCTCGAGGCTTTGCCCGAATTAAAAAAGTTCAAAATTCCATTCCACGGAATCCAAGAAATATACCACCTGGCTTGTCCGACCTCGCACTATGAAAATCATGCCCACCAGCTAGCGACGGCCTTAACGAACGGCATTGGCACGAAGCACATTCTTGACCTGACGGTAAAATACCGAGCGGTATTGTTATTTACTTCCAGCGAGGCAATCTACGGGTGGCCGACGGATAAAGATAGCATTGCGCCGTACCACGAGGAATACTGGGGGTACGTCAACCCGTTAAGCAGTCGTGGGTGCTATGACGAGGGAAAGCGGTATGCCGAAAGTTTGATCATGATTTATCGTGATGAGCATAAACTGGATACGCGCATTCTCCGGATCTTTCCGACCTATGGTCCGCGCATGAGCCTGCGGGACAACCGCATGATTCCGCGATTGATTTCGGAAGCCTTGAATAATCAGAAAATGAACATTTATGGACAGCCGACTGATCGCACGACGCTGTGTTACATCACCGATGTGATCGAAGCAATCACAAAAATGATGAAATCGGAACTTGCCGGCCCGATTAATATCGGCAGCGAAAATACGGTTAGCTTGAAGGAAATCGGTGAAAAGATAAAAACCATTACCGGCGCGACCTCTGAAATTAGCTTTGAGAATGAGTCGCCATTCACGCATTACCGGGCTACCCCGGACATTACGCTGGCGCGGAATAAGCTCGGTTGGTTTCCGGTCGTTCCGCTCGATGAAGGTCTGCGCTTAACGATCGAGGACATGCGCGGGAGTCAGGTTGTCGGTATCCAAGACATCAAAGTATAATAACTAATAACAACAAAGAACGTATGGTAATGCGAAAAAAAGAACGTTTTATTTTTACCTCGGAGTCGGTTACCGAGGGTCATCCCGATAAAGTTTGCGATCAGATTTCCGACGCGGTGTTGGACGAACTGTTGCGTCAGGACCCAGGCAGCCGCTGCGCCTGCGAAGTGTTGGTGACAACAGGCCTGGTAGTTGTTGTCGGTGAAATCCACACGCGTGGATACGTCGACGTCCAAAAAATTGTCCGTCAAACGATAAAAGATATCGGCTATGCTAACCATGACTATGGCTTCCACTGGGAAGACTGTGGGGTGATTGTGGCCATTGACGAGCAAAGCGCTGATATCGCTCAAGGTGTGACCGGCCGGGGTAAGTATAAACAGCAGGGGGCGGGGGATCAGGGGTTAATGTTTGGATACGCGACCGATGAGACGCCGGAATATATGCCCCTGCCGATCATCATGGCACATAAATTGGCACGGAAATTGACTGATGTTCGTAAAAAGGGAGTTTTGCCGTATCTTCGGCCCGACGGAAAAACGGAAGTCGCCGTCGAATACCTCAATGGGCGTCCGGTTCGATTGGAGACCGTTGTCATTGCCGCTCAGCATGACGAACACGTATCTGAGCAGAAGTTGGAACGGGATGTCATCGCGAAGGTCATTAAACCGGTGGCCGGCAAGTACTTTGATCGTCGGACGCGCGTATTTGTAAATGCGACCGGTCGCTTTGTCAAAGGCGGCCCGCCCGCCGATTCCGGTTTAACCGGCCGGAAGATCATCGTTGACACCTACGGTGGGTACGCCCGCCATGGCGGCGGTTGCTTCTCAGGCAAAGATCCGTCAAAAGTCGACCGTTCGGCTGCGTATATGGCGCGCTATGTGGCCAAAAACATTGTGGCGGCTGGTTTAGCGAAGAAATGCGAAGTGCAGGTGGCGTATGTTATCGGTTTTGCCGAACCAATCAGCATTCTCGTGGACACGTTCGGTACCGGTGAGTTGTCGAACGAACGGATCGTTTCAATTATCCGGAAACATTTTGATTTGACTCCTGGCGGTATCATCAAACACCTGAAACTCCGCCGGCCGATCTATAAGAAAACGGCTGCCTACGGACACTTTGGCCGACGGGAAGCTGAATTCACCTGGGAAAAAACGGACCTGGTGCCGACCTTACGGCGCTATCTGAAGGCCTAATCACTCCTTAACGATTAGTCACGCTATGAAAATAACGGTCATTGGTACTGGCTATGTCGGTTTAGTAACCGGAACGTGTCTCGCCGAGATCGGACACCAGGTGACTTGTCTTGATATTGATCAACGGAAGATCGCGGGCCTGCGACGGGGGGTTCTGCCGATCTATGAGCCAAAGCTCGATAGCTTGGTACAAAAAAATATTCGCGCCAAACGGTTGTTTTTTACCACGAGTTATCCTGAAGCGATCCAAGACAGCCTGGTCGTTTTTATTGCCGTGGGGACGCCGGCTCGTCCGGATGGAAAAGCCAACTTGCGCTATGTGTATGAGGCGGCCAAGTCAGTGGCAACACACATGTCCGACTACAAGGTGATCGTCGATAAAAGCACTGTCCCGGTCGGCACGGCGCAGGCGGTCAAGAAAATAATCAAACGGCATTATGCCGGTCGCTTTGATGTCGTTTCGTGCCCGGAATTTCTTCGCGAAGGCTCGGCGATCAAAGACTTTATGCGGCCGGACCGCGTCGTTATCGGCGGTGATAACCGAAAAGCCACGAATATTCTGCTCGACGTCTTCAAGCCGATTCACGGAATGAAACTGGTGACGAATCTCGAAAGTGCCGAGCTGATCAAATATGCCTCAAATGCTTTTCTGGCGACGAAAATATCGTTCATCAATGAGATCTCAAATATCTGTGACATCGTTGGTGCCGATGTCGGGGAGGTTGCTTACGGCATGGGCCTGGATCGGCGCATCGGTCCGCATTTTCTCCATGCCGGTGTCGGCTATGGCGGCAGCTGCTTTCCGAAAGACGTCAGCGCGCTAAAACAAATGGCCGGATCGAATGGCTACGATTTTCAATTGCTAAAGGCTGTGATTGAAGTAAATCGTCGCCAGCGGTCCGTCGTCCTGGCGAAGGCAAAAAAAATGCTCGGTTCCCTTCGCAATAAGAAAATCGGCGTCCTCGGGTTGGCCTTTAAAAACAACACCGACGACGTTCGAGAATCAGCTGCTATCGACATCATTCGGTTACTGGAAAGAAAACGCGCCAAGGTGACCGCCTTTGATCCGGTGGCGAGACGAAACGCGGTCAGACTATTGCCAGGCACCGCGATCGTCGGAAGCGCCTATAGCGCCTGCCAAAAAAAGGACTTGATTATCATCGCTACCGAATGGCCCGAGTTTAGAGCTTTGGATTGGACTCGGATCAAACGGCTCATGAACAGGCCAAACATAGTTGACGGACGGAACCTTTTGGACCAAAATAAAATGCGTAAACTCGGCTTTCATTACGTGAGTATTGGGCGTTAAGCGCTATTGTTAGCCAAAAAACATGAAAATTATCGTCACAATACCCGCTTTTAACGAGGCGGCTAATATTTCTGAGGTAATTGCTGAAATTCCTCGCCAGATTAATGGCGTGGATAGAGTTGAAGTTCTGGTCATTGACGACGGATCAACCGACCGAACAGTTGAGCTGGCCAAGCAGGCCGGCGCTGATTACGTCCTGTTGAATGGGGTAAATAAAGGCCTGGCCTACACGTTTCAACGCTTGATCGAAGAGGCGTTACAGAGAGGTGCCGATATTATCGTGAACACGGATGGCGATAACCACTATAACCAATCGCGTATTCCTGAACTCATCGCTCCGATCTTAGAAAAACGGGCTGATATCGTCATCGGCGACCGCGAGGTGAAAAAACTAGAACACATGCCGGCCGCGAATAAATATTTTAATTTGATCGGAAGCTACTGCGTTTCCCGGATGATCGGATTGAAGAAAACGCTTGACGTCTCAACTGGCTTTCGGGCGTACAATCGGGAAGCGGCCATGCGGATCTCGATCTTTTCAAAACACACCTATACGCACGAGACGCTGATCCAGGCGCTCGATCATAGCCTGGCAATTACCCAAGTGCCGATTCGGGCCCGCAAGGTGACGCGGAAATCGCGCCTCATCTCGAATATTCCGAAGCACCTGGTAAAATCTCTCATTGTCATATTTCGGGTGTTCACGATCTACAAACCCCTTCGTGTTCTATCGACGCTCGGGCTACTTGTTTTTCTGCCCGGTTTTATCCTTGTGCTCCGTTTTCTGTATTTTTACTTTTTTACCGTCCGGGGCGGCGAAGGCCACATCCAGTCTCTCATCATCGCGGCAATATTTATCCTTCTTGGTTTTCAAATATTCATTCTTGGCTTAATCGCTTCTGCCATCGGTTGGAATCGGAAAATGTCGGAAGAAATATTGTACCGGATTAAAAAAGAGTCGCTCAAAGAATGACCGTACTTTTTATCACGCGAAAATATCCGCCTCAGGTTGGAGGGATGGAGAATTACAGTTATGGTTTAATCTCCCATTTAGCCATCCGAACGCGGTTGATCGCACTTAAGCATTCACAGATCCATCTCATTTGGTTTCTACCCTACGCCTTTATCGCTGGGCTTTTTTTGTCATGGCGGGTCGAGGTAATTTACCTCTGTGACGGTTTATTGTCCCCGCTGGGCTATCTCTTGAAATTACTGACGCGGAAACCGGTTTGCGTCACCGTCCACGGCTTGGACGTCACCTATCAGAATCGGTTGTATCAAAAAGTAAACGTCGGCTGTCTGCGAAAACTGGACCGTGTTTTTTGCGTCAGCCGTTCCACGATCGAGGAATGTGTCAAACGCGGGATTGACCGGGAAAAATGTGTCTATATCCCGAATGGCGTGCAGATTCCCAGTATTCCCGAGGCGTACACCCGCGAGCAGCTTGAAAAGCTAGTCCGGCGACCGCTCGCCGGGAAGAAAATAATCCTTTCAATCGGCCGGCTGGTTGCACGCAAGGGGACAGCCTGGTTTATTCGTGAAGTCTTGCCGCTTTTACCCGATGACATGATCTACTTGGTCGCCGGCGACGGACCCGAACGCCAGCGCGTTGAGGCGGCGGTTTCGGAAAAGAACCTGTCAACGCGCGTTTTCCTTCTTGGGCAGGTGAGTGAGTCGGAACGCGAGTTACTGTTCCGGACGGCTGATGTTTTTGTGATGCCAAACCAGCGGGTACCTGGCGATATGGAGGGTTTTGGCATTGTGGCGATTGAGGCGGCTGGCCGGGGCTTGCCGGTGGTGGTAGCCAGACTCGAGGGTTTAGCTGATGCCATCAGCGATGGTGAGAACGGGTATCTCGTCGATAGCGAAAACGCCGGAGCGTTTGCCAGAAAAATACGGGAACTGTTGAGTGACCCGGGTCTCGCCGGACTATCCGAGCGTTTTGCCGCCTACACGAAAAAATATTATAATTGGAAATACATCAGCCATCTCTATCTTGAGGAATTAAAGAAGCATTTCAGCAATGCGACGGATTAATCTCGAGTCAATTCTTTTCATCGTCGTTCTTCTGATGTGTCTGCTCATCGCTGGGCTGACCGGCCTCAGTATCTTTTCGGTTTTTACAAAGGAAATCGTCGGTTATCTGGCACTGGCGCTTTTTGGCTTGCCGCTGCTCTGGCTGATCATCACGCGCCGGCAGTCGGTATTCACCATTCAACGCAAGGAAGTTCTTTTTTTATTCGTCCTTCTTTTAGCCGTCACGCTGAGCGGTTTCTTTCATCATGACGTTCCTGAAGGACGTGACGACATGGGCTACATCGCCGCCGCCGCAAAAATTACCGAGAGCCATTCGCTCTCCTTTACCGATGTTATCTCGCGGCCGTATCACCCTTTTCGCAGCCTTGGCAATGACACCTTTACCTCCCAATTTTTACCTGGCTACACGTCATATTTGGCCGGTTTCTATGATTTTGGCGGGCTTCATTCACTCCAGGTTGGTAACACTGTAATATTGTTTCTCACGTTAGTCGCGATGTATTTTATTGTCAGAAATCTTGCTGACGAAAAAACGGCTTTTCTGACAATCCTGCTCTATTTCACTACCTACACGACGCTCTGGTTTTCGCGACGCACCAACTCGGAAAATCTGCTCATCCTTTTGCTGCTTTTTGGCGGCTGGGCGTTATTGCGAGGCTTGCGCGAACGCCGGACGCACTATTTTGCGATCAGCGCGTTTGCTTTATGTTTGCCGTTGCTGGTTCGCGGCGAGGGGCTTGCCTATGCCGCTATTGGTATTGTGATCAATATAATCTTGGCAATAAAATATCGATCGCAAACCAATCGCTCGCGCGTGCTTACCGTCTTATTTTTTCTCGCGGCGCTTGGCAGTCTCTGGCTCTTGATTCGCTATGGTCAGTTCTATGGTGGCGATTACATCAGCTATACCATTAAAAACATGAACGGCGCGCTCGGTTTTCTCGGACGGTTGAAATTCGTGTTTCTCGGATTGGCCGCGCTCGCCGGCTTCCTTCTCTTGGCGCGCCGCCAATTTCAAAAAACAAAGAGGACTCTTAGGCTTAGGCCGTATATTTTTGGCGGTCTGCTGTTGGTTGCGGTCGGTTCTGAGATTGCCTTTTGGCTCTGGGCACGGTCGCACCAGACTGTTAATTGGCGCTGGTTCAAAATCCAGTATGTCATTGATAATTTCTGGGCGTACATGTTGATCCCATATGTCCTGGTGGCCTATTGGGGAATATACAAAAAATACCTGGCTCAGCGGGTGTATTTTCTAGTGGCTATTTTTCTGCCCTCGTTCATCTTCTTGGTCATGCCGGCGATTGCGGTGGATCAGCCCTGGTTCATGCGCCGCTTTTATGGCGGAATTATCCCGCTACTGTTTATTCTTGCCGGCGTCGCCTTTGGTAAAGTGTTGGCTGGCAAGAAATTCGCCCTGAACATGATTGTTCTGTTTTTTGTCCTCAATCTGTCCGTTTCGCTGCCAGTTCTGTTTTATAAAGACAATCAGGGCGTCGAAGGCCAACTTGACGCTGTCGCCGCCCATTTCACAAAAAATGATCTCATTGTGATGCAGCCAGGCTGGCACTGGCAGCAGTGGGGCTATGCCTGGCATTACTTATATGGACTGGATGTCCTGCCGAATGTTGATGGTTTTACGGCCGATGAATTTGTGGCTTTGGTCGAAAAGTATCCCAATGTCTATATTATGAGCGCTGACAAAGAAAACCCCTATGCGTTAGTTCAGGCGGCAGACCTTGAACATGCGTTTGATTTTACGCTCCGGTATCCGTCGCTCATCCCAACGGCGTGGGCAAATGAATACGTCGAGGATAATAAAAGTAACCTGTCGCTGGCTGCCATAGCCCAGGCGTGGAAGGGGACGCCGCCGCGAACGTTTGAAAACGTCGAGCAGCCACTCTATGTCTTTCGGTTAAAGCAGAAAAATATCCTGATTGATCGATTTAGCCAGATACCAAAATTTTAGCTGCTCTATGCGGATTGCGATCATCAACGAATTGTATGGCACCGTGCGGCAAGGCGGCGAACAAGAAGCGATTTTTGAGTTAAGCAGGCGTTTACAGGCCGACACGACGCTCCAGGTTGACATATATACCTATCGGGGCAGGGGCGGCGAGATTAAGATACCGACCGCTTGGCCGGCGCCGCTACGCCAACTTCCGTTTTTTCGCGAATTGTTTGTCTTGCCGCACGTCGGCCGGACGCTTGCGCCGGTCTTGGCTGGACGCTATGGCGCGATTATCACGTCGTCACCCATATTATTCAGTCAGACGCCGCCGCCGGCCCCATTGATCTGCGTCTGTCATGCGATCCGGTCGCAAAAGGCGCAAAAGCTGGCACCTCAGTCGATTGGAAAACGAGCGCTATTTAATTCGTTTGTTCAAAGACGATTAGCGCGACTTGAACAGCGCGCCTTTCAGGCGGCAGCTTCGGTCGTGGTTTTGCGCGCGCGGATGAAGGATTTTCTTGTAGCGACGTTAGCTATTCCATCGGATAAGATAACCATCCTGCCAAACGCCATTGATCAAAACCTCTTCCAGCCTGAATCGGTCGAAAAAGAACATGTCCTCTTTGTCGGCCGGGCCACGGCCATGAAGGGCATTGACCTGCTTCTGGCGGCCGCACCGAATATCCAAGCGCCGGTCGTGGTCGTAACGAAAATAGCACCAGTGAGCGTCCGCAAAAAAGCGAGTCAAGCCGGCGTAAAATTTATGTTTAATATTTCCCACGAGACAATGCCTCAGTTTTATCAGCGCGCTCACTGTCTCGTTCTGCCGAGTCGCGATGAAGAAATGCCGCTGACCGTGCTCGAGGCGATGGCCTGCGGCTTGCCGATTGTTGTGACACGTGAAGCGGCGGCCGATATTATTCGAGACGGCGAAAACGGTTTTCTACTGAACACCGGGGAGCCGAAGGAGTTAGCCGAACGCGTGAATGTATTATTGGCGAATAAAAAATTAGCCGGTGAATTCGGCCAGCGCAATCGACAACTGATTGAGCAACAATATTCTTGGAATGGCTATCTTCGGACTTTCCGTGAGATTTTGACCAGGCTAGCGCCGTAGGTTCTCGTACACCGGCAAGAGATCGTGCTCAACAATTTGTGGCCAGGTAAACCGTTCTATTGAGGAACGTGTATTTTTTTTCAGCCCAGCCAGTTTTTCAGAAAGCTCTAGAAAACCCACCTCGATTCCATTAATGCTATCAGGCACAATGAGGCCGTTATAGCCATTTCGTACGTAGGTTTCATTACCGGCCGTATTTGTCGCTAAAACAGGCAATTCCGCCGCCAAGTACTCAGGCACCTTTAGGGGTGGTTGATGCTCGTATATGGCCATTTTTGGCACGTAGGACACAGCTGCATCGGCGATATTAAGCCAGCTCGATACCTCATGGTAAGGTACGCGGCCGGTAAAAAGGATTTCATTTCCAGCCAGCCGACCGGCTAACCGCTCTAGCTCGGGTCGGTCGTTTCCGTCGCCAAGGAGTATTAATTTACTTTTTGGAAGTTTTAGTAAAGCCTTGATAAAACCGGCCACCAGAATTCCGAGCCGGCGTTTGCGATCCAGCGTGCCCGAATAGATAAATACAGTCGTGTCGTCCGATATTGCCTGTTGTCGTCGTAGCTCAGTCCGTTTGACAATGTCGGTTTTAAATAATTCCGGGTTAACACCCAGGGGAATAGTTGGCGTTGTTTTCCCAGGGAATAATTTTTGACCAAGGCGTTCATCCAACGAAACCGTTACATCGGCCTGCCGGCGGGCGATACGAAAAGATACCTCGGCGACCTTTTGTCGGAGTCCCGGCCGGAGGGAGCCGGTTCGAATGTCGAATACTCGCCGCGCTGATCCGACCAACAGCCGCAAGCCGAACAGCGTAAAACCGGCAAACAAAAAAGGATTGAAAACGTGGATGATATCGATCGGCTCGGCAGCATTGAGTCGCCGGATTTTCTTGATCAGCGCGAACGCAAACCGCCCTGACAGCCAGACCGATTCCTGGTCAGAAAAGGGGAGCCGGTGGATCTGGATACCGTCGAGCGTTTCTTCAGCGGGCTGGTCGGGCTGTCGGCAACAGACAACGTGAACCCGGTGGCCGCGCCATGCTAAGACGCGCGCCAATTCAAGCGTTCCCGTTTTGCCGATGCAGGGCGGAAGATAGGCCAGGTGGGCGAATAGAATGGTAAATTTTTTGTTGGTCATTGTCCGAGGAGATAGCGGAGCGTTCTGATAAACAGCGCTCGATAATAATAGGGGTAATCGTTCCGATAATTTTTCAGATATTCCCGGTGGAGCGCAAACCGCTTGGCCCGTGACAGTGTCTGCGTAATAGCACCGGACGAAACACGGTAGGCAACACAGATGTCAGGAAGATTATGCATTTTACCGACGCGGCCGAGCTTCAGATAAAATTCATAGTCAGAGGCGACCCGGTAGCGCGGATCATACCCGCCGATTGCCAGCGCGGCGTCGCGCCGGAAAACAGCCGTCGAGTTGGTGATCCGATTCGCGGCCAGCATGCCGGCGCGGATTTCCCGGTCAGTTTCTTTCCGGACGAGATCGCGGAGCGGCCGGCCCTGTTCATTGACGATGCGCACGCCAGTGCCGACAACGACGTAGTCAGGATGTTCTTCGAGAAAGGCTATTTGCTTTTTCAGTTTTGCATCGTCTATCCAATAATCATCATCGTCGATCTTGGCGATGTATTGTCCGCGGGCGCGATTCAAGCTGCGATTGGCCGAGGCGGCGATACCGAGCTGTTCCGGATTGGTGATGACCCGGACCCGGGAATCACTGTTGGCGAGGTAATCAAGGTAGCCTTTTGTTTCGTCGGTTGAATGGTCGTCGATGACAATGAGCTCAAGCTCGACGTCGCGCTGACGCAAAACGCTCTCAAGCGCTTGCTTGAGCCAGACGACCCGATTTCGGGTGTTGCAGGTGACGCTGATGAGCGGCTGATTTGCCATACAAACTCACTGGATAATTACGGTTATGACGAGCGTTTTTCGCAAATAATGAAATAATGGTAGAGGTTTTCCTTCACCGGATAATGGCGTTTGATGTCCCAGCCGTTGTTTTTTATATCGGCCAGGACTTTCCGCAGGGGCGTGTTCCGCGCGCCGATTTCCCAGTGGTGGACGCCGTCGTATTTCCATTTCTTCGGCCACAGGATAAATATTCTTGCCCAGGAGAACTTACGAAAAAACGGGCGGAACGTCAAGCTGGAAGAAAATTTCACGGCTCCACGCGCCGTGTAGGGAAGACTGATCACGAGATGCCGATTACAAACGTCTTTCAGGGCGGTCAGACTCCGGAGGAAATCGTCGTAGGTGATATGCTCAAACACTTGGCAGGCGAGGACGAGATCGAACGCGGGCAGACGATAGGTGTTTATTTTTGACACGTCGCCCACGTAATCCGGCTTGTTCCCAGGGTCAAAGTCGAAACTAGAGAGTGCGATTCCCATTTGCTTGAGCGTATAGGCGACTACGCCGTTGCCGACCCCTATTTCAAGGACGTTTTTTGGCTGGAGCCGCCCGACCTCGTGGATTTGATACCAAAAAGAGTTCCAGCGTTCCAAGCTGAGATAGCGTTCTGAGGTGTAGGTGCCTTTTTGCTGGAGAGGGTAGGCCATGGTTTTTCAGTCGAGTTCGTAAATATTTATAATCGTGAAAGCTGATTACTCAACGGGATCAACCGGCGGTTCTTCAGTTATCGCCTCCGGTACAATTTTTGAAAAATAACGTTGCGATACAATCATAACCCAGGCAATCGCTAATATGTTTAGAGCCACCTTTGTCCAGGCGGCGCCGATTGAACCGAACGAGGGAATGAAAATCAGGTTGAGGCCGATACAAAACAGTAACTGAGTGATATTCATAAAAGCGATCGCCCGAACGCGCTTGAGTCGATAGAGAACAACGATCAACGGATTTACCAACATGTTCATGCCGCTGGCGATGAACAAAACGCGCAGGATCGGCGAGGCGTTTTCGTAGCGGTGGCCGAACATGAGATTGATGAGAAACGGCGAGAAAAAGACCAGGATGATAATTGAGACGACAACCAGCGGGAAAAATTTCAAGATGGTTGCATAAAAGCGTTTTAGCCGCTCGCCGGTGTAGCGTGAGAGATGCGGTAAAAAGGTGCTGGTGACCGCGGTCGATGAGATGTTAAAAAAGTTGGCGAAGTTCATGGCGGCGTTATACAAACCGACGTCGTCAAGCGTGGTCATCCGCGTCAGGAAGAAGGTGTCGAGACGCATAAAGATCATTGAAGCGGCCAGCGAAACAGTAATCCATTTGCTGAAATGGAACGTTTCCCGCTGGACCGCGCGGTATTCTTCAATATTAACAGGCCGCCGGATCGGAAACGACGGAACGATAAAGGCGCCGAACATAAGGCCGAAGACCGTGGCGATGACGAGAATGCTGACGGCCGGGTTGGGCGTCAATTCATGTCTCAGCACATAGACGAATCCCAGCAGGAGTAGGATTTTCATCGCGCTGATGAAAATGTTGTATGAGACCTTGATCGCAAAGCGACGATATGACAACAAGACCGATGAGATGAAGTTCTGAATATTAATAAGGAAAACCGCTATCAGCGCCAGGCGGAAGGGAGCGGCGACGGCTGGTTTATTGAAGATAAAATCCACCACCCAGTTTGAAAGAAGGAAGCCGGCCGTGCACAAGAGCGCTGATGAAAGCACCCGGTAGCGCAGCGAGACGTAAAAAATCGCTTTGGCGAGACGTTCCCGTCCTTCAGTCAAATGCTGCGAGGCGAAGCGGATGACGGTTGTGGTCAGGCCGGAGTCGGACAATTCAACGACGACGACCAGGATGGCGGTGGCAAAGGAATAGATACCAAAATTCTCGACCGACATGTTACGCGAGACCAGCACGGAAAAACCAAAAACCAGCAAGGCATTGACGAAATTGCCGATAAACATGATCACTGTATCCCGGGAAACGCGGGAGCGGGAGGCGTGAATGAGATCGTATAGGTAGGCCGATGCTTTACCCATGGGGGCGGGGATTATGGTGGGGTTGTAATTCGATGTGGCCGCGCCAGTTTATCGGCGCAATGAATTGAAGATGCATATCATCGATTGGTTGCGATGATAAGATATTAACATTTTCTGGGGTGATACCTGCAAAATTGATCATTGGATTTTTTCGGATCTCGTTTAACGACGGTATTTTTGCGTAATCAAAGCCCATGATTTTCGCCGCGACGAAATCAACCGCTAAAGGGTGAAAGCCGGCCAGGACAAGGCCCGCTTTTTTGGGCAAGCACTCCATCGGTCCCTCTTTCTCTCCGGCGGTGATTCCATCGACGAGACAAAAATAATTACGCTGCCGGTCGTGATGCAGACGGCCGGCCCGATCAGCGTAAAAGAGGATGTAATTAAGGTCGGCGATCGTCCGCCAAACGGTGTCGTTTCCATACCAGCTGCCCTCAGAAAAAACTCCTGGTGGCGGAAAAAGTATCTGGTACGTCTTTCGATCAGCCTGAGGATAAACGGATTTGAATTTATCATAATCCGCTTGATCAGTTGCGGTTGCGATTCTATTATGTCCGTATTCCAAAACACGGCGCACCTTTTTCAGTACCGTTGCCAGCCAGACGCCGACGAATTGATGCCGCTTTAACATAGAAAAAATTCGGGATTTCGCCAGTCGCCAAAACGCGATTTTCGGATATTCGTCACCGCCCGTGCCGATCTTTCCGACACGATGATGGGCGATCCAACGTTTATCGCCGTTGATGCCGATGATATTTTTTAAGGCGACGGTGAGACCCGCCTTGCGGTGAGTTTTTAATTTCGGCACGTTGATAAATAAATCGGCCGAAAGCATGGTTTTGGCGATATAGTATTCATTAACCTCGCCATGATGATGTTGGCTGACCGATCCCCGCGTGTAGTCGGTTATCATCAATCGTTCCGAATATTCACGAATCGGATATAAGGCGCTTGAGCGATTCAAGTCGATGCTGGCATAGCCTTGCGGATCGCGTTCTTTGAATTCGCGTTTCGAAATAATCTTTTCTGAGTTGAAATATGAAATTTCCTTCCGTAAATCTAGCAATTCAAGCTGTATGTTTTGAGCGCGATAATACTCGACCAAGTCGCGCAGCCCGCTCTCGGTGATGACCTCGTTCCAATCAGAGCTTTGGAGAATGCAATCAGCGATAATTATCTGGCAATTACCGTTCGTGGAAAGCAAAAGATAATCGATAACCGGACGGATAACCGAGGCGTGGGTGATAATACTGAGCACACCCGCGTGGCCAAGCGGGTGATTTCCTCTGACGAGATTCGGTTTAATAACAACGCGCTGTCCGGGCTTGATGAGTTCGCGAAAGGGTTTCCACCCCGGCGTTCCGACGTGACCGCGATCGAGGCCGAGCTGGATAAATAATTCACGAACCTGGTTGTACACCTGGTTCGCGGGGTCGCGATCTGGTTGATAGGGGAGGGAGGCAAATTCGAGATATTGGTTCGGCGGATGGTACGGCGGATCGGGATAATCGCACCGGGCGTCCTGTACCATGCCGACGTCATGGTAGTTCATGGTGCGCTTGGTGAGTTAACGAAATTTAGATTATAAATCCGCGTACACTTGTCATCAACTGGCGGCGGATCACCAAATTGATCGGTCAGGGCGATCATGAGTTCATGGGCTCCCGGTGTAATATTGGTCAGCGGCATACTGACATGTTCGTGCTCCCGTCCGATGGTGGCTCGGCCGATTACACTCCGATCCTGAGACAGTGTCAGGAGGTATGTTTTCTTTGTTGAGCAGGTAAAGGACCAAAAATCGAGGGTGGCCGATGTTGTTTTGGCGCTGGGGTTATTTAAAACCAGCGTGGCGTCGTTTTTGACATAACGTTTCAATTCACGATCGTTGCTGTTTGAAATTGACCCCCAATTTTTATCGATGTAGGCGTATGGTTCTTGGTCGGCTGAGCTGAGTTGATAGAGAGTGTATTGTTTTGCGTTGAACAGTTTCTTGAAAGCCGGATCGGCTACCGTTACGAGCCTGTCGATATAAGCGATTTCCTGATTACTCAGATACCTTTTATCGACAACCAGATATTGTATATTTTGTACAGCCAGGTTCCTTCGCACCAGTCCGGCGTAATAACCGGTGGCATACAGATCGTGACTGATTCTTGCCGTCGTATCAATCTGATGTTGAATCGGCTGGCTCAGTAAATCTCGTAAAAAGGGCTCGTTATTTTTGATCACCAGCGGCGAACCGTCAGCGGCATCAGCCAATCGGTTCATCAAATCGTCGGTTGTTAGAAATCGTGCCGAGTCGACGGTCGATTGGTCGTGACTGGCAAAAGGGTACCACAAGATGTTGCTGGCGGTATAATTTGCGGTCCCGATACTTTCTAAAACGTCGGCCTCGATCGGGTTTTCTGATGTTTGTATCCTTTCTACGGTCACTGGGTATTTATCCAGGTCAAGGGAATCGTTTGTTTCTGGGTCATGGACGACAAACGTCAGTTCATGCTCGCCCGGGAAAGCATCAAAATCAAGCCTGACAGTTTTCAGATATGGGCCAATTTCTTGTCGTCCGATGGTTCTATTGCCATAGATAACATCAAGCGTAGCGAGGTCGTTCGTTGTACGCAGAGTGATATCGATTTCTGCATTCTCATCGGTTGTGGAGAAATTTTTCACCAACACGGTGCTATTCGACTGGAGGGTTCGGTACTTCACGCGGTCGTCATTGTATTGGAGATCGGACCAGTTGTCGCCGAGCGTTAGATAGAGCTGTTTTGGCAAAGGGCGGGTATCGAGCTCATACACTAAAGTATCCCTGGTATCTTCTTTATTGATGACAGAGAGGTTCGTCTCAATAAACTTTTTGATCTCATTGTACTGCTCGAGCGTTAAAAACTGCTTGCCCTCGCCGACGAATTGCTTATCGACGATAATGTATCGTATGTTCTGTTCGGACAAGTACGGCTGGGCAATACGCGAATAATCGTAATAGATTATGTCAGAGTTTTCTTTTCCTGACGGGATAAAATACAGCAAATTGTTTATGCCGGGCGTATTTAGGTCTGCTTGTTGCCGTTCCCAGTTTTTTCTGGCAAAGTCAAACTTACCAATGACGTTCTTATTATGAAACGTATTGTAGTACTTCACTTTTGAAGCGTATAAATAGTTCGAGATGATGGGTAATTCGATGACGGAAAAATCGCCCGGTTCATTGCCAAGCTTTTTATACGCAGCGGGTACAGTGACGGAGTTCGTGACTGTGCTAGGAAGGAATTCGATCAGAAGCAATAGCGTTATTCCAAGCAAAAGCCGCCGTTTCGTATTTTGACCGCTAAATTTTTTCTCAAGTAAATATGAAAATCCAAAGGCACTGAGGACCGACAACGAGAGTAGGCCGATGACGAACAAGCGTCCAACGGTCCGCATATTCTCGAGAAACGGAACGTAATGGTACAAAAAGAGATAGGGTAGGGGAACGCTCGGTTTGACCGTGCCGAGGAAATGGAGAAACGGTCCCAGTGAAAAAATGGCAAAAGCGGCCAGGAGAATAATCCAGAGCCGGACTTGAACATCATGTTTTCGTGAGCGCCAGCCAATGAGAGCGAGGATCAAGGCGGCAAAGCCGACATAGGCCGAGTATTCGGCCGGATTGCCCGTAAACGTGTTCGCCACGTGGTCGGCGAAAAACGATCCCCAGATCGGGTGAGCTGAAGCTGGGGTAAGAAAACCGACCGCGTCATTGGAATAATTAACCGCCTGTTCGAGTCCGGGGTTGAGATAATTATTCTGGGAGGTGGCGATATTTATCCAGTCGCTGTATTTCGTGATCAGGAGCAGAAACGAGAGTGCGATACCCACCCCGAGCGTAATCATGAGTCGCTTGTTTTTGAAAACCTCCCTCCGGGCCAAGGCGTAATAGATAATCAGGCCGGCGCTCAGTAAAAGGGTGGCGACGGCAAAGTGGACTTCGTTGACGGCAATGAGCGCAAAAAATATGACCGCTGGTACCAGGTAGCGCAAGCGACCGGTGTCGAACAGCTTAAAAAAGAAGAGGACGTAGAAGGGAATGAACTCCAGGTGGGTCGCCCCGCCAAAGCCCATGCTGTAGGCGACGTGCAAGGGGGCAAAACTGAAGACGAATCCGGCGATCATCGAGCCCCAGAAGTTTTTCGTCAGATAGCGAGCCAAAAGAAAAGCGCCGAGTCCGGCAAAGATATAGGAACCAAGCCAGACAAGATTATAGGCCAAAAGGTCGCCGAACAATAATGAAAAAAGTGCCCGGATCGTGCTGAGCTCAAAAATATTTTTTATTACATAGACAAGCGCGTTTACCACCCCGTCGCTGATCAATTGATTGTGGATGGTAATTTGCTGGGCGTAAATTGGCCAAGCGTCGTTATCGCCGATTAACTTATGCCCCATCACCAAGACGGTCGGCAGAAAATATCCGACGCTGATCAATATAAAAAAGCAGAACGCGAAGAGCGCGCTATGCCGCTTGAATATTGTGGCTGAAAGACGCATAAAAAACACGTTTAGTTAAGCGCAATCACTGCCTATCATAACATAAGAGGCGATATTTGGCTATCTCTTTGAAATTCAGGTTTGTGACTGGTCAAAAGTATTTTCTAGAAGGGCGGCAATGCTGATGACGAGATGGCGCAACCGTTCGAGAAGCAAAAGGGGCTAAACGTCGCGTATTTTTTTTACCAGGATATCCAGCGTTCTGACGTTGCGATCGTTCACGTCGTACTGAGAAAAATAGGGACTGATTTTTTTCGGAAATTTGCTGTCCGGATTCCGATATTTGAAGAGATACCGTATTTCAAAACCGTTGGCTTGAAACAATCCGATCCAGTCCGAACAACGTAACCGGTTGGTATAAAAAATAGTGCCACTCGTTGATGATTCCCAGGTGGACTCGTCGTATTTGTAGAAATTAAATGGTGCCGCGCGGCCATTGAGGTGATCCTTCAAATCAATTTGATGGAATGAATACCCGCCTGTTTTGAGCGCTTGGTTGATGTTTTTCACAGCCTGCGCGCATGAGTTCCGGGAGAGGTGTTCCAGGACAGCATTTGAAATGGCAATATCGAAGTAGCCGGCGTATGTTTTTGTCCGATGTTCGGAAGTCAGATCCAGTTTGATAAACTTCAAACGAGCCGGCCCGGATAAGGCCGCATCGGCGGCATCGTTGCGTCGATATGGGTCACTGGCCACAAACTCGCTGACGCCGCAGTGCTTGATGAAATAGTCGCCGAGGCGGGGAAGGTTACCGCTCCCGAGCTCCAATATGCGGGTGCCGGGGAGGGGGACGCCGTTTTTTTGAAAAACATCATAGACAGAGGTAAAGATTCGATGATAGTAGGCGTCGTTTTTATCGCTCCAGCCTTTACGCAAGAGCCACCCGTTTACCGACGGGATTTTCTTTATGAGCGACGTGAGTTTCAGTTCAAAACCCAGGGCGGTAAAAACTCCAAATATTTTTCTAGACATATGATTTACGGTTAGTCGAGCGCAGACGTTAGGTATTAAATCGATTATCTTTCAGGGCAACCCCGACAACAATAGTATAGTTACTACACATTCTTTCTGCAACCGCGCAGATCCAGTGGGTGGGGTCGATACTTCACAATTTGTTCATAATATTGTATTATTTTTGTATGTCGATAATGCTGGACCTTAGAAAAACAAAGGGTCAAAAGGATCGAGGTTGGAATAAAATCAGCTTCAATAAGACACTGTGGGTTGTGGCGATCGTCACGATGTTTTTTTGGTTATGTTATAAGTTGGGAGACCTTTATTCCAACGGCCTGTTTTGGCAAAACTGGTATTATCTGCTGGCGGCGATTCCGGTTGTCTGTCTAGTAATTTTGCATTGGCGACGAGACAAATCACTGAAGCTGTGCGCCGATAAATTTGAAAGGGATTACGACGAAAAGAGCCACGAGGTATCCAAAGAGGCACGGCGGAAAAACGTATTTCTGAGCAAACACCCAGTACTCAACCGCCTGCCGGTTATCGGTCCGGTCGCGCGCTGGGCCTATGTCAATGGAGCGACGTTCGTTATCGCCGTCATTCTCATCGGCTTGAACGCCTGGTTTATCCGGATTAATAATCTCGGCGTCTTGCCAATACAAAACGATGAATTTCTGAGTTATGGCGCCATCAAGTATATTGTCGACGGCAACCTGTCTTTCAAAGATATGCAATACGGCGCCGACAGCAATTTAAGCGATGATTTTTACAGCCGCGCCTTGCCGTATTCCCTTGGCGCCGCCTGGACTGTTGACGTGCTCGGCGGTGATTATATGAATTACTTTAATCTGCGGCTGTTTTCGGTGATCTGCGGCTTGCTAACCTTGGTCGTATTTTATTTTTTGATGCGAAGACATTTCACGAAAACCACCGTGCTGTTCTCTCTCTTTGGCCTGTCCGTTTTTTATATGTTTGTCTATTATTCGCGGCTGGCGCGGATGTATTCGTTTCATATCCTGTTATTTTTCATAATGGTGTTGGTCCTGGATCGGTTGTTCTTGAAAATTGAGAAAAATCCGATCGCCCGGCTGCTCAATCCGGGCCAGACGCTTCGGTACTATGCCGTGTTTATCAAAGATAATTATCCGTCGATTCTGATTTTTATCGCTGTGCTGATTCTCGATTTGAAAACCCACTATACCGGTATCTTCATCCTGCCGATAATCTATGCATACTCGGTCCTGCTGGTGCGACGACATAAACAGCTTGTCTATCCAGTGGTGCTGGTTACCGTCGCAGTAGTTGCGTTTCTCATCTTATTCTTTTCGGGCTTTCACTTTTTAGGGGATTGGTACTTTAATAGTCGAAAACTGGTTTATTGGAAGTTTTTTGATTACAACTACACCTATCTGAGGGGTGGATATCTCACGTTGCCGCTATTTTTCTTACCGATGATATTCTATAAAAAAATCCCCTCGTTGGTAAAAATGTCGTACGCCGCCTTTTTTTCCGTGTTGCCGATGTACCTATTCTTATTTAACGGCAGCATGTTTAGCGATCCACGATACATGATGTTTTTATACCCCTTCTACATCATGACCGTTATTTATGCCTTGTATCTGATTTCTTTGTATATTTCTCGCGCCATAAAAAGAGGCAGAAAATATTTGTTTATCGGTGTGTTTGCCCTTTTATTCCTCGCGGCGGCGTTTCCATTGCAGATTGCCGGGGTCTGCGGCGCGAGCGTTATCCATACGTGTCCGATCAGCGATCACAGCAGAATATTCTCCCTTGATCGCTGGAATTACAACCATGACGAATACTTTAAAATAATAAAAGATTCTAGTAATCCTGATACAATCATCGCCGGAAGAACGATCTATGACTTTTATATCGAAAAGTACCAGATAGAAAATCAACTGTTCCGACTCGCTCTGGTGAAAAAATTCATCGACAGCTCGGTGCAATATACCGTTCCGGAGCTGGCGACAAAAGACGTCATTCTCATTGTCTATCCGAAATTAAGCTATTCGCAACCAGCCACTGATCCGTTTTCGGATGTCTACCGGTATTTAGTTGAGGAGCGTACCGGTAAAAAAACATTGTACAAATCGGCCGACGGCAAGGTGATTGTTTATAAATTTGATAAACTGTACCAATAGGGTGTTCACGAAGCTGTCCAAACAACTCGCGAGCGGAAAGGTGTTGGCGCGCTTTTCATTGCTGAAGGCCTCGGGCCAGGTGTTTGAGATGCTCATCCCGTTCGGCTTGGCGGTGGTTATCGCGCCCGATATATTCGGCATCTACTCCTTGGGTAAAATGGTAGTTTTTTTATTTGCGAGTTTGTTTGTCTTTTCGTCCCTGACGCCCTTTGTCGTGTTTTCCAATCAAGAGGCGCAGCAAACCGGTAAGATCAATAATTCTTTTTCCGTTCAGGTAGTGCTCGTCGCTCTGTCAGCCGGTCTATTTCTTCTGATCACGTTGCTAGGCGGTACGTATATTAAAACCTTCACCGAGCTTAATAGCAGCGAGCTTATTTTTCTAGTCCTGGCCTATTTCGGAATCACCATTCGGTTTTTCCTGGAGAACGTATTTTTAGCACTTAATCAAAAGACAAAAAACGCGGCGGTGGATTTTTTTTACGGACTCGTCAGCGTCGTGACCATTGTCATTCTGTATCGCTTTCATGTCTTGAGTGTAGCCACCTTGTTTTTGACGTATTTTATCGCCTCGCTGGTGGTACTCGCCATCTACATCCGCTTCATAGATTTCAGCCTGCTCCGGCCATTTCACATTGAGCGCGCGCATTTCAAGAAAATGTTTAATTTCGCCAAATGGAATATTGTCGGTTCGACCGCCGTCTATCTGACAAACTGGGGAGACAATTTCGTTTTGCGCCTGTTCGTCTCCGTTGACCAGATCGGAATCTACAACCTTGGCTATCAGACCTTCAAGGGTTTAACTGGATTGTATTTTATCCTCAACTCCTATTTCTTACCGTCTATCAGTAAGACGATCGAGGATGTCAAAGCGGTGCAGAATTACGTCTTTACTAAAAGACCAAAGATATTTTTATTGGTCCTGGTTTTTATTGTCGGATTTTATCTTTTATTGCCGACAATATTTCACGCCATCTATTCCGCGAGTTACGACGGCGCAATAATCGTCCTGAAAATTCTGTTAATCGGCAGCGTCCTTGAACTCTACAATGTCTTTTACATTCCGATTTTGAACGCCAGCCGGAAGTATAAATTCACCCAAACGACGAACATCGTCCAGGTTCTGATAAATCTCGGCTTGGATTTTCTGTTGATTCCGGCGCTCGGGATTACCGGCGCGGCCGTTGCCACGGTCACGGCGTATCTGGCGCGAAATCTGATCTACGAGATATACGTGTATCGAAAATTTAAGGATTTTTCCTTTATCAGCCGATGGTTTGTCCGGCGGAGCTAGTCTTTTCGCGCCACCGCCAGCATTGTTTTATTTAGCCCGATGCGTTTGTCGAATCGCATAATCAGTCGCCAGTAGTACCGCGAGCCGGGCAGGGAAGACATGATACTGAACGGGAACACCCCGATTTTTTTTGGGTTGAAACCTGACTCACGCAGGAGTGTCGACATCCTCTTTTTATCAAATGATTGCAGGTGCCCAACGCGATGAAAATGATGTCCGCAATTCGGACAGGTAATTGAGTTCTTTTCCAGCAGCTCATCGAAGGGGACGGTGACAATAAGGTGCCCGCCCGGTCGGAGCACCCGGAACGTCTCCTTTAATCCGGCGCGGAGCTGCTCGGTCGTCAGGTGTTCCAGCACCTCGGTACAAATTGCGGTCATAAAGCTCGCCTCCGGGAATCTCAGATCGGTTATCAATCCTTCCTGGACCAGATCGGTCTTCGGACAGAGATCAATGCCGATTGCATCGCGGTGCCCGTTACGGCGCAATAAGGCGACCATTGCCCCAGTGCCGGCACCAACGTCAATAATCGGATCGACCAGGTATTTTTTATTCATAGCGGTAATCAGTTT
The DNA here is from genome assembly GCA_041650335.1 of Patescibacteria group bacterium. Classification (GTDB taxonomy): domain Bacteria; phylum Patescibacteriota; class Patescibacteriia; order JAHIZJ01; family JAHIZJ01; genus JBAZLK01. The sequence goes on from JBAZLK010000001.1 coordinate 207,402, forward strand.
GGAGACCGTATCACCAAAATAGGTGAAACCGCAGCTTTTATCGATGAATTTTTGCTTCGAACACTCTTCTAGTTTTTTTTGGTAATCTTCGTTGGCGTGCATTTTTGGATTATTTTAATTTAGATATAGTGTAATGGTATTTTCCGCTGGCGGCCGACTCAATATTGGTGACGCGTTCGAATTTGACGCGGCAATCCGCTCCCATGACCGTGCGAATCGAGGCAACAATGTCGTCCTGGTATCGCGCGAAGCCAGCCCCGTCGCTGATCACGACCTTGACGACAACCAGGTCGTAATCCTCCTGGATCACCTGAAATTTGGAGATGTAGTTTTTATTAAAAACGACACCGATAAAATGGATGAAGAATTCGCCTGGGACAATGCGTCCGGAACGCGTCCGGAAGACGTTCATCTCGCGACCCTCGACGCGCCGTAAGAGCGGCAGGCCGCGCCCGCAGGAGCAGTGCTGGTTCTTTGACCACGCGCCCAGGTCACCAATCTTATAGCGGATCAAGGGCATGACATAATTGGTCAACGTGGTGATATAAATACCACCGAGTTCTTCCGGCGGGCAGGGTTCGAGGCGATCATTCAATATCTCGATATACGAGGTAAAAATATTTATATGCAGACCCTCGTCCTTTTCGCACGAGCAGGCAACGCCGCCGACCTCTCGAGAACCGTAACGATTATAAACCTTGGCCTTGAAAACGCGCTCGATCACCTCCTTTAATGGGGGATACAGCGTGCCGGCCGATACAATGATGCCGTTCGGTGAGAAAATGGGCAAATGATTGGTTTCGATGAATTTTGCCAGCTCGTACAGGGACTGAACGTATGCTTCGATCACCTTCGGTTTTTCACGGTTGATAACGCTCACATAGTGACGCATTGTGTCCGGGGTCATGCGAAACGCATTTAAGGTGGTGGTGTTTAGAATGTACCGGCTGATCCAGCCCCGGGCGCCTTTGCTGCCCGTCAGGATCTCTTTTTCCGAGCCCCACAGCTTCACAAGCTTCTCGCCCTCGCGCCGGCCGGCCCACTCGTAAAACAGAAGCGACGATGCGGTCCGGGACTCTTTACTCAGTACGTCCTTGTAAAACATCACCGGTTCGCCGGTCGTGCCGCCGGTCGTGTCGCGGAAGAATTCCTTTTTAAAAGGGCTGACCTTTATTCGCTCGCGTTCATTGATAATAATATCCTTTGTTAGGACTGGAAATTTCGTCAGCTGGTCGGTAATGCCGTCTTCGGTCAACGTGATCGAGCGTTCCCGCGCAATCTTTTGATAATACGGAGAATTCTCCACGCTGTATTTCAGCATGGAATAAAGCAAAGAACGTTGCCATCCCCGACATTCCTCGAGCGGACGGTATTCATAGGCATGCATCCGTTGCAGTTCCCGAAAACGGCCTTTGGCGACGACCCGCGATGCAAATTGAGCGAGATACTTCCTCATATTTTATCAACTAATGACAGAATCGCGTTTTTAAACATTCCGCTGATTTTTTTGATATCATGATTGGCACAGACGTATTTGTACATATTGGCGCTTTTTTGCCCCCAGTCCGCTCGATCGGTCAATAGTTTTCCTAGTCGCTCGGTCAAGGCGATCTCTTCGCCGGCGCAGGCGTACCCGCAATTATATTTTACGATGAAGTTGTCCGGGTCAACTTTCCACGACACGATCGGGGTATGGCCGAGCCCGGCCTGGATAAAAGTATTTGGGTAACCCTCAGAATCGGAGGTGTTTACGAACACGGTGGCGGCGTCGAAGTATTTTTGGATTTCGCTGAAGGGTACTTGATTAATAAACTTCAAGTTGGGCAGCGACTGCGCTTCTTTTTTTATATTTTCCCATAATTTTTTCTCAGTATCAACAAGCGGCGTGATCATGACAAATTGATATTGCGGGAAGGTTTTTACCAGCCTGAGGAAGCGATCAGGATTTTTTTCCCGAATACAGCGCCCTACCCAAAGGACGTGGTTTTTTCCGGCCGGAGTAGCCGCGTCAGAAAGATAAAAACCGTTTTTTAATACCAAGGCCCTGATAGAGAAATTATCGGCCAGCAGCCTTTGGTGCGTGACGTTTTGGGTGATCACCCCGTCGGCTCGCGTCAGCCCATACCGGTAGATCTTGCCCAGCCAACCGTTGTCGGAAACAAACTCGCCAGTGACCTCTTTTTGATTAGCTGTCCGGTGGATGTGTTTTTTCCGAAACAATTTGCAAAAAAATGTGACGAGTCCGACCGTGCTGTTGGCTGATGACGTAACGTAGACATCGGCGTTTATCTTTCTGAAAAGAAGAAGGTATTTGAAGGCCTGACCGACTTTTGTGAGCGGGGAGTCACCGTTTTTTGGAGTCAGCGAACGATAAATCGAGACGCCGAGTTTTTGCTCGCGGGGCGGCTGGCCAAAGTCGCCGACTACAAATGAGACTGTAAATGCACGGTCTGCCGCCAGTTCTTTGGCTAGGAAAAATAATTGGATTTCAGAACCGCCGTGGACAGTGGCAGAGCCGCTGAACAGGGGATAGGCGTACGATTGAATAAAACAGACGTGTGTTTTAGTCATTGACATGAAGTAAAGTGAATAGCCGCGTCACGACGTTGTTAATGTCATGGTTTTTTTCCGCGTAATGGTGGGCGTTGGCTGAAAGGGTGGTATACAGAGAATTGTCCGAAAAGAGCTTCTGCAAATTATCATTCAGTGTTTGCAGGTCGCCGTTGGCGACATAGCCGCATTGGTAGGAAGTGATGAAGCCTTCCGGGTCGACATTTTTGCTCAGTATCGGCGTCCAATTTTTAGCCGCCTGAACAAACGTCTGCGGAAAACCTTCATAGTCAGAGGTGTTCACCAGGACCCGCGCATCTCGATAGTACTGTTCAATGACATTGAAACTGACAAATTCCAACAGCTGCACGTTCGCCGTTTTTCTGGCGAGAGCCTTTATTTGTTCGTTATGCGTTTCATCTTTGCCGGGCGGGCAAATCAGAATAAAGCGGCGGGCGGGATTACGCCGGGCCAACTCGATGAATTCCTCGGCGTGTTTCATGGGATCGCGCCGGCCGACCCAGAGGACGGTATCGTTTTTGTGCGGTTGGTCCGGGCGAATTTCATAGCCACTATATAAAATTTCGCTTGACAAACGGTATTTGGTCGACAAACGCTCTTGTTGGAATCGGTTTTGGGCAATGAGCAGGTGGGCATATTTCAGCAGGCGAAAATATGGACAGGGCCTGTTACTTCGCTGATAGCGGCCGTCACTCTCCACGTCGCTGGCCAGCATATAGACGAATTTGATCTTCTTCATTTTACAATACAAAGCCAGCAGACAGGAAAACGGGCTCAGGCCGCGCTGGAGGATAATATCCGGCTTCATCGCGGTAATTTTTTGGTGGAAACGAATGAGTTTTTTTATCACCGAATCGTTTTCTGAAAATGTCTTCACAAGCCGGAACTCAGCGTGGTCGGGAAAATCAATAGTGGGGTAGTCGGCGATAAAAGAATAGATGCATACGTTCGGAACATGCCACAACGCTTTGGCCAGCAAATAGGGTTGGACGGTGGCTCCGCCAAACGGCCTCTTTGAGTTGATATTGAAGATCGCCTCGGAGTCTTTGGGAAAGACGATGGCGATTTTTGTGACATTGTTACCGGGCGTGTTCATCGTGCTTCTATTAGACGAAGGTATCTTTTTATGATGGTGTCCCAGGTGTATCGTTCGAGGAAGCGTCGACGCGCCGCCTGCGAGAAGGTATCGCGCAAATTCTGATCGGTCATCAACTGGGATAGTTTTTGCACCACCTCGGAAAAATTTTCGGGGTTCACGTGGATGCCTGTGTCAGCGGAAACAGTCTCTTGTATCGCTGCCTGATTTGAGGCCAGGATGGCGCAGCCAGCGCTCATTGCTTCCACTAGCACGATGCCCTGGCTTTCCGTCTGAGACAGGAGCGCGAAAATTTTTGCCCGATTGTACAAATCAATCAGCCGATCGTCAGAATTATCAAGCCAGCCGGTAAAAATGATGTTCTCGTGGTTCGCGGCCAGGCTCTCCAGGGTTTTTCGGTATGGTCCGTCGCCGACCAGATAAAGTTTCCAATCGTTCCGGCCAGCACTGATAAAGGCCGGAATTAAATATTGGAAGCCCTTCATTGGCTGCATCCGACCGACCGAGAGAATAATATTTTCTTTTTCCAGGCCCGGTTTTGAGAGCGAATGGGAACCGTTCGGGATGACGACAATCTTATCGTTCGAACGTCCGCTCAGGATATTTTTTTCGATCAGTTTTTTTAACGAACCCGATGGCACGGTTACGAACCGTGATCGGCGTATGATCGCCTTGATCACTGGTGCCGTGAAACGGTGGAGCAGGGTAAACCGATCGGGATTGTGCCCGGGCACATCACTCCCGTGGCTGGTCACGATATACGGCAGTTTTGATCGCCGGGAAAAAATGTAGGCGAGTATGCCGGTCGGGACGAGAAAGTGACAATGACAATGCGAATACGTATTTTTTTTCAGCAAGGCTTGAATCGCAAAAAAGGCAGCGATGAGATACCTCAACTGTTCGGGAAACGTGCTGAGCTCTTTTTTCTTCCGCCCGCTTTTGACGCGATGGATATTGATGCCGTCTTTCCGTTCAAACGATGGCAAACCGGCATACCCCATCGTAACAACGTCGACGTGATAGCCGGCGTCGACGTATCCTTTGGTTATCGCATATGAGATGGGCGACGCACCGCCGCCGAGAGGCGGGAACTCGTAATTCAACACCAAGATGCTGCGCCCGGACGGAGAATCGATCATTATGAATTGTCGGTAATATCCCGGATCGTATAGACGCTGCGTTTGCCGTTGTAATATGTTTTGATGGCAATGTCGCCAAGGAGGCCGGAGATAAATAACTGGATGCCGGCGAGAATTAAAAACACTGAGACGAGCGGCCAGATACTGTTTTGGAGGCTGAGGAGTTTAAATATCCGCATGATGGCCAAGTAGAGGCCGAGGAGGAGGCCCGCTCCGCCCAGCAACACGCCAAAACCGCCGAAAAGATGGAGCGGCCGGCTGGAGTATTTTCGCCAGAACCAGACGCTGATCATGTCAACGAAACCCTTTACCATTCTCTTCCAGTTGTATTTTGTCCGGCCGGTAGTCCGTTGGCGGTGGTTTACGTCCAATTCACCGATTTTGAAACCCTTCCAAGCAAGCATCGCTGGAATGAAACGGTGGATTTCGCCAAACAGATCGAGCTCATCGAAACACTCGCGACGGTAGACTTTCAGCGTACAGCCGGAGTCGCGTATATGGTCGGCCACAAAAAATTTTCGCAAGACATTGGCGCCGCGTGATATAAACCTTTTCGAAAATGTGTCTTTACGGTTTTTCCGCCAGCCAGAAACGATATCATAACCTTCATCAAGTTTTTCGAGCAATCTGGGGATGTCAGCCGGATCGTTCTGGCCATCGCCATCCAGGGTAATAAAAATCTTCCCCTGGGCATGTTTGAAGCCGGCATCGAGCGCGGCGGTTTGGCCGAAGTTTTTCCGGAAGCGGATGATTTTGATAGGGGAGAGCGCTGACAGTCGTTCAAATGTTCGGTCCGTGCTCCCGTCGTCGACAAAAATTACTTCATAGGGTTGACCGAGTCGATCCATAACAACTTTGATCTCGCGGTAGAGCGGAACGACCGCGTCTTCTTCATTGTACGCCGGGATGATGATGGAGTGCGCCACCGGCAATTTATTCTCGGTTGTTTGATTCATGGGCGTGTTCTTGATACCAAGCGATCGTTTTTTTCATGCCCTCGGCAAAGCTTGTTTTCGGTTGCCAATCGAGCAATTCCCGTGCCTTGGAATTATCAGCCAGCGTATCGTGCGGCTCAACACGGGCGGGAATATGCGTCGTTTCGCCGCCGACTATTTCCGCAACTTCATTAACGCTGTGATTATCACCGTTGCCGATATTTATTACCTCGCCGTGGCCGACCTTTTCGCTTGTCATGGCAAGGATATTGGCTCGAACGATGTCGCCGATAAAAGTGAAATCCCGCGTTTGGGTGCCGTCGCCCGTTATGGTCAGCGGCTCGTGATTCATCTTTTGCCGGTTAAAGATGGCGATGACCGTTACATAGGCGCCTTCGGATGCCATCCGCGGTCCGTAGACATTGAAATATCTGAGTGAGACCGTTTCAATGTTCCAGAATAAATTTGCCAGCTTCGCGTATTCCTCGCCGACATACTTCTGAAGTCCGTACGGACTTTTTGGATTCGGTTTCATTTCTTCCTGCAGGGGGAGCGAGACAGGGTCGCCATAGGCTGATGATGACGCCGAATACACTAATCGCTTTACGCCAGCGTCACGCGCCGCCAGCAGGACATTCAAGGTGCCGGTGATATTTATATCATTCGTCTCCGTCGGATTCACGATCGAGACCTGGACGCGGGGCAGGGCAGCGAGATGAAAGACCCCATCGAAGCCCGTAAACAACGGCTTGATTTCTTCGAGCTGGCGGATATCCGCCTTGATAAATTCCGCCTTCGGATGGAGATTTTCTTTCTTGCCGGTCGAAAGGTTATCAATAATTCTGACCGTGTCGCCGCGTTCGATCAACGCTGCTACCACATGGGAACCGATAAATCCAGCTCCGCCTGTAACAAGGTACTTTGGCATTCGTAAGAGTATTAAAATTAATCAGAAATACGCATCAATTCTACCACATTTCATTTATTTGTAAAGTTGAGGGATTATTGTATAATAGATACGCTAACTCGTCGTTTGTTGAATAATCATGAAACGTAGACCAGTTATCGTTATCGGGAAAATACTTATTTTGCTTGTGCCAGTTTTTTTATTAGGCTGGGTGATTAATGTTAATGTCGCGCCGACGGGCCACGTGCGGATCGTCCAACACGTCGGCCAAGCGTCGCGGGGGGCGATCGAGCTGGAACCGGCGGCTCGCCTCAGCGATATCGATACAGGCAGCCGTCAGATTATTGATCAGCCGGTTTATTTTTCCATGAAAATGCCGCGATCCTTTGAGACGGCAAAGGTGACGCTGGAATATCAAAATCAAGACCAACCCTTGGTTGAGCTGGGTGTCCACCGCACGGTCGGCACCTATGATTATTTGTTAAAGCCCTTCGATGTCGGTCTTTTACGGAACAGCGAGTGGGATTTTTTGAGCGACAATACTCAGTCCTTGCTGCTGGCCCAGCGGAAAACGGCGATGGTAACAAAGTATACGAGCATCCAAGAATTCACGAAAAACATTCCTCGCGATTCGATAACGGCGGAGTATAATATTGACTATAAAAAAGACTACCGTCTGCCCGATTATCAAAAATTGGACACCGAGCTGAACATAGCCACGTCGCTTCAAGGTCGTCACGTATTCTACGCGTATATTAAAGACGAGCCTCTCAACATAAACGTTGTCTATCAAGACATAAATAAAAACGTCGGTCCCGATCGTTTTCATTTGAATATATATTATGGCGATACCCAACGTATTCAAAGCGTCGACCGTCCGGATGACGGCGAAGAGGGCGCGACCGGCGGTAGCTCGGCCGAGCAGTCCGTCGCGGTAAATATTCCGAATCTACCCGAGGGGATCTACCGACTGGAATTTGACATCAGCGATGATCTTATTATAAAAAAAATACATACCACCCTGCATTATTTAGTCGTTGATCAGCGGATAAAAGTATTGGAAAATCAGAACAAAGAACCGGTACGTTTATTTTCTCGAGCCGACAAATATACTGTTTTGCCCCTCTCATCGGCCGGTCGCCAAAGCGTATCCATCGATTCACAAGACATAGCACTGAACGATTCTGGGCTGCCAGCGGTCAGTCAGACCACTGGTGATCAAAAGAATAATTTACACACCATCGTCTTACCACAGGGGAACGCCATGCTCACGGCCAATGGCGCATTTTCCTTTACACCCGAAAGCTGTTTTTACCCGGCCAGTTTTCTGATAAACTTGGCAGACGTGACCGATTTCTCAGGAATTGATTATGTGTTGACAAAAGATTTTACACCGCCGACTACGAATGGTGATTGGCTGACCGGCAGCCAAACGTTTGATCTCCGGAAGGCATATATATCCGACCGAACGACCAGGTTTGAAATCTCGGCGCCTGGTCTGGCCCAACGCGGCGCCGTTCTGAATGTACGGAAAATTACGATCGATCTCTACCGTCAGCCGATGAAGTGGCAGACATTATTAACTGATCTAAAAAATTACCTCAAGAAGATATAAGAGCATGACCGGGTCCGTCATAAAACAGCTTCTCGACTTTGCCTTTAAAGTAAGCGTCGTAACATACGGCCTCTTTTGGATGATTGAAATACTCGATCCGGGGCGGGTGAGCACGTTTTTTAACTTGGCGCCCTTTCTTATCGTGGTTGTCGGACTGGGTCTGTTGACGCTCTTTTTCCCGCGCGATGATTTCTCGCCGGACCAACCGATGAAAAGAAACAACACCTTTCTGGTGATTGTCGTAATTCTCGCCGCGGCTTTTGCGCTGCTGCAGATTAAAAAGAACTATCTTGTTTTGCTCATCGGCGCTAGTTTCGTTATTATGCTTGTGGCGTATCTTTCAACCATTAAAAAGGAGAATACAACATGAAAGGAATTATCCTTGCCGGAGGCACGGGATCACGTCTGGCTCCACTGACGCGAGTGACAAACAAACATTTGTTGCCCGTATTCAATCGGCCGATGATTTATTACCCGATTGCCACGTTGAAGAATGCTGGTATCACTGACATCCTCGTGGTATCCGGCCGGGGTCATGTCGGACACCTGCTGGAATTGCTCGGGTCTGGTCGAAGATTCGGTGTGAAATTTTCCTATGAGGTGCAAGAAGAACCGGGCGGAATCGCCCAGGCGCTTGGTTTGGCTGAAGCGTACGTCGACAATGACAAGGTCGTGGTGATTTTGGGAGATAATATCATCGTTGATAATGTTGGAACGGCTGTGAAAGATTTTGAAAAGCAACCAAGCGGTGCGAAAATATTTCTGAAAGAAACGAAGTACCCGCAGTCGCTCGGCATCGCGGAAATTGACGGTGATCGCATTGTCAATATTGAAGAAAAGCCAAAAAAACCGAAATCAAATCTTGCAGTTATTGGTCTCTATATGTATGATAGCAGCGTTTTTAAGGTTGTGAAGACGCTGAAACCCTCGAAGCGCGGCGAACTAGAAATCACCGATGTTAATAACCATTTCATAAAAGAAAGCGTAATGACTTACAGCGTACTTCAGGGTTGGTGGGGCGACGGAGGAGAGTCATTTGAAAGTTTATTAGAGGCGGGTCAGCTTGTCGCTAATACTATTAAAGAAACCGGCCATGATCCATGGTGTACAGATTAAAACATTAACCGTTCATCAAGACATTCCTGATCGCGGGGAAGACTCGGGCAAAGCCGGCTTTCTGATGGAGGTATTGCGGGCGGATGACGGGCTTTTGAGCAAGTTTGGCCAAACGACGTTCACCGTGGCGAATAGGGGCGTGATTAAGGCCTTTCATTTCCACGAGCGCCAGGACGATCTCTGGTTTGCGGCGACCGGCAAGGCGATGATCGTTTTACACGATCTGCGTCCCGATTCGGCGACGAAAGGCGAGACCCAGGTTATCTTCGCTGGCCGTGACGATTACAAGCTGATTCTCATACCGATCGGCGTGGCTCATGGATATAAAGTGCTAAGCGCTGAGCCGGTGATGCTTTTTTACCACACGACCGAAGCATATGATCCGAAAAATCCGGATGAAAAGCGCCTCCTGTATGATGACCCGAAGATTGGGTTTGACTGGAATAATGAAATTCAAAATTAATAATTCAAAATTAAAAATGGAGGAGTCCGCTCGGCGGACGCATTAATTTTACATTTTACATTTTGAATTTTACATTTTTTATATGAAAATCCTCGTTTCAGGCTCGCTCGCGTTCGACCGGATTATGGATTTCCCGGGCCGGTTTAAGGACTATATTTTACCCGAAAAAATTCACGTTTTAAGCGTGAGCTTTTTGGTGAATACGTTGCGCGAAAACTTCGGCGGCACGGCCGGTAACATTGCCTATAACTTGGCGCTCTTAAAAGAACAGCCGATTATTCTGGCAACGGCTGGCAAGGATTTTGCCCAGTATCGCGACTGGCTGAGAGAAAGAAACGTCACTACTGACCAAATCGTCCTGAACGAAGATTTCACCGCTTCAGCGAATATTATCACCGATCTCGACAACAATCAGATCACCGGCTTTCATCCTGGCGCCATGAAACAGGCCAGTCGGGTGGATGTTGAAAAAATAAAAAACGCGGAAGGAGAACTTTTTGCGATTATTTGCGCGGGCAATGTGGAGGACATGATCTATTATGCCCGCGAATATCAGCGGCTGAACATCCCGTACATTTTCGATCCCGCCCAGCAAATTCCCGCCCTGAAGTCCGACCAACTGAAATTTGCCGTCACCGGCGCCCGGGTGTTTATCGGCAATGATTATGAAATCGATCTGGTTTTAAAAGTAACGGGCGCAACCAAGCACGATATCTTGAAAAAAACCGAGCTGATTGTCACGACAAAAGGGGAGCATGGCTCATTGATCGAAACCGCTGATTCGAGCTATACTATCCCTATTGCCAAGCCGCGCGAAATTAAGGATCCGACCGGCGCGGGCGACGCCTACCGGGCGGGATTTATCAAAGGACTGCTCGGCCATTACTCGCTCGAACAAGCCGGCCGGCTCGGTTCGGTGTCGGCGGTGTATCCGATCGAATACTACGGCACCCAACAACATACCTACACGAGTCGGGAATTCAGCGAGCGGTATAAAGAAAATTTTCGAGAGGAAATTCGTTTATAAAAAAATAATTAAACATCGATGCCAGCAAAAAAACGCCCCGCAACAAAAGTTTCAAAAAACCAAAAATTACGTCGAGTAAATTTGTTATCAAGCGCTCTTGAATCAAAGAAGACGCATCGAACATCCTGGCCAGGGTACTCGCCGGTGGTCGGACTTTTTGTTATCGTGCTCGTTGCCTTGATCGTCGGGGCGGGGTTGTATTATCTCTCCACCAAGACGAAATCGACGAATACGAACAGCACGGTTGGATTGGAAACGAACAAAAACATCAACGCCAATTCAAATTCCGTTGCCTGTACGATGGAAGCCAAGCTTTGTTCGGACGGCTCCTACGTCAGTCGAATCCCGCCGGACTGCCAATTTGCCGCCTGCCCGGGCGAGACAAACATGAATTTGAATAGCAATGCGAATGTGAATTCGAATACAAATAGCAATACAAACACCGCCGGCTGGCAGACATATATAAACCAGACCGGTGGGTACTCGATACAATACCCAGCCAATTGGATGATTGATACAACTCGGAATATCGGGCCGAACAGCGTTGTTTTTGAGGCCTCGGGCAGCGCGGGTGAAGCTGTTGAAGGGATAGAATTCGATGTAACCACAAAAACTCTTGACCAATGGGCGGCTGAATTTGAAACCGGTATTGTTGAAAGTGTTACCGCGACAACGATTGATGGTAAGGTGGCCAAGAGGGTTGATACGACGGAGTTCGGCCAGGATTATATTGGCGTCCGCAATGGGGATAAATTGTACGTTTTTACCAGCAACGGTACAATGTTCACCAACGGCATGTTAAATACCTTTCAATTCACTCAGTAAATCATTAATCATAAAACGCCTACATGAAATTCGACGTCAAATCTCTCCGTCTGGCCGAAACTGGCAAGAAACGGATCGAATGGGCTGAGCAGTTTATGCCGGTCCTGCGGACCATCCGCGAACGCTTCGCTAAAGAAAAACCCCTGCGCAATGTCCGAGTGTCAGCGTGTTTGCACGTGACCACTGAAACAGCCAATCTCATGCGCACGTTGAAAGCCGGCGGCGCGAAGGTTATTCTCTGCGCCTCGAACCCGCTGTCAACTCAAGATGACGTGGCTGCCTCGCTGGTAAAGGATTTTGGCATTCCTGTCTACGCGATAAATAAAGAAAACCGCAATCGCTACTACCGCCACCTCAACGCCGCGCTCGACCAAAAGCCGAATATCACCATGGATGACGGCGCTGACCTGGTATTCTTGCTCCATTCAAAACGGAAGGACTTGGCGAAAAATATCTGGGGCAGTATGGAAGAGACCACCACCGGCGTTATCCGGTTAAAAAGCCTGGCCGGGCAAGGAATGCTGAAATTTCCGGTGATTGCCGTGAATGATGCTATGACCAAGCACTTCTTCGATAATCGGTATGGCACCGGCCAGAGCACGATCGACGGCATTATCCGGGCCACCAACGTCTTATTGGCAGGCAAGAATGTGGTCGTGGCCGGCTATGGCTGGTGTGGCCGGGGAGTGGCCATGCGCGCTGACGGCCTGGGCGCAAAGGTGATCGTGACCGAAGTTGACCCGGTGAAGGCCATCGAAGCGGCCATGGATGGCTATGAAGTTATGCCAATGGCTGAGGCCGCTCCCCAGGGCGATGTCTTTGTTACCCTGACCGGCGACATTAATGTCTTACGGCCGGCCCATTTCCGGAAAATGAAGGACGGCGCGATTGTCTGCAATTCCGGTCACTTCGACGTTGAAATTGATATCAAGGGATTAACGAAAATCGCCAAATCGATCAAAGAAGTCCGGGAGTACGTCGTTCAATACACGTTGCCGGGCGGGAAAAGAATCAACGTGCTCGCCGAGGGCCGGCTGATTAATCTAGCCGCGGCCGAAGGTCATCCCGCCTCGGTCATGGACATGAGTTTTGCCAATCAGGCACTCTCGACTGAATATGTCGTGAAACATTACAAAAAACTCGAGCGTAAGGTATACCCGGTGCCGCACGACATCGACGCCGGCATTGCCGCTCTGAAGCTGAAAACCATGGGCGCGACGATCGACCGGCTGACCCCTGAGCAAAAGGCCTATTTGTCGGCCTGGGAAATTGGCACGTAAAGCAATTAAAAAATTCAAAATTACAAATTAAAAATGTAGGAAAACGCCTAAGGCGGGAACAATAATTTTGAGTTTTACATTTTGAATTCATAACTTGAATCAAGATATGTTAGAAAAAAGCAGGAGTATTGGTCTAGTTGGACTCGGCTATGTCGGTTTGCCGCTGGCCGTGTCGTTGGCGCGGCATTATCCGGTGGTCGGCTTTGATTTAAACGAGAAGAAAATTCAGCGTTTGCGCCAAGGAACGGATCCGAACAACGAATTGTCCGAGGCGGAACTGAACAGCGTTACGATCGACTATACGACAGATCCGGCCGCTCTCAAAAAGTGCAACTTTATCATAGTGGCCGTACCGACACCGATTACAGCCGACAAAAAGCCTGACCTGACGCCTGTTGAATCCGCTTCTCGGCTTGTCGGCGCGAATATGTCGAAAGGCGCAATTGTCGTTTTCGAATCGACCGTCTATCCCGGGGTAACCGAAGAAATCTGCGTCCCGATTATCGAGCAAGAATCCGGTTTGAAATGCGGCCGGGACTGGAAAATCGGCTACAGCCCTGAGCGGGTCAATCCGGGGGACAAAGAACACACCATCGATAAGATTACGAAGGTTGTGAGTGGGATGGACGCCGAAACGTGCGATGCAGTCGCCGAGGTATACGGCTCATTTACCAAGATACATAAGGCGCCCAACATTAAAACCGCTGAAGCGGCGAAGGTGATCGAAAACATCCAACGCGACCTAAACATTGCCTTAATGAACGAACTAAGCCTGATTTTCGAAAAATTGGGCATCAAAACCAAAGACGTTTTGGCGGCCGCTTCAACCAAGTGGAATTTTCATGCCTATCGGCCGGGTTTGGTCGGCGGGCATTGCATTGGCGTCGATCCGTATTATCTGACCTATCGCGCTCAAGAGCTTGGCTACGAGCCGCAGGTGATCCTGGCCGGTCGGTCACTTAATGATTCGATGCCGATTATCGTCGCCCAAAAGGTTCTGAGCCGATTGAGCGAGACGGGAAAAACCAAGCCAAAAATACAGGTCATGGGATTAACCTTTAAAGAAAACGTGAAGGACTCGCGGAACAGCAAAGCGCGCGAACTCATCCAAGAATTGAAAAAAAACAACGCGCAGGTGACCGGCTGGGATCCATTTCTTGATGATGACGAAGTGAAAAAAGTATTCGACGTCGACAATCAACACCCGTTGGCTGGCGACGCTTTTGATGCGCTGATCGTTCTGTCTCCGCATCGGCAATTTCACGACATTCCAATAAAAGATTTAGCCGAAAAAATGGCCGGCGGGGTTGTCTTCGATCTCACTGGGGTGTATCCGGCTGAGAAGGCTGAAGAACTCGGCTTACGTTATCTCACATTGTAATACATCGGAAATGAAATTTCTCATCACCGGCGGGGCGGGCTTCATGGGCTCGAACTTCATCCGCTATCTGATCAATAATTACCCGGAATTTGAGGTGGTAAATTTTGATAAGCTTACCTATGCCGGGAATCTCGAGAATTTGCGCGACCTCGAACAAAATCCGCGCTATCAATTCATCAAGGGCGATATTGCTGATGAAGCGGCGGTTAACGCAATTATGGGGCAGGACATCGATACGGTCATTAATTTCGCGGCTGAAACCCACGTCGATCGGTCAATTTCCGGTCCGAAGAGCTTTATCGTAACGGATGTGCTCGGAACCTATACCTTGCTTGAGGCGGTGAAAAAACACGGGATAAAGAAGTATATCCAAATTTCGACCGACGAGGTTTTTGGCTCGACGAACGAGGAATTCTCCGAGGATAGTCCGTTTGAGCCGAATAGCCCGTACTCAGCATCGAAGGCCGGGGGCGATCATTTAGTCCGGGCGTATTGGAAAACGTATGGCCTGCCGGTTATCGTCACGCACAGCTGCAATTTTTACGGCCCCTACCAATATCCGGAAAAGCTCATCCCGCTGTTTATCACAAATCTGATCGAAGGCAAGAAAATTCCGGTTTATGGCGACGGACAAAACATCCGGGAATGGATCTACGTGCCCGACTATTGCCAGGCGCTTGACGTCATCCACCAGAAAGGCGAGCCTGGGGAGGTCTATAACATTGGCACGGGCGAGCGCTTTACCAATCTCGAAGTAACACAAATGATATTAGAGCAAATGGGCGTCGGCCAGGAAATGGTCGAATACGTCAAGGACCGGCCCGGCCACGACCGTCGCTATGCCATCAATGCCGAGAAACTGCGCGAACTCGGGTGGCAGCCGGATTGGAATTTTGAGCAGGCGCTGAAGGAAACGATTGAGTGGTATCAGGATCACCAGGACTGGTGGAAGAGGCTCAAGAGCGGGGAGTATTTGGAATACTATAAAAAACAGTACGGCGCCTAAAGAATCTGCGACCGTCTTTACAGTCACGGCGTGAATCGGTACACTATAAGCAGGCCAGTGCGCGGATAAAAATATTTAAAGGAATACCGCATGAAGATTCTTATCGCTGGACACAAGGGCATGCTTGGCTCGGCGCTAGCCGACGTTTTTAAGGGTGAAGAACTTGTACTTTGGGATTTGCCCGAGGTTGACGTGGCTGACGAATCGATACTTGACCAGATGGTAGCGGAAAATCCGGAATTAGTCATTAATGCTACCGGCTATACGGCTGTTGATTTGGCCGAGAAGAATAAGAAGGAGGCAAAAAAAGGCAATATTACGACGGTTGAAATGCTCGCTGAAGCTTGCGAGAAGATTAATTCGCCGCTTGTCCATTTCAGCACGGATTATGTCTTTGACGGCGAAACAAAGGGTGGTTACGAAGAGACCGCCGCGCCGAAACCGATCAGTTTCTATGGGAAAACGAAAGCCGAGGCCGAAAAAATTCTCAGAAAGAAAACAGACGAGATATTTCTTATCCGGACGTCCGGACTCTATGGTCCAAACGGGAAAAATTTCGTGGACGCGATTCTCGAAAAAGCCAAAACCGGCGCTCCGTTAGCAGTCGTAAATGACCAAATCTGCAAACCGACCTATTCGCTCGACCTGGCCAGGGCCGTCCGTGAGCTTGTCGAAATGCAGCCAGAATACGGCACCTATCATCTTGTGAATGAAGGGGCGGTCAGCTGGTACGAATTTGCAAAAAAGATCGTTGAGCTCGCCCAGCTCAAGGTTGACGTGAAGCCAATTAGTTCAAAAGAATACAAGGCGGCGGCAAAACGTCCGGCAAACTCGACGCTTTTGAACACGAAAATGAAACACCTCCGACCCTGGTCAGAGGCATTAGCCGATTATTTAGCCCGTAAGCTGTCGAAAGCTTAAAATAGCAGCCGGCTCCATAAACGCGCGCGCTCATTCGTTTCCTGATAGAGCAGCAGATTATCGGTCGTCAGGGTAAACCAGCCGCGCGCATTTGTTACGAGCGGAATAATGGTATACGTCGGGGCGTATTCGCTCAGCTCAAGCGCTTCGATTCGGTCAGCCCGGGAAAAGATCAGATAGGGGAGGTCGACGAGCTGAGTAACATAATGGATCGGGTCGCTGACGCGCTGGAGCAGCCGATGTTCGGCTGTTTTTGGGTCATAGCGCCAGATTTCGTTGTCGTTGTAGTAGATGAATTGTTCGACGTTCTTCAGCCAAAAGCCGTCTTTGGCCGCATTGTTTATTTTGGTTTGGCGAAAGGTTGAGTCTTGCGGTTCAATCAGATAAAATTCGTGCGCGTCCCCGTCGGCCAGAATGAGATGTTTGTTCTCCGTTGATAAGAGAGTATAGTTGTTACTCGAGGGTAGGCGCGACAGCGGTTGATTCGTTTCAAGCGCGCTTGTGGATCGATAGAGATAGCTTGTTTGACCGTCATTCGTCAGGTAATACACGTCCATGCCACGGACGAAGAATTGTGAGACGTTTTTTTGGGAGCAGGAAACGGTATTCTTTGTCAGTTGAACCTGACAGAGCTGACCGCTGTTTTGTCCAAGCAGCGTGTCGTGGTTCAGCCACTGGAGATTTGTTATTTCTTCCGGTAAATAGGTCAGCGGCATGCTCGAATCAGCCTGATTCGTTTTCACCAGCTCAAAAGAACTGTCAACCTCAGACTGGGAGATGACGACCTGATCATATTGCGGGTCGGCTTCGATCGTAATAGTGCCTGGTCGGGTGACCAGCGTGGTAGCCGAGCCATCACGAAGATTCAGGCGCTTTAGTTCGGTTGTCGTGTCCTGTTTCGTGATTGCCAGCAGTTGATCGTTGTTTGAGGTGTTTTTCAGTTGAATAATGTTCTCATTTACCAAAAGCTGGCTGGTAGTATTGCGGAAGAGAATAATGCTGTATAAGACGCTCGCCCGGCTCGTGCGTACGGTAATTGTGTTCTGCCAGGGCAGGAAACCGTCTTTCACCAGCTTGATATCGTAGGTGCCAGGAAAGATGCCCGTCAGGATGGTCGGGGTTTTTTTCTCCTGATTGACGCCGTTCAGCCAGATTTCGGCCCCTTTCGGACGGGTATTCAGATTAATAACACTCGTTTTTATTAAACGCCGATGCGCCCAATCGAGCCGGTAGCCCGATGAATATAAAACCAAAATAGGCGCGATCACGAAAAAAAAGAGTATAAAACTCAGATAGAGAAAACGACGATTATTTCTAGTCATTTTGACGTTTTTTCAATTCCCAGGTACAATGCAGTGTGATAGCTTCATCTATTCTACCAGTCTTCAGAGCACGTGACAATAACAAGCAATGGAACATTTTCGAATTGAGGGTGGCGCGTTTCTTGAGGGTGAAATCAGCGTCAATGGAGCAAAAAACTCCGCCCTGAAAATTATCGCCTCGACCGTTCTGACCGACGATACGTGCCGGATCGAAAACATCCCGGCCATCGCCGATGTTTTGGTTTTGCTGGATATTTTGAAAGAAATGGGCGCCGAGGTGAAGGCGATCGATCAGCACACCTATGACATTACCTGCGTCGGGATTCGCGAGCCCAGCCTGCCTGACAAGCTGGTCAAGAAGTTACGCGCCTCGGTCGTATTGCTCGGTCCACTCCTGGCTCGGTTTGGCGAGGTGAACATGCCACATCCCGGCGGCTGCGTCATCGGGGAGCGGCCGATCGATATTTTTCTTGATGGTTTTGCTGCGCTCGGCGTCAACGTAAAAGAGGAAGAAACGCATTATCATTTTCATGCGAAAAAGCTGGCTGGCGCGACGTTTGTATTTCCGCGCATCAGCGTGACGGCGACCGAAGCCTTGCTTATGGCCGCGACACTGGCCGAAGGAACGACGACCTTGAAGTTTGCCGCCTGCGAACCTGAAATAGAAGATTTGGCGGAATGGTTAAACGCGCGTGGCGCGAAAATTCGGGGCGCTGGAACGCATACGATCGTTATTGAAGGCGTCAAGAAAATCGCCGGCGGGGCAAAGCGGATCATGCCCGACCGCATAGAAACAGGTACCTTTGCCATGCTTGGCGCAGCCGCTGGCCGTAAAATCGTGATAAAAAACTGCGAGCCGAACCATCTTGAGGTGCCCTGGAAATTGCTCCGACAAGCCGGGGTGCGCTTTGATCTCGGCCAGGACACGGTGACGGTCCATCACTCGCCGAATCTTCAAGCGGTCAATTTGATAACCCACGAGTATCCAGGTTTCATAACAGATCTCCAGGCTCCGTTTACCGTGTTAATGACCCAGGCGAGCGGCCTGAGTCTGATCCACGAAACAATCTATGAAGGTCGACTCTTTTATATCGATAAGCTCAATAAAATGGGCGCTCGCATCATCATGTGCGACCCGCATCGGGCCGTGGTGCTCGGTCCGGCAAAGCTGTATGGCGCAACCGTTGAAAGTCCGGATATCCGTGCCGGCATTGCTCTCGTCATTGCCGCCCTTTTGGCTGAAGGGCCGAGTCGAATCGAGAATATTTATCAGGTTGACCGTGGCTATGAGGCCATTGATGACCGCTTGCGCCAATTGGGCGCGAAGATAGAGCGCGTACAAGACACATGAACACGATTCCGCTTCCACCACCAATAAAAAGGCGATCAAATACGGCCGTGAAGATAATTATCGGCTATTTAGTATTGTCTCTTTTTGCCATTGTCTTTTTTGCCGGGTATGTCATCGGCAATCTCCGGACAACATCGCTGACCGGGGCGCGTCTTTTTTCGAATATCATCCAGCATGTTCCCGACAGTCTGAAGGATAAGAATGTTGACTACACGCTGTTTTGGAATGTCTGGAGCTATATTTCCGATGAATATGTGAAGCAACCAGTCAGCGAAACCGACGCTTTCTACGGTTCGTTAAAAGGGATGGTCGCTTCGCTCGGCGATCCTTACTCGATGTTCCTTGATCCAAGCGAGACAAAAGAATTTAATTTTGAAATAAGCGGCCGGTTTGAGGGTATCGGCGCAGAAATTGGGACCAAAGATGGGAAGATCGTAATTATTGCTCCGGTGCCCGGTTCACCCGCTGAAAAAGCTGGTCTCAAGGCGGGCGACACCGTCCTCCAAATCGACGAAACCGATACTGCCGGTCTGACCGTAGACCAGGCCGTCGCGTTGATCCGCGGCGAGAAGGGGAGCGCGGTAAAACTAACCATTGAGCGCACCGGCGGGGCTGAACCGTTTACCCTAACAATTACCCGGGACACGATTATCACGAGCAGTGTGACGTCAAAAATGCTTGAGGGCAACATTGCCTATATTTCGCTGGCGGACTTCAGTCAGGACACGGCCTCTGAATTCTCAAAAGCGGTCAACGACCTTCTGTTACAAGAGCCAAAGGGCTTAGTGCTGGATCTGAGAAACAATCCAGGGGGATATCTCGATCAGGCGGTGGCGGTAGCCGGGGAGTTTATAAACAACGATACCGTTGTCATTGAACAATTCAGTAACGGTCAGAAACGGGTCCATAAATCAGATGGACAAAGCCGCTTAAAGGATCTTTCAACCGTTGTCCTTATTGATGGAGGATCTGCCTCAGCGGCTGAAATACTGGCTGGCGCCCTGCAGGATTACAAAGCTGCAACGCTTGTCGGCGAGCAGACGTTTGGCAAAGGCTCGGTTCAGGATTATACTGAGTTTGATGACGGTTCGAGCCTAAAAATCACCGTGGCTGAATGGCTGACGCCGCTGGGCCGGTCAATTGACAAAACAGGGATCTCGCCCGATATCACGGTCACGTACACACAAGCCCAGTATGACGCCGGACAAGACCCTCAACTCGATAAGGCGAAAGAAATATTAAGTGCTCCAACACCATGAAACAGCGCATGTCGTTAAAAGTCTATGGCCAGGTTCAGGGTGTTAATCTTCGCTCCATGATCAAGGTAAAAGCTCTCGAGCTCGGCCTTGTTGGCTATGTTATGAATAATAATGACAGCACTGTTTCGCTTGAGGCTGAGGGCGAGCGACCGGCCCTGGAGGCGCTCATGAGCTGGCTGAGAGACAGACCGGGAAATTGCCGGATTGACCGCTTGGCTGATGACTGGAGTGAACCGACCGGACAAGAAGACAATTTCGTTATTAAATATTAACTTCCGATTGACGCGTGAAAATCATTTTACGAAAAACCGTCCCAACACTTGGGGAAGCCGGTGATGTGAAAAATGTTGCCGAGGGGTATGCCCGTAATTTTTTATTTCCCCAAGGCCTCGCTAGCCCGGCGACTGAGCAATTGCTCGCAGAAACGGAGCAATTTCGGAAAAAGCGAGCCAAGCAAAAGACGCGCGCTGACTCAAAACACAGCCAGGCGGCGGAAGCGGTACGCGATCTAACCCTGGTTTTTCGCCTCAAGGCGACACCCGAAGGAACGCTTTTTGCCGGCATCGGTCCGAATGAGATCGTCGAACGGATCCAGCGCGATAAAGGCGTTCGTCTCTCCGAGAAAACCGTCCATCTCGAAAAACACCTCAAAACGGTTGGTCAACACGAGGTTGCGCTCACACTGGGCAAAGAAACGCTCGCGATAAAAATAATTATTGAGGCGGAACATGAAAAATAGAAAATACATTTTCGTCATGGGTGGCGTGCTCTCGGGCCTGGGGAAGGGGATTGCCGTTTCATCAATCGGACTGTTATTGAAATCGCGGGGCTACCGGGTGACTGCCCTGAAAATCGACCCTTACGTGAACGTTGATGCTGGCACCATGAATCCGACCGAACATGGCGAAGTTTTTGTGACCAAAGACGGCTTGGAGACGGACCAGGATATCGGCAACTATGAGCGTTTCTTAAATACCGAACTCAGCCGTGATAACTACATGACCACCGGCGCAGTCTATTTATCAGTCATCCAAAAAGAGCGCAATCTTGGTTATAAGGGCAAGTGCGTAGAAGTCGTTCCGCACATACCCGAGGAAGTGATCAGACGGATAGAGCTGGCCGGACAGAAAAATAAAGCCGATATCGTGTTGATTGAGATTGGCGGGACAGTCGGCGAATATCAGAACCTGCTTTTTCTCGAAGCGGCCCGGATGATGCGTCTCCAGCGACCGGACGATATCGCTTTCGTGCTCGTCAGCTATTTGCCGATTCCGTCCAAGATCGGTGAAATGAAAACCAAGCCGACCCAATATGCCGTACGGACGCTGAACGGCGCCGGCATTCAGCCCGACTTTTTACTCTGCCGCGCTGAGAAGCCGCTCGATCAGCCGCGCCGTGAAAAGCTCGCCATCTTCTGCAATATGAAACCGGCGAATGTTTTGGCGGCAATTGATGTGGATAATATCTACAACGTGCCAATCAATTATGAAAAAGAGAGACTCGCGGAGAAAATACTCCAGCTTCTCAATATTGCCCCGAGAGCGAATACCCTCAGTTCCTGGAAACGCTTGCTCCGGAACATGGACCAAGCGACAAGGCCGGTTCGGATCGGAATTGTCGGAAAATATTTTGCCACGGGTAATTTTATTTTGGCTGATTCGTATATTTCAGTTATCGAAGCAATCAAACACGCCGCCTGGGCGCGGCATTTGAAGCCGGAACTTCATTGGATAAACTCTGAGGAATTCGAAAAAGATCCGAGCGCGGCGAAAGAATTGTCGCGCTACGACGGCATAATCGTTCCGCAGGGCTGGGGAAGTCGCGGCGCCGAAGGAAAAATATCGGCGATTCGCTATATCCGCGAACACAATATTCCATACCTCGGATTATGCTATGGCATGCAGATGGCCGTGATTGAATTTGCCCGGAACGTCGCCAGATTAAAAGGCGCTCATACGCTAGAGGCCGATCCAAAAACGCCCAACCCGGTCATTCATATCATGCCGGAACAAAAAGAATACCTGGCCAAGAAGCAATATGGCGGAACCATCCGGCTCGGTAATTGGCCTTGCCGATTGACGCCAAAAACGAAAACTGCCGCCGCCTATGGCACTGGGGTTCGAACCGTGCAGGAACGCCACCGCCACCGGTACGAGTTCAACATGGCATATCGCAAACGGCTGGAAGACAAAGGCTTAGTTATCGCCGGCACCTCACCGGACGGGAAGCTCGTCGAAGCGATTGAATTACGCGGCCACCCCTTCTTTGTCGGCACCCAATTTCATCCAGAATATAAATCGCACCCGGAAGCCCCCCACCCGTTGTTTCTTGCCTTCGTGAAAGCGTGTGCGGTGCCAAAGAAATAGGTTGTTCCCATACAAAAAAACCGCGCTTGGCGGGTTTTTTTGTATTGAATGAGTCGTTATTGCGGTTTGACGCTGACGTAGACGGCCGTTTTTAGCGTGCCGTCAAAGCGTTTGCGCTTTTTCTTTGAAAATACGACCACCCCATCGGTTAACGAGAAAAGAGTGTCGTCCTTTCCGCGTTTGACGTTTTTGCCAGCATGGTATTTTGTTCCGCGCTGTCGGATCAGAACATTCCCTTTTCTGGCTGGTTGGCCACCGAAGAGTTTCACCCCGAGGCGCTGACTCTGTGAATCGCGGCCGAGACTAGTCGAACCCCCTGATTTTGTGTGTGCCATGCGTTCTCTCTAAAAAGTAGATTAACGAAAACAGTATATCGTCGATTAATAAAAGTGTCAACTCTACTCGGTTTCAACGCTCGCGTTGCTCGGGGCCGGGGCGAACGGGTCATGCGTCGGGAGCGTCAGATGAGTCGAGTCTTTTTTTATTATCTGGTTATCTTTCAACGATTTGAGTAGTTTCTGGTTTATTTTACTCTGCCGGGCGGTTACCTGATTTTCTTGGACCAGCGGCGGGTGAAGTATCGCCTCATCAATGACGCGATACTGGCTGTAGAGCACCCAAATGAGGAAGAGGCTGCAAACGAGCCAGGCGATTTTCGGACCGTACGTTCTGAGAATGGTTGTCGGAATTTTCATATTTATCTCCAATATGAGTTACCGCCGAGCGTAAGTTGTAGGGTCTGGCCGGTGGGCGGTGGCAAGGTTGTCGAGTTTGTTTTATTTGATACTGGACTGGTGGTTACCGTTACGTTCAATTGTTGGAAGGACAAATAATATTCTTGCGATTCGAGCTCGGCGACAAACCCGATGATATTGGCATAACCCCCATCAACTTTTATTGAAATCGGCTGTTCGATCACTGGGCTGGTATTGTCATCCGGAAACTCGTCCAAGTCAATGGTTATTTCCAGTGAGTGTTTCTCGGCAATTCCTTCAAGCGTAGAAATAAATTGTAGAATTTCAGTTTTGTCGATGAGAAAGGAATTGAGTTGGTTTTCGGCCTGGGTGAGTTCGCTGGTAATGTCGGTGGTGTCAATCTTTTGCACCTGTTCTTTTAAGAGCGTCAGATCAACCCGTTTTTCGTTTAAGGTCGCTAAAATTTCCTCATTTTTTTCTTGGTAGGGGATAAAGACAAAAACAATTGAGCCAACGATCACGAGGATAATAGCGACAGCGAGGTAGAAAGTTTTATTGACGCGCAATGTCATAATTTGGGATTTTCGCTTGGTTGAGGATGCCCGTAAACCGAAAGGGGATGTTCTCCTTGATCGTAAGATAGGCGGTTGGGTAGTCGAGGTTCTCTAGAAATGGAACACTTTTCAATTTATTTTGGAAATTGACAAGGTCGGTGCGCGTTCGGGCGGTGCCGCTAATCGTAATATTGTTATCCTCGGGCGCAACGACAATTGTTTGCAGGGTGATATTTTCACCAACCGCCTGGCCGATGGTCGTGAGAACGGTTGACCATTTGATATAGTTCTTCTGGACGGAAAAGAGCGTATTCGCTTTTTGGTTGATCTTTTTCACCAGGTCATCCGTTGGGGCGTGGCCGCTCGTTTGAAGGGTTTGCTTCAAGCCGTCGATCTCGCTTTGTACCTTTCGGGCTTCAGTCTGAATCAGATAGCGCGTGGTCAAGGTCAGTGCGACCGCTAAGGCGCAAACACCAAAGAATGAGATAACCACCCGTCGAATACGGGAAAAGTTTTTTTCTGAGAGCAGCTGCGCTTTTTTTGACGGTGGTAAAAGGTTTAAAATAATCACGGCTATTTTGAATATGATTCAGAAATTCCGATCAAGCCGAGCCCGATCGCAGTACAGTGCGAGGCTGCCTGACTGGGGGAGACTATGTTTGTCTTTCGCAGTGATTCCGCTCTTTGCCATGGGTTTCCAAGGCTCACTTTTTTGGATAGGCGCTGGCTCAGTACAATATCAACATTCTTTAAATTCGCACCCCCGCCGACGAGAACGATTTGTTGGATGTCCGATCCAAGGGTATTATGCGTTTTGTAGAAACTGAGAATCGTGGCAATGTGCTTCTGGATTTTTGAAAGATAGGGCAAGAGCGTGTTCGGGATGACGGCTTTGCCACGGGTTGGATCAAGGCCGCAAAGGCGTTTTGCGTCCTCAGCTTCCTGATCGGTGATTTTCAGTTTTTTGGCAATGAGCTCGGTCATGGCATACCCGGAAATATCTTTGGTCGAGGAGCTGTAGGTAACAACGCCGCGGTCAACGATGATGCTGCTCGTTCGATGGAGGCCGATGTCGAGAACCAGGGCGGAAAAATCTTTTTCCGTTTTTTGAGGCGCCAGGGCGTAGGTTATCGCCATTGGTTCAATGATCAGACCGATCGGCTTTAAGTCGGCGTCTTCGAGAACAGCCGTATACGCGTCAGCCACAGTTTTCGGGATTGCCCCAATCAGGACGCGATGGGTGTTGGCGGTTTGATTTGATTCCAGCACGCGCCAGTCAAGGTACATGTCATCGATCGCATAGGGGATATGTTGCGCCGCCTCCCAGCGGATCGTTTCCGCCATTTGGCTATTGTCGACTTGCGGTATTTCAATAATCTTCACAAACGATTTCCATTCGGGCAATGAAGCAAAAACCCGCTTCGTCGTGAAACGGCCTTTTTTGGGACCGGCGATAAGTTTCTTGATCACTTCGCTGACAGCGCGCGGTTCTAAAATCTCGCCGTATTTCATGAGCCCGGCCGGTACGGGCGTTTGATTGTACGCTTCAATAGAAAGCGTGCGGCCTTGGCCGGTAAATTGAATCGCCCGGATAGTCAGATCGCTGATATCTAGGCCGAAGGCTTTTGAATTATTATGGAGTGATGACATTGCTGAAAATAACTTTTTTGGCGTCTGCTGAATATTAGTATACCTTTTTTTTCTTACAAGAACCAGGCGGCTATCAGGTTTTAATTTCTTTCCAGGAAATAAAGTTATATTCGCCGGTACCGGGAAAGAACGGCGGTGGGGCATAGATTAAAGCCGGTTCGAAATAGGATTCCGTGATTTGATACCCTGAAATTACGGTGCCGCCGCTATTCACCCATGACCAAGTCCAGACATTGTTCGTAATAATCGAGCCCCGGACCATAATTCTGTTTTTTACGTCGCCGGGATAGTAGTAACGCTGGACAGCGCCTTTTTGGGCGACCATGACGGCTTGGATTTCCAATACATTCGGGGAGTAGCGGGGAACTAATACATTTTTTTGAGCGATCAGGCCGAGCATGGTGTCAGTCGGATCGGCTCTGGTCAGATTGCCGTTAATGATGATTGACGAATTCGTGGCGTCGAGATCCGGAAATTGGGCGGCCGCGACAGTAGCTTTTTCTTTTAACACGCCGTCAACCCATACTTTTTTATCTTCAACGAAGATCAGATTTTGAATGCCGCATTCATCAACGGCCAAATCATACCGGTCGACAAAATCTTCGTGTTTAATGTCGTTTGAATCCCAGCCGCAATTTCCCTGAGTATCGCAGCCATAGACGTCCGATTTTAGCTGGGTGACTTTATAGAGCTCGAAGGCGCCGGTATTTTTAAACAAAATGTGATAACCATACGCGCCGGATGGCCCGAAGTAGTAGCCGCCGTTTTGCGCTTTCGTTTTTAGATCAGCCAGGTCGGTCGTGATGACGTTAAAATCCACGGTGGACACGGGGAAGCGCCATAAACCATCGGCGCCGCCGCTCCCGTTGCCCCAGATCCCTGGCTTTTCTTCAGCCGGATCGCAACCGTGCATCGGCTGGCAGGTATATGTTTCCTTCGCTGAGGTCGATTCGGCGTTTTGGGTGCCGTCCATTCGAATGCCGCCATTGGAATGAAGCGGTCCTTGGACGTCTTCGTTCTCACCAATCCAGATATCAGAATTTGTTAGAAAGGCGTACTGAGCCAGCGAGGCCCGATTATACCGCACCTCGATCGTGCGTTTAACATTTGGAAAATCAAGCGTCCAGCCGGTCGATTTGACCGTAACCATCGTGGTGCAGGTAACGGGCTCCGTAATTTCCAACTGGTACTGGCCGATGACGCCGCCCTGAGGGTCGTTGTAATCATAGGTTCCCGAAAAACTGAAGTCGTTTGAGGCGTGGACGAGGTGCCACCGGCTGTAGTTGGCGCCGGCTTCCGCGATGGCCAGCGAGCGTTCCCAGGAGATTTGTCGGATTGTGTACTTATTCTGCGACAGGACAAGATTGATGATGCCGCCAAGCATAAGCATGAAAATAGTCAAAAAGACGACCGCCATAACAAGAATGGCGCCTTGGGGCTTATGATGTGTCGCGTTTTGGTTCATAAGTTATTTTTCAGATTACGTATCTGGACCTCAGTCACCACCTCGGTTTCATTCGGCGCCTGACTTTCATTAACATTTATTCGTAAATAAAAGTTTAAGAGCTTTGTTTCGGTTAAACGGGTCGGCGTCGGCAGGGGATTATGGGTCATATCGCCCGGGTAATCGCCATTGTAATACACGAAGATGGGCGTTGCCCCATTCCGGACGTATTCGGCAATTGTGGTGACAGACTCGGTGGTCGGGTCGTATACGATCGGAATGCCGCTGGGTTCGACCACCCCTTTTTTAAAAACCGTTCCATCAAGAAAATACCGGACGCGCTCGATCGCGCCATCGCTATCGATATTGCTAAAAAAGATGATCTCCTGGTCTTCGGCCCGATTGAGAATATACGAGCCGTCATCACCCGGTGCCGCGTCGCGCAGTTCTTTGACCATCGTTTGGGCGCTTTGGCGTGCATATTCCACTTGTTGTTGCTGTTCGGTGGCGAAGGTTTGAAAGCGTAAGCCCTGGAAAAAGAAGGTCAATAAAGCCGCCAACGCCAGACTAAAAATCGTAAGCGCAACCAGTGTTTCAATAAGCGTAAACCCAGTTTTTTTAGTATTGGTAGGCATGGTTTAGATAGGAGGAATCATCACGACCTCGATGGTTCTTTGACCTTCGACGGTAATGAGCTCGTTATAGATCTCATAGCCGGTGACTTCGATGTGAAGCACATAATCGCTTTGTTCGAGCGGTGTGAAAAACGCTTGCCCCCAGGCCGTCGTTGTCTTCTGTCCGTTGTACGGTGGCACCACCCGGTTCAGCTGGACGGGAACATTCGGCATGAGGACCATGTTTTGGTCACGGACAGTGACGAGCAGGGTGTGATTCGCATGCGGTGTCTCGAGCGCGATGTCGGTATTCTGTGTCGCGCCCGGATCAAGCGTTATCGGCAGCGGTGGATTGGCACCGGCGATATCGTAATTGATTCCGGCATTATCGATGCTGAAGTGGTAGGTATCCCATTCAAGATCAGGAATTGTGATTTCACCTGATGCGTTCGTGGTGAACGTCTGGGTATATTTATAGATCGGATTGTTTTCTCCGTCGGTGCCAATTATTTTTGAACCGTGCAACGCGAAATCGATATTCGGGAGCGGCTGACTGGCCTGATCGAGTGTCCGGATTGTCGCCGTGCCAAGCTGGTCAATCGCAAAGCTCGCTTCGGTCACCACGTTTAAATATACCGACAAGGGCGGATGGGCGGGATTGGGATTGGCGACAGGATCTACCTCATAGGTTTGATCTGTGCTGAAGCCGTCCTTTGTCACCCGGACGTCATAGGTTTCGATTGACGGGGGCATGCCTGGTAAAACCAGCGTACCGTTCGTCTGAGTCGTTGTATCGTACGAGATAACCGGAACAACGTCGGTATTTTCGATATGGACAGCGGCTGATGGTACGGGCTGTCCATGCGCATCAAACACGGTCAGCAGAATTGTTCCACCGTCGACCGTTTTCTCCATCCCCTTGGGCGTTACTTCAGTGACCAAAACGATGGGTTTATTGATAAGCATCCGCGACCACGTTACCTCGATCCGAACGCTCTTGTAATCGGCGCTGTTTGTGTCAGGCGGGCTGCCGCTGGCCGTGCCATCAAACGGATCGTCAACATAGCGGATATCTGTTTCGAGGGTATAGGTAATGTGGTTTAACACCACCACTTCGGTTTGCGGGATCGTGCCATTCGGAATGCCGCTGGCAATGCCGACAT
The DNA here is from genome assembly GCA_041650335.1 of Patescibacteria group bacterium. Taxonomy (GTDB): domain Bacteria; phylum Patescibacteriota; class Patescibacteriia; order JAHIZJ01; family JAHIZJ01; genus JBAZLK01. The sequence continues at coordinate 236,102 of JBAZLK010000001.1, forward strand.
CATCATATGAGAGGTTTCGGATCATTTCCATTCGTTTATTCGCGATCGCGATCGCGTCGACGCGGGCTCGGTTGTCGGACAGTATCTTCGTGCCATAATCCATCAGGGTGTAGAAACCGACCATCACGATGGCGAATATCGTTAAGCCGACTAAAACCTCAATAAGGGTAAAGCCGTGTTGTTTTATCGCAGTGTTAGATCGCATTGGTCAGGCTATACATTGGTAAAATAATGGCGACGGCCATGATGGCGACGGCCACGCCCATGATGACAAGAATGATTGGTTCAATAATCGTAGCCAGCGAGGCCATAGTTTCCTCGACGTCTTCCTCATAAAAAAGCGCGATTTCTTCCGAGAGTGTGTCCAGCGTACCCGATTGTTCGCCGACATTGATGATCTGAGTGACAACCGGCGGGAAAAGGCGCGGGTATTTTTCGATGACGGCGGTTATCGGCACGCCCTGCTTCACGCTGTCAGAAATGGCCATCATGGCATCTTGGTAGAAAACATTGCCGAGCGTTTTTGAAATGATTCTGAAAACCTCAACAATCGGGATGTCGGTTTTTAACAGGGAGCTCAAGGTTCTGGTAAAGCGGGCTAAATTCACCTTTTTAACAATTTTTCCGAAAATCGGTGTCCGCAAGAGGATCCGATGATAGAGGCGCCGGCCGGTCTTTGTTCGAATGAGGCGGAAAAAGATAAAGGCGAGAGCGACCGGAATGCCTAATACGAGAAGAATATTCTTGGACGCAAAATTGCTTACGGAGATAATAATCCGGGTAATGAGGGGCAAGTCCACACCGCTCTCGGCAAATACCGCCGTTATTTTCGGCACGACAAAGATGAACATGACGATGCCGATGCCGATCATCGCGACCAAGATAAAAGCGGGGTAGGTGAGAGCGCCCTTTACTTTCGCCAGCAAATTGTGGTCTTTCTTCATTTGGATCGTGAGCCGGTCAAGCACGGTTTCAAGCTGACCGGAGACCTCACCGGCTTCGATCATGTTCACGAATACCGGCGAAAACACTTTCGGGTAATTATGCATGACCGAAGCAAGTGTTTTTCCGGTTTCGACTTCTTGGCGGAGCTGATCGATAATTTTCGCGAAATACTTATTGCCCGTTTGGAGGCTTAAGGTTTTCAGCGCCTTGGCGATTGAGAAACCTGTCCGGGCCATAACCTGGAGATTTTGGGTGAAGAAGATTTTATCGACCAGCGTGACAGACTTAAATTTATCGAGCCAGGACAACTTGGTTGAAGCGCGTCGGTCGACGACGGTAGCTGAAACAAGCAGAAGACCTTCTTTCTTCAGCTGTTCTTGAAGCTCGTTTTGATCGGCCGCCTCGCTCTGAGCGCGTTTCATCGCACCCGTGGCGCTTTGGGCCGTATACAAAAATACTGGCATGATTAATCCTTCGTTACCCGCAGGACTTCCTCAATGGTCGTAATACCCATTTTTGCCTTGATAAAGCCGTCTTCCAGCATGGTGGCCATGCCTTTTTTTCGGGCCAGCGGTTGCAACTCTTCGCTGGTGGCATTTTTTGTCACGAGCTCGGCGATCTCATGGTCAACCTCGAGCACCTCGTAGATACCGAGCCGACCCTTATAGCCAGTTTGGTTGCATTCTCGGCAGCCCTTGCCGCGATAAAACAACAGCGCTTCTGGCGAGGCGGCGGCCGGCGTCACTGCGCCTTCGCGTTCGAGGGCGGTGAGAAGCTCTTTGAAATTAATCTGCCGTTCCAGTTCTTCAATCGCTTTCGTGCTCAAGGTATAGCTCATGATACAGTTAGGACAAATTTTTCTGACCAGCCGCTGTGCCATGATTAAATTGGTTGTAGTCGCAACCAGGAACGATGGGATGCCCATCTCGAGTAAGCGCGGCAAGGCGCCGACCGCATCATTCGTATGCAGGGTCGAGAGAACGAGGTGTCCGGTCATAGCCGCATTGGCGGAAATCTCAGCCGTTTCTTTATCGCGGATTTCTCCGACCATGATGATATTCGGATCCTGACGGAGTAGGGCGCGCAAACCGACCGAAAAACTGAAACCGATTTTCGGGTTTATCTGGCTTTGATTAATTCTCGGAATTCGATACTCGATCGGATCTTCGACGGTGGAAATGTTTACGCCAGGCTTATTGAGGATGTTTAAAATAGTATAGAGAGTGGTGGTTTTTCCCGATCCAGTCGGACCGGTGACGAGGATCATGCCGTGCGGTTTACTGATATTTTTTTTCACAATGTTGTAGGCGCTGGTCAGAAGGCCAAGCTGCTCCAAGCTCAGGATTTGAGCGGATTCGTTCAATAACCGCAAGACGACTTTTTCACCGTCATACACCGGGATGATCGAAACGCGGAAGGCCACCTTATATTCCTCGGTGCTGACCTTGAACCGGCCATCCTGAGGCAGGCGATGTTCATCGAGCTTTAGATTCGAAAGAATTTTTATCCGAGCGATCACGCCGGATTGTATTTTTTTTGGCAGGGTCATGACCTCACGCAGGATGCCGTCGATCCGATACCGCACGATGACGTCACGCTCGGTCGGCTCGATGTGTATATCCGAAGCGCTTTCATAGATGGCATATTCAAGGAGCGTTTCGACAATCCGAATGATCGGCAAATCTTGAGCCAGTTTTTTCAGGTCACCTTGGTCAGCAGCGGCTTCTTCATGTTCGCCCGGGCTCGTGATTTCTTGAAACTTCGCTTTGATGCCTTTATGGTACTGTTTAATGATTTCTTTGATTGAGCTCGGCGTGGTAACGGCAATATTTGGCTCGAGGTTAGTTTTTTTCTTTATGAAGTCGATTATTTCCAGATCGGTCGGATCGGTCATGGCCAACTGGATGGTGCCACCCTCCTGGTCATAGGCAACAACCTGATGCACTTGGACAATCGTATCCGGTATAGTTTGGAGTAAATCCTTGCGGATTGCTTTTCGCTTCAAATCAACGAACGCAAGATTGAAATAACCGGCGATACCCTCGTATAAACCGTTTTCCGTCAGGATCTTTTTTCCGATTAAATAATCAGCCAACGATACATTCTCGTTGGCGGCATCAGTAATAGCTTTATTAAGATCTGCCTCGGGCAGGATCTTTGATTTCTGGAGTATTTCCTGGATTTGTTCCTGTTTTAACATAAAAAACGTTTTTATTTCTATCTATATTATATCACATATGAAAATATTCGTCAAATCCATTATATTGACTTTTCAATATGGTCATGTTTTATTTGTTAAGTTCGGGCAATGCTAGCGGCAATTTCTCTCACGGAGGAGGGTCGGCATGTCGGTCAGGGGGTTGGCCGTTTTCCAGCTACGCGCACATTCGTGGCAACTTCTCGCAGTCAGCGGTGGCACCTCGCTCGCAATCAGTCTGATGTACCTGGCGCTGCTGGCGGGTACAGAAAACCATCTAGCCGCCCAATGGATTCTGATTGGTCTCGGGGTAGCCGGGTGGTTCGGCTTTGCTCAACAGACGGTGCGGCTTGTCATTGCGGCCGGCCTGCTGGCGGTCGTCTCCGTGGTCACAGCCGCGCTCTTCAGGCACGATGGTATTTCTTTGGCCGTCGCCGGTCAGGTCGGATTACTGGTCGCAATTATCGGCAGTCTCTACCAGTTGCGAAGTCGTCGCCCACATCTGCCGAAAATGACCTGGATCATTGTCGGACTCGAGGCGATCGGTGTCGCCAGCGTGGTCTGTGCAACGTTCTTTGCCGCCTTCCCGCAGTAGCGAAGGCAGTCGTCTTGGCTGCGGTCAATTAGAAATCCGCCGCCGGAACGACAAAAGACCGATGAGCCTCAGCTCAGTCGGTCTTTTTCTTAAGCGGTCTCTATTTTATTTCATACACCCAGATCGAGTCGTCGATGACGGCAATCGGCGTATATGACTTGAGCCATGAATACTCGCCCGATTCAGAGTATAATCCAGAGACGCTGATTGCTACCGTCCCGTGAAAATCAGGCAGGCGCTTAATCTCATCATTTGTTGGCGGCGAGGTGTGATTGATTCCGTATGCCTGAGGTTCGGCCGTCCCAAAATAGTGGAAGTAGATGAAATTGAGATCGTGCTTGTCCATATACTTCTTCAGACCGATCAAGCCCTGGCCCCAGTCTATGTTTGAATCGAGGAGATACTTGTGGCCGTTTTTTACGCCGCCAACCGCCTCATTGAAATATGAGAGGTAGTTCGGATAGATCGCTACCGTAGAGGTAAGATAGAAGGCGGTCAGAACGATCAAGGCAGTAATCATGGGTTTGCGCCAGCGCTGGGATAATTTGAACGTGGCGAAGGAACCGATCCAGACGAAGATAAACGGATACACAGGCAAGAGATGACGGACGCCGAGATTGAGTTTGCTGGTTAGGGTCCAGATGAAATACGCGGCCGGCGTTAGGATCAAGATGTATTTGTCAATAGGTGCTCGCCGAAGCTTGTGATAGAAATCTCGGAACCAACCGGCGGGCGGGGGAGTGGATCCTTCGACGACCCGGGAACGCCGCACCAGCCAGGCCACAAAAAGGGAAAGCAAAACGAACGTGAATAGCAGGGTGACCAACGGCGTCTTGACCAGGAAGGCGATGATAAAGTAGTACCACCAGCCGACGCGCGAATACTGGCCGAGGAGGTATGAACTGTGCCCCCAATAGTTGTGATTGGCCAGAACGGCGAAGCCCTTGGCAAAGGTATAGGCCGGCACCGGAACCGTTTTTGCGAGTTGTTCCGTGGCATGGCCAAGGGAGGTATTGGTGTCGGTGATTTGATTGACGAATTTGAGCCAGAGCTTATCAAATTGCTGCGTCGATTTCCCGGGAGCGAAGCCAACCGACACCTCCGGATCACTGAAGGCCGTTTTGACCTCGAAGCCATACGTCGCCCAGACGGTGAAGAAAACAATGACGAGAATCATAAGCAGGCTCGGCCAAAACCTGGCCGGCCACCTCGGCTTTTGTCCGGATGAGTCAGCGGGGAGCACATTCTTTGGCCAGCCCTGCCAGCGCGCGATGAGATAGTAGACCAGGATGAGCGGTATCAGGATGACCGCTGAAAATTTCGCGACTAATGCCAGGCCTAAAACAAAAGCGAATAACAGCAGGCGCTTGACTGTTGGTCGTTTCAGATAGCGGCTGAACATATAGAGTGTCGCGAACATGAAGAGGGCAATGCCGAGATCGGTCGTAATCCAGCGGGCATGGGCGATGGTAGTCGGATCAAAGGCATAAAAAAGCAACGCCAACAGGCCGCCGCCAAGGCCAAAGAGCTCCTTGGCCCATTTGAAAATTATCAGGCCAAGCACTATACTGAGAAGCATGATTGGCAGGCGACCCCAGAAGAGCAGCCAGAAATGATCGACGGTGTTGTGATAGAGAAGCCATTGCCCGGCGTACCATTGGTTATTGGACAGCCAGCCTGGGTTTTCAGACAGCGGTGAGAGCTTCATGAAGAGAAGCGGAAAACCAGCCATCATCTTAATCAGCGGGGGATGCTCGGGATTGAGATGAAAATCCCACAGGCGGACGTAGGAGTACCCAGCGGCAATATGCGGCGCCTCATCGATGATTTGCGACGACTGAATCGCGCTCGTGATTTCAGCCGTGAACATAATCGCTAAAATAACAAGAACCACAACCCAATAGTGTGTTTTGAAAAATTTAAACATGGTTGATATGTTCAATAATGAAAAAGCGATGGGCCGCTTCCGCGACTTCATAACCGATCGGATCGTCTTGGTAACGGTCAGTTTGGCGCTTATTCTCACCGGCCTGGTCAGCTGGCTCCTCTATACAAAATTTCACCAACAGACGGAATTTGTGCCTCTCCATTATAACATTTATTTCGGCATCGATCTATATGGACCGTGGTACCAAATACTCACCCTGCCGGCCACCGGCCTCGGCCTTCTCTTTATTAATTTTATCCTTTCTTTTATACTATATAAACGGGTCAAGCTGTTCAGCTACGCCTTGCTGATCAGCCTAGATCTGTGCGGTCTCATGTTACTTGGTTCCGGCTGGCTCATTGTCAGCCAGTTGCTTACCTAACGAAAATCGATGAACATCGCCCAGGATTATCAAATAATAAAAATATTTTCGCTCACCGTCTTGTCGTTCGTTGTGACGATTCTGTGGACTCCGGCCCTGACCCATTTTTTGTACAAATACAAGCTGGGCAAAAAAATACGCGACGACAAATCAGCGCCGATATTTTCGAGTCTCCATCAAAAGAAATCAGGCACACCCGTCATGGGCGGGCTCTTGATTTGGGTAACGACGTTTGCGCTCGCGGTACTCATCTACTATTTGGGCAAGTTCAGCGGTCTGGAGTTTTTTCAGAAGCTGAATTTTCTGACCCGTTCGGGCACGCTTCTGCCGTTGGGCGCGCTGGTGGCGACCGCGCTTGTCGGTCTGGTCGATGATGTATTGAATGTCCGCGGCATCGGTCCCTACGGCGGCGGCCTGAAAATCCGCCACCGCCTTTTGATCTATACGGCCATCGCCGCAGTCGGGGCGTATTGGTTTTATTTCAAACTCGATTGGGATGTTTTGCATGTTCCGTTTCTCGGCAACTACTCCATCGGCTGGTGGTATATCCCGATCTTTATTTTTGTGATCGTCGCCACCTCGTTTTCCGTGAATGAAATTGACGGCTTGGATGGATTGTCGGGCGGAACGTTGTTGGCCGCGTTCGTCGTGTATTCTGTGATTGCCTACGCGCAAGGCCGGTACGAACTGGCCACCTTCTGCGGGGTGATTGTCGGCGCCCTGTTCGCATTTCTCTGGTTCAATATACCGCCGGCCCGGTTCTTCATGGGCGATACCGGCGCGATGGCGCTCGGCACGACCCTCGGCGTGGTGGCCATGCTGACGAATACCGCCTTGGTGCTGCCCGTGATCGGCCTGCTCTTCGTGATCGAGTCGCTATCAGTGATCATTCAATTATTCAGCCGGAAGTTCCTCAAGCGCAAAATATTTCTCTCAGCGCCAATCCATCACCACCTCGAAGCGATCGGTTGGCCGGAAACGAAGATCGTCATGCGCTTCTGGGTCATTTCAGCCGTTTCCGCAGTCGCCGGATTGATTATCATTTTGATCGATAAGACTTAAAATGTCAGTTAAGAAGTTATTGGTCTTTATCGGCAAGCCCGGCGCCGGCAAAACAACCTTAATAAACCAGGCGTTTCCTGATAAAAAGATTATCGATGTCCTGCCCTTTGTGATGTCATTCAAGGTGGCCGGCAAGGTTCCGGAAGAAAAGACTATAATCGGGTATCGCAACATGTATCGTCATTTGCAGAAGCTCGATGACGATTTTGTTATTTTAGAGCTAGGTACCAATCATGCCGATTTTAATGTTGCGGAACTGAAAAAAATAAGCCAGCTGTTTCCGGTTCAGATTTACCTTTGTGTTGCTTCAAACCAGACATTGCGTGAACGAATACAATCGCGAAATAGGGGCGATGACATGGAAGCCATGGAACGCCGGCTACAGCGCGTTTTTCCGGATGATCACATTACTCTGTTAGAGCGTGCCGGCCTGAGTTATACCGTCCTCGATATGGAAAAGCCCCTAGCAACACATTCGGCTCTAATTGAGAAATAATAACCTATTCATTATCTATGAAAATAATACGGGCGGCCGAAAAATCATGGACCGAAAAAAAAGGGTATAGTAAAAAAATACTTCTAACGGAAGAAGATTTACAAACGCCCGGCTCACGCGTTCAATTAATTAAAATAAAACCGAAGGAAACAGCAAATAATCACTATCATAAAAAACAAACTGAAATTTCTTATTTTCTGAATAATAACGGATACTACATTATTAATGGAAAAAAACATCAAATTGAGGCGGGCGACCTCATTGTAATTGAGCCAAATGACAGGCATGAGGTAGTAAACAATAGTGACCATGATTTTGTTTATGTGGTCTATAAAATAAATTATACGGAAGATGATTTCTATTGGGAGTAATAGCAATATTGAAAATCGGCCGCTGGAGTTATTTTTTGTAGGCACCGATAGGTAGAAAATATTACTAAAACGACTGGCTGTCCCACACAGTTTATTTTTTTTATAGAATTGCGGTATTATGAGATGGATGAAAACGAATTGGAAGGGAAAACGCGTTCTGGTCATGGGCTTGGGTTTGCACGGCGGGGGAGTGTCAGTCGCCCGGTTTTTCGCTCGGCAGGGCGCGGCGGTAACAGTTACGGAATAGGGGCGATGATATGGAAGCGATGGAACGCCGGCTACAGCGCGTTTTTCCGGATGATCACATTACTCTGTTAGAGCGTGCCGGCCTGAGTTATACCGTCCTCGATATGGAAAAGCCAATGTCGGAGATCCGGTCACAGCTCCAGAACTAACAGCAATATCATTTTTCATTTCCGTTTACAGGTGAACCATTTTTTTTATTAAGGGAGGAATTCAGCAAAAATCATTTATAACCGCATCATCAGCGATGAGGATGATCTTTAGATCGTTCATGTCGTCTATTCTTTGACAGACAGTATTTTTTGTAAAAAAAGCAGATGGGAGTCACAAACGACCACCATCCGCAGCGTGGCTTAGCAGTACCGTGAGTGGCGCCACCTTGCTACGCCCGATCAGCGGGCAGAACCATCATCGATGCTCATGAACGCCGAGACCATAGAGGAGAGAACCTCCGTAGCCTTCGGGTAGCGCCGGAGTAGACGAACGATTGCGGCTGTGATCTCCTCATCTCCGGGCATCCACGACCTGATCAGGGTGATCTGCGCCTTGAGCTGTTCCTCGACCACGGCTCTGGCCTCTCCGACCGTGTGAGCCACAACCACATCAATCCGATAGCAGTCTCCTGTCCCGACGTTCACCCTCGACTTAAGGACAAACAACTTGACCGATTCCGTCTTCCTGGGCATGTGCGATTTCTCCTTCTCTTGCGGCTAGGCAATCTATCATAAACATAAAACCCTTGTCAAGGAAAAAAACGCTCGCTCACGTGCTTGGGTTAAATCGTCTAGCGACGTCTTTATGCCGTTACGTTTTGTCTATGAGCATGCCATACTCATTTCCATAACCACCAACCGTTCGCAACAGTTTATTTTTTTATGAAATTGGGGTATCATAATATGGATGAAAACGAATTGGGAAGGAAAACGCGTCTTGGTCATGGGCTTGGGTTTGCACGGCGGGGGAGTGTCAGTCGCCCGATTTTTCGCGCGCCAAGGCGCAACGGTCACGGTTACAGATTTGCGGCCGCAGCGGATTCTCAGGCCATCTTTGGACAAACTTAAGGGCTTGCCAATTCGTTATGTTTTAGGCCGGCATCGAAATGAAGATTTCGCTCAGGCCGATCTGGTGATCCAAAACCCCGGCGTGCCGAATAACTCATCCTTTCTCGCAGTGGCCAGAAAGCATGGCGTGCCGATTGAAAATGAAGCCGGATTATTTTTTACCCAGGCAGCGGGGCGGCTGGTCGGTATCACTGGTACAAAAGGAAAGAGCACGGTCTCGACGCTTGTTTATGAGATATTACGAAAACGGGAGCCTGGCGCACTCTTGGCGGGCAATATCCGCACAACTGCCATGCTGGATATTATTTGGCGACTGAGCCAGTCGACACCGGTCGTGCTTGAACTGTCGTCCTGGCAGCTTGAAGGACTGGCGAAGCATCGGATAAGCCCGCCGGTTTCTTTGATCACCAACATTTATCCCGATCACTTGAATCGTTACGGCTCATATCGGTCATACCAGGAAGCGAAGACAATTATTTTTCGTTATCAAAAACTAAAAGACCTCGTCGTGTTGAATTATGACAATCCGATTACGCGCCACTTCAGTCGGCGGGCGAAAGGACGCGTGATTTGGTTTTCATTGCAGAATCAAGATAAAGCCACCTGGACCGGCGCGTCCGTTTCCGCTGGGACAATTTGGTATCATGCGCGAAAGCGAAAAAAGCCGGTGATGACCACGGGGGAAGTCCAATTGCCCGGCCGCCACAATTTGGAAAATGTCGTCGCGGCCGTTGCCCTGACCTCGGCCCTCGGCGTACCAAGGGAAATTATTCGTTCGGTTGTACGAAAATTCCGGGGCGTTTCCGGCCGACTCGAACATGTACGGACGCTTCACGGGGTGCGGTATATCAATGATACGACAGCCACCTCTCCGATCGCGGCGCAGACGGCGCTTACGGCCTTAACCGGTCGCGGTCCGATTATTCTGATCGCCGGCGGCCAGGATAAGAATCTGCCATGTCGTGATTTTATACGCACGGTAAATAAAATAGTTGAGGCGGTTGTTCTACTGCCGGGTACAGCCTCAACGAAATTTCTCAGGCATCTTCAGGGGACGTCGGTTATTCGAGCGAGTTCGATGTCAGTTGCGGTGCGCCAAGCGGCGCGTTTGGCGAAATCTGGAACGCAGGTACTCCTTTCGCCGGGGGCGGCCAGCTTCAATCTCTTTAAAAACGAGTTTGATCGCGGTGAACAATTTATTAAGGCTGTACGAAAGTTATCGTAATATGTCGCTACCCGTACGTCGGAGCAATCGAATCGTCTCGCAACGGAATTGGCACGCGCCGGATTACGTTCTGCTTGGCGTGCTTGGCGCTATCGTTGTTATTGGTATTGTGATGCTGTCGTCGGCCAGCACAGTGGTCGGTTTTGAAGGGTTCAACGATCCAAACTATTACATCAAACACCAGTTGCTCTATGGGATATTGGTCGGCGCGGTTGGGTTTTTTGTAGCCTCACGGCTTGATTATCATATCTGGGACAAACTCGCGTTTCCACTATTGGTCATGACGATCATCGCGCTCCTCTTGGTGTTCATTCCGGGCATCGGACTGGGTCTGAAGGGCGCCAATCGTTGGATCAATCTCGGCGCGTTCACGTTTCAACCGGCGGAAATGGCCAAGCTGACCTTTTTGTTGTATCTCTCGAGCTGGCTCCAAAAGCGAGGTGGCGGCATAAAAAGTTTTTCCTATGGGTTTCTTCCATTCGTCGTGATTTTGAGCGTCTTGGCTGGCTTGATCATTCTCGAACCGGATTTCAGCACGATGCTGGTGCTGGTCTTCATGTCGGTAGCAGTATTCTTTGTCGCCGGCGCGAACCTTGTCCATATGTCGTGGTTTGGCGCCATCGGTGCCGGCTTATTTTTACTGATCATCAAAATCGCCCCCTATCGGGCGGCGCGTTTCACCGTCTTTCTTCACCCGGAAATGGATCCGCAAGGGATCGGCTATCATATCAATCAAGCGCTTTTGGCGATCGGATCGGGCGGTCTTTTCGGATTAGGACTGGGTCATTCCCGCCAAAAATATAATTATCTCCCAGAGGCGCACAGCGATTCAATCTTCGCGATTATCTCTGAGGAGCTCGGTTTTATCTTTTCCGTGGTCTTAATCAGTCTCTATCTATTTTTAATGGTCCGGGGTTTTCGGATTGCCCGGCGCGCCCCTGATAATTTTGGGAAATATATTGCCGTCGGAATTACGATTTGGATCACCTTTCAAGCGGTTTTCAATATCGCCGCCATGGTCGGAGTCGTGCCGATCTCAGGCATACCACTGCCATTCATCAGCCACGGCAGTACGGCCGTAGCGTTTTCACTTATTGGTATGGGCATATTAGCAAACATATCAAAACAAACGGTTACCGCGCCAGCGCCCGAGCGACGGTAAAATATACAAAATAGCAGCCGATAGATCGTTGACGGAACTGTGACATTTGCTATAGTTTAGGTATGAAGATACTTCTGACCGGCGGTGGCACAGGTGGGTCGGTGACACCATTATTAGCGGTCGCAAACGAAATTCGATTACAATATCCGGAAGCGGATTTTCTTTTCATTGGGACGCATAAAGGACCCGAAGAGATTTTCGCGCAAACGGCTAAGATACCGTTCCGATCAATTCATTCCGGCAAATATCGCCGTTATTTTTCACTGAAAAATTTGCGCGATCCGTTTCTGGTGCTAGCCGGTTTTTTTGAATCGCTTTCAATCCTGCGGGCATACCGGCCGGACGTTGTCTTCGGGGCTGGAGCGTACGTGAGCGTTCCGGTCGTCTGGGCGGCTTGGTTTCTGGGCATACCGTCACTGATCCATCAGCAAGACGTCAATAAGAGTTTTGCCAATCAGCTCTGTCAACGCGTAGCCAGCCGTATTAGCGTAACCTTCGAGTGGTCGTTAAAAGATTTCCCCGAAAAAAAAACGCGCTGGATCGGCAATCCGATCCGCCCTGAATTGTTACAAGGTGACCGCGGACGGGGGATAAAACTCTTTGGCTTGGATCCGGCTATTCCGACGGTCCTGGTTTTTGGCGGTGGGACGGGCGCGCAAAAAATAAATGAGCTGATGGTCGGCGCGACCCTGAAACTGACAGAACATTGCCAAATCATACATCTCTATGGGAAACGGAAAGAATTAATACGGATAAATAACGAACGCTATCACGGCTATGAATTTTTGGGCGATGAGATGAAAGATGCTTTTGCGGTCGCCGATGTTGTTGTCTGCCGGGCCGGACTGGGAAGCTTGACCGAAGTGGCCACGCTAGGAAAATCAGCCGTTATCATCCCAATGCCAGCGACGCATCAGGAAGCGAACGCCATGATCTTCCATCGCGCCAATGCCGGCGTCATTGTTGATCAGCGCACCCTTGATCCAAACTTCTTGGTGAATATTGTCGTCGGGCTACTCTCAAATAAAACCTGGCGGCAAACATTAGAAAAAAACGTCCGGACGCTGGTTCGACCAGATGCCCGCCAGACTTTAACCGGCGAACTCCTTTCGCTCGTGAAAAAAAAGCATGGATCTTAATACGGCCAATCATATCTATTGCGTCGGGATCGGCGGGATCGGCATTTCCGGTCTCGCTCAGCTCTTGTATTGGCAGGGCAAACCGGTCAGCGGGAGCGATCTGGCGTCGTCGATTATTACCGAAAGTCTTCGCCGCGACGGCATCCCGGTCGTTATCGGTGAGCCGGAGCCGAGTCATCTGCCGGCGGGCGCGGATTGCGTTATTTATAGTCTGGCCATCCAGCCCGATCATCCGGAGTTGCGGGAGGCGAAAAGCCGCGGCGTCGTGACATTGTCCTACCCGGAGGCAGTTGGGCAGTACACTAGAAATAAATACCTCATTGCCGTTTCTGGCACGCACGGGAAAACAACGGCCACGGCTATGCTTGGGCAAGTGCTCGTTGAGGCCGGTTTCGATCCGACCGTGCTGGTGGGCAGCCGGCTCGCGGCGTTTAACGGCAATGTCCGTCTGGGCAAAAGCAAATACTTTGTTCTCGAAGCGGATGAATTCGGCCGAGCCTTCCTTCAGTACCACCCAGACATGGCGATTTTGAATAATATCGAGGCCGACCACCTCGATGTCTATACGGACGTTGAAGATATAGAAAAAACTTTTCAGAAATACGTCAGCCAGGTCAAACCAGACGGCTGGCTGGTGGCGAATGCCGATGATCCGCGGATAGAAAGCATCATCAAGAAATCAGTGCGTCGAACGACATCGTTCGGCATCGGCGATGGCGAGTATCGCGGGACACTTGAGCAATTGGTTGGGGAGGTGGTGTTTACCGAGCCTCATGTCGGTCGGGTCGTCCTTCAGGTGCCCGGGCGTCATAATGTCATGAATGCGCTCGCCGTAATCGCGGCCAGCCAGCTCTTGCGGATCAAACCGTCCGTTGTGAAAAAGGCGCTCGAAAATTTTCACGGGCTCTGGCGCCGTTTTGAAATCGTCGGACAATGTCAGGGCGCGCCGGTAATATCCGACTACGCCCATCACCCGACGGCCTTTCGCGTCACGCTCCAGGCGGCGCGCGAATATTATCCGGAAAAGAAAATAATCGCCGTGTTCCAGCCGCATCATCGCCACCGCACCAAGGCATTATATGACGAATTTCTAAACGCCTTAGAATTGTCGGACGAACTTATCTTGGCGGAGATCTACGATGTTGCCGGACGCGAGGATAACACTACCGTAGGCGTCAGTTCGCGGCAACTCGTCGAGGATTTGAAAAAACGGAAAGTGGTCGTTTCCTATGCCAAGGATATTGAGATCGCTGAAACGCTGGCGCGCCAGAAGGCGACCACAAACTCGGTTATTTTAGTGATGGGCGCGGGTACGATCGACGCCGTGGCTCGTAACTTAGTCGATAAGAACAATGGTTAACGCTATTACAAAAAAACTCCCCGGCGTAAAAAGGGGCGAAGTAATGTCACGGCACACTACCTATCGGATCGGCGGGCCGGCGGATTATTTTTATACTGCGAAAACAACAAACGACCTCATTTCGGCCATAACGCTGGCGCGGCAACACCAGCTGCCGGTTTTTTTGCTTGGGAAGGGGAGCAATATCTTGGTGGCTGACGCGGGGGTGCGCGGTCTTGTCATCCAAGTCGAGACTAATGAATGCACGCGGAATGGCGACCGAGTGACGGTGGCTGCGGGCTACAGCTTAGGCGCGCTCGTCCAGTGGACGATTGAACAGGGTCTGGCCGGACTTGAATTTGCTTCAGGTATCCCCGGCTCAGTCGGCGGCGCGGTCCGGGGGAACGCCGGCGCGTTTGGCTCGGAAACAAAGGACGTTATTGAATCGATCGAGATTCTGACCAGTTCATCAGAACGACGGGTGTTGTCAAAGACGGACTGTCAGTTCGGCTATCGCGACAGCCTGATAAAACACACCCCCGACATCGTTCTGTCGGCGACGTTTCATCTGCACGATGGCAATCGTGACGACAGCCGCGCCTTGGTGAAAAAATATATGGACCAGCGGACCTCAAAACAGGATTATTCAATCCCGTCAGCCGGCAGTGTTTTTAAAAACCCGCCCGGCAATTTTGCCGCCAAGATGATCGACGAGCTGGGACTCAAAGGTATGCGGATCGGCGACGCTCAGATCTCACTGACGCACGCCAATTTCATCGTGAATGTCGGCCAGGCGAAGGCGAACGACGTGCTTCAACTTATCTCTTCGGTGAAGGAAAAAGTAAAGGCGAAATATACCGTTGAGCTGGAGACGGAAATACAGCTCGTCGGATTTTAGTTAGAAAAAAAACGCGGAAGGAACCGCGCTTTTTTTATATTCCAAGAAAAAGTTATGGTTGGCCGAGGCAGAGGATCGGATCGGTGCAGGTAAACGACGGTTTGCT
The DNA here is from genome assembly GCA_041650335.1 of Patescibacteria group bacterium. GTDB lineage: Bacteria > Patescibacteriota > Patescibacteriia > JAHIZJ01 > JAHIZJ01 > JBAZLK01. The sequence goes on from JBAZLK010000001.1 coordinate 251,250, forward strand.
GGTCAGCGGCCCGGCGTTCGTAATGCACTCCGAAGCGGTGTCGTAGCTTTTTAGCGCGGTGTCAACGTCGCTTGTAAGATTCGCCGTGCCCTCTGAGAAAGAAGCGAGGAGATAATTCGTCCCATTATCGCAATAGATGAAACAGTCCTGGTATGATGTATTGGCAAACGGATCTCCGCTCGAGGCCTTGACCGTGCAGCCGAGCTGGGACGTTGGAGAGAGTCCGGCGGCGAGATAGGGCTTGAGTTTTTCTTTGAGGGTCAACCAATTTTTTTCACCCTCAGCGAACGGTGTGTCACCGGTGTCATTAATATACAGTTCAAGCGCTGATTGAAACGTTCGAAGATGGGCAAGGCGCGCGTTGTCGCGCGTTTTCGGACTGGATGCGGCAGCGCTGGGAACGATGATAAGCTTGCCTTCGCCGTTTGGATTGTAGCCATTATTTACTTCCTCGCCGTCTTTGTAGCCGTCGGCATCGGTATCGTCTTTCGCCGGATCCGTGCCATAGAGTTCTTCATCGGCGTTCGTCAGAGCGTCCGTATCATCATCAGCGATTTTATCAGCCGCATCTTTTTCTTTCTGCGCAGCCGCTTCAAGCGATGAAGAATCAGGCGTGGCTGTGTTTGTGCCATCAATATAATCTATTATGGACCCGTAATCAGGCAGACTCTCGATAGCCCTCATTTGATAGACGAGCGTGTAGCTGTCTTTTTTTACAGCGTAGGGGTACGGTTTATCTGTATAGACATCGGTTAAAGTAAGATTACTGTTTATATAATTGTAACCAACGCATTCAAACGAATTTGAAGATAACGATGAATTAATTGAATTTATGTTATTTGTATTGCCATTGGTATTTGTGCTCGTATCTTTATTGAGGCATTCGTTATAGCTTTCCTCGATCACCGGGGCGACCGCTGAAAGCGTCTCTGGATAGGCGTCCTTTTTGTTTCTGTATAGATAGAGTGCCGTCCGTAGATTTGAAATCTGTTTCTGCTGTTTCGTTGCAAGTACGGCGGCCTGGCAGTCTTCGGCCGAGATGCCTGAAATCGCGCAGACAGCATCATCAAAAAGTATCGTTTCAGTTTCAGCCGGAGCCTTTACCGTCATCGGCTGATTGGCGTCTTTTAACGAAGCGGTACCGGTTAGGCGGATCTGCCGGTCTATGAGATTTTCGTTCTGGGAATCAAGAGCAATTTTGTATGACAGGCTCAGCTTGGTCGGCAGCCAGTCTTTTGTTGAGAGCCAGAGGTCGATGGTTGCGTTATTTTTCAGCTGGTCCGTGAATTGCCGGAATTTTTCAGAACTGAGATAGGTGGTTGTTTCCTGGTCGATTGATATTTTCAGATCGGGATATTTCTCATTTAAGTATGCCACAAACGCCTGATACGTTTCCGCCGTCTTTGTCGCATCGAACCACATCCGCCAGTGTCGTTGCTCGACGTCATTAATCTTTTCGTTTACAAGTTTTTCTTTGATAACAATAAACCGATGTTCAAGCGCCAAGCGGAGCAGGTCTCTCATTATTTGCTGGCTGGCCGTTTGGTCTAGCGATGGTATGCCGTTCCCTTGCAGAATAGTGCTGCCAAGTTGAAAGTAGGGGAAGTAGGTATCGGTAAACGACGTCTGTTCAATCTTAATCCATTTATTGACAACCTGTTGATATGAAGCACTGAGGTCTACGCCCGGTATGGTCGGGAGTTTCGTAACTTTTACATAGGGAACCTGATCGACGACTTTGAATTGGAGGCCTGCTTCAACAGAAAGATCATTCCCCGAATAACTGCCGCTTAACTCCATTTCACTGTTTGGCGCTGTATCGCTGCTTCCAGTTGTATTGCCGAGACCGGGTAAGAGAAAACCGAGAGCCGGGTTTTTTGTCACATCGGCGTTCGTAGCGGCGTTCGCGTTGCCAGATTTATTAAACAGACCGGTGAGGAGAAGGGTGAGCGTTGAATCCTTTGGAAAGATCGAGGCGAGCCAGTCTCCGCTGGATGAACCTTCAAGAGTGAACGGCAGATAAGAATTTCCGTTCTGATTCGTATTTTCATCCGGCTGGAGCAAATTAAAATCAAGCGGCTGTATGCCCGCCTCTTTTGGTTCATTGGCGATGACGAGATCGTATTGATAGCGGCCGGAATTTATGGCGAGCAGGCTATCAAGCGCCTGGGAGAGATTTTTTTCCTGATACTCTTCAATGACTGACGATGTTATGAACGGCAATTTAAAGGGGAGGGCGATATACCCTTTGGTTGAGGCGAAGACGGCGCCGGCGCCAAGCACGATCAGTACGGCGAACCCGATCAAGACGTATAAAAAAATCCGCTTCCGATTTGTGGGGGCGGTTGATTTTATCTTTGGTAGGGAAGTATGCAAAGCAGACGGAGGGACAACAACGTGCGACTGTGTTGCGTTTTCCATTATTTATTTTGGTTATTTTTTGTATTACAAAATAAAGTATATCATATTATATCGGAAAAGTCAATACGTATTTTTCATGAAAACCGCCCGAACTCGAGTAGAGCGCGGGCGGAGAATCTGTCAGACAGAGCTGTTGCCTACGGGCAGGATGCGCGAATGCGGTCGATCAGGGCATTCACGTGGTAGCACCGAGAGGCAGTTTCGCCATCGAGATGGCGCGTGGCCTGCCTCAAGGCGGCGACACATCGGTCGGGGATGCTCGGGCCAGCGTAGCGCTTCCCAGGTCTCCAGGCCTCCCGTCGTACTTCCTTGATCCGTCTCTTCTTCATCAACACAACCCCCTAAGTTCGTTCCCTCCGTGGTCTGATGTCTAGCATCGATGCAGCGCAACTTCAAAAACAAGGAAGCGTAGCATAGAAAAGGGATCCTGTCAATAGTTATAGCATAAATAAACAAAAAATAAAATATATTAATTTTCGAAATTGTGGTTTCTGTTGATGCGTACCACATTATGTTGTGTGAGAAATGCGTAACAGGGTAATTTATAGAATAAACTTGACTTTTCCACATAAAAACTGTTGTACCGAAGTGTTGACGAGTGTGGTTGGGTGGTGTAAAATGGTATCAGAGTGGTTGAAAGTGGATAAAAGTGGGGATAACCCCATTGAAGTGTGTATAAGCAAAGTTATAAAAGAAAACGTTCCGCATGTTTATCGGCGAATACCATCACACGATCGACGACAAAGGGCGCCTGGCCATACCAGTGAAGTTTCGAGGCGACCTGACAAAAGGTGCCGTGGTCACGCGCGGGCTTGATAATTGTCTCTTTCTCTATCCGAAAGCGGAGTGGGAGAAGCTGGCCGAACGATTGGCCAAGCTGCCGATCAGCCAAGCGAACACCCGGGCATTTTCACGCTTGATGCTAGCTGGCGCGATGGACGTTGAGATCGATAAGCAGGGCCGGGTAAATCTGCCGGAGTATCTTTGCAAATACGCGACCATAAAAAAGAAGGTCGTCATGGCTGGCTTATACAACCGGTTTGAAATCTGGGATGCCACCGCCTGGGAGAAATACAAGCTCGGGACCGAAAAGAACTCCGGTGATATCGCCGAAGCCCTCGGGGAGCTCGGCGTCTAAGCCGGTCAGCGTATCGTATGTTTCACAAATCAGTCCTCACACGCGAGGCGGTTGAGCAGCTCAACCTGCGGCCGGATGACAATGTTATTGACGGAACGGTCGGCGGCGGGGGACATGCCGAGGCAATACTCGACCTGACGGCACCGAAGGGGCAGCTGATCGGGTGCGATCTTGATCCGGCGGCCGTGGCGGAAACAAAGCAACGTCTCGAACGATACGGAGACCGCGTCCATCTGTTCCAAGAAAACTTTCGGAATATTCATTCAATCTATGTCGAACAATTTCCTCATCTTCCAATTCGTGGTTTTCTACTCGACCTTGGGCTATCATCTTTTGAGCTCTCGGATCGGACCCGGGGTTTCTCCTTTCTAACGCCTGACGCACCCTTAGATATGAGATTCGGTCAGCCGAACGACCGGAGCGGTCGGCGGCGAAGCCGGAAAGAAAGAACAGCCGCTGATATTCTGAACACGGCCACGCGCGACGAACTTTACAATATACTCTCGGAGTACGGCCAAGAAACTAATTCAAACCATCTCGCCGACGAAATTGTCCGTCAACGGCAAAAACAAAAATTCGAAACCGTGGGCGACCTGGCCGCGGCGGTACTCCGGGTATATACATATAAGCTCCATTCACATACGAAGCAACCGCGGGTGGGCAAGCGCCATCCGGCCACCAAGGTTTTTCAAGCGCTGCGCATCGCGGTCAATGATGAACTGGCCAGCCTGGCGGCGGTCATGCCCAGCGCGCTCACCATTCTTCAGCCGGGCAGTCGGCTCGCCATCATCACGTTCCATTCCTTGGAAGACCGGTTGGTCAAGGAATATTTCCGACGGGAAAGCCGGGACTGCATCTGTCCGCCCGAGACACCGATCTGCGTCTGCGGCCATCGCGCGCAAATCCGCTTGGTGACGAAAAAACCGATCACGCCAACCCCGGCGGAGATAAGAGAAAATCCACGCAGTCGTAGCGCCCAGCTCAGAGTCGTCGAAAAAATATAAACATCCATGTCAAAGTACTTCTGGTTATGCAAACTGAATAAACAAAAACACGAAAAGGCGCAGCCTCAGGGTTTCTGGCAATGTCTCTTTCGTTCTCGTTCGGCGGTCAACCTTTTGTTTCTCGTAATCGCAATCGTGCTTGGGTCGCTGTATCTCTTCCAAGTGAACCGCACGGCTACCAGCGGGTTTGCGGTCAAAGATCTCAACGCCCAAATAACGGAATTAAAAGAAAGCCACCAAAAGCTTGAGTTGCAGGTGGCCGATCTTCAGTCGCTCCAGCAGATACAGTCAGCGACGAAGCGGCTTGAGTTGATTGCCCGGACGAAGCTTGAATATGTCCAGACGGCAACCGGCGCAGTCGCGCTCGAAAAATAATGGTTTAACGAGGCGGTAATTTCTCATGGCAAAGGTCTGGCGGAAACAGTACTCGGCGCAACGATCCCCGGCGCGGAGATTTGACCGAATGACGTTTCTCGCGGCGGCCATTTTTTTATTTTCCGGGTTTATTGCGTATCGCTTATTTGTTCTGCAAGTATTGCAACATCCGTTCTATGCCGCTCTCGCGTCTGATCAGCATGATATCTATGAAAAACTCATTCCCGAGCGCGGCGAAATCCTGGTTCACGATAAATTCACGGGCGATCGGCTGTATCCGGTGGCGACGAATAAAACCTACCATCTCGTTTACGCGATACCAAAACAGATCGAAGATCCGAAGAAAACCGCTGAGGCCGTCGCACCGCTCCTGGGCGTGAAACCGGAGGATATACGACCGCGCCTGGAAAAGAAAGACGATCTCTACGAGCCATTGAAGCGGCAGGTGCCGGACGAGACTATGGAAAAAATTAATGCGCTGAATATTGCGGGTATCAAGTCTTCAGAAGACAGCTATCGGTATTATCCCGAGGGGAAGTACTTCAGCCATATCATCGGGTTTGTCGGCTTCCAGGGCGACGAGCGCAAAGGGCAGTACGGTCTCGAGGGATATTTTGAAAGAGAGCTGGCCGGCCAGACGGGTTTTCTCCAAGCCCAAATGGACGCCAATGGCCGCTGGATAACAGTTGGGAATTCGAAGATTCAGGAAGCAGTTGACGGCTCCAGCCTGGTCTTAACCATCGATCGGACGGTTCAATTTACGGTCTGCGACAAATTGACCAAGGCTGTGCAAAAACACGGGGCTGATTCTGGCAGCGCGATTGTCATGAATCCAAAGACCGGCGCGATTATAGCCATGTGCAATGCGCCCGATTACGACCCAAATAAATATAATGAGGTGAAAGACGCGAGCGTCTATATCAATCGGGCGATCTACGCCGAGTATGAGCCTGGCTCTGTTTTTAAAGCCATGACGATGGCCGCCGCTTTAAACGAAGGCGCCGTCGGTCCAAATTCAAAATATACTGATACCGGCAGCGTCGAAATAGGAAAATACACGATCCGCAACGCCGATAATAAAGTCTACGGCGAGCAAACGATGACTCAGGTGCTGGAGAATTCGATCAACACCGGTGCCATGTACGCGGCCGAAAAAGTCGGTAATGAAAAGTTTCGGAAATATATGCAGGATTTCGGTTTCGGCGAAAAAACCGATATCACGCTCCAGACGGAAACCGCCGGCGACATCAGCTCGCTGGATCAAATGAAAGACATTTACCGGGCGACGGCGTCGTTTGGCCAGGGTCTGACGGTGACGCCGCTCCAATTAATTGACGCCTACGCGGCGATCGCCAACGGGGGCAAACTCATGAAACCGTACCTCGTCGACGAAATTATCAGTCCAGACGGCTATCATAAGAAAACCGAGCCCGAGGAAGTCCGCCAAGTCTTGTCTTCAAAAACGGCCGCGACTCTCGGCGCCATGCTCGTCCAAGTCGTCGAAAACGGCCACGGGAAAAACGCCGGCGTGCACGGTTATTATATCGCCGGTAAGACCGGGACTGCCCAGGTGCCGAAAAAGGACGGCGTCGGCTACGATCCGAGCAAAAATATCGGGAGTTTCGCCGGCTTCGGTCCGGTGGAAGACCCGGTATTTGCCATGGTTGTGAGAATCGATGTGCCACGCGACGTCATGTGGGCGGAAAGCTCGGCCGCGCCGCTTTTTGGCGAAATCGCGGATTTTCTGCTAAACTATTACGAAGTTCCGCCGACTCGGACGGAGCAAGAGTAAGCACCGTTTTCCCTCGCCAACAATGAAAAAAATCCTGCAACATGTTTTACGCACACTCGCTCGTCGCGTTTTGTTGCGCTACCGGCCGACGGTAATCGGCATCACCGGCAGCATCGGCAAGACATCGACCAAAGAAGCGATTTATACTGTCCTCCAGAATCGTTATCGTTGCCGGCGCAATCAAAAAAACTATAATAACGAAATCGGCGTCCCGTTAACCATCCTCGGCACTGAGACGGGGAAAAAGAACCCGCTGGCCTGGCTGCGTATTATCGGACGTGGCCTATGGCTGGCCTACGGGAGCGCGGTCGATTATCCGAATACCATCATCCTTGAAATGGGCGCTGACCATCCCGGCGACATTGCCTATTTGGTGAAATTCACCCGGCCGGTCATCGGCGTGGTCACGGCCGTCGGCCCGGTCCACCTCGAATATTTTTCAAAAATCGAACAGATCGCGCGCGAAAAGGGCAAGCTTATTTCCGCCTTGCCGGCGAACGGCGCGGCCATTCTAAACGCCGACGACGACTTAGTCGTCCCGATGCGCGAAAAAACAGCCGCCCACATTGTCACCTACGGTTTTGGCGAAGAAGCAATGGTTCGGGCGCACGACCTCCGGTATCGGTATGAAACCGGCCACGAAGTCTGGCTGGGCATCAGTTTTAAAGTAACGTATGCCGGCAGCACTTTTCCCGTGTCATTGCCTCATGTGCTTGGCAAGCATCAGGTCTATCCGGCTCTGGCAGCCCTGGCAGTTGGTTTTTGCCTAAAACTCAACGCCGTCGAGATCAGCGAATTGCTGCGGGAGTACCGTCCACCGGCCGGCCGGATGAACCTGATTCCGGGGCAGCGCCAAACGCAGCTGATCGATGATTCGTACAATTCGTCTCCGGCCGCGGCGATATCGGCGTTGAAAACACTCGCCCAACTGCCGCGGACAGGTCAAAAATATGCGCTGCTCGGTGATATGGCTGAGCTCGGTGCGTATACGATACAAGGACATCAAGAGGTCGGGGAGACTGCGGCAACGTGTGCAGACATTTTGGTTACGGTCGGTGATCACGCCAAGCGTATGGCCGCTTCAGCCGCGGAAAAGGGTTTATCGAAGGATAATATCTTTTCGTTTAATACGGCTGAACAGGCCGGCGAGTTTATGCTGACGCGCCTGAAGGCCGGCGATGTAATATTGATAAAAGGCTCGCAAGTGGCGCGCATGGAAAAAGCTGTGAAAGCGCTGATGGCCAAGCCAGATCGCGCGGCTGAGCTGCTTGTCCGGCAGGGGAGCGGCTGGGACAAATAATGAGTTTCGGATGATACAAAACGTTCAGGCGTTTTTTTATTTTATTCTCGTCGCGGAACAACGAAATAGTCAGAATCATAAGTTGACGAAACGACCGAATCAAACTACTATGGTTGCGGCCGGAAAGGAGGCTCTCATGAGGCTACGCGCGCTTTCGTCCATCAAGCGGACGGGTCAAGGCCTTTTCCAGTGTCTGTGGATCATCGTTATCCTGCCGATCCTCTTAGCGAAAGAAGCGCGGGAGGAACGCGGGAGTGTGTACGAAGGCTTTTCCCTCTGCGTTCTGTTCCTTCTTGTCTTGCCGGGCTATGCCGGCATGATCATGGCGATCCTGCATCCGTACCAGTTCCTTGCCTGGCTGGTCAACGGCTGATCTGTTCACACCGAACAGATCATTTTAATTGGACTTTACAGGGATTAATCATGCGCTATACTATAGCCGTCGTAAGAATTAAAGACGGCGCTCCATATGGCGTTTAAACGCCCGAAAATCTGCCTCCTGTTCTGCGGCGGCTCGACCCTGGTCGGCCATGACAATGCGTTGATTGAGGTGACAAAAAAGTCGGATATTGAACCGTGGCTGGCGGAAGCCTCCGAGCTGGCAATTCTGGCTGACGTGCAGACGGTTTTTGTGTATGGCGATGACCGGAAGACGGTGGCCGTCGAAACCTGGATCGCCCTGGCGAAGGAAATCCAGAAGCGCTATCAGACCTTCGACGGTTTTGTGATCACACATAACTTCGACTCGATTATCTATACCGGCGCAGCCCTGAGCTTTATGCTCCGCAACCTCGGCAAACCCGTAGTTCTGACCGGCGCGCAAGAGACCAGCACAGCCGGACCAGCGATCGCCGACCGATACCACGCGCTAGGTATTCGGGCGAACCTTATCAATGCCATCCAGGTCGCGACCCTGAACATTGCCGAGGTTAGCATTATGTATGGCAACGTTCTTTTGCGAGCGACGCAGACGGTGCGGGCGGCCGGGGCCAAGGGCGAGCTGACCGCCTGGCTCGGCGATAATCTGGGCGAAGTCGATTTCGGGATAAAGCTGTCGGAGCAGCGTCAACACCGGCAAGGCAGCGCGCTCTTGCTCAGGCCGGAAATCGAAAAGAACGTATTCATGATGCATGTCTACCCGGGTTTTGACCTCAAGGCCAATCTTGAGCTTTTAAGCCCGGCCTTGAGAGGGATCATCGTCAGGGCGACTGACGTTATTTTACAGCCCGAAGAGTACGCCGTGCTGGAAGACTTTAGCCAGCGCCGGCGCAGCCCGGTTTTTCTCCTGGCCGATGCCGAGGCGCCGATTCCAAAAAAAACAAAACTAATCGTGCTGCCACCGATGCTTCCGGAAATTGCCCTCACAAAGGTGATGTGGGCGCTCGGCCAGAACCATTCACGCGCCGAACTCCGGCAACGGATGAATGAAAATATCGCCCACGAAATTCTTATCCCGCCGGAAAAACCATGAAGATATACTATTTTGCCAGCCAAAGCGAGAAGCGCGCCAATCGGGATAACCAAGCCCGGATCAAAAAGCTGCTTGAGCAGGCCGGCTTGGTCGTCTTAACCAATCTCCAGGCGGGCAGCGATATCGCCACAAGCTTGCGACAGCGGGCGAACGAGCTCGGCCAAAGCATGCTGGACCAGATGGATGCCATCGTGATCGAGGGGTCGGGCAGCGATCCGGAAATCGGGTATTTGCTCGCCTATGGCATTTCAGCCAAGAAGCCAACGCTCTATTTCATCGAGCAGGGGAGCCAAGCGAACAATCCCTTAGTTTTTCTAGCCACGAAGAATATTCCGAGCCACGTTATTGTGAAGGCCTACACCGCGGCCACGCTTGATACGGCGTTTTATGAAATGCTCGGCCGTCTCGAGAACCAGGAATTTACCGAGGCGCCGACGATCAAATTTACCCTCCGGATCACCCATCTGATCGAACAGTATTTGCACTGGAAAACGCACAACACAAAAATGACAAAGGCTGATTATCTGCGGCGCTTGATCGAAGAGGTGATGAAGAAAGACGAATCGTTTCGCAAATATAAAAAGCACGGCTAAAAAATATCGTAACGATTAACGGCGTGAAGCGATTCAGGCTGTTTTTTTATTGACAGCCACGTCATGTTTGCTAAACTTGTAGTAGGGAATAGCGCCGTCGCATAAATCAGCGCCGTCGCAGTTACAACCCAGGCGCTGGCTGCGACCGATGGTTAGGAAGGATATCATCGCCGTCGCACGAGAGAGCCGTCGCTCAGTCCTGGGGATAGCGCGTTGAAATGCAGAAAGTCGGCCGGGAGCACGTACGAGGCACTATGAATTTAAACAAAGTCAGCCTCATCGGAAATTTGACTCGTGAACCGATGAGCCGAACCCTGCCGTCTGGCCAGTCAGTCACGAATTTCGGCCTGGCCACCAATCACATCTGGTGGGACGCGAAATCAAAAGAAAAAAAAGAAAGCGCAGAATTTCACAATATTGTCGCCTGGGGCAAGCTCGGCGAGATCTGCGGGAAGTATCTCAAAAAGGGGAGTAAGGTCTATATCGAGGGCCGTCTCCAGACGCGCGCCTGGACCGATCGAGCCGGCGCCAAGCGTTCCCGGACCGAAGTGATCGCGGAAAATCTGATCATGCTCGGCCACCTCGGCTCAAAAAAAGAAGAACAGGCCGAAGCCAAGAAACAAGAGCTCCTGGCGAAAGAAGAGGTTGATGTCCGGCAAGTACCGGTTGAATAGGTAACAACGATAAGCAACACGTTCTTTTTAACCAAACCGTTTGCTGCTTGCTCGCCTCGTCCTCAGACCCTAGTGGAAGCCAACCCGTCCTCTGGTTTTCACTGGCGGGAGAAGATCAGGCGGGCAACCAGGAGTCGGCTTGGCTATAGGTAATTATCATCGACGGGCTAAAAGCCCGTTTTTTAATCACTTCTTTTCTGTCCGTCTTCCACTTAATTAATAAGACAAGTCTCCCTGCCGTCTTTTCCCCGAACCGCTCATCCTGGCGGATTCGGGTTCAGGGCTTCGCCCCGTACCCGAGTCTGCTTTGCGGCGAACGGTATGGGGTTTCTGGGAGGCGGACAGGAAAGAGGTGAACGCAAATGAAAAGCTTACCCTAGGGTAAGCTCGAGACAGGACAGAGCGATAGGAAGGAATCAGGCCGGCGGCGTGACAGCAGTGAATAGGTAGGAGGGGTACCAGCGTCCGTTCAAGCCGGCCAGTCTGACGATCTGGAAAGTCAGCGGCATGCAGCAGCAATCGTATGACGAAGGGCAACCTGGCCAGTGTTCATCGTCCGTGTCGGTATCGACCTCCGTCACCCGAAATCGCCCATCAGGCGGAGCGCTTAAGAGGTCTTGCACCTCGGCCTGGCTTTCATCAGCCAATCTGACTAGCTGTCCGACTTGCAGCATGTTTCCATACCTCCGTGGAGTAAAGGCAAGGGAAAGGGCGAGCATTTAGAAACCGTATGATACTATCATACACTTTATTAAAACATTAATAAAGCCCAATTATCCACAATATATTTGGCTTTTGTTAGCCAAACTATTAATATTAAAAAATCCGCCCAGGCTGTCAGGCCAAGGCGGGGCATAGTTGTGTCAGGTTCACGGAGCGACGAGGTGGGTTGTGCCGTCCCAGAACGCCAGCTTCAGGTGGCCGTCTCCCCAGTACTGAAGGCGGTCATTGCCAGGCAGCCAGAGCGGCCCGCCCGCATAGGTATCCGGTAGGCGGCGGCGGTCCCACAGTCCGACGGTACCGAGGTAGAGCCCGCGCTGGTCGCCAGACTCAGCAAACGCGTATCTGGTCCGGTCGGGTGAGTAGGCGACAGAAGTCAGATTCGCCGTCACTACCACTTTTCCGCCGGTTCCGGAGAGCGGATCCACCCAGTAAATGCCGTAGAAGTCGGCCCAGAGGAGTATTTCAGGCGCCACCCAGCAAAGCTGCAGCGACGCATTCTGGAGGGTGCTAATTCTCATGTAAACGGTGTGAACATCGCTCCCGTCGATGCGCATGACGCGGATGATGGCCTGGGTTCCGTACGAATGGTTAACGAAAGCGATCAGCGAGTCGCCCGGCGAAAACGTCGGGTTGTGGTCGTAGACGAAGCCCTGCGTCTGATAGATCCTCCGCACGACGTTCGAGGGCGCGTCGTACAGATAGATTCCGTCGACATAGGCGCCAAAGGCGAGCCGGTCGCCGGAATTCGACCAGACGTAGTCGTCGCTGGCGTGCGGATTCGGAATCTCCGTCCTGATGCTGCCGTCCCGGTTCGCGATCACGATGCTGTTGTTTGCTGACGTGTAGGCGACATACTGGCCGTTGGGCGACACCCGGTACAAGCCCAGGTTGCTCAAGCCGGAAGCCAGCACGCCCCACTCAATTCCGTCGGCTCTGATGAGGAACAGCTTGTCGCCGCGGACCTGGGTGAGCATGATGTCCGGGCAGGGCTCGAACGTGGCCGAGACCGTGGTCGTGTCTTCGCCGGATAGGGTAACCGTCTCGAAGTGCGGGTAGTAACCAGGTAGGCGAAGATACACGTCGCACTTGTCATCGTAGCCGAGGGGGACGTCGGGAACGATCGCCGGCGTCATGACGGACAGAAGCGTGTCGTTCAGCATGATGTACGCCTGGGGCGGGTTTGACAGCAGGCGCAGGATGGCCGGCCGGTGTTCCGAGAAGCTGTGGTACACGGCGGGATTGGCCGAAGCGCTGACTGCGACCGTCTCGGCGTGCGCGTAGTAGCCGTGGATCGTGAAGGTAACGACATGGTCGCCGTAGTCGACGCCGGCAAGCTCGGCATCCGTCACCAGGCCGGTGTCGATGCCGTCGAGCCAGATGGCCGCGCCTACTGGCAAGGAACGGCAGTCGATGGTGCCGTGCTTCTCGGGTTCGGTTCCGTTCTGGCTGCAACCGGCAAAGGTGAGAACAAGCGCGGCGCAGATGAAGAGAATGGCCGGGGAAGTTTTCATGGAGAGGCTCCTTTCATCACCCGCGACGCGGGGCTGAAGGTGGAGGAACTAGGTTTTCGAAACAGCGAAAGAGCTCGTAAATGTAGCACCGGGGTAAAGGGCAGTCAAGGCTGTATTATTTGGTAAAATACCGAAATTTGGGTGGACAATATATGGCTTGAGAGAGTATATTTTTAAGAGGAGTTCGGATAATAATGAGTTAAGTGAGATAGTTTCGGGTGTTTGGAATGATATATTTCTAGAATACTAATTCATATATGAGGATAATTACCTTACCACAACTTCATCAAACTTATGATTATGATTGCGGAGCAAAAGCTTTACAGGCTGTTTTAGTTTATTATGGTATTGAAGTCAGAGAAGACTACATTATTAAATCAGCAGGAACCTCAAAAGATGGGACATCAATCCGGGGAATAATAAAAGTTGCCCAGAGCCATGGATTAAAAACCGATTCTAGACAAATGACGATTAATGATATTAAAGGATATATTCAAAAGAAGATTCCGGTAATTATTGTTTTGCAAGCATGGGCAGAAAAGAAGAAGGTTAACTGGGAAAATGATTGGATTGATGGTCATTATGTTGTGGCAGTTGGTTATACAAACGACAGAATACTTTTTGAAGATCCTTATTCTTTTGTGCGCACTTATTTAAAATACGATGAGTTAGAGAAAAGATGGCATGATGTTGATACAGATGGAAAAACAAATTTCCATCATGGCATTGCTATATTGGAAAGAGACCACAGTTTAAAAGAGACAAAGTTGTGCATATGGATTAATTAGCCCGAAAAAATACTTGCTTCACTCCACGGCATATGAGACACAAACGTTAGGTCAAACAAATCTCTAATCCCTAGAAAATGCCAGACCAAAACGCGTTAATTAAAAAGACTCGCGAGTTTGTAAAGAAGGCGTTTCAGGACAAGCCGCACTACAGCTTCAATCATTGGTCAGTGATGTACAACCACAGCGTCAATGTTCAGAAGCTGGCTCTGAAAATTGCCGACGAAATCCATTGTGACAAAGTGGTCGTGGCAATCAGCGCCCTGTTGCATGATATCGGCAAAACATTTAAAGCCGATGAAATGACGCTGCACAAGGAACACGAAAATTATAATTTGGTAATGGCTGAAGCTTTTTTGAACGGCCTGGCCCTACCAGAAGCCACTTTGCATGCGATTCGCAAAATCATTTCTTACAAATCAGACTCGGTTGAGATGAAGGTTGTAGATGATGCCGACACGCTCGCGTTCTACCAGGACAAAAAACTTCATATGCTATGGATTGCCTGGGCGAGCGAGCGCCAGATGGAAACTGATATTGGCAAGAAGATCAATAAATACGAACGCCTTAATTTCGACATCAGCCGGCGTTTAGGAAAACCGTGGTTCGAGCAGACCAAAAAGGACTGGGAGGCGTATCGGAATAATTAATCACCTAGTTCGTACGAATACAATGCCAAAACCATTGCTGATCATAATTTCGGGCAAGCCCGGCACAGGTAAGACAACCCTGGGCAAAAAAATCGCCAAGGAATTTCATCTGCCTTTCATCAGCAAGGACGCCATCAAGGAATCCCTGTTTGACGACCTGGGCTGGAGCGACCGCGCCTGGTCGAGAAAACTTGGCGTCGCCACGTATTCACTTCTGTACTATTTCATCGAGTCGCTGTTATCGGCCGGGGTGTCGTTCATTGCCGAGAGCAATTTCAAACCAGAATTGGCCAACGAAACCTTTCAGGCACTGAAGAAAAAACACGGTTTTAAGCTGTTACAGATCATGTGCGAAACTAAAGGGGAGGTACTGTTTGAACGGTTTAAGGCGCGCACGGAGTCTGGTGAGCGCCATCCCGGACACGTCGACCATTTAAATCTGGACGAGTTCAAAGAGATGCTATTGAAGGGCGGACACGAACCCCTAGATATCGGCGGCCAGGTGTACCGCCTTGATACGACCGATTTCAACTCGATTGATTACAAAAAATTGTTCAGCGCGATTAAATCAGCTCTCATTAGAAAATAAGCTAGTCAAATAAAAACCCGCCGTAACAGCGGATTTTTATATGGCTCGCAAATATTATTTCTTCAGCGGGTCGTGTTGAGTTTATAAGCTATCCCAAGAGATGATTTGGCGTGGCAAAGAAAATGTCACTCGGATCATTAAGATATTTCTTGCTTGTCAAAATTTGTTTACCCAAATTAAAACGGACAGCCCTGGTGCGGACGGATGTCCGTACGAAGCTGCCCGGCCGGCGTGGCCACCCTAGGCGGGTGTCAGCCGGCGGCCGTGGTGGAAGGTCAGGCCCGCGTCATGCCGTTGAAGTTCGGCTTGATGACGTGGTACCGTCCCTGCCAGGCCGCGTTGGTCGTGAGAGCGATCTGCGCCATGGTTCCGACGTACTGGCCGTTCGTCGAGTTGGCCACGTCGGTGTTCTGCTCCGCCGTCGCCGCGAAGTCGTCGCAGGTGTCGGCGGTGGTGCTCATCGGGATCGAGTACTCGGAGGTCTTCAGGTAGGGTAGGTTCGTCGCCGTGTTCGCGTTCTGTTCGCTGGCATCGGCGGCGGTCTTCGTGTCGGTGGTCAGGGCGGCGTCGGTCTGCGCGTTGGCTCTGCCCTGCGCTTCCTGTGACGCCGAGGTCGATGCCAGCGGGTTCTCGTTGCCGGAGAAGGTGTTCGAAAGAACGGGAGCCAGGTTCGCGGAAAGGAAGGTCGCGTTGGCTCTGCCCTCGCTTCCTACCGTGACCGCGATGGTCTGCTTCGCGATCCAGCTCGATTCCTCAGCGGTCTCGTTGTTGGTCGTCAGCTCGTTCTCGGCATAGGTCTTGCTCGTAGTAGCCGCGAACTGATCCACCCCACCCGCAGCCTCGCAGGCGATATCGGTGGAAGAGCTGATGATGGTCTCGCTGACGGCGACGGCGGTCGATGTGCCGGTGGCGGTCAGCGCGTCCGGAGCGATGGTCGCGACCTGCGCGTCGTTGCTGTACGCCGTCTTAGCGTTGGTGGCGCTGCAGAACGTGGCCGGAACCAGGAACACAACTGCGAACAGTGCGAGTATCCAGAACTGCGTTCTCCTCATGAGGGGTCCCTCCTTGAGGTAGAAAATCACGGTACCTGCGTGTCTAGCACCGATGTAGTGGTGTAGCGTTTATTCCTTTCGTGGGTCCTCCAGGTCCCGATAAGGAATGCCGCCGCAATGGACGACGACGGGTTAGCGGGCGTTGAAACAACACTCACTTCCTCATTAAGAATATCGACAAATTATAGAGAAATCAAGTTCCTGTCAAGTCTTTATTGACGCGAACGGCATTTTGCTTTCTTTTTCCAGCATTTTTGGTACAATAAAGGCAATAATACGTCATAATAATACGATGGAAACACCAGCCACTCCCACGTCCGCCCAACCTGACACGCGCTTTCAGCGATTGCGGCGTTTTAATCTACTGATGTTCATTTTGCATCTCGGTCAGGGCATTGCGATGCTTATTTTGAGCAATGATTTCAGTGTGCCGGTCACGACCGCGTTTGTTCAGTTTAGCCGCGTAACCAATACACTGGAACCGGTGCTGAACGAAGCCTTCAGGCTGAAACTTGGTCCGTTGGTCGCCGGTTTCTTGTTTCTCTCGGCCTTGGCCCATCTCATGATCTCACTGCCCCGGATCTATGACTGGTATGTCGCCAATTTGAAAAAGGGGATGAATCTGGCGCGCTGGATCGAATATGCGTTCAGCTCCTCGATCATGATAGTCGTCATCTCAATGCTGGTTGGAATGTACGATGGCATCAGCCTCATGTTCGCGTTTTTTCTCAACATGATGATGATCTTGTTCGGCTGGGTGATGGAAGTGCACAATCAAACCACGCCAAAAACGAACTGGATTTCCTATATCTTTGGTTGTATCGCCGGTGCCATCCCATGGGTCGCAGTTGCGCTCTATCTATTCTTGTCAGGCAGCGGCGATGCCAAAGCCCCGACATTTGTTTACTGGATTTTCTTTTCCATATTCCTATTCTTCAATGTATTCGCTGTCAACATGATTCTCCAGTACAAGAAGGTCGGTAAGTGGCGCGATTACCTCTATGGCGAGCGCGCCTACATCATCCTCAGCCTGGTGGCGAAATCGCTGCTGGCTTGGCAAGTCTGGGCGGGGACGTTGCGGCCAGTTTAAGAGCAATTATAAAATTCAAAATTAAGAATTAATAATTATAGTACCCACCCAAGGTGGGTCACATTCATTCCTCCTTCTGAATTCTGAATTTGGTTTAATTATTAGTAAACAACTCTGTATGGAAACACCAGCCGAACAAAAACCAGTTGGCTCAGTAGAACAGCCAGTAAAGCCAATTGAAAAACCAGCTAAGAAACACCATCGTCTCCGGACGACACTGATTGTCCTGGCGATTATCATTGTTGTGCTCGGAGTCGGCGTCGCCGCGACCGGACTGATTACCATACCGGGCCTCTCGGATATTCTTGGTACCAGCAAGCCGAAAGATCTGGGCGTGAAAGCCAGCCAAGAGGCGTTGACGAGTTTGGAAAAGAAAATGCCGGTAACGATTGAGGGCGGTGCGTCGGAATTATGCCTGGCCTGTAACCAGACGTATTCGGGTGTGGTTTCAGTTACCGCCAACCGTACGTCCGAAGAGATGACTTCCTTCCTCAAGCTCTGGCCGCGGCAGGAAGACGATATTCTAAAAAACACCCAGGTTAAATTTATTGATGGCGGGTTGGAAATATCGACCAAGCTGCACAAATACATTCAAGCGCCCGTCTACGTGAAGGTGCTGGTCGAGCGGACGTCGAATAAAACGGTGCGACTCAATATTACTCAGGGGAAGATCGGTATTTTCAGCGTACCGGATAAGTACCTCCGTCAAGCGACTGACTTTTTCCAGGACCTGGTGAATAATCGCCTGGCTGATGTGACCGGCTTTTCCATGGACCGGCTCGAATACCATGATGGGTACTCGACATTTTCCGGTACCTATCCGGCGGTAGTGAAGCCGGCGTCAGGCAAGTGGACCGAGACATTTTAAATTGACGATCATCGATTGACAAACCGGGCGCGGCCATGATATTGTGGCCGCGTCGGTTTTCGTTTCATCCAACCACGGAGGGGTGTGCATGAGCTCGACGATGTGGTCGTGGAAGCAGTGGGGGAAACTGGTCCTCTACGACGTGTTCTTTCTGATCGTGATCGGGATCGCCCTGACAGCCGTCAGCCATCGCAGCATCTTTGGTCAGTTGATCTGGCTGGCTGGTCTGACGGGCTTTTCCGGACTGATCGGATTGGTCTTCAGCATCGGGCCGAGATATTTCGTCAACATCGAAAACCGGCCCGCTCGGATCGCGCTCTGGTTCGTTGTCAGCGCGGCAGTCATCAGCCCGCTGGCCCTCGGTACCCTCTGGGCCTGGGAACTGAAGGCCGGTTTGGACGCGTTCGCGCTGTTGGGCGGCGGCCTGGCCGGTTACTTCTGGAGCCAGCTTGATCACTGGCGCCGCACCCTCAGGGCTGGAACAATCCAGCCGTCGCGCCTGGCGTAATGCGCTAGGCCTTTTTTTATCCTCGAGATATTATCAACCACCGGCTAAAAAATAAAAAAACCGGAATCAGCCGGAAATATAATCCCTAAACGAAAATTACTGCGCTCGTATTCGGAAGCCCTTCCAGGCCAAGATAAATGACGCCACAATCCAGCCGCCGAGGATAGCCAGGGCGGTCGGGTAGTCGAACGGCGTACGGCCGTCGATCGAAATGCCGCGCAATATTTTTAAAAGAGAGGTCAGGGGCAGGAAGTCAACGATTTTTCCGACCGCCTTTGGCAGCATATCGGGCGAGAAAAAGACACCGGAAAGAAACATCATCGGCGTGGTAATCGCGTTCGCCATCGCTTCGGCCGTGTTCACGGTCTTTGCCTGTCCGGCCACGAAAAAGCCGATGTTCAAGAACACGATTGTTCCCACGAGCGTTGTCAGCGCCAACCAGACGTAGCTGCCATAGACCTGGACGTGGAAGACAAACCGGCCGACCCCGATAATCAAGGCAATTTGGATCATGGCCAAGAAGAGATAATTGCCAATTTCAGAAATCAGATAGCTGCGGATATTAATCGGCGTGGCGACTAGCCGTTTCAATATTTTTCGTTCGCGATAGCGGGTGATGCCGACCGCAATGCCGATAATGGAGGAAAACATGATCGCCATGCCGAGGATGCCGGGCATGATGAAATCGAGGTATTTAATGTTGTGGCCCTGGACGCCCTCAGATCGGACGAGAAAGAGTTTCGGCGTGCCCGTGCTTTGGAGGGTGTAGTCGTTCAAAAACTGATTTACGACAGTGACGATGATCTGGCTTTGTTGGTTGCTTCCGTCGATAATGACGTTGAACGGTATCGGTTCTTTTTGGTCTTTCGGATTAACGGTCCCGAATTCCTTTGGAATGATAATGATGCCGGCCAGTTCGCTTTTTTTCATTTGCTCACGCGCTGCATCAATCGTGCCGAAATCCTTCTGATAAAAAACATTGAGCCCCATGAGTTGATCGATCAGTTGCCGCGAGGTGTCGTTCCTCGCTTCATCGATGAATTGGACATTAAATTTCTGCGGCGTGTCAAAACGGAACAAGCCGAAAATAATAAGAAACAAAAGCGGGAACAGCAGCGACCAAAAAAGCGACTGTCGATCCCGGAAGGTCATTTTGATATTGGCGACGAACAGCCGCCAGGTCGGGTTATTCACGGAGCCGGCTCCCGGTTAGGTGTAAGAACACATCCTCAA
Organism: Patescibacteria group bacterium; assembly: GCA_041650335.1. Classification (GTDB taxonomy): domain Bacteria; phylum Patescibacteriota; class Patescibacteriia; order JAHIZJ01; family JAHIZJ01; genus JBAZLK01. The sequence goes on from JBAZLK010000001.1 coordinate 271,030, forward strand.
GATTGGCACGCGCAATCTCAATGTCGCGCAGGGGATTGTTTTGCTCATGCGCCCAACGGATCAGCGGCGGCAGGGTTTCAGAGGCGTGAGTGATCTGGAGGCGATAGGTGTCTTCGCCGTTTATTTCGGATTCTTTTACGCCCGGTATCGCCAGGAATGTTTTCGGATCGACGTTTTTCTCGAGCTTGAAATGCAGATGGGCGGTCGCCTGGAGCTGGTGAATCAGATTGGCGGGCGAATCGAGCGCCACGACTTTACCGTGGTCAATGATGCCGACGCGGTCGCAGAGCTCTTCCGCTTCTTCCATATAGTGCGAGGTGAGGACGACGGTCCGTCCCTGGGAGTTTATTTTTCGGATAAAATCCCACATGTGCCGCCGCGCTTGCGGGTCCAAACCGGTAGTTGGTTCGTCGAGAAAAACGACTTCCGGTTCATTGACCAGGCTGACGGCGATCGAGAAACGCTGTTGCTGTCCGCCCGAGAGTTCCTTGACGAGCGCTTTTCGTTTTTCCGACAGCTCGACGATTTCGAGCAGTTCAGCCGCATCAGCTTGCTTCGGATAAAAACTTCCGAAAAGCTTCAAAATTTCCATCAAGTTCAGGTAGTCGAAAAAAGACGAGGATTGCAGCTGAATACCGATGCGCTGTTTCACTTTCTGCACCTCTTTCCGTGAATCAAGACCGAGCACCGACGTGGTGCCGCGGGTGGGGTTCTGCAAGCCTTCAATAATCTCAAGGGTGGTTGTTTTGCCGGCGCCATTTGGGCCAAGTAAGCCAAAAATTTCACCTTTCTTGATCGAAAAGGAAACACCGTCAACGGCCGTGAGTTCGCCGCCGGGTTGGGGGAATATTTTGACGAGATTGTTTACTTCGATAACCGACATAGCCTGACCAGTATATCAGAGCGACCCACGCCGGTCAAACCCTTGATTTGACAGATAAAAAAGGCTATAGTACAATGCTTTTGGGTAAATAAATATTACCAGATGTCAAGATTTTGTCTCGAACAGCGGTAGAATCAAAGAAATTCTCTGTCGGGCTATCTTGACGAGAATTTTTCGTTTTCGCAATCCATGGAGAGACGAAAGCCGTATACACCAACACGACCCCGCGTTAAACCTGGCTTTGTCGAAGCCAGCGGTGTCGTCGAGGAATTATTGCCCAACGCCACCTTTCGCGTTACCTTAGACAATGGTCACGCGGTCTTGGCTCATCTCTCCGGGCGCATGCGCATGAATCGCATCAAGATTCTGCCGGGCGATCGAGTCAGCCTGGAAATGACCCCGTATGATTTAACAAAAGGCAGAATAACGTACCGACAATAATCATGAAAGTTCGCGCTTCGGTTAAAAAAATGTGCATGCAGTGCAAAGTCGTTCGACGGAAAAAACGGCTGGTTGTGATTTGCTCAAACCCGAAGCATAAACAGCGCCAAGGGTAATATCATTATCACGTCTTATGGCCGCACGTATCGCCGGAGTAACCCTCCCACAGAACAAACGCATCGAATTCGGACTAACCTATGTCTATGGCGTAGGGCATTCCTCGGTGCTGAAAATATTGGCGGCGACGAAAATATCGCCCGACATCCGAACCCAGGATCTGACCACCGAGCAAATAAAATCGTTGAGCGACTATATTACGAAGAATTTTAAAGTTGAAGGTGAATTGCGCCGCGAGCGAACTGGCAATGTGAAGCGATTAAAGGATATCGGCGCCTACCGGGGCACCCGGCACACCAAGGGGCTGCCGGTTCGCGGCCAACGTACCCGCACGAACACCCGGACGGTTCGCGGTAACGTCCGTCATACGATGGGCTCGGGCCGTCGGCCGTCGGCAGAAAAGACATAATCTAACGATCACCCATGGCAGAACAACAACCAGCAAAAGCGGAAGAAAAAAAAGAACCAGCCGTCGCGGCTGAAAAAACCGATACCAAGGCGAAACCGGCGTATCGCAAGAAAAAAAAGACGCGAAAATTTGTTACCCGCGGGATTGCGCATATTTCCGCGACCTACAATAACACGATCGTTGCGATCAGCGATCCTGAGGGGAATGTGCTGGGCTGGTCTTCGGCCGGTCAAAATGGATTTAAGGGTCCGAAGAAAGCGACGCCGTATGCGGCCGGTATCATCGTTCGTTCGTTGATGGACAAGCTGCGGGACTACGGCTTGCGCGAAGTCGACGTAAAGGTGAAGGGTGTCGGGTCCGGACGCGAGGCGGCCATCCGTGGTCTCAACGCTCAGGGTTTAAACATATTATCAATCAAAGACATAACGCCGGTACCGCATAACGGTCCTCGGCCGCGCAAGGTGCGCCGAGTCTAAGGCGAAGGATATTTATTATGGCGAGAGGTATCGATCATAAATGCAAGCAGTGTCGCCGAGAGGGTGAGAAACTTTTTCTCAAAGGCGAAAAGTGTTTCAGCGGCAAATGCCCGATCGTAAAGCGGAATTACCCGCCGGGACTCCACGGCGTGAAGGGGCGCTCGCGGCAATCAAATTTCGGTATGCAGCTTCGCGAAAAGCAAAAGGCAAAACGCCTCTATCGCTTGAGCGAGCGGCAATTCTTTAATTATTTCCAAAAAGCCACAAAGCAGCAGGGCGAAACAGTCGAGAATTTCTTGCGCTTGCTCGAACTGCGGCTTGATAACGTCATCTACCGATTGGGTATCGGCGCCTCGCGCGATCAAGCTCGACAGATTGTCGGACACGGTTTTGTGCTGGTCAATGGCCGCGGGGTCAATATCCCGTCGTACCAAGTGAAGGCAGGCGACGTGATTACCATCAAGGAAACGAAGCAAAAACGGCCGGCTTTCCAGGAAGCGCTGAAGAAGCTGGAAAAACATGAAACCCCCTCCTGGCTGTCGTTTGATAAGCCCGCCGTCAAAGCAACGGTCACGGCCGTGCCAACCATGCCTGAACTGAAGCAGAATTTTCAGCCCCAGCTGATCATCGAGTTTTATTCGCGATAAATAATTAGATAAGCCACTTTTATGGAAAAGATACCTTTACCAAAAAAATTAGGAATCACCCCGGTTGCCGATCATCAGGCGACCTTCACGATTGAGCCCTGCTATCCCGGATATGGTACCACGCTCGGCAACGCCTTGCGTCGGGTGCTCTTATCTTCGCTGGAAGGGGGAGCTATTACCGCCGTCAAGATCAAGGGTGTCAATCATGAATTTTCCACCCTGCCGAACGTAAAAGAAGATGTGGTCGAAATTATTTTGAATCTTAAGGCGATCCGTTTACAAGTGAACACCGATGAGCCTCAAACCGTCACCATCAAGGCCAAGGGCGAGAAGAAGGTTACCGGCAAGGATATAAAATGTCCGACCGGCGTCGAAGTATTTACTACCGACCAGATCATTGCCACGCTGACAGACAAAAGCGCGGAATTTGAAGCTGAGCTCCGGGTGGAAAAAGGGCGCGGCTATATTCCCGTCGAAAACCGGGAAAAAGAGAAGAATGAAATTGGCATGATCGCCATTGATGCCGTCTATACGCCAATTCGAAACGTCAACTTCGAAGTGGATAGTGTGCGGGTCGGTCAGATGACGAATTTCGATAAGCTCGTCCTTGATATTACTACCGACGGCACGATTTCGCCGGTGGAAGCCTTTACGCAAGCAACGCAGATTCTCGAAGATCATTTCCAATTCATCCTGGGCGCGGCCAAAGAAGAGCACGCGACCGAGGAGCCGGCCGAGAAGGAAAAAGAGAAGGAAGAAAAAGCCGCCGAACCGAAGAAGAAACGCGGCCGCCCGAAAAAAACTGAAGCGAAAGAGGAATAATAACCGTCATCAGTTATGCGTCATCGAAGTAAGAAAAAAACACTCGATCGTCCCACGTCGCAACGCCGCCTGCTTCGACGCAATTTAGCGGTGAGTCTGATTGTGTCGGAGCACATCCAGACCACGGTCGCCAAGGCGAAATGGCTGCGTCCATTCGTCGAACGGCTCATCACCCTGTCACGGAAGCAAACTCTGGCGGCGCGGCGCCATGCCCTTGATCTGCTGACTGACCGAACAGCGGTGAATAAGCTCATCCATGAGCTCGCCCCGCGCTATGCGAAGCGCCCCGGCGGCTATACTCGTATCGTGAAAACAGGCCCGCGCTCCGGCGATGGCGCTCGGATGGCCGTGATCGAGTTTGTCGATCGTCCAGCCGCGCCAACATTGAAGAAGGGGAAGGGCAAAGACAAGGAAGAAAAATCGAAAGAAGGAACCGGCGATAAGAAAGAACATAAAGGAAAAGAGCATGCGGAGAAAAAATAAGCATACCTTTAAAACACTCGAAACACATACGCTTGATGCCACCGGACAGTCGTTCGGTCGTTTAGCGACTCAAATCGCCCGGCTGCTACAGGGCAAGCATCGTCCCGAATATTCTCCGGAAGCCGACCCGATCATTGTGGTAAATGTAACGCACGCCGAGGCGATGAAAATAACCGGGAAAAAACCGGAACAAAAAATATACTATCGCCACACCGGTTATCCCGGACACTTGAAAGGCGTTTCACTGGCCCATTTTCTAAAGGCGAAACCCAGCGTCATTATTTATAAAGCGGTTGAAAATATGCTTCCGAAAAACAGGCTCCGCAGCCGACGACTCAATCGATTAAAATTTATATAACGTATGCCACGTACTGCCAAAACTCCCAGCGATAAGATAGCGAAAGAAGCCAAACCGAAGAAACGCGGCCGGCCCCGGAAAACAGCGATAAAAAAAGAAATCCCGGTTGTCCAGCCGCCGCCAGTTGTTGAGAAACCGAAGGTGAAGCGCTTTACCTATCTCTTTACCGTCGGCCGACGCAAGGAGGCGGTTGCCCGCGTCCGCTATTATCGCAAAGGCGAAGGCAAGTTTACGGTGAACGCCAAGCCGATCGAACAATATTTTTCAACCTTGGAAACCCAAAATATTGTCAAAATGCCGATTCAGGCTGTCAGCGCCACGCTCGACGGGGACATCTCGATCAAAGTCCAGGGCGGCGGCAAGCGGGGACAAGCTGACGCGAGCCGATTGGGCATTGCACGATTATTGATCTTGCTTGATAAGAAAAACCGGCCGACCCTGAAGCGGCTGGGCTATTTGACGCGCGACCCGCGGGTGAAAGAACGGAAGAAATACGGCTTGAAGCGAGCCCGACGCGCACCACAGTGGCAGAAGCGCTAAGATAATTCAAAATTCAAAATTCATAAGTAAAAATGATGGTATGCTGTCGCTTGTGCGGCGGGTGACATTCATTATACATTTTGCATTTTGAATTATTACTTCACGATGACGCCAAGCTATCACCCAGATCGAATAGCCCGGAATACCTCGTATCTGACGATTGCCCTGACCGCCCAAAAGGTACTTTCCTTCGTTTATTTTATTTATATCTCTCGGTCGATCGGAAGCGAGGAGATCGGCCGGTATCTGTTTGCGCTGTCCTTAACGACGATTGTCGGCGTTTTCATCGATATCGGATTGAACCCGGTCCTGACGCGTGAAATCGCGAAAGACCCTCAAAAAACCCACCTCTATTTAAATACCACCTTTTCGCTGAAACTCCTCCTGGCCGTGCTTGCGTACGGTGCCGTTTTTTTGTTTATCAACCTGCCGTTTCTGGGCTATCCAGCCGAGACGAAACACTTGGTCTATCTCTCGGGCCTCGTCATGATATTCGACACCTTTGTTTTGAGCTTCTATTCGATCTTCCGCGGCTACCAAGTTCTGAAATACGAGTCGCTGGGCGTTATCCTCAATAAAGTCGTGGTGATGGGCTTGGGCGTATTATTTGTTTTAATGCACAAAGGGACGCTCTTCCTGGTCCTGGCAATTTTGTTCGGGAGCTTGTTCAACTTTGTGTATACCGTGAGTTTATTGATTCGCAAGGTCCAGTGGCGCCCGCGGTTTTACCTCGACAAAAATGTTTTAAAAGCACTACTTCGGATCGCGCTACCATTTGCCATCGCCAGCATATTTACAGTCATTTACGGTTCGATTGATTCGGTCCTACTCAACATGCTCAGTGGCGCCCGCGGCAACAGTTTTGTCGGCTGGTACGGTACGGCCTATAAATTGACCTACTCATTTCAATTTATTCCGATTGCGGTCGGGGCGGCGGTGTTTCCGGCCATGAGTTCGTATTTTATTTCGTCAAAGGCCTTATTGGCGCGGACCTTTGAACGGGCATCGTATTATCTGCTCGTGATCGTCATGCCGATCGTGTTCGGCGTTTTTGCGGTTGCCGAAAAACTCATTCTCCGGCTCTGGGGCAATGCCTTCGGTACCTCAATCCATCCGCTGCAAATCTTGATTTTTAGCTTGATCTTCGTTTTTCTCACCTTTCCGATCGGAGCCCTCTTGAATGCCAGCAATCGCCAGACGCGTAATACGATCAATATCGGCATCGCCATGGTCGTTAACATTATTTTAAATTTGATCCTGATACCAAAATATACGTTTATCGGCACGAGTATTTCCTCGCTGGTCTCGACCTTCATTCTTTTTGCCCTCGGTTTGTCGGTCGTCCGTCAAACTATCGCCGTGAACTGGCGGTATCTCGTCACCATTGTTTTCAAAACGCTGGTCTCAGCCCTGATTATGGTTGGCATTCTATTGGCTTTGAAGGAAAGAGTATCGTTTATCATATTAATTCCGCTGGGCGTCGTGATATATTTTCTGGCACTTTTCCTGTTTCGGGGCTTTGGCCAAAACGAGTATAAACGGATATTTCACGTCGTCCTGCGGCGATTTTCATGAAGCGCTCTCTCTTTGTCACGCTCGACTACCCGCCGCGCGTGGGCGGGGTAGCGAGGGTGTATACGAACCTTATCCGCCGATTGCCGCCCGATCGCGTCCTGGTCTTGGCTCCGCCGGAAAGGCAAGACCATCTTTTTGATCGTCGCGAACCATATCGCATTATCCGGCGAAGTTTTTATACCCGCCTGCCGTTGCTTTGGCCGAAATGGTTGCCATTACTGATAACCATTTTTCGGTTGGTCAGGCGCGAACACGTCGAGTGTATCCACGTGGGTCAGGTTTTGCCGATCGGCACGGCCGTATTACTGCTGCAAAAATTTTTCCATGTTCCCTATATTGTCTACTCTCACGGCTTAGATGTAACCGCGCCGCAGGCATGGCCGCGCAAGAAACGACTGATCCAGAAGATACTCAATCAGGCGGCCGCGATTGTCGCCAACAGCGAGTTTACAAAGCAGGAGATAATCCGGCTGGGCGTACCGGCTGACAAGATACTGGTTTTGACGCCAGCCTGCAGCTTGCTCGGCGCGGCGGCGGGTCAGGGCTTGATTGAAACAGTGCGTCGGCGTCATAATCTAGACGGACGCGAGGTGCTTTTGACTGTCGGACGGCTCGAAGAACGGAAAGGCCAAGACAGCGTTATCCGGGCACTGGGAGAATTACTCCCTCGCCATCCGCAACTGGTCTACGTGGTTGTCGGCGCTGGGCCGGACGAACAGCGACTGCACCATTTGGCCGATGAATGTCAGGTAGCCGGGCAGGTGATTTTTGCTGGCCGGATACCGGACGAAGAACTGCCGGCCTATTATCAAAACTGCGATGTTTTTTGCATGCCGTCGCGCGAACTCTCAAATCGAGATGTTGAAGGATTTGGCATTGTCTATCTCGAAGCGAACGCCTATGGCAAGCCAGTCGTTGGCGGGAAGAGCGGCGGCGTCGCTGAAGCGATTATCGACGGTCAAACCGGACTTCTTGTCTCACCGGGCGATCAGCCGGCGCTGGTTCAGGCAATTGACCGATTGCTGACCGACCAGGCGTTTGCCGTTCGGCTCGGACGCGCCGGCCAAGCGCGAGTCGAAAAAGAGTTTAACTGGGAGACGCGCGCCCGCGTCGTACGACAATTGATTGAACGACTGCCATGAAACCAATTGATGTATTAATGCTGAACATGTCCAGTTTCCAGGAATGGCAAAGCGGCATTGTCAACCGAAATTTTCATGTCCTTAAAAACCTGTTAGCCCGGCCCGAGATCGGACGGGTGTTGGCCGTTGATTATCTGCCATTTTCCTTGAAGCGGGGATTAAAATCATATTTAGAGTCACAGGCCTTCGGCATGAAAGGCAAGGTGTTGTATCGGGATTTTACGAATCGGCTTGTTCAAATCGACGCCTCCCGGCTGGGCCGTCACCGCGACAAGCTCTACACATTTTCCACCATTGATTCGGTCGTGTCAGAAGGGTTGGCGATGCGGAGCATTGAGCGGGCCGTCCGAAAGGTCGGGCTCGATTCGCCCCTGCTTTGGTCTTATTTGCCTCTCTATACGAAGCCTTTTACGCTCTTTACGGACCGGCTGACTGTTTTCGACGCTGTTGACGACTGGCGCAATCATTCGTCATATCAGGCACAGCGCGAGAAACTCGAACGCAACTATGCCCTGATCAGCGAAAAAGCGGACTGCATTTTTACCGTCGCCGATGATTTGCGCCTGCTGTTCGGAAATAAAACAAATGTTCATTGGATACCAAACGGCGTTGATTACGAGCGGTGGCAGGGCCGGCCTGATTTTCCTGACGATCTCGTTGGCATTCCGGCACCAATCATCGGGTATGTCGGCGTAATCCAGCACCGGATAGATCTGAAATTAATCCAGCGCGTCGCCGAAAAAAATCCTAATAAATCATTCGTTTTTGTCGGCGTCGTCTGGCCAGATGTCGATCAGTCGAAACTGCAGAGGTTGTCCAATGTCTATTTTCTTGGCCAGAAGCCGTATGATGAACTGCCAAAATACCTGACGCATTTTCATATTGGTATCATCCCGCATAAAGTTGATCCTTTTACGAAGTCCATGAATCCCCTGAAGCTCTATGAATACCTGGCCTGCGGTTTGCCGGTGGTCTCGACGCCGGTGGCCGGATTGGAAATGTTTCCGGGCATGATTCGAGTCGCTTCGGACGACGAATATTTCAGCCAGCAAATCGACGAGGCGCTCGCGACTGACAGCCAAGAACAACGCCTGATGCGCAAAGCGGCCGTGAAACCGCATTCCTGGACGACTCGAGTTGAGACGATGCTGTCGGTCATCAAACCGCAACTTCGTGATTAGGATTTTTTGATAATTTTTGTTACACTTCAGCTATGCTCAAAGAATCAGTCTACGTGAAAATTGAGACGGCTGTCCCGGTGGCAGAGGCCGAACGGATACGGAAAGCGCTCGGCGATGCCGGGGCTGGGAAGGTTGGTAATTACTCGCATTGCAGCGGTTCCTGGATTTCAATCGGCCGATTTACGCCCCTGGCCGGTGCAAAACCCGCCATTGGTGTTATTGGGACGCACGAAGAAGTTAACGAGGAGATAATCCAGGTACTTTGCCACAAGGATAAAGTCAAAGATGTCGTTGCCGCCCTGAAAAAAGCCCATCCCTATGAAGAGCCGCCGATTGACATCATTCCACGATACGAGGTATAAGTTACGGGAAAGGTATTGCATAATGTCAAAATGTTTGGTAATTTGCCGGAGTAGCTCAGTTGGTAGAGCAACGCTTTTGTAAAGCGAAGGTCGGGGGTTCGAATCCTCTCTCCGGCTCCAGACGAACGTCGCAAACCAAATCAGAAAGCCTGGCAAAAAGCTTTAAATAAGTTCATTGCTCATATAAACTCACAAAACAGTAACAGTTGAAATAGCCAGTAAAACCAATAAACAAATTAACTAATCAATCGATAAACCAATAAATCAATCATCTATTATTCTAATAAACCATCCTTATGTCCCAGGACAACCTCATCAAGCTCGAATGCACGGTTTGCAAACACACCAACTATCAATCGCACAAAAACAAGAAGACCCTGAAAAATCGGCTCGAACTCAAGAAATATTGTACTTGGTGTGGCAAGCATACTGTTCATAAAGAAACAAAATAAGCATGACCGGCACGGACGCTCGCTATCCAGAGACTGGCACGACCTGGAAGGTTGTTGATGAAATAATCGAAATCCGGTTAGGTGCTGATAGCGCTAGCCATGAGGCCTCAGTCGGCGAGATGCTTTGGTTGGAAGAACAGCTGAAAATTTTCCAAACGCAATTTCCAAATAAGCGCTGGGGAATCGCGATTGATTTCAGCCGCTTACCGGTTCAGCAGACGAGCGCCGCTCGATTTCGTTCGATGATGAGTTGGCTCTTGAAAGAGGCGAGTGTGGCCGCACTGGCGGTGATTCAAGCGGCGCATTCATATAAAGTGGTGATTCAAACAATTCTTTTTGCTTCACCGAGCGCGACCGGAAAATTAAAATTTTTTGATCAACAGGAAATTGCCAACGAATGGCTGAAGATAAAAAGCAGATAACAAGCAATACCGCGATGAGCGCAGGCAGGCGTAGGTCTCCAGCCGCGTACCGATAGAGCGCATGAAATGATATCATTACATGATGGGGGCGTAGTTCAACAGTAGAACACTGGTCTCCAAAACCAGAAACGAGGGCGCGACACCTTCCGCCCCTGCCATGTAGTGATATACCCCTCGAACGTTTATCGAAATCAGGCAAAGTAAGGCGTCCTCTGGTGCGGGGCGATTCCCTTCGCTCCGGCCAGCAACCACCTCCCTTTGTTTAGACCGCACCCATTTTCAGTTATAAATCCGAAATCAAGAAGAATTGCATAGTACCCGAAAACCGCTATAATTATGCTATGTCGAAAGCTGTGACAAACGAAAAAACAACCAAGCAAAACACGATTACCACGCGCGCCGAAGACTATGCCCAGTGGTATCTTGATGTTATTGCGGCGGCTGACCTGGCGGAGCACAGTCCGGTAAAGGGGTGCATGGTTATTAAGCCCAACGGCTATGCCATTTGGGAGCGCATCCAACAGCTGCTGGATGGCCGTTTCAAATCAACCGGTGTGCGTAACGCCTATTTTCCTTTATTTATCCCGGAACGCTTCCTTAAACGAGAAGGCGAGCATATCGAAGGTTTTGCTCCGGAGGTTGCAGTCGTAACGCAGGCTGGTGGAAAAAAACTGGAAGAACCGTTGATTGTGCGGCCGACTTCGGAAACGATCATGTACGAGACCTTTCATAATTGGATTCATTCCTATCGCGACTTGCCATTGCTCATCAACCAGTGGTCAAACGCGGTTCGCTGGGAATTACGAACACGGCTTTTTTTACGAACAACGGAATTCCTTTGGCAGGAGGGACACACTGTCCATGAAACAGAAGGAGAGGCTGATGAGCGGGCGCGTCAGATGCTGGAGATCTACCGCGAAGTCGCTGAAAAGGAAATGGCCATGCCGGTCGTAACGGGTGTCAAGTCAGAATCAGAAAAATTTGCCGGCGCCCTGAGGACTTATTCGGTTGAAGCGATGATGCAGGACGGTAAGGCGCTGCAGCTGGCAACTTCTCATAACCTTGGTCAGAATTTTTCTAAACCCTTTAAGATCCAATTCCTTGATCGGTCCAATAAACTCCAGTATGGCTGGCAGACGAGCTGGGGTTTGAGCACGCGGTCAATCGGCGGCTTGATCATGACGCACAGCGACGATCGCGGCTTAATCTTGCCTCCCCGGATCGCCCCTCTCCAGGTTGTCATAACGACCATATATTCGTCGAAGCCGGATCAGTCGGCGACGTCGCGGGCAGCGGAAAAATTGAAGATGTCGCTGGCCGAAAAATCAATTCGGGCCCAGGTCGATGAACGGGATCTGCGTCCGGGCGAAAAGTTTTTCACCTGGGAGAAACAAGGCATTCCCGTCCGGATTGAGCTCGGCCCGAAAGATGTCCAGGCCCAAGAAGCGGTGATAGTCCGTCGGGACACCGGCGCGAAAACAAAAGCCGCTTTCCACGGTCTCGCGGACGTCGTCGATAAGTTGTTGACCACGATACAGGCTGACCTGTATCACCGGGCGCTCGCATTTCGACAGGAGCGGACAATCAGCACCGATTCGTGGAAGACGTTTACAGCGGCCATCGCAGCCGGGAAGTTCGTCGAAGCCTATTGGTCTGAGGAAGGGGATATTGAAGCCCAGATAAAGAGGGAAACGAACGCCACCATACGCTGCATTTCTATTGACGGCCAGACCCGGCCAGGCAAGTGCGTAAAAACCGGCCGGCCGGCCAGTCGTAAAGGTATTTTTGCCCAATCGTATTAGCATCTCCGGATGGTTGCGAAAAGCTTTGACGACTAATTCATTGCAATCTCCGTTAGGATAAATTTCATCCGATTATAAAAGGAGGCTGACCCCTCTTTTTGCATTGAGTTGAAATGCGTCTGTTTCAAACAGAAACTTGCGAAGATTGAAAAAATATGTTATAATAGATAAGTGGAGTATAATAAATAAATATTCGACCTATGGCAGAACAACTCGAACAGCAATACAAGGACCTTCTTTCGGAAATTATCGCCAAACAGGCGATCATCCTCGGTCCGGACATTGCCGTGCTAAAAGCCCGAAGCGTGCCGGGTATTCAGGTAACGAATGATGGAAAGGTGACGGGGATAGACGGCGATCCTCAGCAGCTTATCCAGCAATTAGTCGATAAGTATGTCGACCTGTCGGGACAGATTGTAAAAAATGCGCTCGGCTCAGTTTTCGCTCGCTATCCAGGCATACAAAAATAGCTTTTATTAGCGTCTTTTTAACTGATACCTAACCCTATGGAGACTATTGTGCGATCAATTATTCTTTTTGTCGGTTGGCCGGTTCTCGTCGGCGGCAGTGTCTATCTTTTTGTGCGGGGCCGGGCGGTGTATCGGCTCGTGAAGGGCTCGCTCGTCGGTAAAGTAACGAAGGTGCTGGTCATTTCCATGCTCACTGGCATGTATTGTCTCGGCGTGGTGACGACCGTCTTAATGCTCAAGGACGAAAAAATGGTCTGGCTGGGCCTGCCCGTGTTTCTGATTTGGTTCGTAACGTTCGTCTGGAGCCTCCGCGTTCTCAATGAAGCGCAGCAAGAAGCGAAAAAGCTTACAAAATAATCCAAGCGAGCGGGATAAGGACGTTGTCATAAACAACGGTTGCGGCCGTTGAGGTACGTACTATGAATTTCGCATCTATTATTATTGGACTCCTGGGCATTACCGCGCTTGTTTTTGGAGTCTTTTTTTGCCGGCATTTTTATCGTCAGCGTAAAATCTTGGAAGATAAGGCGCGCCACATGGAACGGCGCATGTTTGAATTGTCGATCTTAAAAGAGCTCGGCGACCGGATCGGCTACTCGCTCAATGTTCAGAACATCGTTGACATTATTACCGGTTCGCTCCACCAGTTTATCGAGTACAGTGCTGTTTCGTACATGCTCCTGGAGCCGGAGAAACTCATCTTCAAAGTTCATCTTGAGAAGTCGGTCTCCCGAAAATTTATCAACGACATAAAGGATCGGATGCAAAAATCGCTCTCCGCCCTGCTGAACAAAGACATGCAAAAGATGACGGTCGAAGAAGTCTTGTCGGGCGCGATCGTCGTCGACGAAACTGACGCGCCGGTACAGTCGTTTTTTAACATTCCGCTGGTCATCGGCGAAAAGGTCGTCGGTGTTCTGACCGTCGCGCACACGATAGCGGGTTTGTACAAGGAAGAAGAGACTACCATTCTCTATAAAATAACTCGGCAGGCTTCTCAGGCCGTGACGCGGTTGCAGGAGGTCATCACGATCGAGCAGCGAAAATTGAACGCCATGGTGGCGAGCATGACCGAGGGGGTTGTGATGACTGATCGCGATTATCGCGTCGTCGTGGTGAATCCGGTAGCCCGGCAGATCATCGGCCTCACTGACCGCCAGGAGGTAACCATTTTTGATTTTATCGACCGTCTCGGCGGCAAGTTTGATATTCGCGGACGGCTCGAGGAAAGCGTCAAGCTTGATAAAACGTTGTTGGCTGACGACGTGATTATTGGGGATCGCTCATTTCAGATTTTCGTCTCGCCGGTCAAAGGGACGATCGGTTTAAATGCCAGCGCGGTCTTGGGCGGCGTGGTGATTTTCCACGATATCACCCATGATAAGGAATTAGAAAAACTCCGCGAGGACTTCACCTCCATGATGGTTCATGAGCTCCGGTCACCGCTGGCAGCGATTAAAATGATGACGCAATACCTCGATAAGAAGAAAACAGCCAAAGACCAAAAAACCCAAGGCCAGTATAATCAGCTGATTCAAAAAAACGCAGTCAGCATGCTCAATCTGGTCAACGACCTGCTCGATGTGGCAAAGCTCGAATCCGGTCGGTTTGAGGTCCACCTCGAGCCGATGAATATTGCCACCACAATAAAGGATAAAGCCGCTTTCTATGAGCCGTTAGCCAAGAATCGGGAAATCGATCTCCAGGTTCAGCTGGCCGCAAATTTGCCAGAAGAAATCAATGGCGACACCGTTCGGATCGGTCAGGTGCTCGGTAATTTAATTTCAAATTCTCTCAAATATACGCATGGCGGCGGGACGGTAACAATCCAATGTTTCGTTCATAAAAAAGGACGGTCCTGGAGCGAAGAAGCGGCGCATGAAAATATCCATTGGTTCCTGCCGGCAAAAAACGATCCGAAACTTCAAGCCGTCCCGGACACGGTCGTCGTGGCGATTACCGATACCGGCGATGGCATTGCCGCGGTAAATATCCCTCAGCTGTTTAACAAATTCGTCCAGTTCCGGTCTCGGGCCACGGACGAAGAAGGCCAGAAGGGAACCGGGCTTGGTTTAGTTATTGCCAAGGGAATTGTCGAGGCGCATAATGGAACCATCGGCGTTGCTTCCGAGGAAAGCCATGGGAGTACGTTTTATTTCACGTTACCAATGTGAATAAAAAAAGAGTATACTAAACATGAATATTATGAAAAAAACACCCGCGAACGCACAGGCCGAGGACTACCGATCGCATTCAGTGCTCGTTGCCGATGATAATATCGCCACGCTCGAAGTCCTTACTGACGCGCTGAAGGATGCCGGCTTCATGGTCTATGCGGCCAAGGACGGCAGGGAAGCGCTCGAGCTGGCGTTGAAGAAACATCCCGATATCATCCTGCTGGACATTCAGATGCCGAAGATGGACGGCATCAGCATGTTAACCGAGCTGCGCAAAGATCGCTGGGGGCGATATGCGATGGTAATTCTATTGACGCATTTACCGGGCTCAGATCGGGTCGCCAGGGCAATACAGCTGGGCGCCTTTGACTATCTCCAAAAAGCGAACTGGGATCTTGATTCAATCGTTGATCAGGTAAAGAAACGCATTGCGCTCAAAGTAGAGGCAGAAAAGAGAAAAACCAAATATAAACTCAAGCCCATACCGGCGTCAAAGAAAGAAATGGTTCAACGCCGAAAGATATCGTAAGCCATAATTCCTCACCCGTAACATTATTCTCCTATGCGGACTACAATAAATCGAAGGCGGTCGATGCAAAAGCTTTTCGCCAAAATATTTTACTGGGCTGGCACACTGCTGTTTATTGGCGTCGTGGTAATAGCGGTGATATTAAAAAAGGCTGTCGATCTGCCGCTGACGCCGGCGCTACAAAATTCCTTGATCGTTCTATTAGGCGTGAGCACGGCCGCTCTGTGTCTGGGCATAGTGAATTTTTCAGTGTATTTTATTCGCCACGGCGCACTTGCGCCTGAGGAAGTGAGGATCCCCAGAAAATATTATTTGGTGATAGTTATCTTTCTCGCGCTACTCGGTTTGTCAGCCATTTGATCATACAACAGGCCATTTCATAGGCAAAAAGCCATCCTAATGCGGATGGTTTTTTGCTAACTTGACATTTTCAGCGGTTATTGTAGGATGTCCATTGTTGTACCCAGGCCGAGGTTTTCGGCCACGACGCACACCCAGACAGGGAGGAGGGTCAGAACATGGCCATTCGGGTCGCGACGGTGAAAGCGGTGGACTTCCAGGAGGGCATGACGGCGGAGCAGGTACTGGCGGCGGCCGGCGTGGAGTTCGATCTGGAGACCCAGCGCCTGGTGAGCGCGAAGGACGGCGAGATCAAGCCGGATGCGATCATCCAGGACGGCGACATCGTCAACGTCGAGCCGATCAGCAAGGGTCCCGCCGAGACGGTGATCGACGAGACCGACGCGGGCAAGAAGCCGGGTGCCGAGACGGTGATCGACGAGACCGACGCGGGCAAGAAGCCGGGTGCCGAGACGGTCGTCGGCGAGGCTGGCGCGGGCGGCGGAGGCGGCGAGGCCGTCCAGGCTGCGGCTGGCGGAGCCGGGGCTGCGAAGGAGTAGCGGCTAGTCGTCTGATCGACGGCTGGACCGTGGCGGGGCTTGTTTGAAGAGCCCCGTTTTTTCTTAGCGGTTGTTTGCGGTAAAGGACATCGCGTGATATACTGAAACCATGAAAAAGCAAATTATTATTTTAGCCATTGTAGCGGTCGTAGCAATTTTAGTCTTCTTTTGGCTGACGTCGATTCGTAAAAATCTGGAAAAAACCGCTTATCATCAAATAAAAGCCGTGGCTGCGGTCGTGGAAATCTAACCAGCTACGTTAGTGAATCATATGGAGCATAAACCACGTACAGATCTTATTAAAAGTGGGGTTACGTTTGAGGAAGAATTTGTTAATGTCTTGGCGCGCCGGATTGCTGAAACAAGAGAGTTTGGGGAATTAGACGAAGAAAAAAAAGACAAGATAATAAATATCCTTGATATTCTGTTGAATGAGTCGGTCCGCCACGGAAAACTGTTACAAAATATACTGGATAAATACTAGGACATATGAATGATTATCGGACAACACTCATCAGAGAATTTGCCGAATTGAAAGAGATGGAGTTGAATGCCGGGGGTCTTTATCAATCAATTTTGCCAAGCATATCTGATCCGGCCGACCTGAAGATTTTAGAGGGGATTATTGCCGATGAGAATCGGCACGCAGCGATGGTTCAGGGGATTATCAATATTCTGGAGGCTTAATCCGGCATCGGGGAACGGCGAGGGGTAGGCAAAGGGTTATTATTCCCTGGGCGTACGGCTTGACATCGCGCCAAAATCCGATATACTCATGAAGTCCCAGGTCGGGCTGCCCCGGCGTTTTTTTTACCGCCATACCACAATGAATATTCGCAATGTCGCCATTATCGCTCACGTCGATCATGGCAAAACAACACTTGTCGACGCGCTCTTGCGCCAATCAAAAACCTGGCTGAATAAAGAAGTCGCCGGGACTGATTTGATTATGGATTCGAATGACCTGGAGCGTGAGCGCGGGATTACCATTTTTTCAAAAAACGCATCGGTTGTCTGGCGGGGCATTAAGATTAATATTATTGATACACCCGGTCACGCCGATTTCGGCGGCGAAGTGGAGCGGGTGTTAAACATGGCTGACGGTTGCTTACTGCTCGTCGACGCGAAAGAAGGGCCGATGCCGCAAACGCGCTTTGTTCTGAAAAAAGCCCTGGCCATGGGTCTGCGGATCATCGTGGTCGTGAACAAGATCGATAAACCCGATGCCCGTCCAGCCGAAGTGCTTGATCGGACGTTTGACCTGTTTGTCGAGTTGGGCGCGGATGACCGGACGCTCGATTTTCCCGTGCTCTACGCCTCGGCGAAAGAGGGCCGGGCTGGTCTCACGGCAGAGCTGGCCAGTTTGACCGATATCACCCCGATTTTTGACGCCATCCTCAATGAAATACCGGCGCCGACTGGCGATCCCGCCAAACCGCTGCAGCTGCTGATCACTTCAATCGGCGCTGATGCGTACAAAGGCCGGATAGCGACTGGTCGCATCGCTCAGGGAGTGATTCGGTCAGGTGACACGATTACCCATATCAGCCGGTCAGGGATTCAAAAGAAATACCGCCTTGTTTCGCTCATGACGTATACCGGCCTTGAACGCGTCGATGTGACCGAGGCCTCGGCCGGCGATATTGTCGCTCTGGCCGGCATTCCCGACGTGACGATCGGCGAAACGATCGCGGATGACGAAAATCCGATCGCACTGCCACTGCTCGATATTGAAGAGCCGACCGTAAAAATAACGCTGCGCGTGAATGATTCGCCGTTTGCCGGCCGGGAGGGACAGTATTGCACCTCGCGGCAGATTAACGAGCGCTTGGAAAAGGAGCTAGAAACGGATTTAGCCCTCCGAGTGGAAGACAGCCCCTCGGGCGGCTGGGCAGTGTCCGGTCGGGGTGAATTACACCTTGCCATTTTGATTGAACGGCTCCGGCGCGAGGGCTATGAACTGCAGGTTTCCCGGCCGCACGTGATTCTTCGGACGGTTGACGGCGTTGTTCAGGCGCCATTCGAGCGCGTTTTTGTCGAAGTGCCTGAGCCTCACAGCGGCGCTGTTATCCAAAAACTGGGCAGTCGGGGCGGGGAAATGCACGATTTCCAAACCCGCGAGGGCATCAGTTATTTGGAATTTGTCATTCCCACCCGAGGCCTCTTTGGTTTCCGGAGTGAATTTCTGACGGATACGCGCGGTCTCGGCATCATGAATACCCTGTTTGAGGGCTATTTTCCTGATCCGGGCAACTGGCATGAGCGCGAACAGGGCTCACTTGTCGCCCACGAAAGCGGTGTTTCAAATCTTTACGGATTACTCAACGTCCAGGACCGCGGCACGTTTTTCATCGGTCCGGGCGTCGAGGTGTATAAAGGCCAGGTTGTGGGGCAAAATTCGCGCGAGGATGATATTCACGTAAATGTTTGTAAAACAAAGCAGCTTTCAAATATGCGTTCGAAGGGCGACGGTAGCGCCGAACATTTCAATCGGCCAAAGGAAATGGGCCTCGAGGATGCCCTGGAGTATATCAGTGACGATGAATTAGTCGAAGTCACGCCGAAATCGATCCGGATACGAAAAAAAACCTTAGACCAGGCAATCGCGAAAAAGCTCGCCCGCGAGGGAAAGGGCGCGTAAGCCGGTTTTTGACAGACCGCTACGTGCACGGTAGTCTTAGGAGGTGACAAATATCTTTGCCGTCTATAAGCCTGTCGGTCCGACCTCGAACGACATCCTTGAGGATATCCGTCGTCGCACCGGCATAAAAAAAGTCGGCCACGCTGGCACACTCGATCCGCTCGCCAGCGGCGTTTTGGTTGTGGCCATCGGCCGCAACGCGACGAAGCGACTTTCGGCAGAGGTGGCCAAGGAGAAAGAATACCTTGCCGCTATCCGGCTCGGCGAGGAAAGCACGACCGACGACGCGGAGGGCGAAAAAACGAAACAGGCAATTGAAACACCGCCGAGTCGTGAGCAGATTCAAGAAATTTTGCCACAATTTGTCGGTCAGATCGAGCAGATGCCGCCGAAATATAGCGCCGTAAAGATCAAGGGACGGGAAGCCTATAAATACGCCCGTCAGAATCAAGCCGTTATCTTGGAGCCGAGAATGGTCACGGTAAAAGAAATTACGTTGGTTTCATATGCCTGGCCGGACGTCGTCTTGCGCGTCGTCACCGGACCGGGCGTCTACATCCGTTCCCTGGCCAGGGATCTCGGTCGGGCCCTCGGTGTCGGTGGCTATATTTTCGCTTTGGAGCGGACGCGGGTGGGGGAGTTTACGAAAGATCAGTGCGTCAATCCCGATCAAATAACGGTACGATAATACAGATGACACAAATATCCATATTTGATACTATGAAACAGTCTATGAATGAAAAAATGATCCGGCTTTCACCAAGCACTGGCCTGAATCTTTACCGCGAATGTCCGCGCTGTTTTTGGCTGCATCACAATAAAGGCATCCATCGGCCGCGCGGAATATTCCCGTCTTTGCCCGGCGGGATGGATCTGGTCATCAAGGACTACATGGACAGCTTCCGAAAACGCGACGCCATGCCGCCTGAACTCGCCGGACAAGTAGAAGGCAAACTCATGACTGACCTGGCTTTGATGAATAAATGGCGAAATTGGCGCACCGGCATGGAATATAAAGACACTGCGATGAACGCCGTACTTTTCGGCGCGCTTGACGAATGCCTCTTTGATAATGGCACGTACATCCCGCTTGATTATAAAACGAGGGGGAGCGCGCCAAAAGAGGGGGACTCAGAACGGTATTATCAAGCCCAGCTCGACGCCTACACCTTGCTTTTATCTGAAAACGGCTATCCGACAAAGAATCTCGCCTATTTGCTGTACTATTATCCCCATGAGGTCAGGCAAAACGGTGAGGTGACATTTCGAACCAAGGTTATCCGTCTGAGCACTGACGTCGCACGCGCCAAAAAATTATTCAGCGAAGCGGTGCGGGTATTGCGCGGGCCAATTCCGAAACGGCACAGCAACTGCGAGTATTGCACCTGGAACCACAGCCTTAATGAATTTGATTAACCATTAACGAAAATGCCATGATGCGACTAATGAGTCATAATTTTATTGACAGCGGAAAAATTCCGTCAAAATACACCTGCGACAGCGAAGGAGTAAATCCGCATTTATCTTGGGAGGGCGCACCCGAGGGGACGAAAAGTTTTGCCGTAACCTGCCTTGATCCGGATGCGACCATCGGCGAGTTCGCCCATTGGCTCATCGTCAATATTCCACCAACGGTACACGAAATTCCTGAGCAGTCCTCTTGTCCAGCCGGCGCTGATGAGATCGAGAATGACTCTGGCCGACCCGGCTACCACGGACCATGTCCACCGCGCGGCGAGCATCGGTATATTTTCACGATCTATGCGCTGGGGATTGAACATGTCGAGGGATTAAACCGGGAAACATTTGTGGCTGAGGTAAAAAAACACGCACTTGATTCGGCCTCCCTGACAGGACTATATCAACGGGTTATTCGATAAAAAGAATGGGATCAGAAAAATACTATTCATACCGGGGGAAAATGAGTCGTGCCAATCGAAAATTCAGCACGGTCTACGTTGTTATCGGATGCATAGTTGCGCTCATTGCTGGCGCAATAATTATTGTGGCGAGTAGGCATACGCCGGTTTCCAGCCCTTTGGGTCTCTTAGCCGGTACCTCAAAGGGTGCGTCAGATAATTCCGGTACCAATACTTCTCCGCCAACTCGGTCTGGAAGAACCACCCTTATCGCAGTTGGCGATATCATGCTTTCGCGGACAGTCGGTCAGAAAATACGTGAGCACGGGATCGGGTACCCCTTCGAAAAAACCACCGGAATATTAACCTCGGGCGATTTTGCTTTTGGCAATCTCGAAACTTCGATTACCGAGGGGCCGGTTGTGAAAAGCGGAACGATGATGTTCCGGGCTGATCCCGGCGTTGAAAACGCCCTCAAGGATAATGAGCTCATCATTCTTTCGCTGGCGAACAATCATACGCCAAATTACGGACAGAAAGGCCTGCTTGATACGTTTGATTATCTGACAAAGGCTGGAATCCAATATGTTGGGGCTGGGAAGAATGGTGAAGAGGCGCATACTCCGAAAATAGTTGAGCGCGCCGGCACGCGCATTGCCTTCCTTGCCTACAACGACAGCGATGTCGTACCGGCGTCGTATGAAGCGAGTTCCAGTCGGGCCGGGACTGCTCTGATGAATATCAATACGTTGAAGAAAGATATTGAAACAGCGAAACAAAAAGCTGACGTTGTTTTTGTGTCAATGCATTCAGGTACGGAATACGTCCCTGGCCCCAATGCGCGGCAGACTGCTTTTGCCCACGCGGCCATTGAGGCCGGCGCCGAGTTGGTCATTGGCCATCATCCTCATGTTGTTCAAAGCGTCGAGGAATATCAGGGCAAGCTCATCATCTATAGTTTAGGAAATTTTGTCTTTGATCAAATGTGGTCGACTGAAACGCAGCAGGGCGTCGTGGCCGAAATTTTACTGGCCGGATCAACGGTAACGAATGTCGAATTTACGCCGATCATGATTGAAGACTATGCACAGCCGCGTCTCGCGCAAGGCGAGGAGATTAATACGATTCTTGATCGTCTCCAGCTGGATAAAATCAGCCAGCGCGCTTCTGGCTGGTCGCCCGACAAGTGAAGCGGTGTTATCCATTGTGACAAACAGAAAGACCGCCACGCGGCGGCCTTTTTGTTGTAGTAAACGTGATTCTTTTTTTAAAGAATGGTGTCCTTGGCTTGTTTGGCCACTCGGAATTTCACTACAGTTTTCGCCGGGATCTGGATCGTTTCACCAGTCGCTGGGTTGCGACCCTGGCGAGCGGCGCGGTTTTTCTTGACCAATTTGCCAAGACCGGGCAGGGTGAATTCACCCTTGGCTTTTGTTTCCGCGTAGGCCGTTTCCACGAGGATGTTCATGAAGTCAGCGACCTCCTTTTTGGAGCGTCCTGATTTGTCGGCCAAGACCGCGAACAGTTGAGACTTTGTCATTGATTTTGGCATACGTCTCTTTTAGTTATTAACATTTACCCAATAATTATAACGAAAATACACAAAAAAACAACAAAATTGTGTTAATTATTAATGTTTTTCAACGAATTTACCTGATGACATGTATCATTATTGCAATATATTGTTTAATATTAGCCAAATAAATTTTACATAATAAATCATTCAATTTATGTCAGTAAATACGTATTAACGGCGTTATGTTATAATTTTGCTGTCTGAATATTCACAAATCAATATGAAAAAAATCATCGCTAGCGCGCTCGTTCTTATCTCCGTCGGCTTCATTATTGGTTGCGGAAAAAGCAAGACTGAAAATACAAATCAAGCATCATCACCGACCGAGGCTACGAACAACGGCAATTCGAACAGCAATCCTGCCCAAGAAGGCAATAACGGAAACGTGAGCGCATCGTTCAATCGTAATCTCCAGGATATTGAGACGTTAACAAACAGCGCTGATGCGGTGGGCAAAAATGTTGATACCGAATATGATGAATTCGAAAATCTCGATACGAGCGACGACAGTATAGAGATATAATTATTTACATTCTTGATATGAACAAACGGTACGGTAAAACAATTGGTCTGATCAGTCTCGGCGTTTTTGCACTGTTTTTCTCCTGGCCGGTCGTTACGCAAGCTGTACAAAAGGTTGACGCGCTCAATGAATATCGAAACGCGAAAACGCAGGAAGAGAAGTTGGAAAAAGTCAAAGCGCTCGGCGCTGATATGATTGACCGACGCATTACGTCGCTTGAGCAGCTGAAGAAAATATTAAATCAGGCGGTGAAGCTTGAACCAACCCTGAAGGATTCCTTGATTACTCGGATCAATGACGCCGAAAACGGCCTCAACGCTTTGAAGGCTGAAATCCAGGCGGGCACTGATTTCGAAACGGTCCGTGAAAAGGTTCGCTCGATCATAACCAGCTATCGCGTCTACGCTGTTTTCATGCCCCAGATACGCGGACTCGCTGTCATCGATCGTCTGCGGACGTATCAAGAAACGCTTGATTCTTTGAAGGTTGCTCTCCAGGCGAAGGTTAACGAAGCTGAGGCGGCGAGTCGTTCAGTCGATGAGATCCAAGGGAAGATCGATCGTGCCACAACAGCGTTAGCGAACGGCGCCAGTTTTCTGGCCACAGCTGAACGCGATTTCTCAAATATGAAAATTGACGATGTTGCAGCTGCACACGACCTGTTCAAAAATGGAAAAGGCGATCTTCAGAATGCGCGCGATTCATTCCATCAGGCAAAAACGCTTCTTCGCGAGGCAACGAACGCTCTTCGCGAATTGAAATAAACTCGGTTATCGAAGAAACTGAGGGTTCGGAAAAAGTTACGATAAAAAACTGAAGCCCCCGGACCAGAAGGTCGCAAGGGGCTTGAAACGTTTTCTCGAGCTTACGCGCGAGGAAAGGTTTCGAGGAGATTCTGAAGCATTGTCCCGACCATCGCCAGACCAGAATGAATGATCGCGAGAGCGGGGACAGCAACTTCAGGAAGGAACAACTTGAGCAGGATGATGGTCAGGGTGAGGAAAAACAGGAAGCGGATCATGGGCGTAGGCTTAGGTTAATTAAGCCTGGAGGCTCAAAGGGTGAATCGCGCGACGAACCGCGATCCACGGAGGTTCTTTGTGACCACCATCCTTTGATTCTCTCCAGCGGTAAAGCCGTCAGGACTTTCGCGCTCGCAGCTGTCAAGTCGGGCAAAGCCCGACTTTTTGCTGCTACGCCTGACGGTTTGGCCGACTGCTTTGTTGCCATCTCCGTTTCGACCTCACCGTAGTCATACTACGGTTTCGGCCGAATACTCGATGTCGCCTTGCATTCGGCGCAAACGCGGAAGTCCTGATGATGTTTGAAAAACCTTACTGCTGGAGAGAATGCGTTGTCGAAAGAACAGCAGGGTATGATATCATCATACTTTATAATTTGTCAAGTTTTTTGTTATTTTACGCGAGGTATTGACAATAGACAAAGGATTTGCTAACCTGTTCATACCATCACCAGGTGATGGGAAATGAGGCGCTGATCGGCGGTCTGTAATTTGGACGCTTGCTCCTCCTACGCCAATGGGCTAGGGAGGACGCGGACCGTCAGGAGCCAGTAGCGTAACCGGCATTTGGTTAGTGTTACTAAAGCTCGGGGACTATTAGGATTAGTCCCGATCAGGCGCCTCCTTTGAGGCTCTTTTTGTTGTGAGTCAACAAGGGAGGTGCACCATGCAGTGGATTCTGATTTTTGACACGAATGTCGAGCGGCTCAACCTGTTCTTGTCCGCGCTCCTCGGGTATCAAGTGATTGGCGTATCGGAATTCAGCACGGCCAAGCGGTTCATTCTCGAGCGCCAGCCCGCGATCGTTCTGGCCGATTGGTTCGACTCAAACACGAACCGGCTGCTGAACGAGCTCGAACAGATCCGCGACCGGCCCATCCCACCGTTCTACTTCATGGCTGATGTGCCGAACCAGGCGAAGGTTCGCGAATGCCGACGCCGGGCGCTCAGCCAGGGGGCCTTCGGTTTCATCCCGCGGCCGATCGGTCAGGCTCAGTTCCTGCTCTATGTCAACGGAGCATTGGCTCGGGCCAGAGGCTATCAGGTCGCGGAGGTGGCTACCATAGTGTTGCCGGCCACCTTCGGTACGAAAGATGACCCGCTGCTTGCGGCCTTGAACGGCTCGCCCTATTCGAACATCGCTCATTTGGCCGGCGGCTGGGAAGTCCTCGACTCCATTCTGGAGCGTCATGGTATCCGGGCCTCAGAAGAAGACATGAACGAACTGCGTGAGGCGATCGTTGGCTGGGGCAGTCTTCGGGAAGAGGACCGACTACTCCGGGCGGTCGACTTGCACGACGGCTTGCTCATCGACTGCCGCACCCCCGTTGACCAGGTGATCTATGACATCGCCCATGAGATTCTGTATGGCGCCGGCGTGAAGGGAAACAAGGCCGCCTGAGTTCGGCCGTCCAGTCACATCCGGCATTATCGCCGCGTTCACCCTTATCCGGCCAGCCGAGGAGGCGGCGGGATCTGTGGTGGCTGCCCGAGACCATTCACGTGGTATCTCGGGCTTTTTTTATACAAAAAAGGAGGGTACGATAGTTGGTACCCTCAGCCGTCGTGTTGGTAGCGGCAGCTATGCCTCAGTCGAAGGTTTGGCGCCCAGGTATTTCCTGATGTAGAACTTCTTCATCGTCTCGGACCCCATGAAGAGGACCAGGACCACGAAGCACTGTTCGGCCAGGTGCCTCGGGATCTTAACGGTCTCGAAGATCATCGAGCCGAGCGAGATCAGGAAAAACATGGTCCACCAGGCGATGACCCAGCGGCCACCGCGGCGAGTGATGCGTTTCGTATGTGACCAGCGCATGACCTCCTTGTTGGAGACATACATGGCCAGAAACGCGCAGTACATCGTCACGGTGACGAACGGAACCTGCCAGTGGTCGGCGTGCAGCACTTGCAGCCACGGGAGGAGTCGGATCGCCTCCATCACGTTCATGAGGAACATCAAGCACGTGAAGAAAGAAAATCCCTGGCAGAGCAGCTGGGCGTTGATGTTCGCCCGAGACACCTCATCAACGGTCGGCTTGGCCAACCGGATTTCTCCCCTCAGAGCCGTGTGCGTCCTCATGGCGGACACTCCTTTCTGATGCAGACCCAGGTGTTGATTTATGGAAGGCGCAACCCCTCGAAATCTAGAGCTGATGAGTTTAGTTCATAAATGGGCTTTTGTCAATGCCGGGATGTGCACCAGTTATGCACCGAATTTTGCTAAGGTTTAACAAAAAACATAATTACAGAACAAAACCCAGCCAGTCGTCAATTGGCCTTTATTTTTCGGGTTAAATCTGATATGCTAGGATGGACTTTTAAAAACACGTTTCTTCAGCCGGGGTGTAGCGCAGTTGGCTAGCGCGCGTCGTTCGGGTCGACGAGGTCGAGGGTTCGAGTCCCTCCACCCCGACTGAGGAAAGGTGTGGAGCGATTGACATGTAAACACTTATTTTAGCATGAGCCAAATTTCCTTCTACGAAACCCAATATTACATGTTCTCAAATTTTTCAGCGCACGCGGTTGAGTACCGCGGCGATTTGTTTATGACGGCGGAACACGCCTACCAAGCGGCGAAATTCGACGACGACGCTATAAAATCAGAAATACAATCGGCGCGGAGTGCCTATGCGGCAAAAGAAATCGCCCGTCAGCATAAAACTAAGCGTATCTCAAACTGGGATCAAAAAAAGGTTCAAATTATGGAAGAAATTGTTCGGGCTAAATACCGTCAGCATGGCGATGTGCAGAAAGCGTTAAAAGAATCGGGTAATGAAGAAATTATTGAAAATTCTCCAATCGACTCATTCTGGGGTACGGGTGCGGATGGTAATGGCAGAAACGAGCTAGGTAAAATATGGATGAAGCTGCGTCTAGAATAGTTGATGGGCAATAGCGATCTAACTGACCAGCTGAAATAAATTATTTCGAATATTACCAAATGAGGTGTCCAATGGGCGCCTCATTGACATTTTTATATGACTCGAATAAGATGCACCTGTTATTGATCGGCTTCCAGAGTCTCAGGGCAGAACCACAAGGAGGATTCACGTGCCCCAACATGCCATCTCTGACGCACCAGCCGGAACGGTAGTCCCCGCAGACTTCTCGATCGAAGTCGTCGGAACAGTGTCCCGGCATTTCCCTCCGCGCCGGGACGTCTTGTCGGCCATCGTGGCCAAGGGGATGCAGATCAGTCTGCGCGATACGTTGTGCAGTGTCATCCCCGAGCATCCCAACGAGCCGGTCTGTCGTACGGTCCTCGTTACGTCGCTTCAGATCGACGGCGTACAGGTCGAGCGTGCGACGGAAGGTCAGGAGGTCGGAATCCTGACCGGAGGGCCGTTGTGGGTCGTCGGAAGCCAGGTGCTTCGACTTGCTCGCCTGAAGACAGAGCCGGGAAAAGCACCAGGCTGCGCCGTCTGACGGTCGACCGCACGCCGTCGCGCTCGCTCTTTGCTCGCCCTCTTTGCACACCCCACCCTGGTGGGGTTTTTAATTAGCATACTCGCAACGGTAGATATGACCTGTCTGCCGCTAGCATTGCCAGATGGCGTAAATTCTGCCATGATTTATTTGATAGAATGATTAATAATAGTAACAACATGATTGAAGGAGAACCTCAAAAATATAGTCCGTCATCAGTCGAGGTCAATGGCGTGCGTGTGTTCGGAGAAAAAGCCGGACGGGTTGAACCGCGGGAAATCGACGAAATAGCGTCACGGACAGACCTGCTTTTGCATCTTACCCGGCACCTCGCGTCGCTTTCACCTGAAGCGAAACAAAGACTCTGCGAATTGCGGGTCCGCGTTGGGCAGGAGATGCGGCCTGTGGACGACGCCTATTTAGCAAAACAAACTGAAACGGCCGGCTCGAAATTTCATCCGGCGGTGGATGACCCGTATAAACTCATTGATTTTTGCGTTGAAAAGCTGCGCCAGATGGTGTCCGACGAATCAGAAATACCCTGGGTTCGTCTCGAGACAGGTGAGTGGCGTGCGACTTTGCAAATACCGATAACGCCGGAAGATAAAGCGGAGTTTGGTATACCATCCGGGGAGTCGTTCGGGACGGCGTCAGTCGTGGAAATAACGCCAGAACTTCAAGCGAGAGTGGAAAAGGAGGCGCGGGGCAAAGGTGAGGCAGTTGACGGTATTACCGTGAATGTTATCCGGGGCATGCCGGAGCCGCCGTCAGACAACCTTATCGTAGTCATTCGCAAACGGAACGAAGGCGAACCAGCTCAGCTCTATACCGCGTACACGGGCGTGCCAGCACCGGCCCTGCCCCGGCCTGACAAACAGTCGCCGGAAGAGCTCAGCTATAATAGCGAATGGTGGGAGAAACACGCGTTTATTAAACCATAAAAATTACGTATATGAGCGAACGTACCTCGAGGGAATTCGAACCGAGTAAAGAACAGGAGCCGTCAGTCGAAAGCACGGTGGCGTTGCGTTTCATGCGCCATGCGGAAAAAGAAAAGCTTGATATCCCCGATGACGATATTCCGCTCACTGTCCCTGGCAGAATGAATGCCTGGCGAAAAGGCACACGGACGCATGCAAAACCGGAAGTATCAGTGGCAGTCGGTAGTCCGAAGAAACGGACGCGAGAGACATCGGCACACGTCATGCTGGGGAGCCGGGTGGCGCCGCATGCCGATTTAGAAGAGATGGAACGCGAGATTGCACGGTTTCTGAAAGTTGGGAAAAAGGTAATGACCGACGAACGCTTAAATCTTGGGGCAGTCGGTCCGGTGGGAATTGAGACGAATAAATCGTATGATGAGAATGCATATTTTCGCTATTTAGCGGAGAAGAGCGATCTCCGGGCGGAAGAACTCCACGACCTTGAATCAGGCACGTTAAAGCGCTACGCGGGCAATGTGGCTGAGCTGATACAACACTATCTCGAAATAAGCGACGCCTTTCATGGTGTGGTTGAAAACGATAGCGAGAAATACAAGAAATACAGTAACCGATTGGAACGGTATCTCGGTACGCACGTCGGCATCCAGGAAAGCTTTATTGTGAAAGTCCTTGAAAAGCTCAGCGAGGATACAAGGCGGCGGGTGTTTATCGAGGCCTACCCGAATGGGTTCGCGGAGCTACAGGGCATGAATATAGACATTTCGACGCATGGACGCGAGCGAACCATTTTTCTAACCTACGAAGTACCCGATAAATCAGGCCACCCGAAAACAGAGAGAATAATGTTCGGTGCTGACGTTCTCGAACAGATCATCGAAGAACGGTACCAGTTTGAACAGGCAGTGGCTGAAAAAGAATAATACTTGGCAGTGGATAACCGGCTTTACAAATTGTTGGTTATTTTTTAATATGCATTCGGCCGGAGAGCGTTGGTTCCCCGGTCGCAGCAGACCTCGTTGGGGCCTTCTACCGACGTTGGCATCTGCCACCAGGCGGATCGCCAGGAGTTAAAGGAGGTACGGCCGAGCCGTCTTGCACAGGAGAGCAATCTCTTGCGAGGGAAGCGGCCGCCCGGGCGTGTTCGGGTTCAAACCCCGAACTCTTCGGAGCACTCCTCTCAATAGGGGGATAGGTACGGCACGTCCCAAGATCGGCGATAGTATTGAACCATGGTTTGGGTCCGGGCGTCTGAGCGCAAAGCCACGCGGCGATGCGTTCGGGCGCCTTTTTCTTTTTTATTGGCGCTTTTTAAAGAGTCGCGATACAATATACCCATGAAGGCAAAAACAGCAAATACAAAAGCGCCCTGGTTGTTTTTTATTGCGTTAGTTCTATTTGGTGCGCTGGTTTGTTATTATGTCGTGAAAAGTAATTTTCAATCAGACGTGGCGGAGACCGAGGTTGCAAACAACTCAAACCAAGTCAATGCAAACTCAACGCCACCCGTGGCGAACACCAACAATCAGCTGAATAGCAATGTGCCAGTGAACTCCCAACCGCCAACCAATACCGCGAATACAAATGCTCCAGCGCCAACGGAAACACCGGCGGGCGAGGAAATCGTCCGGATTGATACCAAGGAAAACATGGTCGTTTTCACGTTTGACGCTGGCAGTAGCGACGTCTCGCTGACAAAGATCCTTGAGGCGCTCGCCGCGCATCAGCTCACCGGAACGTTTTTCATGACTGGTACGTGGGCGGAAAAATTTCCCGAGGGGGTGAAGCAAATCGCGACCGCCGGACATGAAATTTACAACCACACCTATTCACACCCGCATTTGACGCAACTTTCCGACGCTAAAATTCTCGAAGAGTTTTCGAAAACCGAGCAGCTGGTAAAAAATCTTACGGGTAAAACAACCAAACCATATTTTCGAGCGCCCTATGGCGAACGAAACGACCATATTTTGGAAGTGGCCAGTCAGGCCGGGTATCAATCGGTCTATTGGTCGACGGACGCACTAGACTGGGAGGAAAGCACGGGCATGACCGCTGAAAAAGTACGCACGCGCGTCTTGGACAACCTCAAGCCCGGCGCGATTTTCCTCATGCATGTGGGTGACACGATCACCGGCTCGATTCTTAATGGTTTGTTTGAGTCAATTGAGCAGAAAGGCTATCAGATCTCTTCGCTGGGCAATGCCACCGGCCAATAACGGAAAAATGACTATTTCTTGACACTTTAGCCATTTTTTTTTATCCTAAAGAGACATGTCGGAACTTATTCAGGTTAAGAATTTAACGAAGGAATTCAACGGTTTTCTGGCCGTAGATCACGTAAATTTCTCGGCCAAGGCCGGTGAAATATTCGGGTTGCTCGGACCGAACGGCGCCGGGAAAACGACCACGCTCAGAACGATTGCAACCGTGCTCGCGCCGACGTCCGGCACAGCCGTTGTTGCCGGGTATGACATCGTCAGCCAGCCCGAGGACGTCCGTCGCCATATCGGTATGTTAACCACCGACATTGGCGTGTATGAACGATTCAGCGGCCGAGAAAATCTATATTATTTCGGCCAGCTCTACGGTTTATCAGGCGAAAAATTGGAGCAGGGAGTGGCTGAGCTTGTGCAACTGCTCGATATGGCGGATTTCATTGATAAGCGGGCGGGGAAATATTCCACCGGCATGAAACAAAAGCTCGCCATCGCTCGCTCAGTGATCCACAATCCCGACGTCATGATTTTCGACGAGCCGACGGCCGGCCTTGACGTCTTAGCTTCCCAAACTGTCATTCGATTTATGAAAAAAGTCAGCGAACGGGGGAAGCTGGTCATTTTATCGACGCACGAGATGACGGATGCCGAGAAACTGTGCGATCGGGTGGCAATCATGCATCAGGGGAGGATCGTAACCGTCGACACGGTTGAAAATCTGAAAGCAAAAACCGGCACCCAGGATTTGGAGGAAACATTTGTAAAGCTCGTTCACGGTGATAATCATCGCCGTCCTGACGTCGCCGTTTCCCAGAAGAGCAAGACAATGAAAATCAAGATGTCACCCCTGATGATGGCAATCCTATTAGAGGTCGTTTCCATTCTTCTCATCGGGATCGGTATTCTCGGCAATATGCAGAAATGGTTTAGCGTTGGCGTCGGGTATGTTTTTATTTTCGCCGGCCTTATTCCGTCGTTCATTGCGCGGCGCCAATTACGAAAAATGCGGTCGGGTCCACGAGTATAAACGCATAAAGAAATTACAGCCATGAGCAGAGTAACCACTATTTGGAAAAAAGAACTTCGGGACGGCATCCGCGACCGGCGGACGCTCGTGTCAACGATTATTTTACCCATGCTCCTGATGCCGGGCATCATCATCGGCATGGGGAAGTTGGTTACCTGGCAAATATCCCAGGTTAAGGATCAGCCGGTGACGGTCGGGGTGGTTAACGCTTCGTCCGCGGCTGATTTCATCTCGCAGCTGCACGCGACAAAAAATGTCGCCGTCACAGAAATAACCGGTGAAATACAACCTGAAGTGAAGAATAAGAAAGTTGATATAGCCATCGTCTTTCCGGCTTCATTCCAAACAGCCATTGAAGCGGCCCAGCCGGTTCAGCTTGAGGTCTATCAGAATTCATTGAATACGAAATCAACGACTGCGCTTACTCGGCTCACGACCGTGGCTGTGCAGTACAATCAAACACTCCTGCAAGCTCGATTAGCGAAGGGGAACATTAGCCCGCTTGTGCAAAACGGCGTTAGCCTAAAAACAACCGAGGTGGCGTCCGATCAGGAAATTGGCGGCTTCGGGCTGAGTTATCTCTTGCCGCTCTTCATTGTCATGTGGGCAGTCGTCGGCGGCCAAACGTCAGCCGTGGACATTTCAGCCGGTGAAAAAGAGCGAAAAACGCTCGAATCGCTCCTGCTCACACCGGTCAGCCGTTTGCAGATCGTTTTTGGCAAATTCCTGGCCGTGGCCACCATGGCGCTGTCCTCGGAGATCATCGCGCTTGGCAGTATGTATGCTGTTTTTGCGTTTGGCGGTGGCGACTTATTTACCGCCACAGCCAGTCAGTCGTCGGGCCTGGTGCAAACGTCGGCGGTCGGGGTGAATTTTACGCTCCAGCCGCAGGCCGTTATCCTCATGTTCCTGGTCAGCATCCTGCTGGTGATGCTTTTTTCTGCACTTAACCTTTCCGTGGCCATATTCGCGAAAAGCTACAAAGAGGCCCAGAGCTATATTGGCCCGTCGTACCTCATCGTTATCTTGCCGGTGGTGTTAGTAAACATGTTGCCTGGTTTTCAGGCGAAGCTCGGTTTTTTCACTATTCCGATCGTGAATGCCGTCTTATTGTTCAAAGAGGTGCTGGTAGGTGTCTATAATACCAGTCACATCGTTATGACGATTGGAGTCATGATCGTCAGCGCGCTGATCACGATGTACATTGCCAGCCGGATCTATCGTCGAGAGGGAGTCTTGTTCAAGGATTAACCGAATCGTTATGGTCGATCGCGCCGTTGGTATCGTTAAGAACGGAAATTCAGTTCTCCTTTTCCATCGACGGAAGAAAGAGCGCGAGTATTTCTACTTTCCGGGCGGGGGAGTGGAGAAAGGTGAAACGCTGGAACAAGCGCTCTACCGAGAAATTCTTGAGGAGGTGAATCTGGAAGTGCGCGGTTCTCAGCATATCGTTTCCCTGCGAAACCGCGGTCGTCACGAACACTATTTCATCGTCGATCGTTTTACTGGCCAGCCGGCGCTCGGACCGGAACAGCTGGAGAAGATCAGCCAAGAATCGTATATCGCCGTCGTCTGGAAATCGCTGCAGGAAATATTTCAGCTCAACGTGTATCCGCCGGAAATATTGCCCCATATTTACCAATACGCACTTTCCATTGCGTCAACGTTCGACGATTGATAACACATATGAACACAATCGAGGTAAAAGATTTACGCAAACACTTCGGTTCGACGAAGGCTGTCGACGGCATCAGTTTTGACGTTCGCCAGGGGGAAATTTTCGGTTTCCTCGGTCCGAATGGCGCCGGCAAAACAACCACCATTCGTTGTCTGATGGACTTCATCCGGCCGACGTCGGGCAGCATCCAGTTGCTTGGCCAGGACAGCCAGGCCAACTCAGTTGAGCTGAAACACCGGATCGGCTATCTCTCTGGCTATGTTCGGCTCTACGATAAATGGACCGGTTGGGACCACATCAGATTTTTCAAGAAATTTAACGGCCGGACGGATTCATCGGCGGAATTGATCAAACGGCTGGATTTTGACCCGACCCGGAAGGCCGGCCAGTTGTCGTCCGGCAATAAGCAGAAACTCGGCATTTTGCTGGCGATGATGCACGATCCGGAGTTGCTCATTCTCGATGAGCCGACGATCGGCCTGGATCCATTGCTCCAAAATGAGATTTATAAACTGCTGCGCGAACGCATTCAAAAGGGCATGACCGTGTTTTTTTCGTCGCACAACCTGCCTGAGGTTGAAAAGATCTGCACCCGGGTCGGCATCATCCGGCAGGGGAAAATGGTGGCAGTTCAGAGCATCGACGAATTGAAAGAAAAGAAAGTCTATCGCATTCACGCGCACACGCCGAGCGGCTTTGATCGGTCGCAATTTAACCTGCCAAACGTGTCGTTTCTGGAATCGCCAGCCAACGAATTAAGCCTTGAGGTGCGCGGGGAGGTGTCTGAAATCGTTCGCGCGCTCGGCAAATATCAGTTGTCCGATTTATCGATTGAACGCGCCCCCCTGGAGCAGATATTTCTTGAATATTATGAACAATAATATGTGGTCAATTATCGTTCGGTTTCTCAAAGACAGGCGTATATCGCTTCTCGTGTACTGTTTGTCTGGCGTCGCGTTTCTCGAAATGTACGTGGCGATTTATCCCAGCATCTTTTCCCAGGCCGCGCGTTTCAACGAACTCTTCCAGAGCTACCCGAAAGAGTTTTTAAAGGCCTTTGGCGTTGACCGGCTGGACATGTCGACCTTGGAAAATTATATCGCCATGGAACATTTCAGCATGATCTGGCCGCTGATGATGATTATCTTGATGATTTCAATCGCGGGCGGAGCGTTGGCCGGTGAAATAGAGCGGGGAACGATCGAGCTCGTGCTGTCTCGGCCGATTTCTCGGCTGAAGCTTTTTATCGGAAGATATACCTATGGTTTTATCGCCCTGGCGATATTTATTCTGACAACGGTTTTTATGATCATTCCGTTGGCTGAGCTGCATAACGTCACGTATGATGCCGGCCGATATTACCTGATAGCGATCCTTGGCCTTCTTTTCGGCCTGGCTGTTTTTTCGCTGGCTATGCTGGCCTCAGCCCTGTTCTCGGAAAAGGGCAGAGTTTCTATGATTATGGGCGGCTTACTCGTGCTCATGTACGTATTAAACCTTGTGGCCGCGCTTAAAGAAAACCTGTCGGATCTGAAATACCTCTCGTTTTTCCATTACTTTGACGCCCAGTCGGCGTTAACCAAGGGCGAGCTGAACCTGACGTCGGTCTGGGTGTTTGCCGGGATCATTGTCGTGAGCACGATCGTTGGGGCGGTGGTGTGGAAGAGGCGGGACGTGTAATGTGGCTGAGTTTCTAGACTGTTCGGTCAAGCCCGACAGTGACAGACGATGGTGAAAAAACAAACATCGTCGCTACCCGGTTTATCCGGGTAGCCTAGAAAAATAAAAGGGGTATTGACGGGATTTGGCAGATAAGATGTTTAATTAGATTTTTTATACATCTATGAATCCGAAAGAAGAAAAAATAGATCCGACTCAAAAGCCAGGGAACAAAAAAGAAAAATCACGCCTCGCAAGAATTTCCGGCTATGTGGCAAATGTCATCATTCATGCCGTCATGCTTTGGGTTGCGGTCAATCTGCTGAACTGGGGCGCGCAGTTCATCCTGCCGACCTGGGCCGACGTGCTCGGGATCGTGCGTTTTTCATTCATACTGAGCATCGTTGCTTACGCGACGTTCATTTTCTACGATGGCCGGGGGTATTATTATCTCTTGCGGACAGCCATGGACGCGGTCAGCATCTACGTCGGGTATCGGCTGGTGACGGTCTTTCCGTTTGACTTCTACGGATTCTATCACCAGGGCTGGCTGAACGACGCGTTTCCGTATGTGCTTTGGGTGGGGATCATCGGATTGGTGATCTCGATCATTGTCCGGACGGTCAGATTAGCAGCAAATAAGAACATATATTATTAGGCGCGACAGTTCTGCTGGGCGACCTGATTTACTTGCGATGAATGAATGAGCGGGGAGAGTAACCGGTCACTCGTTTTGTTTTTTCTTCTATTAGTGCTACACTGCTTATACCCCTACCTGGGGTGGGGGTGTGGAAATCTATGATAATGTATAATGAAAAATTAAAAATTCAAAAATATTGCACCTAATACTAGAGAAAATACCCATATTTTACATTTTTCTCCTTGCGGGAGATCTCCCGCAGGGATGAGAATTATTAATTTTGAATTGTCTTTATGACCCCCAAGCACAAAAACAAGGCACTCGTAAATTTCAAAAAAGCCCAGAGCCTCCTGGGAAAAATGATCACGATGTTGGAAGAAGGTAAATATTGCATTGACGTCATGCAGCAGAACCTGGCTGCGATTGGGCTCCTGAAATCCGCCCACCAGACGCTGATGGAGGGGCACTTGAATTCGTGTTTTAAGAGCGCGATGAACACGAAGAATGAAAAGCGCAAACAGGAAATGACCGAGGAAATACTGACGGTCACGCATCTTTTTAACAAATAATAAACTCATCCATGTATCAAAAGCGTTGCTATACCGTCAAAGGCATGCATTGCGCGTCCTGCGAGGTGTTAATAGAGAAAAATCTCGTGAAAATACCCGGCGTCATGTCGGCCGACGCCTCAATGAAAAAGGGCCAGGTAACCATTGAATTTGACGGCAACCCGCCGGACGCGAAACGTTTAAGCGAATCAATCGCTGAACACGGCTATAAAGTTCTTGATAATGGCGTGGCCGCCGTTGATGATGAGCCGGTCCCCGGCAGCCTATTGAAAACATTGCTTATTGCCGGACTAGTAATGGCGGTGTTTTATTTCCTGTACCGTTCTGGCCTTAGCTCGGTTTTATCGGTTAATAATAATTCCGCCTTGCCCGCGTTTGTCGTCTTCGGCGTGTTGGCCGGCTTTTCTTCATGTGCCGCGCTGGTTGGTGGAATAATCCTCGCCATGTCAAAACAATGGCTTGGCTTGTACGCGCCAGAAGCCACCACCCGACAGAAACTCCAGCCGCACGTGATGTTTAATCTCGGACGGTTGGTCTCCTACGCCGTTTTTGGCGCCTTACTCGGCGTCGTGGGCAGCGTTTTTAAACCATCCTTGACTCTGACGACGTTGTTGACGTTGGTGGTGGCGATTTTTATGGTCATACTCGGTTTGCAAATGCTGGGGGTCCGTTCGTTGCGCAATTTCCAGTTCCGCTTGCCGAAGTCTTTGACCGGCCGGGTGGCTGACGAAACGAGGTTTAAGGGCAGATACATGCCGTTGGTGATGGGCGCTTTGACGTTTTTTCTGCCGTGCGGCTTTACCATAACCGCCCAAAGCCTGGCATTGCTGTCCGGCAGCGCGGTTCGCGGCGGGCTAATCATGCTGTTTTTCGCGCTCGGGACACTGCCCGCGCTCATGGCGATCGGATATTCCAGCGTGGCCTTAACACGCCAAAAACAACGAGCTGGAATTTTCTTGCGGGTTGCCGGGATCGTAGTGTTATTTTTCGCGCTCTTCAATATCAATTGGCAGTTTAATCTGCTCGGCTGGCCGAGCCTGAGCGACATTTCCTTGAAAAGCCATGCCGCCGTCACCAAACAATCGGATCAAAAGAACGACGACGAACAATTGCCGCCGATTGTTGAAGGCAAACAGATCGTTAAAATGGACGTTACCTCATCAAAATACTCACCGGATCGACTCGTTGCTCGAGCTGGAACGCCGGTCCAGTGGGAGATAACGGACGCCGGCATGAGCGGCTGTTCAAGCACGCTCGTTGCCAAAGATTTCTTCAGCGGCGTCACCCAATTAACCCAGGGCGGAACCAAAGTCATCGAGTTTACGCCGACCAAGCCCGGCACCTATAAATTTAGCTGCGGTATGGGCATGGTCAGGGGTACATTTGTCATCGTTGAAAGTTAAAAAAAATATGCCAAACACTCCTTCATCAAAAACTATCCTCTCGATATCAGGCATGCATTGCGCCTCGTGCGCCGTAAATATTGAGGCGGCAGTAAAAAAACTGCCAGGTGTGCGTTCGGTTGCGGTCAATTACGCCAATGAAAAGGCCTATCTAGAATTGGAAAATGCGGCTGCATCGCTTCCAAAGGTTAAACACGCCATTCACGATTTGGGGTACAAAGCCATGGAACACGATGACGCTTCGCCGGAACACGATCATGCGCACCATGCCGCGCTCAAAGCCGGCGAAACTCGGCAAATGCGGCGCCGTTTTTGGACTGCGCTCATACTCGGCTTGCCAATTATCTATGTTTCAATGGGCGGTATGATCGGACTGCCGATGCCGCCGATTTCCGAACGATTGAACGCCACCATCCAAGCGTTCTTGGCGGCTGGCGTGATCAGTGCTGGATTTTTTCTGTGGCGTTCGGGCGCCCGCGGACTGATTAAATTGCGGCCGAATATGGATTCGCTTGTCTTTATCGGCACGGCGGCGGCGTATCTCTATAGCCTCGTCGTTTTGATTCGCGACCTGGCGTCGTCACAGGAAACAGTCGGTTCACTCTATTTTGAAAGCGCGATTTTCATATTTATTTTCATCCTGCTCGGGAAATACCTGGAAGCGATCACGAAAGGGCGGACCAGCGAAGCGATTCACAAACTGGCCGGTTTGGGTGCGAAAGAGGCGACGCTCGTCCGTGACGGCAAGGAAATCAAGGTGCCGATTGATCACGTTATCGTCGGCGATTTTATCCGTGTCAAACCAGGCGAAAAAATTCCGGTTGACGGAATTATTACCGAGGGCTATTCGGCCATAGATGAACAGGCCATAACCGGTGAAAGCATTCCGGTAGAAAAGAAGGCGGGCGATCCGGTCATCGGGGCGACCATGAATAAAACCGGCAGCTTCGTTTTTCGAGCCACCAAGGTGGGCCAGGACACCATGTTGGCGCAGATCGTAAAAGTCGTTGAGGCGGCCATGGGCTCGAAGGCGCCCATCCAATTATTGGCGGATACCGTCTCGCTGTATTTCGTGCCGGCCGTCATTGGCATAGCCATTATCGCCCTGGTCGTCTGGCTGCTCATCGGCTATACGTTTACCTTTGCGTTGACTGTATTTGTCGCCGTGTTGATCATTGCCTGTCCGTGCGCGCTTGGTTTGGCCACGCCAACGGCAGTGATGATGGGCTCAGGGATAGCAGCGCGGAAAGGCATCCTGATAAAAAATGGCAAAGCCCTGGAAATCGCCCGGAAAATAACCCTCGTCGTCTTTGATAAAACCGGCACACTCACGCAAGGCGAACCGATCGTGACCGAGGTGCGAGCGTTTGTTCCGGCGCTGGACGAAGACGGCGTCTTGGCGCTGGCCGCATCCGTAGAGAAGCAATCAGAACATCCGCTCGCGCAGGCGATTATTCGTCAAGCAGAGCAAAAAAATATCTCATTGCCGTCAATGTCAAAATTCCGCGCTGAACCAGGGCGCGGTGTTATTGCCGAGATCGAGGGTGATATGGTGCTGATTGGCACAAGGAAATTGATGAATGAATTTGGTGTGTCGTTACCAGCTGGAGCACTCGATCAAATCGACCTATTTGAGCGAAACGGAAAAACGGTTATGTTGGTTGGCCGGACAAAAACGCTCGTCGGTTGTATTGCCGTGGCTGATGTCGCGAAGACGCATTCGCGCGCCGCGGTCGAAACGCTGCATCGGCTCGGGAAAAAAGTCGCCATGATAACCGGTGACAACAAGCGCGTCGGCGAAGCGGTGGCCGGTCAATTGGGTATTGATCGCGTGCTCGCCGAGGTATTGCCCCAAGAAAAGGCCGCCGAGATTAAAAAGCTCCAGTCGGGCGGGGAGCTCGTCGCCATGGTGGGCGACGGCATCAATGACGCGCCTGCGCTCGCGCAAGCGGATTTGGGAATCGCTCTCGGCTCGGGAACTGATATTGCCATGGAAACCGGCGACGTCGTTTTGATAAAAAACGATCTGCGCGACGTTGTTTCGGCCATCCGGATCAGTCAGTTTACTCTGCGGAAAATTAAGCAAAACCTATTTTGGGCTTTTATTTATAATATTATTGGCATCCCGGTAGCTGCCGGAGTGTTTTATCCGGTAACCGGCTGGCTGCTCAGTCCCACCATTGCGGCCGCTGCCATGGCATTTTCCTCGGTGAGCGTGGTGCTCAATTCGCTTCTGATGAAGCGTTCGCAGGCCTCGCGGTAATATTGTCTTACCTCGGCGTTTGTTGTATGCTGACAGCAGATAAGCCCAGTTTTCATAAAACATCTATAAAAGAAAGGGGGTGAGAAAGATGAAAAGAAACCCTCTCGACTGGATCGCCTTTATTTTGCTAGTTATCGGCGGATTAAATTGGGGATTAGTCGGTATCTTCGACTATAATCTCGTGGCGAAGATTTTTGGCGACACCGCTGTTATAACGAAAATCATTTACATCCTGGTAGCTGTCTCGGCGCTCTATGCCCTGCTCACCATGGGAAAGAAGCCAAAGTCCGAAACCGCGAAACCGCCAACGCAACCTTCTACGCCAGCGTAAGCAAAAGAGTGATATCTTTACGAATATGGGAAAAAAACTCATTGTTTTGGTCGTCTTTTGTCTCGGCTTTTTTTGTGTCACCGGCCATGAGGCTAGGGCAGAAAATTTTCGCCAACCCGAAATAAAAATCTATGATGCCAAGAAGCTGACGCTTGAAAAAACTTGGCTGGCATTTGACGCGGGCTTTAAAGGCGGCGCGTCAGTCGCTGCCGGCGATGTGAATGGCGACGGGAGGGATGAAATAATCGTCGGCGCTGGTCCGGGCGGCGGCCCCCAGGTCCGGATTTTTAAAAGAGACGGGTCGCTGCTGTCGCAATTTTTCGTTTATCCGGAAAATTTCCGCGGCGGCGTGAGAGTAGCCAGCTGCGATTTTGATAAAGACGGAAAAGACGAAATCGTAACCGGGCCGGGTCCGGGCGGCGGTCCTCAGGTCCGGATCATGACCTCCAAGGGCGTTGCCAAAATTACACCTGGCTTTTTTCCGTTCGATCCGAATTATAAGGGCGGCATCAACGTTGCCTGTGGCGATGTCGACGGTGATAAGAAAATCGAAGTTGTCATCGGCGTCGGCGTCGCTGCCGAACCGCATGTCCGTGTCTTTACGCCAAAGGGTGTCGCTGAGGGAATTGAGATCTATCCGTATGCGAAGCGCGACAAGGGCGGTGTGGCCGTGGCCGTGGCCAATGTCGACGGCGGTCCGGCGGCCGAGATCGTGACCTCGATCTATCGATTTGGTCGCTCGCTCGTTAAGACATATCGCGCCGACGCACAACGCTCTATCGTGGCACAGTTTGAAGGTTGGCCTGAGCAGGTGCAGAGCGGTTTTCAGGTAGCGGGCGGCGATGTGGACGGTGACAGCCTCGATGAGATACTCGTTTCCGTCGCAGCCGGCGGCGGACCGCACGTTCGCGCGTTTGAGGCGTACGGGAAGCCATTGCCGCAAAACTTTTTCCCCTATGAGAGTAATTTTACTGGCGGGACGCTGACAGCTGTCGGCGATGTGGACGGTGACAAACGGCAGGAGATCGTAACCGTTCCTGGCCGCAACACCATTCAAGGCCGGACGGATTACTATAAATATATTGAGGTTCGGCTCGATGAACAGCGACTCTATGCCTATGAAAACGGCATGCTGGTAAAAACTTTCCTTGTTTCCACCGGGATCAATAAATATCCGACACCGCCCGGGGATTATTCCGTCTTAGCCAAGATACCAAGAAAGGATTATGAGTGGTCATACGGCCCGAACCACCCGGACAATTACGATATCAAAGACGTTGATTTTAATTTGCGGTTTTTTAATGGCTACTATCTGCATTACGCGTATTGGCATCATAATTTCGGCCATAAAATGAGCCATGGGTGCGTGAATATCGACCGTCCGAATTCCGAATGGGTTTATAATTGGGCAGAGGTGGGCA
>JBAZLK010000002.1:0-203753 GCA_041650335.1 Patescibacteria group bacterium
TTCATCTCGTATGCCCATCTGCTGGAGCCGGATGGTTTTCTGGAAATGTCTGGTCAGCTCCTTGACCAGCTCTCGAAAGTCGATCCGCTCCTCAGCGATAAAGCCAAAGATTATGCGACCACCGTCATAAGCAACGTGGCAATCAACAAGCTTCATGTCGAGCGTAAACTTTTGGATCATTTCCTGGCAGTACTTCAATATCTCGTGGCGGCGCTCGTTTTGTTGTTCCAGTCGCGTCAAATCATCTGACGTCGCCTTTCTCAAAATCGTCTTCGGCATCATCCGAGTATCCTCGGCGTTCAATTCAACGCGTCCGACGACCTGCGCCAGATCAATGCCGCTTTCCATTTGAACTAAGACGCGTTCACCCGGCGCAATCTCGAGATTCGGTTCGCTCGCATAATGTAACTGGTCCCACGGCTGAATTTGAAGAGCAATATATTTCATCGTTAAATCGAGAAATGTCCAATTGTTTTGAGGCGAATATTTTCGCCCAGCGAGGCAATGGCGTTCTTGAGCAATTCCTCAATAATCACGGCGTCATCTTTTATGAACGGCTGTTTCAGCAAGCAATATTCTGAGTAATACTTTTCCATCTTTCCCAGAACGATTTTCTCGCGGATGTTCGCCGGCTTCCTCGGGTCGACATCCTCTTCAAATTCTTTCTTTTTTTGCGCAATCACATCGGCCGGAACGTTCTCAATATTCATATAGTCCGGCTTCGTCGCAGCAACTTGCATTGCCAAATCATGCGCCAGTGCTTGGAACTGTTCGGTTCGCGCAACAAAGTCCGTCTCGCAAAGCAGCACGACAACCGAGGCGACCTTTTTATTGCTGTGAACATAGGTTTCGATCACGCCATGGGCGGTCGAACGGCTCGATTTCGACTCGGTAATTTTTTCACCGCGCTTGCGCAAATAGGCCAGAGCCTCTTTCATATCACCATCAGACTCTTGCAGGGCGCGTTTGGCTTCCATGATACCGACGCCGGTTTTTTCACGTATTTCTTGGATTTGTTGGGTGGTTATTGCCATATGATAATTGTTCTAAATTATTCCTTCTTTTGATCTTTTATATCCGCCGCCGGCGTTTGCGCCACTCGATCTTTTTTCCCCTGTTGGATACTCTCGCTAACCAGCTTGGTGATCAGTTCAATGGATTTAGTGGCGTCATCATTAGCCGGAATTGGATAGGTCACCTTTGAAGGATCGTTGTTGGTGTCGATCATGGCCACAACCGGGATATTTTTTCGTTCCGCTTCCCGGATGACCGTCTTTTCTATTTTTATGTCTACAACGAATAACGCATCGGGGACTTTCTTCAGCTCAGTCAAGCCGCCGACCAGATTCTCCAGCCGATCGATTCGTTTTAAAAAGGTCGCTTTTTCCTTTTTCGTGTACTTTTCCAGTTCCCCGCTCGCCTGCTGTTTCTTCAGGCTGGTCAGTTTATCGATCAGGCGCTTAACAATACTGAAATTTGTGAGCAGTCCGCCGATCCAACGATTCACGATAAACGGCATGCCAGACTCTTTCGCGTACCTCGTGATAATCCCCTGTGCCTGTTTCTTTGTCCCGATAAAAACAACAACCCCACCTTTTTGTGCGGTTTCTCGTAAAAACTGAAGGGCCTCGAGGAGTCTCTCTCGGGTTTTCTCGAGGTCAATAATGTGAATGCCGCTTCGTTCCGTAAAGATGAAGGGCTTCATTTTTGGGTGCCATCGCGACCGCTGATGTCCGAAGTGCACCCCGCTCTGTAAGAGCTCGAGGAGTGTGATTTCTGCCATAATTCGTTCTTTTTTAGCCTCTATCTCATTGTTTTATCGCGTTAAACCAGGACTCAATGAGGCTGGCAAGAACCGCGACATTTTCATGGTTAGCCATGAAAATGAGATATGTGGGATATAAGTTTTTTAGACAACGGGTATCATATCAGAAATCCGATGAGCCGGCAAGTCTTGCCAAAAATGGCGCGACCTGGTATACTACTTTCGTCTAATATTTATTGTTTCCGAGCGAAATGAAAAAGAATCTTCATCCAACCTACTATCCAAAAGCGAAGGTCACCTGCGCGTGTGGGAATCAGTTTGAAACTGGTTCAACTGTCCCCGAAATAACCGTTGAGGTTTGTTCGTCATGTCATCCCTTCTATACCGGCAAACAGAAGCTCGTCGACACGGCCCGACGGGTTGATCGCTTCAAGCGTCTCGTTGAGAAGAAAACCCAATTCAAACCGAAGAAATCGAAATAAGATATTTCTACGACATCCCACTGTTATCACCGGTGGGATTTTGTACAGGCCTATGAACGAACTCAACGACATCCGAGCGCGTCTTTCCTCCCTTGAACACGAACTTCAAAGTCCGGAGGTTATTCATAATCCCGATGCGTTACGCAAAACTTCACAAGAATACGCCCGCATGACGCAGCTCGCCGAACAGCTGGAACGCCTTGAAACCGTCCGCACACAAATTCAGAATGTTCGCGTGACCCTGTCAAAATCGGAAGAGTCGGATTTGCACGAATTGGCGAATCAAGAATTGCGCGAACTCGAAAAAGAACGGACTCAATTGGAAACAACCATCGAAAACGAGCTTCATCCGCCTGATCCGCGCGACCAGAAAAATATTATCGTCGAGATACGGGCCGGCACTGGCGGCGATGAGGCGTCTCTGTTTGCCGCCGAACTGTATCGAATGTACAGCCGCTTCGCCGAAAAGCGCGGTTGGAAATCGCACATCATATCGTCAAATCGAACTGGCCTCGGTGGTTTCAAGGAAATTATCATGGAGATAATTGGTACCAATGTTTTTAGCCAGCTGAAATACGAGAGCGGCGTTCATCGCGTTCAGCGTATTCCGGAAACAGAAAAATCAGGCCGGATTCATACCTCGGCCGCCACCGTCGCGATTTTACCGGAAGCAGAAACGACCGACATTGAGATAAAGCCGGATGACATAGAAATCCAAGCGTCAACCGCGGGCGGACACGGCGGCCAAAGCGTAAATACGACCTATTCGGCGATCCGGATA
This sequence comes from Patescibacteria group bacterium, assembly GCA_041650335.1. Lineage (GTDB taxonomy): Bacteria > Patescibacteriota > Patescibacteriia > JAHIZJ01 > JAHIZJ01 > JBAZLK01. The sequence continues at coordinate 3,029 of JBAZLK010000002.1, forward strand.
CTCCATAAACCGACTGGCATCGTCGTTCAATGCCAGGACGAACGGTCGCAATTACAAAATCGTGAGCGGGCCATGCAGGTTTTGCGCTCACGTTTATTGGCGCGTGAAGAGGAGCGAAAGCATCGTGAGCGCGCCAACGATCGTAAAATTCAAATCGGCAGCGGCGATCGTTCTGAAAAGATCCGTACCTATAATTTTCCGCAAGATCGGCTGACCGATCATCGGATCCAAAAAAACTGGTACGGCTTACAAGCGATCCTTGATGGCGATCTCGAGGAAATCATACGCAGTTTGCGAGAACCGAAAAAATGACCATCGCTCAGTCGCTCCATCACGCGCTGGTGCGATGCCGCGCCTCATCTCAATCAGCTCAGCTTGATGCTGAGGTCCTTTTAGCGCATGTCCTGCGACGTCCGATTGAATACCTTTTGAGCCATCCTGAACGGGTCGTCTCGACGCCACAAAAGGCACGGTATGATCGCTTGCTCAAGAAACGTGCCCTGGGCTGGCCGATTGCATATTTGACCGGCGAAAAAGAATTCTACCGGCTTCGTTTTTTTGTTTCACCGAAGGTGTTAATTCCGCGACCGGAAACAGAACGATTGATTGATTACGTAATAAACAACCCTTTATCTCTTCGAACCGGGATCAATATTGTAGACATCGGCACTGGTTCCGGCAATCTGGTTGTAACCTTGGCGCAGTATCTAAAAAAAGCGAAATTTTTCGCCACCGACATTTCAAGTTCAGCCCTGCGCCTGGCCGCTAAAAACGCACGGTGTCACGGAGTTTCAGGCCGGATACGGTTTTGTCTGGGCTCGTTGCTCGCTCCAGTTCGACAATCGCGCGTTGATATTGTGGTGGCGAATTTGCCGTATTTGACCCGAGACCAAATACGACGCTCCCCCACTCCCGAAATACGTTTTGAGCCAAAACACGCGCTCGACGGCGGGAAACGAGGCTTCGATATAATCCAAACCTTTCTCCGTCAGCTAGCCGAGAGAAAAAGACAACCGAGCCTTGTCGTCCTTGAGATCGATCCAGCCCAAAAGAAACCGCTGTTTTCGGCGGTTCATGGACTGCTTCCGTCCGACCTGATTACTTTTCTAACTGACTATACTGGAAAAACTCGTTTTGCTGTTATTCAGCCAAAACCTTCTCAGCGCTAGAGGGAGGACTCGGTGTATAGTATTTCGCGATCTTCGGGAACCACTGAAACCCAGGTCGTACCGCGATTGAGCTCGATTTCATTGCCCTGTGCATCATAGAAAAGGGTCCGACTGAGTCGGTCTTTTTTCTGCCACGTCCCGACTATTTCCACCCCGTCGCGAAAGACGAAGGCGCGGCCCTGACCAGCAATATCCATCGTCACCCGGCCTTTTTCACCATATGACGAAATCTTTGGAACCACGACCACGACCACGTTTTTCGCCATCAGCTGGTTGCCGGTTTCAGCATCGAGGTGCGGCTGGGTAGCAGCTTGGAATTTTGCGTAGACATTTTTCTCAACATTGTACACATACCGTGACGTCCAGGTCTGTCCGCTCGAAAAATGAATTTCGATTGTTTCGGTCTTCTGCGGTCGTTGCGCCAGCGGCTGCTCGTCTTTGAATTTCCAGGACTGGTACGTCGCGGGCTGGCTATCATATTTCAAATCCCGTCGGGCTCGATCGATCAATTCGAAACTCGTATAGACATTATGGGGCGCGTACCGGTCAGTTGACCGCCAGTAATATTGCCCATTGCGAAACTGGCTGAAATCCTTAATTCCTAGACCGGAAATGGCAGCGAGCGCTTCTGGGCTACCGCCGACGTGTCCATACATGGCGTCATATTCGGAAACCCATTCGAGGTAGCATGGCCGCGCCGAGCGCACTGGTCCGATTTTATCTGACCGGCCACCGGCAAAAACAGCCATAATACGGGTCGCGCCGCCCTCAACCAGTGTTTCATACAACACCGACGCTCCTTCTAAGCCGCTTTGCGGCCAGGCTGGCGGGATATTGTCGATCATGATGGCAACCGGGTATGGATTCGCGTCTTCTGGTGAGACGAGCACTCCGTCGATCCGCCGCGGCACAAGATTTGACGTCGGCTCCACAGTCGAGCTCGGCGCCGCCGGCGCATCAGTGGGACTGACGTTTTGTTGAGCGGTCGAAGTTTCTTCCTTTTCCGGCATTGCCCAAGCAAACGGCTTCCAACTCTTCACGGAAAAACCAAAGAGTATTCCCCAAAGGAATATGCCCCCGATGACCACAAAAGCAACGATCGCCAGCCAGCGCCGTTGCTTCAGATATTCGCTTACTCGAAAAAAGATTGTTTTGATTTTTGTTTTGTCTGGCATATTTTTATTGGTAGGTTACGCTCCGATCGGTCGGGAGTACTTCCACCCAGGTCGTACCCCGATTAAATTCGATTTCTTTTCCGGCTGAATCGTAATAGCGAGTCCGCGATTCCCGGGTCGGCTTTTTCCAGGTACCGACGATTTCATTTCCGTCAAAATACATTTTGGCGTCACCTTCACCGATCGTCTCGATCGCCAAACGATTTTCGGCATCAGCCAGCCGTGTCTTGGCGAATTGGACGACCACGTTTTTCGTGCGGATACTCTTGCCGTTTTCCATGACATGCTCAGCGCCCGCTTGATACCGGACATAATCATTCGTTTCCGGATCGTATTTATATTCAACCTGATAGCTATAGCTCGAGAAATTCAGCGTCAATGTTTTGGTTGTTTCAGATGGATGTTCCTTGTTTTTATATTCCCACGATTCAAATGACCCTGTTGGACCCCATTTCTTTGTGACGACTGCGCGCGCTAATAGTTCAGATGACGTATAGAGGTTATGCGGGGCGGCGCGTTCTTTGGCTCGCCAGAAATTTGGGCTGTTATAAAACTGGTTTAAATCGAGGATGTCGTAGCGCGGAATCAACTGAAGCGCTTCCGGGCTTCCGCCGACGTGAACGTAGGCGGCGCTCAACTCTTTCGCCCAATCAAGATAGTAGGTTCGGGCTGATCGGACCGGGCCGATCTTTTCTATTTCCTCGCCAGAGGCAAAAACGGCCAAAAACCGGGTAATGCCGCCTTCGGCCAGCGCTTCATACACCAGATTGGCCCGATCAAGGCCTGACTGGGGACGAGACGTGACCATGTTTTCTATCATGACCGCGACTGGAAATTTATTCTCCCAGCCCGCGGGCACCATTTTACCATCGACCATTCGCGGCAGCTGGACGGTATTCGTATTGCTGGTATTCCGATTACTTACGTTTTCATTCTGATTGGTGACCGTCTTTTCGCCACCGAAGACGACAAGACCAATAATCGCCACAATAACCACTAAAATTAAAACTCCAACTGGAATAACAATTTTTTTATTTTTTCTTAGTTTTTCTACCAAAGAAGTTTTCGGTGATTTTGTCTCGTTGTTTGTCGCCATAGTATTATTTTGAAGTTTCTTTTGAATCGGTTTTTTGGTCTTTGGCTGGAGCCTCGCCCTCTGTCTCGCCTTCCTCAGCTTCTTTTTCTTTCTTCTCTACTTTTTCAACTTCCTCAACCTTTTCCTCAACCACCTGGTCAAGCTCCTTTAATTCATCTTCACTGCGCGGCGGCTTGACAAGCACGACTGTTTCGTCGGACTTTTCGACAACCGCGATATTCGCCGGTATGGCGAGATCTTTCACATAAATAATATCCTCGAACGTCTTCAGCGGCGTCAAATCAACTTGGATCTCATGGACGAGATCCTCGGGCAGACATTCGACTTTTACGCGATCCAAGCTTTTCACGAGCACACCGCCCAGCTCTTTTACGGCCGGCGATTCATTGATAAAGCTTAATTCAATATCAGCCGTTATCTTTTTCTTGAGATCAACCTGATATAGATCAACGTGTTCAAAGCGCTCGGTTAAGGGATTGCGCTGCACCGCGTGGATCAGCACTTTTACCGGCTTGCCGCTTTCAGTCGTCAAATCGACCAAACTCGACTCGCCGGCCTGCTTATACACTGTTTCAAATGTTCGATAATCAAGTTGTAACGGTTGCGTTTTGATTTTCGACCCGTACAGGATAGCGGGTATTTTCCCCTCCTTCCGCAAGGTATGCACTTTTTTGCCAAGGACCTTCCGGGTTTGCGCCTGTAGAACAAGTTCAGACATGTGTTTAGACAGTAGATTTTAGATATGAAATAATGCTTTGCTCAGAGAGAAGCGCTGAATAAACGGTTAAGACGTCGTCGCTCGATACCGGCTGATTGTTTTTCAGGCGAATAGCGTCGTCGCTCGATAAGTCGGTCAATAAACCGATTGAGCTGACACCCATTGCCCCAGCCATAATCAACGCGACGATCGACGAGCCGCACTTCCGGCACTGGATATGGATTAAGTGAGCGCCGTCCTTTTCCTCTAAAATACGGGCTGATAATGGATTATATTGCGTATTGCATAATGGACAATACGAAACAACGCGAATACTTTCGTTGGGATACATTAACGGTAGTCCCGAGGCGCTTTTCATAGATATTTCCAACTATTAACCAGCTTCATTATATCAAATTTTGAGATTTAGTCAACTTTGATCGGTTTTCAGGAGGTTGAGCGGTGCGTAATGATCGCTTGAACGATCCCGACGGCGATGCAATTTGTCAGTAATGAGCTTCCGCCAGCGCTGACAAACGGCAATGGGAGTCCGATAACGGGCGCTAAGCCAAGATTCATGCCGATATTTATGAGCATTTGCGAAAAAATCATGAACATGATGCCAATTGTCAGAAAAAGCGAAAAGTCGTCTCGCGATTTTCTGACCACGCGCATAAAGCGAAAAAAGAGAAGCGCAAATATGGCCAAGGTAAAGGCTGTCCCGATCAAACCCAGTTCTTCACCAATGACTGCAAAAATAAAGTCGGTTTGCTGCTCGGGCAGGAATTTTAATTGGCTCTGCGTTCCAAAACCAAGTCCCCGGCCGAATATTTGTCCTGAACCAATGGCCACAATCGATTGCCGAAGGTTATAGCCGGTTGACAACGGATCGTGTGACGGGTTTAAAAACGTCACGATCCGGTCCTTCTGATAATCTTTCAAGACAAACGCCCAGCCCAGACTGGCGACAACAACGACCAGCAGCAACACGGCGACGATGTACGAACGCCGGACATTTAACAGCAAGAGAAAGCCGAGCCAGATAATGAAGTAGATGATTGCCGAGCCCAGGTCCGGCTCCGCCAGCACCAGTCCAACATACACGAGGGTTAATAAGCCGCTGACGATCAGTCGCCGTGGCCGGTAAAAATCCTGGCCGTGTTGGGAAACATATTGGGCCAGGACGATGATCAGGATAATTTTTACAAATTCGACCGGCTGTATCCCGTACGAGCCGATAAATAACCAGCCGGTCGTACCATGAATCGTTTTTCCAAAGACGAGCACGACACCGAGCATGGTCAAGCCGATCAAATAGAGAATCGGACTGTAGGCGCGCAAGTGTCGGAAATCAATCATGCTAACGCCGAACATGCACACAATACCGACAATGACAAAAACGAGCTGCTTCGTAAAAATCGTCCGGACCGAGACATCCTGGTTCATTGTCGTGCTATAAATCGAAAGTAGGCTCAAACTCAGCAATAACAAAATAAGGCTGAAAATCAGCCAATCCGTCCTTTTTAGATACGCAAAATAGCGGAAAAACATGCTGGAAACGTTATGTCAATGTTAGACCGGAATAATATTACTCTTATTGAGATTATCAGTTATCACAAAAAGGTCAATTGTTGTGGCGGCGGTGAGGTCTTGGGTGAAACGGATGTCGATCGGCCGCGTTTCGTGCAGTGCCAAATCCTGGAGTGTCGTGGTACTGACCGCGATCGGTTTGTCGCCTTGCGAAAGTACCACGACAAGCTCCAGCGAGCGAAAACCGAACAAACTTAAATTCGTGAGCTTCCCAGTCACCCGGTGCTTCGTATATTGATCACTTAAATCCTCTAGCAATACATTATCAGTCCGAAACTCAGGCAATAGATAATTCTCTGGATTATCAAGCATCTGCCAATCGGCGTTTTCAAATTGGATTGTGCTTTTCTCCGTTTCACCCGCATCGGGGTCGGTGGTATGGAAGTTTCTGGTGACAATCACCCGCTCTTCACCAGGCAAGAGATAGGTCGTCGCCGAACTCGACTTCTGTCCGGCGAAAACCACCGAATATTCGATCGACCGCGCGTACCATTGTTCGTTCGGGTTTTTCACCCAGGTAATCACGTCATAGATACCCGAACCGGCCGGAACAACCTCTGACTTGTTAACAACGATGTTTTTGGGCGCAATCAACGCACGGGCTTTTGACCAATTTACCGACTGATCGATCATCTGTTCCGGCCATGTTCTTGCCTCCGGCAAATAGGCCAGGTAGCTGATAATCGGGTAGAACACTTTAAAGTAAATAACGGCATTTGCAATCAGCAACAAAATAATCAATCCTCGGCGGATGAATTTTTTTGACGCCAAATACCAATAGCTGAATTTAAGTTGTTTATCGGTAATATCTTGGGTTTCCGGCTGTGGCATATTGACCTTTCGCTATGTTTATAGTGTAGCAAGTTTTTTCTTTTTCAACAAACTCCGGTTTTATGCTATACTACTGATGCAATTTTTTTATCACTATTGGCCGTTCTCGGCCACAGGGGGTTTTTGTATGTTCGACACCTCGAAAGACGTTCTCAATTTAATTATTGCCGCCTGCGTCGCCGTTTTTACGTTTTTTCTCTGTTACCTCTTGTATTATATTATTTCAATGTTGAAACAGGCCAATAAAACAGTCACGGAAATCCGACAACGAATTGAGTCATTTGACGCATTACTCGAGTCAGTCAAGGAAAAACTTACGCACTCGTCGAATTATCTCGCCCTCCTCGTGAAAAGCATCGTCTCGCTCATGGATTTTGTAAAAGAACGCAAAGAAAAGAAATCGGCCAAGTCGAAAAAAACCTATACGCCATAATACGCTAATGGATTTTGTCCATCTCCACGTCCACAGTCATTATAGCCTGCTCGACGGCCTGCCAAAGATTGACGAGCTGATCGAGAAGGTAAAAAAGGAGGGTATGACAGCCGTGGCCATCACTGACCACGGTGTTATGTATGGGGCGGTCGAATTCTATCAAAAGGCGCTCAAAGCCGGCATCAAGCCGATCATCGGCATCGAAGCCTACGTCGCCCGATCAAGTCGCTTTGACAAGCGCGCGAAAATCGATGAACGTCCCTATCACCTGATCTTACTGGCCAAGAATCAAACCGGCTATCAGAATTTGATTAAGCTCACCAGCCTCGCCCACTTGGAAGGCTTTTATCGTAAACCGCGCATTGATTTTGAATTGCTGGAAAAATATCACGATGGATTGATCGCGCTGACCGCCTGTCTTCAGGGCGAGCTCGCCTGTCATATTGTCGCGAATAATCTCTCCAAGGCCGAGGAAATGATCCAGCGATATAAAAACCTCTTCGGCCCAGATAGTTTTTACCTCGAAGTCCAGCATCATCCCGGTCTTACCCATCAGCCGGAAGTCAATGACCGTATCTTTCAATTTAGCGAAAAGTACGGCGTGCCGGTCGTCGCCACGAACGATGTGCATTATCTCGATCCCGAAGACGCGGAAGCGCAGGACATCCTCCTCTGCATTCAGACAAAGGCGAAAAAGTCGGATCAAGAGCGTTTGACCTACTTACCGAACGATTATTCATTTTTGCCGACCGAGCGCGTCAGGGAATATTTTCACGACCACCCTGAAGTACTCGAAAATACCGTCAAAGTCGCCGCCCAATGCAATTTTGAATTGGAACTTGGGAAAATCACGTTGCCACATTTCCCCGTTCCATCAGGCCACACCGCTGATCAGTTTCTGCGCGATCTTTGCCTTGAGGGATTAAACACGCGCTACGGTCTGAGCGATCCCTCAAAGCCGAAAGACGAGCATGAGCGCGCGATTGTCGAGCGCATGGATTTTGAGCTGTCGGTCATTGAGAAAACCGGTTTTGCCTCATATTTCTTGATCGTCCAGGATTTTATCAACTGGGCGAAGAATAATTCTATCGTTGTCGGTCCGGGCCGCGGTTCGGCTGCCGGTTCGATCATTTCCTACCTGACGAACATCACGAATCTTGACCCCCTCACCTACGAACTCCTCTTTGAGCGGTTTCTCAATCCGGAACGCATCTCGATGCCCGATATCGACGTCGATTTTGCCGATGATCGCCGCGATGAAGTCATCCGCTACGTCGAGCAAAAATACGGCGCCGACCACGTCGCGCAAATCATTACCTTCGGAACGATGGCGGCCCGGGCGGCCATCCGGGATGTCGGCCGGGTCATGGGCCTAAGCTATACCTACTGCGACCGCGTGGCCAAGCTTATCCCCATGTTTTCATCCCTGACGGACGCGATCGCCAACGTTTCCGAATTGAGGGAAATATATGCGAACGATGAGGAGGGAAAAAACCTCCTGGATAACGCGAAAAAGCTAGAGGGCGTGGCCCGCCACGCCTCAACGCACGCCTGCGGCGTCGTCATCACGAAAGACGCGCTTGATCATTACCTGCCGATCCAGTACGCCAGCCAAGACGACCGGACCATCATCTCGCAGTATTCGCTTCACCCGATTGAAGATCTCGGCCTATTGAAGATGGATTTCCTCGGGTTAAAGAACCTCACCATTTTACAACAGGCAATCCGAATCATCGAAAAAACGCGCGGCCAAGACATCAATCTTGATACGATTCCGCTCACTGACAAAAAAACGTTTCGTTTGTTGCAGCAAGCCGAGACGACCGGCGTCTTTCAATTGGAAAGTTCGGGCATGAAGCGGTATTTGCGGCAACTCCAGCCGACCGAGCTCGAAGACATCATCGCCATGGTTTCGCTCTACCGGCCGGGCCCAATGGAGCTGATCCCCGATTTCATCGCCGGCAAGCACGGTTTGAAAAAAACCCACTACCTCCATCCAAAACTTCAGCCGATCCTCGAAAAAACACATGGCGTGGCCGTGTATCAGGAACAAATCATGCAGATCGCCCAGTCGCTGGCCGGCTTTACCTTGGCCGAGGCTGATGTTTTGCGGAAAGCGGTCGGTAAAAAAATCGCCAAACTCCTCAACGAGCAGCGCGAAAAATTCATTACCGGCTGCGTTAAGAATAAAATTTCCAGAGAAACGGCCGAGCGTATATTTCAATTTATCGAGCCCTTTGCCCGATATGGGTTCAACCGCTCGCACGGCGCGTGTTATGCCCTGATTGCCTATCAAACTGCCTACTTCAAAGCGAATTACACGGAAGAATTTATGGCCGCATTATTAACTTCTGATCAGGAAAATATTGACCGCATTTCGGTTGAGGTTGCCGAGTGCGAACGTCTCGGCATCCAAGTGCTCCCGCCAGATATAAATGAAAGCTTTGACACGTTCACGGTCGTGACGAACCAGTCGCCCGAACATAAGCCAACCATACGGTTTGGCCTGCGCGCAATCAAGAATCTCGGTACGAACATTGTTGAAACGATTATTAAAGAGCGCAAGGCCAAGGGTCCGTACGCCACGCTGGAAGATTTCCTCAGCCGGGTGCACACCAAGGATTTAAATAAGAAATCGCTGGAAAGCCTCATAAAGTGCGGCGCGGTTGACCGCTACGGCGAACGCAACCTCCTCCTGCAAAATGTTGAGGTTCTGCTTACCTACGCCAAATCCGCCGAAAAGGAAAGCGTCAATGGACAAACGAGTTTCTTTCGCTTTGCCCCGATCCACGATTCACCGAAATTAAAACTCCGCCCGATTGAGCCAGCCCCGAAAGAACAACGCCTCGCCTGGGAAAAATCATTGCTCGGCCTCTATATTACTGAACACCCGTTTGCCGATTATTACGAGAAGATACAGGGTCACATTACCTTGATACGAGATTTAAAGGAGATCCGGGGTCGCCAAAAAGTGAAGTTTGGAGGTATAATTACGAATATCCAGCGCGTCTTGACCCGAAACCACGACACGATGCTGTTTGTCCGCCTGGAAGATACGAGCGGGATGGCTGAAGTCCTGGTTTTTCCGAGCATCCTTCAAAATAATCCAGAAATCTGGCAGGAAGACAACATCGTGGTGCTGACCGGTCGGCCGTCCGACAAAGACGACGAGCGAAAAATAATCGCTGATGAAGGCCGGACAATAACGCTTGATAACGCCGTCGAGGTCGTCCAGCAGTTAACGGCCTTCTCCGCCTCGGGACAATATGACGCTCCAAAACAAAAAAATATTTACATCACCGTTCCCGCCAATGTTCAGCCGGCCACCTATGGCCAGTTGAAGGCCGCCCTATCGAAATACCCCGGCGCCACCGACGTCTATCTCATTCTGCCCGGCAAAACCGGACAGCGCATCGTCAAAACACGCGTTCAAGCGCAACTGACTGAGCCGCTGACAAATGAAATCGCCTCCTTGCTGGGCAATAACAGCGTTACTCTTCGTTAAATACCATCATGCCTAAACGCGAGACTATTCACCGAACGAAAATCCAGCGATCGTATCGGACCATCGTGGTCATATTCTTTATCGTCGCCATCCTGCTGGTTGCCAGTATCGCCTATTTCTCATTTTCAAAAACCACCATTTCAGTCGTGGCCAAACCCGATCCGTATTCTACCACGATTACTTTTTCAATCGTTCAAAAAACTGAGCCGGAATCGTTACGCGATCAAACGGTGTTAGCGGGGGTCGTGCTTGAAACAACCCAAGAGGTCCAGAAAGAATTCCAGGCCCAAACTCAGAAAGACACGGTGCCGGCCAAGGCCACCGGCAGCGTCGTTATCTACAACAAACAGAGCAAAACCCAGCCGTTGGTTGCCGGCACGCGCTTGCTCTCACCTGAGAATATACTTTTTCGGACCGATACGCGCGTTGATGTGCCGGCGAACGGCCAAGTCGAAGTGACTGTCACGGCCGATCAGCCTGGAAAAACAGGCGAACTCGGTCCGACCCGTTTCACGTTGCCCGCGCTCTGGCCCGGCCAGCAGGACAAAGTGTATGCCGAGAATGCCGAACCGATGACCGGCGGCACGCGCAATACGACTGTGGCGACGCGCGACGAAATCGACAAGGCAAAACGTGATACATTCGATGAGTGCTACGCCCAGGCCCTTGATGTTATGGAGTCGGAACTGAAAAAACGAAACGCTGATTACACAATCCGCGCTTCAAAGAAAGAACTCATCAGTGAAATATCGTCGGTCGAGCCGGAAACAGCGACCACAACATATACGATCACGACAAAAATCCATGTGATCGGGGTGAGTTATGATGAGCAAAACGCCAACGCTCAGGCCCTGAAACAGGCCCAAAACAAAGTATCATCAAACGCGACTTTCATCCTCTCGACAGATACGCCCTATCGTTCCGAGGTTGACCAATACGATCTGGCAAATCAGAGCGCGAATTTACGTGTAACCGTCTCCGGCTCGACAATCGTAAATCTCTCGCACGACATGTTTGATCGGAAAAAACTGATAAATATGGATCGCGAGGAGGTCGAACGGTACTTTGCCCAGTATTCCGAGATTGAATCCGTGGAAGTCCATTTTTCGCCGTTTTGGCTGTTTCGTACGCCCTCGCTTGCCGATCATATCGATGTTAAATTGCAATGAGGATTCTTGACAGTTTCGGGCGCTTTTTCTACTATACCAATACCGGGCGATTGACTAGGCTACCAACCTAGTTAGGACTTCCTAGCCTTTACTGGCCTAAGCCAAGACAATTCATCGAGCGGTCGGTCGTCTGACCGGCAATTTGGGTGGAACCGCCCTCTTATGGGTCCCAATCAGTATAACGTTTGGGATTTTTTAATTTTTATTAATACACCGATGAAATCAAGCCAACTCGAAAAGATCCGCCATTCCCTGTCTCATCTTTTAGCTATGGCCGTACTCGAAAAATTTCCTCAGGCGAAATTAGCCATCGGTCCGACGATCGAGAACGGCTTTTATTATGATTTTGACCTGGCCGAGAAAATAAATGTTGAGGCGTTGCCGGCCCTTGAAAAAAAGATGAAAGCGCTGATCAAGCAGAACCTGGCGTTTGTCCAGTCGAATGAAACACCGGACACAGCCAAGAAAACGATGTCGCGTCAGCCGTACAAACTTGAGCTTATCGATGAACTCGTCAATAACAAGGCTGAGCTTTCATTTTATCGCTCGGGCGATTTTATCGATTTGTGCAGCGGCCCTCACGTTGCCGCGACAAAGGAGATCAACCCGGACTCTTTTAAGCTTATTGCTGTTGCCGGCGCGTATTGGCGCGGCGATGAGAAAAAACAGCAGCTTCAGCGGATTTACGGTGTGGCATTTGCGACGAAAGCGGAGCTCGATGCGTATCTAACCCAGCAGGCCGAGGCGCTCAAACGTGATCACCGCAAGATCGGCCAAGAATTGGATTTGTTTACCATCTCACCGCTCGTCGGCTCCGGCCTGCCCATGTACACGCCTCGCGGTGTAATCATGTTCCGAGCAATAACCGGTTTATTGAATGAACTGGAAACCGCCTACGGCTATGAATTTGTCGATATCCCCCACCTCGGGAAAATTGACCTGTACAAGACCTCCGGCCACTGGGACAAATACAAGGACTCCATCTTCACAGTCAAGGGCCACGGCGAAGATTTCGTGCTCAAACCAATGAACTGCCCGCACCACATGCAAATTTATGCTTCCCGGCCGCGCAGCTGGCGGGATTTACCGGTGCGGTATTCCGAGGTCACGAAGCAATATCGCGATGAAAAAGCCGGTGAATTGCTCGGCCTATCCCGGGTCCGTTCGATCTCGATCGATGACAACCATATCTTCTGCCGACCAGATCAGCTCCAGGATGAGATGGAGCACGCCTATCAGATCATCAAGAAATTCAGCGGTGTCTTCGGCTTTGAACACATGATCCGGTTGTCGATACGCGATCCCAAGAAAAAGGCCAGTTATTTGGGTGACGATGCCACCTGGGCAAAAGCCGAAAAGGAGCTGGTAAAGCTACTCGACCGGTTAGGCGAAAAATATGTTATTGGTGAAGGCGAAGCGTCGTTTTACGCGCCGAAGATCGATTTCATCCAGAAGGATTCGCTCGGCCGGTCGTGGCAACTCTCGACAATCCAGCTTGATTTCGTCGAACCGGAACGGTTTCACCTGGAATATGCGGACGACCAAGGCAACAAAACTCGGCCGGCCATTCTCCATATTGCCGTGGCTGGATCACTGGAACGATTTTTGTCCATCATGATCGAGCACTACGCTGGCGCCTTCCCTGTCTGGCTGTCTCCTGTTCAGGTCCAGCTCATACCCGTCGGGACGCGCCACGAGGCTGCCTGTCAGAAGCTGGCGCGTGAATTCACCGCCCTGGGGATACGGACAAATGTCGACATGTTGAACGAAACAGTGGGAAACAAAATACGCAAGGCGCTGAAAACGAAGGTGCCCTATTTGCTCGTGATCGGCGATAAGGAAGCAAAATCATCCAAGCTCCATATCCGCCGGCGCGGTGATGAAGCAATCCAGCTTCAGCCAAAAAAACAGTTTACCTCACAGCTCCTGAAGGAAATATCCGAACGACTGCCCTGGACATCATAAATCATTGACAAAGTACCGCGCCCTGCTACCATAGGGGCACGCATCTCGCAACACGCCCACCTCGCAGGCAAAGGAGGTGAACACCAGTGTCGCCAGCAAAAAGCCGCGTTTCCTACCGAACCGATCTGTCCAAACTGCTCAGGGCCGCAAACGTCGATCTCGGATGGCTGTATGCCCGGATTGACGCCGACGCTCAGGGACGGATCGCTGCGAGACTTTCTCACCCAGCGTTTAGCCAGCCTGAGGAGCTGAGCCAAAACGGGTACCCGGCTGAACATGTCGCACAAGCTGAACGAACGGCCGAGATCATTCTCCAAGAATCGGCGCGCTACATCATTTCACTATTTGATGAGACCAAACGGACCTGGGTCGAAAAGCCAGCCACGGAGGGGTTACATGAGGCGGAGGAATCTTCCGATCAGACGTCAGCACGGCCACAGACTAATTCGAGCCAACAGCAGCTGGGCAACGTTGCCTAAGAGATGCCCCCCTTTGTTTGGCTATCGAGCAAAGGGGTTCTTCTTATATGATTTCATGCCTATGAAATATTTTCTTCAAGTCTTTGGCTGCCAGATGAATTTGTCCGACGCCGAACGCCTCCGGACCGTACTGGAACGATCCGGCTATACCGTAACGACAAACGAAAGCGAAGCCGACCTGATCGCCGTTGTTGCCTGTGCCGTTCGCCAATCGCCAGTTGACCGAATCTATGGCCGCGCCCGTCGCTGGCGTGAATGGAAGAAGAAAAGGCCACTTATCACCGTGTTGACGGGTTGTGTCTTGGGTCACGATCAGAAAAAACTCACCAGTGTTTTTGATTACCTTTTTCCAATCACTGAATTAGATGCTTTTTCCCTAACCTTAGCTGGCCGTAGCCATGCTCACCATGAAAATAATGTTCCGACGGATTACTTTTTTATTCCGCCAAAACACACTTCTTTTTTCCAAGCGTTTGTCCCGATCTCAATCGGCTGTAATAAATTCTGCAGTTATTGCGCCGTCCCCTACACGCGCGGCCGTGAAACATCGCGCGACCCGAAAGAGATCATTCATGAAACTACCGAATTGATCCGGGCGGGATATAAAGAAATAACGCTTCTGGGACAAAATGTAAATTCGTACGGGAACGATTTTGAAGGCATTGCGCTGAATCTTCCCGGCCGGACTGTCCATAAATATCAACGCGGCCGCGACGGTCAACTTGAAATTGCGAAGCGTTCGGTTTCGCAACCGATGAATTTTCCCAGCTTGCTCCAAACAATTGCTCAACTGCCTGGGCAATTTTGGTTGCGTTTCATTACGAGTCATCCCTATGATCTTACCGATGATCTCATTTCTGTCATCGCTCAGGAAAATAAGGTTACGCCCTATCTCCATTTGCCCATTCAGTCCGGGAGCGACCGCGTTTTGCGCCGGATGAATCGTTTGTATTCGGTTGAGCAATATCGTGACCGCGTCCAGAAGATTCGTTCACTCATCCCGGCCGTGGTCTTAACAACTGACATTATCGTTGGTTTCCCCGGTGAGACCGCTGATGATTTTCAAAAAACCTGCCTGGCGGTTCGAGAATTTAATTACGACTTGGCGTATCTTGCCCAATATTCGCCCCGTCCTGGCACAAAATCCGCTGAGTTTCGCGACGATGTCCCGCGCCTAGAAAAGAAAAAACGCGAACGGAAACTCAACGATGTGTTGCGGCAGGTGGCGGCTCAACAGAACAAACGATTGGTAAACACCGCAACCGACGTTCTCTTTGATCGTTACAAAAACGGTTATGCATACGGGAAGACATTTGGCGGAAAAAATATTCGCGTGAAATCAGCCCACGACCTCACCGGCACATTTCGGAACGTTCTCATAACCAAAGCCACCGCCTGGCATCTTGAGGGCACACTTCATGACTAATGATACCAACAAATTACTCGCGATTGTCGGCCCAACCGCGTCGGGAAAATCGGCCTGGGGCGAACGTCTGGCAAAAAAATACCGCGGCGCAATTCTCTCGGCTGACTCGCGCCAGATCTATAAAGAATTGTCGATCGGCACTAACGCACCGACAAAGCAAACCCAACGACGCATTCCTCATTACTTTATCCAGACCCTCCAACCAACGAAAGCGTATTCCGTTGGACAGTTTCAGCGCGAGGCAACACGGGCCTTGCGCCACTGTTGGAAAAACCGGCGCCTGCCGATTGTTGTCGGCGGGACGGGCTTGTATATTGATGCCCTCGTGAGCGGTTTTTCATTCCCTACCAAAAAACCCGAGCCGGCGCTCCGTCGGCGTTTAATCCGTTTATCGCTCAGCCAGCTGTTCACGACGCTTCGACGACTCGCGCCGAAAACCGCTGCCACCATCGATCAGCATAATCGGCACCGCTTGATCAGAACCCTCGAAATCGCCATGGCTACCGGCCAAGAACCGATTACACTGCGTCAGCGCCAGGGCAAGCCGTGGGACTGTTTATTGATCGGCGTTTCGATGGACCGGCAAACCCTGTACCACCGCATCGATCAGCGCGTTGACCTGATGATCCGCCGGGGTTTAATCGCCGAGGTGCGGCGTTTATCAAAAAAATATTCATGGGAATTGCCGGCCATGAGCGGCATTGGCTATAAACAAATCGGCCAATACCTCCGCGGTGAAATATCCAGGGCGGAAGCGATCCGTTTGATCAAGCGTGACACGAGGCATTATGCGAAACGCCAGCTGACCTGGTTTCGTCGAAATAGGCAGATACATTGGTTTTCTCATTATACCCAGGCTGAAAAAGCGGTGCGGACATTTTTAGCAAATTAAAAAGGGAGGGTTTTGGATACCTCCCAGGAAAGAGCTGCGGGGTGTTAGGCGAACACCTCGTTTGTGTTGAAGGCCTGCTCGCAGTAGTGGCACTGGACGACTGGCGCGTCCCTGAATACCCGGAACCGGGGAAAACGAGCCGCCTGCGGATCGAGCCTGGTGATGCAGTTAGAGTTGGGGCAGCGTCCGACCGTGATCATCTCAGCATGCTGGACGTGCTGCTTGTGGAACTGGCCCTCACGGAAGACGTTGAAAGTCGCATCCGGTGCGAGGACCCAAACGGCAGCCATTTGTTCAGGCTCGAGGTAACGGTGCGCCAGTACCAACGTGTCTTTCCGCCCGCCGGCCACCCGGTGAGATTCGATCCCCTCGGTCAGAACCACGACCCCGTCCTGTTTCTGGCAGATGGACTTGAGGACCGAGCGGACCATCGATCCGACGCCGAACGGCAAATGATCAATGACCGTACCGTCAGAAATCCTCAGGAAATACCGTTCGCGTTCCGCTTTCCTTTGAATTGCGTCGGCGATGGAACCGCGGACCACCCCATTGATCAACGGGGCCGGCACGCTGATGTCGGTGACCTCATCCAGGTTATTCAGCGAGTGAAGTAACGCCGCCATGCGCGCTGGTACCCCCAGCCGCGCTTCCTCGTCCATGATTACCTGCGGATGCATCCAGATCTCCGGATGGACTTCGCCATCAGCGACTGGCTGTGGGTGCATAATCAGCACCTCGGGTCCAAGCATCTCAAGTACCGATGCATTTACGACATAGCGTCCGCGGACGCGGTCGTAATCGATCTGGCTGCCGAAACGTTCCCGCTGTACGCGCGTCACGTAGACGATGTCGCAGCCACGCAACGCCTCGATCGAGTCAGACACGACGACCCCAGGATGGCCGTTAAGATACCAGGGCTGAAGCGCGACCTCAGGCGAAGAAACGAGAACAATCCTGATGTCCGGGAACAACCAGAGCGCCTGGATGAGCGAGTGGATTGTTCGGCTGTTTTTCAGGTCGCCGAGAAAACCGATGCTGAAATCCGACAGCCGGCCGAGCTTCCGCTTGATGGTCAGCAGATCGAGCAGCGCCTGGCTGGGATGCTGGTTGATGCCGTCGCCGGCGTTATGCACGGCTGTACGCAACCCATACCGACGATACATCTCGGCCAACCAGCGGGCCGAACCCTCAACCGGCATTCTCATGACGAGCACGCCGGCGTTATAGCCCGATTCCATCCGCCCGAACGCCGACAGCGCCTCACCCTTTGTCAGCGAGGTACCCTCTTTGCCACTGATCGTTTTACGCCTAAGCCTGAGCAGCTGGGCCGCTTCGTCATACGAGTCGCATGTTCTCGTACTCGGTTCAGCGAAGAACAGCACCACCTTTCGTCCGTCTCGCTGAGCCAGAGGTTTTCCGGGGAGCGCCGTGACGTCGCACGTTTCGGCTTCACTAAGAATCTGCTCGAGCCATTCGCGCGAAAAATCTGCCGCGCTGATCAGGTGTTTCATCCGTGTCTTCCCCCTTCCGTGCTTACTGTGTTTCATATGCCAAAGATCGGGCTCGTCAGTCAACGGTCAAAAAAATACCCCCGTATCGGGGGCTTTTTCACACCGTTCTAACTTCTCCTGGCGAGTTGTATGGTCGTTTATTCACCATATCGAAGACAACGTACCATCTGCGACACCAGACTGTCAAACTGCAGTTATCCACATAATTGCTAGGCTGCCTTTCTGATTTCCGGTTTTTCGCCCTTCGCGCCATCATCTGTTTCTTCATCGAGTGGTATTTCATAGCTTCTGTCCGTCTTTCGCCGGAGCCCTTCTTCAGCCAGTCTCTTTTCCTGCAGCCGCCGGTTGGCACGACCGAGCTTCGCTTTATCAATCGGGGTTGGATCGCTGGAGCTTTCCGAAAATTGACCGAGTTTAAATTTTTCTAAACCATCGCCTCGTTCGCTCATCTTATCGTAATTTATGGACTAACATTTCATTGACGATTGCCGGATTCGCTCGACCGCGCGTTTCCTTCATGACTAAACCAATTAAGAATTGAAGTGTTTCGATCTTCCCTTTTTTATATTGTTCAACGGGTTTTGGATTTTCCGTGATGACTTTGTCGATCGCCAGCTCAAGATCCTGAAGCGTACCCAGCTGTTTGAGATCCTTCTCAACGACAATTTCCGAGGGATCGCGACCGGTCTCAAACATTACCTTTAACACCTCCTGAGCGCCGCGCGAACCGATTTCGCCGCTGTAAATAAGTTTAATAAATTCAGCAAAATTTTCAGCCGTTATTTTTATAGCGCCAAAAGATCCCTTCGCGTCAATGACGAGCTTCGAAAGTTTATTGATCAACCAGCCGGCAGCCAGCCGGATAATTTCCTGTCGGTTTTCCAGGAATTCGCGGCCGCGTTCCTTCGGTTTCTCAGCCACGAACCAGGCTTTTAGTTCCGACACGACCGCTTCCAGATAATCAGCCATTTCCTTATTTGAAATGACGAATTCGGTGTCGGCATCGCTGAGTTTGAAATGCTCTTTGTATCGGGTGTACCGTTGAGCGGGCAATTCAGGCATTTCCGCCCGGATGACCTCAATGTCTTTTGATAACTCAAGCGGCGGAATGTCCGGTTCTGGGAAATACCGGTAATCCGATTCTCCTTCCTTGCCGCGCTGCTCAACTGTCACGCTGTCTTTATCGTTCCAGCCCCGCGTTGTTTGACGGTCGGGCGCCTGATTGTTTTGCCAAAGTTCCGTCTGCCGCTTTTGCTCATAGAGCAAGGCTTTTTCGACAGCTTTGAACGAATTTATATTCTTAATTTCAGTCTTGGGATAAAATTTCAGATCACCGTTCGGCCGGAGCGAGATGTTCGCGTCGCAGCGCAAATGACCCTTTTCCATATCAGCTTCGGAGATGTCAAGATAGCGCATGAGCAGGCGCAATTCCTGAAGGAAAACGCGCGCCGCCGCTGGCGTTCGAAAATCCGGCCGCGTGACGATTTCCAGCAAGGGTGTTCCGGAACGGTTAAAATCCACCAGACTGTATTTCAAGCCCGGCGGGTGAACCAGCTTGGCGGAGTCTTCTTCGAGGTGGACCCGTTCAATGCCAATCGTCGCTTCTTGCCCGTCAATTTTCATCGGATAGACGCCATTGCTGGCCAACGGTACGTCGTATTGCGAGATCTGATATCCCTTTGGCAGATCCGGGTAGAAATAATTTTTTCGGTCAAACTTTGTCTGTTTCGCCACCTGGCAATTCAATGCCAAGGCGGCCTTGATGCCCCAGCGCACAGCCGCATCGTTGACCACCGGCAATGTTCCTGGCTGACCGGTACAGATCGAGCAAATGGTCGTGTTTGGCGGTTGATCCTCACCGGTATTATCGCAACGGCAAAACATCTTGCTTTTCGTTTTAAGCTGAACGTGGATTTCCAGACCGATAATCGTCTCAAGCTTTAGCGCTATTTTTTTTGCCATATGTCTTTGCCACGCAGAAATTGCGAAACAATTTCGAGCACGTCTTCGTGGACTTTACTTACGGTTTGATTGGCATTCACAATTTTCCAGCCGTACATTTCACCTAACTTCTGATGCCACTTGCGGCAACGCGCCATGAGGATGTCATCCGTCTCGTGGAGATGATTTTTTTCCTTGCCGTCGGGAAAACGCTCGCCGTCAAAGAGAATCGAAAGGTCCTCCTTGATCAGCGGGGCGTTGATCTCGACCAGCCAATCAAGATTGGCACCCTTAGTCGCGCCCCAGGCGAGCCCGGTTCCCGTATAGTCTTCAGCGACCACGATCTTTCCGGATTGTAGCTTCTTCTTCAAGGTCTGCTCGTATTGAAATCTATTGACTGTATACCACATCTGAAACTCCTCTTCGCAAATCGGCTGCTCGCTCGTCCGCCGCAAGATAAAATTGATATACTCACCCGATGGCTTCTGACGGTAGACCGGGTATTTCACGTATTCGGCCGGCCAGTTGTTCCGCGTCAGAAAGTCAACCAAACGTTTGGCTTGGGTGGTCTTCCCGAGATTATTTATCCCATAAAATGTTATGAGATACCCGTGTCGCTTCATGGCAATATTGTATCACTTTATTGAAAATAAAAAAAGAGTGCTCTCTTCCAATATTTCTCCTAGCATTTGCGAAGAAAAAAGCCCCAAATCGACACAGTAATTTCGCTATATTTAATAAAGTATTCTAGAAATAAAAGACTTTCACACCCTCCGAGTGAAAGCCGTCTCCTAGAACACATGGTTGCCGACCTCTTCATGCTTGGCCACGAAATCGCCCAAACAGGCCGGCACGTACTCTGCCTCGCGATGCTCAACCATGAACGTCGGTGAATCAGCCGGCGCTGGCCGTCCATTGATGAGACGGAGCGAATACGGTGCTTCCTCACCGCAGAATCCGCACAAGGCAGAGTGCTTGAATACCTTGGCGAACGGCAACAGAACAACGCTGGCCGTCGAGGGAAATGGCCGACCGAGATGGTCAGTGTCGAGACCAGCCAGATGGATCTCCTTGCCAGCCATGTACAGTCGTAAGACGACATTGCCGAGGTTGGGTCCGAAGAACTGGATCTCGTCGATGAACACGACATGTGCGGCCATGACTTCAGGATTTCCAAGCATGCTCTCGGGCTCATCGGACTTGATCACGACTGCGCGTACGCCCTCGAGTTTTCGGCCGTCATGATCCATGATTTCTGTCGGATCATCTTCACGGTTGTCCCGTGACGGCTTCACCCACACGAAGGCAACATCAAGGCCGTATCCCCTGGCACGCAGCAATCGTCGGGCAAGGTTGTAGAGACTGCTGGTCTTCTCAGCGTACATGGGGCCGACGTGCACCCTGACCTTTGGCCTGTAACCTCTGCCTGTCGGCATGTTCTCACCTCCTCTCCAGTTGCGGGAACAAAGGTTGTCGACGGTTCTAGCTACCCCTCCTGACTCGATTGAATCACCTCAGGGCTGCGCTGTCAATCGATTTCCAGCTCAGACGATTTTATTGACAGATATGGAGATTATAGTATACTAAAAAGAGTTCAAAATTAATTGTTTTTCTCAATGATGAAGAGAAAAATTTTCGTTTTTGGGGCAGTGATCGTCACCGGCCTCTTTTGTGTTGGCCAGCAGGCGCAGGCGGAAACTCCCGTTGATGCGACGCGGATCAGAATTGATCGCGCCACGATCACCAAGGGGTATACGGTCGTCCATGAAAACGCCTTACGTTTTGCCATCACGCCGAATCAGGTTGACCAGCCAGTCAGGGTCGTGCTCAAGGACGACACCATCCGAAATACGCCGCTCCCAAGCGGCAAGCGCGCCATCAGCGATTTCTACTCCTTCGATATGCGCGGCTTGGAATCGAATCCGATTATCGTGAAAAAACCGTCATGGGTAGCCTTGCACTACACCACCGATCAACCGCAAGCGGCCAAGGCCCTGTACAACTGGGATGACAACGCTCAGGCCTGGATCCGCATGCAGTCATATGATGTTCCTGAGGCGAGTGAAATCCGTGCCATTACTCACCTCCCCTACTCCCGGATAGTGGTGCTCGAAGATGATAGTACGTTTATTGGCGCGGCCAGTTGGCTTCACTGGTCAAAAACCATGGCCGCCGCCTCGCGCGATTTCCCCTACGGCACAAAATTATCGGTGACAAATCTGGAGAACAATTCTTCAATCACCGTCACGGTGTATTCCTATGGTCCGACCCGGTTTGACCGTATCGTCGATCTCTCATCCGATGCCTTTGAAAAATTATATCCGCTTTCGGAAGGCACCATTGAACGCGTCAAGGTTGAGCCCTATGTCGAAAAACCGGCCGCCCCAAATATTTCCTCGCCCGCTGGTATTGTCATTAATGCTGACACGGGAAAGGTCTTGTGGGATAAAAATCTGAATGACGTCCGTTCGATTGCCAGTTTGACGAAATTGATGACCGGACTGGTATTTCTCGACACGGGGACGCCATTCAATAAAGTTGTTACAATCGAGTCCAGTGATTCGGCTGAAGGCGGAAAATTGTATGTTGTTCCGGGTGAAACCCTAACCACGCGCGATTTGTTTTATTCCATGCTGGTCGGTTCAGCCAACAACGCCGCGTTGGCGCTCGCCCGTTCGACAGGAAAATCGCGAGCTGAGTTCGTTGCTCGCATGAATGCCAAGGCAAAAGCGCTGGGTTTGACGAAAACGCATTTTGCCGATCCCTCTGGCCTCGACGTCGGTAACACGTCGACGGCCGCCGAATACGCCATCCTGTCCCGGGCTGCGCTCAAAGACTTCACTATGCTCCAGGGCACGACCACGAAAGTCTATACCTTCACAACAATCAACACGAATAAGTTTCATAGCATCAAATCAACGAACGAACTGTTAAACACCGATTTATACGTCACCGGCGGGAAAACCGGCTTTCTCAATGAGTCGTTGTATTGCCTGATGACAAAAATTCGGGCGAAAAATAACACCCAATACCTCGCCATAGTGCTGGGCGCACCCGATTCGGCCACGCGCTTTCATGAGACAGAAGCCCTGCTCCGCTGGGCCGCGAGTCTTTAAACTACCATATTCAAGCTTCACAAACCGACCGCTATGCGAAAACCTGCCGTCTTTCCCCTGATCGTTCTCGCCGCCGGACTGATCGCGTCGCTCCTCTGGTATGCCCGCTCGCTTCGAGTGGGCTTTTTGGCTGATGACTATGACTTTCTCGAACACGTCGCGATTGCTGAAACGCAACCGCACCCGGTTTGGTCATTGGCGCGGACTTCGATCGGCGGCGCTTCTTTTTTTCGGCCGATTATTAATCTATCGTTTTGGTCGGATTATCAACTGTATCATTATCAAGCAACCGGTTTTCATCTCTCGAACATCCTTCTCTTTGGCTTGTCCGTCGGCCTGACCGTCCTCCTAGTGGAAAAACTGACGCGACATAAGCCGACCGCCATTGCCGCCGGACTGTTATTTCTCATCAATCCATTTGCCTCGGAAAGCGTCACCTGGATCGCCGGCCGAACCGACCTCTGGATGCTCGCTGGTTTGCTTTTTACCCTCTATGCCTTTTCACGCTATCGCTCCAAACCGTCGCTGATCTGGCTTTTATTGTTTCTCTTGGGAAGCCTCGGCGCGTTATTCAGCAAAGAAAACGGCATTGTTTTCTTGCCGTTGATCATTATTATCGATCTCTTTTTCTATCAGGCGTGGACTGCTTTTCGCCAGAGCCTGAAGAACTGGCGCGCCCTGGCCAGATTTATCCTGCCGTATGCCGGCGCCGGTATTTGCGTAGGATTATTTTTTCTGCTGCGTCGTCATATTTTGGGATTCTTACTGGCCAATACAAATTCATTCGGTAACTCTTATTTCACCTATCCCGCTTTCGCCGACATTTGGGCGTTTGTCCGCTCTCTCTCGATCAGAATACTTTCGGACAATGGGTATGCCTGGCTCGGCCTACCGAAGAAGATTTTTCTGGGCTTTTATGCCGCCGGCTTAGTGTCCGCCATTATCGTTTTCGGCAGAATGTTTGCCCGGGATAGTCGCGTGTTTATACGGCGAGTGTTTTTCGGAATCGTTTGTACGCTCATCCTCGCGCTTCCAATATCGGGGTTTTTCTCGTTTGTCGGCCCAGACCATAGCAATGTCAGGTTTCTCTATGTACCAATGACCGGAATCGCGATCACCGTGGGCATCGTATTTGGATCGTTGAGGCAACGATTTTGGCGGATCATATCGATGATCGGTTTTTTTATTATCCTCCTGGTCTGGTCCATCGGCTCGTGGCAAGGCCAGACGCGCTATGTGCTCGCACACACTGAAATGGAAAAGGTCTTTACCTCTTTTAACCAGCAGGTACGACCGGCGCTGGCCAGCCAAGCCCAGCCCGGCCTGTTATTGGCCAATTTGCCCGGCACTCGCGGCGGCGTCCGCATCACCCCGGCGAACATTGATTTCGCGCTTGGCCTCCGTTTTCCCGAAACAAAAAATGCCGTCATCCAAATGTACGGCATCGTGCCTATCCCGGATTCGCTGCTCTGCCAGCTGTCGTCCGGTTCTCGCCAGGCAACCTCGGTTTTTTCATATGTCTGGAAAAACGAGACATTCGCGACCGCAGACGTGCCGGGCCGTTTTCTGGCCAAACCAAAAAACAGCGGGGTTTTGCTTAACCCACTGAAAACCGGCGTGGCTGATACCGCCTTCCCTTTTGTTATTCTTACTGGGTATAGACTAACCTGGCAGAATGCCGACACCCCCTTTGAAACGAATGGTTTGCATCAACTGGTCATACCGATTGAATCAGTCAGCGGGAAGCTTCCTGCCGGCCAGCCGCATATTCGGTTTGGGTTTAGCGAGACAACGCAAATCCAGAGCGATGACATCATCGCCGTCCCGATCACCCAGGCCATGCTCGACCAAGGAGCGATCACGCTCGACCTCTGCCGATACCCCCGTTTCTATCAATTTCCTAGCCATCGCGCTTTTTCCTGGGAATGGCGCAACCTGAGCAACCTGGCGCTGACCATTGGCGCGCCGCGATTTGAATAAACAACTCTCATGATCACCCGGACCACACTCAAACACCATCTCATTCTGATCGTCCTTTGCGGCATTATCCTAGGGGCGATCGTAACGAATGTCATCTGGATTTTGCGGGATCAAAGTCCGCCGCTGTGGGATATCGCCGCCCACTCGGCCCGGGCTGTCGACGTCGGCCACTTCATCAAAGAATTCCACCCACGACTGATTTTCAATTACAATACGAACTATCCGCCGGTGTCATACCTCGTTACCGGAACCGCGTTTTTGCTTTTCGGCTACCACGATAAAATACCGCAACTCTCCTTGTTGCTGTACCTGCCCTTGTTGCTGCTCAGCGTCTACGGTTTAGGTCGGAAAATATTTCATAATAATACGGCGGCGCTATTTGCAACGTTTTTAGCGGTTACCTATCCGTTGTTGACCCATTTTTCGAGAATTTACGACCTGGATTTTCAGTTAACGGCCTTTGTCGCCAGCACAATATATTGTCTTGTAAAAACGCGCGGGTTTACTGATTGGAAATGGACCTTGCTCTTTGGCCTATCGTTCAGCTTGGGCTTGCTTACAAAGTGGACATTTGTTGTTTTTCTAATCGGTCCGGTCATCGCCGTTTTCATAACGGAAAAAGTCTATCAAAAAAGTCGCCGAAAAATTGCCTGGAAACCGGCTTTGATCGCTCTCGCTCTGATCGCCGCGCTGACCGTTCCCTGGTATCTGAAGCATGGCCGGGGCATATTGGCCTCCTCGGAAGCCACTCGATATAACGTTTTCTCTGTCCCATTCGAAAATATTTATAGCCTGGGTAACATCTTCTACTATCCGAATAAAATTATTACCGGCACCTCCTGGCCGCTGGCTGCACTCGCCGGCCTGGGACTTATCGTTTTGATCGCCCGCCGTTGGAAAAAAGAACAATGGCTGCTGCTTTCCTGGATCATTGTTCCGTACGCCATTATGACCTTTTACTTTTTGTCAAAAGAAACTCGTTACCTTCTGCCGCTCTATCCAGCCCTGGCACTGGTGTCAGCCAGCTTGTTGGTGTATGTAAAGAATAAATGGCTAAAAGCATTGGTTGTTGCGTATGGAGTTATTTTTTCAATGTTTTTCTGGCTGGCCTCAGCCTGGAACATTAATCTGCTGCCCTGGGATGTCAATAAACAACTAGGCTTTTTTAAGGTCTATGGCTTATTTGATCCGTCGACCCAGGAAGTCGGCTATGGCTTTACGTACCCGACGCAATATCAGACAAATATCCGCGAAATTCCGCAAGCGATCGCTGATGATGTTAAAATCCGCGGCCTCAGTGACACACAACAAAAAATCGTAGTCGTGCCGAACAGCATCTTCTTGACCGCCGCCGAAATCCAATATTATGGCAATCTCATCGGACTGAACGCCGACTACCGGCTCAGCTCGCTCATCCGTTCAAAGGATTACCAAACATTCCTCGACCAGGCAGACTATATTGTAACCAAGACTGGGGATCAAGGACCAAAGGTGTGGGCGCCGTCTGTTTTAACAGATATCCAAAAGGCGTCTGATTCTTCATCAAGCGAGGTCTTCAAAAATTTCGAGGTAATAAAAACGTGGCGTGTTTCAGGTATTGAGGCGCGACCGCAAGAAGTCCGCCTCTACCGACACAAAACCGGCTGCAACTGCAATAAATAATTACTACATTTTACAACCGTAGGTGGTTGTTTTTTTATACAAAAAAAGTGCCCGCAGACTGACTGCGAGGCACGCGTGCATTAAAGACAGAACGGTTGCGTCGATCAGGCCGAAACAGCCTCAGGGTTGATGATCTCGACGCCCTGGATACTCTCCTCGCCGACCGTATACCGGATGGCGACTGGGCCTGGCGGACAGCCGGTGACTTGTTCAGCGGCCTGACGACCGCCGATGATGATCGCATTCGGTGGCGCGTTGACCAGGAGTCGTGAGGCAGCTTCGAAATTGTCTTCGACCCCGGTGAAGCACGTCATCGGCACACGAAGCCCGCTGGCCAGACGGACCATATCGTGTTCGGTCCGTCCTTCGAGATACTCAGGGCCCCCGACCACCGGCGTCCAGCGGCCAACCATGAGTCCGAGCGCCTGCGAGATTTCCCGGAACCGGCGGCCGGTGCCACAGATAACGTGGCTCGGGCTCGATGGCAGTACCGCCTTCAGCCGCCTGAGCTCGAAGAGGTCGGTCTCGGTCAATGCCGGATCGCCGCTCGGGCCCACCACAGCGCCGTGCGTGACGAAATACACGTTACAGGTCTCGGCCATTCGAACACCCCCTCCCTATTGAGTGGCAGTGCCAACCCACCTGGATAGATTCTCCATCCAGTTTTTGCGCAAACAATATACCGTATCAGGCGTTTGAAGTCAATCATTATGCCAGTACTGACTGCTATTTCTCTCCCAACTAATATATTTGACTTGGCCGTATTATTTGCTACCATAGCAATACTTCCAGGCCGCAAACCGCGTTCCCTGGTATAAAGGAGTGTCAGACATGCACCACCATGACGACGAGGAAAGACAGCGGTTTCGCAGAACGGTCCTCTATAATGTATTCGTTGCTTCAGACCAGTTCATGCGCGAAATTGACGCCGCTCCCCAAACCAGCCGCGGCCGTGGCATTTCCGACCCTAGCGGATCTGCCGAGGGACCAGCGGCCGGGCATCACTTCATGACCCAGGCTGAGATGTTCAGCCAACTGCCCACGATCGCACGGGCCGAGGTAAACGGCGAGCACCCGCACCTGGCCGTGGTTGCAAGCACGCACATCTGCGATGTCTGCGATCCTGATGGAATAGCGTCCTGTCCGCACATTGGCCAGATACCGGTCAGAAGCCACCTCCTCTGGGTCGACGTGAACAAGCTCCTTGCCCTTTCCGCACCCGCGCCTCCCGAGGTGCCTCCTCCCCCCGCTGCCTGACTTCCGAGCCGCCCCAAACGGCTCCTTTTATTGATAAACAGAATTAAAAAGGAAGAGTTTTCTCATCTTCCCATGTATCTTCAAAGCTATTATTTTCTTTTATCGGTCGCGATCTTTTTTTCCAGCTCCCGTTCCTTCACCCGCTGTTTCGCCTCGGAATCAGCCCGCGCCCAATCGTATTGATTGTGATCAACGAATTTCATTCGCTCGGCTCGCCACGGTGAACGCTCTTTTATCTTATCGTGCAGTGCCTGACAAACGCGGCGGTACGCCGGATGGCCTTGCGGTCCGGTGCGCAATTCAAGCAGATGATAGGCTTCGCGTTCATTGAACGCCAAGAGCCAACGCACTCTCGATCCATGCAGCGTGGCGTATTGCGCTTGCGTCGGAAAATCCGGGAGTAATGTATTGTAAAGCGCGACCGACTTTTCGTGGCACGCCTGGATCTCTTTTTCAAACCCCGCCGTGACAATGTCCGGCGGCATCGTAAAGCCCAACAAGGGCGAAAACTGCTGGCGCAATTGCGAAGTCATCCGATGCCGCATCAGATCCTTATAGACGCCGAAATCTGTGACCAAATCAAAGGTGTAGGGATAGCCGGCTTCAAGCGCTCGATACGGCCGGTCGCGCCTGGTTTTCCGTTCGCCGACGTATCCTTGAATAACCCTGTTTTTCTGATCATCGGTCATCTTTTCCACGATCTTCAGTATTTGCCGCAATGGCAGCCGGCAATACACATACAGCATCATTGCCAGGGTAACGGCATCAAAACGCTGCTGGAGGGCGTTTTTTACCTTATCAAGGGTGATATAGCCGTCGTGAAGCTTATGGGCGATGAAATTCTCGCCATAATCGAGCATTGACACGTCTTCGTCTGTCATCGGTTCAACGGTAGTAAAAAGCTCATCAGCCAGGCTGCGCATCGCCGTATCGTTCGCAGCCTGGTAATCGTTGACTCGAGCTCGGCGCACGTACGCTGGAATAATTTTTGCTAGTTCGCGGCTGCACGCCTCGCCGACCATCCGCGCCTCAGGTAATGGGCTGGAGATGAGGCTGCTGATCAGACTCTGGTAAAATCGGCCGTTACCGAACCAGCCGACATTTGTTTTCGTGGCCAAGGGCAAAATGTACCGCAGGGTGTCGCAGGCGCGCGTCCGGATATCCATGTTGTAGGTGGTTTTGAACGCTTTCTGATCGGCCGGCTCTGTGAGATCATCATACCGCTGCTTGACCTTTGTCCCCTTGATGTCGTATTCGGCTTGTTTTAACGGTTTCAATTTCTGATAGAACTTTTTCATTGGCTCAATCAGGTCGCAATAGGTTTGAAAAAGAAAATCCATGGTTTCGACAAAGGCTGGGCCGTGCTTCGAAGCAATGATTTCCGGCGGACGGTAATACCGGTACTGGTCGTTCTCATCCTTCTGATCGTAAAACACATAGCGCGTCGACTGTTCAATTGGCGACCCGCCGATCCGACATTCTTCCAGCTCCTTGGTCGCCAGGACCGAGATGTTTTCCGTTGATAAATGCGCCCCTTCCAGCTCGCCAACAGAATCGTCGCCGAACGCGATCAAGACGCGCTGGATCAATTCCTCGGCGTGGACCGGATCGACCACGCCTTCCTTGATGAATTCCTTGAGCAAGACTTCTCGAAACCCGCCCTTGGCTCGGCTGTAGCGCGCATAGGCCGCACCCACCATGCCTTGCATCCCGGTCACGCAAAAAACGTCGCCGGTCGGGTCGGTTACGTATTTCTTGAGCAATTCAATTTCGTCTGGTTTGAAAAGCGTCATACTGGTATTACCGCCCGGTGCTCCCAAATCGACCCTCTCCCCGCGCGGTTTCGCTTAATGTTTTAGTTTCGATTATTTCAGCACGTTCAACCGGCTGGATGAGTAATTGGGCGATTTTATCGCCGGTTTTGATCTCGTGAACCTGCTGGCTGGTGTTTAACAGCACAATCACTAATTCGCCGCGATAGCTTGAATCTAGCACGCCGGCTAAGCAATGAATGCCGTGTTTATGCGCCATTCCGCCCTTATCCCAGACCAGGCCAACGTACTTTTCCGAAAATTCAAAGGCCAGGCCGGTAAAAAACGAATGGCGTTCGCCGGGCCGCAAGGAATAATCCTCACAGCTGCAAATGTCCAGTCCGGCATCACCGGGCTGGGCGTATTTTGGTATAATCGCCGCTGGTTTTATTTTCTTCACTTTTACCTTGGCCATAGCTAGCTATAGTTTATCGGAAAAAACTGGTTTTGGCAAAAGAAAAACGGGCAGGTCACCTCTCAAAAGAGGTCTGCCCGTTGGAGCCGGTTCCTAGGAACGCGGCTGAAATCGGGGGAGCAACTGCTCCATGATCTTCTTGATACCACCGTACTCGAGCTCGCCGTACGGCAGCATGGCTGGGCCGAAGAACCCCTGCTGGCGTAGACCGAGGGCCTTCTCCTGGGCGCGGCGTCTGACCTCGTCCCAGGACGGGTTGCCGAAGACGTCTTCGGCGCTGCGGCTGAACGTTCCGTCCGGTGCGAGGGAGAACGACACCGCCGAGACAACCGGCAGACAGTACGGTCCCGTCACGGCCGTGTTCTTGGACACCGGCATGAGCGGCATGACGTGGCTGCCGCGCGCGCCGCCGGCCACATAATGGCCGATCACCCAGGGCATGACCACCTCTTCCAGCGCTGGGAAGATCCCCTGGATGCGCACGATCGCCACCGGATCGTCCTTGCCGGTGTACCGACCGGCAATGTTGTGCAGGCGCTGGGCCGAGACGGCGACGGCCTGCTGGTTCGGAAACGCGCGGGAGTAGATCGCGTCGATCGCGAACCGTTCATTGTCACGCAGCAGCGCGGCGATCGCATACAGATCTTCGGGCGCCTGGAGCGTGATGAGCGAATCGTGATCGGCCTGGTCCATGTCGATGATCTGGAACGTGTAGCCCTGGCTCTGCCGGTCGGAGAGGATGAGTCCGCTCGAGTACATCGGATCGGCGAAGGCCAGATAGAGCGGCAGGTTGTACGCGCCCGGGCCGCACTTGTCGGCCGCGAACACGACGAACGACTCGGCCGGACGACAGGTATCAGTTGCCGTCGGGACATGTTCGAACGTCAGCTCGGCCACGGCCGGTCCGGCGCCGCGCAGATTGCCGGAGGGCGCGTCGACCAGGAGGTCCTGGCCGGCCGCATAGAGACCGCGCTCCTGGGCGTTCCGCGTTGCCCCCAGAAACGCATGATGAACCAGTTCGAGGTGCACCACCTGGCTCAGCGGCCCCTGCAGATGGGCCAACACGCAGTTGATGTCATCCCCGGTGAACATAGTCAGCCCGTCGAGAATTGTCTTGCGGCTGACCGCCTCCCGCACTGCGTTCTGGACGGTGGCCACCATTTCCGATGATGGCCGCGTGTGTCCGCCGATTGATCCAACGTCCGCCTTGAGACAAGAAAGAGTGACCTGCATGAGCGTCACCTCCTCTGTCGTGGGCCGAGAAACGAAATAACACACAACCCTTCTCTGAGGGTTTCGGTGCTATCTTACCTGATTTTTAGAAATAAAAAAGAGGCAGGGTGTGAATAACTTTTTCCTTGTTATTCAGCTGCCAGCTTTTTGTAGAGGTCAAACACTTCTTCGCTAAAACAAGCGATTATTACTCTCTTTATGCTCGTATTTTTTTGAAAGAATTGACGAATCTCTCGCAGGGCAATCGGCGCCGCTATATCGACTGGAAATCGATACGCGCCAGTGCTAATCGATGGAAAGGCGATCGTCTTCACTCCATTTTCCACGGCAAGCGTGAGTGAATTACGATAGCACGAGGCTAATTGGTCCGCTTCATTGCGCGTCCCGCCAGTCCAGACCGGCCCGACCGTATGGATGATGAATTTCACCGGCAGTTTATAGCCTTTGGTGATTCTTGCTTCGCCAGTCGGGCAGCCGCCGATTTCTTCGCATTCCTTCAATAGCTCTGGCCCGGCTGCCCGGTGGATCGCTCCATCCACTCCCCCGCCTCCCAACAAACTTGAGTTGGCTGCATTAACGATCGCATCAACATGAAGCGTGGTGATGTCGGCATTTATAATTTCAATTCGTGTATTTGCCATCATTATCGTATTTTCCTGACCAGGCCGTTCGCCGCGTCAATTTCAACCAGATCGCCGTCTTTTAACACCCGCATGGCCACGCGCGTTCCGACCACACAGGGTATTTTCAGCTCCCGGGCAATGATCGCCGCATGCGACGTCAGCCCGCCCTCATCGGTCACGATCGCGCCGGCTTTGTGCATGTAGGGAACAAAATCAGGCCGCGTCATGTAGGTCAGCAATATCTCACCCGGGCGCAGATTCTTGCCATGCTTTGACGGCGTTTCAATTTTGCGAATAATGCCGCGTAGTATACCCGGCGATGCGCCGATACCGCGTAAAACCGTTGCGTTGGCCGGCACATTCATATCCGAAATCCGTTTCCAGATTCGTTCATACTGCCGTCCGCTGACCATGCCCTCGGCGCCGTTCGTAAACGTATAGTAGAGACAACCACGTTTCCGGCGCTTTAATTCCGCGCTGGCCACGCGTCTTCGCCGATAGGCGGCAAAAAGTTCAGCCGGCCTGAGATGCCAGATTTCAGTCCTGGTATGACCAAGCTGCTTGGCAAATACACTGATAAATTTCTGGCACCAATAGTTGGCGATCAGGTTGGCCTGTTTCCGCTCATCTTGCCAGTGTCCGGCAAATCCGATCGAACGCAGGATCTTGATTTCGGTCGTCGTTAGCCGCGTGTGTCTTTTCGCCTTCAGCTGCATTGTAATCGTATCGTCTCGATAATGCTCTAATTCTCGTGTGCGCTGACGCAAGGATTTGGGCGGGCGGGCAACTGATGTTCTCAGCTTTTGATAAAAATAATCCCTGGTCAACGGAACGGTATTGCGATAATCAAAATAGATCCAGAAAAACGTTCGCTGAATATGCTCAAGCGCCGGGTATTGTTTCGGCCATTGTTTTCGAAATTCATCAATTCTCCTCGGCAGTCGCTTCCCCTTCATTTCCAGCGCCAGTTTGAGCTGAGCCAATTCTGCTCGTTGAAGAAATGATTTTTTCGGCGTACGGGTAAAAATGACGATATCAGAATCTAGCCGTGAATAGCCGGAATAACGCTGCTTTAACTGTCGAACAAATTTATCTCCGCCGAGCGAATAATATTCAGTAATCAGCGGGAGGCTGTATTCCCGCAGGTAGACCTGATAAAAACGCCGGAATTCATTCAGCGGCTGCTTCGTAATATCAAGACGCTCCAACCGGCTGATTTCGCGGTAAAACGTCTGTTTATGCCCCAACCAGCGCTGGTAGACGCGGCCAACATATTCAGGGTGACGGAAACACCAATACCCTTTATCTTCAAATTCCTGCTCGTCGTAGATCCAATACGATTTCAGTCCGTTTTGCGTGGAGACGACGGCGATTTTTTCAGCGCCTAATTTCGGGAATTGCCGGTAAAGCACGGAGGTGATCGCTTGTCCGGGAGCGATCGCCGTAAACGGCACGAATACCCCGCCCTGGATCACCCAGTGCGTGGTACCGGAAAACAATTTCTTTTCGGCCGTAGCAATATTCATACTTTTGTAATAATACCACGATTTGCGTCAACTTTGATCCGATCGCCGTTTTGCAAAACTTGCGTAGCTACCTTCGTACCGATAACGCAAGGTACACGGAGCTCACGGGATACGATCGCGGCGTGGCAGGTTATTCCCCCTTCGTCGGTAACGATCGCAGCTGATTTTTTAATGGCGCCAAGGTAGCGCGGATCCGTCATTGGCGAGATAAGTATCTCCCCATTCTTTATCGAGCGCAGATCGCGTGGATGTAATATTATCCGCGCATGTCCAGATGCTTTACCACCGAAGGCGCATTGGCCAGAAATAATATTCACGTCAAGAGTTCGTTTTATTTCTTGATATAAAGCTCTTATTTTTCTTTCGGCCGTACTACCGGTTAACACCGTTCTCATATTTCGGCCATATGTGACACATAATTTTTTTTGACGTTTCTGAATATTTGTCGGCAATGTACCCGTAGCCAAATGCCGATAATATTCTGCGTCAGTTAGGTATCGCAAGGTATCTTTTCCGAGCCCCCGTTCTTTCTCAAAACGCGCGAGCAACGTCGCGTGATGGCTAATCCCAATTTTATGGACCAGCTCGTATTTTCTCCTTGTCTGCATCAGTATTTGTAGTAATGCCGTACTGCATTGTTCTCTCAAGCGCGGCACGTAAGCGGCAACAAAAATAATGTCAGTAAATTTACGGATATATTCTTCTGACTTTTTTAAGGCAGCAATCGTGTTCCCATGCCTTCCTCTGACAAAATTCTGAAAAGACGTGCGCTCGCTTTCCCGCGCCTGGATAAGTTTGTTCAGATCATTCAACGAATGATTTTTCAGCCAGCCCAGCGCGTAGCCTCGATAATCTGTTTCTGCCAACCAGTGATTAAACACGCCGTTCTCAACGGTTCCATACATCGTATGCGGGACATAATGAAAATACCGACACAACCGCTGTGACAATAACTCATCCATGACAAAGGTTGTGGCTAGGACTGTATATGACCGACGGTGTTTTTCGTATCGCAGGCGCATCATAGTTTTCGTATTACCCCTTTTGTCGCATCCACTTCCACACGATCACCGTCGCGTAAAACGTGTGTTGCCGTTTGCGTCCCGATAACGCACGGAATGTTCAATTCGCGCGAGATGATCGCCGCGTGGCAGGTCAATCCGCCTTCATCGGTCACAATGGCCGCGGCGCGCTTCAATAACGGAACGTATTCCGGCCGGGTCATATGGGCGACAATGATATCGCCAGTTTTAAACTTTTTGAAATCCGCTTTCGTTTCGACGATATTTACGCGGCCAATAACTGACCCTGCGTTGGCGATCGTGCCGTGGATAGCCTTTCCCTTATCACTCTGGGTCATGACATGGTACAGCTGCTTGGCTTCGCGTCCGTACAGCCAGCCGCATTTCCGGTCACCGGTACAGAGGAAGGCACTGAAAGCAAGCCTCTTTTTCAATATCTGTTTTTGCGTCGATGTCAGGCGCCAGCCCGTCAGATCGATTGGCGTTACCATGCCGGCTAGCTGCTGAGTAATATGGTTTTCTTTGGCTAACCGTTTGAGTATTTGGAATAGATGCGCGTTGGTAATATTTGTCGCATATTTTTTGCGTTCGTCGCGCCAATCGCTCATTTGCCGAAAAAGATAGAAGACGTTGTCTAATTTCTTTGGTACGTGTTTCGCTTTCAAGATTTTCTGTATCTGCCGACGATTTTTCCTGATTGTACGGTTTATCTTTACCAGTTCAGTCTTCAAGGATTTCAATTTTTTTACGTCTTTTTGTATTACATGGTAGAAATATCGATCATCTAAAATATGCACATATGCCCAATTATTTTTGTACCAGCTGAATTTTTGACGATGTCGTTTTACCCCCTGGGTAATGTCGCGATCAGTTGCCAACCGTTTCACGAGTTGCAGTCGTGATTCCAGTTCCTCCTGGACGAAACTCAATTTTGTCGGCGCAATCAGTGTTTGAATTTCTTTTACGGATAAATTGCATTTTGCCAGCGTAATTTCTTGTTGAAGCGCTTTTTCCCCGTCGGGATCAGACCATTCGATTAACACAGCGGTGATCCAGTGCGCCAAAACGTTTTTCATATGCCACGCTAAAAAACTCCGCAGCTCTGCGTCAGACCATGATGATATCGGCTTTTGGAAGCGTCTTTGATATTCGATTAAAACCCGCTGCATCTGTTCGCGCCACCGTGCAATCCGGCGATCAATCGTTGCGCGATCCCGTTTTTGCCGTTGTATTACCTGCCCGAGCAAACGATATTCCTTCTCCCGATCAAAATACGCAATATTACGATCGCCGCATTGAAAATAAATATTTCGGTCATACCCCAATGTTTCATTCATCGAGAGATACGGGGTAAAACCGTAGAATAGCCAAATCGCGCCGCCCTGTTTGTACCAACGCCGTTTCGTAATTGTCCTAATGTTCGGTTTGATCTTGCTAATAATCTTCATATCTTCCTCACAATCCCCTTGGTCGCATCCACTTCCACCCGGTCGCCGTCTTTGAAAATCTTTGTGGCTAACTTTGTCCCGACAATGCCTGGGATGCCGAACTCACGGGTAATAACCGCCGCGTGGCTTAATATACCGCCTCCCTCATCTGTCACCACTGCCTTAACTCGTTTGAAATGCTTGACGTCATCCGGCCGAGTCATATTTGTGACGTAGACTGGCCGAGTTGGCCAGCTTTGTCTATTTAGGTTACACACCACAACGCCGACAACCCTGCCCGGTGAAACTGGCGTGCCCTGGATTAGTCGGCTGGCCGGTTTCTGAACCTGAAGCTGCCTTCGAACCCGACTGACAACAGCGCTATCAGTTTGAACAACTTCTCGGCTTGATGCCCAAAGATAAACATAGCCTTTTCTACGGCGTCGAAGCTCATCCTTTGATACGGTCAGTCGTTTTTGCCAAAGTGTTTGTAGCATTTCAGAACGTGTCATCATCTGGCTTTGCAGAATACTAAGCTCGTATGGTTTAAAAACTTTTCGTAGTGCCTGTGCAATTAAGTGCTCGCAGTGTGGATAAATTTTCGCGCTGGTGTCGCGTTCTTTACCTAGTCTAGACAAATCAATCCGAGGAAAGGGGCTTTGACCAGGCTTTGAAAGATCAAGATACCGCCAGAAAAGATTATAAGTCCCGATTCCGCCCAGTAGTTTCGGATAATCTGTAAGAATAAAACGAATAAACCGGATTGGATCAGTTTTCACGAGGCCTTCGTGTTTTATAAGACTCACGGTAAAATCATGGCACTGTTTATATGCTTTACGGCGCGTTTTTTTAAACCAGCCCGGTTGATGGGCTAATTTCGACGAAAACTTTCTAACTATATAGTCACTATTTACTAATGAGTGGAAGCCTCGATTGTTTCCGATACCACCAAGATACAAATATGACATCCCGGATATTTGACGAGTGTTCGTGCAAAATCCCTGGGCAATACAGCTCAGTGATACTACTGGAAGCGCTCGGTAAACACCGGCCTCTGGTCGTAAGTTCATCTTTTCCAGCTGCCGTGACAAATCCACCGTCATATTTTCCTCACAATTCCTTTATTTGTGTCCAGCTCTACCCGTTCGCCATTCTTCAGCACCTTGGTCGCAACCTTTGTGCCAACAATCGTTGGAATTTTGAATTCTCTGGCGACAATCGCCGCGTGGCATGTTAACCCGCCCTCGTCGGTGATAATCGCTTTGGCGTTGCGCAGATACTGGGAAAACCGAACCGTCGTCATCGGTGTTACGATCACGTATCGCCCGCGAAGCTTTTTCAGATCTCGAAGTGTTCGGACCACCCGGGCAATGCCAATGACGGGCTTTCGCGCTCCGTATGCGGTTTGGCCATGGAGAGCTACAGCTTTGTTGCTTTCCCTGCCCGGTACTTCACGCTCGACGTGTTTCTGTATTTGTTTCGCGCGCTGGCCAATAAACAATTGTATTTTTCCACCGATGGCTTGCAATGCATACAGACGGTAGCGTTTTTCAAGTTCTGACGCTGAAACCACCGGTCTGTTCCGGTGTAACGATTCAGCCAGCTCATGGTAATTCATAAACATAACTCGCTTTTTTTCTATCCCCAGCACAACACCGAGTGACGCTGCAAACGCCGGGATGACGGCGTCGTCAATCCAGGTTAATGCCTTGCCGCAATAATCCTTGGTTGAGCCGCAATCAGCGATTGTTGCGCGCGAAAAAGTATGGCGATGCGTATCGACGAGCGTGGGAAACCGGTAGACCGAATACATTTCTCGGTAGGAGCGATAAAAATCCCCCAGCAACACGGCCAATGCTTTTGTTTCAGGATGTCTGCCTAACGCCTTGTTTATCCGGCTGATCTGAATGACATTCCGCGCAAAAATCTTACGTATTTTGCCATTGAGCCGACGGACGGTCGTGTCGTTTGATCGATCGAGAAATGCTTGAAACGAACGCGAATCGCGTTCCGAAAAATAACTTTTTTCAATATCCTTTTCAGAAATAAAAAGCTGGTCGCGATAGCCCCAGCCGAGCGCTTTCTTCATATCGCGGACATACCCCTCAAGACCGAGGCTCAGAATGAAATACGGAAAACCCTCCCGGGTAAAGACGGGGGTCCATTGTATGTTTTTATTTCCCATGTGTCCCGATCCAATTAAATTCCTCGCCCATCATGTCCATCGGACGTAAGCCGAGGTTTTTCCGTTCAGCGGCCGGGACATAGCTTTCGTAGATTTCGAGAAGGGCGGGCTGAAGCAAATCTTTATATTTCATCGCTAACAAATGTTCGAGATAATCACGCGTCAGCCCGCCATCGTAGATCACGTCAAAAGCATATTGATTTATGATCGCGTTTTGCGCGTCACGGGCATAGGTCGCAATCGTGCCGCCGATCAAACCCTTTGTATCAACAGATTGCACACGCGCACTCTCATCGGGTTCGTCAGCTAAAACGGATAGCCACGCTTCCTTCATCTTGGTTAAATAATTACATGAGCCGTGGCCAACCAGCGGCCGCACGCCCAGCCAAAACGTCAGATAGCCGAAAATGACAAATAAATTCGGGATAATCGCGCCATCCGCAAGGCTTTTAATTACCTCAGCCGAATTGCCTAAATCAAGCTCAAACCGACCGTCAGTTGAACGCAGGATCGTACCCCGAAGAAACATGGGCTTGGCCTCGTTTTTCGCATCGCGATACCAGAAGAAGTGGGTGCCCTTACCCTTCGCTTCGTTCCAACAACCGGTCAGATCTTCAAAGGCGGCCAAAATACGAGTGCGAAAATCGCTCTTGAAAAGACTGCGGCTCAGGATATTGTCCTCGGCCAATACCGACGGCAGAATCGTTCGCATAATATCTTCCTGGGTAACATACAGTAAGTCGGGTATCGTCTCCCGGATCGACTTGTGGAACAGTTTTTTCCACAAAAATGCGTTGATAACGCCTATTTGGTCGTTGTAGCTTTGGACCCGAGAAAAATCAAGCCCGCCTATCTCCTGTTCTATGGCTTTCAAAAAATCCTGTTCCTCGCCGGTAAAATTGTTCCAGCTGTCAGTCTTTCGCAAATTCTCGGTAAAATTAAAATCGCGCCGGCCGATAAAACAGCTGGCTTGATGCATTTCCTTATTCGAAAAAAGAGGGACGCGCTTGCCGTGAAGCTGAAACCCCTTGCGATTGAAAAAATTATTCGGTGGAACGACTGAGCTCGTCAAAACAACGATTGGCTGTCGATCGCCCGTGAGCAGGCGGTGGGCATTAGCGACAAGATTCGTGGCCAGCAGTATCGGATGGTTGAGGATGGAATGATGGTCGACAATATTGAGGCTCAGCGGCGGGGTAAGGCGTTCCTGGCGCTGAAAAACGCGTGCAAGATACCCAGCGATCGTCCGAGCCAACAGCTCTTGGCGCTGCGTATGGACTGAGTCGGCCGTATACGCGTAGAGCGTATGTGAAAACTCAGTAATTGTATCGTTGCAGTCAAAATATTCCGCCACCACCGGGGCGTATTTCCGTATCCCGTTTTTCAGTATTTCGACGTTTTTTGAGTCAGGCATAGTGACTACTTCACAAGATCGCCTAAGCCGACATCTTTCAGTACGTCGTCGATCTTTGTGTGTAATTCATCAATCGTGCCGTCATTGACGATGTTATAGTCCGCCAATTTCCGAGAGGCGAGCAATTGAGCCTGAGACCCTTGGCCGGTAATCTGAAACTCTTCCTGTTTACAAAATTCTTCGTACGTCATTTGATCACCCGGCCGGCCGCGTTCTTTAATCCGTTGGTAGCGCAGCTCAATCGGCGCATCAACGCTCACTAAGACAAAATCGCCGCCTTCTCGCAATGCAGCAATTTCGTCCGGATGACGCAAGCTGTCGACAATAACCAATTTCTCGCCCTTTGCTTCAATCTGTTCCAATAAACGTTTCGGAATAATGCCAGCGCCGAATTGCGAGCGCAGGCTGTTGCCAAGCGTAATGAGATTTTCGATCGTTTTCGGCTGGCCGAGCTTTTCCAGCTCACCGCGCAAATAGTCGGAACACGAATGATAGATGAAACCCTTTGTTTTCAAGTATTCCCCGATTTCACCCTTGCCCGCGCCAAAATAACCAGTGAGTCCAATAATCATGGCTAGGTATTCTTAATGACAACATCGCCCTCAGCCGCTTTTTTCTCCTCGATTTCATCGGCAAACATCTGCCTCACTTCGGAATTCCAATCTTTGTTGTCAGTATAAAGGTCAACCTGCAAACCCGCTTCGCGGAGATAGTCCGGCGCTTTCGAATTTCGGTAGATTTTGGCATAGACAACGCGTTTC
This sequence comes from Patescibacteria group bacterium, assembly GCA_041650335.1. GTDB lineage: Bacteria > Patescibacteriota > Patescibacteriia > JAHIZJ01 > JAHIZJ01 > JBAZLK01. The sequence continues at coordinate 43,340 of JBAZLK010000002.1, forward strand.
ACTCCGGCGGCCACCACGTATTTGCAACAATGGATGCACGGAATGTATTTGGTATAGAGCGTCGATCCGTCCGTGCTCGCGCCCGGAATAACCGCCGCCTGAAGTATTGCATTGTGCTCGCCGTGGATCGTCCGGACGCAGTGCCCCTCTTCCATCATGTGACCGACGTCGTCGCAATGTGGCAAACCCGGCGGCGATCCGTTGTACCCGGTCGAGATGATACGATTATCCTTGACCAAGACGGCGCCGGCGCGGAGCCGATCGCAGGTTGAGCGCGACGCCACCACTCGGGCAATCGCCATGAAATAGTCGTCCCAGCCCGGACGATAATTCTCTTTGTTGGTCATGGGAAAGAGTATTTACAGATTAATACGAAGGCCTGGCCCCATGGTCGAAGTCAGGGTTATGCTCCGGATAAAGACGCCTTTTGAGGCATCGGGCTTGGCGCGTTTAATCGCCTCAACAAAGGCACGAATATTCGCCTCGAGTACGCTTGGCTCAAATGACGCCTTGCCGATAATCTGATGAATATTGCCGGTATCGTCAGAGCGGAAAGCGATCTTGCCGCCTTGAAGGTCTTTCAACGTTTTTACGACATCGGTTGTGACCGTTTCGTTCTTCGGATTTGGCATTAATCCCTTGGTACCGAGAATTTTTGCAACCGGGCCAAGTTGGCGCATCATTTCCGGCGTCGCCAAGGCGAGATCAAAATCAGTTTTTCCGGTCGTTTTTATCTCTTTGATAAGCTCAGCGCCACCCGCCAACGCCGCACCGGCGGCGAGCGCTTTTTTCTGATCGGCTTCATTCGCGAAAACGGCGATTCGAAGAGTCCGGCCGGTCGGATTGGGCAACACGGTTGTCGACCGTATTTGCTGATCGGCTTTTTTCGGATCAATGCCAAGATGCAGATGGACCTCAATTGACTCGTCAAATTTGGCAGTGGCGCCTTTTTTGACAAGTCCGATCGCCTCGGCGATGGCATAGGTTTTTTTTGGCTCCATCCCCTCGCCGACTGCGCGATACCGTTTACTTCGGTTCATGTTTCTTCTCCTTCGTGGTTCAGGCGACCAGCCAGACGCGGCCGGTCTCCCACAATGATGAGATATTAGATATGCGACTGACGCTATTTTTCTTCAACCGTAATGCCCATATTCCGGGCCGTGCCTTCAATAATCCGCATCGCTCCGCCCAGGTCCTTGGCATTCAAATCAGCCATTTTCCGTTCGGCGATTTCCTTGATCTGGGCTTTTGTCACCGTGCCGACCTTCGTGCGCAAGGGGTCGCCCGATCCTTTTTCGATCTTGGCGGCTTTCTTGAGCAGGACCGAGGCTGGTGGCGTCTTTAAAATAAAGGCGTATGTTCGATCTTCGTAGACGGTTAATTCTACCGGAATGACGTCGCCGCCGAGGCTTTTGGTTCGATCGTTGAATTTCGAGCAAAAATCCTGGATATTCAAACCGTGCTGGCCAAGAGCCGGGCCGATCGGCGGTGCGGGCGTGGCTTTCCCAGCGGTTATTTGAAGTTTGATGACGGTCTTAATTTTTTTTGCCATAGGAAGTGTATCGCGTTAGATTTTTTTGATCTGGAGGAAATCAAGCTCAACCGGCGTCTCGCGGCCGAACATCGAAACGAGTATTTTAACCTTCCCGCGGGCTTCATCAATTTCACTGACCCGTCCCTCAAAGTCCTTAAATGGTCCATCGATGATCCGCACGGGCGTATTGAGACTGACGTCAATCTTGTATTTCGGTTCTTCGACGCCCATCCGCTTCTGGAGTGATTTCACTTCTTCATCAGAGATCGGCGTCGGAGTCGTGCCTGAGCCGACAAAACCAGTCACGTTCGGCGTATTCCGGACAACGTACCAGGAATCATCCGTCACGATCATTTCGACCAGCACATAGCCGGGAAATATCTTTTCGGTGACGATCTTCCGTTTCCCGTTTTTAATCTTGATCTTTTTTTCCGTCGGTATGAGCACGTTGTAGATCTTGTCTTCCATGTCCATCGACTCAATCCGTTGCTTCAAATTACGGGAAACGTTTTCTTCATACCCAGAATAGGTATGAAGGACATACCAGCGTCGGCCTTGGGCACCAGTTTGTTTCGGCATAGGATAAAACGAAAATTATTTCTGAATAATGCGTTGCAGTCCAAAATTGAGAATGTAGTCCATCAGCCCGAGAAACAGCGCCACGCCAAGGCTGATCCCAATCACCAGCAGGGTGTTTCGAACTGTTTCCTGCCGGGTTGGCCAAACGACTTTTCTCAGCTCGTCTTTGGACTCTTTGAGGTACCGGGTGAGCCGGTTGTTTGCGAAATCCATGATTATACGTGGTTTTTAAAATCCGCGCTGGGCGGATAAATTGAACTATCCCCAGTATACAATAGGCTAATCAACTTGGCAAGGGCGCTTGAAAAATGGCGCAAATTCCCTGTTACCAGCGGGTATCCTTAATTTTCAAATAATAGCCGATATGGTTGGCAATGACGTGCACAGCAAACCCTACAATAATGGACATAATAACGATCTGGACAGACAGCTGGACGTAAAAACTCGCAAAAACCAGGCCACCGATAATATAGTCAATCTGGTCAAAAGGCAGCCAGCGCGCCCCCGGCGCCAGACGAAAACGGCGCTTGAAGAATGCGCGAACCAAATCACCAAATAACGCTCCAAAGCCAATCACAAAACCATAGTATGACGGGATGTCGGGATAATCAAAAAAACTCAGGTACTTGAACGACGGGATGGCATAGACCGCTTGTTGCAATATAAAAATACCGCCCCCGGACAACGTCCCGACCAAAAAGCCGCGCCAGGTCTTGTGCTCACCGAAGAGCGGCTGGCCTAATAACTTTCTGCCGCCGTCCACCGGCCGCGCCAAAACCTGCCATTGTTTTTTCACAACCGAAGCGCTGACGTTGGCCACGCCCATCGGTACGATGAACCAAAAACATTGGAGGATAAATTGGACCATAGTCTATATAATTGCTAATCGGTAGATCCAATAGATGAGAAAAAACAACCTGAGCGGCTGAACCAACGAGCGTTTCAGTGCGTGGCTGATAACAGTAATGCCACAATTGCCTGCCCAAAAAAAGTACCACGGATACATAAACGGAAATAGGATAATGCCTTCAGACAGGCGGTCGCTGACCGTATCGATTACCCAGCCACGATAGCTGGAGCGATGGTACTTCTCAGCAATGGCGCCGTCGATGATATCGAAGAGCAGGTTTAACACTAGAAAGGTCGTGGCTAATACGTATGAATTTCCCAGATATGCGAGAGTGAATCCGATCGCCGCACCGACGGAGAGAGCGGAAACGGCCGTCGGATTAATATTCGGCCAGGGCAATAACTGAAGCTTCTGCACTGTACTCGCCCGAAGCCGGGCGACCCAATTGAGCCGACGCGGTTTGAGGGTTGTTCCTTGCCATGGCATGATGATTTTGTTACAATTATCGGCCCTTCAATCTCCCGGCTAGGTTGACAACGAGAAAAGAGGTGATGAAAAATGTGGGAGATAATTGATAATTTCCTGGCGTCAGCATGGCGTTTCGTGTTTGGTACGTACCGGGATTTCCGGGAGCATATAAACCGACTGGCCGTTGCTAACAAACAGTCAACCACCATCCAAATTACGAACGTCTTCTGGTCGGGCTGGTCGCTCTACCGATATCGTCTTGATCAGCGCACCGCCCAACCCGCACAAACAGACCGATCTCACCGCTAGCAGCCGCTCGCGCATTACGCTGGGCGGATTTTAAATATCGAGATTTTTCACGCTCTGGGCGTGAGTTTGAATGTATTTTTTCCGCGGCGCGACTTCCGTTCCCATCAAGACGGTAAAGATCTCATCCGCCAATTTCGCGTCATTCAGCTCAACCTTTTTGAGAATACGATTCTGCGGATTCATCGTTGTTTCCCAGAGTTGCGACGGGTTCATTTCTCCCAAACCCTTGTACCGCTGGATGTTCACTGTCGCCGTGGCTTCGATATTTTCCGTTTTCACCGCCGCTTTCTTCGCCTTTTTCTCCTGCCTGACCGCCAGCATCTCTTTCTGCACTTTAGCCAGCTCGGGATCAGAATATACCCAGCGCGAATCTTTTCCGACTTGGACATTGTACAACGGCGGCTGGGCAATATAGAGATGGCCATTGGTGATAAGATCGCGGAAGTACCGGTAGAATAAGGTCAGCAACAGCGTACGGATATGGGCGCCGTCGACATCAGCATCGGTCATGATTATTATCCGATGATAGCGGAGTTTCGTTATTTCGAACATGTCGCCGATATTTGTTCCCAGTGCAATGACCAGGGATTTGACCTCATTATTGGCCAGCATTTTGTCGAGTCGGGCTTTGAACACATTTAGAATTTTCCCGCGAAGGGGCAGGATGGCTTGAAACATCCGGTCGCGGCCTTGCTTGGCCGAACCGCCGGCCGAATCACCCTCGACAATGAAGATTTCGCTCTCAGCGGGATTGCGCGAGGTGCAATCGGCCAACTTTCCCGGCAGGGTAAAGCCGTCGAGCGCGCCTTTCCGGAGCACGGAATCGCGGGCCGCTTTCGCCGCTACGCGCGCTCGGGCCGCCAGGATACACTTCTCGAGAATCGCCTCGGCGTCACGCGGGTGCTCCTCAAGGAAGGCGGTAAAGCTTTCTGCAAAAACCGTATCAACCGCCGTTTTTACCTCGGCATTTCCGAGCTTCGCTTTTGTCTGCCCTTCGAACTGCGGATTTTTCAATTTTACGCTGATGATTGCCGTCAAGCCTTCCCGGACATCTTCGCCGCCGAGATTGTCGTCTTTTTCCCGCAGGAATTCTTTTTTGCGCGCATACGCATTCAGCGTTCTCGTCAGCGCGGTTCGGAAGCCGACCACGTGCATGCCGCCTTCCGGATTGGAGATATTATTGGCAAAGGCATAGAGGGTTTCGCGGAAATCGTCCGAGTACTGCAAGGCCACTTCGACGTTTATGCCGTTGACTTGCTTTTCAGTGTAAAATACCAGCTCGTTCTTTATTTCCTTATTCTCATTCAATTGCTTCACATACGACGCGATTCCGCCTTCAAAAAGAAAGGTATACGGAACAGGCACTTTCGGATCGCGGCGGTCCTCAAATCGTACGGTCACACCCTTCGTCAAATAGGCCTGCTGCCGGAGATGATCAAGGATAATGGACGGCTCGAACTCAAGCGTCGAGAATATCTCCGGATCAGGCTCAAAACTAATCGTTGTGCCGGTGTCCCGGCTTTTGCCAACCGGTTTAACCTTGCCGGTCGGTTTGCCGCGATGGTATTCTTGCGCCCATACTTTCCCGTCACGTCGAACCTCGGCGCGCAGCCACGTGGACAGCGCGTTGACAACTGATACGCCGACCCCGTGCAGACCGCCAGACACCTTGTAGCCGCCCTCGCCGAACTTGCCGCCGGCGTGGAGGACGGTCAGAACCGTTTCGAGCGCTGATTTCCGGGTTTGCTTGTGTTTCTCGACTGGAATGCCGCGGCCATTATCACTGACCTCAATCCGATGATTGGGTAAGAGACGAACGTCGACGAGATTGCCAAAACCGGCCATCGCCTCGTCAATGCTGTTATCAACCACTTCCCAGATGAGATGGTGCAGACCCTCGGTCGAGGTGTTGCCGATGTACATGCCGGGACGCTTCCGCACCGGCGCCAAGCCCTCCAAGACGGTTATTTGCTTGGCCGTGTATTCACCTGATTGGGCGCTGCCCGCCTCTGTTTGTTTCAGCGGTTTTCGCGGTTCAGTCTTTTTCGTTTTCTTTTTTGCCATATCTACTCCTTGTTACCTGCGGAAGCCCCTCGCACACTCGCCTGGAGTTGCTTCACCAGTGTATCAATAATTGTTTTTAGAATTATATCCACTTCTTCGCGACGCAATGTCCGTTGATCTGATTGAAAAACCAGCCTGATCGGCAGACTCTTTTTACCTGCGCCCAACTCCGAACCGCGATAGATCTCGCTAAATAATTCCACCTTCCGAATCAGCCCGGCCGGTTCGGTCCGCATTATAGTCGGTTCGTTTTGTTGGCTAATTATTTTCCGCACCTGCTCAAACGTGATAGCTTCTGGCACGACAATAGCCAAGTCGCGTTCAATCGCCGGATAATGAGAGAAGGCCTGATAGCGGCCGCGCTCGGATCCTGCAGGAAGACTCTCCATATCAAGGTTAAGATACCCGATCAAACCGTCAATCTTACACTCATGCGCCACCGCCTCAGGCACAATGGCGATAAAACCAAGACGCGTGTTGTTCGGCAGCATGATATTGTACTTTGCTCCTTCGCCTTTAAATTGGAGCGCCTGATTTTTTTCGTCAGACCATAATTGTTCGAGCACGCCTTTACATTCTTGGAATAATTTTTCTGCGGTGGTGCGCTTTCGAACAATCACCGCACCAAGCTGCGTTTTTTCGACGGGTCGATCTGTGCCGGGCAAAAAGACCCGGCCGATTTCAAAAATCGAGGCATTTTTTATAGCGGCTGCATTCTTCCGAAGTACGTCTTTCAACCCAGGCCAGAGACTCGTCCGGAGATACTGTTGGTCAGGGTTCAGCGGATTCGCTATCTGATAGTGCTCGGCCGCCGGCACTTCAGTTGATGCCGCCTGCCCACGTCCATAGAAAGAGTAGGTATATACTTCCGCATACCCGAGACGAACCATCACGTCACGAATATTTTCCAAACGGTCGTTGGCAACGGACTGTCGGACTGGCCGAAGCAGACCCGTCGGCAAGGTCGGTTCGACCGTGTTATACCCCGATAGACGACCGACTTCCTCAACAATATCGGCCGCGTAGACAATATCCGAACGCCAATCCGGCGGCGTCACGCGTAGGCGACGCATCGTGCCCTCTACGCGGCAGCCAAGCCTGGTTAAATATGCTTTTATTTGGCTGAGCGTCAACTTTTGTCCAAGCAGCCGATTTAATTCTTCGGGGGAGATAATAACAGTTTTTCTCTTTTGCTGACCGACGCCCGTACCCACGCTCTTTGCCGCCGCCTTTCCACCGGCCAGCGAGACAATAAGTCTTGTCGCGTCCGAAGAGGCAGCCGCCGTACCGGCCAGCGAAAGTCCTTTTTCAAACCGCGTCGAGCTTTCAGACCGGAGACCGAGTATTTGACTGGACCGACGTACCGCACGAGGCTGGAATACGGCCGCTTCAAGTAAGAGGCGGTGCGTTTCCGGTCCGACTTCGCTCGCCTGGCCGCCCATGACGCCGGCAACCGCAATCGGCTGTCGGGCGTCGGCGATTACCAGCGTGTTTTTATCAAGACTCCGTTTCGTCCCATCGAGCGTTATGATCTGTTCGCCGTCGGCGGCCAGCCGAACCGATATTGTCAGGCCGCCTTTTTTGGTTTCGAGCTTGTCAACATCAAACGCATGGAGCGGCTGGCCCGTTTCAAGCATGATATAGTTGGTCGCATCAACGACATTATTAATCGGTCTCAGGCCGGCCGCAAGCAACCTTTTTTTCAGCCAAAGCGGCGATTCCGCAACGGTCACGCCCGTAATCAGCCTGGCCGTATACAGTGGACACAGCGTTTTGTCGGCGATCTGGAGGCGTACGCTCGGTAAACCCCGAGCAGGCGCAGTCGCATTGGCGGTCGCGCGTTTCTTGGGTAGACAGCGCCGTCCGGTCGCCGCCGCATATTCGCGAGCCAGCCCCATAACCGACAGACAATCCGGCCGGCTGGGCGGGATCGTGAGATCAAAAACAACGTCGTGAAAATCAAGTGTCTGGGTGAGTGTTGCCCCAACTGTGGCCGTTGCCGGAAGTATTAATATACCGGCGTGATCTAGTCCGAAACCTAACTCCTTCGCGGAACAAAGCATGCCGCGCGATTCCACGCCCCGGATCGACAACCGCGCTATCTTTTGACCCGACGGCAACGTTACTCCTTCGCGCGCATAGGGCACGCGCTGTCCGACTGCGATGTTCGGCGCGCCGCAAACCACTTCTTGGGCGGTCTGGCCGTCCGTAACAGTCGCTAGACGTAAACGGGTGGCGTTTGGATGTGGCCGGATCGAGACAATCTTCGCGACCACTACTTTTTCCCAATCGCTACCGAATGACTCGATTTTTTCTACTTCAAAACCAAGCGCCGTAAATATCTCCGCTACCCGGGGAGGCTTTTCCTTTACCGTCACGTATTCCTGTAACCAAGAGAGTGGTAATTTCATGTTGCCCGAAGAATTACTAAGACAAGGACGGCGACAAACAATAAGAGACCGATCAAAATAAAGCCGATCATTTCCGCGATCTCGGCATGACGCCGCAGCTTTTTAGTGTCGGCTGTTGATCGCGACGGTATGATGAATATCAAAACGCCGAGCAATAGGCTGTATAACAAGTCAAAAAGAAATGAGGCGGTCGTAAACTTTTCATCGGTGGCGTAATCGAAACCGACCGCGAGCATGGCAAACAGGACAAATCCCATGAGAGCATTGAAAAGGCGTGTTTCAAAAATTGCTTTGAATTGTTCCTTCATTTTATTTTCGTCATGTTTTGAATTAATTTGAAAACCAGCAAGCCATAGAGGAGGACGGCTAACGCCAACTTGATGAAAAGATCGTGTTTTGGCTGCGCCACCGCCGGTTTAGAGCTTGTTTGCGCCCGTTCCCGACGGCGCGTCCGGACCATAAAAATGACGATAAAGCTGGTGTAGCTAATCACGCCGATGACGGACCAAAACTGCAGCGTATTATCAACCGCCAGATCCCAGCCTAAACCGTAGAGTAGTACCAACAGGAAATAAACGGGCAAATCGTAATTTCGGTCTCGGATTTTTATAAAGAAGTTCACGATATTAGAATTGTGATAAAAATCTCAAATCGCCAGAATACGCTAAACGGATGTCCGGTATCCCATAATAAAGCATCATCAGACGATCAATGCCAAGCCCGAACGCAAAACCGCTGTAAACCGCCGGGTCAATACGCATATTTTTCAAGACAACCGGATGGACCATTCCTGAACCGAGCATTTCTAGCCAGCCGCGTTGTTTGCAGACAGAACAGCCTTTTCCGCCGCACAAGATGCAACTCATATCAACATCGAGTCCGGGCTCGACAAAGGGATAATACTCGGGCCGGACGCGAATGCGCACCTGTTCGCCGTAGACGCTCTGAAGGAATGCCTTCAGCGTTCCGATCAAATCGGTGACGCGGATGCCTTTATCGATGACTAAACCTTCGCACTGATAAAAAGTGCATTCGTGCGAGGCATCCGTCGCCTCGTGTCGGAAGACGCGACCCGGCACAATGATGCGGACCGGCGGACGCCGCTCGAGCATGGTCCTGACCTGAACCGGCGAGGTATGCGTTCGTAGGAGCAGTTGATCGCCCGCCGAACTACTGGTTTGTTTTTTTGGTGACGTCACATAGTAGGTATCCCAGAGATCGCGCGCTGGATGGTCAGCTGGTATGTTCAATAGGTCAAAATTATATTTCGCTGATTCAACCTCCGGACCATCAACTGTTTCAAAACCCATCGATTGAAATATCGACACGACCTTCCGCAAAAATTGACTGATCGGGTGATAGTGCCCGGAGCTCAGCGTGGTACCCGGTACGGTCGCGTCAATTGATTGAACGGTATTTTTTCGTGCCACCACGGACCGGCGCGAGGCAATTGCGTGTTCAATCGCTCGACGGACATCATTCGCTTCCCGACCGACCTGGCGCCGCTGGTCAACGGGTAAATTTTTCAGTTCGCGAAGAAAGGCGGTGAATTTCGATTTTCGGCCGAGGTAGCGAACCGAAAGCTCCTCCAGCTTTTCAACCGAGGATGACTGTCCAACTTCCGACAAGGCCTGATGCTGGATGTGTTGAAGAAATTCGTTCATTTAGGAATAGCTTTTACGTGTCAGGAAAAACAGCTCAATCAGTGACAACGAAATAATGAATAAGGCGGCGTTCCACCAAGTGAATATCCGCATGCCCTGCAAAACAAACGCACCGATAACCAGGAGAGCAAACAAAAGCGCCTGGCGGAAGGCGATTCCGACATGTTTAAAAACCATTTCCGTCTTTAAAAACCAGACCCGGAAAAAGAAACCAAGCAACGAAAACGTGCCGATCAGGGCGAAGAAGAGGCTGACGTAAAAAAGAAGCAGGCCGATAAATCCGGTTGAAAATGGATCGATGTAAAAAACCACCGTAATCCAGCCAAGCCAGCAAATCAGCGTTACGATTGTCATGAAAATGAGGAATCTTTTCAGCGACATACTGCTTGTCTTCTGGTAATTATTGATTATTTATAAGCCAAAAAATGGGTCGTTTTCCCTACCCTCAGAGTACCACAAAATTGTGTTTTTTTCAATAAAAGTACACCTCTGGTTGGGGATATCTTTTTATCTATTATTAGCCAAATATTAGCTTCTAAACCTGGCGAAATTCGCAAATATCTCGAAAGTCGCAGAAACCGCAATGAAATCCGGGTGTGGCGCGAAAATCGCTGTGGCGTAATGCCTCAGCCGTGTTGCGTATTTTTTCCTTAACTTTTGTCAGCGCCGCTTCGTCCGCGGAAAACGTTACCCGTTGATTATCCTCAAGGTAATGATAGCTCAATCGGCTTGGTTCGCGTTTCAGACTTTCCCGAGCGGCGATGGCATAGATTAAGAGCTGTTCCGGATCTTCAACCTTTTTCGCTGCCGGTTTTTTACCAGTTTTGTAATCGATAATTTCAACGGTTTTGTCTGATAATTCATCCAGTCGGTCAATCACACCCTTAACCGAATACATATCCACCTTAATAACGAAACCGCGCTCTAAATACAAGGGCGCGGGAAAGTTCCCGTGATATGAATCAAAATATGCCCGGAGCGCTTTTTCGCCTTGTTTCTTCCGCTCAGCCATGTGTTCAGGCGAATCATACCACTCACCAATCCAATGCTCCTCATATAATTTTTTCAGCTGTTCCCAGGTCGGCGTCTGCCCGCGCTGTCGCAATTGAAAGAAATCCTTTAAAGCATTGTGGATTGTCTTTCCGTAGCTAAACGTGTGTTTCGGCTCCGGCGGAACCCGCAGAATGAACATAAACCGATATTGATACGGACAGGTCCAGAAGGCTTTGAGCTGCGTGAAGCTCAGCTGCGTCGGCAGGACATGGCGTTGCACTAACTGACGCTTTTCTGTTACTTCCTCTGGGTAATCCAGGCCAAGCTTCAGCTTGACTCCAACCGCCTGAACGTATTTCTCATAACGGATTTCCTTTAAAAAGCGCGAGGGTTTTTTCTTCTGTTTGCCGCCGTATTCCTCCGCGGTCGTAAAAAAGAGTCCGTCCTTGGCCCGCGTCATCGCTACATACAACAGACGACGCTCTTCCTGGAGGTGGATATCGCCGCTCGGCAAGATTTCACGAACGAGCGCGTCCGGCACTTCGATTTGCTCGCGGCGCTCAATCGACGGAAAGCGTTTGTCAACGAGATTGACGATAAACACGTAACGGAATTCTAAGCCCTTGGCCGCGTGAACCGTCATGATTGTTATCGCCTCAGGCCCCTCGCGCATAACCGAGGGCGACGGATCCTCGCCGATTTCAAGCATTAACGAGAGCTCGGCCATGAAATTCTTTACCGATTTGTCCTGGTTGCGGTTTTCGAATTCTGATATCTTTTTGAAAAACTTATTAATATTCAATATTTTCTCGGCATTGGCGAGTGATTCCGTGGCCGTGAGCTCTTTCAAATAGGTGGATTCTTTCAAAAAGCGAAACAGGATTTGGCCGACGGATTTCCAGCGGGTCAGCTCGGTGTGTTCGGATATCATTTTTACGATTGCATCGATCTTCCTGGCCACCGGGATCGCGACGCCAAACTCGCGGACGCGCGGCAATGCTTCAAACAGCGACTGGCTGTACTGGTGGGCGGCGTGTGTAATTTTCGCAATCTCAACCACCGGGATCTTAAACGCCGGTATGGACAGCACCCGATAAACGGCCGAGCTCTCGTGATAGTTATCAAGCAACTTCAAATACGCTATAAGATCGAGAATCTCCGGTTTTTGAAACAACCCACGCGTGGCAATGAATTGAAATGGCAGCCCCTGGACGGTCAGCGTGGCGATATATGGATCGGCCATGTCGTTTGCCCGAACCAAAATCGCGAAATCGTTCCAGCTGGCCTCTTCTTTTTTTCTCAATTCAAGAATTTTCTTTGTGACCGAGGCGACTTCACGCTCGACCGTTTCACTGTGGATGTGTTCGATCACGGCTGGACCGGTCCGTTGCGATCGCAATTTCTTTGACAGCGGCGTTTTTCCGGGTCCTGAAAGTTGCGCCTCCAGCCGATTGGGATTATTGAGCTGAATAAATTCATAGGCGACGTCGAGAATGTTCTGCTTGTTTCGGTAATTTTCCACCAGGACGACGTTTTTCGCGCTTGGAAAATCTTCCTTGAATTTCAAAATATTGGAAATGGAAGCGCCACGGAATTTGAAAATCGACTGATCATCGTCACCGCAGACTGTTACGTTGTTTTGAGGGGCAGCCAGGAGTTTAACCAGCTCGTATTGGGCATAGTTGGTATCCTGGAACTCATCAACGAGTAAATATTTAAACTGTCGGCGAAATTTTTCGAGGACGGTCTGGCGCGTTTGAAATAGTTTCAGCGTATACAAGATCAGGTCGCCGAAGTCCAACCAGCCTTTTTCATGTAACAAACCCTGATAGACCACATACGCGTTGGCTGCCTCAAGCGTCCGCTCGGCCTGTTCCTTTTCTTCCAGCGTGCCCGTTGCTTTCTCGGTAACCAGTTTCTTCGCATAGTCAAGGTATTCCGACGGTTCAATATGTTCGTCTTTCAACCGCGAAAAATGTTTCACCAGGGCGTAAATGAACCGGTTCGGGTTACCGAGCGGCTTGTAGTATTTGAGGTTGAAGCGCTCGAAATTCTGACGGACGAGAAACCATTGTTCCGGCGCGGTCAGAATTTTGAAACCGGGGCTCAAGCCGATGTCGAGCGCGTAATCTTTCAACACCCGCTCGCCAAAGGCATGGAAGGTCGAGACCCAGAGGTCGACGTAGCCGTAGGGCAAGAGCAGGTCAACGCGCTCCTCCATTTCACCGGCCGCCTTATCGGTGAATGTCAGCGCCAGGATTTCATCCGGCGCCGCCTTTTTCTCGTAGATCAACCAGGCGAGACGGTGCGTAACGACCGTTGTTTTGCCCGTCCCCGCCCCAGCCACGATCAAGAGCGGCCCGTCGGAAAACGTGACCGCCTCGTGCTGCTGGGCGTTTAGATTCTTGAATGACTCCGTGTACGCGTCAGCGGTGTATTCGGTTTTTTTCTTCCGTGGCATTGCTATGTAAGGCTATAAATTATGTATCTTCTGTATGACCACATCGTCAATATCGATGTATCCCCGTTTCCGGTTTCGGCGTTCGATCTCCCAAGATTGTTCGCCTGGGATGTGGATGTCCTTCACGCCCCGAATCTTCCGCGCTGTTTTCACGTCTCGGATAAGTCGATTTACGTCGGATTGAAACTTCTGGCGCGTCGTAAAAGCCAGGGGGTTCATGACAATAAAAAGAAAACCGCGATACAGTTTCGTGTTCTTGCCCACGGCCGTGCGCACCAACGGACCGGTCAAAATCTCAAACGCCAACGCCAGGGCATATCCCTTATATCCGCCGAAGGGCAGTACCGCGGCTACTTTGTTCGGATTTGTGGTCGGTCTGCCCAGACGATCAATCGCCCAATGCGGATCAATCTTCATGCCCAGTTCTTTTGCCAGTCGCACGTGGTAGTACGCCCGCGCCGAGGTCGCCATGTCGATCACGATCGGGTACGGTTTATACGGTATACCGATGCCGATCGGGTTCGTCGAAAGGATGGGTTCTCGCGCTCCGGTGGGTGCCATGAGCGGCCCGCCTCCGTAATTGAAGCAAAGCGCGATCATCCCTTGCTGCGCCGCCTTCTCCGCCCAAGAGCCAGGCCGGAGAAATGCCTGAATTTTTCCGCCACCAACCATGGCAATGCCATTCCTTTTTGCTTTTTGCACGGCCAGTTTGATAGCGCGCTCGGCCACGAGTTGGCCGATGTCATTGTGGCCGTCGATAAATGCGTAGGCCGGCTTATCTACCGCTATCTTGAAATGACTGCGTTTTTTTCTGTTTCGGAGCATCTTCAAGTCGCTTTTGGAATCAGTGGACGCACGGTAATCACCTTTCATCCTCTGATAGGCGCGAATAAATCCGAACACGCCGTGTGACCGCTTGCCCTTCATTTCACCGATAATATATTCTTCGGCAATGATTACTGCCTCTCTTTTCGTAAATCCAACGCGCAAAAGCTTGTTATGAAGTAATCCTCGAAGGTCGGCGATGCGTATTCTCATGGCTATGTCGTTAGATATAATATACGTTCATTGTACCCTCTTTTTTCGTGGTTGCAAATGTATGATTTTCTTCGCGATGACCGGATTGACCCGCCAAAACTTCGCCCAAGCGACGATCAGGGCGTGGAGTTCATTATAATAACACGCCTGCTTCGGCAAACCCCGCTCAAACCATTGTTGGCATTCATCATAGCTCTTGAACCGCAAACCCATTTCAGCAAGCAGGCGCCTGGTATACGCGTCCACGACAAATACCGGCTTGCCGCCAGCATATAACAGGATCGAGTCCGCAGTTTCCGGTCCGATGCCCCATAATGATAAGAGTTCTGGCCTGGCAGTAGTCAACGGTTTTTTGAAAAATATTTTCAAGTCGCCCTGGTATTTATTCAACAGCCAGCGGCAAAACACTTTTAGCTTCTTTGTCTTTTGAAAAAAGTAGCCGCTCGGTTTTATCGCCCGGGCCAGCCTTTTTGCATCAGCCTTGATTATTGCCGGTGGCGACAACAGGCGTCTTTGTTTCAGTTGCGCCAGCGCGCGTTCCACGTTTTTCCAAGCGGTGTTTTGGGTCAGGATCGCGCCGACTGCGATTTCAAACATCTGCGATGACGTTACCCGCCCTCGTGTTTTGTAAACCGACCTCCACTCCCCTTTTATCTTTTCCAAAATCGGCCACCACCCCTGGGGACCGAAGTGTTTGTAAAGACACCTGTCTAATTCAATAGGTTTCATGAAGATATTATGCCACTTTTCTTTAGAATTAGATATGCAACTTTTCTTGACAGCAAGAAAAGTGGCAATGAGTCTTATTTATTATCCGTACGGTGGCGATTAGTAGCTAATTGACCGCAGGCGGCTTTTATATCCTGCCCAAAGCTGAACCGCTGGGTGACCGCTACGTGGTTCTGACGCAAGGTTTGGATAAACTCTTTTACCTTCTTCGAAGACGCAGGCTTGTATTTTCCCGTCGGGTTGTACGGAATGACGTTGACCATAAACAGCGGCTGATCCATTAATTCAGCCAGTTGCAGGGCGCATTCTTCGGTGTCATTCAAGCCGTCGATTAATAGATATTCGAACATCACCCGCCGGTTTGTCGTCCGGACATATTCCGTAACCACGGCCATAACCTGGCGCAATGGATATGTGTTGTTAATCGGCATCAGTTCCGAGCGCAATGTATCATTCGGCGCGTGCAGGGAAATAGCGAGATTTACCTCGAGGTTTTCCTGCGTGAATTTCTTGATACCGGGGACGATGCCGCTCGTCGATATGGAGATGTGGCGGGCGCCGAGTCCGAACGCGTTGGGGTCGTTTAACAGCCGGATCGACGACAGCACCGCGTCATAGTTTAAAAACGGCTCGCCCATGCCCATATATACAACGCTCTGAACGCGTTCACCGTCCTCTTTTAAGAGCCGCGCAAACACCAGCACCTGGCTGACGATCTCCCAGACAGTCAGATTCCGCTTGAAGCCCATCTGACCGGTGGCGCAAAAACTGCAGTTGACCGGGCAACCCACTTGGCAGGAAACACAAACGCTGTTTCGGCCGGGATATCGCATCAGCACGGTTTCAATCACCGAGTCGTCAGACAGCGTCAGTGTCGCTTTGGTGGTTCGGTTATCTTTTGATTTATAAAAATCGGTTTGATATGACAAGGGCGCCGTCCCTGCGCATTGCTGGCGTAGGGCCTTTGGCAATACCGTCGCTTGCTCCCAATCGGAAATGCAGTCTTTAAAAACCGCCTGATACACTTGTTTCAGACGATACGCCGGCTGGCCTGGAAATTGTAATGGTAGAACGGGTTTCGACATCTTCTTGAGAATACCACATCGAGGGCTGAAAACAAAGCAAAAACCCCGGCGGGAGGCCGGAGTTTTTTATATTATTCGTTGGATTTTTTCTTCAGTTCGTCTTCCTTGATCACCTGGTCAGCCCGACGCGACCGGTGGCGCTCAGCCACCTGTAAACGTGCCAATTCTTTCTCAATCTTCGTCATGACGGCTGCAAATTCCTTCTGATCAGTCCGGCGAGTTTTTAACAGCTCCTCCGCTTTTTGCCGCGCTTCCCGCGCCCGCTCAATATCAATCTCCTCGGCCCGCTCAGCTGTTTCTGCCAGCACGACGACTTTAGTCGGCTGAATCTCGGCAAAACCCGACGAGATGGCCATCGGTACGACGGTGTCGCCTTTTTTTACCCTGAGCTCGCCCGCCGCTATAGCCGTGATCAATGGAATGTGGTGCGGTAACACAGTAATCTCGCCCAGCGGCGTGGGCAACGACACCTGATCAATCTCAGCACTATAGACAACGCGCTCGGGAGTAACAATTTGGAAGTTAATGGTTGCCATGGTGTTATGATGACTTGGTGTTGGCCACGTCGTCAATCGTCCCGCGCATGTAGAAATCCTGCTCAGCCGCGCTGTCGTGCTTGCCTTCCAGAATTTCCTTGAAGCCTCTGATGGTTTCTTTCAACGACACGTACTTTCCGGGAATATTGCTGAATGTCTCCGCCACGAAAAACGGCTGTGACAGGAAGCGCTGGATCTTCCGGGCGCGCGAGACGGTTAATTTATCTTCATCGGATAATTCTTCGATACCGAGAATAGCGATGATGTCCTGGAGGTCTTTGTAGCGCTGCAACACCTTCTGCACGCCGCGTGCCACTTGGTAGTGTTCCTCGCCGATCACCTGCGGATCGAGCACGGTCGAGGTGGAGTCGAGTGGATCGACGGCCGGATAAAGCCCCAGCTCGGATAAGCCGCGCGATAAGACGACCGTCGAGTCAAGATGTCCGAAGGTCGTGGCCGGCGCCGGATCAGTCAGATCGTCAGCTGGCACGTAGATCGCCTGAACCGACGTAATCGAGCCTTTTGTGGTTGAGGTAATGCGTTCCTGGAGTTCACCCATTTCCGTCGCCAGTGTCGGCTGGTAACCGACGGCTGACGGGATACGGCCAAGCAGAGCTGACACCTCGGAACCGGCCTGGGTAAAGCGGAAAATATTATCGATAAACAAGAGAACGTCTTGTTTTTCTTCGTCGCGGAAATATTCCGCCACCGAAAGGGCGGTTAGGCCGACACGGAGACGTGAGCCTGGCGGTTCGTTCATCTGGCCGAAAATCAGGGCTGTTTTTGAAAGTACGCCAGAGTCCTTCATTTCATTGTAAAGCTGATTGCCTTCTCGCGTTCGTTCGCCCACCCCGGCAAAGACCGAGTAGCCACCGTGCTCGGTAGCAATATTCCGAATCAACTCCATCACCACGACCGTCTTCCCGACGCCAGCGCCGCCGAATAAGCCGACTTTGCCGCCTTTGATAATCGGACAGATAAGATCAATGACTTTGATGCCTGTTTCCAGAATTTCCGCCTTGGTCGACTGTTCGGTAAATTCAGGCGCCGGTCGGTGGATCGGATAATGCTTCTTAACCTTCGGCGCCGGCTGTTCGTCGATCGGCTCGCCTAGGACATTGAACATGTGGCCGAGGGTTTCTTTACCGACCGGGACGGTGATCGGCGCGCCCGTATCAATAACGTCGACGCCGCGCTGCAAACCGTCCGTGGCGCCGAGCGCGACCGTCCGAACGCGGTTTGAGCCGAGATCGGATTGGGACTCGAGCACCAGTATGCTCCCGTCCTCGCGCGTTACCTTGAGGGCGTTATAAATTTTCGGGAGTTCTTTCGGGAAGTGGACATCGACGACCGGGCCGATGATTGAGACGATTTTTCCTGTGTTCATAAATCAATGAAAAATTAATAATTCTCATCCCTACAGGAGATCTCCCGCAGGGAGAAAAATGTAAAATTATGGTGTTAAGATTTGATAAGCGCAGCGATTCATTCCTTTTGAATTTTGAATTAAAAAATTATTTATTAATTGGTCAGGACAGCCCGCGAGGCCGAAATCTCGGCAAGATCACGAGTGATCGCGGCTTGCCGGGCCTGATTAAACGATAAGACGAGATCATTAATATAATCCTCGGCGTTTTCCGTCGCGTTGCGCATCGCCATCATGCGGGCGGAATGCTCGGAGGCGTTTGATTCTAGCACGGCCTGATAGATCTGAACTTCGACTAAGCGCGGTAAGATAGTTTGTAAAACATCATCGGGCGACGGCTCAAATAAATATTCTGAAAAATCCATTTTTGTTTCCGCGGCTATCGAAGCGTCGGCTGAAACCGCACCCAGGCCATCAATTTGCTTCTCAATCGGCAATAACTGGCGCAAACGCGGCAGCTGTTTCAGGGCGGAGACGAAATCCGTATACACCAGCGTGACGCGGTCGTATTTTTCAGCGCTAAAATCATCGATCAGTAGGCGCGACAACGGCGTAACGGCAGTGAGTTCCGTGACGACATCGACTTTTTCAAATTCAGCCACAATCGTGTAGCCGAGTTTGAGAACCGCCTCGCGGCCCCGTTTGCCGAGCACGATCAAGTGGAAATGCATATCGGGCCGCTCATTCTTTCGCTGAGCGATATAATCTGAAACGATTCTGACGATTTGTTGATTGAAGCCGCCGCATAACCCGCGATTTGAGCTGATGAGGACGATTGCTTCGTTTTTCACCGGGCGGCGTTTCAGCAGCGGATAGCGTTCCCGATCGGTTTTCGACGCTAAATTCAAGACCATTTCCCACGCCAATGCCGCGTACGGCCGCGTCGCCTGGACCGCTTTGATGGCTTTCCGCATCTTCGCAGCCGAAACCAGTTCCATCGCCTTAGTGATCTGTTTCGTGCTGGTGATGGAACGGATCCGTCGTTTTATGTCTCTCGTACTGACTGCCATGGTAACAACGAATTATTTTTACGCTTGTTCAGAACTAAACATCTTTTTATATTCGTCAATCGCCGCTTTCAAACCCGATTCAACTTTTTCAGTCAGTTCGGCTGCTTTCTTCAGCTCGGCCAAGAAATCGGATTTTTGGCTGATTAAATACTGATGTAAACCTTTTTCAAACGCCGGCACTTTCTCAACCGCGATATCATCGAGTAAGCCGTTCACAACCGCGTACAGGATCGCCACTTGCAGGCTGACCGGTTGCGGCACGTATTGCGGTTGTTTGAGAATTTCCGTGATCCGTTTCCCCCGCTCCAACTGGCGTTGGGTGGCTTCATCGAGATCAGAGCCGAATTGCGCGAAGGCCGCCAGTTCGCGGTATTGCGCCAGGTCCAGACGCAGTCGACCGGCCACCTTTTTCATCGCTTTGATCTGCGCTGACGAACCGACCCGCGAAACCGACAAACCAATATTCAGGGCCGGCCGGATACCTTGATAGAATAAGTCGCCTTCAAGAAAGATTTGTCCGTCGGTTATGGAAATGACGTTGGTCGGAATATAGGCGGAGATGTCGCCGGCTTGCGTTTCAATGATCGGCAGAGCGGTCAATGATCCGCCGCCGTGCTTTTTGTCCATTTTCGCAGCCCGTTCGAGCAAGCGCGAATGGAGATAAAAGATGTCGCCTGGGAACGCCTCGCGACCGGGCGGCCGGCGGAGCAACAACGATACCTGCCGATAGGCGGTCGCGTGCTTCGATAAATCGTCGTAAATCACCAGCGCATCCTTACCCGCGTCCATGAAAAATTCGCCCATCGCACAACCGGCGTATGGCGCGATGTATGAAAGTGAAGCTGGGTCTGAGGCCGAGGTGACGATCACCGTCGTATATTTCATCGCCCCGCGGGCTTCCAGCTCGGCTACGATCCGGGCGACCTTCGATTCCTTCTGACCGATCGCGACGTAGAAACAAAAGACGTTCTGGTCGTGCTGGTTCAGGATGGTATCGATGGCAATGGCCGTTTTGCCGGTCTGCCGGTCGCCGATAATCAATTCGCGCTGGCCGCGACCGATCGGAATCATCGAGTCAATCGCTTTTAAACCGGTCTGAAGCGGCGTATTCACCCCTTGGCGCGTGACCACGCCGGGCGCGATCTTCTCAACCGGGTAGTATTTTTCCGCTTTGATCGGGCCCTTGCCGTCAATCGGCCGGCCGAGCGGATCGATAACGCGGCCGATGACCGCTTTGCCGACCGGCACTTCGAGTATCCGGCCGGTGCTTTTGACCGTATCGCCTTCTTTCAAGTGCTGGTACTCGCCCAGAATTATCGCGCCGACCGAATCCTCGTCCAGATTGAGCGCCACCCCCATGGTCTGCCCGGGAAATTCAAGCATTTCCGATGCGCGGCAATCGGATAGACCGGAGATCCGCGCGATCCCGTCGCCCAATTCGATGATTTGGCCGACCTTTTCCACTTTGGCCTGTTCGCGGAAGTCGGTGATCTGTTTTTTTAGTGATTCGATGACGTAATCTTTTGTCGTTGACATACGTGTATCAGAGTTCAAATATGAAATAATTAATTATTCGCTCAATGATTGCTTCAGGGTTTGCAACCTGGTCCGCAAACTGGCGTCAATCAAGAGATCGGGAAAGGCAACGATCATTCCGCCGAGAACCTGGCCATCCACGTGTTCCTGCAACCGGATCGTTTTTTTCAACATTTGGCCGAGCGTTTTTTCGATTTCCTTTTTCTCCGCCTCTGGCACCCGCTGGGCGGTCGTGAGATTTCCCTCGACCACACCTTCCTGGATCAGCGCCTGGCGCTGGTATTCCTGGATTATCTTTTCGGCCAGCAAGGTCTGATTCCGATCGGCTAACAGAGTCACAAATCGGCGGACGATCGCATCAATTTCAGCGTGCGTTAACCCGCGGGTCAGTTCATGAAGCGCGATCGCATATTGTTTTGCCGTCAGCCGTTTCATGCTTTCTGTTTTACTATTTCAGCAAGCGCGCGCTGGACCAGTTCGCGGTCTTTTTTCTCGTCCAGGCGCTCCAGAAGTATTTTCTCGACCGCCTGCACGACCACGTCGGCCACTTCCGCCTGCGCTTCTTTTACCAGGGTAATTTTCGCTTGGGCCAGTTCGGCTTTCGTGCGTTTGACGATCTCTTCAACCTCGGCGTTCGCCAATTTTAACTTTTCCTGGCGCAGCGCTTCGGCCTTTTGCATCACCTCGTCGAGTATTTTCTGGGCCTGCTGCCGAGCTGATTTTAATGCCGCCTCTTTCTCTTTGGCCGATTCTGCCAGATTTCGCTCGATTTGTTTGGCGTCATCGAGGCTTTTTTCGATCGTGGCCGTCCGTTTATTCAGCATGCGCAAGATCGGCTTATAGGCAAAGCGGTACAATACGAACAACAAAATAAAGAAATTGATGACTTGAGCGATAAGCAATTTCCAATTAATACCGAGCTGGGTAATGAGTTCCATATGCGCTGAAAAAGTTAATTATGAACACATCTGATTGGCCGTCGATTTGGCGACAGCCAATCCTATCTGCCGATAATTAGACAAATTTGATGATCAGCGCGACCACCAACGCATAAATCGCGATGGCTTCGGCGAAGGCGATGGCAATCAACATCGGCACTTGAATTTTCGAGGCGGACTCTGGGTTCCGGCCGATTGATTCCATAGCCTTGCCCGCCAGTTTACCGATCGCCATGGCCGGGGCAAACCCGCCGATTGCGATGGTCAGCGCGGCCGCTAACATTTTTACTGATTCTGCGTCCATGTGTGTACTCCTTATTGATATTTCCCGGCATACGACGAGGGTTGGTGTTTAGCGTCGGCCCGAAAATATCGGTTAATAAATTACTCGTGTTGTTCGAGGGTGGCTACTTTAAAGAACACCAGCGACAAGATGGCGAAGATAAATCCCTGGACCAGCCCGACAAAGAGTTCCAGAAAATAAAACGGCAGCGGCACGACGTATGGGATTAAGCTCGAGATGATGACCAATAAAACTTCGCCGGCAAAGATATTGCCGAATAGCCGAAAAGAGAATGACACGATCGTCGCCAGCTGGTCGATGAATTCCAGTAATCCAATAATCGGATTTTTTATATTGATAAACCGTTTCCAGTATTTAAACACGCCGACCGCCAGGATGCCAAAGACCTGCGTCGCGATCACGGAAATAATCGCCAAGGCTAACGTGGTGTTCAGATCAGAGTTCACCGTCCGAAAGAACGGCACGAATACTTCCTGCCCGTGCTTCATCTCATTTAAGCCGATCGTGCCAAAGCCGGGAAAAATACCCAGCCAATTCGAGGTGACCACAAATAGGAATATTGTTACCACCCACGGGAAAAACCGGATTGATTGCTTCCGATCCTGGGTGACGCCGTCCATCAGATTCAACCATATTTCAACAATCCACTCGATCACGTTCTGAAGGCCGCGTGGCACCGCTTTTATTTTTTTTGCCCGAAGCGTCAATCCGACAATTACTAAAACCGCCACACTGATCCATGAGGCCAGCAGCGTGTTGGTGACGGGCAAGCTTCCAATTTCAAATACTTTTTCCGCTGCGAGTGAAATCTCCATGTTACTCCTTCGTGTCCTTCTTCTCTTCTTTCTTCGGTGGCGTTGAACGAGCCTGTTCGGCCATCACTTTTACCGCCTTGAAAAAAACTCCGAGGGTGGAAATAATAATCGAGAGCATGACGCCGGTGATCAAAAACCACGGTTTCGTACCAAGCCAGCGGTCAACAAAGGCGCCGCCGAGCGCAAATATAACGAGCGGGATGGCTATTAAATATCCCAGCTCCCAGGCAAAGCGGAGCGCCGACCACGGTGCTGATTTTTTATTCTTGTCTGACTTCGGCTCGTCCATGTTTTCAAGGAAAAATAAAATTAAACCCACCGTTTTCGCAAGTATTCTACACGAAGACTAGCAACAAATCAAGGGTAACTACTAATAATGGCTAAAGTTAGCCAATATATTTTTAGCGACAGTTACACTTTATGAATATTGAAAAAATAATCTGTGATTTTTTTATTACCGAATGTTTTCTACAATTAATTTTACTAATTTCGTCCACAATATTTTTCATACGTACTCACATCATTTTTTTTCAAAAAGAGGATAGCTCGCCGTTACGCTCCCATTGACAATGACGATTTTTTGCGCTATCATGTATATACTGTCTTTTAAAATCAAAACAAAAAATTTATTGAACGCATGGACACGCACGATTCAAACGAACAGCGCAAAGTCAAGCACAAAGGATCCGATTCCTTGTCAGAGCTCGAAGTTGCTTTGAAAAAATTTCGTCAAGCCAGACGTCAGCTACAACACGAGATTAAATAAAAAAGGTCTCTTCCGTTTATTGTCGAGCCCTTTTTATTTTTTCAATCGTTTAGGTCGCCTAGTTACTCTTCAGCTAACGGCTTTTCGATCTGGCTCATGTCATTGTTTCCCTTCTGGCCGGTTATCTTGTAGACATCCTTGTCGATTTTCTTAAATTCTTTCGTGGCCGTATTGTAGGTATTAACGGTCGTCGACAGCTGATTGCCGATCCGACGATGATACTCATAATAGGCCGTTAGATGTTTCGCCATTTGTTCAACATTGGCTTGTATTTCTTTGGCCGATTCTTCGATTTGAAGGGCGCGCAAGCCCTGGAGCACCGTTTGCAGATAGGCAAAAAATGAGGTCGGCGAGACGATCATGACCCGTTTATCGCGAAAGGCGTATTCGATTAAATCGCGGGTATTTACTTTAATGGCGCCGACTTGATTGACCAGTAAATCGTAATAGATCGCCTCAGCCGGAATAAACATGAACGCGAAGTCCATTGTCCCCTCTTCCGGACGGATGTATTTCGAGGTCTCATCAATTCGATTCTTGAGATCCTGTTTAAATATTTTTTCAAGATCAGCGCGTTGAATCGGATCCTTCGTCTGAAGAATGCGGTTATAATTCTCAAGTGAGAATTTTGAATCAATTGGGATGATCTTTTTTCCGACAAACACGGCCGCATCGACAATATCGCCGTTCTTAAAACCATACTGGAGCTGATACGCTTTCGGCGGCAAAACGTTTTTCAAGACCGTTTCAAGATAATATTCCCCGAGAATGCCGCGTTGTTTCGGGTTTTGGAGAATATCCTGCAAATTTTGCAGCTGGTCGGCGAAGTCAATAACCTGCCTGGTTGTTTCCGTCACCCGGGTGAGCTCCCGATGGACATCGAGTAAGCGGTCCTGCACCACCTTCTGCATGCCCTGGATGTTCTGGTTCACCAGATACATCGGGTCGCGCATGGCATCCTGCTTTTCGCGTTGCTGTTGAAGTAATCGCCGCTGTTGTCCAGCCACGAGAATAATAACCGCCGTAAACCCGGCGATTAAACATGCAATAACGACGATAAACCAAATGATATTTACTGTCATAGAGTTATTGTACCCTACCCTTTCCTCTTGGCAAGGCGTATCGAGTTATCCACAGTCTATTACCATGTAATCTTGCCTAAAACAAACAACTTCGCTATGATGAGTCATCAACGGAACTGCATCTATCCACGGAGGGTAGCGCTTCGCAGGAGGTAAGACGATGGCGGGTTTGGGGGTACGGTCTTCTCCGTTGGTGGTCATGGGCTTCGTAGCCGTGACGGCAATCGTCGTTATCGGCGAGCAACTACACCAAAATCACACACCAACACTGATCCTTCTCAACGAACAGACCTACTGGATGAAGACGTCCGAAACGAACGTCTATGCCGATCTGAAAGCCGCCAGCAGATGGCTAGAGGAACATCAACTCGTACCGCGCGAAGTGATTATGGATCAACGCGATGTTGTTGCCCGTGTTACACGCGCACCTATTCCTCTCGACCTGAAGAACCGGTTGGTACTTGAAACCGGCATCATCTTTGACTGTTCGAAGTCGAAACCGCCCGATCCGTGACCCTGTCATTGGTTCGGGCTTTTATTTTTCGATCGTTGATACAGTTCTCAAATGGAAAAGTCGCTCGGCGTTTTTTGTTGTTTCGGCGACGACTACCTGATAAGGCATGTTTTTCAGTTCGGCAATTTTTTCAGCCACGTGCTTTACATAGACCGGTTCGTTTCGCTGTCGGCGATATGGGACCGGAGCCAAATACGGCGCATCCGTTTCGATGAGCATACGATCGATCGGCACGCGTTTAATTAAATCCAACAACCGCTCATCATCGGTAAACGTGATAATCCCGGTAAAACCAAGATACAAACCGCGATCAAGAAATTGATCCGCGATCGTTTGGTCGCCAAGGAAGCAATGCACAACCCCGCCAGCCGGCAATTTTTCCGACTGCAATTCGGCTAACAGCTCGGCATAGGCATCCCGGCAATGAAAGATAACCGGCAACTTCCGTCGGTCCGCCAACCCAAGAAAAAAATGAAGGATTGTTTTTTGGTAGGTTTTAAATTCTTCCTTCGACTGGGCCGTTCCGTCCGGCAAACGATAATAATCCAACCCAACCTCGCCGATGGCGACGATTTGGGCGGAGTATTTTTCAGTAAGCTCATTAAAGGCCTGCTCTTGAAATTCTATTTCGGCCGCATGGGATGGGTGAAAACCGACGGCTGCGTACATCTGTCCGGGATATTGTTGCGCTAACTCAATCGCTGTCATACTCGTCTGATATTGTGAGCCGACATTAATAACCCGCAGCTTCGCTTGAAGACAGCGGTTTATTACGTCCGTGCGGTCCTGACGATAGGCACGGAAATTTAAATGCGCGTGGGTATCGATGAGCATTAGAATAGTCCAGGCAGCACCCGAAACGAATCGGGTAAAATGAAGCCGAGGAGATTGGCCGTACCCAGCATGAGTTGGGCGAGGTCAGAGCGGGACAACTGTTCGGCTAAGCTCGGCTGATGAAGAAATTGATCGGCCACCATTAGCACGATGCCGATGACAAATAACCCTTCGACAAAACCGAGGATGGCGCCGCCGAACCGATTCAGCAGGGTGAAGAACGGCACGTGTTTTAATATTTGCAATGCCCGCGCCAAGAACCAAAAAACGATCCCTACCAAGTGGGTCGTCAGCAGGAATATCAGGACAAAGCCAATCAAGTTGGCGACCGCTTCCCGACCAAGAAATAACGGCGTAATCCAACTGCCAATCCCTTCATAATACCGACTGGCTAAATAGTAGCCAAAACCAAGGCCGATGATTGAACCAAGCGACTGGAACAAGCCAGTCATAAAACCCAGCACAATGAAACCGCCAAGGAAAATCAATAAAATAAGATCGATAATTGGCATATTCTGATATTACTATATCACAACAATGAATTTGTCGGAATGCTGGTTTATCGGACGAAATACCAGGTGAGATAACTCGTCACGTCGGTCAGGCCAGCTTCACCGGTTACCGTGGCAGCGTTAGAGCTCTCCAAAAGAACGCCAGTCTTCGTACCCCGCCTCTCAACATATTCCAGTAGAGTCAAAATAGCCGGTTTTGAATCGACATACATATCAGTGACGCTGGCCATATCGCGATTCTGCAAAACAGCGATATTTATTTCCGCCTGCGTGTCGGCCACCGCTGGCGTTACTTCATGCGAAAAATCCACGCTGGCGAGAACGAGAGCGTCGTCTGGCAGCGTTGCGTCTAACGTCTCAGCCAATCGTTTCGCGTCTTCGGCGGTCACGGTGTTTTTTAGCACAATCGGCACAAATGTCGTCCGAGGAAAAGATTTTTGGATAAATGACACCTCTGCCGAGATCGAGTGTTCTTTTTCAAACACCCGCTCGTCAATCTTTACCAAATCTTCTTTTGACAAGGTGTCGATAATTGCTTCGGCTGGCTGGAGCGTGCCATAAGGCGTCGACCATTCTCCTTTTGACGAGATGATTGGCCCGCTCCCGGTATTAAAGTGATTTGGTCCGATCACGACGACCACGCTTGGCGTTTGGTTGCTCAACCCGAGAAAAAA
Organism: Patescibacteria group bacterium; assembly: GCA_041650335.1. Taxonomy (GTDB): domain Bacteria; phylum Patescibacteriota; class Patescibacteriia; order JAHIZJ01; family JAHIZJ01; genus JBAZLK01. The sequence goes on from JBAZLK010000002.1 coordinate 70,472, forward strand.
CCTGGCAATCAGATGAGAGGCCAGCAAATGATGCGGAATAATTCCAGCCACAGCAAAATCAACCGATTCGTTCGGTTTTTCATTCTGATATGCCTGGTCAAAAAACTCCCGGTCCATAAAGAACGATCGGTGAACAACGCGGTCGTTAATCAACCCGGAGTTTGTTGACAGAGAGGTTGTATTTTCCGGCTTCGTGCCGCAGCCAGCGAGAAAAATCGCCACCGCGCACAAAACCAGTATTTTTCTCATACTAGCGGTGTAAGGCCCCGCCCCACTCAACGACAGTGAAACCATGCCGGACTGGCGTTTCGAGTTTTTGCGGTGTAACGGTAATCCGGGTGTCGAGCGGTTTATAATCCATGAACACGCGGATTACTTGGTCTGGTTTTGGGATTACGGTCAGCGGTGCCAGCTGATCGAAAACGGCCTGATTGATGAATGTCACGAACACATACGGCTTTATTTCCAGCTTTGGCTGCCAGAATTCTATAAACTCAGCGCTTTCCTTCTCGTTTAATCCAAGAATAACCAGTTTTTCTTTTAGAAATTGGCCAACCTCGGATCGGGCAATAACAAAACCTCGATTCGGTATTTCATAGTTTAAGCCCACGCCCTCCCAGAACAGATAGGGGTATTCATCGCCATTTGCTGTTTTTAACTGCCCGTCTGGTCGCGCGATCACTGCCCAGCCGTCGGCTGGATAGGCCGGCTCAGTCAGGGTAAATCCCCCGGTCGGGCTAACCTTCACGTTGACCGGCGTTTCTTTTTCCGGATAGAGATAGATAACCGGTTTGCCGCATTCGGCGGCTGGTACGTATGTAGCTTTCTTGAACCGCAGCCACATGCCGAATGGATCCTGCCAGAAAAACACCGGGTGATCGGCCGCAAACGCGTCGTAGCTGGGTTTTGTTTCCTCGATCGGCACATAGAAACTGTCATACACCTCTTTCAAAGCTGGGTTATTTTTGTCCGCAAATTCATAGACGGCATCGCCGGTGGACGTCCGGCCCGTGGCCACGAGCGCTGACTGTCCGCCCAGATCAGCCAGTGTTGTCAGGGCGTGGCAGAACATCGTACCGCACCCGCCCGTCGGATCGTTATAGGTGTAATCTTCCGATATCCGTGTGCCGTCGTTCCACCGCACATCTGGCCGGAAGCTGGTCGCCCCGAAATACGGATTTTCCGCGGTTGGTGTGCTGGTGGCAAAGTCGAGTTTGTAGATGTATTTCTTGGCCGTGCCGTCCTTTTGTCTGACTATGAAACACTTTTCATTCGTATCAAACGACACGTCGCCGACAGTCGCGTTTGTGAACTTCTTTTCCAGGGTGGAATAATCGGTATACATTTTATTCGGATCAAAAGCCGTAGCGAGGAGTTTGGTAGAAGAGTCTGGAATCGCGATTTCGGCCGGCACGGTGAAGCCACTAAGCGTCGCCTGCGTGTCATATTGGAACGGAAATCCGACTTGTTGCAGATCGTCGGAGTATTTCTCGAGATAGACAAAGCTGGCGGTGTCCGGGTTATAGGCCACCCGATAAAGATTTTTCTGAAACGCCGGACCCATAGGCAATTCAAGAATTACGACGAGTGCCTGGCCGGCATACGGGCGGGTATTAATCGTGCCGACCTGATAATACTGACGGCTGCTGAAATAATCGCCGTATTGATCACCGGGGTTTTTTGCGTTTTCTATCAGATTCAGCTCGACCGGCGCCGTCAGCCATGAAACCGACAAATCGCTCCCTTCGTTCGCCACTTTCGCCTTCGCTGTCGGGTTGATGATTTCCGTATATGGCTTCGGATCAATGAATGCAAAGCTATCCAGAATGTCGTTGACGAGAGCCGTGTTTTTTTCCAACACGGTCTGGGGTGCATTCAGCGTGATTTGATAGACGCGTTGTCCCCGCGCGATATAGCCGTAGGCCACTTGATAAGCCAAATTAACATCGGTATTGTTGGGCGTAGTCCGAATGAATGATTTCATGCCATTGTCTCGTGTCTCGATCTCGCCGTAGCTGTCGCCCTGACGTTCGGAACGCATGGCTGCCAGCTTCTTGTTCAACCAAACCTCGAAGCTTGGATCGCCGTTATTGTAATAAGTAATCCACATAGGAAATATATAGCCGGCGGGTGCGTCGACCGATACGAGCGAATCTTCTTCATTGATTCCCTGTGTCACCGGGCCGCCTGTCCAGTCCGACGGTACGGATATCTCGAAACCGTGATTATACAGCTGATATGTAATTGTTCGCATGTTAGAGACCGGGATAACAACATTTGTGTTCGTATTGGCATTCAGGTTGGCGTTGGCGTTTGTCAGGCTATTTGTATTTGCGTTCGCATTCACATTTGCGTTCGCATTTGTATTATTACCAGAATTTAGGGTCGTGCTTGTGCCCTTATCCGTGTCGCACTGGGTATAAAAATACGCGCCAATAACAAGACCGGCGGCAACAATAATCGTCAGAAGAAACCAAAGTGCCGGCAGACTTTTTTTTGACTGTCCGTCGTTGTTTTTTGCGATTGGCTTGGCCATAGTATTTTTCTAGTAATAAAATATTATTTTCGAGGAAACAGCGACTCTGCTTTTTTTATCGTCGGTCCGGAAAATTGCCTCAAAATGCTCTGGCTGGCGAGCGGCATAAACGGATCGAGCAAATCCGCGATAACGCGAATCTGGTCAACAGTTTTGCGTAGCACCTCTATCCGGCGTTCACTTTCTTCGGCGGGTATTTTCCACGGCGCCTGCTCATCGAGAAATTTATTGGCTGCATAGATCAACCCGAAGATTTCCTTCAGCGCATTATCAAATTGGAGCAGTTCCAAATGTTTTTTCACTTTTTCTTTAACAGCCTTGCCGGATTCCACCGTCGCCGCTGATATCTCGACGGAATACTTCTCGCACAAAGTAGCGGTCCGGCTGACCAAATTGCCTAAGCTGTTCGCCAGATGCGCGTTATATTGTTCGGTAAACAGGTCTTTTTTTATATCGCCGTCCTGGCCAAAGGGAAATTGCGACAATAATAAATATCGGGCCGCATCCGAGCCATACGTCTCAACGAGCGTATTTGGATCGATGACATTCCCGATCGTTTTGCTCATCTTCTGCTTATTGATCGTGAAAAATCCGTGCGCGAAAATCTGTTTCGGCACCGGTTCGCCGGCGGCCAGCAAGAGCGCCGGCCAATAGACGGCGTGGAATTTAATGATATCCTTGGCCATAAGGTGGACGTCAGCCGGCCACCAGCTCTGGTAGGTGTCGCTGGCCGTGCCATATCCGATGGCGGAGATATAATTCTGGAGCGCTTCCACCCAAACGTAGCAATTGTGCTTGGGATCGAACGGCAACGGTATCCCCCACCGGACTTTTTCCCGCGAGACCGAAAAGTCCTGAAGCCCTTGTTTGAATAGTCCGAGCACTTCTTTTTTCCGCTCGATTGGACGGATCAATATTTCATCCCGCTCAATCAACGCCTGAACGTCGGGGAGATATTTATTGAGTTTAAAAAAGTAGTTACGTTCCTTGATTAGTTTCAGCTTCACAAGGTGGTCGGGGCACTTTCCGTCCACCAGTTCCTTCTCAGTGTAAAAACGTTCACAGGCAACGCAATACAGTCCTTCATAGACGCCTTCGTAGAGGGCGCCGACGTCCATGAGTTTCTGCATGAATATTTGGACCGCCTCAACATGCCGTTCCTCGGTGGTTCTGATAAAATCGTCATATTTAATGTTACAATTCCGCCACGATAGGATAAACAGCTCGGACATTTCGTCGACGAACTCCTTCGGTGTTTGGCCGGCTTTTTTTGCGCTTTCGGCCACTTTGGCTCCATGCTCGTCAGTACCGGTCAAGAAAAAGACTTTTTCGCCGAGTTTCCGATGAAACCGCGCCAAAACATCAGCCGCAATCGTCGTGTAGGCATGGCCAATGTGGGGACGGTCGTTGACGTAATAGATGGGGGTTGTGATATAGAATTTTTTTGCCATAGTATTGGTTAATAAATCACCTCGTCCCGCTTATATTTTTTTACTTAGAGCAAAAGATTTTCCGTTCGAACACGTTTTATAACGTAATGAATCTACCGTCAATTTTTTCCTTCAACAACACTATGGCGAGCGCCGAGCCCATGGCCACGATAGTGTTATCCCTCGCCATCTCAACTGCCTTATCGAAATCCACCAGCACAACCTTGATGTCTTCCTGGACGTCGTCGTCTTCATCGTAGCGACGGTTTGCTATCGCCACGTTCCGCGCAAAATACATATGTATTTTGCGGTTAAGCTGGCCATATGTCTCGTAAAAAGCGCCAAGTTTTATCAATGATGAACAGGCAAAGCCGGTCTCCTCTTCAAACTCTCTTTGAGCCCCCTTTTCAATTGTTTCAGTGTTTTTTTTATAGCCCGATGGAAATTCGATCACCTCATCGTCGACCATATATCGGTATTGGCGGATCATGACCAATTTTTTTTCTTTAGTCATGCCGATAACCATGGCTGAATCCGGGCTGTCCCAGTAAATCCAATCTCTCTTTTCGCCGTTTGGCAACTGAACTAAATCCTTCTTCACTTTAAAATACTTAGTGTCAAGGGCCACTTCAGATTTTAAACATTTCCACCTTCTCATGGTTGTATGTACGTTATGCCAGAGACAACGACGACAAACTCGCCGCGGACATGGTCAGGCTGAGCCTGGAAATATTTACGACACTCGGCAATCGGGCCACGCCAGCATTCTTCGAATTTCTTGGTCAGTTCGCGGGCCACGAAAACGATTCGATCCGGTGCCAGCATCTCGCCTAAGGAATCAAGTGTCTTCATAAACCGATGCGGCGATTCGTAAAAAATAACCGTTTCTTCGCTCTCGGCAATGCGACGGAAGAGCGTTTCGCGCCCTTTTTTATGGGGCAAAAAACCCAGAAAGGTAAAACGATCAGTTGGCAAACCACTCGCGCTGGCTGCGACCGTCAGCGCCGACGCTCCAGGAACAGCTTCGATGCGAACCGCCGAACCAAGTTTGCGGTTAACGTATTCAACCAGCACGTTCCCGGGATCGGAAATGCCAGGCGTGCCCGCGTCGGAAACGAGAGCGATTTTTTCACCCTGACGGAGATATTCCACGATGTCATCCAGCCGCTCGATGCGACTGTGCTGGTGGTAACTGAGCAGCGGTTTGTCGATTTGAAAATGTGACAAGAGTTTTCTTGTCACCCGCGTGTCCTCGCAGAGAATGCGATCAGCTTCCCGCAATATCCGTATCGCCCGAAGACTCGTGTCTTCCAAATTGCCGATCGGCGTGGCCACAACAAAAAGCGTGCCCATGGGTCATTCCGAGTCAGGCTCAAGCGCGTTATCTTTGTCGCGTTGCTTGCCGAAAAAATCGCTCATGAGCACCTGAATAATCGCCGCTGTCGGGATAGCTAAGATAACGCCGAAAAATCCGCCGAGCCGACCACCGATCAGCATGGCAATAATGACCACAATAGGATTCAGGCCGACGGCCTTCTGCATCACCTTCGGCACGATTAAATTGTTTTCTAATTGTTGTACGAGAATATAGAGAATGAGGACGAGCAACGCTTTTATCGGCGACTGGGCAAAGCTTAAAAACAAGGCGGGTATGGCGCTGATAATCGGTCCAATCATCGGCACCGCTTCAAGAAGACCGGCGATCAAGGCCAGGACGAGGGCATATTTCACGCCGAGGATCGACAGACCGATATAGCTCATCAAGAAAATAATGAAGCAGAGCAACAATTGTCCCCGTAACCAGGAACCGAGTTTCGAGACAATGCGATTCCCAAGGTGCGTCAGATAGGGCTGGTACTGCGTCGGCGATATGGAATGGAGCGACTTCTTCCAGCCGTCGCGTTCCAGTGTCAGGTAAAATGCAATGACCATAATGCTCAAGAATGACGCAAAGCCGCCGAATATGCTGATCAAGCTCGAAAAGACTCCGGACGCCGCCTGGCTCAAGCCTTTGTTTATCTGCTCAAGCGATGACTGGATACTCGCCACCACCGCACTATCGGCGTTTGATGTTTGGAGCGCTTTAAACCCTTGAACAATCTTGTTGTAATAATTTGGAAAAGCCGAGATAATTGCACCAATCTGTTCAGTCAACGGTGGAATGATCAGCGCCACAATCAGGCCAAAAACGCCGAGAAAAATCGCATACAGGATGGCTGTGCCGAGAACGCGCGGTACTTTTCGGTCCTGGAGCCAATCAACCCAGGGCGAAATGCCGGCCATAATGATCAAGGCCACGTACAGAATGCCAACAACGTTTCGGATCGTAAAAACGAACCAAATCGCAATAATAATAAGAATTACCTTAAAAATCGAGCCGGTTGAAATCGTAATCGTGGTTTTGTCTTTTTCCGCCATAGTCGCTTCTTAGTATACTAAAAATGTGTCTTCTCGGCAATTTTTTACAGCACGTTGTTCACAACGCGTTTAAGAGGCTGGGTTTTGCGAATCGGGCCAATCGTGGCCAAATTGAAAAACGGTTTCCGGAATAGGCGTTGGGCCAGCCGTTTCAGCGCCGGTGCTGTGACGGCATTGATCTTGGCTAAACGTTCTTCGGGCGTTTCAACCTTTCGAAGCAGCGCCTCCTGCCGGCCGTACCACGAGGCGAGGTGGCTTGAATCCTCAAGCTCGAGGATCATTTTGCCGCGCACAAACTGTTTGGCCTTCGCCAGCTCGGCGTCCGTAACGCCGGTGCGTTTTACTTTCTGTAATTCTTGGAGAATTGCCGTGACTGCCAGAGTAAGCCTCGTTTTATCAACACCGGCCTGGACGCAGAAGGCCCCGGTATCCTCATACGGGTTAACGCTCGCATGGATAAAATAGGCCAAGCCCTGCCGCTCCCGGATCGAGATAAAGAGACGCGAGCTCATGTTGCCGCCGAGGATGATGCTCAAAAGCTCGAGCGCCGGTAGGTCGTGGTCCGTGTATGACAGCGCCGGAAAGCCGAGGCAAAGTTGGACTTGCTCGGTTTTTTTGTATTGCACGGTGAGCCGCGGCTGCTGCTGACGTCGACGAAACTGCGCCACTGCGCCGGCTGGACGGCCACGCCGCCAGGAGCCGAAGAACTTAATGATTTGCTTTTTGACGTCGCCGTCAACCGGCCCAGCGACAACCACCACTGCGTTCCGAGCGGTGTAATACTGGCTGAAGTAATCGACCACGCTTGACCGTTGCAAGGTGCGGATATTCGCCCGTGAACCGGCAATCAGACGGCCGAGCGGGTGATATTTCCCAAAAACCGTTTGTTCAAAGAGGTCCTCGACATACATCAAGGGGTTGTCCTCATACATGTTTATTTCTTCGACGATGACGCCCTTTTCGCGTTGAACTTCAGCCGGATCGAATTTTGAGCTGAGCACCATGTCAGACAAGACGTCCAGGGCCAGTTTAATCTTCGAGCGATGGATTTTTATATAGTAGGCAGTGTGATCCTTCGAGGTAAAGGCGTTATATTCGGCGCCCACCTGATCGAGCGCTTTTGATATTTCGAGCGTGGACGGACGCTTTTTTGTGCCCTTGAACATCATGTGCTCGAGAAAATGAGAAATGCCGTTCAGCCGGGGCGTTTCACACCGAGAACCGACTTTTACCACAACAAAAACGGTGATGGCCTCAGAGCCGGGCCGTGGCACCGTGAGAACGCGTAAGCCGTTTTTAAGAACGGTCTTTTTATATTTCATGACAGCTTCTCGCTTATAATCGCGAATAATTCTGCCAGCGCGACGCGTTCCTGCTTCATGCTGTCACGGTCACGGATGGTGACTTTTTTATCGTCGAGGGTGTCAAAATCAACCGTCACGCAAAAAGGCGTACCGATCTCGTCCTGGCGGCGGTAGCGCCGGCCGATCGAAGCCACGTCGTCGTACGCGCACGTGAATTTATTCTTAAGTTCATCGAAAATTTTCAACGCCGCCGCCGCTAACGGTTCTTTTTTCGACAACGGCAGGATTGCCACTTTAATCGGCGCTAAACTTTTGTGGAGATGCAGGACGACTTCCTTGTCTTTATTGCTTTCGGTCGTGGTTGTCCGGCCGCCCTCGATCTCGTCGTAGGCGTCCAGTAAGAACGCCAGGGCTGACCGTTCCACGCCGAAGGAGGGTTCAATAACGTATGGCACAAATTCTTCCTTTTCATCCTTATATTTCAGGCCGTGCGCCTTGAGATCAAAATCCGTCCGGTTGGCGATGCCCATGAGCTCGCCCCAGCCCTTGTCAAACGGCCAGTTATATTCAACATCGACTGTCTCTTTCGCGTAATGGGCCAGTTCGTCTTTCGCCTGTTTATGTTCGCGAATGTTTCCTTTTCTAATGCCGAGATCGCGAAACCATTTCACGCTATCGGCCACAAGGGTTTTAAACCATTTGTCATCTTCGCCCGGCTTCACAAAATATTCCAGCTCCATCTGTTCAAATTCGCGCGTCCGGAAAATAAAATTGCCCGGCGTGATTTCGTTCCGGAAGGCTTTGCCGATCTGGGCAATGCCAAACGGCACCTTCATTCGTGAACTTTGGACGACGTTTTCGAAATTAATGAAGATATTTTGAGCGGTCTCGGGTCGCAAGTACGCCGTTGAGCCGGTGTTTTCCACCGGACCGACAAAGGTTCTGAACATCAGATTAAAATCCTTCGCTGATTCAAAATCTTTCTGACCGCAATCAGGGCATTCCAGGGTTGCCACCAGATCGTCCTGTTTGAACCGGTGATGGCAGTTTTTGCACTCGACGAGCTTGTCCGAAAATCCGACGAGGTGGCCGCTTTTTTCCCAAACTTTTGGATTGGTAATGATCGCGCTGTCCAAGCCGACCACATCGCGCCGTTCCTGGACAAAGCGCTGCCACCAGACCCGCTTAATATTGTTTTTCAGCTCAACGCCGAGCGGACCCCAATCCCAAAAACCGCCGAGCCCGCCGTATTTTTCCGCGGTCGGAAAAATAAAGCCCCGGCGCTTAGCCAATGACACCAATTTCTCCATTAATACCTTGTCTCTTGACATATTATTGAAAATAGTATAATCTACCTGCGTTAGATGTAGAAGTTGACTAACCTGAAACGGAACGAACCTTAGGAAGGGGCAAAAAGATGGACTACGTTCTCATGACCGTCGTCGATGAACGCGACCAGACCCTTTCTGGTCCGCTCCCAACTGCTTCTCTTCCCAGCCGCGGAGAAATCGTCCACGGATGCGGCCGGATCATCTCGATCCAGACCTTTCCCGGAACACCGACACATGTCAGGGTGAAGGTCGCAACCCATCCGCTCGTCTGCTACACCGTCTATCAGCTGACACTCCTCGATGAGCACAACAACCCCTTTGTTCTGAACGTACCCCTCTGCTTCAACTAGCCGAGGTGATTGCGCGCGCGGCCTCGTTGCTGCGCCCCGCCGGGCTTTCTGAGCCTTGCACCCCCGAGGTCTTTCAGAAACGCCCGGTTTTTCTTTTTGCAAAAAACTCCAGCTTATTATAGCTGATTTTAATATAATTCGCAAACATTTTTATTATCAGCGGGGTAAATGAAAAAGCCCGAGCTGACGCTCAGGCGCGAGGCGGTGCCGGTCTATCCGTCCACCGTCCCTGTTTGTGATACCCGCAACTACTGCACTGGATGACCAAGTCGCCGCCCGCAAGTCGGGTACAACCGGCTGTGCTGCGGCAATCCGGGCATTCCACCAGACAATTGCGTGCTTCCCGATCCGCAAACTGATGCTCGATGTAGGCGGCCATTTCAGGATCGAGCTGCCGCCTCAGGTCCAGGCAAATCCTCATGTCCCGCCCTCCTGTCTGCCATTTCCGTGAGGTTGCCGGTCAGTTTCTGCGAGGACTGCTTCAGCAATTCCCGGGCATCTGACAGCGTGCTCCGATCACGCGCCCGCACAAGCGCCTGTGCCTCGCTGACCAGGGAAATCGCGTCTGCCGTCACCGGCTGGGCAAAACCGGTTTCGTCGATCTGCCTGAGCAACTGGAGGCTGTGCTCAAGCTGTCGTTCTGCCGTGACCCAACCGAATGAGCGTTTCTTCTCGAGTAGAGCCCGGTGCATCAGATAGATGACGCGTTCGATCACGATCTGCGCTTGTTTCAGCCGAGCCGACATGAGCGAGCGGCTGGCTAACTGCCGATACTCAGCGAGACTGCCGCCGATCAAGCACTCGGCGCCGGTCCGCAGTTCCCCACTGATGTACCGGGCATTGACAACATACGGCCGGAAGTCGATGCCATCAAGCTCCTGGGCCAGAATGAGCTGGTAGTGGTGGATCCGCCGGACATCCCGCCGATCTGCCGAGGCAAAGGCGGACGGCTGAACCACCAGCTCGAGGTAGTCCGTCAGCCGGCCGAATACATAGTTGGCCCAGCAGATGAGGTTCAGGAACACCTTTTCCCGCATGGCCACCACCGGTTCGATTCGCATGATCGCCTGCATGAGTCGCTCTTCGGTCAGATCCATGAGCTTCAGCGTTTGAGCCAGCAGCGCGCCTTCATTCGGACGCCCACGGCTGTCCCGGGCCTCACTCATCCGACCCAAGATATCGAGGATATCCCGTTTCGGCAGACTGCGCGGCCGCTGCATTCCCGGTTTCTGGAGGATCTGTCGGGCGATCGGTCGCAACCGGGCGGCGTACTCATCGGCATTGTTCCAGCGCAAGCCGACCACGGCGCGATTCAACGCCTGAGCCAGATCTCTGACTTCCAGGATGGTCAGCTTCTCGCCTTGACCAAGCGTCAGACCGTACTGGGCCAGGACGGCCAGTACCTGGCGAAAGGCCTTGTACGAGCCGTCAACCAGCTGGAAGCGGAGGTGTTCCGGTTTCCAGCGGTAGCGCCGGCGGCGATTGGCGATCAGCTCATCGAGAACTTCTTCCCAGCGCGGCACGGCGATGAACCCGCCAAACTGAACGGGCTGAGTTACGATCGCAATGTCTGAGCCGAAAACGTCGACGCGACCGGTGATATCCGCCGGCCGATCCTTCACATAGACCCGAATCGGCAATACCGAGTCACTTCCAATCGGACGCATGTTATCCTCCCTCTTCCAGGTTCGCGGTGTTTCTATCGTTTCATCCGAAGACCTATCATAGGAATACCCGACACTTTTGTCAAGGTTTATGAATTACAAGCGAGGCCGGTTTCGACCTCGCTTGTTTCTCTATAAAAACGATGTGTCCTAGAGTGTTGAGTTCACCGCTAAGGCTGAGACTAAGCCCATGATAAAGCCAAACGCAAACGAGATAATGAGCACGACAATGCCGACCTTATCAAGAAGCTTTTGGCGTTTTTCAAACGCTGCAAAGTCTGACCAGTTACCTTTTTCCCAGGACATTTTCCGGCCGCGGATGATGCCGCGAATCCAAATGTACAGATTGACAATCGGAACGAGCGATAAGAGGGCGTCGATCATCAAACCGCTGGCGAGAAAATAGATCAGCCCGAGACTAAAGGCGCCGAATGAGCCGCGTCCGATAAACGCCGCCTGTTCCGGTGTTACCGTTTTTGCCGCCGGAGCCGGTGGCGTGGGGACGGTCCCCGCTGGTTGGTTTTCCATGTTTGTTTCATTATTAATTACCTATTTAATAAGTTTATTATCTTTTCATCTTCTATCGCCAACTCATACGTCGCTGCCGTCGCGAGAAATGTTTCTATGACAAGACCCTGATTACTACTGGCTTTTACTTTTGCGTTGTTCCCAATTTCATAAATATGTCTTTATTTTAATAATCTCTCTACCCGTCCGGACCTTCCGGTTCAGGCGGTTTGCCGCCGTTCCCTGTGATCTCTTCGAGCTTCAGATCATCGCACCAGATCTCACCGGTTCCAGCCGTACTTGACTGAAGCGGAGTATGATAACACATGACTCTGACGTAGTGGGCGTTCGGATTATCAGCATTTAGGGTGTATGTAATATATTCCCAATCCGTGTTGCCGGAAACCTTGGTAACATCAGCTAACGGAACATTCAGGCCGCAACTTGCCCAGATATTGCCGTGGCCGGAGTCCAGGCACTCGGCAGCTATCGTACCGAAACATTGATCGTCCCAACAACTTGATCTTACATAGCCGGAAAGCTTGTATTGCTTGCCTGGTATAATGTGCAGGTCTTGCGCAACAAAGGCATGCAGTCCGCTGTCAGCTGTTTTTTGGATCTTCAACGACTTGGTACCCCAATGACCTACTGTATTATCGATAATTCCGGGCCAGGCACTTTGTTCCCAGCCATCAGGCAGCCTATCGCCGAACGTGGCGTTGTCATTGGCATAGCCTGAATAGAAATCAGTGCCATAATCCCATTCAAAGCTTTGATTGCGAATGTTCAATCCTACCGGTAGTATTCTGAACTGACTGTCGCTAACATCATAAACAGTGTCGCTATTCATGAGCAGCTTGATGCTGTAACCATCCGATTGATTATCTATTTGATTTGTGTGCCAGAGATAGCGGCCATCATTGGCCGTTCCTGAAGTAATGGTTCTGAGATACACTGGGCCTTGTGATTGTTGTAGGTATTGTAGCGTGACTGTGCCCAGACACCGTCCTGGCCGTTCCCAGCGGATCACCATCGGGTCGCCCCGAAGTGGTGCTTCACCGCCGTTCGGCGAAACCAGCTGCGGCGCGCAGGCATGTGAATCGATCACGCCGAATGGTTGATATTCCCAATCCGTAATTCTGATCTGCCGTAAACCGACATAGTAGACTTTATCATTTGGTAAACCGTCAATATACCGGTTGAAATACCCGCCGGGCGGAAAGTTCGGACCATCGAGAGGTGGAAGAGAAAGATTTGTAGCTTGAGCAAACCACTCGTCATTTGATTGATAGGGTGTTTCGGAATATTTCAGTTCAGCCTGTTCCGGCGGCCCATTTGAGTCAACAGCCAGCCGGAGCATGTTCCAGACTCCGCCATGTTCCTCGGGCATCTGAAGATCCAGCCAACCGCCATTGACATCAGTGAGAAGTTCCTCCAACCGCGGCCAGCGCTGGCCATTATCAAGTTCGTTGGATTCGGGAATTGTATTATCCGGATCAACCATCACCAAAAGGACGCCCTGTTGATCTGGCATCGTAAAACTACGCCGGAACGTAAACGTTGTTGATGATTTTGACAACTGGACGGGGAATCGGTCGACCTGCAGCCAGCTATTAGGGTATTCCCAGGCATCATAGGGGACGATGTATACACCAACATCAAAATTAGCCACACTGACTCCATTGTGCCCGGTTGTTGCCTCATAATATACTGACTCCCCAATCGGGATGAATTGTTCCCAGCATTGACCAGTAAGATTCTGTAAACAATCAACCCTTGTCATTTCGGTATCTGCCCCGTAAAATCTCCAATTTGAAGAATACAAATTTACTACTGGCGGGTCTTGTGCATTGAGAAGGCCAAGATTGTACTCATCCGTTCCCCAAACTTTAGGAAATGGGTTGGCCTCTACTGTCATGACTGAAAGATTGCCTGCTACATGATCAAGGCCAAGTGCATGACCAATTTCATGGAGAACAACTGCTTTATAGTTCATGTATGAAACATCACTACCTTGTTCTATCCGTTCGATGAAATCTTGTCCATAATTTTCAGACCACTGGATACTATTATTAATGGCAATCACAGCGGCTAATATATCCCCGGAGGTACTAAGTTCACAGGACGTTTTTCCGATTGCATCATCCTCGAATATATTTGAGGTAATATTACATGAGGTATCGTATTCGCTGCAGTCAGCGTCGTCATCGCACCAAGTATTTTCATCACTGCCACAATGCCCGAATTCCCGCATATTGCCTATTAGCACGGTCCCTTCGCCCAGAAAAAACGGAGCAACTCCCATTCCATCATCATTCATAAATGGGTCAACCCATAGATCATCTTCGCGCACGGTGGTTAGCGAGATGGATGCATTTGCTCGAGACCAATCATCCGCCGAGGACTGAACGGCGCTATAACGAGTATCCTCGTCAACAAAGCTATGATTCGTATGAATTTCCATAATTGAATCCGCCCATTTTCCATCGCATGATAATTCTACGCCGGGTGAATCTTGTATTGACGCGAGAGTGGGAAGATCTACTCCTGCAATGCCATCGAGCGCTTCACTCGACTCGATATTAAATATACGTCCCACCTGTTCGACAAATTTTGTAAGAGGAACTGGTTGTGCAATAGCTTTTATTCTTCCAGATCCAAACTCAAACGGTTTCCCCTGATTATTCAAAACGACGGCCTGGTTTTGGTTATCTTTTCCAACGCGATATATTCCCTTTCCCCGATCCGCAAAAGGAGAGGTGCTACCCCTATCAGCCAAAAACAGTACGTCGACGTCGCCAGTTTTTATAACCGGCATACCATTGATAGCAATTGTTCGTCCATTGTTTAATGTTCCACCAGTGTGTGTAATGGTGATTGTTTCGCCTTGCTTCGCGTCTCCCAAAATCGGAGATAACACTTCAATATCATACTCGGTCCGGGCTGACTCTTGGGGTGTGGGTGTCGGAAGCTGAACAATGACGTTCCGTTTATCTGTCACGCGACCGAGAACGATGCTCTTGGTATCAGCGACAAGGTCGATGAAGTCTTTTTGTCCCTGTGCGACTTGCTGCTGCTCGGACATTGTCATCTTTCCCGTCAGCACATCTGTGTCGTTCTTAATGGGTTGGATTGATACCTGTCTACCTGGTTTCAACGGAACAGTAATTGCATATAACGCGAAGAGTGACGCGCCTAACGCGACAATAACAAATGTTTTAAGTACCGTGCTCTGACTAATTTTTGTTTTTTGTTCCACTTGGTACATTTGATAATTATCTTATAACCGTTCCGCTTTCTCTACCCGGATCACCCCGCCCGGTTCAAGCACGGCCACGTCGCGGCGGGTAAGCCGGCCTTGGAGTAAATAATTCGCCAATGCGTTATCAACTTTATTTTGGATGACGCGCCTGAGCGGCCGGGCGCCGAACGCCGGGTCGTATCCTTCCCGGACCAATTCCTGGATTGCCTCCGGCGTGGCCCGGAGCGTAATCCCCTTTTCTATGAGACGCTTCTGCACTTCAGCCAGGAGTAAAACGGCGACCTGATATAATTCGGCTTCGCTCAGCGGCGTAAATACCATAATTCCGTCGAACCGGTTGAGAAACTCAGGCCGGAAATACTTACCCAGTTCTTTATTGACCAGTTCGTCCCGGATCTGGACCGCCGGCGTTTTTTCCCGGACGCGCTGCTGAATCAGCGGCGTGCCGGCATTCGAGGTCGCGATCAAAATAACATTCGTAAAATCGATGGTCCGGCCGAGCGAATCAGTCAAGCGGCCGTCATCCATGACCTGCAAGAATACGTTGAGAATATCCGGATGGGCTTTTTCTATTTCATCCAGAAGCAGCAAGGCAAACGGCGTCCGGCGGACCGCTTCCGTCAAATAGCCGCCTTCTTCGCCCTTAGTCATGCCCGGCGGCGCGCCGATCAAGCGATCGATGCTCTTACTCTCCTGATATTCAGACATATCGATACGGATCATCGATTTTTCCGAACCGAAGTGCGTCTCGGCTACAGTTTTCGCCAGTTCGGTTTTTCCGACACCGGTCGGACCGAGGAAAAGCAAATTGACGATTGGTCGTTTCGCATCCCGCAGCTCGGCTCGAGCGCGACGCAGAGCGGCTGCGACCATTTTTACCGCTTCATCCTGTCCGATCAACCGTTGATGCAACCGTTCTTCCAAATGAAGGAGTTTTTCACTTTCCCGTTCTGAAACCTGGGTCACCGGCACTTTAACGAGCGCGGATACGACCTGGGCAACATCCTCGGCCACCACAATCTTCTTTTTTCCGCGCGTCCGACGGACATAGGAAGCTACCTCTTCTAACAACTGGATTGCCTTTTCAGGAAAGAAACGTTCATGGATATACCGCTTGGCGTGTTTGACAATGGCCGCGATTGCTTTGTAAGAAAAATATACTTTTTGCTGAGACTCAACGGCGCCGACGCGAGCCTCGAGCACGTGGATCGTCTGAGTTTCATCCATCTCTTCAACCGGTATTTTAAACAGCGTTCCGCCGAGCGCTGAGTTCTCGACATAGCGCCGGTATTCGATCATATTTGAGGTCGCGATGACGATAAACGCCTTTTTCCGCAAATACTCATCAAATACTTCTGAGAGGTCGAGGCCCTCCCCTCGCTCGGAGGTAATGCCGACCATGTTGTGGATGTCGAAAATGCAGAGAATAATATTCCCTGCCTTGACGACCTCGGCGAAAATCCGCATCAGCCGTTCTTCAAGCTCGCCCGGCTTTGTAGCGCCGGCGACCAGAGCGGCCAGACTGATGCTGACTAAACGTTTATCCTGAAAAATCGGCGGCACGTCTTCGGTGACCATGCGCTGCGCCAATCCTTTAATGATTGTTTTGCGGCCGACGCCCGGCTGACCGACCAGGACCACCCCGTTGTTTCCGGCTTCAACGGTTCGAAAAACGGATTCGATTTCTTGATCCCGGCCGACGCAGTATTCCAGGTAGCCGGCCCGGGCCAACTGCGTCAGGTCTTGGCTGAAGCGGTCCAAATACGGCGTCATGACCGCGGTCATGGCCCGGTTCATTTCGTTCTTTGGTTTGAAACGAGCGCGGGAACGGTATCGCCGGTAATACCGGCCGAGGGTATTCTGAAGCGTCAGCCAGGTCGCGACATTGCGGAGGTCGTCCATTTCAACGCCAACGTCGTAGAGTATTTCCTGAGCCTGCTGGCCGGTTTTTGACAAGGCAATGAACAGGTCGGTTATTTCAACCTGTTCAGCCCGGCGGCGGTAGGCTTCTTCATAGGCAGCCAAGAGTAATTGCTGAAACTCAGTTGACAACGGAGGATTTAGTTTCAGCGGCCGGCCCTTCGAAGCCAGGCCACGCTTTACCTTCTCAGCGATGATTGCCGGATTGACGCCGAGCCGAGCAAATAACATTTGGATGGCTTCCTCGCGCAAACTCATCGCGAGAAGGTGGAGCGGTTCAACCAAGGGGTGATTACACGAGCTGGCGAAATAGACGGCGCTCTGGACCAGCTGAGCCGAGTCAGGATGAAATGTCTCGGCGATATTAACCCAATCCTTTTTTGGGATGGCTAAAATTCTACTCTCATCCATTTCAATAAACTCGGCCGAGACAAGCGGTTGGTGTTCTATCTTTGTTCGGCGCTGCCGCTCCCAGGAAAAGCTGAAGACCAAATACGCGATCATGACAACCGCGATCCAAAATCCGAGAAATTCGGGTTCACTGGCCGTTGCTAAGTCTTGCCAACGTATTCCCGCCTGCCAGAGATCGCGCAGTCGGAGCGCGCCCATGCCGACGCCAAGGGCGGCGAAGATTATCAAGAGTATTCGAAATACGTTCCGCCCGATCCGCGTGACATCGCGCACCAAGTTGTTTAATTCGTCAACCGCTCGGCCCCAGTAGACAACCCGGCCGTTAAACCAACCGATTATTTTTTCGCTTTGAGAGTTTTTTCGAGACTCGCCCGGCCAAGCGATATACCTTAGCGGCGGGAAAGCCGGTGATCGATCGATCATACGCCGCTGAGATTAACGATAATGAAATATATTGCTATGGGCAACCAGCCGAGCCACAGAATCATCAGGAGAAAAAAGAAGGCAAACGACACGGCCATAATCACCATTGATACGCCGAGTTGCAGCACACGGAAGACAAAGCTGATCATCCGGCCGCTCTTCGTATAATCGGCATACATGGGCTGGAAAAGGTATTTCAAGAGTATGCCCAGACCGAGCGCGTGTTCAACGCCGGCCATTTTTCTCAATACAAAAGCCGCTGTTTGCTTGGTGCCTTTTGTGTACCACCAGATCGGGAAGTACAAAAAACTCCAAACAACATCAACGGCGAAGAATTTCAGCGTGGTTAAGAGAAAACTCATATTTTTGTTTTATAATGTAATTATATCACATTTTTTCATTTTTGGCAAATTCCATACCCCGGAAAAAAGCCCACTGTCGGACAGTGGGTGCGTCTGGCAGCACGTGCTCATGTTCGGGTGAATTACCCGTGACACGCGGCTTCATGCCGACACGTGTTGTGGTAGCTGATACCGAGCCCGACGAACGTGGCTCCCAGCCACCACAACCAAAGCTTCCAGGTAAAGCCAAAGATCGTTGAAACGTAATGGGCGTCAGTGATGCCGAGTAGCGCGCCCAGTCCGGTGATGGC
This sequence comes from Patescibacteria group bacterium, assembly GCA_041650335.1. GTDB lineage: Bacteria > Patescibacteriota > Patescibacteriia > JAHIZJ01 > JAHIZJ01 > JBAZLK01. The sequence goes on from JBAZLK010000002.1 coordinate 88,680, forward strand.
CGAGAGACACATACCGAGCATCAGGACTCCGAGTGCCATGAACCACAGCACACATACCACCATGCTCATAGGGCCCCCTTCTATATCTGCCACCGTTGATGTGAACTGCACCTTCAAACATCGCAACAGTACCAGGGACAGACCGGCGTGTCAATATTTGAGCTACAGTATGCCTGTGACAATCAATCTGCGTATTCGTTTCATTAGCTCTAGATAAAATGCCAAATTATGGATGGTCGATAAACGCAATGCCAGCGGTTCATTGGCTAAAAACAAGTGACGCAAATATGCCCGACTGTAATTCCGACAGGTCGAGCACTGACACATCGAATCAAGCGGCCGGAAATCATTCGCGTATGTAGCCTGTTTGATTCGCAGTTCATTAAAGAAAGTTTTTCCCAAAAGTTTTTTCGTTCGTGATCGAGTATTCCAGACGTATAACATTCCGTGACGGGCGTTTCTGGTCGGGATAACGCAATCAAACATATCAATACCTGCCCGGACCGCTCGGACAATCTGATCCGGTTTGCCCAGCCCCATGAGGTAGCGGGGTGTGTTGGCAGGCAACCGCGGCGCGAATCGTTCGACAATTGGCCACATTTTTGACTCTGGCTCGCCGACCGCTAGCCCGCCCAGGGCAAAACCGTCAAACGGCAGCGCAGTTATCTCCGCCAGGCTTTTTTCGCGCAACTCTTGGCTGGCGCCGCCCTGGACGATGCCGAAGCGCAAATGGCGCGATTTCTTTTTTGCGCGCACAGTCTTTCTCGCCCAGCGCGCGGTCCGATCAACCGATTCGGCGAGGGCCTTTTTTTCGCTCGGATAACCGGGGCAATCGTCCAGCGCCATACGGATGTCTGAGCCAATGACTTCCTGAATCGCCATGACATTTTCCGGAGTCAAGGTGTGTTTTTTTCCAGAAACGTCATCGATAAACTCGACGCCGCCGGTCCGAAACTTCCGGGCATGCGCCAGACTAAAAACCTGAAAGCCACCGGAATCAGTCAAAATCGGTCCAGTCCAATTCATGAAACGGTGCAGCCCGCCGGCCCGTCGAATCACCCGAAGACCGGGTCGAAGAAATAAATGATACGTATTTGCGAGAATGATTTCCGCGCCGAGCTCGCGCAATTCATCCGGCGACACGGCCTTGACCGAACCGCGCGTGGCGATCGGCATAAAAAATGGGGAATGGATATTCCCGTGTTTCGTTTTCAGGATACCGAGGCGGGCGTGGCTTCTTTTGGAACTTCTAATTAATATAAAATTCAAAAGGCAAAATTCAAAAGTAAGGTATTATTTATCAAAACAAACCATCCAAATTTTTCATTTTTTTCCGTAGGAGGAGAGTCATTACTTTTGTATTCTCTAATTGCCTTGCCCGATCACTTTTCCTTTTCCGCGCCCGACCGGGTCGTTTGTCAGACTCGTACTCTCGCCATCCTGACTGAGCGAGAGTGAGGCTTTGGTAAATGCATCCGTGGCCGCAAACGTGGTTTTATCGATAAGCAGGGCATAATCATTTAATTGATTCCGTGTCGGCGTCAGACTGACGCTGAATTCAGCCGTCACCGGTGGTGTCTCATGACCGATATAGGCCGGGAGCCTATTTATCCGCCAGGTAACTGACCGCGTTTTGGCGTCAAAAACTAGCGGTTCGCCGGCTGAGACGCTCCCCTGTCCAACCCAAGCGACCGTACCGGGTAATGTTGTTTTCACAACGACCGTAGAAATATCGTTTGACGTGTTCTTCAACGACCAAAATATCTTGAAGGTTGTGCTCTGACCGACAACCGGCGGAAACGGCCCGAGGCCGATAACTTCGCCGGCGTCATTATAATACCGTGCCACGACCGAAAGTGTCGGCTGGCTATTTATGACGGCGCTGACCGGGGCGCTTTGGGCTGAGAGCGGCAGGTTCGCTTCCGGTTGGTCGCCAGTCCGCTGACCGGTGAAATCAACCTGGGCGCGGATTTCAAAATTCTTCTGGTTGACCAGCGTGGTCGGTGGCTCGTGATCAAGACTCACCTCAAAAGCTAAACGCACCTTATCTCCCGGTTTTAAGGCTTCAAGTTCCGGAACCGCCTCTTTGTTCCATTGGATTACCAGTCCATCGCGGCTGGCTTTGCTTGAATTGACGAATGTTGACCAGTCAATAAACTCTTCCGTGCTGGCCTGCCCGTTGACGAGATATGTGAGCGTCAGCTTCGCCACTCCCTGATCGATTTTTACATCACCGGCGTTATTCAGTTCAACGGAATATGAAAGCGTATCGCCCCAGTCAACTGCTTGCGTCTGCGTGTCACCGTTTACGCTGGTTGTTACCTGGAGCTGCGGCGCAATGAGTAAAATGAGGAACGACTGCTCCGCCTGGACATTCTCTGAGCCGTCACTCTGAACCAAGCCGAATTTAAAATCAAGCTGTTTCTGCGTGCCGGCCTCACCAGTGAAGGTTCCGGCAAGGCTGATGGTTTTCGTTGAACCGGCCGTGAGCGTCCCGACTTGCCAGGTGCCAGTGAGCTCAAGCTCGGGGTTTGACGAGCCAAGAGTAAAGCCCTCGGGCCAGCGCGGTGTTATTTTCAGGTTGGTCATGTCGCGCGTTGAGGTGTTTTGGTAGGACAACTCGTAGCCGACCTCTTGCCCCGCGATAACTTCGCGCGAGCCCTTGAATTCGACTTCGAGACTGGTTGATGTGACCACAACCTCCCAGTCAATTGTTTTCTGGAATTCTGAATTGAAGTTCGCGGGTCGATAGGATACGGTAGCCGAAAATTTCCGGCTCGTGCCAACTTCACCGACGAGCGTGCCGGAGATTTCGAGGGTTTTTTCATCACCTGGTAAAAGATCGGGTACCGGCCATTGATTATGGTACTCGGCCGACGTACCGACATTCGAGCTCGTGTAGGTAAATCCGTCGGGATATGTTACGTCAACAACTGATTCGGTCAAGGCCACCGCGCCCTGGTTGCGATAGCGCAGTTTCAAGGTAAAGGCATCGCCCGAAACCGCCTGCGTTGCGCCGGTGTAGGAAAAACCGACCTTCTCTTCTTTAAAAGTATTCTTGCGATTGAATATAAAAAAGCCAACCACCGCCGCACACAGCGCTAAGATTAAAAAAACGATGACGCCGGTTATGATGATCTTCCGCCAGTTCCGCGTCTTTCGTTCGAGCTTGGTCAGATCGGGCTTCGAACCGTCTTCCTCAATGAAGATGTCTTTCATCAGCCCCTTGGTCTGACCGTCAATATGTTTCGTAAACTGAAATTCGTTTTCTGACTCGGGCTCTCTTGATTCTTTCTTTTTTCCCTTGGCCATAGTAAAGAGAATAATAACATTTTTGCCGAATTTTGGCAAATGAAAAAGGGGTCGCTCGTGAGCTCCCCCGCCAGACAGCCGCCGTTCACGGCCAGACGGAAATGAGCAGCGTGGCCACAATGACCAGCAGAAAACAGAGACCAAACACTCGAAGGGCCCGACGCTGACCAGCCGTATCCGGACGGCAACCGGTCAGAAGATCGGGTACCGGCCGATCATACACGGGTATGAATCTCTGCATACGCCCCCCCCTGGACATGCTGGCGTTTGACGATTGCGGAACACGGTCACAAGTGTACTCTTTTTTTGGCGCCCGTCAACTAGACGGTCGGCTTTCTCCGGAGCAACCAGGTCACGAATCGTTGTGACTGCGGGGTGTATTCCGTATGGTAGGTAACGAATTTATCAATAAATGATTTCACCTCGGCGAGCTGGTCAACACTAACGCGCAATTTTCCGATCGAGGCGTAGGTCTGGCGCAGAACGTACCGGAGCGTCCGGATGGCCGCGCCGGAGATGGCGAGGTGCGAGCCAGACCGCGCCGACGCAGCTTGGCAGCGCTGACAGACGATTCCGCCGAGCGAAAAATAGTACGTGTTTCCGTCCGGCTGAAGCCGTCGCTGGCAGATTACGCACCGATGTAAACTGGGTTGGTAGCCGATCCGGCTCATCAGTTTTATGACAAAAGCGACGAGGAATAGAAACCCGTGATAATAATCGCGCTTTTTCGTCACTGCCAGACGCTCAAACTGCTGCCAGGTAGAATAGGTCAAGTTAAAAATCATCGGATCGGCTTGCCGAACTTGGATAACGTGCTCCAAAAGCTCGGCCGTATAATCCGCCCAGGCCTTCCGGACCAGCGACTGCGACAGCGCATTGAAACGGTGGCGCACGGTACTGGCAGCAACCGTATCGTAACTCTTCCCTTGCGCGATCAGTAATTGCGTATGCAAAAACGGCTCGAGATGAGCCGCCAGTTTACTTCTCATTTTCGCAGCGCCGCGGGCAATGAGCTCAAGCTTGCCGCGGTCAGGCGTCAGGACGACAATCAAACGGTCAGCCTCACGAAAAGGTTTCCGACGTATGATTAACGCCTCGGTCCGGTAAGTAAAAGACATTAGCTGGTTTTCTTAATCCCAATCCTGGCGGACCATTGGTCGTGTTGAAAATCACAACTGGCAGACCAATCTTTGTCATTTAACGGTCCGAATTCTATCTCTTCGGCAATGGTATCACGCTTTATTTGATTTATCAGTCCGGCCAGCTGGTTTACTATCTCTTGACTGTCAATTCCGATCGTCACCGTATCTCCCCGGGTCAAGCCCAGTGATTTACGCAAAGCGTTAACTTGTCTGACTATTTCCCGGGCTAAACCCTGACGCTGAAGTTTTAGGGTCAGCTGAGTATTTAAGGCTAAGGCCGTTTCTCCGTCTCCCGTTTTTATCCAGCCTGGTTCTTCCGGCAAGCTTGTTCGACAACTCACCTCAAGGACATTAACCTCGTCTTTTAGAACCTCACACAGTTCCGGAGAAAGTTGGGATTTAACGACCAACTCGGCCAGCGGCTGGCGCACCTTGATTCCTTGTTCAGACCTTACCCGATGCGCGATCTCGGCCAGGTGGCGAATTAAGCTCATGTTCTTCAGTAAACTTTCGTCCGATTGACCAGCTGTTTTGGGCCATGGCTCAAGATGCACACTCTCCTTTTCTCCATGGATCTCGCGATAAACTGCTTCGGCGTAGAACGGGATAAACGGAGCTAGTAAAATTGACAGTTGCCGGAGGATGTAGCCAAGCATAGCCGCAGAATTTTTTCGGTCACCTGTCTTAAACCGGTCGCGGCTCCTACGAATATACCAAATGGAAAGATCGTTTATAAACCCTGACAAAGCGCGTGTGGATTCAATTATGTGATAATGATCTAGTTCGGCCGTTACCGTACTGTTCAATTCGTCAAACCTAGCCAATAGCCACCGATCTATAATGTGTTGTGATCCTGGTGGTTTGATCGGCGGCCCACCGCCCATCCGATACATAGTGAAAAAGCTGACAACATTCCAAAGAATAATGAAATTTTTCTTGACGACCTCGCGGATACCCTCGGGGTCGAAGCGTTTGTAGTCGCCGGGCTGATTGACCGTATACAAATACCAACGGATCGGATCAATGCCGAATTCGTTGATGGCTGCCCAGGGATCGACAACGTTCCCGATGTGCTTACTCATTTTCACACCCTTGGCATCAAGCACGTGGCCGAGACAAATGACGTTTTTATACGGCGGCTGGTCATAGCCGAGCGCGGTGAAGACCGCCAGGAGCGTGTAAAACCACCCGCGCGTCTGGTCGATGGCTTCGGCAATATATTCGCCCGGGAAACTCAGGCCTTTTTCAATCCGCTCTTTGTTCTCAAACGGATAGTGCCATTGCGCGAACGGCATGGAGCCGGAATCAAACCAGGTGTCGGCCACTTCCGGTATCCGCCTCATCCGGCCGTCACAGTCACACCGCCAATTCAAGGCGTCAACAAACGGCCGATGCGGATCAAATGAGTCTGAAACGACATTTTTATCACCGGTCTTATCGGCTAATTCTTGATAGCTGCCAAGGCACTCCCGTTTGCCGCAACGGTCGCATTCCCAGATCGGGATCGGCGTACCCCAATAGCGTTCGCGCGAAATCGCCCAGTCTTTGATCTCGTTCAGCCACTCGCCAAACCGGCCGTATTTGATATATTCCGGCACCCAGGCGATTTGCTCGTTGTTTTTTAACAGCTGTTCGCGCAATTTTGACATGGCAATGAACCAGGAATCCTTAGCATAGTACAAAAGCGGACTGTGACAGCGCCAGCAAAAAGGATAATCATGCTCATACGGCTCTTCTTTGTATAATAAATTTCGTTCCCTTAGCGAATCGACAATGGCCCGGCTCGTTTTTTCATCTTTCACATATTGGCCGGCAAATTCTTTCACGTCTTTCGTAAAATGCCCGTCCGTCGTCACCGTGTGATGCTTCGGTAACCCAACTTTTGAGCCGAGCTGGTAATCGTCTTCACCGTACATGACCGCGGTGTGAACGACGCCTGTGCCCTCGTCCGTGGTGACAAAATCGGCGGCGTACACCTTAAATGCGTTTTCGTATCCTTTTGTGTCCTTCGGAATCGCACCAGGGAAAAGTGGTTCGTACTCGACGCCGACCAAATCGGCTCCGATAACATCTGCCTGGAAACCCAAAGAAGCTCCGTCTTTTTCTTGTTTAAGCACTGCCTCACCACCAACTAGTCTGTCTGGACGACTGTGCACAATAATAAAACGATCACCATTTTCATTCGGATTTGTTATTCCATACCTCTCATTAGCATTTACTGCCAACGCAACATTCCCGGGTAGCGTCCATGGCGTTGTTGTCCAGGAAAGGATATAATCCCCTTCCTTAATTTTTCCTTTTGCCTTTTTAATTTTAAATTTCACATAGACCGAGTTCTCTGTGACTTTCTGATACCCTTGCGCCACCTCATGCGATGACAAAGCAGTCTCGCAGCGCGGACAATGCGGCACAACCTTGTAATCCTTTATGAGCAGCTTTCTCTCCCAGAGCTGTTTGAAAATCCACCAAAGCGATTCAATATAGGGCTTTTCGTAGGTAATATACGGATGCTCCAGATCAAGCCAATAGCCGATGCGTTCAGTCATCTTTTCCCATTCGGCCTTGTATTTCCAGACGCTTTTTCTACATTCATTGTTAAATTTTTCGATGCCGTAGTCCTCAATATCGCGTTTGCCCGAGACGCCGATCTGCTTTTCAACCTCGAGCTCGACCGGCAAGCCCTGGGTGTCCCAGCCGGCTTTCCGCTCGACGAAAAACCCGCGCATGGTTTTATAGCGGCAGACCACGTCCTTGAAAATCCGGGCCAGGACGTGGCCGATATGCGGCAAACCGTTGGCCGTCGGCGGACCTTCAAAAAAAACAAAACGCTTCCCTTTGGCCGTCTGGGTAAGGGTTTTTTGGAAAACATTGTTTTTCTTCCAGTCGGCGAGAATCGCTTGTTCCAGCTCTGGAAACTTTGGGATCATGGTATCACTGTTGCCCTCAGAATAAAAAAACTGCGCCCCCCTATTATAGGAAAAAACGCGCGCGCTGGCAAGCGGTTGGTTTTCCGGACTAGGCCAGCGCCTTTTCTATTTCTTCGATTATTTTTGCCAGAGAAACCTGCGTCTTGATGAAATAATCCAAGGCGCCCAAGCGCAACGCCTCTTTTTTTATCTTCTCATCGTCAACATTGCTCAGCATGATTACTTTTATCGCCCTGGTGCTTGGTTTCGCGCGCAAGGCTCTGAGCACGTCGACGCCGCTCAGTCCGGGTAAGATGCAATCGAGTAAAACTATGTCCGGCTTGACCTTCTGAATCCGTTGAAGTCCAAGCACGCCGTCAATCTCTATTTGAACCTTGTAGCCGCTCTTCTCGAGCTTTTCATGCATTGTCTTGGCTAATGTCCGCTCGTCTTCAAGCACAATAACCGAGCGACGGGTTCGAGAGGCCATATCTTACGAAGTAAGTGATAAGATTTCGACAATTTTTTGGACCACCTCGTCGAGTTTAACATCGGTTTTCACGAAATAGGCGATGGCACCGAGTGACTTTGCTTTTTCAAAGTTTGTCGCGCCGGCCAGATTTGAAAATACGATTACGGGGATGTGGCTGGTTTCTTGATTCGCTTTTATCTTCTCGAGGAATTCAAACCCGTGCATGCGCGGCAAAATAAGATCGAGCAAAACGAGATCGGGCCTCTCGGCTTCGGCGACAGCTAAACCCTCGCTCCCGTCAAACGCCTTCAGGATCTCAACGTCGTCTCTCTTCAAATGATCGGCGACCGCTTGTAGCACGTCCGGTTCATCTTCGACCAGGAGTATTTTTCGTTTAATATCGGCCATGTTTTCGTTTAAATCGTACCGTGTTTATTTTACCACTTCGGTCAGCGCAGAGCAACAGCATACCCATTGAACCATTGTGGCTTGTTTATCGCGAATCGTTAATCGAGATAGATGCGAAATTTTTTTACCCGGCTTGTTTCGCCTGAAACGAGCGCGATCGCCGATTTCGGTACATCAAAACGTTCGGCCAGCAATTCAACCACCGCTTCGTTCGCTTTCCCCTTTTCCGGCGCGGCGGTGACATGGGCCACAAACCGATCGTCTTTTTCGACAAGAGAATTGCGTTTTGCTTTCGGCGTTACTTTTACAGTTTTGACCACTGGTCTTGACATCATTCGGTTTTTATGCTAAATTTCTCAGTCAGTCTCTCTGGATCTCGCACCACTCAACCCCCACGGAGGAGTTCGAACATGTTCATTGACGAGACGATCGCCGCCAACCTGATCCGCCACACCCGTGAGCTGCTCAAGCTGATAGCCACCTTGCCGGAGAACGAGAAGCGGGAGCGGCAGGGAGTCTATCTTTGCGTCCGCGATCAGGCAACTGGTCTCATCCTCCTGCTGGTTCCGGTCGGCAAGTTCGACGACATGAGCTTCGCCCGGCGCTGCTGCCTGTATGCGCAGGAGAAGACTGCTCGGTTGCTCAGCCACCCCGAGCATCAGGCCTCATCGCAGTCGGCCAACCCCGATCTGGAACTCTATGGCGGCGGCGTCGTCTGTCCGATCGCCAACGTCATCATTGCGCCGTCGGGTCTGACTGCCGTCTGCGACGAAGCGCTCGGGGCCAATCTCGGGCTCAAGATGGGCTGGATGTTCCCTGATCAGATCAGCCACCTGTCCACCCTGACCCAGAACACCGCGATCACCTCGCTTTGCCGCGCCGCCTAGTACTGATCGAACTACTGCCGTAGCCTTCTACGACGAATAAGGAAGTTCACTGATGGACAAACCGACTGGCACCTATCAGTGCGTCGTCTGCGACCATCTTTGGGACGGCTCTCAGCTGTATCAAGATCCGCAATCGCTTGGCGGAAAACGTTGGACCTGCGGCGATATCCGCTGCGGAGGGAATGTCAAGAAGATCAGTGACCAACCTCTGCTCTCGGCTCCGCCCACGACGACGTAAACGTCCGATTCAATGACTCGGACCATTGCACAACCGCTGCCAATCCGGCAGCATGCGTCCGTTGCGAATCTTTCGTGACGGGCGCTTTTCTATTTGTTTTTGTTTAATTGTTCGCCGCAATAATCAAATATTCCACTGAACAATTTTACTAAATGCGTAATGTGCTTTTGGCGGTTACTGGCATAGTACTGGTTTCGAAGATCGACGAGCAAGGCGGCGACACAGCGCTCGGCCATCATCAGGTAAAACTTCCTTTCAAATCCGGCGTCTTTTCTTACAATCGGAAGTTTTTTATATTCCGCAATCCATTTTTCCAGATAGCTAATGACGTAATTTACCGTAATGTGTTGTTTTCTAATGCTTTTTATGCCCGCCCAGAGATGAAAGGCGGCGTCATAATACTCCGGACGGTAGGACCAGAATAAATTCGACATGAGCACGTATTCATTTGCCGACAGTTTATAGATATCGTCATAGGTAAAATGGCCGTGCATGAACTTCATCCTCACCCCCGGCAAATGGCGGCGAGCGAGCGCTTGGAATTTCCTCACCATCGCTTTCGTCGTCTTGTTCACCCGACCTTTTGATTGTGCCACGGCCAGCCAGTGTTTGAGGCGTTTCATGACAAACCGCAGGCTTTGCCGCTCATCAGGCTCTTGGGCGAATAATGGCGTATTGAGACACCTACTTTTGTACTCCTGGTAGAGAGCGCGAAAATCTCGCATCTGCCTTGTATCGGCAAATGGCGGCCGATAGATCTTCGGCGCGTCGATATATTCCAGCAATAAATAGCCGTACCCATTTATTTTGTTCCATTTTTTTCCGCCATACAACCGCGGTAACCTTACTTTCGTGCTTTTGTTCTGACGATTAAATCTTTTGATGATGTCGATTTCGTCGATTTCCGGACAAAGACCCTGGATTTTTAAAACCGCCGGCTTGTTTCGCCATTGGCCCCGGTAGATCAGGCTCCCAACCTTATTTTTGTCGTAAATTTGCCCCCGGAAGATTTCCTGGCCAGGCCGGAAACCGGTTGCCGCCACAATTTCTTTCAGCGTCTTTGCCGCATCAGAAAAACCAGTATGGGTAAAATACTTTTCGGTGATTCTATTGCTCATAAGATGCTAGGTAAGCTCGCGATGGAGAATCAGTTCTGCCTTCCGTTTGCTAATCTCACCGGTGTAATTCTTGTGCATTAATCTCCTGATGCTCCGATAGGGATACCTCTGTTTAATCAGCCACATTAATTTCGTTGTCATGGTTTCCATGCTCATGTCAAAGGCTTGGATAACGCCTGATTTAAGCGCTTTCAATCCGACATCGTTTAAACCCATTACCGTGGCTCCGCCTGGGCACTGCGTTGTTACGACAACGGGTAGACGCCTTTTTTTTGCATACTGCAGGCTGGGCAGCAACGAGTATGGTATGTCGCCTGATCCATATGCCCTCAGAACGATTCCTTTTACTCCCCCATGGATCAGCCGATTAATAAATTCTGGGCGAAATCCGGGAACAAGAGTGTAACAAACGATATTGTCATCAAAACCATTCTTTACCACCAACGGCTGAGAGTGCGCCCGGTGGGTATCTTTATTTAAGGTTATACCCACGCCGATCTCGCCAAAATCTGAGTCATTAAAGGTATGGAAAGCATCAAGGTCTGATTCGCTCACCTTTTTTGCCCGGCTTCCCAATATTATTTTGCTGCCAAAAACCACGAAAACACCGCCTAATTCCATGGTGGCCACGCGGACTGCGTTCACGAGATTATTCCGGCTGTCAGTACTGATAATCTCAGCGGGAATTTGTGAACCGGTGAAAATTACGGGCTTGCCAATATTCGCCAGGGCAAAGGACACGGCGCTTGAAGCATAGGCCATCGTGTTGGTACCCATGGTTACAACAAAACCGTCGTATTTCTTATAGTTCAGCGCTATTTTTTTGACAATTTTCTCCCAATGACGATGGTCGAAATTCGTGCTGTCGATATTTGCTATGTGGGTCGTCGAAATGTTTGCCAATTCGGTGATCCTCGGCTCGATCTGAAATAGTTGCTTAACACCGAAGGCGACTTGAAGCGCTCCAGTTCTTTCGTCTTTGTGCATTGAAATTGAACCGCCGCAAAACAGTATTAGAATCTTCTTGATGCGCTTTGTTGGTTTCTTCATATGGCTAAATAATTAGCGATAAGGCAAGAATTAATATTGAAGCAATTATCTTTCTCACTGTTATTTTTTCCTTCAGCCAGGCCGCACTGAGGAAAAAAACAAATATTGGCGTCAGATTCGCCAAGGTTATGGTCACGCCCGCACTGCCGACCGTCAGTGCGTAATAGAGCAGCAGCCATTGAGCAATGACAAAGAGTCCTCGGAAAAAAATGACGCGATACTGGGTATTAGTTATTCGGCGCAAAGGAAAATTTAGGAACACGAGTGAGAACAGGGCAATCAACCCGGCCCGATACATATACAGGGTCGGGGCATTGATTACGTGTAAATTGGTCAGCAGATACTTTGTCGGTATCGCCGATATACCAAATAACACTGAAGAAATGATGGCCGGAATCAGCGTGGCTTTTTTGAAACGTCCGAATTCCGAGGAACCAGCGGAAAAAATTACCACCAGAAACATGATCAAGAATGCCAGGGCGACGGTTTTTAGATTCACCGTGTCGTCCAGCAATAACCAGCCAAAGAAAAATGTAAACGCCGGCGCCAAAGCGAGCATTGGACTGGCCACGCTGGCTTCGGTTTCCTCGAACGTTTTAAAATAATAAAAATTTGCCAGAGTATCAATAATACCGATGCCGATCAAAACCAGTATGGCAACGGTCGTCGCCTTAAAATAATAAAAAAAGGGTGAGAATAAAACCAGCGTCGCACCCATCGTCAAAAAGTTTATCCCGAGTATCTCCTTTGAGCGCAATTCTTTCAGCAAAGTCCGAGCGAGAATATTTGCGATTGCACCAAAAACCGCGGATCCAATGGCTATGAGGGTGAAATTCATTGAGCTGACAACAGGAAGAGTCATCGTTTTTTGGTCTTGGCGCTGGACTTCTTCTTCGCCGGCAACTTCTTCTTTCCCTTCTGTATTTGCGAATATTCTTCTCTATAAACCTTCAGTGTTTCCTCGGCGCATTTCCGCCAGCTGAACTTTTTCGCCTGTTCGACGCCCGCCTGGCTATACCGCTGCCGGAGTTGGGTTGAGTTGAGGATTCTTCGCATCGCCTCAGCCAGCGCCGTTTCGCTGTTGGGATTAATCAGAAGCGCGGCCTCGCCCGTGACTTCCGGGATTGAGGCGACGCTTGAGCTGATCACTGGTACGCCGAGACTCAACGCCTCAAGCACCGGCAGGCCAAAACCTTCATAAAGCGTCGGAAACACGAACACGCTGGCGTTTCGGATTAAGCCGATTTTATCCTCATGGGGTACGTAGTTCAGGTAGGCAACACGGTTGCCGAGCTTGAGTTTGTTGATGGCGGTGAACACCTCGTCGCTCTTCCAGCCGCGATGGCCGGCCAGAACCAGGGTGTATTTCGAAAACCTTTTTTCTTTTGCCAGTTGCGCAAAGGCGGCGACCAGTTTCGGGATATTCTTGCGCGCTTCCAACGTACCCACATACAGCAGATAATCGCCGGAGAGGCTGTATTTTTCCTGAAGTTTCGCCTTCAGTACATAGTTTTTTTCCTGGACGACGCCTTCGTGGATGACCTTGATTTTTTCCGCCGGGATAGTGAATACTTTGACAATATCTTTCTTCGTCGCCTCCGAAACGGCGATGATACGACGCGCCCGGCTTAACGACCGCGGCACGAGGATCGAAACGCTGAACTTCTGACCGCGCGGGAACCACTCGGGATGTTTGTAAATCGCCAGATCATGGACCGTTACGATCGCCGGCCGGCTGTAGGTGTATGGAATCACGTTTGCTGGCGAATGATAGAGATCGAGTTTCTCACGGTTCAGATAGGCTGTGATCAAGAGATGGGAATAGCTGAACGGCAGAAAGCGCTTGTATTGCGAAAACGGAAACGTTCGGATCGTCACATTCGGCTGTTTAAATTCCTTGGTGTTCTGATAGCGATAATCAAAAAATAAAACATACTCGTTCTTCTGGTCGAGAGCGAGCAGCGATTTTACGAGAAAATATGAATAATGCCCGACGCCGGCGCGTTCGCCGTGTTTGGGATTGAGGATGGTTCGACAATCGATACCGATGCGCATAGGCGTGGTTATTACATTGTCATTGGCGCCGAAACACCCATCAGCTTCAGGCTGTTTCGGAGCACGATCTGGGTCGCTTTGATCAGTGCGACCCGAGCGGTATTCACCTCGCCCTGGTCGATCACCCGGCACTGGGTGTAAAAAACGTGAAAGAGTTCCGCCACCTTGATGACGTAAAACGGCAAGCGCTGAACTTCGTACGACTCGCAGATACCGCGCAGCAAGTCTGGGTATTGAACGAGCTCGGTGATCAGATCGACTTCGGCGCGATGATCATAATGGATTTTTAGGCGCTCCGGCCAGGTCAGCTTCTTCAGCTCCTTCTGTTTCAGTATACTACAAATTCGAGCGTGCGCATATTGGACATAATAGACTGGGTTTTTATCGGATTTTTCCCGGGCCAGGTCGAGGTCAAAATCCATGTGCGTGTCGGCGGCGCGCATCAGGAAGAAAAACCGCGCCACGTCGAGGCCGACGTCATCAACCAGTTCTTCCAGCGTGATGAACGTGCCGCTCCGCTTCGACATTTTTACTTCCTGGTGGTTTGAGATCAAACGGACGAGCTGAACAACGACGATATCGAGCTGACCGGGCCAATCCAAACTTTTCTTGATCGCCTGCATCCGGGTAACGTGCCCTTGATGGTCGGCGCCCCAGAAATTAACCACTCGCTCGAACTTCCGTTCGCAGAATTTGTTATAGTGGTAGGCAATGTCGGAAAGAAAATAGGTGTTCTCTCGGTTCGCCTTGATCAAGACGCGGTCCTTCTCGTCACCAAAGGCGCTTGTCTTTACCCACGTGGCGCCGTCAGCCTTGTAGACATAGCCCTTCTCTTTCAATTGAGCCAATACCGTCTTGACCGTCCCCTTTTTATAGAGCTCGCTTTCAAAAAACCAGCGGTGAAAGTGTATTTTCAGCTTTTCCCTTAGTACGCGTTGAATTTCCTTCAGCATCAGCCCGAGTACTTTATCCTTGACGGTTCGTTTGATCCGATTAATATCATTCAGCTTTACATCCACCAGCTTCAGGTGCTTGGCGAGATCTTTCACATAGTCGCCCTGGTAGCAGCGTTCAGGGTAGTCAATATTCAATCCGGTCTGCTGGATGTAGCGCCGAATAACCGATTCAGCCAGGGTTTCGACTTGATTGCCGATGTCATTGACATAATATTCGCGCCGCGCCTGAAAGCCTTGGCTGGCAAAAACATTCGACAGAACGTCGCCCATGAAACCGCCCCGGCCATTGCCGAGATGGATCGGACCGGTCGGATTGGCAGAGATGAATTCGACTTGAACTTTGGCGTTATCGCCGTATTTGCTTTTTCCATACTGACGGTCCAGATCGATGATCGTACCGACTTGCTGTCCCAGCCACGCCTTGCTAAACGAAAAGTTCAAAAAACCTGGCAAGGCCGTTTCAATTTTACCGAACTTGCGTTTAAAATTGTCGCTCAACCGTTCGATGATCGCCTCGGCGATCTCGAGCGGATTTTTTGCTAAAACCCGCGCCAATTGCATGGCCACGGTCGAAGAAATATCGCCGAATTTATCGTCTTTCGTATACTCGATTGTCTGATAAAAAAAATTTCCGTCGGCCTGTTGTTTCAGGTCGGGCCAGAGTTCATAGCATACGCGTTGGAGTTGACTAGCAATTTCCTTCTTTATCATGCTCCTAGTATAAACGATTTTATTAACGGGCACAATATTCAGGCGTTAATTACTGGGGATTTCTCTCGCTTAAACCGGCCGGTGGATAACTCCCTTGACAAATGATATTCATTTGCTATGCTTTATCTTGCTAAAGTGCTTTATCTTACTAAAGTTCACTAAACCCATGGCTAACTGGTACAACCAAAAAGTCAAAAACTTATTTGCGGCCGTTCTGAAATTGAAAACGCCCGATGAGGCCAGGCGCTTTTTCCGCGACTTGCTGACCGAACAAGAAATACTGGAGTTCGCCAACCGCTGGCAAGCGGCGCAATTACTCGACCGCGGCGTCCCCTATTCGACGATCTCGGCGAAAACCGGCTTAAGCTCGACGACGATTGCGCGTATCTCGCGCTGGCTGTATCGCGGTCTCAACGGCTATCAGCTGATGCTGAAACGGCTCAATCTTCATCATCGCAATTCTGCCTCTTTCGAGAAAGGATTGCGTTGATGTTTGTATAAAAACGCATAAACCCAGCCCCTTCTCGGAAGAGAAGGGGTTTTGTTTTTATCCATAACGTTATTAAACCATCGAACTATGAAAAAACGACTACAAATTGGCGTCATTGGGTTCAGCGGACCAGAGGAATTTCCATCACTAATAAAAACGGGTACAAAACTTTTCGCCGCCGCCGAACAAGTCGGACGCTTATTGGCACAAAAAAATTGCATTGTCATAACCGGTGGTAAAACCGGCGTCATGGAAGCCGCAGCGCGTGGGGCCAGAACAGCGGGCGGACTGACAGTCGGTGTCATTTGCGGGACTCAGCGTCGCAGCTCAAATGCCTACACCGACGTCGAGGTACTGACGGGAATGTCAGCCGTGGGATTAGACGAACTCTTGCTCATCCTGATGTGCGACGCCCTTATCTCCATCGGCGGCGGCGCGGGCACGCTGGAAGAAATCACCCTCGCCTATCGGAACAAAAAACCGGTCGTTGCCCTGCGGAATTACGGCGGCTGGACCGACCGGACAGCCGGTACCTTTCTCGATGAACGACAAACGATTCGGATAGATACAGCCGATTCTCCGGTAAAAGCGGTAGAAAAAATACTTGCGATTTGTACCAATGATTTGTCGACGAAGCCTGTTTCGTAAAAATCCGCTGGATATTCCAGCAATTGCACTTTCACAGTCCAACATGAAGGAGGTAGGTTCATGGAAACGCTCCCGCGTTACCCAGCTTTTTCGTACGATTCCTCAATCGTGACGGATGGTCGAATTTTGCTGATCGACGAACCGATTTCGTCAGACATCCGAACCGAGCTTGCGTCACTCAACACCGTCGACAAACAAGACTTGGTTTTTCTTGAAGATCGTTTGCTCGCTGATCGCCTTGAACCGATACTCCGACAACTGGTGCTTAACGATCCCGAGACGCTTTTCGTCTTTCCTGGCAACGGCTCGAACTATCCCCGCCGGTATTCCCAAATCTGGCAAGATCGACCGAATGCCTCGGTCCCGGCGAGACGATTCTGGCATCCGGGAGCCGATCCGATCGCTCTGGTCGGACGAGTATTACCTGAGCTGTTTCTTATTATCGGCGTCGGCGTCGTGCTGGTTGTCGACGATGTGATCAGTTCTGGGCAGACACTTTCCGCGCTGTATCAAAACAACGCCTGGCGTTTTCCGCGGGCGCGGTGGTTGGGCGCCGCTTGGGTCGCTCAACTACCGAGAATGAAATCGATCTCAGGCGTCAAAGGCTATCAATCAATCACCGCCGCCTGCCTGGTCCAGAAACGCAACGGCACGGGCCGCGTTCCAATCAACTCGTTGAGCACACTTCGCCTCTGCCCTGAGATCGCTGAAAGCTACGCCTCACGTCACTTTGTCCGGCCAGCCGACTTTCTTAGTCTGATTCGTCAGAGACCGGAGGGGTAACCGGCTATCCGGTCCGATCCTCCGATATCGTGGCTTGAGAGAAAGACCCGTCCTTTCTCTCAAGCCATTTTTATTGCACATCTTCCGTCTGACGTCTATTCTCAAACAAGTTAAATATGCTACACTAACAACCGCTATGCCAACCTTAGCCGCCAATCCAACTGCCAAGTTTCACTATGAAATCCTCGATGAATTTGAGGTGGGTATTGTATTGACCGGAGCTGAGGTAAAATCAGCCAAGCTAGGTCGGGTTAATCTCAAGGGCAGCTATGTCAGTGTCCATGAAGGTAGGCTGATGTTAATCAATGCCCATATCGCCCCCTATGAAAAAGCGAAGGGAAACCAGTTCGGGTATCAGCCGACGCGACCGCGCACGCTCCTGGTCCATAAACGGGAGCTCTCGAGTTTTATCGGAAAAGGAACGGTTCAGGGCTTGACGTTTGTGCCACTTTCCGTTTATACTAGGGGTGGTTTCATAAAAGTAAAAGTCGGCATCGGACGCGGCAAGAAAAAATCCGACAAACGCGAAGCGATCAAGAAACGCGATTCGGACCGCCGCCTCCGCCAAGCCGTCAAACTCCGAAACCGATAAGCGCGGGGATGTATACAATCGACGGGGAGTACATTTACAAACCAGCCAACCAGAGTCCAGGTCTCTGTCAACCCCTGGAACATCGACAAATGCCAAGTCGTTTACAGCGAAACTGAAGACTGCGTTTGCATCATTCAGTCTCGCTCCCGCTGTCGCCTAAAACGCGCACAGCCATCCGCCCTTCTGACTCCTGATGGGGAGGTCGCGGGTGTCATGAAATCAGGACGGACGATTTCGCGTTTCCCGAAGTCGGTACCGGGCAAGAGAAACTAGGATCGTTTGGGATTTTCGCCTGTTTCGACTCGAGCGATCCGAACCAAACCAAATAGGCTATGTTGGTAGACGGTTTGCGAAGAACTCTCAAGACAGGGGTGAAAGGCCCCTCATCTCCACCATGCACCATTCGCTCGCTGTGCTCGTTCAGATGCATGGCGGAGCCACTTGAAAAATAATGAGCAACAGTTCGAAGTAGTGCATGCTATGTACCCGAACACAGTGAGTGGTACATAGCAATGCTTTAAGGAAAGGCTTTTATCATTAACGCAACAAGAATTAACACACCAAAAGTCCGCATCAATCATTTTATCAGAGTACCGCAGGTGCGCGTGATTGATGAAAATCAATCGCAGCTCGGCGTGATGAACACCTCGGACGCCTTGCGTCTGGCCAATGAACGTGGACTCGATCTGATCGAGGTGGCGCCCAATGCCAACCCGCCGGTCTGCAAGATCCTGGATTACAACGCGTATAAGTACCGCCAAGACAAGGCCGAACGCAAGTCAAAAGCGAAACAGAAAAAGATCGAGCTGAAAGGCATCCGCCTCTCGCTCAAAATTGGTCAGCACGACTTCGACCATCGGGTCGAGCTCGCCAGGAAATTTCTCGAAGAGGGAGACAAAGTCAAAATCGAAATGATTCTCCGCGGCCGCGAAATGCAGCATAAGGAGCGAGCCAACAAGATTATGCAGGATTTCATTCACTTGGTCGACGGCGCGAAAATAGAGCAGCCCCTCACCCGCCAAGGAAACCGTTTTAGCCTCATTATTGGAAAATAACTAGTCATATGCCCAAACTGAAGACCCACAAAGGAACGCGCAAGCGCTTCATGACAACCGGAAAAAAGAAGATCTTCCAGCGCGTCGCTGGCCAGGATCATTTTAATTCCCGCGAAAGCGGAACGACGACCCGCCGAAAACGTCGCGACCATCAGATCGCCGGCGTCAATCTCGACGCGGCTAAGAAACTAATGCCCTATCAGTAAAACCGTATGAGAATCAAACGAGGACCACAGCACGTCAAACGGAGGAGAAATCTGCTCAAGCTCACCAAAGGCTACCGGTGGGGACGAAAAAGTAAGATTCGGCTCGCTAAAGTAGCCGTACTCAAGGCCGGCGTTCATGCTTATCGGGACCGGCGCAAGAAAAAACGCAACTTTCGCCAGCTTTGGCAGTTGCGGATCAATGCCGCCGTCCGTCCGCACGGCTTGAGTTATTCAAAGTTCATCGACGGCTTAAAGAAGAATAAGATCGAGCTTGACCGGAAGATACTGGCTACCCTGGCGATGGAACATCCGAAGGTATTTGAGGCGATCGTCAACGAAGTAAAATAGCCGATAATAAAAACTACCCGCGCAACCGGGTGGTTTTTTTGTCCGATCTTGACACCGGCACGGGCGTACCGTATGATGGCGTTTGTTGCGATGGCCTTCAGACGGAGGGGGTACTTCGATGAACCGCAAAAAGGAGGGCGGTCACGATGTCCTGTCTATGGGGCTGCATGGTGTTCGCATCACTCTTCTTCTCGCTCCAGGGCCTGCCGAGCCAGTCCTACACGATTCGAGAAGGCGACACGCTCTGGGCGCTCTTCCAAAACATTGAAAAGGCCGATTTCGTGGCGCGTCTCAATGGCCTGGAGCCGTCCCAGCTCCAGCCAAAACGGGTCATTGAGATACCGACGGATTGGTCGCTCTGTCGTTCCTACGCTCCCCTGCCGAAGGTTCTCCCGGAACATACCAAGGTACCGCAGTTGACGCTCGTCGATCTGGAAACGCAGTTTCTCGGCACATACAATCACGGACGGCTGATCTGGTGGTGCCGTATCTCGCCCGGCACGGATGAAAAGCCGACGACGACCGGAACCTACCGCGTTCAGTGGAAAGATATCGACCACGTGTCGAACCTTTACTTTGACGACGAAGGCAACGGACTGCCGATGCATTACGGGGTGAATATCGGCGGTGAAATCTGGATCCATGAGGGCTACTTACCGGGCTACCCCGCTTCGCACGGCTGTGTCCGGCTGCGCCATACGGACGCAAAGCACTACTTTGCGTGGGTTCACGTTGGCGCAACAATCATCGTACAGTAAGATCTTTCCGGCGCTGGATTGTCTCCGGCGCTTTTTCTTTGGGACAAATAAATTGAAAATTAACAATTAATAACAAAGGATGCTCCGTTTTGCGGGGCATCATTCATTATGCATTTTTCTCCCTTCGGGAGATCTCCCGTAGGGAGAGAATTAATAATTTTGCATTACAGTCTGTACTGTCAAATGCCTAACGGTTAAAAATCGCGTCGAGCATCTTCACCCGGGTAATAATGAAGGCAGGGATCAACCCGGACAGGATTGCAACCCAGATAATCAGCTCAGTCCGGAATATTAAATCAACGGAGCTGACGGCCAGGGTCGCATCGCCGATCGGAAGTTGGAACGGGTGCGCGTTAAAATACGGAATCAGAAAACCAAAGAGAATGCCCAGTCCCAAGAGCACGCCAAAAACCGAATAGACGGCCGTTTGAATCACGTAGGTGGAGCGGATGAGATATGACTTTATCCCGATTGCCCGGAGCACGCCGATTTGCTGTCGCTTCGAGGAAATATCAATGTAAATAACGATAAATATCGTCACCGCCGCAATAAGAATGCCGACAGAGGTCAGCAGCGCATTTATAAGCACGAAGCTGTTGGTGACCGTCGCCATCAGGCCAGCCACGTCTTTCCAGGTATAAAAGGTACCGGTAACGCCATTCTTCTGCAATCGATCAACGACCAGCTGCTCCTCACCCTTCGTGGTAATCCGAATGACAATGTTCGTGGCCACGTCATCATACGTGGGCGCGAGTTCATTCAACGCTCCCCGGGTAATAAAGGCGCGCTGATCGGTATCAATAAATTTTGTGTAAAATATTCCCTTGATCGTAAACTCTTTGGTCTGGCCGTTCAAGGAAAGCGTCACCCGTTCGCCAACCGTCGCGCCCTTAAATGAGAAGGCGTTCATCTCAACCCCTTCGCCGCCGGCGATTTGCCGGCCGATGATTATCTGGTCGGTGTCCGCTGGGTCGAGATAGCTGCCCGCGGTCATTTTTGCTGCCACGTTCGTCACTTCCTTTTCAGCCGCCGGATCAATAGCAATGACTGACCAATTGCCGCTTCGATTCTTATACGTTAAGCTGGCCGGCAGGAATACTTGCGCACTCGCCGCCTCAACGCCCGGAGTCGCGTCAATGCGCGATATTTCTTCAGTGGCATGCGGAATAAATTTTTCACCCTCGACTGGTGATATCGACACGTGCCCGGTGTAGGTGTCGATGATCTGGCTATTTGCGCTTTCAACGATACCGCTGAACAGGGACGTAATAAAAACAAGATTAATAAAGGCAATCGCCATTAAAAAGATTATCAAGAGAAACGTCCATTTATTTCCGCGCTTCAAAAAGCGCCAGACGAGGAAAAACGGAATTTTTGTTTCCTGAATCATACAATTGCTCCGTCGTGTAAGGTAATGGTGCGATTCGCGTAGACGGTTTCTTCTTGTTCATGGGTGACCATCACAATCGTATGACCGTCTTTTTGATTAAGCGTCTGAAAAATCGTCATCACGTCCTTGGCGGCAATCGAATCTAAATTTGCCGTCGGCTCATCGGCGATAATAAGCTGGGGATCGTTCACCAGCGCCCGGGCAATCGCGACCTTCTGCTGTTCGCCGCCCGAGAGTCTTTTCGTCAGATGATTGATGCGATGACTCAAGCCGACTTTTTCCATAAGATCAACCGCGCGCTTTTTCGCTTCCAACGGCGAGATCAGCATCATGGCGGGCAGCATGACGTTTTCCAGCGCGGTCAATTCCGCGATTAGGGCGTAATTCTGAAAAATATAGCCAATTTTTTTCAAGCGGAGGTCGCGCCGGTGCTTATCCGAAAGCCGTATGACTTCCGTGCCGTTGAAATCTATCTCCCCTTTTTCGGGACGGTCCAACAGGCCGAGTTGATACAGAAGCGTGGATTTGCCCGAGCCGTTTCTCCCGGTTACCACTAAAAAATCGCCTTGGCGTATTTCTAAACTCACCTCCCGAAGCGCTCGTACCTGAATCTCGCCAAGATGATAGGTCTTTGAAATGTTTTTTACGGTGATAACGTTGGCGCGGTCAGTCATACATGTCTTTATTCAACAAGAGACCTCTAGTATACCAAAAAATCGGCCCGTAATCAAATTCGCCGCGGTTTGACAGCCGTACCGCATCTTACTATGATACATTCAATGGACGTCATCGCCACACCACTCTCAAAAATTCTTTTGTCTACGCTTGTTGTCAGCCTCATTGGTTTAACCGGCGGAGTTTTATTGCTCTTGAAAGAGGATTTTACCCGGCGCTGGTCAAGCCTGCTGATCAGTTTTTCCGCTGGCGCAATTTTGAGTGCGACGTTTTTCGATTTGTTTCCGGGCGCGTTAGAACACCCGAATGCCAACATTAATACGATTCTGACGTCCGCGCTTCTGGGTATTATCGTTTTCTTTGCGCTTGAACGACTGTTAATCTGGCACCACCACGCCCACGAAGATGAGTCGCACCGGCACACGAATATCTTTAATTCGCCGCTGGCAAACGTCCGCCCCCTGATCATCATTGGCGACACGCTCCACAATATGCTCGACGGAGCGATCATCGCGATCGCTTTCATTACCGATACGCGCCTCGGTATTATCACTTCGCTCGCCGTGCTGGCCCACGAAATACCCCAAGAAATCGGCGACTTCAGCATTTTGCTGAGCAGCGGCCTGTCACGAAAGCGCGTCCTTTTTTGGAACGCGTTCAGCGCCCTGGCCGCGCTCGTCGGCGCGATCGGTTTGTACCTCGCCCGGCAACAGTTTGAATATATCGAACTGCCAATCCTCGGCTTTGTTATCGGCAATTTTATCTATATCGCCCTGGCCGACCTCCTGCCGACCATCCAGCATGAACGCAAAGTGCGCTCGCCGGTATTTCACATTTCACTGATTATCATCGGCGCCTGGATAATTTGGTTTATTGGGAAGATAATTCCCGAGGGATAGCTGACGAAAATAGCTCGGACTGGATCCGGCTATTTTTTTATTGACTCGGAAACGTCAATAAATTCCCAGGGCTGGTTCCAGGTATTAAAATAATTCCGGTCAGGCAAGCGATCAAGATTTTGACCGAAGACTGTATTAAAGAGAAGTCGAAAGGTATTGACCGGAGTAATCGTCGGGTACAGCTCGCTCTTCATCGCCGCCGGCACGTACAGCGCATTCAGAATTGATAAGCGTTCTTTCATGTTCGTCTGGTCGGGCCGTTCCCAATCAAGCTGCGAGCCCGGACCGTGATCGGACTGAATGATGATTACCGGCGGCTGGGACGATTGCTCTAACAACTGCGTCACCGTCGCCATAACCTTTTTACTGACATACGCGAGCTGATCGCGATACTGTTGTCGATAAAGCGCCTTGTCCGGATAGTATTTGAAATAATGGCTGCCGTCGTAGGCAAATAGCCCGCCCTTCATGACCGGCACCCCGCCGTTCGCATCAAAAACAAAGGGCGGGTGCGGCGACATAATATGCACGTAGGTAAATGTCGGCGCTGGATTTGAGGCGAGATCAGGCAGATGATCCAGCGCAAAAAGCACCTCGCGACGATGTTGGTTTGTTCGTATCGTTCGATCAAATATCCGACTGAGTGGCGTCGTGGCGATGAGAATATTTTCAAATTCGCTGACTGTAGCCGCCTCGTGAAGTTTCAGATCGGCTGGTAAATGCTGGCTTAAACCGACCCAACCGGACGGGAAAGTGACGAATTGATAGCCTCGCTCTTTTAAGAATGAATGGGTGGCGCTGTTTTCAATCATGGTCCGGAGTGCGCTGCGGTCGTCCGCGGCGGCGCCAGACGTTGCCATCGTTGAATCGATGTATTCGGAATTCAGAGACGACGCAATCGAAAAAAACGTCTGGGGATAGTTCGCCGTGCTTTGATCAGCAATGTAAAACCCGGCTTGCTGCAAAAAAGAGATAAAATCGCTATTGTCAGACTGGTATATTTCTTTCAGCACGTCGGCGCGGGCGTAGCCGTCAAGGACAAGGTAATAAATATCGGGTTTTTCTTTTTGCCCAACGACAATCGAAGACGTTTCATTTGTCGGCGTTCCCGTTTTTTGACCGGCTGTCTGGATGGCATACCGCGTCACGGTAAACAACGGGAAACAGACAAGTAATATCCCGACAGTCGTCAGGTATGTTGTGACGACCAGCAGAGTTCGGCGAGTTGAAATAATCAGTGCCGTCAACGCGGCTGTGAATATCAGCGCGACAATCAAAAAAGGATAATACAGATCAACAGCCAGGCCATTGCGTTGAACCGTAGGAATGAGCTGAAACACATGGCCGAATGAATAAAACCCAATTGTCCAAAGCGAAGCGATAATCGCGGCCTTGACATTTGATTTTACAATTACCCGAACCAGGGCAAAAAAAATAACCGTGCCAAGAGACGCCGCCACCAGCGGGCGGACAAGGTAGGCCGGGGTAACCAAATCGATGTTATGGCTGTAAAGCAGCAGGATCGGGGCAAGAGCAAACAGCAACGGATGAGCCAAACGGAAATATTTCATCGTTTTTTCATTAGATACAACACGCGCTCGGAATCGTCGATTTTCCGTAGTTGTTCGATGTTGTAATATTTCGAGAATGACTGCTCAAATTCTTTTTGCGTGTAGTTCTGGAAAATGTCTTCCCGCGCCGCTAACAAACGCTGGGCGTTCGAGTCGGATTTCGGAATGAACTCGGCAATCAACCATGTGCCGCAATCAGAAAAATAACGCGCGATCAAATCAAACGGCAGGTTGTGACCGATCGCTAGATGGTGGATTAACGCTAACGCCATGACGAGGCTGACCGGACCGCGCTGGGCAAGGGACAAACGTTCGTCGTTATGCCACCCGAGCGGCGCCGTTGGATTGACCAGGTCAAGGTAGAGCGGGAGAAGATTTTTTTCTTTGTGTTCGACAACGGAGCGATAATTCTTCTCGACCGCCACGTAGTCACTGTCAAACGCCACGGTGAACGCGCCCGCCTGACTGGCTAAACGGCTGTAGCTGCCGTCATTCGCCCCAAAATCCCAAACTGTCGCCGGCCGCACGTGCTCAATAAAGGCGGCGGCGATTGTTTGCTTGCTTTGTTTCGCTCTGGCTGAATAATTCGTCTGGTAATCGCTCCAGGCGGTTTTCGGCGGTTGCCAGCGGAGTGATCGGATACCAGCCTCAAGATTCTCGACGAGCGCCAACAGGCCGCGCAGCGAGAGATTGCCAGATTTCGTTTTTACCGTTTTTGCTTGATACCGTTTTTGGCTCGAGGCGTGCGCGTGGATATGGGTCAGCAGCGGCAGTTTGAAACGGGACGTAACCGGCAGAAGCCGCTGGACGAAATCAAGCGGCAGTCCGTCAAGAAAAACACGAAGCAGCTGGCCGAGGCGAACGTCACGATACGCCATCACGCTTAACGGGCCGAGAAAGTGCTCACAAAACTGCCGATAGGCAAGCCACGGCTGACCCGGCTGGTAGATCTCAAACGACAGGCTGTCGATGCACATCGGCTGGCTGTCTTTGAATTGAATATTGTAGACACTACTATCTTTTAGGATCAGGCCATGCTGAAGCGCCTGCTTCATGAGTGCCAGCGTCGTGAACGCAGCCGCCTGGAGTTGACCGAAGCACCATTCGTAGGGATAGGAGACAAACGGTATAATATCTGGTTGGATGACCAAATAGCCATCATCCGTTTGGGTAGGCTGGCTTGTCTCGTGATGCGAGATTAACAACCCGGCCTGGGTCAGGGAATCATATAAGCCTGATTTCATCAACCGTTCGTAATGCTCGCGGTAGCGCTGATTGATCTGCCGGTAAAGCACGCCGTCCGAATAAAAAACAAACCCGCTCGGATCGCGATAAGAGCCGCCGACGCGATCGGTCCGGACCGATTTAGTGTCGCGGCTTGTCATTGTGTTTCCGGCTGAATTTTGCCACGAAAAAACGTTTGACCCTCGAAAAGGTTAGACGCAAGGTCACCAAGGCACCCAGAATAGCCCCCAGCACGAGCTGAAAGATAAAACTGCCGCTGCCTGGGTCAAGATAGGCGTGCGCTGGACTGACCGTGCCGAGAAAAACGATGATCGCACAAAGAAAATAAAACGGTAGGTTCATAGGGAGTATTAAACGAGTACAAAAAGGATTGTGTTTATTATACCATACAATAGTGAAGTAAAAGAATAATCAGTCTTTTGACATGATTGGAGAGTATGCCGTATACTAAATAGGTCAAAATTAAGTATTTACAACACAGCATGAAAGTAAAAACAACGCTCCTGATCGTTTTCGTCATCGCGCTGCTCGGTGTCGCCTTTTCCGGCTATCTCACCTATTATAATTACTGGGGTGGTGGCTGTCAGGAAGCGATCGTCAGCTGCGGTGGTGGTGGTAAAACCGTGGAAATCTTCGGTTTGCCAACCTGCGTGTATGGTTTCTTTATGTTTTCACTCGTTGCCATCCTCAGCTTGATTGGTCTGGCGAAAAATAAGCGCTCATATCTGACCGCCAATCTCATTATTTCATTGATCGGCACGCTCTTTGCCCTCGGGGTGTCAATCTACGAGATTTGGGTAATAAAGATTGCCGTTTCCGGTCTGCCGGCCTGCGCTTATGGGTTTTTCATCTATCTCGCCGCGCTCATCGCCGCATTCATCGGATATCGCTCGAAGGGGGAACAATTACCGTTGGTTCCGCCAGTCACCCCAACCACGCCGACGACAACCAAGCCGTAACAAATAAAAAAACTCCGCGGTTACGCCGCGGGGTTTTTTATTTCAACAGAATAACGACAGTTAACTAACTCTCAGTTGTGTAGGTACCGATCACAATGATTGTCTTGCCTTCGTCGCCCGGGTTAATTCCAACTGAGATGACGCGGTTGTTTTTTTGACCGCCAACGGCTGCGCCGTCACTAGTCGCCATCGATAACGTTATTTCCCAGCCGTCAGCCTTCAATTTTTGATCATACAGCGCTTTGAGATCGCTCACCGATTGGGTAGTCTCGATCGAAATCGTATAGCCGTTTGTTTCGGTTGAGGTAATCGCCGCTGTTATTTTGCCGTCCACCACATAGATGTCACTCGGAAAATTTGATGGCAGGCTGACATTGTCGCCAGCTTCCCACGAACCGCCGTTGGTGTTTACATGAACGGTGTTGTTATTGACATCGACGTCGGCCTGACCGTTCGTTGCTGTTTCAATGGCTTTTTCAGCCGCCTTGTCTGATGCCTTTTTTCCGCAACCAATAATACCAAGCGACATCACCAACACGATTGGAATAATAAGAAAAATTTTTTTATTCATCCCCATTAGTTTGTTGTTAATTATTACTATAAAAAAGCGCACAATAAACGCCGACAAAACTTGAGCCCGTCTTTTTTGTCAAAAAACGCTTTAGAAGCACCACTTCAACACTAACGATTATAGCATCCCTGCGCCGCTGGGTAAATATGGTTGATCACTTTTTTCACCTTCGAGAATAAAAACAGCAAAAAGCGATCGTTGGATGATCGCTTAAGAATGTGCCATTGTCAGGTCGGGTGTTGGAACTCACCATTGAGCCGGTAAAACCACTCGCCCGTACTCTGCTCAATGCAATTGCCGTTTGGTTCTACTCGGATCTGCCGCACGGACAGACCCAGCGGAATATCCAGGACAATCGCTGTTTCCTGTGGTACGGATAGTTCGCGATGGTTGCGCAAGTGTTGGAGCAAGTCTTCCTGAAGTGCTTCGCGCCAGTCCTGACGAGCGGCCGCGTTGAGCTCAGCCACCATCCGTAGCTCCCTTTGCCGTTCCCAGTCCATGGTCCGACCCTCCACTGTTCGAAAGAACAAAAAATGCCGCCTGGTGTTCGGCGGCGCCTATTTGTCTTCGTTGTTGTCTCTATTTAGCCCGACCGCCGAATACCAAACCGAATACCAAAGAAAATGTCTTTCTTGATAACGATTTGGCTCGATTGTCGGTTAGAGAATTTCATAATCGGTATCCACAGACTATCAGACCATACCACCGTTGTCAAACTTAGCGCATAAAACCTGGGAATTTTAGCGCGCGCCGCTAGCGGATGAAACGCTATTGCACCCTAAACATCTTCCCGTGCCCCGGTACGATGTAATCCGCTCGCTTTAACACAGTTTCACGGCTATTATGGAGAGCGGCATTATCCTTGAGAAACGGATCAGCGTGGTTCATCAGGCTTCGCTTGTCGGTTTTCTGATGTTCGTGGTTATACCACCAGAATACGTCGCCCGCGACGACCACGGTGCCATACTGCGTCGACGGTACAATAACGGCGCAATGGAACGGGTCGTGGCCGGGCGTCTTTATGATCTCGATATCCGTTCCAGGAACTTTCCCGCCGTGCGATTTGATCGCCCCGTCCCAGGAATATGTCTCCGTAACATCGAGAATTTTAGCCTTTTCAAAAATTCCGGATAAGAGTACGTGATCGAGATGGTAATGGGTCACAATCACATAGTTTATATCGTCCGGGGTGAGACTTTCTGTCTTTAATGCCTCTAGTAACCGCCCCCGATCCATGCCCGGATCAACGATAATATGCAGGCCATTCCACCGGATCAGCGTCGTCGAAGAAGAAGCGACCTCGCCGCTTTCTTCAGTTCGGACATATCCCTCTATGATAACCTTGAGTTGTGCCATATAGTTACTCCTTTATTAATGTATATAGATCGTTCATGTTTCTAAAGATATAATCCGGCTGAGCCACTTTTAACCGTTCTTCCGCATACGCCCCCCAGGCGACACCGGCCGATTTAATTCCCGCCTGACGACCAACCCCAATTTCATAATCGCTATCGCTGATAAATATGCTGTCTTCATAGGACATGCTGTATCTTCGTGCTACCGCCTGAATAGTATCGAGTTTATCATGAACTTCAAAAAACACTTCTTCAAATAATCCATCCATGCCATATTCGTGTATTTCTCTCTTAATATGATTTTCCGGATCAGAGCTGACCACGTATAATTTTATACCAGCGGCTCGACAATCTCGCAAAAATTCCAACATGCCCTGATAAGCCTTCGGTTTAGGACAACGCGCATACGCTTCACGATAAATCGGACGCTGCTGTTCATCAGTCAAAGTCGGTATAAAGAGATTATAGAAACGCATATAAGGTATTCGCCACGCCTTCTTGAATTCATCAAAGGTCATCGTTTTATCTATACCAAAACGCTTTAGCACTGCCATGGCCGTACAGAAAGTCGTTTGTGCGTTGTCATTAATAACGCCTGACCAGTCGAAGATGATGTTGCGGATCATTATTTTTAAATTACCGATATTTTTTTCAACACTCGTTCAACTCCTTTCACGCCAGAAAATGAATACGCCCGTATCCCCAACTTTCTGGCAATCGCCACGTTGTGTTTGGAATCATCGAAATAGAGGCATTCTTCGGGCTCGAGTTCATTTTCCCTGAGAATCTTTTTATACGCCCGGGGATCCGGTTTGACATAGCCGGTCTGCCAGGAATAGTAAATTTTGGTAAACAGTTTCTTCATAAACGGGAAGGTGTTCCGGTAATACGCCGCACGCTCGCGGAAATTATTCGACAAGATGAACATCCGAATCCCGCGTTGTTGGATTTTCTTGCCCAGGCGGATCATCGGGACAAAGGGTTTTTCGTCTTTGAACCAATAGCTATAAAATAGCTCTTTTGATAGTCTGACGTCCCAACTTCGAAAATGTTTTTGCCAATAGGAAAACAAATCCCGTTCGTTCGGCCGCCTGGCCTTATTGAGGGTTTTCTTCAGCACCGGCATAAAAACGGCTGGCGGAACCCCAAAATCATCCCGGAAGCGGTCGCTTAAATACCGGCTCTGGATGAAAACGCCGTTTAAATCGAATATGATAGCTTTGATCTTTTTCACGCAGACACAGTATAGCAATAAATATCTGGTCTCGCCACGCCAAGATAGTTTTACTGCTGACCCGGCTCTATTCTCTGTACCCGACCAACTTCTCCACTTTCAAGGCGTACCTTGATGCCCCTCGGATGAAACGCTGAATTTGTCAGAATATCTTTAACGACACCATTGGTCAACGTGCCCGTTGGTTGATCCTTCTTTAATACAACGGACACGCGCAAGCCGGGATAAATGTCGTCTCTCTTTTGACCGTCCATTACTATCGCCCTAGTTTATTATTGCTGCGGTTCAATCTGAATATTTCGACTGGATAGGTGTCTTATTCGGTAATCGTAATCGGTACTGACGATGCTTCGGTTCCGTTGATATTAAACTTTATGCTGTACTGCCCAGCCGTTGAAGGCAGCGCAAAGCAACAGTTGCCGTTGGTCCCGTTGATGAGATCAAATTCCATGCTTGGTCCATCAACGACTTGACCGGCACTATCTGCCACGCTGAAGGTCAGTTTTGCCCCGGTCGAAAAAGTTCCAGTCGCACCAAACCCGAATTGATCGCCTATTTTGAAATCCGTCGTCGTGGTGTATCTCGTGCTTGGATTAAAGGTCGTGCCAACCGGTATGCGTTGGAGTTCAACATTGGTTATTCCGTTTGTGCCGCTCGTATTCGTCGCATTCGTGTTGTTTGTATTGCTGTTTACTGGATTTAAATTTATGACGGTAACGGTCATGCTGCCACAGGCGCGATCCGCACATTGCAATTGATAAGTCCCGCCCGGGTCAGTGTTGACGATATTCGTTGAAAAAACGCCACTTGTAGATCGAGCGCCCGTTCCAACAAAGATGAAATCAACCGGCTGATTATCGCTGGTCAGCGTCACCTGCACATTGTCGCCGGCGTAAAAGGTCATCGTATTATAATTGAACACGCCGTTCACGAGTTTCAACGTAAACACCTTGGTTGTGCCCGACATGGTAAATGGGGCCTCGCCAGGATTCGTATTTGTGTTTATTGCGCTGTTGCTGTTTTCGTTTTCGTTTGTTGCGGTATTGGTGTTCGTGTTTTTTGCCTTACCGCAGCCAATCACAGTCACCATCATAATAGTAAAAAGTGACAAAAGAAGAACTCGTTTTTTTGCCATGTTTGTCATTTTAATAATGATGGGAAAAGACAAGAAAAGCATATCACGTTTCGCATAGGCTGTACATTGCAAATGCTTGATTGAATCGTTTATTTTTCAATGGATATAACCAGGGTTGCGAGAATAACGCGACCTAAATAAAAGAGCTTGGTTTCTCTAAACCAAGCCTCGCACCATTCGGATCAGACCGATCCTCCTAGGGCGTTCTCCCTCACCCCCCTGGTTCGCAACTGGAGCCAGCGTCGGTCTGTCTCGCAGCCACTTGCTGCTGTAACCACCGAGGAAGACCGGCGTTGAATGTGCTGATGTAGGCAGCTGCCTCCTCTTCCGGTGTCGGGCCGGCCAGCGCTCCTCCTTCGATAGTGTCTTCCTCAACGGGAAATCGGTCCGTGGCCACTCCCAGATAGACGCAATATCCACGCACTCCCGAGCCTAACCACAACGTCTCTGACTCAGGCTGAACCTCCATCCGGGGCGGGCCGTCGTAATCCCACCAAACATAGCTGATTGCCCGCTGATCACCGCTGCATGGCATCGGCCGGAGAGCGCAGGGAGCATAACATGTCCCCCAGCCACGGTTTAGCTGTCGCGCCTTCGGCGTCAGTTCCCGCAGCAGAGCGAATCTCATGCCCAGAGCCTCAAAGAGCTGGCCGATCTGCGTAGGATACACCCGGCCGGTGGCCAGACCGAGCGTCACCACCGTGACCGGTCGTTCGCTCAGATCGAGACCGTCAGGGAACATCTCTGGTATGATGTGCTCACCGCGGCACCGAAACCTTTCTCTCAGCTCTCCGAAACGTAGTGACTCCGGAAAGATCATCCTGGCCGACAATACGCAGCAACGGATGATATTCCCAGGTATGCGGACATGCCGATCCCTCGACAATTCCCCCGAAACGACTGTGCCCATTGTCCCATCTCTCCCCTGGTACCGTGTTGGGTTATCGCCTATGATGTATCACAAATCGCCGTCCTTTGTCAAATCATTTGAGAAACGGCAGTGATTACTTTATGAATCCGCCGGCTTGCAACTCCCAAAGATGCTTATACAGTCCGTCATTTTTTTGCAAAAGTATCTCGTGCGTCCCTTCCTCGACGATGCCGCCTTTGTCAATAACAATGATCCGATCCATTTTTCTGATCGTCGAAAGTCGATGCGCGATCGCCAGCACCGTTTTTCCGGCCATCAACCGGTCAAGCGCTTCCTGAATCAGCCGTTCAGACTCGGAATCAAGGCTTGACGTCGCCTCGTCGAGCACTAAAATCGGCGCATCGTACAGGATGGCGCGAGCGATCGCCACCCGCTGACGCTCCCCGCTCGATAGTTTCACGCCGCGCTCACCTACGTGAGTATTATACCCTTCGGCCAGCGTTGAAATAAATTCATGGCAATTGGCCGCCTTGGCCGCGGCAATTACTTCACCATCAGTGGCGCCTGGTTTTCCATACCGAATATTTTCCATTAAACTTCGATGGAACAGGATGGGGTCCTGGGGCACGAGGCCGATCTGGCGACGCTGACTCCGCTGGGTGACGTGCGCAATATCCTGGCTGTCGATGAGGATCCGGCCAGCGGTCACGTCGTGCATGCGCAGGAGAAGCTTGACCAGAGTTGTTTTACCAGCACCGGACGAGCCGACAATGGCGAGACGTTCATGCGGTGCCACCTCGAGGGTAAACTGCCGCAATACGGACCGCGTCTGTCGGTAATTAAAATCAACCCCTTCAAATTGTATCCGACCAGCAGTAACGCGTAAATCGCGCGCACCTGGAGCGTCCGTCACCTCGTAGGGCGTTTCCAGGATAGCCGTCATTTCGTCCGCATCAGCCAAGCTTTCATAGATGTGACGGATTACTTTGCCGAAACTCCAAATGCTCATGAACATGTTGATCAGATACGCCTGAATCAACACAAAATCCCCAACCGTTAGGATGTTTTGTTGCCACAGCTTTATCGCGAGATAGAAAATACCGATTTCAAGAAAGGTCATGAGAAAGCCTTGAACCGCTTCAAAATAATTACCAAAGTCCCAGGTCAGGCGGCGCAATCGACGCAGTTCTTCGTTTATCGCCCCAAAACCTTTCACTTCCCGGTCATACCCGTCGAATAGCTTGATCGTGCTCTGATTTGTAATCGTGTCCGCCAAATACCCGGTCGTCTTCGTTTCAGCCTCGCTTCGCTGAATGTCATATTTCAGTTTGTAGCGGATAAAGAACGCGTTGATGGTAAAGAATATGACTAACCACACCAAAACGCCAACGCCTAAATAGGTATCGCGTTGAAACAAGACGGCGATAATTATCGAGATGTTTACCACGAGTGGTAGCAAATCCCACAACACCCGGTCTGAAATAACCTCAAATGACCGCCCGAACCATTTTACTTTTTTGACCAACGACCCGACGAAATTATCGGTAAAAAACCCGAACGAATGATTCTGGAGGTACGCAAAGCAATAATCGGTCAGATCGGTCATGGCCTTGGATTGTGCATAGCTGGCGGTAAAGGTGGCCACTCGCCAACAAACCCATTGAACCAAGCGTAATACTCCAATAATTATCAATACTGATATCAATTCTTTTGCGATGATGTCCTTCGCGCTACCGTTCGTGAGAATGTCAAAAAACTTTTTGAAATAGAGCGGGACGATGACATTTAAGACCGAGGCGGCGATAACCCCGGAAACGGCAAACGAGACGGTTTTTTTGTACCGCAAACTCGCGAACCAATAATGGGCCAAAGTTTTTCTCGTGTTTTGATTCATTGTCTGATTTTGAATAATTCCCGGCGAAAAAGCCTGGCTCCGGGGGGTGGACTCGGACCACCGACCTCTCCGTTAACAGCGGAGCGTTCTACCAGCTGAACTACCCCGGAAGGAGGTCCGGGACAAGTCCCGGAACAATTAAAAACCGCCAGTCTTCTGACTGGCGAAAAGCGCTTTCAACGCAAACTGGCCAGTCAGAACTGGTAAAAACTATTAACGGTAATCAACAGGCGGCTCGTTGTCATGCGTTCATGATATACCCTACCGCCCATTTCGTCAACGGGGCCTTGACAAAATGGCGTTTTTTAGATATATTGGTCTGTTCATTGTTCAAAATTACCGGTACAATGATAATAGACACTTAGAATATTAACCAATTACGAACATGATCGAAAATCCTGAACAAGAACGTGCGCTCCGGCGCGAGATGGTAAAAAGCCATGAGCTGCCTGGCCGCGGTTTTAATATTGAAAACCTGCCCGGCGAGCGCTCTGAAACCATCAATGAGCTAGGGTACCCGAAAACTGAGACAATCCGCGATCCCGAACAGGAAATCATGCGCGACGGGAAAAAAGAACAGGCCTTGCTCTGGCAGAAGCGCTGGGATTATGTGCGCAAACAAGGACCTGATACTCAGTGGCAGGATACTGAGGAGGTAAAGTCAATCACAGAAATCGAACGTGAATACAGCGATAACGGTCAGACCGAACTTGAACGCGGACGTCATCAGATGAAAGAACACGACTGGGAAACATTGCGTAATTATGATGAACGCGGCGCTTTGACGAAGGAAGAGGGTAAAGTCACCGCCGGTGAGAAAAAGGGTGAACACTGGGAAGTCAGTATTGAGCGAACTCAGGTCGGCTCCTATACTGAGATTATTGAGACAACTACGGGCGAACGAGCCGTGACAACGGCTGGCCAGACGACACTTGAGGCCCATCGGACGGTTAAGGTTCAATACCGCAACGCTGACAACACCTCCGTTTTCGGCTGGAAACAAACAGAGGGTGATCCAGAGAGCCACCACAGCTGGGGCGTGAAACCCATCGACCTTTTGCCCGGCCAGCGCCTGCGCGAGCCCTTGGATTTCTTTAAGGAAACGGGCAGAGAAGCGGGACAATAAACTCGATCAATACAAAAACCGCTGCCATTGGACAGTGGTTTTTGGTTGGCTCGATTATTTCTTTTTCCGATGATTCAAGAATAATTGAATGGCCACTACGGTTTGGCTATCTTTAATCCGACCATCACGGATCATTTTCAGTATTTGCGTGAGTGAAAACCCTTTCACCCGGTCAACCTCGCCGGTATCAAAATTGCCTGTCCGCACACAGCCCTCAGCCAAAAAAACAGTATATCCCTGGGTATGATGTCCGCAGGCTAGCCACAGATGGCCGAGACGGGTCATTGTTTTTGCCTTCATACCAGTTTCCTCCGTCAGTTCCCGCCGCGCTGAGGCAACCATACTCTCCCCTTTTTCCCACTCGCCTTGCGGAAATTCCCAGGACACTGCCTTGACAGCGTACCGGTAGAGCTGGATCAGGTATATTTTTTTACCCGCAATGGGAATGGTAACGCCGTAATCGGGTTTTTCAACAATGCCATAGACACCTCGACTGCCGTCAGAACGGATAACCCGTTTCTCCAACACTTTCATCCAGTGATTTTGATAAACAATCTTTGAGCTAAGCGTTTTCCAAGGTTTCTTTGACTTCATGGTATTCACCATTATTGGCAAGCTTTCATATCTATTGTAGCTGGCCATGAAAAAATACACAAACCACCCTCTTGCATCTGTTGCATAAGTATGGTAAACCGCAGGTATTACCGCCGTTTCTCCAAGCAGTTACGGCACCACACCAGACGCCCTATTTCCAAGGAGGAGTGTATTCGATGAGGTGCGTAGCCCTGGCTACTCCCGTTGCGCTACCGGCTGAACGCTCGGCGGCGTGGGTCGCGGTCGGCGATCGTGTCATGTGTTACGTGGATGATCGAGCCAGGTTCTTTCCGGACGACGATCAGCTGGCATTCTCGGACAGGTGGGTCCCGGGCCGAGTGACGATTGCTTGCCCGCCCGGTCGGTGCGCCAAACAACCGTATCTGTCCGTGGACCTTGATCGGACGATCTTTCTGCAGCCCAACCCCCATCGTCCGACCATCCCCCTTCGTCGCGAGATCGTCCTGCGCTGGACCAGTCCACGCGTGCTGCGGCAGGAAGAGTATCGCCGGTTGCGCTCGGACTCAGCGACAAGGGATGCCTGGCAGCCGGCAGCCGAGGCGCAGAAAGACCACTCACCGCACTCTCTTGCCTGCTTCAGCCCGGAATGAATCCCCGCACCCATGGCCGGCTCGTTCCCTTGTGACTCGCTCACGAGGGCTTTTCTTTTCCCGCTGTTCTCAATACCTTCTCTGCAAACTGTTGGGCTTTTTGACAGTCGTTCGTGTTCGGCCGGCCACGATATAAGCCGCCGATGTATTTAAATATCCCCCAGCTATCCCAGCCCGGGCAATCAAATTCGCCAATAATCTGGTATTTTTTGTCCACGAGCATCCGGCGCAACTCTTGGTGGCTGCCGAACCAGGCGCCGTGAGTTGAAAATATAAAAACGGGAAAACCTTCGCGTTTAGGCAGCTGACTGGCAAAATCCAGCAGCGCCTGGTGGTGTTTCCAAAAATAAATACCCGAACCAAAGCCGACCAAATCATATTCCATAACCTCTTCAGGTTTTATCGTAAACGGCTTCCTCAGGTCAGCCGACAAAACATCGCCCATCTCCCGGGCGATAGTTTCCGTGTTGTGGTGGTGGATTGATTGGTAGATGATGAGCGTCTTCACTATAATTACCTCATCGGTTGTATTCACTCAGCCAACTGAATTTATCTACTACTCATGACAAGTTTGGCTCCGCTTAATCCATGCTATTAACCGCGAATTTATAAGTTTAATCGTAAGCGACTGAAAACATTGGGTATAAGCCTTTGAGAACTATTTTAACTTCATTAAGAGCCCTGATGATATGTCGATTTAAATAGAGTTTTTGATCGCCGAAGAAAAAACAAACATCGTTTTCGTAATCTGAAACTAATTCCTTCCCTGATATGTTTGCTATTTTTCCTTTACCGTATGCAATATTAAAATAAAAAACAGTTTTACCATCTAATAAATAATTATCCGATTCAATGTGGCAAGCAGCATCCCTTACATAACGAACAGCACTTGTTATATCCTTTACAAGCCTTCTACCATTATTATATTTTAAAACAACCATATCATCGGTAAAATTTATTCTCTTTCCAGATTTATCGCACTTCCAAAGCAAATTTTGCAATCTAATTATTAGCTCTGTAAAGGCTGATTGCACCAATGGATTTTTCCAGTTTCTTTTCTCAAAAATTTTGCTTTCTAATATTTTTGATATCCTATCAAATTCATATAGTGCCTCGCTTTGTTCTCTAATATTTTTTGGTTGGTTATTATTGCTCATAGTTTTGATTTACTGGCTCCGGGGCAGGGACTCGAACCCCGATACCTGCCTCCAAAGGGCAGTGTCCTACCATTAGACGACCCCGGATCAAAAACCGCTATTATTATCGACACCCGCCGCGCCTACAAACAAAAAATGGGCGTATCACCCATATCCTAGCAAACAATCGAAGTTTTTTCAACTCATTTAAGAAATAAGAATATTATGCTCGCAATGGCGACAATAATCATAAAAAAAGTAATTATCCATCCCAGAACATTTACTGGCCGACTATTGGCGTATTCACCCAGATGTTTTTTGCTGCCACTGATGAGCATGATAAAAATCATCAGAATGGGCGCGATAATACCATTAAGAATGGCCGCGTAAATCAATGCTTTAATCGGATCAAGACCGATGAAATTGATGGCGAAACCAATGACAATGGCAGCAATAATCACCCCATAAAAAGCATAAGCGTTTTTTAACTTCCGATAAAGTCCTTCATGCCAGCGAAAACTTTCTGAAAAAGCATAGGCGGCTGAACCAGCCAACACCGGTATCGCCAGCAGCCCGATCCCGATGATACCCACAGCGAAGAGAAGGGTGGCATATTTTCCAGCAAACGGTCGAAGCGCCTCAGCGGCCTGAGCGGCGGTATCGATGTTTGTAATTCCCGCCGGGTGTAAAACTGCTCCCGTCGTCAAGATAATAAAAAACATGACGATATTTGAAAAGAACATGCCGGTCCATACGTCTTTACGCATAGCCCGGATCTCCGGCCAATTATTTTCCTGCGATCGGGCTTTTATCGTCGTTTGGCCGTCTAAGATTTCTTCCTCGACTTCTTGGGAGGCCTGCCAAAAAAAGAGGTACGGCGAAATAGTCGTGCCAAGAATGCCACAGATCAGGAGGATTTGATCGCGCGATAATTGCAGTGATGGGATAACGGCTCGACGCGCCACGTCTCCCCAGTCAACGCCTTTGAGCGTTAACGCAGTAATCACGTAGGCCAGCAAGACCAGCGCCAATATTTTTAGCACTTTTGAATACTTGCGATACGA
This sequence comes from Patescibacteria group bacterium, assembly GCA_041650335.1. Taxonomy (GTDB): domain Bacteria; phylum Patescibacteriota; class Patescibacteriia; order JAHIZJ01; family JAHIZJ01; genus JBAZLK01. The sequence goes on from JBAZLK010000002.1 coordinate 127,145, forward strand.
GGTGAATATTTCCAAAATCAGCGTTACCACAGTAAAGCCGATAAGCAAGAGAGCGTATTTTAATTGCGGGGCGATGAGATTTGCCGCTTCAGCCATGGCGCCGAGATCCGCGCCGATATTGAATGTATTGGCAATAAACAGTAGTACCGTGCAAAGATACAGCATCCAGCGGGGAAAGTGGAGACGGATATTGGCCGCTAAGCCGCGGCCGGTAACCAAGCCGATCCGGGCGCACATTTCTTGGACAATCGTCATGAACGGAAACGTAAATGCGGCCAGCCAAAGAAGCTGGAAGCCGAAACGGCTTCCCGTCTGCGAATAGGTAGCAATGCCGGACGGGTCGTCGTCAGCCGCCCCGGTTGTCAGGCCAGGACCAAGCTGATGCCAAAACCGGCCCAGCCTTTTTATGCGATTGGATATGCTGGGACGCTGAGGGTTAGGCTTTACGGTTGGTGGTTTTTTTGGCACGCTCTATAAATTATCGAGCACCCGTATCGTAATTTTATACCTTCAAATGCCGACCAATCGCAATCATTGACGATATCACCGAGAGAATCAGAGCTACAATCAGCTGGAGGCCGAATATTTCGAAGAAATGGCTGGCAAAGTAGCTCGCAATATTCAGATCATAACCCTGGAAAAAGTTCGTAATTTGCGGAGAAATGACTTTTAACAACGGATAGAGTATGCCCGTGGAGATTACCGTGCCAAGCAACGCATAGATAACGCTTTCGAGAATAAACGGCCCGCGGATAAACCAGCCCGTCGCGCCGACCAAACGCATAATACCGATCTCTTCACGATGTGTGTAAATGGTAATCCGAATGGTGTTAAAAATAACCAGGATCGCAATAATGATAAAGGTGACACTCATCACCAGCGCGACTTGATACAAGCGATCGGTGATATTCGTCAGCCGCCGGATAACGGTTTGATAGTCTTCGAAATCCCGGTCGTAAATAAGCTGGCTGTAGCTCGGGTCTGATAATACCTGCAAAACCTCGTTTGTTTTATTAAGGTCATTCACGCGAACGATCAAGGTTGAGCCCAGCGGATTATCCGCTAATATTTCCAGTGTTTCTTGGATAACCGGATCATCCTTAAAACGTTCTTTGAATGAGGCCAGCGATTGCTCTTTTGGAATAAACGTCACGTCTTTCACTGAGTCGAGCGTCTGGAGTCGGGCTTGGATGGCCTGGATTTCTTTCTCGGCCACGTCGGGATTAAAATAGACGCTTAAATCCACTTTTTCTTCAACTGACTGGATCGCGCGATCGCCGATGAAGTTTACCGCTCCCAGCAGACTTACGGAAAAAAGCGTCAGAACTAAAATCAATAAGGTGGCGGCGGAAAGCCAAATATTTCGGATGAAGTTCTGCCAGGCAAATTTGAGCGCGCGATAAAACGAAATCATGTTTCGTGGCTAAAGCATTATAAAAGGTATTCTCCTTCCTCTTGATCGGAAATGATCTGGCCGTGATCGAGGGTGATTACCCGTTTCCGGAGCGCGTTGACAATATCGCGGTTATGCGTCACCAAGACAACGGTCGTGCCGAATTTGTTTATCTTTACCAGCAGGTCGATAATCTCCTGGGCGTTAATCGAGTCCAAATTGCCGGTCGGCTCATCGGCAATGATGATTTTCGGTCGGTGGACCAGGGAACGCGCAATGACAACTCGTTGCTGTTCGCCACCGGATATTTGGCCCGGAAAGCGGTCTGTTTTATCTTCAAGGTTAACGATCTTTAAGGCTTGGGGAACGATTGTCCGGATCTTGGTTGGCGATGCGCCGGCTACCTCCAACGCAAAAGCGACGTTTTCATAGACCGTCTTTTTCGGCAGGAGCTTAAAATCCTGAAAAACAACGCCGATTTGCCGACGCAAGGTTGGCACCTCGTCGTGTTTAATGTTGGTGATATCCCAGCCGCCGATAACAATCCGTCCTTTTGTTACCCTCTCCTCGGCAATAATCAGCCTGGCGAGAGTGGTTTTGCCGGTGCCGGATTGGCCGACGATCGAAACAAACTCCCCGGGACGGATATGGAGAGTGACGTTTTTGAGAGCGACCGTGTTCGGTTTATAGTTTTTGGTGACGTTTTTGAGATAGATCATGGCTTGTTTTGGGAAAAGGTATCCGCTGAATTCCAACAAAAATAGTCCCGTTCGATTAGATACTATTATAGCATTGACGCGTCACCTTCCTCATGCGTATAATAAGGAAAGTAGGGACATCTTAAGTAAAACGTTTCTGGAAGTATTTGTCAAACGGGCGGGCGTCGTTTCCGGCAGAGCCGGACCCGGCTTTGCCGGGCAGTTGGTAGAGTGCCTGCTTTCTTGGTCCTCGGCGGCAGTTGCCGGCGGGATTAGTACAGGGGTAGTATGCTTGCTTCCCAAGCAAGAGACGCGAGTTCGAGTCTCGTATCCCGCTCCATCTGCTCCCGCGAAGGATGCAGTGAGGAGATCGTCGCGCCCGTGGCGGTATCACCCGCTCCAGTTCATGACCGGGCCCCTCGCGGTTTCATCCTTACACCGTTACGTACTGATGCACCTTTTCGATCACGCTGGCGGGCGTTTCAGCGGCTTTGACCAGGTATTCGGCGACGCCCAGCTCTTCCGAGCGTATCCGATCCTCGTGCGTGTCAATGTTGCTGAACACGAAAACGACCAGCTGGCGCGTCTTCGGATGCTGCCGTAGGTCGGCCAGCAGGTCAAACCCGACCCGCCGGTCATAGGCGACCATCTCCCCCGGCCGTTCCGGTATGATCAAATCAAGGAGCAACAGTTTTGGCCGGTGTTTTATGGCCAGCTCAATCCCCTGTTCCTTTGTCTGGGCAACCAAGAGTGTGTAGGTTGAGTGCCGCTCGAAGACCTGTTGGTACAGACGGACCAACGGCTGTTCGTCCTCAACGAGAAGGATTGTTTGTTTCATGGACGGCCGAGTGTTTATTGATAAAGTCATAGATTGCCCGATAGACCTCAAACCGTTGCGGTGTTTCATAATAATGGTGTTCCGGGCTATCAAGCCAGTGCAATGCTTTGTCACGAGAAGCGACCTGATCAACGAGATAGTGGGCGCTTCGTGGCTGCACATTGAAATCTTTTCGAGTTTGAACGACCATGATTGGCGTCTGAATGCGCCGGAGTATTTTCCGGCTGAGAACAATCACTCGATACATCGCGTGAAGCGCGCGTAGTGGCAAGACGAGATACTTCCCCAGCCGTTCATAGTGCGCCCGCTGAGCCGGCTTAACCCAGCTTTTGGTCACGCTTTTCTTCAGCCGCATGAGGAGGGGAATAAGAAAACGATGCAGATATTCGTGAGGCAAGAATAGTGGGGTGTTAATGGTAACAAGGCCGGACGGTTGGAGGGCGTGTTCGGCGGTCACAATCAAGGCGAGATTCCCGCCGAAAGAATAGCCGACTACGGCGACTCCACCTCGCGATACCGTTCTCAAACGCTGATATTCGCTGACCACGGCGGCGCTCCAATCCGATGCCCGTTTCGTATTCAAATCATCGGGCGTTGTCCCGTGTCCGGGCAAGCAAGGGCCTGAAACGGTCAGGCCGTGCTTTGACAAATACTCGCCTAATTCGATAACATCAGATGGTCCGCTGGAAAACCCATGGATCATGAGGACGGCCGGCCGATCCGGCTGTCCGGAGAAGAAAAATGGCTGGGCGACAGGAGCGTGACTTTCCATAATTTTTTTAGGCCGATGTAGCTCAATTGGCAGAGCAATCCCTTCGTAAGGGAAAGGTTGTCGGTTCGATTCCGACCATCGGCTCCAGTAACCTTTTTACGGTTCAGTCTGTGATATAAAACAAACCCCGGCTCTTCGGGGTTTGTTTTTATACCATCCTATTTAATGTAATTATAGATTTTCGCGGCGGTTTCCTTTTCGGTCAACCATTGATCGACGCCCATCGTGTACACCAGGATATGCTGGAGATGATACCGCTCTTCACCTTCGGTGCCATTGTTGGCTGTATCATCAGCCTTCGGTTTTTCGACGAGCTTGATAATGTGATAACCGTAAACCGTCTGGACAATTGAGCTGACCTCTCCTTCGTTCAGGGCGAATGCGGCCGTGGCGAATTTTTCATCGAGATCAGACCGAGCCACCCAGCCGAGATCGCCGGTTTCACCGGACGAGGTGTCTTCATTGTACTCTTTGACAAGATCTTCAAACTTCGAGCCATCCTTCAATTTTTGGGCGACTTCGTCAATGCGCTTTTTGGCGTTTTGGTTATAACTGAGCGAAGCGTCAAAGGCAAGCTTTTCCTGAACTTTCTGGCGCAAGACGTAGCTCTTAAGAATACTTCTTTCAAAATCAGCGAGTTTCCAGCCGTACATTTCCTGCAAGGTCGCTTCGAGCGCGTCACGACCGCCTGACTCCGTGCTAAGCTTGTCGACCTCAGTATTGATATCAGCTTGGGTAGCCGTTATACCTAACGTCTTTGCCTCAATTTCCAGCAGTTTGTCCTTGATGAGTTTATCGATGATGAGCGACCGAAAATCCTCTTCTGATGGTTTCGTAACCAGATCAGGGGTAAGCGAAGCCTGTTTGTCGTAATACTGTTTCAACGCGGCCAGGTCGTGATTAAAGTCGCTATACCGAACGAGATGGTATTTCACTATGGCCGCCGGGTATGGAACGATTTTCATCACCTCGGTCATCACCCGGTTATTCCATTTATAGCGATATAATCCGACGCCAAAGACCACGAGGGCAACGACAACGATGCCCAACAAACCTGCGACGACAAATAATACTACTTTCTTCTTAAGGCTGGTGGATTTTTTCTTTTTCGGCTCCTTTATTTCGGCCTCGGACGGCTTTATCGACGGTGGCGGCGGTTCGGGCGGTGGCGTCGGTTTCGGGGCGACCGGCGGTACTATTTTTTTCACGGGGGGCGGAGCTTGGACCTTTGGCGGTGGCGGTGGCGACGCTTTTACGGGTGGGGCCGGTTTTGCCGTTTTCTGCGGTTGCCCTTGTTTTTGATTAGCCGGCATTGCGTCTTTATGGATTACCTCAAGGATTTCCTTCCGCGCTTCGGCCATATCTCGATCGCTTAATTCAGATTCAGCGATAGTATCGGATTGGCTTTTTACGTTCGCCGACGCACCGTTGCTCTTCTTTTTTAGGTCCTGATTTGCCTCAGTTTTTTTACCTCGGCCGTTTGATGAGTTTCGTGGCATAATGATCCTTTATTTTTTAGCAAAAAAATAATTCCACCATTTTTGCGGAGGGGAAAGCTGGTCATTGTCCGAGCTATCGCTAGCTGTTGTCGTCTGTCCACCGACCCCAGCTGAGCCACCGGCAATAGGAACGCTGATTGCTGATTCACCCTCTTTTTGAAGACCAAGCTTTAATCTCGCTTCTTGCTCCTTGTAGTAGTCAGACTGAAAATACGCGACTAAACCCGATAATTCGGTGTTTTGATTCTGGAGTTCGGCTATTTGCTCTTCAAGCTTCTGTATTTCTTGACGGACTTCCCAGCGCCTGAAAATTTCCTTAATTAAAGCCACGGAAAACAGCACGATTATTCCCAATTCGATAACGAGAAGGATTTTCGATGTTAGAAAACGCCGCCATGCATTCGTGGGATTCTTCGGTCTCATGGTACAGATTATACCAAAACCGATAAATTCCGACAAGGCAAACTACTTCTTTGGCCTTTTCTGGTTTTTTCCCGCCATCTCCTCTGAGGCAATGAGCTTTTTGAATTGTTCATCGCTCATCCCCTTCTTTATCCTCATGACGAGATCAATCAATTCCTTGGCTGACAGGTCGTCCGGCGTCTTCTGGGCGGACACTTCGCGTTGAATTCGAATGATCGTATCCTGCACTTTCTGAGGTTCGGCGATGTCTTTTATCTCCAGGTTTGCCTGAGAGCCGGCAGTCTGTATCTCAAGATCGCCATAATTAAATAGTGTTGGCATGACTCCTTTGATGCGAAAACTGACATCCTGAATTTTATCATAGGTCGATTCCGAAACAACTCGTTCAAACAACCCTTTTTGGTCAAAATCCAAAATGCGCTCCCTGGTCACCACGAGGGCGTTCTGATAATAAATGACGGTCTGACGGAGCGCAAAGATAATTCCGAATACCAGTGCCAGAAAAAATATGATGATGCCGGCCGTACCCCAGCGGAAAAGCGGATAGAGAAAAAAGAATGGCAGAAGGATGAAGACCAGCGACAAAAAGATGTGAAACGCGTACGTCAGGTAGTACCGCCGCACCAGACAGACGATCTCTTCCCCTTCCTTTAAATGTTTGGTAAAATAATGGGTGAACATTGAACTCTATGTTGGTCAATAAAAATCGTAAGAAAATTCAAATCATCTGGCTGATTATCACGATCATCGGCGTCTTTGCGATGGTCTTCTTCACTGTGCTGCCGGCGTTCGGGCAATAAACGAGCTGGTCATTTTTTCCGCAAGAGGGCAAGATAGGCCTCTGGCGGGATATCAACCCGCCCCGTCTCGCGCATGCGCTTTTTGCCCTTTTTTTGTTTTTCCAAGAGCTTCATCTTCCGGGTGACGTCGCCGCCATAGAGCTTGGCCGTGACATCTTTCCGCAACGGGGCTAGCCGGGCAGACGCGATAATCGTACTCGAAAGCGTAGCCTGTATTTTCACTTCAAAGAGCTGGCGCGGAAGCGTCTCTTTGAGATTCTCAACGATGCGGCGGCCGTTGGCATAGGCTTCGCTTCGCCGCACGATCGTCGCCAGCGGCTCGACGACTTCACCCGCAACCACAATGTCCAAACGGACAAGGTCGGCTTTACGGTATTCCAACAACTCATAACTCATCGAGGCATAGCCGCGCGTCGCGCTTTTTAGTTTATCATAAAAGTTGATGATGACGCCAGCTAAGGGGATTTCGCAATGGACGACTACGCGCTCCGGATCAAGATACTCCATGGTTAAATAAATGCCGTGACTTTCTTCAATCAGCTTCATGAGTGAACCGATAAAGCCGGACGGCGAGACAATATCAACTTTGAGCCACGGCTCTTCCATCGTTTCGATCTCGGCCAGATTCGGCAGCTCTTGGGGACTCCGGATCGTGATCGACTCGGCTTGTCCGCGCGTGTAGACGTGATAGGCAACGCTCGGCGCCGTCACGACTAAGTCAATATTATACTCGCGCTGCAAACGTTCCTGAACTATCTCTAAATGAAGCAGACCCAGGAATCCCGCCCGAAAGCCGAAACCCAAAGCTGGAAAATTCTCAGGCTCATAGGTCAGGGCGGCGTCGTTGAGCTTTAACTTCTCGATCCCCTCGCGGAGCCGCGGGTATTCATTTCCAACCTTGGCATAGAGTCCGGCAAACACCATCGGCTTCACGGATCGGTAGCCTGGTAGCGCGGCTGGATATGGCGGCGCCTCTTTCACGACCGTATCGCCCACGCGGCAATCAGCCACTTCTTTCAAACCCGTGACGATATACCCGATCATGCCGGCCGTCAGCTCATCGCGCTTATCAAGTTTCGGGCTGAAAACACCGACCTCCAAGGCCTCAGTGACGCGATCAGTCTGTAAAAAACGCACCTTATCGCCGGCCCGAATCGCCCCATCAACCACGCGCACATACGCGACGACGCCGCGGTATTCATCATAGACCGAGTCGAAAATCAACGACCGGTACGGCTGTACTTGATCTCCCGAAGGCGGCGGGATAACCTGGACGACGCGTTCGAGAATCTGCTCAATGTTCTGGCCTGTTTTGGCCGACACCAGAATAACGTCTGCTGGGGCAACGCCGATGAGTTTGACGAGATCTTTTGTGACGCGCTCGGTGTCGGCGTTCGGCAAATCAATTTTGTTGATAACTGGGATAATCGTCAGGTTCTCTTCAAGCGCGAGATAGAGATGCGAGAGGGTTTGCGCCTCGATCCCCTGGGTAGCATCAACCAGCAAAATCGCGCCTTCGACCGCGGCCAACGTCCGGGAGACTTCATACGAAAAATCCACGTGACCGGGCGTATCGATAAAATGCAGAAGATACTGCTGCCCGTCTTTGGCTTGATATCGCATCTGCACCGGTTGGAGCTTGATCGTTATCCCCCGTTCTCGCTCCAGATCCATTTGATCAAGCAGCTGCTCTTTCATTAGGCGCTTCGGTACCGTTTTTGTGGCTTCTAAAAAACGGTCGGCCAAGGTCGACTTCCCGTGATCAATATGTGCGATCACGCAAAAATTCCGGATGTGCGTTATGGCTTCATTCATAATTGGTTGACTGTCCGTTACGCTGAAAAAGTCGCTTGGCTTTATCAAGCCATTGCCGCAAAGCGCTGATTTCTTCGCAGTGCAGCACGTAGGCGATGATAATGTAGGCAATCACGCCGGCCACAAAGGCAATGCTCGTCTGCAGGGCGATACCCAGAAAGGTTTGCATGTTGACACCGGTGGCAATAAAATATTTCATGAGCTGAACAATCGCGCCCATGGCGATCGTCGCCACGATAATTTTTAGGGTGGAACGCAGAATTCTTCGTTCATCGAGATCGCCGACAACGACACGCAAGGCGATCAATAAGAGTAACGTGTTTACAACGCTCGAGATTGAAAACGCCAACGCCAATCCATAAATACCCCAGCGTTGGCTCAACCAAATCCCGAGGCCGATATTCATCGCCATCGAAATCAAGCTGATGATCACCGGCGTCTTCGTGTTTTGAAAGGCATAAAACGAGCGGGTGAGCATCGGTGCCAGGCTTTGGGCGAAGAGGGATAACGAAAAAAATCCGAGCGTCTGGGCGGTCAGGATGGTATCGTTCCAGTCAAACGCGCCCGCACCCAAGATGATCCGGACAAATTGAGCGCGAAGCAACAGAATGCCCACCGAAACCGGAATGATGAGAAAAAGGATTCTTCGAAAAGTCTCCGAGAAATGGCGGACAAAGCCGTCGCGATCATTTTCCGCCCAAGCCTTACTGAAAACCGGAAATGACGAAATAGCCAGTGAAATCCCAAATACGCCAATGGGGAAACTCTGAAGATTGTTGGCCAGATTGAAAACCGCTACGCTGCCTGTGCCCAGGTTTGAGGCCAGAACATTGATCACCACCTGGTTGATCTGAACAACGCCGAGGCTTAGCGCCCGCGGTATCATCAACCGGCCGATTTTTCTCACGCCGGCATGAGCGGTATCAAAAATCCATTTATAGACAAAACCGACGCGGCGCGCCGCCGGCCACTGAACAACCAAGTGAGCAAACGAACCGATCACAACGCCATAGGCGAGACCTTTCACGCCCCAGTGCGGCGCGAGCACCAATATGCCGAAAATGATTCCGAAATTATACATGATCGGCGCGAGCGAATACACAAAAAACCGCCGAAACGAATTTAAAATTCCGCTTAAAACATTGCTCACCCCGAAGAAAACGATACTTACCAGCATGATCCGCGTCAGTAGGGCAGTCGCCGCCTTTTTTTCCGGTGAAAAACCAGGCGCGATAATACCCATTAATTGCGGCGTAAACAGCCACATCAAACCGCCGAGAATAATGAGCGTGATGGCGATCAGATTCAGAATCGAGTTTGTCATCGGCCAGGCTTGCCGTTCCACCTCCGGTTTTGACTGATCACGATGCCAGTACTCAAGGAAAACGGGAATGAACGAAGCGGAAAGCGCGCCGAGGACGAAAATGTTAAAGATAAAGTCAGGCAGCCGAAAAGCGGCATAATACACATCGAGCACCTCGCCGGCGCCAAACGTTGACGCCAAAAGCCGGTCTCGGATGAGCCCCACCAGCCGACTCAAAACCGAGGCGAACCCAACAATGATGGCGCCGCCGAGGATTGTCGTTTCCAGACGGTAGAGTATCTTTTTTAGCATAATATCCTTCCTATAGTACCATCAATATCGACAAAAAACAATGGAAAAACCCGCTTCGCGCGGGTTGGTCGCAGACTCGCTCCTGCCGAGTTGAGAGAAGGAGGCGAATAACGAACGGCAAGACGAAAAATCCGAAATTTTGTGTTGCGACGCGCGCAACGAGGATTCTGTTTGCTGATGTTCGATGACTTCCCTCCCTCACTACCGGCAGGAGTAAATGTGCCACCGGAAGTGTGGATAAGCCATTGTTCGTAGTATATTATACAAAATCACACGTTGATTGTGAACGTGTGTCGACATGGTTAAGGGGGCGGATTTGTCCGTCCCCTTTCTTCGGCTACCGCTGACCAAAGAGATAGCCGAGATACTCCGGCTGAGTGAGCCAGGTATAGACGATGACCGCGATCTCCAGGAACAGTACGCCGAACATCTGTTTTTCCCAGAATGAGATTTTCATGGCCGCTCTCCTCCTTCCATGGATACCGGCCGGCTGATCGAGAACAACCTGAAGACTTGGAATAATATAAAGAGCAATTTGAAAGCCAAGTCTTCAGATTGTCATTGACCAGAATAGTAATGTGCAGTGGTATCACCGCTGGAAAATGGGTGTGTACGCGGCTTCCCTTCCTCGTCTTCCTGTGAAGTGAAGAGAGAACTCAAGCGAGAAACCATCACACCCATTTTTCAACGGTCAAGAGGAGAAACAGACGGAATTTTTTTACGACCATCAATAATATACCAAGCTGGCGATTTTGTCAAGGGGAGCTTGGCAAACGCAGCCGGCGCAATCAGCCAGTCTTATTTTTTTATTTGGAATATCGTACCAAGATAATAATCGCGGTCCAATATCTTTTCAAACGTCAACCTATTCGAATCATTCCGTAATTGTTGTTCGTCTGGCCATTGCCAGACAACCTGATAACCGTCGGGGTAGGTAATCTGGGACCGAAGCAAGGCGTCGAAACTCCCGGCCTGCCGCTGGATGAAGAGGCTGTACGGAAACGAATAATTTACCAAGTTTTCTGGCTTAATCAGGAACGGTAACCGATAGACGAACCGGACGGTCGCGCTCTGGCCCGGCTCGACCTGAACCCAATTTCCAAACACCGTCTTCCCAAACTCCTGGTTGATCCGGGTATTCGAGCGTTCGTCAATAATGACCTGACCCTCAATCTGAGTCAAATCAGTGTCCGGCTGATACCCGGCCTCCGGCCATTTCATAAGCTTCGGGTCGGGTGCGACAAAGCCGGTCGCCTCGATTAATTCTGACCCAGCCGGCACATATAGCCGCATAAAGTCGATATTTTTTACACCAGTCCATTGATCGCCAGCCTTCCCGTTATGAACGCGGGTAATTTCAACCGTCGCCGTCGCCTGGCCGTCAGTACCGATCGCGAGTTGGTGAGAAATAGTTTGGTCGATCACCGCGTCTGTTTTGCCACCACTGATGTTCGTGTTCACGAGCATCAGATAATCACCGCTGACCCGTTTGATTTCACCCGCCCAGCCGAGATTAACTACGTTTGTCTGAAGCGTTTCATCGCGGACATAAAAGAGGATATCGCGGCGCTCAAGCGCATCGCTGATGGCTGAAATGTTGGTAAAAAATTCCTTTTGGCCACCCTCAAATATCCGCTGGAGCAAGATTGGCAGTAAATCGGCGATAAACTGCTTTGGTTTGTTCTCCTCTTTATCGTATTCTTGTTCGACTTGATTGAGCGTTTCGTCAATAAAATTCTCACTTGTTATTGTAACCCCATACGTGTCTTGAAGGTCAATTGAGCCGCTGATTTTCAAGAGATTGATCACGACTTCGGGCGTTAAGCTGATGACCCCGTCGACGGTTGGTCCGCCACTTTTTTCATAGAACCACATGATCTTCTTGGCTGACGTCGGGAAATCCGGAAACCAATTGGCGTCCTGGAGAAACCAGTGCGGGTTGACGAGATGCAAGGGCGTCGGCGAAACGACCTGTTCCGTTAGCTGACCCTGAAAATCATAGGGGCCGCCGCCGGGAACCTCGATTTTTTTTATGGCGCCATGATCAATATCGACCAGAGCGAGGCTGCCGATGAATCCGCCAGTAGCACGCATTTCGCGGTTGTTCTGAAAAATCATCAGATACCGTTTTGAACCGTCGCCTCCTAATAGTTTTCGAAAGGTTTCGCCGAACAATAAGAATTGGTCGAATTGCTGCTGCAATTGCGGCAAGCCTTCTTTCACGCGCTCCATTGCGGTTCGATATTGCGCCGGCAATGAATCGGCGTCGACCTGATTCAGATGCGTCGAGGCCAGCGCCAGGCGATCCCGGGCTGGTCCCAGGTATTCTTGGCTGGTCGCCAATAAATCGGTGATGTTATTTTGTATTAAAAAGTCTTTATTTTGGGCAATCTCCGGGTTGTAGGCCTGAATGGCTTGCGTGATATCCTGCCCGGCTAGCGCAATCGCCTGACCGGCCGCCAGGAGGTGTTCGCCGGACGATAACTGCTTGCCCTTCAGCGGGACAAAGCGCAGCAGGTCGATCACCGTGGCGCCGATTCGGTCCAGCTCGCGCTGAGCGGTCAGAAACGTGTCTGAGGCCTCGGCAAAACGGGCTCGAGCGGCATTATAATCGCTTTGCGTCGTGGCTTCGCCGGCCAGAACAAGCTGGTCAAAGGCGCGAATAGAGATGGCGAGAACTTGGCCGCGGACGTCGAGCAGGCGCTGATACCACCATAAGCCGAAGACGAGCAGTATTAAACCGAGCGAGACGGCCATGAATGCCGAGAGCGATTTTAAGTGGCGACGCTCGATGCGTATTCTGGGCGGGGTGAACTTGACGGCGCGTTTCGGAGCGGCGGTTGCAGGTTGCGTGAATGTTGTCGGCGGAGCCAGCTCAACCGATTCAACTTTTTGAGACGGCGCCGGGGCGGCGGTTTTCGACGGCTTGCTGGAGGTCAGCGACTTCAGTTTTCCGAAGACGGTCCCCTTTTTTCGCTGTTCCAACTCCTGACGTAACCGTTCAACTTCTTTTTGCAACATCAACTCCCGGAGATTGATGACATTCGACTCCGGGATCGAGCCGCCTTCCTGGAGATGTGAAAGCGGTATTCGCTTGGCGCTGCCTTTTTTCTTCCTTCGTTCCATGCGCGTTGTTATGACTCGCGATAATATGCCAGGGTCTGTTCGGCCATGCTTTTCCAGCTATATCGCTTCACCTGCTCGAAACCGCGCTGTCGTAAAACCGCGCGTTTTTCTTCATGTTGAATAAGGTCTAAAAGTACTTGTACTATAGCATGTTTGTTCTTTGGATCAAAGTAGGCGGCGCTTTGGCCAAGAATTTCAGGCAAACAGGAGTACGCTGAACAGGCGACGGGCGCGCCATATTGCATTGCCTCCAACGGCGGGAGACCAAAACCTTCTGAAAGTGAGGGAAAAACATAGAGCAACGCCTGGCGATACAGGGCCGGCAAATCCGCGTCGGCGACATAACCCGGGAAGATAACAACGTCATCGAGTTTCAACGCTTGGCGTAAAGCGATCAGGCGGTTGTAGAAATAATCCATTTTTCCGACCAAGACCAGCTTTACTTCCGGACGCTGCCGATGCAGTTCAACAAACGCTTCAAGTAACAGTTCAAGATTTTTATGCGGATAGGCGTTGCCAACATATAACAGATACGGTGATTGAACCTTCAAGCGACGCAGGATCTGCTCGGGCGCATCCGGGCTCTCCGGGAACGCATCGGCCGCTTCATACGTGACAGCAATTGATTCTTTGGCTAGATGGAAATAGTCATGCAATTCATTTTTTACGTATTCAGAAACCGTGATAATCTTCTTGGCGCGCCGCACGGCCGAACGGATCGCGACGGTATAGCCAAGCCTCTTAAAATAATACATCACCGGCCCGAGGCGCGTCGCCCGAACCGTCGGAAAATGGGTGATGATTAAATCGTGAATTGTGACAATAAATGGTCGTCGATACAGTATCGGCACGTTAAAATGAGGAAAATGCATGAGATCAAGGTGATACTTGGCCAAAAGCCGCGGAAAACCGATCTGTTCTTGCCAGGAATACCAGCGATAAGGCGCCAATACCTTGGCAAAACGCGGATTTTTTGGGTGATAGGTATCGATATTTTCCGGTCGCAAAAATATCGTGTAGCGATTCTCGCGGTCAGTCGCTTCAAGATTGGTGATGAGTTTTTCGGTGTATCGCCCAAGCCCCTTGCCGCCTGGGCCGAGGAAGCGAGCGTCAATTCCGATGTGCATTGTTTACGAGATTGGTAAATAAATCGAGTGTTTTTTTGGCAGTCTGTTGCCAGGTATAGTTTTTTAAAACCTCCTGTCGGTGACTGAGCAACAGCTGGCGTAACTTGTCATTTCCGGCGCTGGCCAGGAGCGCTTCCGTCAATTCTCTGACATTGTAGGGCTGTACTAAAATCGCACTATCGCGCAAAACCTCTGGCAGTGCCGGAGCGGCAGCAGCAATAACTGGCGTACCAACCGCTACGCTTTCCAGGGGCGGGAAACCAAAGCCCTCATAGACCGAGGGGTAAATAAAGAGATCGGCTGCCCTCAAGAGACAACGTTTTTCTCGATCTGACAGATAGCCGAGGAGCCGGATGTCGCGCCCATGTTTGAGTTGTGCAATCATCTTCTGAAGCTGACTGTATTGCCAACCAGCCGCGCCAACGATAAACAGCGTATGCGGTAATGTGGAGCGTTCTTTAAACTGGTCAAAGGCTTGAAGCAGCGTAACCAGGTTTTTTCTCGGCTCTAGGAAGCCGATCGATAGAAAATACGGCTGGGTGAGCTGATGAGCGGCGAGAACCGCCTTTATTTCGGCCGCCGCGCTCTCATGAAAACATTCTTCATCAATACCTGAATAGATCACCTCAATCCGCTCCGCCGGAATTTCGTACACATCGATCAGGTCTTTTTTTGTTTGCTCGGAGACGGCAATAATCTTGTCGGCCCGTCGGGCGAGTCGCCGCGGCGATACGCCCGCGTGCCAGAGTCGCCGTTTGATATTTAAGAAGCGCGGGTAAATCTCAAACGATAAATCATGAACCGTCAGAACAAACGGACAGTTTTTGGAAAGACTTACAAAATTTATATTTGGCACGAAAAATAGATCAACCGGTCCAATGACGCGATCGAGCTGCGGCCGCCGAAGCAACGCCAAACTAGAATTATAGAGTTTATTCGGCCACCGCGTTTGCCGTAGTTGCGTGTTCGTTTGCGGAAAAGCGGCGCGTGGACGAGCCCACGAGTTCGAATACAGAATATATTCGTTCTGCTGATCCAAGCGCAATAAATGCTCGAGCAACTGGCGAGTATAGCGTGGCACGCCCCCCGGCCGCGCTTCTGAAAGGCATCGGATGTCTACACCGATACGCATGCGTTAGCCGGTCTTAAAATACCGGACAAGGTAGATCACGCCGAGGCTGAGACAAAAACCAAGAACGAGCCCAACAATCGTATTAATAATGAGCGGGGGCTTCTGGGCCACAATGACCGGCGTCGAACCGACGACCTCAAATAAGGCCTTTCGATCGGCTGTTTGGTTTAGCGAGGCGCCGCGCTCTTTTACCGTGTCGATGATTGACTGCGATATTTTTTGGGCAGTCTGTTCATCCCGTTCGGAAAACGTTACGACGATGTTCTGGGCCGAATACTTTCTGGTTTTGAAACGGCTTGAAAACGTCTCGAGTGACGTGATCGAGGGATCAATCCCGGCGCGATCGTAGATCTCGAGCAGTACCGACGGTGTATAAAACCAGCTGACCACCGTCTGCGAGAAAAGATCGCTCGCCTGAATCGCGTAATACCCGTCATACTGGTATTCCGCCGTGTCCTGTTTATTAATCCGGTTGACCGCGAACGAGATTGAGGCTTTATGCGTAGTCGGCGACAGATACGTGAAAACGAATGCGGCCGCGGTGACCAAAACCGTAAGAACGATGATCAGGAGGCGATTGCGTTTAATAAACTCTTTGTGCTCAGAAAATTTCATAGGCGATATATTGAACGATTAAATATGTTTACGTTGCCGCCAACGTTCTTCAACTAATTTTCCAATTTGTTCCTTGAACCGGTCCTGATTGAACGTCTCGGCGTGCGCCCGAATTACTGCCGGATCAAATGTTTCCGGCTTGAAACGGAGTACGGCGTCGGCCAAAGCCGCCCAATGCTGGTCGGCAAAAAATATTCCGGTCTTATTTTCGACGACTGTATCCAAGGCGCCGCCTTTGGCGAAAGCGATTACGGGCCGACCAGCCGCCATTGCTTCAATGGCCGTGATACCAAAATCCTCTTCTTGAGGGTAGATAAATGCCTTCGCCCGTCGCATCAGCTGAGCTTTCTGTTGTTCGGAAACTGGTCCGAGAAATTCGATGTTCGCCTTCGCGATTTTTCGGAGGCGTTTTTCTTCCGGTCCATCACCAAATATCTTGAGCGGCAGGCCAAGTTGGTTAAACGCGTGAACAGCCAAATCATACCGTTTATAGGGCACCAGCCGCCCGCCAATGAGAAAATAGTTATCATAGCCGTCCGACACTTGAAAATTCCGCATTTCGACCGGCGGATAGATCACCTCGCTCGAACGTCGGTAGTATTTTGCGATCCGCTGTCGTACCGATTGCGAGTTCGCAATAAATTCGTCAACCCGCTGGGCTGCCAATTGGTCCCAGAGGCGTATCCGGGGCAGGATAAACGGGATAAGTTTTTTTATCAATAAAGGATAGCGGAGCTCTTGAACGTAACTGTAGGTATCACTCCAGAGGTACCGCGTCGGCGAATGACAATAACAAATATGGATACTGTCCGGTCGGGTGATCACGCCCTTGGCAAAGGCGGAACACGATGAAAGGATCACGTCGTATTCCGATAAATCATAATGCTCAACCGCCGTTGGCATCCACGGCAAAAACCATTGATAGTGGCGCAAACCGAGGGGTATTTTCTGAATAAAGGAGGTGTAAATTTTCCGGTCTCGAAACGATGGATTGGCCCGCTTCCGGTCATAAACCAAGGTATACGTTGGCGCGTCCGGATAGAGTTCCTGGAACGCCTGCAGAACTCGTTCGGCTCCCCCGTCCTGAGCCAAATGCTCGTGAATTAATGCGATTTTCATAGGTTAGCTTGCTGATTTAGCACTCAATACGACCCAGGGGGTACGCAAAAGTATTTTAAAATCTAATAACGGTGACCAGTGTTCGATATAGTAGATATCAAGTCGCGCCTCCTCGTTAAAGTTCAGTTCCGAACGTCCTGATATCTGCGCCAGCCCGGTAACACCCGGTTTAATGGCGAGCAATTTCCGCTGTTCTTTTTGGTAGCGGCGGACTTCCTCGGGTTCGTGCGGCCGCGGGCCGACCAGGCTCATTTCGCCCCGAAGTATATTAAAGAGTTGGGGCAACTCATCAAGACTCGTCCGACGGATGAATTTGCCGAACCGCGTTACCCGGGGATCGTCTTTCATCTTGAACAACGGACCATCGCTACGTTCATTAAACTTCATGAGCTCGGGTTTCATAGCGTGTGCGTTCTCCACCATCGAGCGAAATTTATACGCGCCGAAGCGGCGCTCCCGTTCGCCGACCCGCTCCGAACGATAAAATACCGGTCCGGAGCTGTCGAGCTTGATAATAATCGCGACACAAATCAAGAGCGGCGACAAGATAAGAAGGATAATGGCCGCAAAAAATGTATCAGTGATTCTTTTCAGGATCCGACCCCAGCCGTCAAGCGGTGTTCGCTTGATCTCAATCATGGGACGGCCGATAATGGTTTCAATGGTCACGTTCGAAATTGCCGCATCGAGCAGGTCGGCGGTATATTTGAACGAGACGTGGCGATCGTGACACAGGTCAACCATCTTCAGGCGTGTTTCTCGGCCAGCAGACGGGTCAGCCAAAATAACTTCATCGATCGGCTGTGCCTGGAGCATACCGCCAAGTTGCTGAATCGCTGCGTCTCCACTCACAGGTATTTCTGCCAGCACCCGGTACCCCAGTTGCGGACTGGCTCGAAATTGCTTATTGAGTAGACTGGCCGTCTCGCCCGACCCGATGATGAGGACATTGCGTAAGCCATAGCCTTTTTGCAATAACGCGTGCTGGATTGATCGAACAATCAGGCGACCGATACTGACGGATACGATTGCTAACAGCCAGCCGGCTAAAATAATAAACCGCGAGGAGAATAACTCGCGCTGGAAAAAAATTAATACCATGAGAAAGAGGACGCCCGTTGAACAGGCCAGAAATATTTTTACGATTTCGTCGAGAAATCGCCGCGTTCCCCGCATCGTGTACAAGCCGGACAGCGCAAAGACACATACCCAAATCAAACCAACGCCGATGAGAATCGGTATGAATTCCTTGAGCGGCAGCTCATAGACGACTGGTCGCAGGCTGGCAATCTCGCGGAAGCGCAATCGATACGCGACCAGTCCGGCTGCCACAATCATCAGATAATCAACTGGTACTAAAACACCGCTGAAAACGAGTTCAGTTCTTTTCATAAAATGTCGTTAGCGTCTCAAGAAGACCGATAAGCCGAATTCTGTCTCCGCACCACTCGCTCCGTTCCACTATCGCTCGGGTGCAGAGCAAGCCCTGTATTGAAATTGGGGGCTTGCTCTGTGCCCAAACATAGCGAAGCGAAGTGAGTGGTACAGAGGATGATCATCTCTCTAGGCCCGAGTGTTGCCACTGGGCTCAAGCGACCTACCCGTCCGGTCGACTGACCGGACCTATTCGGTCTTGCACCTGGCAGGGTTTTTCCCGTCCGATCATTACTGACCGGACCTGTGGGCTCTTGCTTTCACCCGCCGAAGCGGGCTATCCCACGCGAAGGTGGGCCCACTCTTTTCACCCTTACTAACAGAGGCACCAAGTTTATGCCTCCATTAGCGGTATTGTTTCTGTGACACTCTCCCTGGCTTACGCGCGCCTCAAAAGTCTATAGTGCTCTTCAGACCACGCGTTTCCGCCTCCATTTCGAAGGTGCCAACTTACCCGGCCGCATGACCGGGTGGTGTTCGGACTTTCCTCCCTCAGGCATTTATTTGCCTGACGGCGATCATCTGGTCTTCTCAAGACTTCAATACCATACCGTATTATCTGTTTTTTGTCAATAATAATAAGAGCAACTGTTTATACATAATCAAAAGGGTTGCCTGCTTCGAATTTTGCCTATTATGATTTCAAATTATTGTCGAGCGCTTGATTTACAAGCTGGTCGGCAATCTTATTTTTTTCCCGCGGAATCGCGTGGAAAGATGCTTTTTTGAATTGATGAATGAGGTTCCACGTTTTCACGAAATACGGCCCCAGCCCTTGATTCTTCACCTTGTATTTCAGATTTAACTGCTGAACAACCAGCTCGCTGTCGAGATAGCACTCGACTTCATGGGCGCCGAGCTCGAGCGCCCGCGCCAACGCAAATTCAATCGCTTGATACTCCGCCTGATTATTCGTCGCCACGCCGATAAAGGATGAAATTTTATCGACCACTGTTATTCCGTCCGCCGCAAACAGAACCGCTCCGACTGCCGCGGGGCCGGGGTTACCGCGCGCGCCACCGTCAGAGTAAATTATAATTTTGCTTTGTTCCATACGTATGAATAATATGATGTATCAGTCATCAATTCGATCGGCGCCCGATTGTCGGTAAAGACGAGGCCGTGGGTTGGTCGATAGAATTCAATCGCGTCCGTAATTCCTTCGGCGAGCGGCTTGACTGATGCAGGGTAAACAGCATTCGCGAAGTCAAGCGGCGCCTGACTCGCCATAACCAGGTAATTGACGGCATTTGGCTGCCTGATAAACGCTACCGTCGGAAAAGCCGTGCCCAGGGTGCGTAAAAAAGAATCAAATAGGGTTGAATTTTTGTTCGGAGCGACGAAGTTAATAGCCACCGCCCCGTTCGGCTGGAGGTGGTCGGCGACCAACATAAAAAATTCCTTGGTGGCTAAATGGAACGGGATCGCCATTTGATTCGTATAGACATCAACGACGATGAGGTCGTACTTCCCGGTCTGCTGACGCAAAAACGAGCGCCCATCGGCGATGTGAATGGCAACCGGCAGCGTGCCGAGCTCAAAAAATTTCCGTCCGGCTTCGATTAAACCGGGATCAATATCAACGCCGTCCATTGTTAAGTCATAGTCGCGTCCATAGACTTGTTCATACAGCCGCGCCCCCGTCCCCCCGGCAACGCCGATAAATAGGACGTCGAGGGGCTGCCCGGCTTTTTTAAGCGTCGGCGGAAGAAGCGTTAAATAATCAAAGTAATGTCCCGTGAAAACCGAATTTTTCATATAGACGGATTGCAGCGCGTGGCCTTCATTCGTGATCAGTAGACGCTCGTTGTTGCGTTCGAGCACTTGGATGAACTGGTAGGGCGTTTCACGCTCGTAAATCACATCAGCCCGTGGTCGGATTTTTCCGTTTGCGAAAAATATGGTGGAAAGCGATAAAAGCGTAAATAATCCGGCCGGTATAAAAATAAGGAGCAGGACGGATTTTCTCCAACCGAAAGCGCCCAGGATTAATAAGACCGCCGCCGATATAAAAATCGTTTCTTGAGTGCCAACATAGGGGATCGCGACAAATGCGGTAATAAAGGTCCCGACAATACTGCCGACTGTTGACCAGGCGTAGAGCGAGCCAGCCGAGGAGCCGGTTTGTTCAACCGCTGAGGTAGCCAAACGGACGGCGAACGGACTGACCATGCCGAGTAAAAAGACGGGCGGGGCAAACAGGCACAGTATCAGAATAAACGCGCCAAACGACAAGGAGAGGGCGTTCTGGCTAAAGTTGTCGAGCACGGCCGGCGCGAGCGCCCGATAGACAAAGGGCACTACGCTCACATAAAGACCGGCCATAATCGTGATTTTCATGAGCAGGGTCAGGGACGGTTTCCGGTCAGCGAGCCGCCCGCCATACCAGTAGCCGAGCGCGAGGGCGATGAGTATAATCCCGATAATATTCGCCCAAATAAATATGCTGGCGCCAAAATACGGGGCCAGCAAGCGCGAGGCCGCCATTTCCAGGACGAGGACGACAAAACCTGTTCCAAAAACGAAAAATCGAAGATAGCGCAGTTGTCCGGGCGTCATGAGGTCCGATGAAGATCAATGATTTTCAATTGTAGCTCTTGGGTGCCATTCCACTGGTTCACGCCGACTTCGTAGGCGATTTCAACCGGCGCGTCGACCAATAATTCGTCACCGCGCGCGCCAAAGCCGAAACCAATGAAACGGCGGCTTACCGTTGCCTCGTCTCGGGTGACGAGCCGTAAATGGTTGCGATTGGCGCCGACCCGTTCCCAATCAATCACCGTCAATCGCGTACTGGCGAAAACTGGTGACGGGTTGCCCTCGCCAAATGGCGCGAACGCCTCGAGCGCTTCGACCAGCGGCCAATCGATCTGGCTGAATTGTATTTCCGCGTCAACCGTCAGCTGGGGGCGTAATTCCAAACCGTGCAAACTGTCAGCGGCCAGCTGCGAAAGCGCCTTTGTAAAATCTGTCACGCTGACGTCTTCTTTCAACGTAAAACCGCAGGCCTGACGATGCCCTCCATAATGAACCAGCAGATGTTCTATTTTTTTCAGCGCTTCGGTAATATGAAATTCGGCGATGCTCCGACCGGACCCAATGATCAGGTTTTGCCGCCGGCCGATGATGACCGCCGGCCGATGGTGTTTTTCGCAAAGCCGCGAGGCGACCAGCCCGATTAATCCAGCCGGCCAGTCGTTCCCCTGCGCCACCACGAGATATTGCTCAGGCAAAACGTTGCCGATTTGCTCTTCAGCCTGTTGAGCAATTTGCTCAGTCAGGCGCTGGCGCGATTGGTTCAGCTGATGGAGATTCTGGGCAAACTCTGCTGCTTCGTCCCGCAAGCCAGTCATTAGGAGCGCATAGGCGGCATTGGCGTGGTCCACTCGTCCCGCCGCGTTCAAGCGCGGCACGATCTGGAAAGCGACCGACCGCGCATCAATGCTTTCGGGTTTCAAGCCCATAACCTGATATAGCGCTTCGAGTCCGACGCGCCGGGTTTTTTGGAGCACAATTAAGCCATACTTCGTCAAGGTTCGGTTTTCACCGACCAGCGGTACGTAATCAGCGATGGTGCCAAGCGCGACGAGATCGAGGAGCCATTTTTCTTCGGCTTCAGGGTGGTTTGCCCGCCGCAAGAGCGCTTGTGATAGTTTAAATGCGACGCCAGTGCCGGACAGCTTGGCAAATGGATACGTTTCCTCAGCTAATGACGGGTTTATGATGCAGTCGGCTGGCGGTAGTTCTCCATGGGCAAGATGATGGTCGGTGATAATGACATCCATCCCCTTTTTCTTCGCCAACGCCACCTCGGCCGTATTAGTCGTGCCACAATCAACGGTAATAATCAATTGGGTGCCCTTTTTCGCCAGCTCAGTAATCGTGGCAATATTTAAACCGTAGCCCTCGATCTCACGATGCGGCAAATACACTTCGATCGCACTCTCCGGGGCGATTAAGCGCAGGGTGGAAACCAGCGTTGCCGTTCCGCAGACACCGTCGGCGTCATAGTCGCCGTGAACGACAATTTTTTCCTTTTCCGACAAGGCCTTCTGTATCCGAACAACCGCCCGCTCCATATCGCGAAATAGAAACGGATCATGGACGTCTTGGCTATAGTCGGGATTGAGAAATTCATCAATCGCCGCCTGGGTCCGTAAGCCACGGTTCCAGAGCAATTGCAAAACAATCGGATGAATTTCCGGAAAGGCATTGCGTTCTTTCTGGGTGAGCTTCGGCGCTACCCGCCAAACATGATCCATGGGTTTACTGTACCATCAATTATTCTATCGGTAAAGAAAAAATCGGGTGATTTCCCCGCTTGAAATCTTCCTGGTCGTTACTCGGTACCCGCTTTCACTGGGCCGGGCTATAATTACCAATCGCCGAGGTGACGCCACCGCTGACGACCTGGCAAGGCGCTGTACTCCGTTCTAGACAGGTGCTTAAATGATAGGTCTGATTTGATAAGACCTCGCTATCATTCGCATCACGGACGCAGGCTTGCCCGGTACCAGGTTCATAATGGCAGTAATAGTATCGATACCCCTGGCCGCAGGAGCAGCCGGTCGTGGCGTTGACCGGATCGAGTGGTATCGCCGCGAGGTATTTCAGATCGACCAATTCTTGTAAAGGATTTCCAATCGTTTGGGCGCTGCCGTTTTTCCATTCAGAATCGGTGCTAAAACCCTCGCCGATCGGGTAATGGCCGAATTTTTTATAATACCGATCAAGCGCGACCGTAATTTGCGCGAGGTTATCCCTCCGTTGATTATCGCGCTTGTTGATTTTAAAACGGTGCATGTAATAGACGCCGATAACCGTAATTAGACATATGACAAAAATTATCGCCATTATCGCCATAACCGTTACACCGCTGATATTTTTTTGCTTTTTCATAAGGCTATTTTAGCATTATTTTTCCGCCGGGCAAATACCCGTGCGCCCGCAGCTGGTCATGCACTTGCCGGAGAATTACTTTTTGATTCAGGTATCTCAACAAACGGATGGCCTCTGGGTATGCGCACCAACGATAGGCCGTGTGTTCATTAGACAAACGGACGCGGCCGCTCCCAAAGCCGGCAAAGAGATATACGGTTTTACATATCTGCTGCTGGCCGACCCGGAAGTGATACCGCATGAGTTTTTGAAATTGTGGCAAGATGCAAATTTTCTTTAAACCCACCTCCTCGCGTACCTCCCGCCGCGCCGCCGTTTCCACGGTCTCGCCGGATTCGATCTTCCCCTTCGGCCACTCCCACCGCGGGCTCAGACTGGTCTTGACGAGTAGGATTTTTTTCGTCACGGCATGAAAAATAACGATACCAGCTGAGCGCTGATAATGTTTTTTTGTTTTCGCGCGCTTCATAATCTTAGAGACTTTGAAGGATTGAGGAAATACGCTGCGCCTCATCTCGGACAACCTCGGAATCATATTCCCCAGCGTGGGCGTGTCCGTCCTCGTAAGTTGGCTGTTTCGCGTCGAGATGGAGGTTAACCGTTAAGCCGCCAGCGACTGTCCGTTCAAGATAAATGTGAAACTGCGGGTAGCGCACCCGGCGCAACGGTCGGACATAACTCACCTCACCGGTCCGACGATTATAAAATTCCGCGTAGCCACACTGACGCATGAGATTCCGTTCGTTATCGCGAAAAGCCTTCTCAAACAGTATTTTCATGGACCTCCGTGATTACCGCGCGGGCGTCAACCACGACTCCGCCGTCGCCGCTGGCTCCGACCAGATATGGATTGATATCCAGTTCCGATATTTGTGGATAGGTTTGAAGCATTTGTCCGAGTTGAGCGGCCGCGTGATAGAGCGCGTTTCGATCAAGCGAGCGATCACCGACCGACTGACGCAGTTGGTTCGCCAGCGGAGATTCCTCAAGCTGCCGTCGAATGGCCTGGGTTGTAAACGGCGGCAAGAGCGTTAGGATCCTTGCTTCGTTCTCCACTTCGGTGCCGCCAACGCCGATGATAACCACCGGTCCAAAGGTCGCATCGCGTTTTCCGCCGAGAAACCACTCGCGACGACCTGACACCATGCGCTGCACCATCCAGCCCTCGTCAGCGCCCCGCCGATACGAGGCGGGAAATTGTCGTTCAGCCTGCCGCAATTGCCGGCGGAGCTGAGCCGGATCGTCTAGCTGAAGCCAGATCGCTTTCTTTTTTGCCTTATGGATAACCCGATGGCTGAGGAGCTTTATAGCCAGGGGAAAGTGAAGTTTTTTCGAAACGCGGATTGCCTCGATAGCGTTCTTCGCCACCTGATACGGTGCGATCCGAAAACCAAACCGTCGCAACAGTCTCTGCGTAGCGGGCGGTAACAACAAGCCGTCCACCGGCATCTGCGAACGCGTGAAGAATTTAAGCCGCGGAAAAATGATTCGCTGTCGTGGCAACCGCCGCGCTGTTTCATACTCAAACAGCCGCTGAAATGCCCGGATGCCGTTTTCCGGATAAGTAAAATGCGGTAAGCGGTTTTTTTCAAAGATCGCGTAAGCGCCAGCGACTGATTTTCCGCCGAGAAAAGCGGCCAGAATCGGTTTCTCTGGATAGCGTCGCTGCACCTGAACTATTGTTTCAGCTGTCGCTGTCGGCTGAGTAACAACCTGGGGGGTCAGGATCACCAACATGCCGTCCACGGTCGGGTCAGCCGCGAGTATATTCAAAGCGCGGCGATACCGCGATTCGTCAGCATCGCCAATCAGGTCAATCGGATTGGTTAGGCTGGCTGATGGCGGCAGGGCGCGTGTTAATTTCCGCGCGGTGGCAGCCGTGAGCGTACTTAAGCGCAGCGGCGTTTGGGCAACGGCATCGGTCGCGATAATCGCGGGGCCGCCGGCATTCGTCACAATCGCCAAACGGCGCCCATGGAGGCGCCGACCGGTCGAAAAAACCATCGCCAAATCATAGAGCTCCTCTACGGTTGTGGCCACCAGCACGCCGGCGCTTTGGAGCGCCGCCAGCGTGACCTCGCGCGATGAGGCGAGAGCGCCGGTATGGGATTTGGCCGCGGTTTGACCAAGCTCTGAGAGGCCGGCCTTAAAGACAATGACTGGCTTTACTTTTATGGCCCGCTTCGCTTCTTCCAAG
The DNA here is from genome assembly GCA_041650335.1 of Patescibacteria group bacterium. Lineage (GTDB taxonomy): Bacteria > Patescibacteriota > Patescibacteriia > JAHIZJ01 > JAHIZJ01 > JBAZLK01. The sequence continues at coordinate 152,647 of JBAZLK010000002.1, forward strand.
AAGGCGGGGCCGTTTGAAATGCTTTCCAGATAGAGCAGGATCGCTTTCGTCTTTTTATCCTGACGAAAATGGCTGAGAAAATCAGTTTCAGTTAGGCCGGCGCTGTTGCCCAGGCTAACCACGGCTCGAAATCCAACCTTGGCCCGTTTGCCCCAATCAGTGATCGCCGCGGCTAATGCGCCTGACTGAGAAATCAGCGCCACGGTTCCGCCTGGTTCAAGCGGACGACTGAATGAGGCGTTGATCCTGTTGTCGCCATGGAGAAAACCGAGGCAGTTTGGCCCGAGCAATCGGAGGTTGTACTTCCCGGCCCGTCGTTTCAGGTCACGCTCTCGCGCTTCTCCGGCTGGACCGATTTCTTTGAAACCCGATGAAATCACGATGCCGTACGGAATTCGCGCCCGGCCGCATTCTTCAATGATCCCAGGGACAGTCGGCGCCGGCGTGACGATAATTGCCACATCAATCCGGCCCGGCACTGCCAGCACGTTTGAAAAACAGCGGTGGCCAGCCACCTGTGAAATATTCGGATTTACCGGAATGAGCCGGCCGCGGTAGCCGCCGTCGTGAAGATTGTAATACACCCGACTGCCCAGCTTATTCTTATTGCGCGAAACGCCGATGACGGCGATCGTCCGGGGCGAAAAAAAATTTTGCATGTTCATATCAGAGACGTTCTTTATAAATCTTTCGGTAGCGTTCAAATAGTTCGGCTCGCCGGAGTAATCCTTTTTGCGGTCCGATCGTGCCAACAACAGAGCTGCTGTTTATCATTGCGAGCCGCAGTGCGCGACGCAGATCGTTTTTACATAAACGCAGCCCAGCGGTCAGGGTTGAGCCAAAGGCGTCGCCTGCGCCGGTAGTGTCCACGTCGTGCGTGCCAACCGCTTTTTCAAAATATCGTTTCTCACCGTCAAACGCCGTACTGCCGCGCTCGCCAGCCGTGACCACGGCAATTTTCGGTCCCCATGACCGCAAAATTTTAGCTAAGACTAGCGGGTTTTTTAAGCCAGCCGTCCGGCCTTGGGCGCGGAGGATTAATTCGGTCGCCTCGTCGACATTGACGATAAATACCTCGGTCAATTTCAGCAAACGGGCCAAACCCTTCCGGCCGGCGGCAAGCTGCTTCTGGCCGGGATTCCATACGAGTTTCACCTGCTTTCGCTGGGACAGAAAAGCTACCAGATTCGATACGCTCTGCGACCACGATGGTGCAGTCAATGATGCCAGATACAGCCACCGCGCCGGCGCTCGAAGTAATTCTGCCTGAGCCATTCTCATCCGATCATTCGCGCCCCGATACAGAAAGGCGGCGTGCTCCTTGGTCTTGTTCTGAATGGCCATAAATGAAAAACCTGTCGCCACGGTCGCATCTTGTTCGATAAATTTCGTCTCAATCCCCTCGCGCCGCAAGGAGGCGATAATTCCAGCGCCGTCATGATCTCGACCGACCCTGACAAATGCGCCGGTCCGCAAGCCCAGACGACGGAACGTTATCGCTGAATTGCACCCGCCGCCGCCATACACGAAATAAATTGCGGTCGGTAAAATCTTGGCCCCGTATTCGAAGCCAATCAATTTTTGACGCAGCAGGTCTTTCGGATTTGGCACCACGCAGCCTTCGGCCGTATAAAACATGATATCGCGAGTGGCTCCGCCGATGGTGATAACATCGAAACGTCTTCGAAACATAGGCTTTTTGTTAGGTGTCTAAAAATCCTTTTGGAAAACGGGCCAGTACTTTTCCCGTCATTTCTTTTGGCGGCTTTATCTTATAGAGATTCAAGATTGTTGGAGCAATGTCCCCGGCGACGCCGTTCTTTCGTAGGTGCAGCCCTGTATATTGGTTGGAGATGATATAAAACGGCACCGGATTTGACGTGTGGTTCGTGTGCACCTCGCCTGATTTCAGATCGATCTTTTGTTCGGCATTCCCATGATCGCTGGTGATGAAAACGACCCCTTTCTTTTCTAAAACCGCTTCGACAACCTGGCCGATACATTCATCAACCACTTCGACCGCCCGAATCGTCGCCGCCAGGTTGCCGGTATGACCAACCATATCCGGATTGGCATAGTTCATCACGTAAAAATCGTACACATCCATTTGGACATTATTAACCACCACCTGGGTAACTTGATACGCACTCATTTCCGGCTTTTGATCATACGATTTGACGTCCGGCGAAGGGATCAGCACCCGCTGTTCACCCGCGACCGGCTCGGCGTAGCCGCCGTTGAAAAAATAAGTCACGTGAGCGTATTTCTCGGATTCAGCGATATAGAGCTGGCGAAAATGCCGCAGGGCCATCGGCAACGTCCCCTTGAGATCGACGCTCGGAAACGCCGTCAACACGCCCGGCAAGTCCGGTCCGAAATCGGTCATGGCAATAAAACGTAAGCCGGAAATCGCTTTGCACCGTTTAAAACCAGGGAAATCGCTTTGCACGAAAGCCTTGGTCAATTGTCGCGTCCGATCAGACCGGAGATTAAAAAAGATGATCGAGTCATTATTGTTGACCGTCCCGATTGGTTTACCCTTTTCGTAAAAAACAGTCGGGCGGATGAACTCGTCGCTCTCGCCGCGGTTATAGGAAGAGATGACGGCCTTGATCGGGTCCGTCTGCTCCAGCCCCTGTCCGCAGACAATCGCGTTAAACGCCTTTTCCGTGCGCGACCAGACCTTTTTCCGATCCATCGCATAAAAACGTCCCTGGAGAGAGGCTATTTTTACCTCGGGATATCGCTTCAATGCCACCAAGAGATCGCGCAGATAGCCGACTGAGGCGTACTGAGGAGAATCCCGGCCGTCGGTAAAGAGGTGCAGGCACACATTCTTCAGGCCTTCGCCATGAGCTAACGAGAGCAGGGCCAACAAATGATCCGGATCGCTGTGCGCGCTTTGTTCGGCCGTCAGCAAGCCCATAAGGTGAAGGGTTGAGTGGTTCCGCTTCACGTGTCCAATGGCTTCATGAAAAGCGGGGTTCTTAAAAAACGTACCCTCATTGATGGATTTTGAGATAATTACCGAGTCCTGATCGACAATCCGCCCGGCGCCGATATTCATGTGGCCGGCCTCGGAGTTGCCGTCTTGTCCGATCGGAAGACCGACCAGGCTGCTCGCCGCTTTCAGCAGGGTATGCGGGTATTTTGCGTCGAGCTGATCAAAAACGGGTGTCTTGGCCAGTCGGATGGCGTTACCCGAATTCGGCGGCGCCACGCCCCAGCCGTCAATGACGATCAGAACAACTGGTTTGATTGTTTTTTTAGCTGCCATGCAAGTATTGCTTATTTCTGCCGTTCGACTTCGTCCTCGATTTCCATCAATCGATTATATTTCACCACCCGTTCGCCGCGCGAGACTGAGCCGGCTTTCAAATAATCGGCGTTCAGACCGACGGCCAGATCAACAATCGTCGTGTCGGTTGTTTCGCCCGAGCGATGCGAGCAAATGATTTTATAGCCGTTCTGCTTGGCTGTCTCCATGGTTTCAATCGTTTCACTGATCGTGCCAACCTGATTCGGCTTGATCAGAATACCCGTTCCAACCTGGCGCTGGATGGCTTCCTTTAATATTTTCAGATTAGTGCAAAACATATCATCGCCAATAATCGTCATTTTTCCGCTCAATGCTTTGGTCAGTCGCTGCCAGCCGCTCCAGTCGTCCTCGCGCAAACCGTCTTCGAGCAACGTGATCGGGTAGGTATCCGCCCAGCGGCTATAGAGATCGATCAGCTTGTCGGTATCAAACGCGGCGTCCTCGACTTCAATAAAATAGGTATCGCGTTCTTTGTCGTAAAACGAGTTCGCGCCCGCGTCAATGCCGAGGAAGACGTCTTTGCCGGGCTTATACTTGCTGGCTTTAATTGCCTGGATAATCCATTCAAGCGCGTCAATGCTTGAATTAATGTCCGGCGCGTAGCCGCCTTCATTGCCCGTGTCCGTATCGAGCCCTTCAGCTTGCAGCACGTCCTTCAGCTTATGAAAAACTTCCGCGCCCATTCGGATACGTTCGCGGGCCGTCGAGGCGGAATACGGGATGATCCAAAATTCCTGGAAATCAAGGTTTGTGTCAGCGTGCTTGCCGCCGTTGAAAATATTCATCACCGGCGTCGGCATGGAATACTCTTTTGAGCTGGCCAGCGAGGATAATTGCCGCAGATATTGATACAAGGGCAGATGGAGCGCTTTTGTGGCCGCCCGGAGCACGCTCAACGAAACCGCCAGCGTCGTATTGGCGCCGAGCTTTGATTTATTCTCCGTTCCATCCAGCGCGATCAGCTTTTTATCGACGGCTTTCTGATCGGCGGCGTCGAAACCCTTCAGCTCTTTCGTGATGAGGGTGTTTATGAACTGACAGGGCTTCAACACCCCCTGCCCGCCATACCGTTTCATATCACCGTCGCGCAATTCGAGCGCTTCTTTCGACCCTTTCGAAGCGCCGGCCGGGACTGAGGCGCGTCCACGCACGCCGCCGGCTAACGTCGTCCGCACCTCGATCGTCGGATTCCCGCGCGAATCAAGAATTTCCCGGGCATTCAGGTGTTCAATTTTTGTGGACATAACTCGTCTCCGCTTATGAATTTATCGTTTATTCAGATAGCGCAAGCCCGGCAGGGCGACGCCAGAAAGAAAATCAAGCATTGCGCCGCCGCCCGTCGAAACAAAATCAATCTTTTTTTCAACACCCGACATTTCCAGGGCTGCTTCCGTATCTCCCCCGCCGACCACGCTGCGGCCTTTTATCCGGGCAATTGCCCGGGCCACGGCAAAGGTCCCGCGGGCGAAAGGCGCTAGCTCGAAATAGCCCATCGGCCCGCTCCAAAGTACTGTTTTCGCCCGTTTTATTATTTCACCATATAGCTTCACCGTATCCGGACCGATATCGAGCAGATACTCGTTTGGTTTAACGTTACCGACGGCCCGGACGGCGGTGGCGGCATCCTTGCTTATCCGGGTAGCAGTCACGACGTCGACCGGTATTTTTATTTTTACATCAGTCAGTTTCAGGCTCCGGGCGACCCGGGCAGCTGCCCCGCTCACCCGCGATCGGCCGACGGCGATGCCTTTTATCTGGAGTATCGTGTTGGCGGCCACGCCGCCCAATAAGACAAAATCTGCTTTTGTTAATAATCGAGTTAACAGCGCCACCTTATCCTCTATTTTTGCGCCGCCGATTACCGCCACAAACGGACGTTTCGGCTGCCGCATCAGTCGGCTGAGCGTATCGATCTCGCTCATTACCGTAAAACCAGAGACCGTCGGCAGATATCGCTGCGGACCGACGATGGAGGCGACGTCGCGGTGCGCCTGCGCAAATGCATCAAAAACTTGGATTTCTCCGAGCGCCGCCAGTTCTTTCATGAAGCCGGCGTCTTTCGCTTCTTCCTCGGCATGAAAACGCACATTTTCAAGTAAAATCACCTCGCCTGGTTTTTGGACTGCCAGCGCCTTCGTCACGGTTGGACCAATGCAATCGTCGAGCTTTTTTACCCGCTGGCCTAACAGCCGGCTGAGGCTTCGGGCTACTGGGTCCAATTTGTACTTTGCCACCTGCTTACCATCCGGCCGGCCGCACCAGGTCAGGATAACGATTCGGCAGCGCTGGCGGATAAGATATCGCAGGGTCGGGATGGTTGCCACAAGACGCGTATCATCGCGGACAACATATCCTTTTTTCGCCTTTTCCAGCGGAACATCATAGGCCGTCCGGTACAACACACGCTTTCCCCGCAGGTTGACCATCCGAAGGGTTTTCGCATTTTTCATGGTATGAATTATACCATAATATTGAAAAAAATAAAAATGCCCGAAAGCCGGCATATTTCTGTGTTTGTCGGGAAGTATTAGAGGTGATCGCCCGCAAACTGCAGCACGCGTTTCTTATATTCTTCCCGTTGGCCCATGAACAACGATTCGTAATTTCCGGACACGGTCCAGAGTTCCGTCCCTTTCGAGATTACGTTTTGGTGGATATCCCGTGCACTCTGCGCTGATCCTTCATCGTTGTTCTCGGCGGCCATGAGCAATATCGGCGCGGTGGTATTCCGGACGCTGTCCGCCGGCACAAATTTGCTCGGATTTGTCTGGGCTAGAAATCGAAACCATTGGCCAGTCATCCAGGCGAGCGGCTTTCTCAGGAATGAATATTGCTCATACATCGTATCCAATCTGGTAGAAAAACGATCAGTCGCGCTGTCAGCAATAACCATCCGGATGTCGGCTGTTTCAGCCGCCGCGAGTATGGCGGCGTTTGCGCCAATGTCATACCCAAAAACTCCAATCCGCGTCCGATCGACGTCTGATCGGGTTTTCAGATATTCGAGTGCACCGAGAACATCCTTCGATTCCTTATAACCGAATGTCACCGGCTTCACCCCGCTACTCCCATGTCCCCGAAAATCGAACAGGAACAAGTTATATGTATCATGCAGGTAATGACACCAATCCAAGGCCTCGGCCCTGGTCAGGCCGTATCCGTGGAGAACGATAACCGTCGCCGGATTTTTATTTTCTTCCTTTTTCTTCGCCGGTATAAACCACCCCTTCAACGCCACGTTGTCGGTACTGTTAAAGTTTACGTTCTCATAGGAAAACTTCAGTGTTTCCGGGGTTCGCTCGCTCACCTCGGTTTTCGGGTAGGCGTTCGTCCGGAAGGTATAATACGTAATAATCAAACTCGATACCACGACGATCAGTATGATATCTCGGATGATTTTTCGCGTTACAATGTAGGAGGTATATAACATGATAGGTCTATTATACCATTTTTAAAAAATAAAAAAAGCGACAATAACAATCTTGTACCGATAATGCGCCGTGCTTTCAGACTATTTTCAGCCAGAAACAGTTTTAGATTTATAATTTATCCCGCCGTAAATCTATTTAGCTGTTAACCGTGCCGTTTCTGTGTCATTTACCCAGTTTAATATGTGCCTATGTTACATTATCGGGGTGACTGAATTCACTAAAGCATACATTAAGTCAATTTCATCTATGAGACTTTTTGCTGATTTTGGCGGCTCACCAGAAAGGCTATTAGTGTACGTCTGGAAATCTTGTCTTGAAATTCTAGTGTTTGATGAAAGTGACATAACCAGCGTTTTATCTGGGTCAGCGTTTTTTCTAAGAAAATATATCTTTGCAATAATTCCAATATCACTGTTCTCCGAAAGATAATCAGGAATATATTTATACGCTGTAAATCCGTTAAATTTGGTATTTACATCATTGATACTTTTACATTGAGCAAAATCGACCAAGCTTGTAAGATTGTTGCAAGATATATTCTTTAAATCACTAATAGCTGATAGTTCATTCAGCGTCGGAAATGATGTTTCAAAGGCACAACCGTTATTTAATCGATAGCTCAGCCAGAAAAAATTATTTTGAAGCGTATCGTGCGATAGATAGCCACACGTGAGATCGGAATCCCAGTCTGTTTTGTTATATTTGGTGAGATCCTGATCAGTGATGTTAAAAAGCGCCTTTGGCAACTTCAAGCTGACGCGAGCGTACGGTAGATGAACCTCTTGACCATCGGTCGCAGGCTTGATCGTGACTAAATCGGGCAAGGTGCTTTTCTCGCTTTTTATGCCCTTAGCCAGCCAGAAGAAGCCGGCGGTAGCCAGTAAGAATAAACCGACCATCAATGAAATGAATAAGCCATTGCTTTTCATGGGAGGGGGATTTAAAAAATGATTATTTCTAACCATATTATGGCACGAAGAAAAAGGCCGGGGAAGGCAGTTAAAGATAATGCCTTCCCCGCGGACCCGAATCTTAGCAGAAAAAGAAGACAATACAGGCGTAATATTCAGAATCACAGAGTGTTGGTATGACAGGATCTCCGTTGGCGTCGAAGTGATCGATGTTTTCGTACCCGACAAGATGAAGATGCGGACCCGAGGAGGTATTCCCAATTCTGCCGAGGTACTGCCTGGCCGTGACATACTGTCCCTTCTGGACCGCCGTGGACTGGAGGTGCGCATAACGCAGGGCAACGTGCCGAGCAGGATCATAGATCACTACCTGGAGTCCTTGGCCATAACCAGAACCAACTTTCACGACTGTTCCGTTGAACCCGGCGTATACCTTACGGCCAACTCCATGCTCATCCAAAGTTGTTCCGTCAATCCGGCTGATGTCGCGGGCATAGTAATCAGCCCCTTGATGCGAATTCATCGTTTGCCCGCAGGCATCGATGGTACCGCCTCCGGTCCTAATACCGCTCATTCCGCGCCAATCATCCGGATCCTCCCCTGGCCCAATCGGCGAAGCGATGCCCATATAGGCACCACGAACCATGGGCATTCCGCTCGAAAGATCGTCGCTGATCTCTTCGGGCGACGGGTTTGACACTGCCCCCTCCTTCGCGCATCCGACGAGAAACGACAGGGGGAGGGCGAGGATAAGGCAGAAAAAACTGAACCTCTTCATTAGTTTGCCTCCATTTCAGAAATGCGGCCTCACTCCACTACAACAAGTAACGTGATTCTTCCAGCTCAGGTCTAGCTACCTCCTTTTTCTAGACCAGGGAAACGGGTTGTCGAAAGAACGGGCAATCATTACGGTCTCATACCCCTTTCAGATATGAAAAACCGGCCAATGCCCGTCGCGTTGGTTCTTGGTAAATAAATAAACGAGCCGTGAAAGCCCACCTCTCTTCACTTACAAAGTGCAAAATCAGTAAGACGCTGCTTATCCACCGATGGTCATTTTGAAGCTATCGCTGTGCTTGCATATTAATCTGTTTGCTCTTCGAATTATTCGTTCACACTAATACTTTCAAGGATCGTGCTATACGTATCACGTACGTTTTCTAAGTCATCAGCGGTAAAAGTTGAGATTGATCCTGTTGGAGTCGATGGAGCGGTTTGTTCAATGTAGAAATTATACTTATCTCCTTGGTTGTCTTGAAATATCGTGCTAATATACACACCAACACCGCTCAGCTTTTCAATACGATAACCTGGTAGTGAATGGAAGGTGATATTTTTAAGCGATGAACGATAGTCATCAGATATTATCTGCTCCATATACGATTCTAGACTGGTGGCGTCTCGCGGTATGTTCTTGGTAAGATCATATTCCAGATCTCCAATGGCTGGATGCGTCATGATAGTAATTTGCCAGCTGGAACCACTAACTGTTTGTGGAACCATATCTGACCCTGTTGGAATACGTAATGTAACATTGTAATCTGTCAAAGTCTTCGTCTCGAAATCTGCGATGGTATAGTTATTTCTATTATTATTAATAATCGTAGCATTGTCATTTTGATTATTACGACCGTCGAGATAAAGCCACGCACCTACTGTGATTGCAGCCATTATTACGACTGACCATAATACAACCTGTTTTTTCATTGTTTTTATAATAATAGTAATTTGTTAGAATAAGGGGAAGTTGGATTCCTCCCCCTAGTTTACCACACATTGTACTGTGAGAGGATATGACCCCACATCGGCAGAACGTGACGAGTAATCCTGTTGGATTCGATGAAATTTGAGTCGATCACATCCAGTCTTGTCGGATGTCCGACCCCATCCCTTTCCATAACCTGGAAAACGATGGCGGTATGAGGGATTCGTCCACCGGCATTTGATCGTTGAATGACCTGTCCGGGCCTCACCACGTTGATGCTTCGTGTCGCATAGGCATACCCGCTGGGCAGCGTGACTATCCCACCCGTCGCCCGTGAAACGATGGTGCTCCCAAACGACTTACACTGCCCCCCGATGCCGACGCCAAGCCCACGATAATTCCAATCCCCCGCGAACCAGCAACCATCGTTACAGATAATCTCGTCCGAGGCACCCCAGTCGTTGTTGTTGTAGTGATCTCTCGAGAGAGCGTAGCAGATCTCACGATAGACTGCATACTCCCACTGCTCCGGAAGCTGTGATTGTGGTATTGGGAAAATGCCGTTGGGCGGCCATTCCTCCTGTGACTCAGGTGATAACACACCTCCCCTCTTTCCGCAGCCAAGCAATAACCCTCCAGCAATTACCGGCAAGACCTTCAGAAAATCCCTGCGTGTGTTCATCCTCCTCTCCTTTTCTATTGGTAGTGTTGTCGAAAGAACGGGCAATCATTACGGTCTCATACCCCTTTCAGATATGAAAAACCGGCCAATGCCCGTCGCGTTGGATCTCTTGGTAAAAAAATAAACGAACTGACTTCAGTATAATTTATGGCTCTCGATTATCGACTGATACTAATATATGGTTTCTATTGCAGTAATTGCCGTAGAAACCGCGGTCCGATCGCCTTGCTAGCTACCCCATCCGATTGGCCCAGTCTTTTTAGCGGACACACAACCACTTCTTCGCTATATTACTTAAGGCTCACCGATTCAGCAATCGTCATCAGCGTTTCTTCAGAAACGTCGTTTGAGATTAGTACCAGTATTTCGTTCGAGGTAATAAAATACAGGTATTGCCCAACCGCACCGCCAACCCCATTTCCCTGGTGGGTGAGTACAATTGTGTTTAGGCCGACGACGCGCGTTTCGTTTCTGACAATAGTTTCACCAGGCATGTTCCGCTCAATCCACGGCGCCAGCCGACCCCATTGGTCAGATGAAATATTTTCATCGTTGGTATAAACTGCCAGGTGCATGACGTCGTCCGCAAAGGTATTGAATCCATCGGGCGTATTACGGTTATGCCCCTCACTGGTGTTTTTATTTGTTCGAGAAAAACGAACCAATAAACTCTCTGTTTTAATTGGCGGCACGACCTGATAAGAAAACTCACTCGGCACGACAAGCGAAAAACCATAGCGAGCACTAATATACGCAGTCGTCTGTCCGGCGCTGTTTAACGGCCTAAATGCCGGATCGGCTTGCGTTTGACTGAGGCTAATTTGATCGGATGGTTCTGTTTTTGCCCGGCTGACCGCGAAAAGCCAGGCGCCAAGCACCACTGATAAAACCAGAATGACGGCAAAGGAAATGATGGTTGTTGGTTGTTTCATGGGTTGTATGCTTAATTATAGTTTATTTTATATCGTATCGTCAGAAAAGGGAAGTCGTTTTCACGGCTTCCAGGTAATCTCACTATCGCCTGACTGGTACATATATCTTCCCCTGCGTAGCCCAGGAAGCCTCAAAGTCACTGACCGAAATCTGTCTGTAACAGCCGTACGAGCTTCCCGGATCGTGTAGAATGACGTTTCCGTTCCAGCCAACTGCGAGAACCCAGTGTGCCGTTCCGCCGGAACTGACGATGCGGCCTTTTTTGATCATGACGCCGCAAATCACGGGATGTCCGTGCGCCACCTCGTTTATCACGTCATTGGCGCGATTGCCATAGTAGACGGTGTAATGAAGTCCGTGGAATTCAGTCAGAAGGATGCCCAGGGCGTTTCGTCCGGAGAAGTTAGTGTACCATCCGTTGGGACTGTCGAAACGCGAATCATCGAGGCGATCGGCTAAGAACTGATTTTCCGCGGTGATGACCCATGGTTCGACGTAGCCATTGTTAAAGTAGCCGCCCAGCATCACCCCGCAGGCCTGACCGCAGTTCTTCGTGTTGTACTGATCGCCGGGCGGGAACTGGCGGAGCCAACGCATGTTGAGATGGAAACAGTAGCCAGGGTAGTCTGCCAGCAAACCGACAATCGGTGCCAGTGAGTCCGGCAGCAACTGCTCTCCCGAGTGATCAACGGGTTCGGTTGATACGGCCTGCTCCTGCCCGCACCCCATAATTAACGTAAGGGGGAGAGCGAGAATAAGGCAGAAAAAACCGGAGCGTTTCATTGGATTTACCTCCCTGTCGTACCGAACGACAGTGGTTGAGATGATGAGCAATAACACACCCTGAAACCGAGACTCAACGCCTCCTTTTCCTCCTTTCTTAATAGAGACAGTAGCGATAGGTATTGTCAAAAGAACGGGCAATCATTACGGTCTCATACCCCTTTCGGATATGCAAAACCGGCCAATGCCCGTCGCGTTGGATCTCTTGGTAAAAAAATAAACGAGCCGTGAAAGCCCGTCTTCTTTCTGCCTTTAGTATGCGCCATCAATAATACCTGTCAATGTAGCTTATCCACCGACGGCTTTATGACGCGACGGCTGATAAAAAAACGGACCACATGGTCCGTTTTATTTATTACTGCCTCGACTTATTCGAGTTTTACGCTGTCAAAAATATCGCTCACCGTCTGACTCGCTTTGAGATAGGTAGCCGAGTCGGGATTTGGGTCAAATATTTCGGCTCGGATCTGCCAGATACCTGTTCCGGTCTGGATATAATAGGTGTGATATGAATCCGTGATCGGATTGCCCTGGAACCAAATCCATTGGCGGATGCCGATATTCCCGTCGCGGTCATCCCGGGTACGGACTTTTTCGTTCGCTGTTTCGGATTTCGCATTGATAAAATCAGGCAATGAAAGATTTTCGGCGTTTGGCTCTTTGCTAATCGCCAGTCTGATAAGCGATTCAGTCACGTCTTGCTTCGAGAGCGGATCAGTGATGGTCGCCTGTTCAGTCGACTCAAGTTCGCCCACCGTCGTCGAGCCGTTTTCAGCCGAAATCGAAAGAAGCGTCAGATTTTTTGGGTACATGAAGGTAATTCCCTGCGCTTGGAACGTTTCGGTCAGCGGCGGCACTTCCGTATTTCTGTTTGTTTTCACAGAGCACATCGTGGTGGCGAAGCTCGGCACTGATTGCAAGCCATACATCACCGCCGCACCCCCGGTGAGCGCCGCCAGTAGAAAAATGACAAAGTACCAAAAATTTTTACGCATACATAGCTATTTTAATGCCAAATGGTCAATATTCCCATATATTTGCGCTCCTGACGAACGGCATGGGCGGCTTTTCGTGCTTGATAATAGTATACTACACTTATAATTTTTTTCATATGATATTTTCCCAGCAATAAAACGGGCACGAACTTGCGTTCGCGCCCAGAGGACGTTTGTGCGATGTTTGTTTTCCTAACGGACCACGATCAGCCGGCGCTCGGATTGTTCGATGCCTGACCGGACGCGGCAGAAGTAGATGCCGCTCGCTACCCGCTGACCCTGATCGTCGCGGCCGTTCCAGATAATGGCCTGGGGTCCGGACGGCAGCTCGCCAGTGAACAGCGTCTGCACCCGCCGGCCGGATACGTCGTAGATCTCGACAGCCACCGGTTTCGCCTGGTTAAGGGTGAAGGAGATAGTCGTCGAGGGGTTGAGGGGATTCGGCGTGGCGGATAGCGTCTTGGCCATGCTGGCCGACGCCGACTGCCGCCACTGGACGCTGATGTCCCTCAGCCAGACTGAACCAGCGTCCTGGCCGAGGTAGAAGATGAGCTTCGCGGCCGGGTCGGTGACTTCCGGCCAGAACGGCAGGACGATCGGCTGATCGGCCGAGGCCAGAGTGAGATTGACGCCTTGCCACAGCGGCTTGGCACCGTTCGAACACTCGATCACAGCCGTGATCGCGCACGGCGGATTAGCCGCGCCGGTAAAAACGAGCTCGCACGCGCTTCCGGCCTGCGTGTAAACCCAGTCCTGCGTGAGAGAAAGCTCGTGCCACTGCCGGGCATGGTCCACGCTCACTCTGAGAGTGTGATCGTCCTGGACCACCGGCACCAGCCAGTCGAGACCGGCCGGCTTGGTGAATTGCCAGCAGTCAAGGCCGCGGGTGAAGCTGCCGTTGCTGATGAAGCTGCCCGGATCATCCTCGCCCGTGCAGGTTGGAGGTGGCGGGGGTGGTGGAGGCGGCGGACTGTCGTCAGACACGAGCCGGATATTGCGGATCCGGAACATGCTTCCGCCGGTCTCGCCGAACGCCCAGGTCAGCTTCGCCGTTGAAGCAGTCCTGGTAACGGTGATGGGAAAACGGTGCTCTTCCCAGCCGCCCGGCGACTGGCGATAATCCTGCCACAAACCGCAGTTGACGTACTGGCCGTTCACCTGCACGGTCAGACCGAGCATAGTGTGGACGGTCCGCACGCTCTGCTGTTCATAGCTCAGGATCAGCTTCTCGCCGGCCGTGATCCGGGGCAGGGTTTGTGACAGCTGGACGCTCCAGATGTCGGCATTCCCGTGCATGACGAATTCGGCCATGGGCGTCGCCAGATTAATGTCGCAGTGCTCGGTCGGCCAGATCGGCGTTTCCCAGCAGTCGAGACAGCTCTCGAAGCTTCCGTTTGCGATAAGGTTGTCAGGAGAACGATAGCACTCGTCTGCCCCAGCCTTGGCCATCTTGTTCTCGTCCACGCACCGGCTCAAGTCGATCTCGGAAACGGAATGTCCGTCCGTCTCTAAACGCCAGTGCTTGCCGCTTCGATGTTCGTAGAAGTCCTGGGTAATTTTACCGTCCATCTCGAACTGATCGGTGGTCGGATACCCAAACCTGTCTACGTCGCCGTGGCTTTCGAAATACGCCAGGATATTCCTGTCGTAGACGCAGTGGGCTTCAGCCGTACAGGAGTTATGGATAGCGCCGGCCGGATCATAGAAGATGATTGCCTTGGACCCGTCCGGACGCCTGAAGTCCTGAACGTCATAGCCGTCCCAGTTGTGGACCCGAGCCGTGCCGCTTCCGCCTGGAATAGCATGACCCAGATTCTGGGAGCCGCCGTTCCGGTTGTAGCACTCGGCAAAGAGATAGCTTGATTCTGGGTGCCAGCCATTTTCGTAGTAGCCGGGGGCGCAGTTGGGATACCAGGCGAAATGCGGCAGACCATTGGCCCAGAGCATCACACCGTCCGTGCACTCCTGGATAGCGGAGATGCCGTCAAGCCGCGTAACGGCGTTCTCTTTGTAGTTTTGCTTGTAGTAACTTCGGAGATTCGATGGTACGTTGCTCTCGTCCCGGATCGGCATCTTGGCCGGGCATCTCGGGCCGCCACGCTGCGTCCAGAAAGTCCATAGGCCTGAATGCAAGACAATCGCGGCTCTGGCTCCTCCCAGCGCATCGTAAACGATGGCGTTATCGCCGAAGAACCCGCCGTTGAAGTGCCAGATAGCGCAATTCTTCGGCATGCCCCGAGCGTCGTAGAGATCATTCGGATCCCAGGCGTAGTACCAGGGATGGCTGGAATTAGCCCGACGGGCTGCGTCCAAATCCCACATCTGATACTCAGGGTAACCAATCATGGCCGAGCCGTAGCGACTGTAAGCCTGGTCAAACAGGGCGGTGTTGCGGGAAACAACAATACTGCCATAGATAGGATTTCCACCGTCCGAAAAGCTTGATGAGATCGACTGGCCGTTTGGGTTGTCGCCTTGTTGTCGCTGATAATGGAGATGCGCGTTGTATCTTCCATCGGCATCACCCATCAAGCCGATTACCTGGCCAGCTTTTACCTCTTCACCAGGCTTGACGAACAACTTCTCTAGATGTCCATTCAAACCCTCATCTTCTTCCGCGCCCTTGTAGCGAATAACCGCGCAGTTACCCCAATCGTCTTGGCCAGGTCGGTAATCCTGGGCATAAACAACCACTCCATCTTCAGTTGCGACGATGGGATAACCAATGTTTCGCTCCCTATAAAGTCCATTAACACAGAAATCCCACGCGAACTCAAGCTTGCTGCCTCGAAGATGGGTTGGGGTATCAGCGTTTCCTTGCCCACAAACCAATACAGTGCCACCGATGACGGGGAGATTCTGTTCAGCTACTGACGCGGATGAATACACAAAACCAAGCACCAAAAACAACCCCAGGATCGATGCTGACTTCATGACCGGTTACCTCCTTCCGCATTGCGGATACAAACATGTCAATGTGCTAACACCCTCTCAATTTCGAGAGGCCTTTCACTACCTGCTAACAGGCGGCGAAAGCGCTCTCGAAATGAAAATGTGTCGTTTCGCTTCTTACTCAGCTTTCAGGCTAAACATAATAGTATTAAACACATCGAGCATATCGTAATCAAACCAGGCCCCGAGTGAAATATTTATCAGATTTTCATTCAGCTGGATATATGCTTCACGATGTATAGCATTTCCGGCATATTCATATTGGTATGCCTTCCCGCTTAGCGGTTGAGGAAGGTCGATTAGCTGATCATTAATACCCTTATCTCTTATCCATTTTTCCAGATCATTTGGTTTCGTTTTTTCCCATGAAATCGCAAATATGGGAGTTTCTGTCTCTCTATCAATATATTCTTTTTTTGTGATGTATAACGTATTTCCCTCCTGGTTTCTAATACCGTAATCAGAGGGATAAAGGAAAAAAAAGCCAAGCTCGCTATTCGTATACTTCTGCCAATTTGCCGTATCCAGTTTTGTACTCAGATCAAAGGCCATGTTGTTTGTAAATTCCAGACTTCGAGCGATCTGGTCGGCGGTATTGAGCAGGTTTTCATCGCCAGACAACACGACCGCTGAAAGTTCTAACACCTGTTGATTGTGTTTTATATAGTAGTTTGTTATTTTACCATCTAGCCATTCTGTATCGACTTGAACTTTCGGTGTTTTTCCGGTCGTGATTTTTTCGATTATGGCATCGTTACCGTCAATTGCCGTTTGCTCCGTTGTGACATCAAAATATATATCTCTGCGATTAACTTTTAAATATTCGTCAAACCACCCTGTTAAACTTAAACTTGATATCTTGTAGACATGAACATCAACATTAATCTCACCCTTTTGAGGATGGTATACGTCTAGATTTTCAGAATAATTTTGAATGTATGCCGTTTGAATTCCTTGTGTTACTAATTGCACTTCTTCATCATTATCAATTTGGACAAGTTGCCACTCTTTCGGAAATTTCAATCTATAACTATATTTATCGTTTGTGTATATGTTCCAACCCGTCACCGGATCAATCGTAATGTTAACGTTGGTGTTCTGATTTGTTGTATTTGTGTTTGCATTACCATTCACATTGCTATTGATATTCTGATTTGAATTAGTATTGATTTTTTTGTTAAATCCCCACCACACTGCGCCTCCAGCCAAGATGATAACAATAACAATCAAGACAATGGCGATTGCAGAGACTCCTTTGTTGTTAAATTTCTTCATGGTTATTCTCCCTGTCTAAAAAGTAAATAACGACATCCATTGAAGGATCCCGTCTTTCCTTTTTTCATTAATAATATTCAATTGTTTAGGTTGTTTTGTTTGCATTATTTAGTGTAAAGCAAAGGTCATCTTTTGTCAAATAAAAACATTAACTAACTAGGAAAGAAAACGCAGCCTAGTCGTTCGTGAAAAAATATATATTACGCATTTACGATCGACGCAATTCCTGCCCGATTATTATTCTACCGGCAGAGTAAATATAAACGTGCTCCCCTTGCCCAAACCTTCGCTCTCGACCCAGATCTGTCCGCCGTGGGCGTCGACGATGCGCTTGGCAATATAGAGACCGAGACCGGACCCGTCCGGCTGGACTTGGGCGATGCCCTCCCCGCGGACAAACTTCGTGAACAGCCGCTTGGCGTCATCCGGCGGGATACCGCGGCCCGTGTCCTTCACGGAAACGCTGATATTGCCGTTGATCTTCTGAACCGAAACCGTGACGCTGCCCTGCGGTGTGTATTTTATCGCGTTATCGACGAGATTCAAAATGACGTCTTTCAATTTATCCGAATCAACCATCAGGGCGGGCAGTTTTTTGGCCGGCTTTTTGTATTCCAGCTTGAGGCCTTTTTCCTCAGCCACCTTGATGATTTCGATCAATTCGGTCTGGATCAGTTCTTCGATTTGCGCCGGTTTCTTATCGAGTACGAATTTACCCGCCTCGATCTTCGTAATATTGAGGAATAAATTTACCATCCGGACCATGCGCTTGCTCGCATCCAGCACTTGTTTCAAAATATTCAGTTTTTCTTCGTCAATCTTTCCGAAATCGCCGTCCACCAGCATGGACAGCCAGCCCTGGATGCCGGTCAGCGGGGTGCGCAATTGGTGCGAGGCGATGGAGATAAACTCGTTCTTCGCCTCGTCGAGCTGTTTCAAATGATCGTTCGCCTTGGCCAGCTCGGTATTCGTCAGCCGTAGCTCCTCGACCAACTTCAGATTCCTAGTGACAATACCCATCTGATCGGCCAGCGACTCCATCATCTGGATCTCGTCCTCAGATACTTCTTTCTTGGATTTTTGGATGACAAACACGATCGATCCGATGATCTCCTTTTCCGAGAAAATCGGCGCGGCCACGATCGTCTTCGCGCCCACGAGCTTTTGCATAGCATAGCAGATCGGCTTTGGAATCGGCGGGGACAGGAAATCAGATAGCGATTCGCTGATCTGGATATTTCCCGTGCGGATTGCCTCCGTCGCCAGATCCTTATCCGCCATCGTGCCGCTGTATTGTTCGAGCTGTTTGGGCAGGAGTTTGACCGCGGCTTGAGTGATTTTTGTCATCGTGATGGCCACCGGATGCGTTTTTTCACCTTCTCCGCGTAAAATAATAACCCCCCCGATGTACCCCAGCTCATTGGCGATGCCGTCAACGATCGCCTGGGTAACCTTCTTGAAGTCGAGCGACCGAGTGATGATATTGCCGATACTCTGGAGAGCGTTCAAGTAGACATTCCGGTTCTTTAGCTCCACGTTGGCCATCTGAAGATCGGCCGTGGCGTGCTCGACCTCAACCTTCAGCTTTTCACTGAATGATTTTACCTCGTCATAGAGCCGCGACTTCTCGATCGCCGACCCCATGAGCGGGCTCAAGACTTCGAGCAGTTTCAGGTCGTTTCCGCTATAGACATCGCCGGATCGCTTCTGGCCCAGCACATAGAGGCCAGTCACCTCGCCCTCGAGCATGATCGGCGCGATCACTGCCGCGCCCGTGGCTTTTACCTCAGCTAGTGATTTCTCGAGCTGTTTGCGCTCGCGTTCATCGGCCGTATCGGAGATTTTTCGCTCAAGCTCTTCGAGGACAACCACTTTTTCGGTTTTTTGAACGTATTTGGCGACCGAGCCATTCGCATCGACGCGCGTATTATTACCGTTACCGTTGTTATTTCTACGCTTGCTGTATGACTGTTTGTTTTTCGTGAGCAATAATATGTCCGCATATTTGATTTTCAGAATACTGGCGAGCTTCCACTCCACTGACGACAGCAGATCATCGAGCTCGATCTTCACACTGACCATTTCGGTCAGTATCTGGGTGGCTTCGGTATAGTCCACCTCGCCTTTGAAGAATATTGCATCGGTAATTTTTGCCAGTAAACGCTTCAACGGATCAAAACCGAAAACTATTACAAGCGAGACAAGGATAGTCGCGAGAAACCCCGACCCGCCAAGCTCTTGGATAAAAAGACCGGTCAGAAACGTAGCTGAAGTGAAAGCAAACGTAGTAAAAAGAATGAGAAAGAAATAGATAATGGAGCGAGATATAACCACCCTAATATCAAACAATCTGTGTTTGACGATTGCATAGGCGGTAATAATCGCATAAATGAAAACAAAATAATTACCAACAGGATAAATATTTAATCTAAAATCTAGTAAAAAATTTGTAGATCCACCAACAAATCCAATCAATGACGCGACAAACATGTATAATAACTGTTGTGATCTGAGACCAAGAGCTTTTTTATATTCAATATATATATTTCTGATACTCCAAAAAACGACTGCAACAAAATATATAAGAAATGTTGGGTATATGCTTCCAGTTTTTACCGGCCAATAGCCAAAATATGTCCTGGGACTCACTTGCTCGATAAACAATTTAGAAAAAACGAGAATCGAAAATATTACCGAAATGACATACAAAAAAATAGTAATATACAAGTATTTCTTTTTTGTCCTGCCGGTTAATACAACGCTATAACGAAAAAATACGGCGGGTAATAACGCAGTACCAATATACAACAACCTTTGCCAAATCAATGCCTGATCAGAGTTATTAGCAATGACGGTACCGAATAAACCTATAGTCCATATTGAAGTTACACAACTGACAAGAAACCATATTTGATTTAATTCTTTCTTCCTATTTCCAAATAAAACAAACAGTCCTAGTGCAACAGTTAATATCGCGGTTAAAAGACAGGTATACGCAAAAGTGTTCATTGTATTGTATTCTGTTTTTCCACTAAATTGACAATCTTTTTGGCTATTTGTCGTTTTCCTTTAATAAAAATGATATTATTGGCATGGTCTAATATAAATGCCTCGTGAACCCCTCTAACTCTTTTATATTCGTTTGCCACCATGAAATCGGCGCGTGACTCCGCCATACTTTTGGACGCGATCTGAATTAATTGTTTTGATGTTTTGTTTACTTCCAACTTGAACTTAACAAGAATGGTACTGGGGGTAATTTTTTTAATATAATTTACTATTTTTTTTGTTGGCTTCAGTTTCAAAAATATCGTTTTCTTGCCACTTTTTATTTTCCCACTATATTTTTTTGATAACTGATAATCGGATATTGCGGCGGAATGAAATATTGCGTCGTATTTATTTTCTTTAATTTCTTTAATGAATATCCGAAACAATTCATCATAATAGTGAAATTTTATTAATCTAACTTTAATAGATCTAAGTTTATGATCACAAACTCTTCCTGGTCCTAACATCAGTGTAACCTTGTGTCCTCTTCTGCTAGCGATTTTTGCTATTTCAAAACCAAGATTACCTGCAAAAACATTCGTAATTACTCTTACTTTATCGATGGGAACCCAAACTGGACCGGCGGTCACTAATACTCTCATTTTTTACTATATAATTATTTTTTACTTTTTTATACCATTTCCATGGAGTCCTAAACAAATTGTATTTTACGTATAGTGATAAATGATTTTGTTTAAACCATTTGATAAACTCTTTATCAATATCTTCTCTACTTCTTATTTGATGTCCCCTTTTCCTGAGAAAATCGATATAGATATTACCTATTGGAAAGATAAAATGTTTAGTAATATATCTCGGTTTTTTCTCTAGTTGATAATCAATATTATCCAAAGGCTCACTCATGCTAATAATGTGCTTTTCATTTATTGGATGCACTGCATCATGTTCCCCATCCCATATAATCAAATCTGTGAGATTATCAATATGTTTTGTCTTCAATGAAAGTTCTGTATCCGTTGATGGGTCGCATTTTATCCAGCGATTATCTATATATACAAAGCAAACTATATGCACCGATGAACTACTAATACTTTCCTTGATAAAAGAAGGAAGAATATGCCCAAAAGATTCCCCGCCAATTACCTTATATATACAATATCCGCTCGGTATACCTGCAGCTCTAAAAAGCGCAACAAGTAAATTTGTACTAGTGGTACACATGCCCGTCTGACTCTCCATAGTTTCAGAAGCTCTCTTACTCCATGCGCCAACCCTGTATTTAATATTATCCCTTACATATTCAAAAAGTGCTATCGCAAGATCCTTATCATTCTGATTGACCTTTTTATAACTTTTAACAAAATCTATAATATTGTGATTATCATAATCACAATATTTTGTAACAGCTAAATACTTTTGCTTATTTATTTTTTCCATTGCTTTAATAATTTTTCGATGTTATTTTGAAGGACATCATTTCCAATTAGCGCTCCTTCACCCTCATAACCGCATGCTAATTTTCCTTTGATCGGTCCAACGATGCTATATTTATCCAAGTTGCCTATTTTAATATTTCTCAATTTGCTAATATTTGACTGGATTATTTCATTTTCCCACATATGACAATTCATAGCGGGCGCAATAAGTACTGGCGTTTTTTTCGGGAGTGCGCACATTACTGTTGTAAGTAAATTATCAGCTATTCCACATGATAATTTACTTATTGTATTTGCAGTCGCCGGTGCTAATACAAAAATGTCGCACCAATCAGCTAAATGTATGTGCTCAACAACGGTTTTATCGTGCGTTTCAAAGGTATCTAAATATACTTGCGAATTAGACAATGTCTGTATAGTTACCAGTGAAATCAATTGCGTGGCAGCCGCCGACATAATAACTTTAACAGTTGCCCCTGAAGCCTTTAGTCTATTTATTAAACTACACATTCTATAAGCACCAATACATCCAGTAATTCCTAATAATATCTTTTTGTTCTTTAACATACCATTTAATTAAATTATTATATATTAAAATTCTTTATAAAACATATAGGACAAAGATCCAACTACTTCTTCAATACTATCACTGCAATCATAACCGCCACGACACCGGCAAATAGCGGAGAATATGCCATGTTAATTGATAAATCAAAAAGGGGGAAGATGCGATCCATAACCACGCCAACTAAACCGCTAATACCAATTATTATAGTAACGGCGGTTACCTGTTTTTTTAGTTGCACCGAGACAATGTTTATTTTTTTTATTAACAAATATAGTGATAACAACAAATATATCAACGATACTATGAAGAGCGCCCAGAACGCATTACCTGGTTTAATATCGATAAATCCTTCATTTACATTAACATCATTAATGAAGCTTGGCTGTAATATTATTGCTGGCAAGACAATAAATATTGATCCAAATATTACCAATCGGCGAACAAGAGGATCCATATTTGTCGGCAACGGATAATACATTGCCAATGCAAGGAGACTTACGAAACTGGCCGTACCAGAGTAGAATGCTGCCCTGGCAATAATCAACTTTGACATTTCTGTATTCGAAGTCATGAGAAGTCCAACAAAGAAGGACATTAGTGAAAAACCAAAAAGCATAGCGCAGAGCGCATAGATAGACTGAGTTTTTTGATATCGAAAATAAATATACAATGCGAGAATCAATTCTAATATGGAAAGAGACCAAAGAATTATTGTATTTGCTTCAGTAATGATACTCATTTTCATACCGCTTTTTTCTTAAATAGAATAGGTGTAAGAAACTTAATTGTTACCGATTCACAAAAAGCATATAAAAAAGCCAGCGCAAAAAGCAAGCCAGCTTCAATAAGTAAAATGTAGTTTTGTATCTGCATCCTTGTCTACTATGAAAAATTAGGATTCCAGTCGGATGCCTTTTAGTTACAGAGATATTATACAAAAATCTGCGGAAAAGTCAAATCTGAAATAATTACACTAAATATGACACGATGCACATAAAAATGTGCGATAAATGGTCTATTTGTGTGAATATATCGAAGTACTCACTTTTGTTACATTTCGTTGTCATCCTGAACTTGCTTCAGGATCTCCATACCACTTTTCCGCTAGGTCAATATAATTTGGATTCTGCTTTTGAATCAAATTCATTTTCCACACCCGATGCCAATTCTTCAATTGTTTTTCTCTCGTGATAGCCGCACAGATGTCATCGGTTTCTTCATAATACAATAATTTGGTCAGATTATATCTCGCACTGAAACCCCTAACTAAATGATTCTTGTGTTCATACATCCTCCGTATTAAATCATTAGTCACACCGATGTAAAGCGTTGTGTAGAGAGTGTTGGATATAATATAGACATAATAGGTTTTCATAAATTCTATGTTGATTATGAGATGCTGAAACAAGTTCAGCATGACAATAAAATAAAAAACAGGGTTTATGTCTCCCTGCTTTCTTTTATCTTTTTTAAACTTTTACCCCAATCCGCTCAAGCGCGTTTTTATAAAGTATCACATTTTCTAATGCATAGGCCGCCTCCTGCGCGACATTCTGTAAATATCTGACGTCTTCTGTTGTATACGGTTCGTTCGATGTCTTACTGCCAAGAAGAACAAGCGCAGAAAGTCCGTGGCGCGTAGCTAGCGGCAATACCGCTTCGGTTTTCAGATTGTCCATTTCCTTTTCGCACTGCTCGAGCCGTCGCTGTTCAAGACCGAATGCTTCCTGAAATAGATACGGGATTTCTTCACGGATTAGCATTTTCATGGAATCTTTCAAAAAACTCGGTAATGCTTCTTCTGCGCGAATACTGATATTGCCGTCTAATGAGTCATATGTTCCCTGGCGCTTGTTTACTATTAAACAAGTTATTCGATTCACGTTCACAACCTTTAATATTTCACCCGATAGCTCTCGGCAAAACTCTTCCAAGTCCACTAAACCGATCACGCGCTGCCGAACATCTTCAATCATCTGTTTCATATTCGGCTGGCGCGAAAAAAACAAACGGTTAATTATTCGTATCAACCATTTACGAAATGGGATAAAGGTTACGGCAATAACAAGCACTGAAGCAAAATTCACAAATGCACGGTTGAATGCGTACTTCTGGACTAAATAATCATTCGCAAGCAGAACTAAATAACCATAGACGATTAGTAATAATATAAGAACCAGCGTATGGGCCGCGCCCTTTTTCATTACTATCCTTACGTCCATAAAACGATACCGTAGTATGGCATACGCAATAAGCCACGTAAACACAGCTAAACCAATCAAACTTAGAGGATATAATTTATTGTAACCAAGCGATGGCAGTAGTAAATTAAATAGTAAAGAAAATGTCGCAACGCAAATAAACGCAAAGATAATATAACGTAGTTGAATCTTTGTAACTTTTGATGTAGTTGATTTGAAAATATTGAATAATTTTTTCAATCCAAAAAATGCATATATTAATAAATAAATAATATATGCAGGATACAATTGACTAATACTCGGACGATAACCGTAATTTTCAATATATTCGACATCAGAGATGTTATACCTTGTCGGAACTATTGCTACAATGGCTATGGATGGTAAAAAAAGTAGCAAAATTTGCCACCACGAAAATGGCGTCTTTTTTTTATAGAGAGTATACGCAAAAAGTAAAAATAATGTCGGGGAAAACGCCGGTCCGAGAAAAGTCAGTCTCGCCCATAAAAGAGCGGCTTCTTTGCCACCAACAAGATCGGACATAATGTTCGCAAACAACCACACAGAGAGACTTAGCACTAACGATCCAAAGAAGATCAGATTTGGTCTTTTTTTGCTCTTAATAAATACGGTAATGGATATTACCAGGAGCGCAAAAAAACAAATTACTGAGGTAACTTCAATAATTTGGATCTCTAGACTATGATATATTCCAGGATTAATCTCCATGGTGTTTGTCTTATGTGTTATACAGAATCATACCAAAATCAGCGAAAAAGTCAAATTCTTTAGTTAATTACAAAACCGGGGACAACCCCGGTTTTGTACATTATCCGCTTATTGTACTTTTTCAATCTCATTGGTTAATTTGGTCTTCGCATATTCCGTGCCAGCCTCGTCGCGAAAGATATTACCCGGCAGTGCAGTGAAAATCGCCTGCATCGTTGAAAGCGGGGTGTATGCCTGTAAATCATCGCGATAATACAGATAGAGCAGGCGCTCATCGCCGGGTTTGAGGTTCTGTCCGCCTTGGGTGTCGGCGATGACGACGAGATTTCCATTTTCACCCCCAAGAATTGACACAATAAGTTTTTTCGACGCAGTTCCCTTCCAGACTTCCTGCGGCTCCACCTGCCAATCCGTGTAAATCATTTTCTCTCCCGTATCTTTCTCGAAGACTTCCCGGACATTGCTCGAGATGAATCGGCCGGTAAGAACAATCTGTGATTCTTTTGCCAGATCGGCTGGCGTAAGTGTCACCTCTAACTTGCTAACACTTGTGGTAGGTTTATCGCCGCGCAGTGCGATTATCGCAATGAGACTTCCGATAATAAACACGCCGGCCAAACCAATGATGATTGTTCGCTTTTTCATATTTTTTTACATAAAGTATTAGATGCCATATATTGCCCTGATGCCGGAAATATCATCCGAATGCAACGTGCGCTTATATGTCTCACCGGGTGCCCCGCTTCCATACATTGTTTTCCAATAATCTCCGCCGCTGTACAGATCATTGAGCATAAGCCAGTGTCCAAATTCATGCGCCATGACATTTTCAACGTCATATTTGTTCGGGTCCCCGTTCACGTCCCAAGAAAAGCGCGAGTTTATGTATGTATCACGATCAGTGATGCGATTATTGTTCCATCCTTCTCGCACATACGTTATGGCAAGTGCATGTGGGTCAGACAAATACTGGAGACGCACTTCATGCCCTTGCGAGCCAGCAATAAACCGATACTTTGCGCCCGCCTGATTCCACGATGACATAGCGTGGGATATGGCCGGTACCCAGGCGGGCAGGATACTACTGTGCATGTAGACCGATACCCGGGTCGGATTGCCATAGTCCCAGTGATGGCCGGAATTGTAGTAGGCTTGGGCGTTAGGCGCACTAATGCCGGCCATAGCCGCAACAAAGAACGCGACTAATGCTAAAAACTTTTTTCTCATCTTGTACCCTTTTCCACCCGTCATATTAATTATAGCTATGTCAATGGATAATTGGAAATAAAGCAAAAAACGAGCCCGAAAGCCCGTCTCTTTCTAACACTAGAATACTCTCTACGTATATTATGTCAACTACCTGTTATCCACCCGCCCCCGCAACTTGATATAATGCTTCCAACTCTACTTTTGTCCACCGGATACCGTACACAGCTCGAAATATTCGTGGAAATATTTCGGGTGAATTTGTCTGGCCAAGCTTTCGCAGCAACGTAAGCATTTTTTTCTCGCCGTATTTCCGGATCAGCGCGTTGACCCAGAAATACCCGACCGGATATGCCATGACAGAGAAGTTACCCATGGGTCTTGTTACTGAGAGCGCCAGCGCCAATGGCGGCGTGCGTTTTTTCTGACCAGCCAACCAGCAAGCCAAGCCTTCGTTCAGCCATTTCGGCACATTCCAACCCGCAACACTGCGGATGTACAGATGCGCGTGTTCGTGGCGCAGGGTGGTCCAGAATTCAGATCGGCGCCTATGGTTTGACTCGCTGACGTATTTTTCCGGGCTCAGAATATAAATTACCCGTTCTCTCGTCCAGCCGACTGACCAATCCTCAGTTTTTCTTCCCCAAAGAGCGTCGATCTGACGTCGCGAGGTGAGAAGAACGACCAACGGTTCAGAAAGCTTGTATCCGAAGAAACGGTCAAGTTCTTTCGTTTGCATTTTTATCTGGCGTCGCAGTTTCGGCAGTTGGCGAACCCGACTTATTTCCACACATAGGTTTTTCATTGTATCGTTTTTTACTATTTCTCAACCTTATGAGCGATCATTCTGACCACATGATGCTGATGGGGTTCTTCCTTGCCTGGGTGTCCCGGATCGTCAATCACCGCTTCGCGATAAAAATCAACATCAAAATCGGAAAACAGATCGCGTAGCTGCCCTTTTTGGAAATAACAGGCGTCCGGTCGTTTTTGATAGGACGGCTCATCAACCGTGAAACCAGATACAATGATATACCCGCCTGGATGGAGGGCGTTTTTTACTCGCTGGATTAAGTCGAGCGCTTTTGGTTTTTCTATAAACTGGAGGACATTGAAAAGCTGGATTATGGAGTATCGATCAGGCTCTATCTCGAAATCCTCTGCCCGACCCTGGATGATTTTGATCGGCAGTTTGTTAAAGTCAGGTGTTTTTTTCATTTCAGCAATTTCGTCTGGCGACCTTTCCACCGCCACAACGCGCCAGCCGTTTTGCGCCATGAACAAACTGTCACGCCCTTGACCGGCGCCAAAATCAAGGAAGGAATGTGCACGATCAGCGTTTTGCCAAATCCTCTGCAATAATTTGTTGGGCATACTGATTGGGTTTTGTGTAATCGACACGGGCATAATTCGTTAGATAATAGCAATATATAGTATAAATATGGAAGCGCCTTCGTACAAATATACGAACGTCATCTATTGGCTCATGCACAGCGATAAAAACTTTTTCTTGATTGTCGCGTTTAATTCCTTGCTAAGTTCGCGTTGAAACGCTAGTTCAACTGGTTCAGACGTTTGTATATGTCCTCCCGGTAAAAAATTTGAATCAGCTCCGCGTATATACAATTACCAATAATTTTTTTATGAATCATTCCTCCTGGACTACCAGCAACCTCGCATCACGTACAGATTTATTAGCTATAATATTTTGATATTAGTGAGGCGTTTTATCATGATCTTAAATGTTTTATTACGGTTCTCTTGTATCCACTCTCCATCTTAAGCATCCTTACTCCAGCTGCAGTCACCCAACGCCATTTGTCATGTTCCTCACTCAGATAGAATCGGCTCTTCGATATCCGGCATTCAAAAACCACAACGCAAAAATGATACCTGGCAATATCATGGAATTTCGTCATGATATTAAACACTGATATTGGTCGGCCAATTTCTACCCGGGTAATTCCAAGTTCCTCTTTTAATTCTCGGCACAGGACCGCCTGCGGCGTTTCTCCAAATTCCATCTTTCCTCCGGGCAATTCCCAGGAACCGCCGGGCGTATGTACAAATAATACTTTATTATCGCGTAGGATCAACGCTTTTATTGTAATGCGTAATCGCCGTTCCATTTTTGGATAGTAACCCTTCATAACTTTTTATTATTCAATTTATCAATAAACATTGCGAATGTATTTTCTTTAAGAGAAATATGACGGCCGTACCATCGTTCCACTAATCCACTGAATTCTATTATTCGAGTAAACCCGGAATTTCGGTCGTGGTTTATCTGCTTTCGATACCACGACTTACCTTCTGTCTCGCTGATATGAATAGCATTTAAACAACGGACAAAGTATTCCTCAAGATTGTCACGGAATGTTTGCCCTCGATAGTTATCGGGAAGTCCAATTTCACATTCCTGGACAAAATGACTGACCGACATTTTTGTCTTTATCAGTGAATGCAGGGCTTCGTGTCGCACGGTATTCCAGGGGAAGCTATGATCTGGGTGGGGATGTAAACGAATAATATGTTTTACTCCGTCATGTGATACTCGACCGTTCCCCAAGGGCAGATGCTCGTCAATTTTTATTTCCAAAATCAACGAACAATCATCTTCGTTCCACCGTAATAGGTCAACTGCCTCAAGGACGGTTGATCTGCACTTCTCCATAAACCCATCTATTTTCGATAATTTTTTGGCTAGTTTAATATCGATCATTATTTTCTAGATTACGCCACAAGGTGCAAAAAGTAAAATCCCTTCGATCTCGGCATCAAAGGGGTATAGCAACATCCAGTCACTTGATTGGCTCCGGTGGAAGACCGAGCTCCATCCGGAGAATTGCCCGAGTGAAAAAGCGTATCCCCTCACAACGGTGGCTAACCCGCCTAGCGAAACCAGCCCCGTACGCCGACGCTCGCACATGGCAACAGTCGCCTTTGCAATTGCTCATGGCATAACAGTCATGACATTGGGGCACCGAATCCGCTGTATAGCCGGCCAATTGTTGATACGATTTCCCGGATATTTCGGGACCCGTGCCATGGGGCGTTATTTTGCCATAATGGAAGCATGCCGCTAGCGGATCGCGGGAATCGCTGACTCGCGTACAGGCCGTTACGTTGCCCTCCGGATCGATGCCGAAGATTCTGCCGTTGACCCCGCAGAAGCTGAGCCGGCATACGTGCGACTTGAAGGTTGCCAATGAGGAACGCAGCTGCAAGTTATTTGCTTTCGCAATCGCCAGCAAGCCTACATACTGCTGAGCAAACACTCGAAGATCCGGCGGTTGCGCATTGGTGTCGATGCACCTTCCGGTATACTCCAGCGGCTCGATGCCGATGACCACATTCGGCCAGCGACGGTGCAAAAACAGCACATTGTCTTCGAGATCGTTGACGCTCTCTGCCGAAACAGTCATCCGAAAGCCTATACCGATGGTACCAACACCACTTAGCGCGTCGATGTTGGCCGCCACGATATTGAACGACGGTCGTCCGTCGGCCAGCGGCCTCTGTTTGTTCTGTATCATCGGAGGTCCGTCGATTGAGATCGAGATGTTCGTGAAGTTGTCAACGATGAAGCGCCGAAGCTTGGAGGAAAAGCAGCCGTTGCTGACAATGGCGAGTTTGCACCGGAGCCCCGTTTCGGACTCCTTCTGCCTGCAGTAGGCCACGATTTTACGCACCAGCCTCAAAGACAACAGCGGTTCCCCGCCGCCGGTCAGCGTAACGTCGAAGTGTGATAGCCCCAACTCTTTCGCATCTTTGGCCACCTGGTCGATAGCCTGGCAGGCTATGGGAAATGGCATTTCCCGTCGCTGTTGCGTACCGGAATTCGCGTGGCAGTAAATGCAGCGCAAATTACAGAAGTTGTTGAGCACCAGATCACAACGGGGAAACCTCCCGTCCGGCGCGCGTTCAGTGGAATGCGTCTCAACTGTTGCGTCAAACAGGTCGGGTACTTGGATGCTCTGCGGAACAAGCCGGACCGTGCGAAGCTGGGGAATGTACACGATCTTGTTCCCGCTTTCAACCGGAATCTGAAAAGCGCGAACCGCAGTCATTGGTCACCTCCTGAGAAAGGATTGAGTGGGGCCGGCGGTGAAACCGGCCCCCTACCGCGTTGACTCGATCAGTCGCTCGAGCAGATGTAGTCGTCGCAGCAGTTGTCGCAGCAGGCTTGCCCGTTCTGCGAATATTGCCGATCGCTCAGCGTTGCTTCTCGCACGCTGACCTGATCCAGCTCCGACAGCGTCGCAATTGAACGGGTTTCCGTGCCATGGCTCGACGCATTCATTTAGCTACCCTCCTCTCCGCCCATAGGAGTCAGGTTGATTAGCCAGAGGTTCCGGCATTCGGAATGTGGCAAAACCGCCAGAGACCGATGGGTCTTTTGTTGTAAAAGATCGATAACACAAAAAGAGCCGGTTTTTCTGCCTGCCTTCGGAAGGCAAGAAAGAAAGCCCGTCTCTTTCTGCCTGCATGATACACCATCTAGAGAACCGGTCAAGATCGTTTTATCCACTCAGCTAGATATAAATTAGATAATTGCCTGTTCGTTTGAAATAAAAATGACCGAACGGGAGGTCCGGTCAAGAAGTAGCTCGGTTGCCAGCAATGTACATTTAGGGTGGGCCGATGATGGCGAGCTCCCGTTCCAGCTCGCAGTCAAAACTCCAGGGAGAGTAGGTCGAATGAACCAGGTTGTTCGTGGCAGAGATAGCGTACCGCCGGCGCGCTTCCTTCTTCCAGCAGAGCGCGCGATAGTATCCGCCCCGGCCGGCGACCAGCACCGCGAGCGATTCGCCGCGTGCCAGCAATGCGACCGCTTCTTCGTACCAGTCATCAGCGCGCGATGCCTGGTACCACGTCTGCGCTTCGGCCTGAGTAAACCGGTGCGGCCAGGTCCGGACGATGTTCAACCCGTACCGATTAAGCAGTTTGAGCAATTCGGCTTCAAGTCCCCGGCGGCGCGCTTCCGGCTTCAGCAGTATGAGCGAGCGCTCGATGCGGTCCGGCTGGAGCGAGCCTTTTGGGCACAGCGTCAGCCAGCGGTAATAGCCCGGTTCATTGATGAACGTGCGGCTCAGCGTGAGATCGCCGGGCGTATTGATGTTGCAGCACAGGTCGTCGCCGACCAGGCCCAGGATCCGGAAGTTCCGCATTAGCAGCAGCCGAACCAGGTAGTCCCAGCCGAGCGAATAGGCCTGAAACTGATAGTTCTGCCAGTTACGAAAATCCTCTACCCAGCCACCGCTCAACCGCTCGAGGCTGGATGTCCGGAACGCCCACAGCACCAGGAGCGTCGGTATCTCGTGCCCTGGCACTTCTTCAAGTTCACACACCCAGCCGTTTTCAACCCGGTACCGCCAGTAGATCCAGTCAGAGGTGATGAACGGCCGGCAGACCGTGGTGATGAGCACGGCGCCATCCGCCGAGGACTCCTGTTCCAGCGCCTGAAGCAAGCGGTCAGCGCTGGCTGGATGCCAGAGCGTATCCCCGTTCACTCCGACAATGATGTCAGGCTGATATTGCCGGGCGGCGTTGAAGAAACAGGTCGTCAGCGGTTCGACACACCCGGCCGCGACGTTGACGCGTCCGGCGGTATGCTCGATCAGCGCCTCCTTCCCGTCGTCGACACCCATTACGATCGAATTGAAACCGGTCGTCAGGCCAGCCTCGATTATCCGATCAATAATCGGCCGCCCCTCAACTTCAACCAGCGATTTCGGCCCGGCACATCCGAGTCGGCGTCCCTGGCCGCCGGCGGCGATGAAGAGTTGCGTTTTCATACACCGATCTCCTTCTCATGCCAGCGCCAGAAAGGTTCTGAGACGCGGTAGCCGCCTTTGGCGAACGAAAGCCGCAGTTTGGCGAACCATGGCCCATCTAGACTAATCCCGAGATCGACCAGCTGACCCCCGCTTTCCTGGGTATCGGCCCGGCCTTCAATGAGGTCAGCCGCCGCGGAACAGCCGTGGCGAGCCAGGTACTCCAGCACAAACAGGTAGTACTGCGGAACTTGCCGATGGCCCAAGAAACGATAGGCATCGATGAGACGCAGCTCGTGTTCGGACAGCGGGCGTTTCGCCCGGTAGCCGTCAAGAAAGTACTGGAGACCGTCGAAATAATGGCGGTAACTCCAGCCGCCGTCCGTGACTAACAGGATCATGAAGGACAGCGAGGCGCCGATGTCATAGACCGGCCAGCATACGCCGGAGTGCTCCCAGTCATAGGTGATCATCGGCTCGGCACTGAACAAGTTCTGGATTGTGTAATCGCCGTGGATATAGACCGGCGCCAGACCATTCAAAGCAAGCCGGGCAGCCGACATGGTAGCGGCGGCTGCAGCCAGGGCCCCTTCGGGCAGATTGCTGCGCCGCAAGACATCCGTCTGCAGATCCTGAAACCGGCGGTTAATGAGCGCCGCGGTCGGCTCGCCATCGCACGTAAGGCCATGGATGTCGGCCAGCGTAGATCCAATCGCCTGGAACGCCGACGGCTGCGGATTGCCCCACAACACCTGGTCAACGCGCGGGGCATAGATGCGCTCCATCACTGTCCAGCCGCCCCAGCGCCCGATGCCAGACTTCAGCACCCGCGGCGTACAGATACCTCCGTTCCCGGCCAAGGTAAGACCGCGCATTTCCGCCGCGTGCCGTTCCGGCCACATCCCCTTTTTCGTGAAGGTCGTTTCCGTCTGCTCATACTCTTTGCGCATTCCACCCAGCTTCAAATAAGCGTCCATAACAAACACCCCCTGCTCGCTGTCTGAAACAGCGCGTTGTCAAAGATCATCGGGCCGGGGCTCGCCGGAACCCTCCGATCAACCGTCTAGCAACCGTGTCAACTAAGTAATATCCCCGGCTTGTGCCTCCATCCTAATCTGACGGAGCAAATTGTCAAGCCTGGCATATCGCTTCTTAGCGATGGCTTTTATTATTGGAAAATAGAACTGGCGCAGGTAATTTTTCGCGCTAACCCGGGCTCCTTCGGTCACCCAATACTCGTACAGCCGGTCAAGCCCTTTTTTATCGTAATGGGCATAGGTGATGTGACGCCAAATCTGCAGACAACCGTAATTATCCAAACGATCCGCATCCTTGACCATTTTCGCCTCCACGCTGAGCGCCTTTTTCCCGTGTTGCTGGTCTATTATGGACTGGACTTTCTTTATCTTGTCCCGGCCCAGTCCTGACCGGCCGATATATTTTACCACCAGCCGTGACCCGATTTCTGCGTGCCGCCGGTCAGCGTCAGAGTCATAGCGCAGCTCGCCTTTCGCATTCAACGACTTTATTTTGCCAACATCTGAAAATAAGGCGGCTACAAGCAAAACATCCTTGTCGATGTTCATTTTTTTGAAAAATGGCAGAGTCAGGAATTTCTCGCAGTATCGCATAACGCGCACTCCGTGATCGTATCGAAATTCGTACCCGCCGCCCGCCTCGTACGTATTCCGGAAGATGGCGTGATACTTTTGCAACAAACCGGCCCTTAAATTTTTTTGCATAATTTTTTATATATTTGTAAAAACGGCTCGAGACAGCGCGGCCAATGGTAATACCGTTCAACAAACTTCCGGCCGCGCACCGTCATTGTACTATAGCTCCCGTAATTTTGCATAATGCCATGTATTCGGTCAGCGTACGCCGTGATATCATCCTCAATTATACAGGCATCGCGTACCGACGGATGCAGTCCTCGTACGCTCACGCTCGTGGCCACCAGTGGTAGTCCGGACGCCAGATAGTCAAGCACTTTTAAACTTGTCCCGGACGCTTCCAGAATCGGCGCCACGGCAATGTCAGAGGCGAGTAACTCACGGCTGAGGTTCTTCGTGCCTCCGAAAAATACCGTTCCCGGGCCGCTGTATTTATTTCTCAACGCCTCGGACACCGGGCCCATGATATTGATGCAATATCGGCGATCAAGCTTTTTCAGCTTAGGCAGAACGATCGTGGCCAGACGCCGGATCGCGTTTTCATTCGGCGGATAATAACCATGGCCCAAAAAAGCGATCCGAAATCTCTTCCGCTTCCGTATCTTGAACTGGATCGCGTTCGCGTCAATTGCCCCGCGATAGACGGTGATAGCGTGCCGCGAGCTATTCAGGCCAGCCAGCTGGCGCCTGTCTCGATTCGACCGGCAGAGCGTGTGGTTGGCCACGGTTATGGCGCGCGCTTGCTGTTTTTTCATAAACCGGACCATTTGGCTGTTCCGGTCGAGGCCGCCATAGAGAGTATGGTCAACATTGATGGCTTCATAAATAATTTTCAAACCGTATTTTTTTAAGACTGGCCCGAGGGCATTTATTTCCTCGGCGTTGCACATGTGAAGGCAATCAATATCGAATGCCGAGCACGCATAGGCCAAAGCCCGGGCTTTGTCGGGACGCGCTGTCGCCGGCACAAAAATCGTGGTAAACGGCTGTTTTGAGTACAATTTAGGGTCATCCCAGCCGCGGTAATTTATAATCAAATAAGGACGCACGCGACCGGTAGCGGCGAGATATTTCATGAGGTTGTAAATAGAGTAGAAAACGCCGTTCCGGATCGGTAAAAACGACCCATCCACATAAAAGCCTACGCGGTAAATTTTTTTATTCATAGCTTGTTTCGGATCATGGCTTCAAGCGCTTCCATTTTCTCGGTGCCGGGCAGCGTTATTATTTCGGTTTGCGGCTCGAGTTTTGGAAATACCTCTACGTAATATTGGCGGAAGCGGCGCAAGAAATTTACATTCAGCCACATGTTCGGGCTGGTCCGCGCCGGCACGCGTTCTTTCCGTCGGCTAGAAACGTTTACAGAAAGGTCGATATAGAACACCCGCCACGGTTTGATTATCAATTTTTTTACCAGCGCTCGGCGGTACCAGCGCAGCGCCGTCTGATACATCGTCGCCGACTTCACCCGATCATAAGCCCAATAGAATGCCAGCGTGCTGGGATAATAACGGTCGAGCACAAATTCTTTCTTCGGCGAGCGCATGATTGCCCGAGTCTTCAGCTCTTCGCTCCGAAAATAATAAGCCTGGCCCATCGCCTGGTCATTGGCCGGCTCAGTCGGTAATATTTGCGGAACCCGACCCATGCGTTTGTTGCCGCGCGTTAATAAAATAGCCAGGCTTGTCTTTCCGGCGCCCGGCAGACCCTCGAGCGCGTAGAGTTTTTTATCAAAAACCGAGACCGTTCCAGAATTTGCCGCGACAAAGCCGTAGAGCGCGTCATTGGGCAAATGATATATTTTTTTCGGCTTAAAGCCTCGCCGCAGCACCTCGCGCAGCCACTGGGGCGTGTTATGGTCGGACATAGTGCCTTGCTTTTTCATGTTTATTCCTTTTTTTGCCGTGGATATCAACTGTCTGGCTACTCATCGCATCAGATTAAAAATAGCTTATTTCCCTGTTCAATCGGCTGAAAAATTCATTCATGTAGGCGACTCTTTGTTTAGCCAGCTCGCGCGCTTTCCTGGTATAGAGCATCCTCGGCAAGTTTTTTAATTTTGAATCATACTCTAAATTTGGAGTATGCTTGGCCACGTTAATAATTCGGCCGTTTACCGTGCCATCTACAAAATTATCTTTTATGTATTTCTTTAAATTGGCTTCAGAATGGATTATTTGCCCGTACCGGCCGGCAATCATATATGACCGGGCGATGCCAATGGCGCCTAACGTATCCAATTTGTCAGCGTCGAATAATATTTTCGCCTCTAATGACTTGGGCTTATACATTCCCCGGCACCGGTGGCTCTTGATGCAATGAAGCACTTCATTGATTTTTTTGTATTTGTTTCTGGCCAGGATTTCTTTGGCCATTTTTGCGCCTAGAACGGCATGATCGGTTCGGCCCGTATTATCCTGGTCTTCCTTGACCCGGGCAATGTCATGCAATAATGCTGCCACCTTCAGTACCTCGATATCAACGCGCTTTTCAAATCTGGATAAATATATGCAATTTTTATAAACTCTATAAACGTGGCTCAGATCATGCGCCGAACACAACAGTTCCTTCTGCACTATTTTTCTTATTTTCTGGTTTATCGTTTCCATGTAAGCTGCGATTAAACTATTTCGCGTAACATTAACAACTACAACTCAGCAATAACTTGATTATTACCGTTATTATTTAACGTAAGTAGTTATTTCTTTTCTACCTTAATAATTGCACTAATCTTTGAATAAATCAACCTGATATATATACGCCGCTGTTTCCCTTTTTTCGGTTGACAAAACAAAAAGAGCCGGTTTTTCTGCCTGCCTTCGGAAGGCAAGAAAGAAAGCCCGTCTCTTTCTGACCTTATAATACACCCTTATATGTTTCCGTCAAGTCCAGTTATTCACCTTAATAAAAACAATCACAAGAACGAGAACACTCGCTTCCACTTCATTGAAGAGTTTATTCCTGCCCGATAGATACCGTCGCCGCGATCGCTTGCAACTCTGCTTGAGGGACGTCACCGGAGTCAATAACGAGAATAATTTCTGTGCTAAAGAAATAGATATACTGACCGATTGCTCCGGCAATACCATTTTCCTGATGCGTGAATATTACAGCATTGCCGCCAAACATGCGGTTTTCAAAAAGTTTAATACTTAGTTCGCTCGGCATATGTTCGTTGATCCAAGCTCTAACCATATCTCCTTGAGTGGCGGCAAGATGATCGGGATTTGTAAATACTCTGAGGTAGATTCGATCATCGGCCGAAGTATTAAAGCCATCGGGCGTATCGCGATTTGGCTGCTCGTTTGTATTCGCGTTCGGTCGAGAAAAGCGTATACCTAATTTTTCTTGACCAAAGGCCGGTTCTACAGAATTCGAAAAAGAGGCTGGGAGAGTCAGGGAAAAGTCATACTGCTCGCTAACATAGCGCGTCCCGCCAGCCGTCTGTCCGTCCGTCCGCCAGACGGTATTCGTCTTTGCCTGGTTAACACTGACGTGGTCCGACTGGTCTGTCTTTGCCTTGCCAACGGAAAAAAGCCAAGCACCGAGAACAACCGATAGAACGATGATGACAATAAATGAGATGATCGTCGATGGTTTTTTCATAGTTTTCATTTAATTCTTATTAATATCATAACTTAAATGGTGAAAAGGAGGAAGGCCAATAATCTGACCCTCCTACCAGCATTACCGGCGAACCGGAACATAGGTGCGTTTCGAGGTAAACCATGAGGCATCGAAGTCCTCCTTGGTGTACGCAATGAACCGCCCACGCGTCGTCCCTGGATCGTGGAGATAAATGCGTCCATCCCAGCCGACGGCGAGCACCCAATGCGGCGTTCCGCCCGAACCCACTAGCCGTCCGTTCTTGATCATCACGCCGCAGATGACTGGCCGACCATGGAGCATTTCGTTTACGACGTCATCCGGCGCGCGGCCATGATAGACGGTATAGTGCAGACCATGGAATTCGGTGAGAAGCGTACCCAAGGTGTTGCGCCCGTCGAAATTCGTGTACCAGCCGTTGGCGTTATTATACCGGGGATCGTCGAAGCGGTCGGCCAGAAACATGTTTTCGGCCGTGATGACCCAGGACGCGACCGCACCGTGGTTGAAGTAACCGCCGAGCATCACACCGCAAGCCTGACCGCAGTTTTTCGTTCCGGACCACGACCCAGGTGGCACCTGGGGCAGCCAGGGCACGTTGAGATAAAACGAGAAGTTCGGATAGCTCTGCGTTACTCCACGAACCGGCTGATTCGGCATCGGCGGCAGGCCATCCGAGCTTGGCACGCATGACTCGTCGCTGATTAGCGGCGGCGTGCTGTTTTCTCCGCAGCCGATTATTGAACCGCAGAGAAGCACCAACAGCAACCAGAGGTAGGGCTGACGCGTGTTCATTCTTGTCTCCTTTCGATCAGTGTTCCGATTGTCCAAAGAACGAAAAAACGAGCAACAATGCCCGTCTCATCGTTCAACTACACATTTTTAAGGAATATTTTTCTTTTTCTTACGTAATTATACATTTCAGCCAAATTCACCGCGATAGTTCTCGTAATTGCACACTATTAATAATGTCATTGTATTTGTTTTCGCATGCCGTAAATATTTGACTGCTTTGATCTTCGGTCTTTATTAATGCGTAAAAATAATAGACCTCATTATTCTTAGTAAAGACAGTGTTTACAATAAAATCTTTATACTCGTTCCCTTTATTTTGGATGAGTTGTTTGACGGCTGGTTTTCCAGAAACAGTAACGTCCTGTCTACTTAGTTCGTTTTGAATATTCGTATGTTTGATAATCCAATCATTAACTGTGAGTTTTTCGTCATTTGGTTGGACCGTTAGTATTACTTCACACGCTGACGCTGCGGCATTATTCTCGATACTCGTTTTTTCAGAACTATCAAGTTGAACAAAATCACCCGTTTCGCTTGGAAATATCTTCCAGCCAACTGGGTATTTAAAAGTAAAATACTCGCCCTCAGTATAACTGGCTTTTTCGCTATTCAATGATGTCTTGTTGGTTGTAGCTTGATTGCTGTTTTGATTTTCATTTTTTTGTAAAGTGCAACCGAAAACTATAACTGGAAACAGCAGTGCTGCTAATAGTATCCTTTTCATATTGTTAAATTAATCATAAGATATGTTAATTTTACCATGACAGTTGAAAAATTGGGAGAGTGAAAATTGCATTCACCCACCCACGTCCTCAAAAACCGTGCGGCGGTACAACGAGCGAGTTGCCGGAACAGTAACGGCCTCCTTCAACAATATGAGCGTCGCCAGAAATCCCATCGATGGGGGTACTCTGATTGTTCTGCCAGATGGAGAAATGGATGTGGGCCGGCCAGTGACCGCCGGAGCTACCGCATTTTCCCAGAACGGTACCTTGCGCCAGATCTTCACCGACCCTGACGTACTGGGTCGGATTTGACTTCAAGTGGGCGACGATCGACTTATAACCGCCGCCAGTGTGGCCATGATCATGGTCCATAACCACGCACCAGCCATATCCATTCATCCCTCCGGAATAAATAACAACGCCACGGGCAGTTGCCAACACCCAGCTGTCTTCGGATGGCGTGCCGTCGTCACGCATCAGATCGATGGAGTGCGTGGCCGCGTTTGGATAGGTGGTGTGGTGATGAAGGCCACATCCATAGCCACAGGAAACTCTCCAAAT
The DNA here is from genome assembly GCA_041650335.1 of Patescibacteria group bacterium. Classification (GTDB taxonomy): domain Bacteria; phylum Patescibacteriota; class Patescibacteriia; order JAHIZJ01; family JAHIZJ01; genus JBAZLK01. The sequence goes on from JBAZLK010000002.1 coordinate 191,922, forward strand.
CTGACCGTGATAGAAGTCGTCATGTGGCCCTAGAAAAGGAAACTTGAAATCGCAAATGAACAAGGGCCATTGAGCCGGGTTGTTTAACGGAACGCCGCCCGGCAGATCACCAGTCATGAGCGGTCTCAATACTGATTCTCGACTGCAGCCAACGGTTATTCCCGCGGCTGCGGCTGACAAAAACCAAAGGAACTCTCTGCGCGTGTTCATTCTTGTCTCCTTTCGACCAGCGTTCCGATTGTCCAAAGAACGAAAAAAACGAGCAACAATGCCCGTCTCATCGTTCAACTATGTGTTTTATAAGGAAAGCCCGAAAGCCTGTTATTTCCCCTTGTCTGATTTCTTACTACTTTCAGTATGCGCCGATAAAAACATGAGTCAACATGGCTTTATCCACTGACGGCGCTGGGTAGCGACGGCGCTTCGTCGACATCGTTAAAGATTTATTTGAAATACGCTTTCGCCGAGGCATTGAACCCTAAGTACCAGACGTACAGACCCTGGATCACGATGGTGACAAAACCGCCTTTCGCTATTGTCGACAGGCCGCTCAATATGGCCAGTGCGGCAAAGACGATCGCCGTAATTCGGGCCCAATTTTTGCCGGTCCAGAGTCCCCAGCCGATGAGTATCTGGATCGCCACAATAACCAGAAGGATTGCCCAAAAAATGGTGGTCCCAATGTTGATGATTGAACCGCCACCGACAAACGATTTTAACGCGGCCGTTCCGAGCAGTCCGATAATAACCACTAACGCGGCGCCAATGTAATACAAGACGGAAATAATCGAAACGCCGGTCGGCCGGACTCGGCCGCTTCCCATTGGCGTTGGTGGCATAGGTACGCTGTTCATGTTGTTGAATTAATATTGAGATTGATATTTATCGGCTCGGCATTTAGCCCGACCGCAAGACCGATTGCAATTGCCACGAGGGCGCCGACAATCACGATCGCTCCAATAATGACATACGCAAGATACTGCGTTTTTTTATTTGGACTCGCTGGCTGGGACGCCGTGGCTTTCGCGTTTTGGTACAGTTGAAATGTGAAAATGATCGCGAATATCTGCCAAAGCAAGAAGAAAACCGACCAAACCAGTCCGAGCGTGAAAATTGCCGGCAGCCAGAGGACAAGCGCAATGCCGCCGGCGACCAGCCCGAGCAAAAACATCCGCCACCAGATCGCCCACCAGCGCTTTGATACATAGGCGTGACTCCGGAGCAAGGCCTCAAATCCGCCGGTTCCTTCGGCTACAAACACAGCCATTGCGAACGCCAGAGCGACCGAGGCAATGATGCCTGGCACGAAAAAGAGAGCCAGGCCGCCATAGATCGCTGCGCCCACGAGCACTTGAACCCACAAACCCCGGCCAAACGATTTCCAGGCGTAGGCGTAGGCTTCGCGAAAACCGACCGGTTCGGCCCAGTGCGCCGCCAAATAGTATAGCGCCAGATTGCAAATGATCGTTATGACCATGGAAACGATAAATACGACCACCCAGGCGATGCTAAAAGCGGTGAAAAGCTCATCCGATCGCGTAACCATCGAGGCCGGATTGGTAACAATGGCCGTTGTAGAAGTAACAACAGCTATAATCATCGAGCCGGCAAAAATAATCGCCGAGGGAATGACCGCGATGGCGAGAAAACTCCACAGGCGGTGTTTTAAAATCGCCCACGACTCCCAAAATAATTCGCCGAATGGTTTTAGGCCGTTCAGCGCAGCTTGCGACGGCAGCGGCACCCCGCGCGTGAGGGAAACAAAGGCGAGATCGACGTCAGCCTGCTGCCAGCCCTTTGCCAGCAGCGCCTTGACGATCTCGGGCCGGCTTTTACCGCTTTTCAACTCGTTGTGGATGTAATCATGGAGCTCTTGTGTGCTCATTGGTATTATGCGAGTAATAATACCGTCAGTATATCATTTTTGCGCGAAGATTACGAACGATTGAGAATTTTCACAACGCCGTGGTTTGCCTTCACTTCAACAATCATGCCGTCGCGCAGTATTTCTGTGGCGATTTTCGCGCCGATAACACACGGGATATTGAGCTCGCGGGCAACAATTGCCGCGTGGCACGTGATCCCGCCTTCATCCGTGACAATCGCCCCGGCTTTTTTCAGGGCGGGCGCGAATTCCGGCCGGGTCATCGAAGCCACGATAATGTCCCCTTTTTTCACGTTGGCCAGCGACCGTAGCCCCTTGCAGATAACGACCCGGCCGATGGCAGTGCCGCCGTTGGCAGTGGTGGCGTGCAATTCATTGTCTCTGAGCGATACTTTTCCCGTGGCGCCGGCCTTGTGCCGGAGCAAACGGTCGTGTTCGCGGCCGCTGACGACGGATTCCGACTCCGGACCGCCCAAGAGAAAAAAGCCCCGGCTGCGTTTCCGCAACTCATCCGCCAGTTTGGTGACCTGGCCAGGCGACGTGAGCGCGAGCATTTCGAGCGCGCTCAGATAATGCAGCTGTTTCCGGGCAACACCGACACGGCGGCTGACCTCGTTGATTACCCGATCAAGATAGGTAATGGTACGCAGCACTTTTTCCTTGCGTTCGTCCTGCCAGATCGTGCACAGGTCGATCAATTCAATCACCCGATGGGCCTCCGTACTGAGATCGAGTGTTTTCAGACAACGCGCTTTCTGCGCCCGGGCCGAGGCGTTGTCGGCTGGTTTTTTAAGTGTTGCCAGCCGGCGTGAAAAATATCGGTCCGACGCAGCCACAGCTTGGACATAACTATTCCGGATCCAATAATATTTCCGTACGTGTTCCGCCAGTGCCGTCGTTCGCTCCGCCGCCGGTCTGGCGCGGAGAGCAAACAAGTCTTTTTCCTCCCGGCTCACGAACGAGAGCTGACTCGGCGCGGTCAGCAAACTGAAGCACCGACGATATTCCTTCTGGTCAGAGATTGCCCGGCGGAGTATTTTGGCGATTTTGTCTTCGAGCGCCATATTGATCGCCTCAATAACATGGCTTGCGCCCACTGACTCGATTTGAGCCTTCACGCACCGCCGCCATAGGGCAAAAAGATCGGCCTCGGATATGTTACCTAATACCGTCTTATCGATCACGCTGAACGTGGCGCGAAACTCCCGAAATCGCTGCTCGTGCCGTCGCTTCATCTGCTCGAGATAGCGCGGCTGCCGAGCCAGCTTCCGCTCGACTATCTGCCAAAGGCGCGCCAGATCCTTCTGCCAGTAATGCATTTCGCAGTATTCGTTCTGAAAATGAAAAAAAATTTCGTATAGCCGAAACCTTCCTGCGCCATCAGGGCAAAGCCACTCCAGGCGCTGGGAGTGATAAACGCCGGCACCGCATTAAAACCCTGGATATACCAGTCTTCTTTTAAGGCTTCGCTGATTTTTTGTTTTGAAGTCATTAATGTGGATAAATCAATTGACGGATACCGCGCCGTCTGGTATAAACACGTTGTTCCAATCCCCACGGAGTACATTAACGGCGCAATCGTCTAGCTGGCCAAGGACGCTGGACTTTCTATCCGGAAACAACGGTTCAAATCCGTTTTGCGCTACCATATCGTTGCTGGCGTAGCTCAGTTGGGAGAGCACCTGCCTTCAAAGCAGGGGGTCGGGGGTTCAAGTCCTCTCGCCAGCTCAGTCGCCGCAGTGGAGCAGCTCGGTAGCTCGTTGGGCTCATAACCCAAAGGTCGGTGGTTCAAATCCATCCTGCGGCACATTTATTGCACAATCGCGCCAGTAGCTCAATGGTAGAGCACCTGCCTAGTAATCAGGGGGTTGCGGGTTCGACCCCCGCCTGGCGCACATTCGGCTCTTCGTTCGCGGAGAGCCTTTTTCTTATGTGTAAAAAGCTTGACTACCGATATTGGCAGGGGTACCATGATAATAGATTACGGTGGATATCTCAGGCTTTCCGGCCAAGGCGTTTAACGCGGTAGGTTGTCCATCGCAATCCCTGATTGCTCCGTAAGAGCGACGAGCTGCAGTGAGCAGAGGTATCGAAGCGACGAGCTTCAGAGCTGACGGACGGCAACGTCCGCACTGTCGGTGGTTCTAACCCACCCGTCTGCTCGCCCGGGACCTTCCTTGTGGAGGTCCCATTTTCTTTTTATTGAACCACCGCTTTAATCCGACGTACTCCGGCCGAACTGGCCTCCTCTTTCAATATTTTGAAATGTCCGATCTGGCGGGTATTTGCGACATGCGGACCGCCGCAAAATTCTTTTGAATAGTCGCCAATTGAATAGACCGAGACAGTGTCGCCATATTTCTCACCAAACAACCCGATCGCGCCCATGTCTCTCGCCTCGTCGATCGAGACAACCGTTCGGACGACTGGTAAACCGGCTTCGATTTTTTCGTTAACAATTTTTTCAACCTGGCGCAATTCATCGGGGGTTACTTTTCGAGAATGCGAAAAGTCAAAGCGGAGACGCTCAGCCGTGATATTGCTTCCTTTCTGGAACACGTGATCGCCTAAAACGTCTCGCAGCGCCTGATGCAATAAATGTGTGGCCGTGTGCATGCGCACTTCGCGCTCGCCATGGTCAGCCAGACCGCCGGTGAACTTTTTTTCCGCTCCTTTTCGAGAAAGCTCGCGATGGATCGCTTCCGCTTTCTGCCACTCCTCCTCGTTGATGGCAATGTTATAGGGTTGCAATTCCTCAGCCACCATCTCCTTCGGAAAGCCGTAGGTTTGATAGAGATCGAACGCGACCTTGCCGGAAAACATGGTCTGGCCGTGGAGCAACAATTCTTTTTGGAATATTTTTAAACCCTGCGCCAAGGTACTGCCGAATTTTACGAGTTCGGCCGTAATCGTTTGGATAATATCTTCACGCTGCGCCGTGAGATGCGGATATGTCACCGCATACATGTCTAATACGGTCAGTACCAAATCGGTAAATGCCTGCTGGTCGAGCTCGATGATCCGGCTTTGCCTGAAGGCACGCCTGATCAAACGCCGCAGTACGTATCCTTGATCAACGTTTGAGGGCCGCACGCCGTCGGCAATGATAAATACCGAGGCCTTGATATGATCGGCGATAATCCGCGCTGACCGTTCATGGTATTGCTTGGCACGCTCTCGAATCAGGGCGATCAGCGGAATGAACACTTCCGTTTCGAAGACGCTCGCTCGACCAGTGATCACCTGAAGCGTCCGCTCCAACCCCATGCCGGTATCAACGTTGCGCTGGTCCAACGAAACGTAGGCGCCGTCCGCTGTTTTGTTGTATTCCATGAAGACGTCATTCCAAATTTCCACAAAACGACCGCAGCTGCAGGTCGGGCTGCAATCGTCTCCGCGCCCGGCCGTGCACGGCTTGCCGGTATCATAAAACATTTCGGTATCTGGCCCGCACGGTCCGGTTTGGCCGGCCGGGCCCCACCAATTGTCGTTTTTACCCAGAAAATAAATGCGCTCTTTTGGCACCCCAACCGTCAGCCACATCTCCGCTGATTCTTCGTCGCGCGGCGCGTCGCCGTCGCCCGCAAAAACAGAAACGGAGATACGCGCTGGATCCAGGCCGAGCCAGCGCGGGCTCGTCAAAAATTCCCAGCTCCATTCAATCGCCTGGGTTTTGAAGTAGTCGCCCAACGACCAATTGCCCAGCATCTCAAAAAAGGTCAGGTGAGTATCATCACCGACGAGATCAATGTCGTTGGTGCGGATGCAGCGCTGGACATCAACCAAGCGCCGGCCGGCCGGGTGTTCCTGGCCGAGCAAAAACGGCACCAATGGATGCATCCCGGCCGTGGTAAATAGAACGGTCGGGTCGTTTTCGGGTACGAGCGAGGCGGATGGAATCGCGGCGTGCTCTTTTTCCCGAAAAAATTCGATATATTTTTGGCGTAATTCGTCAGCGGTCATGGGTCAAGTATACGTCGTCTGCGTCCGAAAATCAACCGCGGATGATTCCCCCGCCGATCAATTCGTCTCCGTGATACAGGACTGCCGACTGGCCCGGGGTCAAACCAACCGTCGATTTTTTCAGGACCACGTGGTACTGACTGCCGCGTCGCGCGAAGACGGCCGCTTGGGCTTTTTGCCGATACCGGGTTTGAACGTGGCAACCATACGGCAGGCGCGGCGGCTGGCCGCTGATGAAATTGGTTTTTGTGAGGTAAAAATCTTTCTGGTAGCGTGATTCTTCATCGGCCCGGGCCACAATCAGGCGGTTCTTTTTCACATCCTTGCTGACCACGTAATAGGGGCCGTGGCCGCCAATTTCCAAGCCGCTCCGCTGCCCGATCGTGTACAACGGCAGTCCTTTATGCCGTCCGACTACGCGCTGATCGGTCGTAACGATCTCACCCGGTTGAAATACCAGGTATTTCAAAAGAAAGCGTTCGTACTTGCCTTTTGGTATAAAACAGAGATCCTGGCTTTCTTCCCGGCTGGCGCTCGGCAGGCCGTATTTGGCAGCGAGTTTCCGCACCTGGGATTTTGTATAGGAACCGAGCGGAAAAAGAAGTCGCCGGAGTTTTGCCTGCGTTAACGTGTATTGAAAATAACTCTGGTCTTTTTGACGATCGCGGCCGCGCCAGACATGGATCGTCCGGCCAGCCGGTTGCAAACGTAAGTAGTGTCCAGTTGCGAGATAGTCGGCACCAAGCTTTTTTGCCTCAGCCAGGAGATATTGAAACCGGACCACGCGGTTGCAGGGGATGCACGGGTTTGGCGTCCGGCCGGCTTGCAGCTCGGCCAGAAAATAGTCAACGACGTATTCCCGAAACGGCACGAGCGCGTTGACGATCGTGAACGGAATCCCGAGCACGGCCGCCGATTGCCGGGCAAGCAGGTTCGACTCCACCGAACAACAGCGGTTTTCAGCTTTTGGGTCAATGGAACGGTCAAACCAGGTGCGCAAAAACATGCCCGTGACGTCGTACCCGGCTTTCTTCAATAGCGCCGCCGCGACCGACGAATCGACGCCGCCTGACATGGCGACGACCACGCGTGGTTTTTTCATAATGTTTCGATTTCCTTCAGCAGCCGCGGCAGGATGTCCCCCTCCGGCACCGTGGCAATTACCTTGCCTTTTTTAAATATCAGCCCGGCGCCGATCGTACCGGCCACGCCGATATCGGCTTCGCGCGCCTCGCCCGGGCCGTTGACCGCGCAGCCCATGACGGCGATCGTAATCGGCTTGGTCAAATGGGCGGTGGCCGCTTCGACCTTCTTCGCCAGGCCGATCAGATCAATCCGCGTCCGGCCGCAGGTCGGACAGCTGATCAGGGTTCGGCCGCGCTGGCGCAATTTGAGCGATTTCAGGATTTCCCAGCCGACGCGCACCTCTTCGACCGGATCACTCGTCAGGGAAACGCGGATCGTATCGCCGATCCCGTCCGCCAGCAACACCGCCAAGCCGGCGGTGGATTTGATCGTCCCGCTCCACGGCAGGCCGGCTTCGGTTACGCCGAGATGCAATGGGTACTGAGATTTTTCAGCCATCAGGCGATAGGCTTGGATCATCGTCAGTACATCGGTGGCTTTCAGCGAAATAACGATATCCGTAAAATCCAAATCTTCGAGAATTTTAATTTCGCGGCTGGCTGCCTCAACCATGCCGGCCGGCGTCGGACCATGGTATTTTTCGATCAGGTCATTTGGGATGGAGCCGCTGTTGACGCCGATGCGAATCGAGATACCCCGTTTTTTCGCCGCCGCGACCACCGCCTCCACGCGTTCGCGCGCGCCAATATTGCCAGGGTTGATCCTGACCTTGTCAACGCCCTGGCGAATCGCCTCAAGCGCCAATCGGTAGTCGAAGTGGATGTCGGCGACGAGCGGTATGCTAATAGCTTTTTTTATCGGTCCGAGCGCGCGCGCCGCCGGCAGGTCCAGCACCGCCAGCCGGACGATTTCACAGCCCGCCTCGGCCAATTGCTTGATCTGGGCAACGGTCGCTGCCACGTCGTGGGTATCGGTCGTGCACATCGATTGGACGGCAATCGGGTTATGACCGCCGATCGCCAGGTCGCCGATCCGCACCTCTTTGATTAGCCTTTTCTGTATGAAAGATGTATGTGTCATGCCTTCTTTATATCTGAATATTCACGAAAAAGCAAATTTCTGGTATGCTCTATATTATAAAATTCGAAATCCTAATTTCTAAATCCTAAACAAATCCTAATGTTCAAATGTTCCAAATCCAAAACGGAGTCCGTATCTATTTATTTGGGACATTTGAATTTGGAAAATTTGAAATTGTTTTGAATTTCGGATTTAGATATTAGTATTTAAATGATATAATCAAACAATAACTATACAAATTAATCTTCTCAAATATGGCAAAAACTATCGTACGAGCTAAAGTGATGGGCTTTTGTTTCGGCGTGCGGCGCGCCATTGACCTGACGGAAAAACACCCGGGCCGATTGAATACGCTCGGCTCGCTCATCCATAATCCGCAGGAGGTTCAACGGCTCACCGACCAGGGCAAAATTCCGGTCGCGACCCTCGACCAGGCCAAGGAAAAAACCTTGCTGATTCGCGCGCACGGCGTGCCGGATTTCATCATCCGCCGGGCGATCGAGCTGGGCTTTGAAGTGATTGACGCCACCTGCCCGTTCGTCAAAAAGGCCCAGACCCTGGCCAAGCACCTGGAGCAGACCGGCTATCAGGTGATTATCATCGGTGAAAAAAACCACCCGGAAATCCAGGGGATCGTCGGCAACCTGAAACAGCCGCTCGTCGTCGAGACGCTGGCGGAGGCGAAAGCCCTCGGGCGCTACGCCAAGATCGGCGTCATCTGCCAAACTACTTCCAATATCGAAACCGCCCGGACCATCGCGGCCGAATTAAAATCCCACGCCGCTGAAATCCGCGAGCTGGAAACCATCTGCCAGGCCACCCAGGAGCACCAGGCCGCCGCCCGCAAATTAGCCGACCAGGCGGATACCATCATCGTCATCGGCGGCAAAGCCAGCGGCAATACCCGCCGGCTCCACGAAATCTGCAAAAACTACAAGCCCAGCTATCATATCGAAACCGCCGACGAGCTCCAGCCCGAATGGCTGACAAATGCGAAAACCGTCGGCCTGACCGCCGGCGCCTCAACGCCTGACTGGATTATCGACGCGGTGGAACGGAAAATTCAAGCCTTAGCCTGATACAAACAACGGGCGGATAAAAGACCGATGCTATTCGCACCGGCCTTTTTGGGCAATGACGAGTTGAAAACCATCAGGATAGAATACTTCCCGCGGACCAAAATATTGTCCCAATCCGACAAATGATCGAACAAACGTACCATCAATTTTCTGAACCTGAATCATTTCAACAGATGGATCATCAACGTCTTTTGACACTGGCTCAGTATAAAAGGTGCTGGTATAAGTTCCTTCTTCTATTTTACGAAGTGGTTGCTCAAAACCATCAACAATCATTTTTGGTGAATCAGTTGTGAGGCCGATAAGTTGCAAATTCGTGTTGGCGTAATACTTTAAGAAATGTTCACCAACATCATGAAACGTGGAATACACAACATGGCATGATAGCGCGTCAGAGTACGTGAAGTTTGGATCGGATCGAACGTGCTGGATATCAAACCGTCCGAATTGATCCTGATAGACGATATAACCAACCGCCAATAAGGCGATAATTCCGAATCCTATGATCAGGGTTAATTGTGATACTTTGGAAAATATGCGCATGATTTTTTATTTACACCGGCCTTTTTGGGCAATTGCATAATGAAATCTCCAATCACCGGCCTCTATTCCCGTTATCGTTCTGACGAATGATCCGTTGTTAGTCATTAAACTGATAGTATCCGATTCCCAGCCCGATGGTTTTTGAAGCAAAATATGTCCTTCAGCCACGCTAGTTTTTTGCAGGTCGGTCCATTTTTTGCCGTTAACAATCATAGACGGTGTGTCGGTATCCAGCCCGGTAAGAGTAAATGTATGGTTTTCGTACCACGGCATTATCATTCCGGGTTGACCGGCTTGATGAGTTGAATGCACGATCATACACGTTATCTCATTTCGAAATGCAAAATTATCAATCGGTTTTACCATTTTACTATCAAATCCATCCGATGGTTTGTAGCTAATGATAACAATAATAACGGCGAGCTCTAAAGCAGCAATAATTGCGATGATTGCGGTTAACCAAGAGACTGGCTTTTTGTGGAACAACATAGATCTAACTGCACTATTCTAATAATCGATGCTATTCGCACCGGCCTTTTTGGGCAATGGCGTAGTTTGATCTGACATTATTAGGACCCGAAAGTATGCCGGTGATAGTACGAACAAAAATACCCGTATCTTTATCTATGTTTACCACTTGGGTATTACCGGTTTTCTCCAGGTACTCTAAAGTGACATATGCCGCTGAATCATAAATCTTATGCATTGGGATATCTAATCCATTTAATTCAGGAAATTTCATTGATATTAATTCAGTATCAAGATTTTCAACACTAAAAACCATTGTGGGCGGAAGCCATGCGGTTAGCTTGCTTGTGGAGTTGATTACTGTACATGTGAGCGCTTTTTTATATTGAGTATATTGAGCTGATTTTACTACCTCGCCGTTAATTCCAACTTTTGCCTGACGGATGTCAGCAATAAGGATGGCAACAACAAGTATTACCAATACCATTGCAATAATCATCGGCTTAATAAGTTTGGGGTTATTAGTAATATCCATATTGGCGTGTTTTGTTATGTAATAAGTATAGCATAAGTTTGAATAGCTGCCTTCTGGCAAACAGACGGGGCATTAGACTATAAGGGAAAAAAGCTCCAGGTGCTCATAGTCATGATGAAACTACTATAAGCACCCGGGGTGCATACTCTCTCTGCGAAGCAGTTGATCAGTAACGAATGCGGGCCCGAACCGAGCGGGCGATGTCCTGATCGGAACGGTGGTAGCAGAGTTGCCAAGTATGCAACCAACGTTTTTGCACTTGCTTACCAACTTTCTTCGACCAGCGATCTCCGCACGTATTGTAGTCCCACCAGCCATTATACCCTGGGCCAATCCACGCGCACCCACACTGAAACAGCGCGCACCGACCTCCGTTGCAGTACAGCGGGTCACAGCAGGGCGTCGGGGCCCAAGCATCGATGATGCCATCAAAATGACCATGGAACCGATCGTCTTCGTAGAAACAGACGGGCAGATACATAGTAACTACCCACTCGTCATTCCAACACCAGTAAGCATCGGGCGGTGTTTGTTCCACACCCGAACCGTAGATGTCCATCTCCGTTGTCCGGAGAAACCCGCCCGACGGCGTATCAGTCAGCTCGCCGGTGGTCAGACTGGAGTAGTACCACCGTTCCTCGGTCACAACGACGTCAGCACTGTCGATCGGCACGCCGTTTTCCAGGGCAACGACGCGCTGGACCGCCAGGACGTCGCTTGAGTTGAGGTTGAACTTGCTGATGGCTTGAGCGGCCACCGGATGGGTCCAGGCCGGCGGGGCGGGCTGGGTCGAAATTGCCGCGGCGGATTCTGACATCAGCATCTCGCGAACGTCGGCCGGAGCCGATTCGATGATGCTCAAAGCCTCCTCTTCCGTCTGGGCTTCCTGGAGTCGCTTGATCGTCTGCTCCGTAATGCCCAGAGGAACGGCCTTGGCCGGGTCCTCGGTTCGGTAGCCGGCCTTGATACGGCCCCAGGTGGTTGACTCGGTCTCGTCGGACTGCTGGGCATATGCCGTCAAACTAACAACGGCAGTCAGAGCGAAAACAGCGAGACAGTAAGACAGTTTTCTGAACATGACGGTCCTCCTTTTGGATGGTACGGGTTTCCGGTAAGCGCAAAACAGCACCTAGCCGCTGCGCTTAGTCGGACGAGGAATGGAGAGAGTGTGAAAATAAAAAGAACGGGCAACT
>JBAZLK010000003.1:0-159481 GCA_041650335.1 Patescibacteria group bacterium
TGATAGTTGAGGGCGTCTTTCGGACTAATATCAAGTCCGCTCTTCGCCGCTGCTGTTGCCAGAGTAATGAGCTGTCGCGCCTTGTCAATGTCGGCTTGCGTCGTTGGTGAAATACTGCCGGCTTCCTGAACGTAGGTTTGTCCGAGGGCGTAATAATAGGACGGCTCACGGCCATTGAGATCAATCGCCCGGCTGAAATTCTTCTCGGCCTTTGCATAATCTCGGCTGATCAAAGCCCGGCTGCCATCGGCATAACGGAAATCACCAAGCCAGATTGTTACCGCCCCGTAGAGAAAGGCTAAGCCCAAGACCACCAACAGAGAAAATGCAATCGAGCTGAAAAAACCTGAGGCAGGCGATGGCTTTGCCTCGAGAACCTGGGTTTCATCCTTTGTAAACAGACTGACTCCGAGCGCCAAGAATAGCCAGAGTAGGAAAACAAGAACGAACGAGAAGGGGTAGAAAAAACTGACCACAAAAAGCCCCAGCCAGGAAAGGATGACCGTCAGGGCAATGAACCAGGTGGTATGATCGCCACGTTCTTTGACGAGCAACCGGATGGTCCGCCAGCCATGGCGCACGAACAGCCAGAGCCAAACGAGCGTGACAATAATTCCGGTCGTTATGAGTATTTGCAGGAATTCGCTGGCACCCTTCAGAAAATTGAGATTCCAAATATTCGTGTTATTGAACGAGAGCGGACGGTGCGTCGCAAACGCCCAAGAAAACATCTCCGGTCCGGTACCGAAGAGCGGCGCTTGCCGAAGCGTGGATTGAGCAATCGTCCAGGTCGTACCTTGACCGAGAACCACGTCGTCGGGAATCTGGATGTTTGTGACGGCGCTGACATTAACAAAGGTAAGGATTGCTGCCACGATCAGGAGAACTGTCGGCAAGATCGCCCACCGTGATTCGATATCACGCGAACGGAGGGTCAAGAAAATCAGAAAAACGAAGAGCAGCCCGATCAGAACATACCAGACCATATTGATATCGATCAGAACAAGAACGACATATTCAAGAAGTCCAGCGATAATCAGGAACAGCCGCCAGCCCGGTTTCTTTGAAACAACCAGTAGACTCAAACTGGCTGTCAGGATCACCGCCAAATAAATCCCGAGGACGACCGAAGAATTAAAGACGGGATTAAAGGTAATTGCCTTCGTCGCTTCGGAGCCGAAAATATACACCTGCAACATTTGAAGGAAACTGATCAGGGCGACGAGGCCGCCGGCAACCAGTGTTGTCTTGAGAATTTTCAGGATGTCTTTGATTGCCCGAAAATTATTTACTACCAGAAAATAGAACAAGACCAGGAACAGCACCACCACAACGCTGTGATGGTAATAATTGGCTGTACCGACTACGCTGGTATACCAGTTCTTTGAAAAAAGCGTTACCAAAATATACAGAAGGCCAAAGATCACCACCGGTATATCCAAGGCGGTCCGGCGGAATCGGAAACCTTTTCGGAAAACAATCTTGCCGAGCCAGGCCAGGACACCGATCAGCGTCAGCAGGCTGAACAAGAGCGTTTTATTTAGATCGAAAACCGTCCGGGTTGTCGTCAAAAAGAAGAGCGGCACGAGCAAGACCGCCAGATAGACCGCCCCTCGGATAATAAAGTCAAAAATGGAATTCGCGTCCTTGTGAAACAGACCCGAGAGAGAAAACCGGCTGCGCTGTTGGATGATGTCCATACGTGCGTATAAAATTATGAAGTAAGTTTATTGATTAAGGCTCGGAGTTCTTCGTCGGAGTAAAACTCGACACGAATCGCGCCGCGGCCTTTGCGTTTACTAATTTTTACCTTGGTTCCGAGAACACCGGCAAGCCTCGCCTCATACTCGGCCACTTGCGGATCACCGCCCAGAGAGCGTCGGTGCGTCCGGACGGTCACTTGTCGGATCTGTTGTTCAACATCACGAACAGTGAGTTTTCCCGCCACAATCCGCTGAAAATACTTGAGCTGTTCGGCCGGCGTCGGTAAACTTAAAAGGGCTTTCGCGTGACCCTCCGAAATCCTGCCATCCATTATAGCCCGTTTGATGTCATCAGGCAAATGTAAAAATCGAAGGGTATTTGCCACCTGGCTCCGGCTTTGGCCGATCTTTTTCGCAACCTCGTCCTGCGTCAGGCTGAATTCTTCAATGAGCTGGGAATACGCCCGCGCCCGGTCGATCGCGTTCAGATCTTCGCGCTGGATATTCTCAATCAAGGCGAGCTCGAGCTTCTCCACTTCTTCCGACGGCCGGGCAATGACGGGAACGGTCTTTAATCCGAGATACTTCGCGGCTTGAAACCGGCGCTCGCCAGCGATAAGTTGATACCCGTTCCGGACCGGCGTCACGAGAAGCGGTTGCAGGATGCCGTGGACCTTGATCGAGTTCATCAGATCCTCCAAGTCATGACGGTCTATTTTTGAGCGCGGCTGACGCGGGTTCGCGGTAATTTTATCCAAGGGTATTTCTAATACTTCCTTTTTCGAGCCGGTGGAATCGGCGGCGGCCGAACTGACCGAGGTCGGAATAAGTGAGCCTAAACCGCGACCAAGACCTTGATAGCTACTCATGTTTGGTATTGTTAGTTAATGGAAATTCCGTTTCAATAACCTCGCGGCCAAGACGTTCATAGGCCCGGGCCGCCCGTGACGAGGCGGCGTAATCGCGGATCGGCTTCCCGTGACTGGGCGCTTCGGCCAGTTTAATGTTCCGCGGGATGACGGTTCTGAAAATCCGGTGAGGAAAATATTTGTAGAGTTCATCCATCACTGCTTGGGTCAGGCGGTACCGCGGATCATACATCGTCATGACCGCGCCCAAGACAGCCAGTTCCGGTTTGAGATTTTTTTTGACCAGGTCGATGGTTTGGAGCAGCTGGCTTAAGCCTTCGAGGGCGTAGTATTCGCACTGGACTGGGATCAGTACCTCCTGGGAAGCCACCAGCCCATTCACCGTCAAGAGGCCGAGCGAGGGCGGACTGTCGATAATGATATAATCATAGTCAGAAGTGATCTCCCGAAGGTTGTCGTGGAGCAAAAATTCCCGCCGCGGCAGATTCACGAGCTCAACCGTTGCTCCGGCCAGCGAGATCGTAGCCGGCGCGACGTTCAAACCGTATAAATGGGTATCATGAATGACTTCGCGCACCGACATCGGCGAGACAAGTACCTCATAAATGCCCTTCTCGAGCTCGCGGTGGTTGAAGCCAAGACCGCTCGTGGCGTTGGCCTGCGGGTCAATGTCAATAAGCAGCACATATTTTCCAAGCGCCGCGAGCGAGGCGCCGAGATTTATGGCCGTTGTCGTTTTTCCTACGCCCCCCTTCTGATTGACGACTGAAATTATCCGGGACATATTCAAAAAAGATGGTTAGGTAACTGCCGTTAGTATACAAGAAAATCAAATATTTTTCAATGCTCGAATGTCGGTCAATCCCGCCTGGGATGAAATTGACAAAGCGGCGGTATTTCCGTACCATTATTGGCGTGCGCCGGAGTGGCGGAACTGGCATACGCGCGCGACTCAAAATCGCGTTCCCGCAAGGGATTGAGGGTTCGACTCCCTCCTCCGGCACCAGCTGGCCTGGACAAAAATACGGAAATAACTGGAATATAAAAAAACCGGATGCGTGTCCGCGTTTTTTTATTCCTTATGCTTCTGAAGTGGCGCTTTGTTGTCGCCAGAGGGCTGCGTACAGTCCGCCACTGTTCAGCAACGTCTGATGATTTCCCTGTTCAATAATTTTTCCTTTTTCCAGGACATAAATCCGGTCCGCCCGTGCAATCGTTGAGAGCCGATGCGCGACGAGCACGGTAATAAGGTTTGGCCGCGTCGCCACCACCTGATCAATCGTTTCGGTGATCGCCTGCTCGGTGATCGAATCGAGGCTGCTGGTCGCTTCATCAAAAATTATCAGGTCGGGATTGCGCAGGAGCGATCGGGCAATCGCCAGCCGCTGTTTTTCACCGCCGGATATTTTGATCCCGCCCTCGCCGATTTTCGTGTCCAGCCCCAGTCCCCCGCGCTCAAGCAATGAGCTGGCAGCCGCGGCTGCCAGCACCCGCCGGCATTCGTCGTCTGACGCGTGGGGATTGACGAAGAGCAGATTTTCACGGATCGTGCCGGCAAAGAGCTGCGTATCTTGCGAGACAAGACCGATCTTTCGGCGGTATGCTTCGAGATCAATATTATCGAGGCGGATGTTATTAATACAGACAAGGCCGGCCTGAGCCGCGTACAGACCGACGATGAGCTTCATGATCGTTGTCTTGCCTGAACCCGACGGCCCGACAAAGGCGACTTTTTCGCCTGCTTGGACGCGGAAGTTTATATCGGAGATGGCCGGCCGACTGGCGCTCTGATGCTGGTAGCGCACGTGTTCGAACTCTATTGTTTGGAGCGGCCCGAGCGTCACTGCCTGAGCCGGTTTCGGCTCGGGTTTCATTATGAGGACGGCTTCGAGAATTTCCACGCTCGCGCGCGCCTCTTGATATTGCGTCGCGACTTGGCCGAAATCGGCCAAAGGCGTGAAAATAAAGAAGGAGTAGATAAACAAACTGAACAGTTGGCCGATCGTGATTTTACCGTCGAACAATAGCCAGAGCATGAGGAGTAGCAACGCGGAGCGCAAGGTATTTACCAATGTTCCCTGAATAAAACTTAAGCGCCGAATTATGCGTATTTTCCGAAGCTCGAGACTGAGTATCTTTTCGTTGACTGCATTGAGTCGTTTTATTTCCTGATCATCCAGGCCGAGGCTCTTCACCAATTCGACATTCCGGATCGTCTCAGTGGTTGAACCGGCCAGGTCGGCTGTTTCGCGCACAACATTCTGCTGGGCCTGTTTCACGCTGCGGCTGATGAGATAGGTAACGCCGGAGATAATCGGAATGACGAGAAAGAAAAGAAGTCCAATCGTCCAGTGGACAATGGTTGCATAGATCAAAACAAAGACAACGCCGACGGCCGCGAAAAAGACCGTGCTGATGAGACTGGTAATCAGTGTCTGGGTATCGGTCCGGGCCTTCTGTAATTTTTGCAGAAGTTCGCCGGAACGCTGGTCTTCAAAAACCGAATACGGCAACGAGAGTGCGTGCTCGACGCTGGTGGCATACAGCCGCGTGCCGAGCCGTTGGGTGATGACGTTGGTATAATAATCCTGGAAATTCTTTGCCACCCGGGAGACGAACGCCACGCCCATGGAGGCCAGCAGCCAAACGATAATGCCGCGGAAAAATTGACCGGCCGTGAAATGCCCGACCTGCTGGGCAAACCGGTCGATAATAATCCGGAATATTTGCGGATCCAACAACGAAAAAACTTGGTTAACCGCGGCCAGCGCCAACGCCAAAGCAAGTGTTTTCTTATACCGGCTGAGATATTTCCAGATAAATTTCATATTATTTTCGATATATTAGTATGAAAGATTATAGCATATTCTCGGCGGTCCTTCCAGACCGCTTGATTCTTTTGCTGAAGTAGTATAGTATACAAATGCACTAAACAGAGTGTTTTTTCGTAACGACGCGGGGTGGACCCGCCTTCGCTCGTACTATTGTTCGAGCTTCGGTCGGGCGAGATATCGTTTATCGACGTGATCTTGTCGTTCGAAGCTCTGACGACAGTCAGAGCGCAGTATGACGCGGGGTGGAGCAGTTGGCAGCTCGCAAGGCTCATAACCTTGAGGTCGCCGGTTCGAGTCCGGCCCCCGCACCCATAAACGACTCGCTGACGCTCGCATTTATGGCTGGCGCCCGCATGATTCGGCGAGTCATTTATGCCCTGTATTTGTTCCGAGTCAGGTAGGCTTTGATGAACACGGTTCAGGGCTGCTTACAAAAAAACGGCTTGGGGGCACTGAGGCTTGCATGATCTCGTGGCATTATGTGTATATACTTTTGAGTCAAAAAGATGCGCATTTCTACATTGGTTCATCGGATAATGTTTTTCATCGCGTACAACAGCATAATCTTGGATTAAACGTATCGACGGCACCGAGAAGACCGCTAACACTCATCTACTACGAAGCGCACCGTTCCAAAAAGGATGCATTACGAAGGGAAAACTATTTTAAAACCACCAAGGGTAAGGTAACGCTTCGGTCAATAATCAGGTCTTTTCTGAAAAGCACGGACAATGCCTCACCCCGGGTACTGCCTCTGGCGTGTACCCGAACGAAGTGAGTGGTTCACGCCAGGGTAGCTCAGCTGGTTAGAGCGTGGGACTCATAAGCCCAAGGTCGAGGGTTCGAACCCCTCCCCTGGTACCAGGCACCATCATTAAATACTATAGAATGCTGAAAAAAGTCTTAACGATCGTTCTTGGTGTTATCGGCTTTTCGACGATCGGCTACGGTTTTTTTAAACCCGATATAAAAGGCAACGATCCGATATATTTTGCCTCGTTTGTCGCAATCGTCCTGGTTACGCTCCTACAAGCCTGGCCAACAAGGAAGGTGGATAAAAAGAATAACGTCTCCTCGCTACCGCAATAATTCGACATTCTTCTTATTATCTGTATACCCTAATACATGTTTCTCACTACTCACGCCGCCGCGGGCGTTCTGATTAGCCAGCGTTTTGAGTCGCCGGTGGTCGTTTTTTTTGTCTCAATCGTCGTCCATTTTATCATGGACTTCATTCCCCACGGCGATGAAATGCTCTACCAGGAATGGGACGAAAGGAAGCGCCGTCGGGCAATACTGCTGGGGCTTATCGATTTTCTGCTGGTCATCGTAATGATCGGCGTGCTTTACAAGACCACTGAACTACCGCGCTTTGCCCTGGTTTCGGCCGGTCTCGCCGGTTCGCTGCTGCCTGATCTTGTCTCCCATGTTTTCCCATGGATTCATCAAAAATTCCGCGAAGTATTTATTTTCCGCTCGCTCGGCTTTTTAAAGAAGAAAATATTCCTACTCCACCCCCTGATGGAACGGCACAATATCCTGCATGACAAGTTTCATCAATTTTTCGATCAGTTCTTGGATTACCGGATCTCGCCGGCTGCCGGTTTGGCGATCCAGGTGCTTATCGTCGTCGTGTTTTTGATCTCTGAATTCCGTTAACATGTTTCTCACTGTTCACGCTTCAGCCGGTCTATTCATCGGTCAAACACTCCACCAGCCCGTCTGGTCGTTTTTTTGTGCGCTCGGCTCGCATTATCTGCTTGATATTATCCCGCACGGGGACGAAGGGATCGGTTGGTGGATACACGGCCGGCCGAAACGCATTTGGTGGATTGGCCTGGTCGATCTCAGCGCCGTTTTCTTGTTGGTTATGATGTTTTTTCACTTTCGATCAACTCCAAACGTCTGGCCATTTGTCTGGGCGTTGATCGGCGCCCTCTTGCCAGACTTTCTCTCGGAAACAAATTATCAAATACGCCAGGCCAGGGCGCCCCTCCATCAATTCGCCCAGACGATTAATAAAATCCCTTTCTTTGACCGTTTCTTATATACACATAATACCTTTCATCATCGGCTCCATTGGCTGATTAAACGCCACCTGCCTTGGCGCCTGGGCATACTTTTCCAATTCCTTCTCGCCGGCGCGTTTTTCATGTTGGCGTTATTATAAAAAAAAGAGGGGCGAGTTCCGAAGAACCCACCCCTGTGCTACATACCTGCGAGGACCGGCTCGTTCATCACGTGAATGATGACGCGAGCCGTTCCTTTGTTGTCGAAATAGCAGCTGACCCCATCCGTTTCGGGCTGATAGCGATTATCACCCTGGCGGACGGTGTCGTTGATGTCCAACCACAATGTCCCGCTGGCATTGACCTGGACGTAGCCGATCTGATCACCGGGCGGAAAGGCGGGAAACCACTCCCCGCGCTGGCCGATCCGGTAGATCAATGCACCGGCCGGCGCCTCTTTGGTGTAGAACCAGTTCGGCGCCCGGAAGATCCGAGGATAGGCCAGCTGGCCCTGGTGGAGACAGCCGCGGACATCGGCCGTGTATGTCTTCGTCGAGTCATCAGTGACTTCCCGAAGCCATTCGTACCGGGTCGAGTCCACCTGCTCGTACGCCAGGTACTGGCCTGGCCGTATCGTCAGCGCCACCGGATGCGGGCCGCGGCTCGACACTTCGAAGGCCACCAGATACCTGGTATCGTCGAGCTTTTGCGTGAGCGGGGGCGCAATGACCGGCCCGAGAGCTTCCCCATAGAAACCCTTGACGGGCTTATGGGTCAGTGACGGGAAGCCGACCTTGAGAAGGCCGGCGCCGCTCAAACCCAGTAGGGCCAGTGCAAGCATCATCGCGGGAACTAGTCGCGTTGCCCGGTTCATACCCATGGCAACCAGCGAAAGGATGAAGCCGAGCAAGACCATCTGGGAAGCGCTCTCGAAGCCGAGCCAACCGCTGACCGTGTGGAACAGGATCTTCAGATACAGCGGCATGCTCGCGGTCAGTGGCGGGATCAAGACGGTACAGGCGAAGAAGATGACGGCCATCTGAATGATAGCCAGTCCCTCCTTCCCGCCCGGCAGACTCGTCACCTTCCGCTTGATCATATACCGCGCGATCAGCCAGGCGAACAGGAGCGTGAGCAGCGGAATCGCGAACTGCATGGACTTGTAGATGTTCCAGGCGGTGTCGGGGTTGAACCAGGGATAGACCCTCTTGAGCGCGGCGACAGCCGACTGGTACTGCTCCGCCTGGCGCTGGAGCGCGGCGCCGACGTTCTCGGTCACCGGGTGAGTCTTGATATAGACAATCCTGGCCCAGAGGGGCTGGTTGTCTGTGTCGATGACCGACTGGTACTTCACATACCCGGGGATCGTGCAAACCGCGACAATGATGACAAAGAGCGGAACCACGATCCTCGTCAGCTTGGAGAGGAAGTAGTCGCCGAGCCCGATGTGCACCGGTTCGCCCGCGGTTGCCCTGGCTTTTCGTTTCTTGATCTCAACAATGCTGAAGACCACCGTCAAGATGTAGACGATGATCAGTAGCCACCAGAACCATGACATACCGTGTACCTCCGTTGAGTATGGAAGGGGCTACCCGTCACGAGCAGCCCCGACCAGTTCTACTTGCTTGCCGGAGGAGGCGGGCCTGAACCTTTCGATTCGTCCTTGCCTCCCTTTCCCTTGTCGTCGCCCTTGTCACCTCCGCCAGTTTTGCCCTTTCGTCCGATCAATTCGGCCGTCAAGGCGCTGTTTGCTTCCTGACCGCCACCGACGATGACGACAGCGCCGGGCGGAAGGTGCGTCAGCGTGTCCTGTTGAACCAGAGCGGCGGCGAGATCACCTTGACGGCGATAGGCCATGCCGCGTTTGTCGATGGCTGCCGCCTCGGCATCGGCCTTGATCTGCAGCGCTCTGCCTCTCTTGTCGGCTTCGTATTCGATACGTAACAGTTCTGCGTCCTTCTCGTCGGACGGGTTGACGTCCGTGATCGCCATGTCGGTGATCACAAATCCGAACCTCCGCAAGGAACGCAGCGCCTGGAGAACGCCCGCTTCGGCCGGCTTGAAGTTGACCTTGTCGCTGTCCGGCTCCATCTCGAGTGTCACCGGTTCGCCCTTGGCACAGCGTGACACTGTCGTTGAGAGCTTGTCCTTGTTGCCGTAGGCGGCGGTGAACGACAGTTTCCGGATCAACGACCGCATGAAATCGAGCAGGATCTGGACGACGGCGTGTTCCCAGTCGTCGACCTCATAGATCGCCCGATAGGGGTTGCGGATTCGGCCGAAAACGACGAAGCTAATAGACACAGCCGGCCCGCTCAGGGTTTCCGCTTTCGGAATGGTGATCTGGATGCGGATTTGCGCCAGCGAGAGATCGGACCGGAGCTTCCGTTCCTGGCACACGGGATGACCCTTGGCGTCGGTTGTCCAGACACCCAGCTCCCGGATCGGACGGATGACGTCAAATCCGGGGATGCCAATCACCTGAACACCGCCAAGCAGTTTCGCCCGCGGCTTCTCAAACGTCGGGCAATCTTCGATCGCCCAACGGATGTGATGCGCCGGCAGACGGAGATCGGGCGAGAATGCGGTTTCCTCTTGAAGTTCGTCGAGTGTGATGAGATCGTGTTGGTCGAACAGCTCAGTCCAGCCTTCCACCATCTCAAGACCTTCGAGTACTTCCATGACACGAGCCATTGACAGCCTCGGGCTTGCTTCTGTTGTCCACCTGATGAATGACTCGGCGAGATCGCGCGCACCGGCTTTGTCGAGCCGATCCGTGGCCGGATCTGCACCCAGCCATGACGTGGCCAGTGTGTCGGTCTTGATGGCGCGTGCTAAACGTTCAGCTAGCCATTTGCGCGTACGCTTCTCATCTTCAGGGAGATCTTCAGGTAGATTGCCGAGTGAGAGCAAGAACATGAGTCCGTTCAACCGTGATGACGCGACGCTGGTAATGTGGGTACGGTTGCGATACGCCCAGAGGATCCAGCGGAAGCGCTTCTCCCGCTCGACCACCCTGAACGTCGCTTCGTAGACGGTCGTGAGCCCGTAGTCCGCCTTCACCATTGAATCGATCGCGCCCACGAGGAGCACGAAGTAGATGATGATGGCGACGATCTCCGGAACAACATGACCCCGGGCAGCGATCAGGATGATTGCGATCACGATGACCGACATGACCAGAATGATCGACCAGTACGTCTTGCCCGGCCCGCTCACCATCAGATTGTTCTTGTAAAACAGCCCCAGCGCCTCCAGCCAGCCGACCGGGCGGCTGAGTTTCTGCCTCTGTTTGCGTCGATACCACCACCACCAGCCTCCGAAGAGGCCGGCGAGGATACCGACCACGAGCAGGGTCATAACCAGCTGCGTCAAACCGTGAGTAACGGTAGCCGCAGCGGACCGAAGGCCAACGAGTCTCAAAACAGCCAGAATCAGTAGAATGGCCACGGCAGCAATGAACAGCGGGTAGATAACCCGCAGCACACTCTTCCACCGAAACGTACGTCCGAACATGAGCCACCTCCTCAGGCTTTCGCCTCTATAACCGTTTGGATGCCCTGTATTTCCATGCTTACCCGCCGATTACCGCTAGGTTAAGCGTTACCAAACGAAAATCCGTAGATAACATGTCAAACAGCGAGTCTGACCCGCGATAGTAGCAAATTGTTTTCGTTTTGTCAAGGTCTTTGGAAAACAAAAAATCGCCAAACTGGGACGCGTGACGATACTTCTCTTCTTAGACCTTGTTGGATTGTGGAGGTCTGACCAGAAAAATAACCAAAAGACCGCAGATTATCGTAACAATCGAAAACCACTGGCTCGGATGCAGGTTGAAATACGTCAGTGGGTCAGACCCAATCAAGTCAGTCGCCCGCCAAAAATCGGCGACAAAGCGGAAAATTCCATAGAGGACAAAAAACAGTCCGCTCAACCAGCCGGGCCGGTCCGCGATAAATGTCGCCTTTCGCAATCGCCAAAAAATCATAAACACAACTAGCCCAAAAATGATTTCATAAAAAGCCATATCATGGCGGCTTGTTCCGTCAGCCAGTTTCACGCCCCATGGCACCGTGGTCAATTTCCCAAGATGGTCATGGACGAAGAAACAGCCGAGCCGGCCCACGGCCAGGCCGAGCGGCAACGAAAAGATGATTGTATCGGCATGCGCCCAAAACGGAAATTTCTTTATTTTTAAATAGAGCCAGCCGGCGAAGACAGCGCCGACCAAACCGCCGTAGATACCGAGTCCGCCTTCCCAAAGCTTGATAATATCAAGCGGCTGGTTTTGAAATTGCGACCATTCGTTTAAGACGTAAAATATCCGGGCACCGACAAACGCCGACACGATAATGACTATCGCTAAATCAAGTATTATCGCTACAGACTGTTTTTTCCGTTTTGCTTCGGACATGCTAAGCAGAACCCCGACCAATAAGCCGGCCGCCACCAATAAACCCCAAACATTTATCGTGATCGGTCCGAGGCTGAAGGAGTCTATTTCAAAATATGGGATCATCGTAACATCGAGTAAATAAAAAACGCATTGTCAGCGTCTTTTCTCTTCTTCAACTACCCTTGGCACGCTACCCGTGTGCTTTCAGAAAAATATGGAGATGCTCTTTTTCCATGATCGCCCCGCACTTGCAGCGCTTCGGTTCATCCGCGCTCGCCCAGCACCAGGGACAAACGTACCGTTCGCGTGAGAGCAAGCGGGCCTTGGTCGGTTGTCGGCGATAAGAAACTTTTACTTTCATACTGCCATCAATACTACAATTTTCTCGAAATGCCGGAAGTTGATGGACTGTTGAAAAGACGTAAAAACTGTGTATGAAACTGTTGAAAAGATCATTCTTTTGGCCAACGCCAGCTTAGTTCAGCGTCGCCGAATTTGTTCCGTTGATATCAAGGTTTTCCGGATTCAGTTCTGGGATAAACGCGTCAAGCAAGTCATAGAAATCCTGCTTGGTCAACGCTCCTTCGATCCGATACCCATTAATAAACATAGTTGGCGTTCCTTGGACACGGGCAGCCAATCCTTCTCGATAATCTGTTTTTACCTGCTCGGCATACTTCCGGCTCTCAAGACATTCGGTAAACACTGAAACGTCCAGTCCGATGCCCTGGGCAAGCGTGATCAGGCTCGCTTGGTCGTTGGCGGCCGGCTGCAGCCAGTACCGATCGTGGAAAAGCCAAAACTTTCCTTGTTCGTGGGCGCATTTACCCGCTTCCGCCAGTCGAACAGAGGTGGCATCAGTCTGCTCGACAAAATCCCGATAGATCAGTCGTACGCTTGTACCGTATTCAGACGCTATCTCTCGAACTGCCTGACTGGTTGCCTGACACTCTTCACAGGCAAAGTCCGAGAACTCAACTATGACGACCAGAGGTTTTGTTTCACCGATGGCCGGACGATCAATTGCCTCAACCTCGCGGTGCTGATCAGGCGACAGCCGGTCCACCGCTGACGTTGCTTGAGATTGACGGTCGTCAGCTGACGTTCTCGCATTGAATACATGATTCGTCCAGAGAATAATCCCGAGCCCGAGCAAAGACAATCCGATGACGAGCAACAACAACCCCCACCGACGGAATTGCCGTGATGAGGGTTTATTGGTCTGACGTATATTCATGTGCTCGGCCATGCGAAACCTCCTTTTCAACAAACTGCTTCGTACCGTTCGCGTGTCCGAGATTACTTGCCAATAATCGCTTTTACCTGAGCTTCAAGTGACGCGTATGGAACGGCGCCACCGAGTTCGGTTCCGTTCAAGAAATTGCCTGGCGTGCCCTGGACACCGTTGCTCGTACCGACGGTCGTATCGTTCGTGACGATGCTAGCCGTTGTCTTATTGGTGATGCAATCGTTAAATTGTGTCGCGTTCAAGCCAAGGTCCTTGGCAATCTGTTTGTACAGATCGGTGCCGAGAGTTGACTGATTTTCATATAGCTTGTCGGCGTATTCCCAGAAAATGTCATTCCCTTTCTGTTTGGCGGCGCACTCGGCGGCAATGGCGGCCGGCGTCGCCTCAGGATGAAAGCTGAGCGGAAAGTTCTTGAACACCCAGCGGACATCGTTCGGATATGCCTTCATCAGCTGTACCATCGTTTCATGAAACTTCTCGCAATACGGGCATTGGAAGTCTGACCATTCAAGAATCGTTACTTTTGCGTCTTTGTTGCCCCGGACATGATCAGTATCGGCAATGGCATAGTCGGTAGTCAGCGGCGCGCTGGGCGCAGTATTTGTATTGGTGTTGGCATTTGCGCCAGCGACTGCCTTATTGGCATTGTTGGTGTTGCTATTTTTTGCGGCTGTTTCTGGAAAACCGCCTTTAAAATAGATGCCCAGCATGATAAAAAATCCGATTGAAAACAAAAGCATCATGCCGCCGACTAGACCAAAGAGAAAACTGGCTTTGGCAGATAAGTTGGCGAAAATGCCTTTTACGCCTGAGACACCAGATGGACTTTCTGGTCGGTCTTGACCGTGATACCCTTCAGCATATTGCATAGTACGCGTTCTCCTTTAAATTAAAAAGTTAAGCAGCGTAACTAATAGTGTATAGTACGTGAATTTTATTAACTTGTCAAATAGCTTTTTCTCCACAGTCAGCCTTTTTACTGAACCTTCAGCTTGCTTTCAGCTTTTTTTATAAAATAATAAAAAAACTCTCGTTAACCCCTGGTTGGAATCATTACTTTTTACGATATTTCTTTATAACGATTACAATTGCCGTTGCGCCAAGTAACGGCCAGACAATCATAAAAATGGTCAGATAGAGCGTGCTCTTTTTTTGCAGACCATTACTACTTTCCTGTTCGGGATGCGCTAGATATTCATAATATTGGTCGAGGGCTTGCTGGGGTGAATCGCACCGCACCGCTTGGCATTGGATGATAGTGTTTTCAATCTCGCTCGTGATAGCGGCGCTATACCCGACATAGACATTCTTACCGACAAAGACAGTCGGAGTCTGCCGGCTCGGCATCTGATAGAGCGTCAGCAGGTCTTCAAAAATAGCCCGGTTGTCAGTGTCCGTGCTCACGTCAAAGGTCGCTAAAATAATACTATACTTGTTTTTGAAACCGGCCAGCGTATCATTCATCGATTGACAGCTCGGGCAGCCGCTTTCATAGAAATAAAACACTTCCACCGTTTCTTTCGCCTGGGTGGGTCGAGCGGCGAGTACCGCCGCAACGACGATAAGGCTGACGAGTAGGTATTTCTTCATCTTAAAAACGGACTACTTGTTTAGGCTGAAGCGGATGCGTCTGATCGTTCCGGCGAGGCGGTTGCGCTGGCTGAGGTTTTGGTCGCTGGTTATTATTCTGTTTATTTTTGGGGTGCTGGTTTGGTGGTGGCGGTTGACCGGGCCGCTTCATTTGTTTAAAAAATACCGGCTCTTGTTTGAGGGCCGTCTGCAAGCTAATCGCCTGCGGAACCGCTGGCTCATCTTCAACGATCTGAACACCCGTTTCTTCGTCAGCATCATTGCTGGCTAGATTTATTTTCACGCGCTGATTGGCGCCGCCCGTCTTCAGCTGGACGTCGCTCCGCGGACGACCATTGGTTGGCACTGTCTCAATCGCGCCATCATCGTCATCGCCGTTCTCGCTTGGTTCCACGCCGGCCCACCGAGATATCTTTTCCTCAACCACTTGGCGGGCGGTTGAGTACCGTTCCCGGGAAACCTTGATAATTTTTTCATGAGTCTCTTCTGCCTCGGCCGTGTAGAGAGGCGGCAGCCCTCGAGCTGAAAAAGGCTCTGAGGCAACGCCATCAATCATGAGTTTGAGGTACATTTCAAACTTGGTCAGGTTGACGAGATCGTTTTGCATGAAAATGGGCTCGAACTCCTTTTCGAGGAACTCCGCGTCGGCGGCGCCAACCCGGAAGCAAACTAAGGTACCAACGTTTCCGAAAACCGCCGCCTGAACCGTTTCGTCAAGCTGCTCAATGTATTGATGGGCGATAATCAGATCAAGCCGATATTTTCGGGCTTCGGACAGGATGTTCGCGAAACTCTCCGTGGCAAAATTTTGAAATTCATCCACGTACAGGAAGAAATCGCGGCGCTCTAATTCCGGCATATCGACCCGGCTCATCGCGGCGAGCTGGAGTTTCGTGATCATCATCGCGCCAAGCAAAGCGGCATTATCCTCGCCGATCCGTCCTTTCGACAGATTCAGTAACAGTATTTTCCCACTGTCCATGATATCACGCATGTCAATCGAGCTTTTTGTCTGACCGACAATATTTCGGATGATCGAGCTCGATAAAAATTGCCCGACTTTGTTCTGGATCGGAGAAATTGCCTCGGTCCGAAATTGATTGCTATAGGCGGCATATTCATCAAGCCAGAACGCCTTGAGAATCGGGTCGGTCAGGCGGGTGACAACCTTCTTCCGATATTTATTATCGACAAGCAGACGGGTAATGCCAAGCAGGGTTGAGCCGGGGTACTCGAGTAAAGACAAAACCGTGTTCCGAAGCACGTATTCCAACCGCGGGCCCCAGGAGTCAGCCCAGATTTTTTTGAATACGCCCACCAGGCCCGAAGCCACCAGATGTCGGTGAACGGGGTTTACTGACTCCAGGACGTTAAAGGCGATCGGATAATCAATATCAGCCGGATTGAAATAGATCACGTCGTTCGTTCGATTGGCCGGAATAAAATCAAGGAGTTTTTCGACCAGATCGCCGTGCGGGTCCACGACCGCAAGCCCGTGACCGGCCTGAATGTCAGAGACAATCATGTTCTCAAGCAGCGTCGTTTTTCCCATGCCGGTTTTTCCGATGACATACATATGCCGGCGCCGGTCATCCAATTTTATGCCAAAACGCCGTTTTTGATTACGGAAGTTCGTTTCTCCAAAAAGGGTGATGTAGTTTTTTGGCTCGGGCATTGTCATAGGCTAGGCAAAAGGCAAATTGGGTGGCGGCTGACCAGCCGGCGGTTTCGTTGGTTCGGCCGGCGGGGGCGTGCTTGGAGTGGCGGTCGGCGGCGCAGCAAAAGGCGGCGGCGTCTGCGGCTGAGGCTGGACCGGTAGAGCAGCTGGCGGCGCTTGTTGCGGTCGAGGCTGAGTTGGCACAGTAGTCGGCGGAGGCACGACCGGGGTAACGGACGGCTGGAATGGCCGAAACGATGAGCCAAATTCCTGCATCGGCAAGCCGGCCGGCGGTTCGCCGCGTTTGCTTTCGATCTTGCTCACCAGCGGCGCCTTCACGGTTAGGACCGGGAAGTGGAAGATTGTCGCCAGCTCCTCGATATTCATGATGATACCTTTTCCGGCCAGGCGCTGTTTATAGGTTTTCATCAACCGCCGTTGACGACGGGCAAGACGAGAATTGTTGAAAAAGATAAAATTACTTTTTGTAAACGTAACCTTGTCCGGCTTAAAACTGTTCATGTTCACGGTCGCGAACTGATTTAAGGCGCCAAAAACCGCGTTGATGCCGGTTCCTTTGTTTGTCAGCGCCTTTTCGGACAAATAGCAGTAGCGAAATTTCGTTTCATAAGCGCGCTTTGCCATTTTCACCTGCATCGCTTCAACGATTCCTTTTTCGCCCGGCGTCAGCTGCATCATCCAGTTTTTCGGCTTGGTCGGTTCCGGCTTGGTTTCACCCGGGGCGAAAAGCGAGGCAGTCAGAGTTTCATACGTTCCCTTGGCCACGCCGCCGACCGGTCCGAGAAGCGGCTTTGCTTTGCTCTGTTCACCGATCATTTTATTGATAATGGTCCGGCCTTGCTCCATCCAGCCGGTTGAATCAGTCGGTCGGATAACGAGCTGGATCCAGATCTGCTCGCCCTGCCTGAGCTTGCCTAATATTTCCAGCAAGCCCGCCATCGGATCAGCAAGCTGTTGCGACAAGCTGTGCTCAAAATCGACATAGGTGCGGATCGGAAATGCATTCGGCTTTGAAAACACGATACTCGATCCATAGAGATCATATTTATCGTTCGGGAATTTATCCGGCGCGTCTTTCGTATAGTCGTCGACCTCGGTAATGACGGAGTCAGGATATTGGGCGTAGAAAGCGGACTCGACCAGATCCCGGAACTGAACCGGCGTCCGGATCATAAATTGAATATAGCCGCTGATGCTGGCCAGCTCAAGACTGAAGGTTAGTTGGACCTTCCCTTTCAAATATTTCTCAACAATGTTTGGTTTTGAGAGAATACCGGAAAACTGCGCATAGATTTGCTCAATCGCTTTTAGGTTCGGCTCGATTTCCCGTGGGACGTCGATGGCTAGCAGAACAAACTTCTGCGAGGCCATAAACCGGCGCTTGAGCGTCAGCTGCCAATATGAAATGCCAATGACGACAATGGAGGCGACAAACATCACCCACCCACCGCTAATAAAAAACTGCCAGAAGTAACCGAAGGGCAGGAGACTCCCAATAACCGAAGGCTCACTGACGTCAATCACGAATGGCATAAAACTTGCGTATAATTGTGGTTTAGGTGTTTGTTTCTTACGACTGGACTGGTTGGGCTGGCGCTTTTTCGGCCAGACGGAAGCGTCCATCGGGTGCCTTGGCGAATCGTTTCTGATCGGTCAATGCCAAATGAATAGTGTTCTTTTTCACCAGCCGCTGTTTCAAGACCGCTTCAACGATTTGATCGCGGCTCATCGGCTCGACTGACTTTTTTAATATCTCGACGATAACGTCGGCGACGACGCCCGGCTTGTAGCCCCATTCTTTCAGGGCATAAATGCCGCGGCCGACGAGGACGTAGCGATCGTTTAATATCAATTCGTTGTGGATGGTCGGTGGGTAGGCTTTGCGATTGTCAAAATGGATTTTGTTGATCCGTTCGGCGATCTTCGTGAAATGCATCGGCTTACCTTCTTTTTTCAAGATCAAGTAAATCTTGTCGTTCATCCGGCGCGGTACGATCGTGCCCCATTCGCTTAAGCCGTAGTCGCCAAAAGGATTGCGACTGATTTTCTGGCTCATCGTGGCGTACCCGATCAGCGCCTGATCGCTTACTTCCGGCTCGTTTGACCCGGCCGGATGCTTCTGTCGGTAGGTTTGGATCAATTCTTTCTCGGTCATTGGCTCACCTTTTGCCGTGATGATGGCGACCAGGCGGTCAATGACGTGACGGACTTGCTCAAGCGAACAGGTTGGGAGATACCAGGAAGCACAAAAATAGTCATTCTCTGGCTGGGCGATGAATTGCTTCGTCAACAGCCGAGAAAGAATGAACATCACCGACTGCCGGGCGATCGGCGTATCCGTCGAAAACTCAAAAAGTTGCTCGAGAAGCCGGTCTTTTGAAATAGCCCCACCATCCCGTTCAATCACGGTTTTTATCGTTTGATCAATCGGCTCGATGAGTTCACGAAAATTCTTCAAACCGCGGATTTTTTTTACGGCCGTGCTCTCGATTTGCCGGATCCGTTCTCGGGTCAAGTTATAGAATTGGCCGATTTCCTCCAACGTCTGCTTTGTTTTGCCATTCAGCCCATATCGGCGCCGCAAGACGTCTTCTTCTTTATTCGTGAGTAATTTCAAAAGCGCCGCCACCGCCTCGGGCGGGTTGAATTCGCGCATTTGTTCGGTCTGCTTGCTGAGAATTACTTTGTCGAGAATTGAATCTTCCATAAAATGTATTTTTTTCCCAAATATTGAAGCAAAAACGGCAATGAACGATATTACTATACTTCAGGCACTCTGTCAATAATTTTTCTCCTCTATCATTAGTATAGCATAACATTGATAAAGTGTCAAGCTTTTGTATTCAAATATAAAATTGCCTTCTTGGCAACCTAAATACTACCCTCTTATCTCGCCTGACGACGCGTTTTCAGTTTTTGCCAAACCACCAGGAGCGGGCTGGCCACAAAGATTGATGAATACGTTCCGGCGATGATTCCAACAATCATGGCAAAGACAAACCACCGAATAGAGTCGCCGCCGAAGAAATAGAGGGCGGTAAGGACGAAGAGTGTGGTTAATGATGTGTTGAGTGAGCGAGCCAGGGTCTGATTGATCGCTTGATTGATCGTTTCCTCAAAATTATTAGCCGCGCCGTGCAACATGTTTTCCCTGATCCGGTCAAAGACAACAATTGTGTCGTGGACCGAGAAGCCGAGAATCGTTAAGAGGGCGGTGATAAAGAGCGCACCCACCTCAACCTGATAAAAATATCCGAGAAATGCGTAGACGCCGAGAATGACAATCATGTCGTGCACCAAGGCAATCACGGCCGCCACGCCCATGACCCAACTCGGAATGATCGTTGTTTTTGAAATTTTCCGAAAAGCGATGGTGATATAGATGATAATGCCAAGCATAACAAAAATTACGGCTTGGACGGCGCGGGACTGCAGTTCCTTGCCGATCGTCGGTCCGACTGATTCAAAGCTTTCTTCCTGAACATTGCCGTAGCTCTGATTCAGCCCGTCGAGGAGGGCGGCTCGTTTCTCATTATCGATCGTTTGGGATCGGATCGTCATCCCCTGGTCGCCCGAGGGCTGGATAGACTCGGTTGGCAAGCCGAGTTCTTTCAGTTTCGCTTGGAGGTCCTGGGTATTCGGCCGATTGGCAGGAAAGTTCAGCTGCCAGATCGTGCCACCTGTGAAATCAATATTCGGTTTCAGGCCACCGAGGGAAAGAAAAACAATGCCCGGGACCAAAATAAGGCCTGAGAGTACGAACCACCAATATTTTTTTTGGATAATTCGATACATTAGTGAAATATGCCAAGTAATCGTTTATGCTTCACCAGCCATTCGCCCGCCAACAGTCGTAAGAGCGTGCGCGTAACCGTAATCGCCGTGAACATGCTGACGAGAATGCCGATCGCCAGTGTCAGAGCAAAGCCCTTGATCAAGCTGGTCCCGAACCACGTCAGAATCAAACAGGTAATCAAGCTGGACGCATTCGAATCGCGAATCGACAGCCAGGCGCGCCGGAAGCCTTCTTCGATCGCGCTCGCTAACGGCTTTCCAAGACGGATTTCTTCTTTCAAACGCTCGAAGATCAAGACATTCGCGTCAACCGCCATGCCAATGGACAAGATAAACCCGGCGACGCCAGCCAGAGTGAGCGTAACGGGCCAAAGCTTAAAAATCGCCAAAGAAATGAGTGAGTAGATGCCGAGAGCGATAATTGCCAGTAAACCCGGGAAGCGATAATAGACGATCATGAAAAAGGCAACGAGGGCAATTCCGATTAAGCCGGCAAACAAGCTTTTTTGAACGGATAATTTTCCCAGCGAAGCGCCGATGTTCTGTTGGTTAACCAGACTAATGGGCACCGGCAACGCGCCAGAGTTTAATCGTTGTGCCAGGGTCTTAGCCTCATCGAGCGTAAAGGTGCCGGTAATAACCGCCTCACCGGAATCGATTTCCGTCTCCACCCGCGGCGTGCTGATCGGCGAGCCGTCAAGATAAATGGCTACGATCTTGCCCACATTTCGCTTGGTAATTTCACCGAAGAGTTTCTTCCCCTCGTCGTTAAACACCAGCGTCACTTGTGGCGCACTCGTATTGGGATCGAATTGGACATCGGCCCGCTTGAGCTGTTTCCCGGTCAGCCCGGTATTCACAAACTCAGGCGTACTCGAAGCCTCGGTTGACTCTTTTGTAAACAATATGTGACTGGCTCGGTCTTCAATAGTTTTTTGATCGCCTTCGCCCGTCGTGCGCTCATCGGTTTTCTTTATGATGTGCCAGCCGTAGGAGGTTTCGACCAGCTGCGGATAGGTTTCTCCGACCTTCATCTTATCAAAAACGACGTTTTCAAATTCAGCCACCATTGTCCCTTTGGCAAAATAGCCAAGATCGCCTCCGTCCTCGCTCGTGCTAGTATCCTGGGAATACTCTTTTGCTAGGGCCGCAAAATCTGCATTTGGCGCCAACGCCAGCTGCAAGACTTCCTCAGCCTTGTTCTTTTGTTCGGCATTCAAGGCTTCAATGGCCTTTTTTTGCTCGTCGGTCAGCGGTTCAGGCGTCTTCTCTTCGCGAAACTCGAGGAGCGGGGTTTCGCCGATCCGCTTGATCGCATCATTGATATCAAAAACGCCGGCGATCTCAACAATCACCCGCCACTTGCCACCGACTTGGCTGGTCTGAATAACCGGCTCAGACACTCCGAACGCATTGATCCGGCGCTCAATCACGTCACGGACGCCATCCACGGCGTTTTTCTGGTCGGCTTTCGGCACCTGCGAAACATCGGCTTCATAGACAAGCCGTGACCCGCCCTGGAGATCAAGACCGAGTTGAACGTTACCACGGACCCAGTTGCCGATTTTCAAATCCGGACTCTTCGGAAAATCAAAATAGCCGGCGGCCAAGGCCAGCAACATGATTATGCCAAACGTAATCCAGACCTTTTTCCGTGGGGTCATACCCTAGCAGTATAGCATATGAGGAAAAAATGACAAAGCACCCGTTTTTGGCTAACCTAATCTACTTTTCTTACAGTGCCGGCTCCGGCATTTACCTCCACCCAGTCGCCGTCCCGGAAGACCTTGGTGGCGATTCGCGTGCCGACAACGCACGGTTTATGCATTTCCCGCGCCACGATCGCCGCGTGGCAAGTGATCCCGCCCTCGTCCGTGACAATGGCCGCCGCGCGCTTCATTACTGGCACGTATTCCGGCAGTGTCATGCCGCAGACCAGGACATCGCCGGCCTTCACCTTTTGGCGCGCTTCCGCCACGCCATTGCACACGCGCGCCCGCGCCCGGACAATGCCTTTAGTGACGCCAACGCCCTTTATGGCCGTATCATTGTGCCTTATGGTGCCGAGCAATTGATTTCGCTTTGCCAGTGCGCGTTGGCCGCTCAAGAGCGTGAAACTCGATCGATCAACTAGCGCGAGCAGTGTTTTCTTCCGGCGCGCCAGATCGGCCCGGTCGAATTTCCGACCGCGCAACAGCCGAATGATTTCGTGGGAATAATACCATTCAAGATCGTTAACCGGCACACGTAAGCGACGGGCGGCTTCGCGCAGCCAGAGGTGAAACGCATACATGGTGCGGCATTGCATTTCTTTCCGCCGATCGTGATAATAGGCGTAACGATCAAGCACGCGAAGCCAATATTTCACCGCCGGCCGGCAATGATACCGCT
This sequence comes from Patescibacteria group bacterium, assembly GCA_041650335.1. Lineage (GTDB taxonomy): Bacteria > Patescibacteriota > Patescibacteriia > JAHIZJ01 > JAHIZJ01 > JBAZLK01. The sequence continues at coordinate 22,515 of JBAZLK010000003.1, forward strand.
GTAATATTTTCGTGCGATTTTTAGCTGCCAGAGATGGCAATATTGCCATTCGATCAAGTTTTTTCTGTGCCGGCCGGTTTCGAAGGTACTGAAGGAGTTTCTTCAGATAAATATTTTCATTGACATAATTCACCTGCTCCCAGCCAAGCCCCGTCCACCAATACCGCTCATAGAGCCTGAAAACATCGGCAGCCGGCAGGCCTTTCCGGATCGCCCGCTCGATCGCTAGCTCTTCCTCGGCCACATAGGTCTGATGGATCGGAACGGATAATTTCTTAAACAGTGCAATGTATTGTTTTTCAGATAGACAAATCGGGATGTTTCGACGGATTTTTTCATACATAAAATTCTCGAGTACCGCGTCAACTGCGTCGATATCGATATCCAGAAAACCATGAGCCGGGCCGGTTTCCTGAAAAAGCCAGTGCTGAAATTTTATTAGTTCCGGCTGGCTCAGCCCGCGCAGATCGAGATGACGGGCCCGCTCCGCCGCCCGATTCGCCCGGTCAATGCTGTTTTGGATTGACCGAAAATGGCGTTCCTGTCCCGCCCGGGTGGAACATTTTCGGATGACGTTTTTCCCGACCGCGAACAGCTGTGCCTCGTCCCAGGCCCAGGTTAGGTTCAGGCCATGGCTCGTGTGAAGCACTCGATCAACTCGCGTCCCGTTGTATTTCGTACCAAACACCCGCACGCCGCGCAAGGCAATTTCAAGCCGGTAGGGCGGTACTACGCCGCGCGTGAAGATGAACCACGTAATACTTTTTGGCATATCACATAAATACTGCGACCCCTTTGGATCGTTGGTTATTATATACAGACATCATTTTATTGCTTTCTCTACCTTCAATTCCCGCCGCGACAGGTAAAAGAAGAATCCCACCACGATAAATGTGATTACCGGCGAGACCCATGAATAGATATGGACGCTGAAACTTTCGAGCACCATGATCAAACCGAGCAGACCGATCGAATACATGGCGCCGTTTTTTAAATAAGCGTATTTTTTTACCGTATGTATTCCGTGGACGGTTAAATACCGGACGATGAACGCGCCGATGCCGTTTCCTACTAAAATAAGGGGTACAGAAATGGTAAAAGCAAACGCGCCAAGCACGCCGTCAACCGAAAACGAGGCGTCAATGAGCTCAAGGTAGAGAACCTTGCTGATATCGCTCAGATGGCCGTGCATAAGCTGTTTCTCTTTTTCTTCGGCGTTCCGCTTGAAGCCGCTGACGATAAAAAAGGCCGTCGAACCGACAACTGCCCCGAGAGCGATGAACGGGTTGTGGCGGATCGTGGACCAAACAATGACGAGGAGTATGACCGAGGCGATGGCGTAAAACCAGAACCCGAGCTTGTGATGGATGTGCCGTTCGATGAAGAACGCGTATTTCTTTTCTTCAAGAAACAGCCAGTGCAGGAACAAAAAGATCAAGAATATGCCGCCGCCGGCCAGCAGGATCGGTGCCTGCTTCTCTATCGCCTCCTTCGCGCCTCCGCCCTGCGAAAAGGTCGCCACAAACGCCTGCCCGATACTCAAACCAGGCGTCGATAGATAGACGATTAAAAGCGGTAGGAGTCCGCGGATGACGAACACGGCAAAAAATATACCGTAAATCAAAAACCAGCGCCGCCAGCGCGCTGACATGGTTCCAAGTACGTCCGCATTAACGACGGCGTTATCAACGCTGGTGATCACCTCAAACAGCGTTAAACCCAGAACGACAACGATGATACTCTCAAAACTCATACTGTATATTTTGCCTGAAATTCGTCATTTTGTAAAGCAATAATTCTTACAAGCAAGCAGGCGAGGATGATCATCCTCGCCTGCGATTATTTGCCTAATACCTTGTTTTATGTCACCAGCGTCAGCCGATTCTTCTCTTTCTTCACCGGCACCCACTTGAAGCTGCCGGTCACCGAGTCGATATAGGCGACTTTCAAATATTTCCGGCCGAGGAGATTAGCCAGCTTCGTCCCGATCCGGGCTGAATCCGACTCGAGCATTTGGAGACGCTGTTTTAGTAAATATTGGAGCCAAAGGCTGTAAAACACCGGGTCAGCCGGCTGGACGTCAAACTGGGTCAACGATTCTGGTCCGTATTTTTCTTTCAGATAATCCCGAAAAACGCCGTCGGTTTTCATGACCATGGCTAAATCCTGGGTTTTCGCCATCACATGCAGGAACGCAATCACGCGATTTCGGTTATTGCCTCGCACCGCCTCTTCAAACTCCGGCCGGATGTTCAGCTGTTCTTGACCGACTCGTTTCAGGATACTTTTTTCCTCCTCATAGATCGCCTTTTGCTCATCCGGGTTCTGGGAGTAGATTTTCAGGAGATTCTCGACGCCGAGTTGCTTTCGGCCCGTTCCGGCGCCCGTTATCGGACCGGGTATTGCCGTCGGCGCGTTCGTTGCCTGCAGATCGATTTTATCCAACGCTTCACTGATTACGGCAATACTTTTTTGTGATCTTTCAAACTCGTTTTTGTAATTGATCAGGGTGCCTTCCCGAATCGTGCCGATGATATCGGGCAAATCGACCGGGGCGGCTGATTCGTATCCGGCCGGCGTATCGGACGGAATTTTCAACCGTTCAGTCAGTTCAAAAAGTACTTGGAGTTTTTCTCGAGATTTCTTTGATAAACGGCGGGTGTTATCGCTTCCAACCAGGTAATTAGCGAGGTTTACGGGAGCTACCGGATTGAGGCCGAGAACGATGGTTTCATCAAGGAGCCAGTTTTTTATTGATCCGGGCTGTTCCTTGCCGTCTTTCGTTACCGTTTCCTCGGTTACAACTTCCGTGTTTTCACGCAAGGCTTCTATTATTTCTTTCTTCAGTTTCTCGCGATCAGGAATCAGGATAATCGTCTCGAGTTTTTGGCGCACCTTTTCCTTCACGTCATAGCCGAATATTTGATACGTCAGTAAAAATGCATTTTTAAATAGCGGCACGATGATATTCCTGTCATAGAGCGGTAAGGCAACCCAGCGGCAACGCCGAACAATCGCGACGTAGGACTGGAAGAGTGGTGGATTTTCTGTTTCCAGCTGGGGCTGTAAACGCAAGAGGCGCGTTAGTGTTTCAGCCAGACGATAGGCTAATTGAAAATCGCCAAAATTTTCAATAAATTGGAGATGGGAATTATACCGCTCCAGCGTTTTCACGTCAGACAAGTTTGGCACTGGGTTTTTTGAAATTGGCTCGACCATAAATTTGTTTACAATGGCACCATTTCGGATCCGGGCGCCGGCTGATCGGGTCCTCTATTTGTTACCGTTTTATCGATTTCGGACAACTCTCTGTTAATTTGCTCTAAGCGATCTTGGGAATTTTGACCGCCGGGCTCGCCGCTCGGACCGACGTAGCTCTTCAAGGCGTCGACAAATAAATCATACCGGTCAAGATTATGCTTAATGTAGACATCGTCCTGTTTATAATTTTCAAAACTCCCGATTGCTTTTTGGCTTTTTTCATCCATTTCATCCCAATGTTTTCGCCGCGTCGCTTCGTTGTGTCCGGCGTATGTCCGCTGAACGTTTTGCCGCACGATTGCATTTTCACCCTCAAGTAGGTCACTGTTTGACTTCACCATATGATAGGCCGTGCTCGGGTTAAACCGGTTATTGGCCATGAGTTTGATAAAGGAAGCCCACTTTTCCGACAATTGCTGGACGCCATAGGCGGTCAGCCGGGCGTAGCGTCCCTTCGTCGGATCATTTGGATCGAAATGCCGCTCTTCCATAAAGGCCAAACGGTTGCCTTGACGAATGAGGTTTTCAAAATCGCGCTTGCCCATTTCAACGTTGACCCGCGCCTGTTGTTCGCTTTTGCCGCGTTGATAAAACGTACCGTCGCTCCGCATGCCGTTAGCCTGACCAATGTTCCAGTGATTGGTCGACTCAGCCATATTGCTGACGTCATTTTCCAGCGCCAAAGCCGCTTGTTTATCATCATGCAATTGCTTCATGAGAACGTCGCGGAAAAACGCATGCGCACCATGGATACTATCGGGTAAATATTCGCCTTTCTTTACGACGGCCGCTCCCTTGCCTTCCCAATGTTCGGGGTTAAAGCCATGTTCGGCAATGTAGGCGTCCCGTTCCTTTTCGTCCATGAAGCCGCCAGCATGAACCTTTTTTCCATCCGCGTCAACGCCGCCCATATGTTCATAATAATTGTCCGATGAACGAGCAGCGTACATCATCGCCTCATTTTCATGGCCGACCCGCGCCGCTTGCAACATGATTGCCCGGACCGCCGATAAATCGCCACGCGCCACCGCGCCTTGGATTAATGAGATTAATTCTTCTTCGTTGGTCGTGGCATATTTCTTTGATTCCTCGCTATCAGCCGCCCGACGCATCTGTTGCCCCATAAAATCACGCGGTTTATACGCTTCCCAGCCGGCCACCTGTTCTTTCAAATTCTGCACGGCGGCTCTTTGGGCATTATATTCCGGATGTTCCGATTCCGCCTGGGCCAACGCCTCATCATCACTCATGCCACCAGCTCTTAATTCTTCTGCCCGGCGTTGAATGTCGTCTTCAGTTCCACGCAGATGATCCTGGGCTTCGCTCAACTGGCCTTCTTTACGCTTTTGGAAGGGTTCGCGCACCCAGGCCTTAATCCCTTTATTATAGAACAATCCCTGCATGTACGTTTCGGCAAATCCCGGCGCGCCAGCCGCTGTCAGTGGCGTCCAGAGCCGACCTTGTCGCAACCGCTCGTCGGCAAAAATATTCCCTTCGCGTTCCTCTCGAGCACGTTTCCGTTGCAAACCTGCTTTTAAGTTGTTATAAATATTCGCCGGATTCAGCTCGAGACCTTTACCAACACGTTGAAAACGCGTACCGGGTATCGACAGCGCGCCGGATTTAATTTTACGCGCTCCCCAGCCATACGCGGTTCCCGGCGCCCGAGCCAGCCACGCACCCGTGGCCGCCGCCATCCCGCCAGCCACCTTTGACCCCAGCCCGCTCCCAATCGTCCGCGTCTGCTGGGCAGCCATGACGGCGGCGTACAGCAAACCAATGGTCACAAAATAACTCATTAAATTGTCCGAAGTCGACATTTCCGAGATACCCGCGGCTAAACCGGTTGATTCCTGGCCTGCCTCGACGAACGCTCGCGTGCCCTCGGGTATGCCCTGCGTGATCTCCCGACCGACATTGCCTGGATTTGTCGCCATAACCGCCATTGCCAGCCATAGATAAAAAGCGATAATTGGCCCAACCGTCACGTAATTACCGAACGTACTCCACCACTGGGTAGCCGCCTTCTTCAACGGACTAATCATTTCCCCAAGATAGGCCAGGGGCGACAGTACCACTAGGATCCAGAGCACGATGATCCGGCCGAGTAAAATAAAGATGATCATGAGCACGGCGCCGATCATGAATAACAACAAGAAGATGCCAAGAGCGACGGCGGCGAATGCCTCGCCGACACTGGCGATCGCGCCCGTATCAGTTTCCTGAGCAAACATGAGCACCTTCTGCAGCCCGCTCGACGTTGTTAGATTCGCGGCGGCGGCATCGGCGAAACGCGAGGTAAAGGTATTCATGATGACCTGGCACAGATCGATGAAAAAGCCGGCGATCGTCTTTGAAAAGTTCAGCAAGAACGCCATGATAATAAACTTCGGCAGGGTGCGTTTATAATGATAGCTCTCGATCCGCAGCACAGTGCCCCAAGAAATAGCCAGCAGGATCAGAACGAGGAAGACATTGCACATGTCGCGCACCACCACCCAGCCTTTATCAACCGCCGTTGTGTGGACAAAGTTATTAAACTGGACAAACGCCAGCATGATGTTGATCAGGACAACCAGGAGCTTCCCGAGCAGCGAGAGGATCATAAAGAACGGATAGGTCACCCACATCAGGATCCGATCGGTGATGCCCATCGCGGCGTGGATCGGCGTCCAGGTCACGAGAATACCGGCCAGCACGAAAATGCAGACGATCAGAATCGTGAGGCGCTGGGTTTTTCTTGTGGGTTGAAAGTTGATTTTCATTATTTGCCGATGAATCGACGTCTTCGTTATTGCGTGATCACGATACTGCCATCAAAAAGGCTATTGCAGTATGCACCCGCGCCCTGACACTGCCCCTGATTCTGACAGATGCTCAGCGGAGTAGTGCCGCCGCGACAGGCGCCCACGCAGGTACCACCGCCACAGTTCTGATCGCTCGAACAATCAGCGCCTGTGTTGTCGCAATACCCGCTGCCCTTGTCCCAATTATCTTCAACAAAGACACGGACATAGCAGGTATCGGGACCGCCGCCGGCTGCTCCGCAATCTCCATAGGTATAGTCATGCGTCAAGGTATGATACGGCCCATTCGGGTCTGACCGCGGCGGGATACCGGGATTCTTTGGAAATGATTCCCAGTGGTTATTCCCCCAGTCAACAACAAACTTCTTGATCGGCATTTGCTCGGGATCGACCATGGAATTGAAGGTGACTGTGGCCGTGCCTGACCCATTCTTGATTTGCACCGGTCCGGTCCGGCCGTTGATCTTAATATTGAATACCGTTGGTTGCGCCCAGCAGAAATCAAACGGAAAGCCGGTGATGTCGTTCGGCCGATTATCCGACAGACCGCCTGAACCATTATGGACTTTGCATTGCTCCATCGCATTAAAGGCATTTGTATAGGCGGCTTTAAACGAATTCAGGCTGAGGTCTGGCTCATACTTGGCCTCGGTCGGGTCTGGCGCCGAATCAGGCAAGCCGTTGCAATATTGTAGTTGTTTGCTTTGGCCATGCTGCGCTTGGATATGGCCGAGCGTGCAATTATCACCCGATCGGATGCCGCCTTCGCATTCCCAGTCGGCACATTCAGCGACACCGTTCGTACACGCACCAGGCACTTCACAACAATCGGTTGCGTCTTGGCCGACCCGACATGGATTGCCGAGTAGATCGCCGCCCGTGCAAATACCGTTGTATTGGATACATGACCCGCCGGAAATACCCGTGCAATTTGAGTCAGAGGCACAGGCTTGGCCGCACCAATAGCCGCAACCGGGTGGATTGCCGTTTTCATTCCAACCGCAGATCGCCTCGGCGCAAGAGCCTTCAGGGCAATCCCCCTGTCCTGAGCACGGTCGTCCGGCGTTAGTGCCACCGACGCAGACTTTATCAACACAGGAACTCCCAACCTCGCATGAGCCGTTTCCGCAGTTGGCGCCGCTGCCGCTGCATCGTTCCTTCTCTTCGCAAACCCCACCGTTACATACGCCGGCGTCACAACGGGCGTTATTTAAGCGGCAAATATCGGCATTAGCAATGCAGTTTTGTCCGCCCGGACAATAATTTGCCGGCTGATTATTCGAGGCACACAACGTACCCGCCGGGTTCCCGCTGCAGACGCCGTCGGCGCAGAAGCCGCTTCGGCAGTCGCATTGGCCGATCGCGTCGTAGGTACATTTTAAGTTGATATTACAGGAATACCCGGCCGGGCAGGCCTTGGCCGGCAAACACGTGACGGTATGATCGCCAGAACAACGATCCCGGTTCCAACAAACCTGCGCGGGGTTTGCAAATAAACACAGAATACCGGCATTGCAATCCGCATCTTGTATGCATTGCGTACCCGGATAATCACCAAAACCGTCGACATTATTATCACAATACTTGGAACAATTTTGTCCGGCATTGCAATCCAAGCCAGTATCTTTGCAGATTGAGACACTGGCACAGCTACCAATATTCGGACAATCGCAGGCTGCCGGGAGGTTCGATACGCACTTCTTCAGCGCACCTTGTATCAAACACGACGAACCGGTCGGACAATTGTTGGCAATGTTGCACTGATCACTGCCGGCGTCTGCTCCACCGACGCACCGTTGGGCGACACAGGCGTTGCCGCCGCCCGGGCAGGCACCGAGACCGCACGGTATCGTCGGGTCATTGCTGCAGCGCTGGCTCATCTCGCAGACTTCGCCCGGCGCACAGCCGCACGGCGTCATCGGACTTGGGTTGTCCGGGTCATTGCTAATACAGAGCTGACCTGAACATACGCCGTCGCCGATATTACACTCATCGTTGTTTTCACACCCAGTTCCTCTGAACGGGTATTGCGGATCATTGGCCTTGAAGCAGCCCATCGTCGTGATATCGACGCATTTGCCGTCAGACCATACCCAGACGCCGTAAACATCAGCGAAGATCCGCTGGATGCGTCGCAATCCTAAACCTCCGCCCGTGGCCGTGTAATTCGTCGGCGGCTGGTTCGGTGGCGGCGGTTCACCCGGAGTTAACGGGCCGCTGAATTGTTCCGTCGCTGTATAGCGATTTGGGAAGACGTCATCGCAAATAGTTATTTCCGACCGGTCATAACGGAAGCCGGTCCACCAGCCCCAGCTATACAACCGTTTATTGGCTTTGTGCTTGCATGAATATGGAACGCCAGCGCGCGGATAGCTAAGATAGTCAACCTCGTCAAAGCCGTGTTCTACACCCCGGTACGGCGTCCAGCCCCAGTCCTGAGCGAAGGGCGAGAATGAACCCCCGCCTGTTTGCTGCTGCGGATCCCACCAGAGATAGATGATCGGTTGGTATTTCGAGCCCAGGTCCTTGGTCATTTCATACGGATTGCCCCAGACTGACGTGTAGTCCGTATCCCAGGTCGCCGGGTCGCCCGGTACGTTGGTCACATTATTCCCGGCATGGCCAACTGAACCCGGGTAGGTCAAACTGCCGTATGGATTTGCATCATCGTTAAAGGTAACGCCAAGATCCCAAATCTGGGAGTAATTTCCTTTTATCCGCTCGGCCCAGGCCTTGTTCTGTCCGCTCGGATCGACTGTCTGACCGATCACATCACAGCGGTATGCGAGCACCTCGCCGATGTTTCCCGGCCAGGCTTCGCCGAGATGATTATGGCTTAGCCAACCGTCAAACGGTTGCCAAACACCCGGCGCAATTGGATTGAGTCCGTTTTGGTGGTTTGAATCCCACCAGTTATACTGGAGGTTCTCACCGCCGCCGCCGCTGTGTGACCAGTATTCGCAGACATCAGAATCCGGTATTTCGTTCGGCACGCAGACATATAGGCATTTGTCCTGATGGCCGCCGCCGCGGATGGCTTTTTCACAGAGCTTGCGATGATAGCCGAGCTCTTCGCAGGAATAGTGATTAGCATAATTGCAATTGCCATTGGAGAGACCGTACGGCCGCCGGAACTCGTAGAACGATCCTTGGAGGCAGTAGTAGAGCGGCGCATCGCCAAAATAGCCGACCAGCTGATCCGTATCATCGGCTTCGCCGGAAATGACGTCAACCGGCCACCACTGCAGACAGATACTGCGGTTTTTCGGGTCGGTTTCGAGGCAGTAGCCTTTCCAGCCGCGATAAATCTTCCGCGCCGTACCGGTGGTCTTGGTATAGTCGCATGACAATGAGTTTGACTCCGGATAGAGCCGGCACGACCTGACCACAAAACGGGGATCGTTTGGAAGCTCGGGCGGCATCTGCGTGGATTTCTTTTCCAGCAAGGTCTGGAACATCACGTCATCCACCTGGAATTTTTGCAGTCCGGCGTTTCCACCCGCGTCCACAATACTGAGATAGGTATTTTTAAATACCCCGTTGACAACCATCGCATTGCCAAGCGGCAAGGTAAAGATCTGCCAATTCATCGTGGCCGTAACCGTGCCAAAAATCTGACACGGTCCCGCATCATCGTTATAGCAAAGCTGAACTTTTATCTTCGAATCTTGATCCGCTCGCAATTTCAGACTAATGACCAGCGGCTGGTTATCAAATATGAGTGAATCGAGATTGATCTTCGCTCCCGAATCAGCGCCGGTCAAACCGCCCACCTCCATCACCCAGTTCTGTTTTGTCGGATCAAGCGGGTCTTCGACCGCCTTCAGGGCGTTCGGCGGGTTGATGTTCCGCGGCTCCCAGGGCGAGGAGTTCTTAAACTGAAAGTCGTAATTCGGCAAATTCATACCAATGCCGATTTCTTGCATTGACCCGGTTGGGTAATACCCGTGGATGACCTGACAGACATTAGTCTCGCCGACACACTGATCGCAATAGGTCGGATTATTGAGATCGCACGCCGTATTATTTGGGCAAACGCCGCCGGGACAGTCGTCTGGTACCTGGCAGAGCATGCCATCCTTATCGCCGCCCTGACAGATGCCGTCGCGCCAGCAGACCGTGTTTGAGTCTTCGCTGCACCGCCAATTATAGCCGACCCGCGCGTAGCCTGAATAATTTACGGAGTTGTCAACTTCCGTTTTATGATCAAATGTCAGATCGGTCGGGTGCGCCGGCGGCGAAACCAGTCGATTCATATACTCGACGGTCGGGGTGGCATTTTCAAATTTCGGCGTTCGAATGCAATGAGAGGTCAAACCACAATCGGCATCGATGAGACAGGGTCGAGAGGGATCGTTTTCACATTGCCCTTCACCGACCGGCTTGATGCACTGGCCGGACGTGCCGAGCTGACGACAGTTCCCGATATCATAACAGGTTAGTTCCTTCGAACCGTCGCTTTTCTCCACTTCGTAGCTCGTCTTGCAGTACAACCACTGATTACAGACCCGATCACGATCAACTTTATAGACGCTGTTGGAATCGGCCGTGCATCCACCGCCGCCCGCGCACGTCTCCGGCGTTCCTCGGTTTGTATCCAGTTTCGCGTATGTTAAATCGCTATCATAGGTAAGACCCTGTGAATTGGTGGTGTCGTTGAATAGCATGCACCCTTCATCTTTATTGACCACGCCAGCGCAACTCGCCGAGTCAAGCGTATTATCAATATAATAGTAAGGTTGGCAGCCAGACAGATACTCGGGCGGGAGGGCGTCGTTCTGATAGGGCCGGCACTGTTGATCCGTCCGGTAAAACTCGCCCTGGTCGTTGTACTCAGCCCGGCAATTTGCGTTGCAGCCTTGGAAAACACAGGTGCTTTGAGGACAGTCAGCGTTGATTTTACAATTCTGCCCTCCGTTCGGGCCAGCTAAACAGACGCCGTCTGGCGTTACTTTATCTGGTGACGGCGTTTGGGGATCGCGATACTCACTGCAACCGCTGGCGCCATTTTGACATTTACCAACCCAATACTCGGTACATTTCTGACCGGCTGGACACTGGCCATCGTCTTGGCATATCTTTTCTGCACAATAGCCGTCATTCGAGCTGTTCGCGTCGGCACAGCCATATGCGGCATCGTTTGGATCGGCGTCAGAATCGCAGGCTTGCCCGGCGCGTATTCCGCCATAACAGACTTCCGTCAAGTCGGAGCATAGGCCGTCGTTATTGCCGCTCGCCTGATCACAGCCATAGAGCGGATCTTTCGGATCAACTTGCGAATTGCATTTTTCTCCGGCCCGATAGCCGCCACGGCACGTCTCTTGCAGCCGCGGTCCACAGACCTTCGTTGGCATCGGCGATTCTGGATATTGCTCGCAGAGGCCACCGTTACATGAGGCCAGATCCCCCGGACCGAAGCACGCCGCGCCCGGATTATTTCCGCCAATACAGGAGTATTTTTGGACGGGACAGAATTTATCCGTTCCGCTCTTCAGCCAGGTATCATAAACCTCGCCTTGATATTTGAGACTCTTACGGAAATCGCAGACTTGGGCGTTCGGCTGCTTAAATTGCGTATAACTTCCGGAATCAGCGCCAATTTGGAATTGATCGCAGAATGTTTCTTCTTTCGTACAGAGTGTTTGGTCGTACTCGTCGGGATTATTGATGAGATAGGTCGTCTTGAATTTCGTGACCCGGCCTTCCACGTCAAAACTCGGCAAACCAAGGCCTTCGCAACCCTTCGCCTTGGCTTGGCATTTATACTTCGCCGCGTTGACGACCGGCCGGACATTGTCCGCTTCTACTTTTACGCCTTTGTCTGCCGGCTCATAGGGGAAAGCTGTGGTCGAGTTGTGCGTTTCAATAGCGGCGGTACAGCCGACTTTCTCGGGCCGACAGAGATTCGTGAAGCTCTGAATATATTGATCGTTCCCTTCGCTGTCCGTATAGAGCGAGCAACCAACCCATTGGGCTGGGCATTCCTGATAGGTTTTGTACCGGAGATAAACGCTATCGCGGGTTTCCCAAACCGTAATATTATCAATAAAGAAGCCGGCGCCCGCTTCGATCGTCAGTACCTCGGCCGGGTCAGGCGCGCCAACAAAATGGGCAGGGCCGAGAACATAATGATTCCAATTCTCGTTGGTCGCAGTCACGCCAGCAACCGGCACAAAGTTTACTGCCGGGTTCGGTCCAAATTTCACCGTGATCTGGGCATCGTCCGCTTCGGCCTTTGCCCAGAATTCAATCATGTAATCCTTGCCATCTTCAACCAGCTCACTAACAGCCGTTGACATATTGGGGGTTACCTTGGCTGAGCCGCCGCCGGCCTTGAGAGATTCCGTGCTCCAGGTGACGTTACCGGTCCAGCCGGCCGTATCGCCATCGTCAAAATTATCCGTGATGATCTTCCGAATATTGTAACCAGTGCTCCCCCGATACTCGCGGCAGGCTGCCTGGTTAGCCGGACAGCGCACGCCCTGGTCGGGGATTGCATTATAAATTGTGTTATCGAGGGTATTCCGGAGCGGGTGGCAGTCTTCCGAACAGGTGATGGTGTTAAACATCGGGCAATAGTAGCTGTTGCCGCTCTGGTCATAGTATTGGGTGCAGCCGAAATCGTTCGGATCGCAACCGCACGCCCCGCCAGCCGTCATTTCGGGCGGTGAATTTGTGCTTCCTTTCAAATCCTCTGCGACCAGCTCAAATCCGTTGACGTCATCGCCTTCCCAGCGATAGTAGGTCGCGCAGGTCGGATTCGGTTGTTCGCAGCGGCGGATGGCGCTGTAATACTCAAGCCCCTCGCCGCCCTGGGCGACGATATCGAGATTGGTATATTCTTCACAACCGACATAGGCCGCGTCGCAGGTTTTTCCCGTCGTGGCGATAAAAGTCGTCGATAATATTCCCGACCGGTCAACTAACGCCTGGTCAGTGCCATTTGAGACGGGCATCTGCTGATAATCTTTGCACCCGACAAATTCAGCCGGACAATAATCATCCGCGGTCACCACCGCCGGCACCTTATCGCCTTTTTCATCAGGCGTGTACATATCGCACCCGACTTCATCTACCCGGCAAGCGATCGAATCCTTCGACAAGCTGACGCTCACCTGGTCAAATTGTCCGCCGCTCAATAAAACCCTGATAAACGCCGCGTCCGGTTTATCGGCCTCAACCCCGAAGGTGACAAAATCCCATCGGCCGGTGTTTGTTTCACGCTGAGCGCGCGGATCGGCGCCAGCGACCGTCAGGTCACAGTCGGGAACCACGGCCCGGTTCTTATCACGACATTCGGTGAGGAGCGGGGTAGCGCCGCCGCCTTTCACCCAAGCCGAAACGTCATAGCGCGTACCATAGACGATCGGTACGTCCTGATATCCGCCGGAGCCGGAGTAATAATCCCCATATCCTTGCGTGGCATCGATGGCGGTACCAACCCAGCCGTCGGCTTGATGGTCGCCGGCGACATAATTGTCATTTGTGTCGTCTTTATAATAATCATGCCCGCTGTCGATACTGAAGCTGGAATTCGAAATGTAATTTTCCGCTTTATTTTTCAAATACGCTTGATTAGCCGTGTCATACATCGCATAGGACGTGACCTCGCCCAGCTCAAGCTGAACGCCGTCAAGCGTAATCTCGCAATTCGGAAAAATTTTAAAAGCCACTTGGTTTGGATTTGAAGTCGGCGCAGGCGGATCCGTGTCGCCGACCTCGCCAAACTGGCCGGTCACAACAACTCTCGACCAGCCGTCCGCGCTCGCCCGGTGGGAATCCAGCGGATCGACGTAATTCATCCAAGCCCCGCCGGTGTGGTTTCCGCCGATCTCAACGTGGATATTGTCACACGCGCCTTTTGCAAAGAAAGATGCGGTAAATTTCTTATGATAGACCGGCGATTCAGTGTCAAAGTAATACGCCGCCTCGCCGCTTGTCCGAACGGCGTAGGTACCATCCGTAGCATCGGTTGTTGCAAAGGTGTCACCGGCGAACTCCCATTTCCACTGCGAGTAATCGGCCGCGAAGACGTCTGGATCGTTATCGTCGGCTGTCCCGGTAAACGTTTCAAAGCTTGAATTGGCCGCGAGATTACTCCCGGCGATAACGGGAATATATTCCGTGCAACCACGATCACCGCTCGAGCACTTCATGACATTATTATCCAATCGGATCTGATCGCCGGCCGCGAGATAGTCAGGCTCGGCCGGATTGACCAAATGCTCCGGGGAGCTGCAGACAAAGCCTTTTTCCTTATTATCATAATTCTGGCAGTACCATTGACAGCCGGCGTTATCCGCCGAGCAGGAATCGTGATTGACCGTGCTCTCAATGAAAGATACTTCCTTGTTCTTTGAATCAATAAAGGTTTGGCAGGTATTTTCATAGGCCTGACAGGCGGTCCCGGAAAATCGCCAGATCGGTTTTTCCTCAGCGCAGTAGCCATAGAACAAGCAGGTGCCGTCATCGGCTTCCTGAATGCAGGTACGTTCATCGGCACAGTAGCTTCCCCGTTCAACCTGCCGCGACGGCGTGTCGCGAGAATCGATTACCCCGTCGCCGGTGGTATCATCCAGTTGGACCAGCGCATCAGCCACCAGCTGCTCGCCCGGCCCTTCTTTTTTGCAATATGTTTCGGGCGCCTTCAGCACCCAGTTTGGATCAATCAGGTGATAAAACGGATTATCTATTTGAACGCCCTGGGGATTAGTCCATTTTTCATCATCATACAGATCGACCAGCTCTTTCAACCCAAATCCCTGGGCTGGCACAACGTAATTTTTTATATAGAGCGCGGCCGCTTCCCAGGTCGAGGGGATGACGCGATATTTACGCAGGATAACCAGGCTGCGGTAGGGATAGCCGTTGGTATATTCCGGCTCTTGTCCATTTTGATCAAAACCAAACGTGCCCGTACTGTTGAGCGAGCCTTCTTCAAGAGCTTGTTTGACCGTGATGCGGCGATTAATCGCGTCCGCGAAGTTCTCGTCGATCACGCAATTATTGGTCACGCGGTACTCGCTCGGACAGGCGGCGAGTTCGCTCACGATATCGACCGGTCCGCGCGCTCGAAAAGTTGGTCGGACAAGTTCGGCAAAGTACCGTTTGGCCGCGGAGACGCCGCTTGTTGTCATTTCAAAGCTATCTCCGCCTGACGGAAGGACGCCTTTTTCAAAAATTGTTTTGTAGAGCCGGCTGATCAAGGTGTTGGTGAACAAGGAAAACGCATCGGCCAGCGGCTCGCCCGTATAGACTTTGTCGGCGGCCGTACTTTCTTGGATTGACAGGTTGGCAACCGTGTTGACGTATTCTTTTGGCGTTTTCGTAATGCCGGTCACCAAATCCTTCACGCCGAGAAAAGAGCTGGCTGTCTGCTCTAAACGCATTTTTGCTTCCGCTTTTGCGACCGCCTTTTCGGTCTCATCCATGATCAAGAAGTAAGCGCCGATTTGCGATGACTTAACATCAAAGACGTGCTGAAAATCGACCATGTCCTGAAGCGACATCTTGGATATCTTGTTGAAATTCTTGGCCATGTTCGTCACCGGACAGGAAGCTTTCGGCTCGAGTGTTTGCTTGGCGTAGACACCGAGCTTTAAACGAATGGCCGGATCGAATGATATCGTACACAGGCTCTCGCCGAAAAGGCTCTGAAATTCCGTATCGAGAAATTCGCCAGCCGCGCCGTCGGCAACCTGAGTGAGATACTTTCCGGGGTTTGAGATGAAGAGGGGTTTCTGCCCTTTACCGCCCGAGCCGATGTAGACGGCGGTATCATAGGCGATCTTATTTAAGAAATATGAAAGACCTTTTTTCCAAGCCACGGCCGCGGCGCTTTTCAGTACCTTATATATGGCGTCAGTGACATTGCGATGCTCTTGAGCAACGTCTTCAACGGGAATAACGGCTTGAACCTTGGTTGGGACAAAATAAAACACTCCCAAGCTAACAACGAGTGAGAGCGATAGCATAACGCCGACGACAAGAGCGCGTAATTTTTTAGCTCGGTCTTTTGTTTGAGAATGGCTCTGTGACATGGTCGAACTATTGATTTACACCGTTGATCGACTCAAGAAAGATGGCCTTGAGCGTTGCGTCGTCAATCTGCGACAGCGTTTCCGCCGGCACGCCCGAGGCAATCATTAATTCCCTGATTTCGGCCGGCGTAAGCTGGCTCAGTTGCGCCAGTGTCTGCTGATCGGTTTCGTTCAAATTCGAGGCATTCGTATTGTTCGTTACCGGCAGATTGGTGTTGCTGTTTGTCGACTCTTGGGAAAGCGCCTCGGCATACAGCTGCCGGAGCTCGACGTCGGACAAGGCATTGAGCGTTTCGGCTGGCACGCCAGCCCCCTTCAGCGCATCCCGGAGCGCGCTTATGGAAACGTCCTCTGGAGCAGGGTTGGTATTCGAGTTTCCAGTGGTGTTCGTGTTGCCGTTTTGGTTGCTATTTGTGTTTGTTTGTTGATTGGTATTTTCCCCCGCGTTGACGTTCGTGTTTTGGTTGATATTGTATAAATTTGCGAGATTGCTATAGCCATTCGTGTTCGTCACTGCAATGGTGCAGGATTTTCCCTGCGGACAATTCGGATCGGTGCCATTTGCCAGCTCCGTGTTATCGGAAATCCCGTCGCTGTCAGAATCAGCCAGATAGGGAGAGGTGCGATGAATTTTCAATTCATCAAAATCGGAAAGGGTATCATTGTCGGTATCCTTGTCGCGCAAAGCAAGGATTTCTTTCCGCGCATTTACCGAATCAGAGGGTGACTCGGTCAACCCGGCAAACGGACTTTTTAGAGAGCGCGAGAGCTGAAAAATTCCCAAACCTATTCCGAAACAGCCCACCACAAAAATGAGCGACCAGAGAGTTTTTGGCGAGACTTCTTTCATTTTGTTTATTGGCTTTTGTTTGGACTTTAAATATAGAAACTAAACTCAGAAACTGTGTATATTTTACCCCACCATTATATCACAATAGCCCTCGTGTGTCAACTTAATGACTTTTGCCAATATTAGCCATTAAACTATTTTTGCTGAGTTCATATAAAGCCCCCCATTGTGCCAAAGAAAGTTCTTGCGCCCGCGCGTTTTGGGGTACTTTGCATTTGTCAAATAATTCTGTCAGCCGCTCGCGGGTCAGGTGAAAACCAGCACTCAAGTTGTTATGCAGTTGTTTCCGCCGGGCTGAAAAGCCGACCCGGAGAAATCGAAAAAAATCTCGGTCCGAAGACTGCGGCTCTCGTTTTACAGTAATTCGCACAACCGCAGAATCAACCTCGGGTGGTGGCCAAAAGCTCGTCCGCGGTACCATAAAAAGTTTTTCAACCGCGCCATAGAACTGCACTGAGAGTGAGAGGAGGCTGTGCTCCCCGGGCTGGGCGACGATCCGATCAGCTACCTCGGCCTGAACGAGTAGTACCAGCCGCACTGGTTGCGGTTTTTGCGAAAGAAACTCTCGAATAATCAGGCTGGTGAGATAATACGGAATATTCGCAACGATGAGATAGCCGCGGTGAGAGAGTGCGGATGGCTGCTGCTTCCGCCAACGGATAACATCGTCTCGTATGAACTGGACATTGTTCGCTGGGCCGACATTTTTATGGAGGAGCGGGATCATACTCCGATCGTTTTCGATCGTGACAACGCGACCGGCCGCCGGTGCCAAAAGCCGAGTCAAATTCCCCGGCCCAGACCCGATCTCGAGCACGGTGTCGTCCTTCTTCAGTCTGCCAGCGGCAGCAATTCGTTCCAGAATCTTTTGGTCCAACAGAAAACACTGGCCGCTTTTTTTCGACGGGTGGAGACCAAGTTCATGAAGCTGCTTTTTTATATCCATCACAAAATATTATACAGCAATGACATGCCGCCGGCTAACAGAAAGGCAAAAATGAATCCGACCGAGACACCGAACGCCTGCATGACCACAAAGATGCTCGCGATCGCGACAAGCTTCCCGATCACCAATGACATTTCCAGAAAAAGCACCCCTTTCATAATGTCATAACGCCTGGCCCGATAATAGGTAATCGCGGTCAGCGGCACATAGACCATGTTTTTGGAAATCCGGGACAACGAATCCAGTAAAAATATTTGAATGCCGGTACCGGCGAAGACGCGCAGCGTCCACGACAACGCATAGAGTGCCGAGCCAAGCTTGATCACCGGATGCTTGCGGTGTTTATCGCACACCCGGCCCACATAGACCGTCACCAGGGTAGTAATCAACGTGGCGAGCGCCACGACCGTACCGACAGCCAGCGACGTCTTCATTATTAGGTAGATGAAAACCGGCCACAAAACGAGCACGACTAATTCCTCGCCGAAACCGAGATAGGCCAGAAACTGGCGGCGGCGTTCTTTTTTCAAAAGACGGCGATAGGCCTTAATATATGAAAAAGAATGTGGCGTATACGGTTGCCGCGAAATTATGAGCGGGAAGTTCGATACCGCGATCAGGGCGATAACAACGATAAAAAGCGCCTGGTAACTCGAGAACGTGATGATCAGTCCGCCAACGAGCGGGCCAACAATGTAGACAAGGCTGTCGATCACGCGCAAGGTGCTGATCTCCCTCGCCTGCTCCCGTTCGTCTGAATAGCGCGCGAAGTCCGCGTGATAACCCGGCCAGTAAAAGGTCTTCTGAAAGGCGAGAAAAACCGGGGCGAAGAAGATCAGCCAGCGATGCTGGGGTAAAATAAATAGGCTCAGGTAGTAACAAATGAGGAAGAAGGTGCTGAAAAGAATGCTTCGCTCGTACCCTCGCGCGTTGGCGAATTTGGCGCCCAACGGCATGACGATAAAATACAAACAATAGGTAATGAAAAAGAAAATGAGTATTTGCTGGACGGAAAACTTGAGCGTATACAAATAGATCGGCTCGAATATCATGACGGCGGCCGTGGCTAGATCCATGATCGCGACCGTTAAATACAATTCTTTCACCGGCCGAGTGAGCCGATGGGCGAAAAAGTGGGGCAGGTTGTAGTTAAAACGATTAAACATGGCGTCGTTTTTTTATGACGCGCGTACCCGGCCGAAAAACGCGCATGCCACGACTGGTGAATTGGATGATGCCCGAAGGCCGGCGCCGCGGCAAACGACCGGCATCGATCACAAGATCGGGCAGGTCTGACCGCCGGCCGAACTGCCGCAATACTTCTCGGATCGAGTTGCTCGCGGGTTGTCTGCTGACATTCGCGCTGGTAGCCGTGATCGGCTGGCCATATGATTTGAGAAGCGCGCTAACGAAGCGCTGCCGCGGCCAACGGACCGCAATCGTCTGCCGCTGTCCCGTGAGCCACAGCGGAACGCGCTTCTGTTTCGGTAACACAACCGTCACCGGGCCGGGCCAAACCGATTTCAGGTTTTTTTCGTCACGCACGGTTGTAGCGGCAACACGCTTGAGTTGCGCTTGATTCGCGATCAAGACCGAAATCCCCTTCCGCGCTGATCGCCCTTTTATTTTCAGTATTTTTCTATATGCCCGCCGGCTGAACGGATCAGCGCCCAGACCATAGAGCGTATCCGTTGGATAGACGATCGTTCCGCCGCGTCGCAAAATCCGGCAGGCGCGCCGGATAATTGACGCTTGGTGTGAGGCTGTCAGCCGGACTATTTCCATGTCGGCAAATTAAATTACGTTGATAAAGAGAGAAAATATCGCCGCGATCCAAAACAACGTATTCAAGCCGATAGCGCCGACCAAGAAAAACAGCAAGACGAAAACGATTATCCGGCCGATATTGAGCGACATTTCGCGGAAGACGCTCATTTCATCGACGTAATGGCCGGCGTCGGCCATTTGTTCATAGGTCAAGGCATCGAACGGCGTCCGCATCACCGTACTGGCGAGGTTGTGATAGGTCGAGGCAATAAAAATCTGATAGCCGGTCGTGACAAATGTCTTCGCGCCCCAGCCGATCGCGTAAATCACCGTGCCCCAGCGCAGCAGCTTGTGTTTGGAAAAGGCGTCGGTAAACCGCCCCATGATGAGCTGGACGACAATCGTCACTAAAACCGCCAATGTCGAGACAGCGCCGATTTCGAAATAATTGTGATTCAATATTTGATAGATAAAGAGCGGCCAGATTGACAGACCAATTCCATTCTCCGCTCCTTCGGCGGCATAGGCAAACAGCAAACGTCGGTGTTTCGTAACCAGGAGGCGGTAGGTTTCAAAATAGCCGTAGGAAAACTTTTCTCTCACCGGACGGGTGAAGATTAGAGGGAAGATCGAGAGAAAAACCAAAATAACCACGATGATCAAGAGATTTTGATACCCGTATTTGGCAATGATGAAGCCGGCCGCGATCGGAATGGTGATGCCGACCAGATCGGCGATGGCATTGAAATAGCTGAGCTGCCGGCCGCGATTTCGGCGGCTCGTGAACTCAGCCAGCTCGGTGTGATACGGCACCCAGTATAAACACCGCCAGATAGTCGTCATCCCGATGGCTATCAGGATAAAAGTCCAAACGCCGTTTTGAACGAAATAATACGCGACGTAGGAAAGGGCTAAAAACGGTATGCCGATCATCATTGACCGCTTCAAGCCCAACCGGCTCATCGCCCGGGCGCCCGGCTGGATGAACAGGAGGTAAGCCAGCCATTCGAGGATGTAAAACACGATCACCGCCTTGAGCGAGTAATTCAGCTTCTCGTACAAAAAGATGGGCAAAAATATGCCCAGCAGGCTCGTGGCCGCGTTCTGGATCAAGCGCTGCGAATAGAGCGCGATGATGTCGGGCGTAAACTTTCCCTTTGGTTTTTCGAGTGAAAAGGCCTCTTTAGACATTCGGGACAACCAGGTTTATTATTTTTCCTTTGACGTAGATTATTTTTTTCGGCTGCTGGCCGCTCAGGGATTTCCGAATTTTCTCGCGCGACAATGTCTGTTTGGTAACCTCGTCTTCGGACGCTTCGGCCGAGACAGTGACCCGGTCGCGCATTTTACCGTTGACCTGAATGATAATTTCAATTTCGGCATCATGTAAGAATCGTTCATCCGTCGTTGGCCAGCCGGCGACTGCGGCCAGTCCCTTGCCCCCGTGTTGAGCCCACAGTTCCTCGGCGAGATGAGGCGCAAACGGTGACAGAATCCGAAGGAAGGCAGTAAAATCAGAGCTGCTAATTTCTCCCGCTTGACCCAGGTGATTGATAAAAATCATCAGCGCGCTGACCGCCGTATTGAACTTGAACGTCTCGAGATCGTGGCTGACTTTTTGAAACGTCTGGTGAAGAAGTTTTTCCGTGGCCGCGTCCGTCTGTTTGCCGATTTTCTTTTGACTGTCCCAAACCTTGTCCAGAAAGCGCCGGACGCCGATCAACCCTTGGGTCGACCAAGGAATCGTGTCCTCGAACGGCCCCATAAACATCTCGTAAATCCGTAGGCTGTCAGCGCCGTATTGTTTCACCAGATCATCGGGATTGATAACGTTACCGAAGCTTTTCGACATTTTGCGTCCGTCCTCAGCCAGAACAATGCCGTGCGAATGCCGCCGCCGATACGGTTCGGGATGAGGCACCAGGCCCTGATCGTATAAAAACTTGTGCCAGAAACGGGAATACAAAAGATGCAGGGTCGTGTGTTCCATGCCGCCGTTATAAATATCAACCGGCAACCAATGATCGAGCTTTTTCCGATCGGCGAAAACGGTCGGATTGTGCGGGTCGCAAAAACGCAGGTAGTACCACGACGAACCCGCCCAATTCGGCATGGTGTCGGTTTCGCGCTTCGCCGGCTTCTGGCAAATCGGGCATTTTGTGTTTACCCATTTTTTTATGCCGGCCAGGGGCGACTCGCCTGTATCCGTCGGCTGGTATTTCTTGACGTACGGCAATTCCACCGGCAACTGGTCCTCCGGCACGGGCACCGGACCGTGTTCGGGACAATGAATAATCGGGATCGGCTCGCCCCAGTAGTGCTGCCGCGAAAAGACCCAGTCGCGAAGTTTGTATTGGACGGCTGGCGCGCCAAACGCCTTGGCCATTTTTCCGATCGCCTCGTTGGATGACAACCCGTTATACGGGCCGGAATTGCAGACAACGCCTTCACCGGTGTAACAATTAGAATCCGACACGTAGGCCTCCCAGATGTATTTGAAGGAGGCTAAATTCAACCATTCGCCCATTTTTGCTTTTTCTATCCAAACCGCCGTATGATGTTTCGTGTGTTCATCCGAAACTGGCTCCCTCGTTTCATCGACCAGTTCAAAAAGCATGCCCTGCCCATACGCATACCGGTTTTCGTCTTTGTGCGTGGTAAAAAAATGGTTGTGCTGCTCGCCGCCAAGATTTTTTACGAACTTCAAATTCAGATAACCGGTTTCTTCGCGGATTTCCCGACGGGCCGCTTCTTCATAGCTTTCCCCTTCATCAACGCCGCCGATAATACCGGAACGCCAGTCGTATTTTTCCCAGTCCAGACATAAAAAGGCGTTTTTCTTCTTGCTATAAACCAGGGCGTAGGCTGTTTTGCGTTTTACTGTTTTCTTGTTCGGTCGGAGCGCATCTTTATCTTCCGCATTTTTTGTGAAATACGGGGCAACCACCTGACGGATCGGCAAACCATATTTTTTCGCGAATTCATAATCCCGTTCATCGTGAGCGGGCACCGCCATGATTGCGCCCGTACCGTAACTCAACAGCACATAGTCGGCCACCCAGATTGGAATTTCTTCATTATTTGCTGGATTAATCGCTTTCACCCCCTTCAACTCAACGCCGGTCTTTTCCTTTGCCAAATCGGTCCGGTCTAAATCCGACTTCTTCGTCGCTTTCTCGATATATTTTTCAACTTCTCCAAAATTTTGAATTTTAAATTTTAAATTTTGAATTATCTCATGCTCAGGCGCCACCACAAGGTAGGTGGCTCCGAAAATCGTATCCGGCCGGGTGGTAAAGACTGGTATCGCCGGGCTGAGCAATTGGCAGAGTGCGTCCGAATACGGCTTCAATTCAATAAATTCTTCGGCCGCGGTTTGATCATACGGGTAGCGTCCGGTCGCTTTTACGCGATACAACGACCGGAGCGGGAAATGCCAGTCGATTTTTTCGTGCGGTTTCCTTGTGAGAATAATATCGCGGCGCGACTGACTCTGGGTTTCGCGGCCATCCGGGGTAATCAACACGAGAGCGTCAATCCAATATCCGGCCACGCCAGCTGGCTGCCTCTCGACGATTGTTTTATAGAAATCTAAGATCGCCTGTCCGATTTCTTTCGGCGCCAGGTCTTTTTCAGAACGGCCGCGGAGGGCATTTCGCTTCACCTGCGCCGGGTCGATCATTTCGCCGTCGATGAAAAGTCCGGTGTCTGTCCCGAGAATCGGTAAATCGGTTTTACCGAAATACGCCTTGGCTTTCCGCCGGGCGTTTTCGACGAGATTACTCTCTTCCGTTACATCAACGGTTGGTAATCCAGCTTCGGCGGGCGTGACAACTGACACCTCCGGCAAATATTTCGCGAGCAGTTTTTTCACCCGTTCAACCTTGCTCGGATTACTCGTGGCCAGCAATACCTTAATTCTTCCTTTTGAGTTCTGAATTTTGAATTGAATTTCCGCCCCTTCGCTCCGACCGATCCAATTGACTTGCTGGGTTTTTATCTTCTTCAAATAGTCGACGGTATCCAAATCTTTCAACAACCGATCAGCATAGGCGGTTATTTTCAGCATCCATTGTTTCTGGAGCCGGCGTGTGACCGGTGTCCCGCAGCGTTCGCATTTGCCCCCGATTACCTCTTCATTGGCTAAGCCGATCTTATCTTTCGGGCACCAGTTGATCGGGATCGTCGCCTGATAGGCCAAGCCCTTTTTATACAACTGGAGAAAAATCCACTGCGTCCATTTGTAATAGTTCGGGTCGGTCGTATCGATTTCGCGCGACCAGTCAAATGAGAGACCGAGCGACTTCATTTGTTTTCGAAAAGTGGCGATGTTTGTATCGGTCGCCTGGCGGGGATGGACGCCCGTTTTGATGGCATAGTTTTCCGTCGGCAAGCCGAACGCGTCCCAACCAATGGGATAGAGCACGGCAAAACCTTTCAGGCGACTGTACCGCGCCAGCGCGTCGATGGCGCTATAACTGCGAACGTGACCGACATGAAGTCCGTCGCCCGATGGGTAAGGAAATTCGACCAAGAGATAGCGTTTTGTTTGCTCGGTATTTTCTGGCGCCTCAAAAACCGCCTGTTCCTGCCAGGTTTTTTGCCACTTCCGCTCAATTTTTTCCGGTTGATACCGCGTTCGTCGCGAAGACTGAGGCATGATCACGACACAATTAATTAATCGACGGCTCGTCTTCAAAAGCATATCATTTTTTTAGGGTTTTGCCACGTGAAAATCCATCATACGACTATACCTTGACAGTACCGGCCTCACATGATAACCTACTAAATATCCAAACGAAGTGATGCGATAACGTAGCTAATATTAGCCAATTAATTGGCTATTATTTCACGATTAAGGCCAAAGGCCATTAGCATTTACCTCAAAAAATACAGTCTTACCGCCCTCCGCCAGACCATGCGCGGACTTTCTTATTTATTCAAAGGTTTGGCTCGGACGCTCAACCTGGTAATGATCCGGCCGATTCGAGTTATCGGCCGTGCCCTCCTCCGCTCCGTCCTTCCGCGCGTCTACCTGACTGTTTATTTTCCGATTAAACGGCGACTGATTGAGCGGTTTGCCTTTGCCAAAAGTAAAATTTGGTATCCGTTTGCATCAAAGTATATCCTGCATTTTTTTCTTCTCGTCATGGCCGGCGGCGTTTTGGCGCATAGCATAAAAACTCGCGCGGTCTCAGCCGAAGAATTTGGCTCGGATAGTTTGATCAGCCAGTTTATCGGCTTGGATAATCAGATCATCGAAGAAACCGCCAACGCGACGCCGACCACTTCAATGAGCTACTTGAATCAAAAAGGGCTGGTCGGCGGCTCGAACCTAGAAGCGCAGGGGTTGGCTTCGGACGAGAGCGAGAACCTTAATCTCTCCCTGGCTCAAGGCGGCAGCTCGATCGTTAAACCGAACATACCAACCACGGAAATCACCGACCAGCCGCGCGAGCTCGTGGACTATTATGTCGTTCAGGGCGGCGACACGGTCAGCACAATCGCCGACCAATTTAACGTCTCCACAAATACTATTCTCTGGGAAAACCGCCTCGGTGCCAAGGACTATATTAAGCCTGGCGACAAACTGACCATTCTCCCGACCAGCGGCGTCTCGCATCAGATCAAAAAGGGCGATACGATTGCCAGCATCGCGAAAAAATACGGGGTCGAGACCCAGAAAATAATCGATTATAACCAACTCGCCTCGGCCGATGCCATCCAAGTCGATCAGATATTGATCGTGCCGGGCGGTATCGCGCCGGAAACCATTGCTCCGGCGGCACCGGCCACCGGCCTGGGTAAATATGTGAGCGGCGGCACACCTCCGCCACCGGCTCGGGTTCCAGCCTCGCAAAAAATGCTCTGGCCGACCGGCAGCCACCGCATTAATCAGTACTTTGGTTTTCGCCATACCGGTCTCGATATTGATGGAAATATTGGTTCGCCCATCTATGCCGCCGAGGGTGGCCGTATTGAGGTTGTCGGCTGGGGAAAAGGATACGGTTTGCATGTCATCATTAATCATGGCGGAGGCAAAAAGACGCTCTATGGGCACTTCAGTAAGGCATACGTTAATTCCGGCCAGCAGGTGAACAAAGGCGACTCAATCGGTCTCATGGGTTGCACCGGCTGGTGCACTGGCCCGCATCTTCACTTTGAGGTCATTATCAATGGGAAAAAGATCAACCCGTTGTCATATCTCTAAATCACCATATTTCGTGGTTCTGAAAAGTCGGCCAAATGGCCGTCTTTTTTTGTTGATAACTGCATTGACAGCCTAATAATATGATGAAATAATATACCCGGAAGGAAGTCCACCTGCTGGGACTTCCGGACAGGGCAACTGACGCCTTCGCATGGACCGACCTCCTCTGGTGTATCCGACTGACCGGCACGGTCGCCTTCCTGAAAGGAGGAAGCGAATGCACAAAGTCGCTGTACTTTAAGGCCGAAGGCCAAGCCATTGCTCCGTCATGGCTCCGTGGCAATGGTTAAGCCTGCTCGGACCCGATCGTTCAACCTGAGCCTGGATCGTGTCTCTGTACCACTACCACCCCAACGGGAGGAAAGGTACGATGCCCAAGAACCACAGGTCGGCGCCCGGATGCGGGCCGCCGACTCACGCCGAGATCGAGATGGGGACCATGACGGGCTTCGCGAAGAAGAAGGCCATGACCAGGGTCGCCAACAACGAGAAGAAGATCGCCGGCACGATCGCCGCCGAGATGGAGGAGACCGGGAGCTAGCGCATCCTGCGCCGACCCGGTACGTTCGAACGCCTCGCCATGGGCGGGGACCAGGGCGCGTGTGATCTATCCAGATCCGCCGCCCGTTTTTATTTGGGTTAACGAATATGAATGAACACAATATCCGCTAACAATACGAGCGTTTTTTTCTTTAGCCACACCAAATAACCCCGTTGAGCCCAATAAAAATATCCCATGTTTAAATTAGTCGGTAAGCGATAATGGGGTCTGGTTTTTTGTATAAAAAATCCCCGTGCAGCCATATGGCGACACGAGGAATGCTGTCTAGCAAACGGAACGATGTTGTCGGCTACGTCTCGTTGATCATCGGCAGGTCGATGTGATGATCAGCCGCGGCGCGTACGGCCTCGTCATAGCCGGCGTCCGCGTGCCGGATAATCCCAGTGGCCGGATCGTTCGTGAAGACCCGCTCGGCCAGTTTCAGACACTCGCCGTCGCCGGTGATGACGAAGCACTGGCCAGCATGGACAGACTTGCCAATGCCGACGCCACCGCCCTGGTGCACGCTCACCCAGGTCGCGCCCGAGGACGCAGCCACGAGCGCGTTGAGGATCGGCCAGTCGGCGACCGCGTCTGTGCCATCCTTCATGCCCTCGGTCTCGCGGCTAGGTGAGGCCACCGAGCCGCAGTCGAGATGGTCGCGGCCGACCCAGATCGGTCCGATCTCGTGCCGATTCACCCGCTTCCAGATCTCATGGACCGCCGCCCAACGCTCGCCCATGCCGAGCCAGCAGACACGCGCCGGCAGGCCCGGCAGGCGGCTGAAGTCGATGTGCGTCTGCGCCTTCCCGATCCAGTTGCGCAGCATGGCGTTGTCGCCGAAGAGCTCGAGAATGATGCTGTCGATCACGGCGATGTCACGTGGATTGCCGGTGAGGGATACCACCCGGAACGGACCACGGCCCTGACAGAAGAGCGGCCGGACATATAGGAGCGCGAAGCCTTGGAACTCGAAAGCGCAGCCCAGACCGTTCTCCTGAGCCCTGAGACGTATACCGTTGCCGTATTCGAACGTCGTCGCGCCCAGCCGCTTCAGCGACACCATGAAATGCACATGGTGCGAGATGGTCTCGAGCGCACGCCGCCGGTACTCATCGGGGTTCCCGGCCCGAAGCCGGTTGGCCTCGTCAAATGACAGGCTGGCCGGGTAGTACCCGACTAACGGATCATGTGCCGAGGTCTGGTCAGTCAGGATGTCGGGTATCTGATTGCGCCTGATCAAGTATTCGAGCAGATCAACGGCGTTGGCCCGGACCGCGATGGCAACTGCCTCCCGTGCTGCCCGGGCAGCGAACGCCCGATCAACTGCTTGACCAATGTCCGTGAACACCTCGTCGACCCAGCCCTCGCGCTGACAGCGCTCGATTTTAGCCGGATTGATCTCAGCGATCAGGATCGTCGCCCCGGTCATCTTCCCGGCCGGAGCCTGTGCCCCACCCATGTTACCGAGGCCGGCCGTGACAATGAGCTTGCCCGGACCGGCACCAGCAGCAGAGAACGTCTCGTATGTCCCCTGCATGATGCCCTGCTGGCCGATGAACGACCATGACCCGGCGGTCATCTGGCCGTACATGATCAGACCGGCGCGCTCGAGCAGCCAGAATTCCTCGTCCATGCACCACTGCGGCACCATCAGGGAATTCGCGAACAGCGCCCGCGGCGAATGCTCGTGCGTCCGCAGCACGCCGGCCGGCTTGCCGCTCTGGACGAGCAGCGTCTCATCCGGCTTCAGTCGGCGGAGCGTCCGGTCAAAGACCTCGAAGCACTCCCAGTTCCGCGCGGCCTTGCCCCGGCCGCCGTAGATGATCAGTTCTTCAGGCACCGCGCCCTGCACCACGTTGTTGTACAACATGCGCAGCAGCGCTTCGATCTGCCAGTTCTTGCAGTGCAGTTCACTGCCCGTGATGAGTTTGATCGGCCAACCCATCTGTCTGCCTCCTTTCCCCAGACCGCCCAACAGCCAGAGTGGAAAAACACCCGGTAGCAACACAATGCTCATACCTTACGAAACCGGGCGCGATCTGTCAAACGGCGCAAATTACGGCTTTACCTAGCCCATATTGACAGATATCGGCCGCCATGATAGACTGACCGCGCTTATCGTTTTGGGACAATCTAATGGTAACATTAGAGGATAAAGGTCTCCCGAAATTAGAGAGCGCTCTAATTAAGTGAACAGTACAAATGGCAAAAAAACTGTACGTCGGAGGTTTATCCTACGATGTTACCGACGCCCAGCTGAACGAGTTCTTCGCTCAAGCCGGGACCGTTGAGTCCGCTTCTGTGATCATCGACCGAATGACCGGCCGCTCGCGCGGTTTCGGCTTCGTCGAGATGGCCTCGGATGAGGACGCGAAAAAAGCGGTCGAAACCCTGAACGGTCAGGAATTCGCCGGACGGACCATTACCGTCAATGAAGCCCGACCCATGGCTGATCGCCCTCGCGGCGGTGGCGGTGGCGGCGGTTTCGGTGGCGGACGCGGTGGACGCGGTGGCTTCCAGCAACGACGCGACTACTAAGCTTCGATACGAAGTTTCGAAAAAAAGACCTTCTCTACGGAAGGTCTTTTTGGTTCACGTTATTCCATAAATCGGTATTGCAACGCCTCCGCCACGTGATGTATTTGAATAATGGGACTACTCTCAAGATCGGCGATCGTCCGGCCGACTTTCAACAGGCGGGAGTATGACCGAGCCGAGAGCTGCAGTCGCGTCATGGCCGAACGAAGGAGGTCGCCGGTTTTACTGTTCAGTTCGCAATGCCGTGCAATCTCCCGACTGTCCATTTCCGAATTTACATATTTCCCTTGGCCGTGAAAGCGTTTTCGCTGGATCGTTCGCGCCGCCACCACGCGCTGGCGGATCATTTCGGAATTCTCCGCCGGCTGCCGCGATGTCAATTCTTCGTACTTTACCCGCGGTACGGGAAGATGAAGGTCAATCCGGTCGAGTAAAGGACCGGATATTTTTTTTCGATAAAAAGCGACTTGCTGGGTTGAACAGGTGCAGGCTTTTTCTTTGTCGCCAAAAAAACCGCACGGGCAGGGGTTTTGGGCGGCCACAAGGATAAATCGCGCCGGAAAACGCAGGCTGCCGTGCACCCGACTGACATGGATGACGCCGTCCTCAAGCGGTTGGCGCAGACTCTCGAGAACCACCCGAGGGAATTCCGGCAGTTCGTCGAGAAACAGCACGCCTCGATGGGCCAGCGAGATTTCGCCCGGCCGGGGAATGCGACCACCGCCGATCAGCGAGGCAGCTGAGGCAGTATGGTGCGGCGAACGGAATGGCCGTTGCCAGATCATCGGCCGTTCGGGCGCAATCAGGCCGGAGATGCTGTAAATTTGGGTAACCTCGAGCGATTCTTCCAGCTCAAGCTCAGGCAAGATCGAAATGAGCGCTTTCGCCAAAAGCGTTTTGCCAGATCCGGGTGGTCCGGAAAAAAGGAGGTTGTGCCCGCCCGCGGCGGCAATTTCGAGCGCCCGTTTTGCCTGTTCTTGTCCTTTTATCTGGGAAAAATTAACTGGATATTCAAGGCATTCCCGCTTCGACGCAGTCTGGGTAAACACGGTTAGCGGCGTCGTCCCCTCCAGATGGGCGATGAGCGCGTTCAGCGATTGAACCGGATAAACTTCAAGGCCGGGGATAAGCGCCGCCTCGGCCGCGTTCGCCGCGGGCAGAAATATTTGCCGCAGGCCGTGGCGTCTCGCCGCCTGCATGATTGAAAGCGTCCCGGTAACCGGTCGAAGGTATCCCTCTAAAGATAGCTCACCGATAAACAGCGCGTCGGAACTGACCGGCTGGATTTGACGCGAAGCCATCAGGATGCTGACCGCGATCGGTAAATCAAAACCTGGTCCTTCTTTTTTCATATCGGCCGGCGCCAGGTTCACCGTCACGCGCGTCGTCGGAAAACGAGCGGCGCTGTTCTTTATCGCTGAGCGGACCCGTTCGCGCGCTTCTTGGACGGCCAGGTCCGGCAATCCGACGATGAAAAATTTTGGCAGCCCCGAAGCGATATCCGCCTCGACCTCGACTAATTCGGCCTCGAGGCCGACCACGGCCGCTGATAACACTTTTCCAGGCATAGAAAAACAGGCTCGTCTCGCCTGCCATTTAAAACCTACCATGATGAATTAACCCATGTCAACCACTTCTTCTAGAAAAGAAAACCCCACAAGCATTGCCTGCGGGGCGGGAGGCGGTCAGAACCGCCGATACAGATCAGGATTTGATCGGCTTGATCCCGGGAGAAAACATCATCCGGGCCAGGGAGTCCGCCGGATAGGGCGAGAACATCAGCACCGATGCACGCGACATGGGATCGCAGAGATCCCTGGCGGCCGAGACGACACCGATGACACGATCCCACTTGGCGAAATCCTGTAGCTCGATCGGCTTGACCAGCTCTTGCTTCCAAGCCTTGTACAAGATGGTCGTGCGGCCGTCGACGTTGGCCAGGAACCTGAGCCGTCCGTCGAGATCCTCCACTCCGACGAGACACAGACCATCGGTGTTCTGGATGATCATGCGGCCGGAGAGCGCCTCATACGTCAGGTATTCTGGATTCATGGTCAGTGCCGGATGAGTGGCGCACCCACCGACAAACAGTGCGGCGACCAGAACCAGAGCGGCAAACAACGACTGCAGCAGTCTCATAATGAAACCTCTCCTTTCCGCGATGTACCAACTTCTGTCTAGGCGCGAGTTGTCAACCAAGTAATTTAGCAGAAAACACGGCTTCTGTCAATACCCTAGCCGGGTAAAACATTTATTATCATTTATTAACCTGCTATGATAACAATATTATGCTCGGTTTTCTCCATAAAAAAACAACTCGGCGTATCTTGGGCGAATTCGGTTTTTCCGAATCCGCGCAGACCCTGGTCGTTTCATCCTGCGTCTGGCCTGACGCGGTTCGGTATTTTGATGACCGCTACCATGCTCAAACCCCTCTCCGATCTGACGGCCGGCCGCAACCGGCTGATGAGGCCGCTTTACGCTTCAGCCTGCTCTTGTCTGTATTAATCAATAAAATACAATCGGACGAACCAGCCGAACGGCTCGTGTGGCTGGGCTGCTGCCTGCATCTTGTCCAAGACCTGGCCGTCCACCAGGGCAATACCGGCCCGGAGCATTTCTGGCAATTATTTTGGCTGTGGAAATTCCCCGACATTGCGCCAGCAGATGTTCGACGAGCGCGTGATTTCAGCCGACAATTTCTCTCTGCTATCCGCATGAAATTCGGCGAAGCGTTTTGGCACGATCTCAAAACCACGCCCATCCCCGCCCTAACGCCAAACCAGTTGCGCCAGCGCCTTCTTGGAAAAAGTGATTTTTCCTGGCGTTCCGTCTTTCAATTTGTCCGCAGCGTCTGGCAATATCTCTGGTGGCCGCGATCAGCTAAGCGTACGCGTTGGGACATTGCGGCAGTCTTGCGGCAGGCCTTACAATAAACACACAAAAACAGCACCGACGACCGGGCTGTTTTTTTGTTACTCTTATTTTTCCGCCGGTTGCTTTTTGGCGCTCGGCCGGAGCCATGAGAGGAGGACAAGAATGACTCCGCCGATGATAAGCACATCGGCAAAATTAAATACCGGCCAACCAAAAAGATTGAAGTAGTCGATCACGCGGCGATACACAAGCCGATCAATCAGGTTGCTCAGCGCCCCAACGCAAACTAAGCTCAAACCCCAAATGAGAAATATTTGCTTGTGCCGAAACGACTGAATCAGCCAGACCAACACACCAGCAATCGCCACCCCGACAGCGGCGATGATCACCGGATACGGTACGGTCAAACCAAACCCGATGCCGGTGTTCGTAAAATACCCATAGACTAAATGCGAACCGAGTAACGGCCGAGGCGCGCTCAGTTGTTTCGCGACGAGCTTACCGGCTTGGTCCGTGAATAACACAAGCCAGAGCAAAAGCGCGTAGATGAAGGGATAGCGAAAGGGATTAAGCATGGCAAATAAAAATCCTCCATCCCTAGTATAGCTGTTCGGGTCGAGGACGACAAATTGTTTCCCAAAAAGAAGAAGCCGCGAATGCCCTATAGAAAGATTATATGGCCTGCGGCCTCCATCGTCATAGCTCGATCCTCGTTGGATAGTTTGACAACTCCACTCGTGAAGCGTTCAAACTATCCAACGAAGGCATTCCCGCCATAACGTTATTGCGTTGTTCTATCCGGCTGTCGAACACGCGAATCTCACACCGTTCTTGTGGTATGCCCCGAAACCCGAAGGTTTTAAAGCGTACCTTTTTGATTTTTGTTTTCCCTTTTTGGGGGGAATTTTTTTTGGTTTTCAGCCTGCCGGAAAGGCAAGCGTTTCGAACAGTGTGAAATTCCCATCCCTGGTGTTGTAGAAGGGGTATCTCACACCATTCCGGCATGAAATCGATATACTGTCAATGTTCTAGCTCCAGTATAGCAAAGAAAATAGGCCTTGTCAAGAGCGAGTATTTGAACCGTTTTATCCTAATACTAGCCACTATCTTATTTATTTGCTTTTGCGGTGCGTTGTGAGCAACTTGTGAAGAACATGTGGCGTTATCCACACGGTCATTTATACGGTTCAATGCAGAACGTCAGATAAATATTTTGATCTTTGGTGGCGTCCGCCACGAAAACGCGTGCGGCATACTGTCCGTACTCAGGGCTGAGCAGCAGTTGGTCACGATTGACCACAAGCAGACGCTTGCCTGAGATTTTGCGGACGCAGGCTGGTTCATCAGCCATGCTCGATTGCTTCGCGATTGCTTCTATCATGGCCGGCGCATTGGAAACGACCACCCGATTGTCGAGCTGTCCATAGACGAGGGTATTTTTCCCACCCGGCAGCTCAATCTGCCAAAGTTTCTGGATCGACTGACTATCAACGTGAAAATCTTTTTGGTTGCCTGCCTGGGTATCCGGCACCAGCTCGGTTACCGTTGTGCCGTCGCTCAACGTTTTCTCAATTTTGCGCGGCGAAAGGACGCTCAGAACGTTTTTTATTAAGGCATCGATGTTATTGGCGACGTCGTTGAGTTCTTCGGGGGCGCCCGGTTGCATCGTCAGCAGAAAAGCCTGCGGGCTCTCAGCCGCGGCCGGCTGTTGTCCGATGATCACGTCGGTCTGGAGGTTGACGAGCGGCAGAACATGTTTCGCCCAATCAAAACGAAATTCATTCGTGAAAAAGCTGGGCCAATAAAAAATCGATTCTTTGTCCGTTGACGCTTCAGCCGCGCTCAACGACTGAAAAACGTCGCGCCAGTTGATCCCGAGCCAGGCCAGCCGATAGCTGGGTGGAAAATACCGTTCCGCTTGCCGATAAATATTGCTCGCGTCGCCGGCGCTGAGCTTCTCCAGCAAGGTTGCGGGATGATTTGTCACCGAACCAACGAGCAATCCGTCGCTGAGATCGACTTGGAAAAAAAGGTCCGTTTCCGTCGTTGTATCGGCGTTAAAATATGTCCGGAACTGTTCGGGTACGGCCGTGGCAAGATCATAGCCGGCCGGTTTTAGCCAGAGCGAGAACAGCGCGGTGTTCGGCCGATAGACGCTGACGGTGGCAGCCAGCGCATCGGCGTCTTTGTTTTTCACGTCGACGACGGCGCGGATCGGCGCGGCTGAGTCGGCAATCACGAACATGCCCTTCTTTACCTCGCTCCAATAAAGTACGGTCGCAATTTTAGTATCGACATTGGAAAACGGTAAGTCGGCAAACAAATCGGCTGGTCGGCTGCCGATCGTCACTCCGTGATAGTCGGCGGTTTCACCGCTGCCGGGAAAAAGCTCGTTGAGCATTGTTCGAAAATCCTTGGCTGACCGCGCCTCGATAATAAACGCGCGACCCTGATTACCCGGGAGAACAAAAAAAGCGGCCTCCTGTCCCAGGACTTTGGATAAGCGCTGGTCATCGAAAGTGTCGGGCAGTTTTTTCTTTATGGCCAATTCGACCTTCGCGCTCAGCTGCTGCCAAGATTGGTTATCCCTCATCGCTTGATCAGCCCGGCTGAGCAAGCCGAGATCAAGGTGGGCATAGACAATTGCTGAACGCGGGATGAGCGCGTCAATCCGGTTTGAGCCGTGACCCGGCGTGTAAGCGCGCAGAAAAAGCGAAAATACGATGATGCCGACGACAAGGACAACACCCACGCCCAGGGCGAGGAGAAAGCGCGGCTCGATAAGTTTTTTCCGTTCAGCTGACCACATGGGCGCGGAGATGTTCAATGACTTTTTTAATTACCGCCTCTTTGCCGATTTGCGTGGTATCCAGGACATAATCATAATGCGTTGGGTCATAGATATCGGCTTGGCCATAATACTTCCGATAGCGAAGCTGGTCGCTGGCAATGCGGTTTTTTACGCTGGCCTCGACATCAGCCTGGCTTTTTGGATTAGCCATTTCATTGCGCTTGTCCGGATGGGCTTTTAGATCAAGCCAGATTCTCTTGGCGCCTTCCGTGACGCTGACATCAAGCAATATTTTATATGAATGTGGGATCAGAAAATACGATGTCCGACCTTCAATGACGAAATTATCGTCGGTCTGGCCAAGCTTCTTTTGATATTCATCGACTTCGCGATCGGTTGAGAAATCGGTTTCACCCAGGCGATTGTAATCTTCCAAGGTCATTCCCCGCTTCCTGGCCATTTCACGGCGCAGACCACCCATGTAGTAACGCTTCAAACCAAACTCGTCGGCAATTGCTTGCGCCACCGAACTTTTTCCTGAGCCGGGCTTGCCACTGAGTGTAATAATCATGTTGTTACTGTATCAGATTACCGTTGATTGGTAAATAAAAAAACGGG
Source organism: Patescibacteria group bacterium (assembly GCA_041650335.1). Classification (GTDB taxonomy): domain Bacteria; phylum Patescibacteriota; class Patescibacteriia; order JAHIZJ01; family JAHIZJ01; genus JBAZLK01. The sequence goes on from JBAZLK010000003.1 coordinate 57,765, forward strand.
CTGTCCGACCGGCAGTCGGCTAGAAGGCTATGTCTGTTTGTCAGATTCCTTCCGCTGGGTCGCAATTTTCCGTCTGGCGTACACCGGATAGAAATACATGATCAGGCCAGTCAACGCCATGAGTGTGAGGATGCCGCCGAACCATGGGCTTAAACGGTTGTGGATATAGCGCAGCAGGCCGAGATCAATAAATGACAGCGACCGTGAAACAAAATCTGGATATTTCAATAATAACCCTGAGGTTGCCATGACAAGAATAAGGGCCGATATTAACAAGACGAGCAATCGATGAATTTTTTTTGAGAGCAGAAAGTTATTCATGGCCGTTATAAAAAAATTATTTGGCGTTTGAATTGTTCGTATCAAGAGCGCCGATATGATATGACGCCAGATCGACGTACGCCACCGATGAGTGAGCGCCTCGGCCAGCCTTTGTTTGGAAAGCTTGCGTCGCATCTTGTCCACAATGCGGGATGATGATGTCGCCGCCGCCCGGATGGAGCTTGAGATACCTCGTCACGTCATAGACAATGCCCTGGATAACGATCCAGCAGTCAGCCGGAGTAGCATGCTGAGCGACAACACCGGCGGTAAGGACTGTTTGGTTCGTATTTGAATTGCTTCCGGTTATCGGACCGGCCGCCTTGTGTCGATAATACCCCGCGACATAATAGCCGATGATTACCCCGAAGATGAGGATTAGTATCACCCCGATGACAATTTCTTTTCTCATATGACGCAGTATATCATGCCGAATATTCTGAAACAATTCAATAACAAAACCGGATTATTTATCCGGCTTTGTCGTCTGCAGGTATTTAGTAGCGTCGGTTCGCGCGCGGTCCGCCATGACCGCCACCGTGGCGATCATAGGGTCGGCGCGGCGGTCGCGAACGGGCATAATTCATCCGTTCTTCGCGTTCGGCCGGCGTTTCTAAGAGCGCTCGACGCGACAAACTGATGCGGCCGCGTTCGGCATCAACTTCCAGCACCTTTACTTTCATGGTATCGCCGACTTTCACCACGTCCTCGATCTTATAGACCCGCTCGCGCGCCAGCTCGGAGATGTGAACCATACCGTCTTTCCCGGGCAGGAATTCGACGATTACGCCGATTTCTTTGCCGGTGTTCCGGTCGCTGACGATTTGCGTCACCGTCCCTTCATACTCTTCGCCGATCTGAATATCGCGGGTGAGGTTTGTAATCCAGTCGATCGCCTTCTGTGCCATCTCGGAATTATGCGACGTGACCATGATCAAGCCGTCATCCTCGATATCAATCTTGGTGACGTCCTTGCCTCCGCAATTATCGATAATGTCGTTAATTGTTTCGCCGCCCTTACCGATGACCTCGCGGATTTTCTTCGGATCAATGCGCATCGAGGTGATGCGCGGGGCATAGGGCGAGAGTTCGGCCCGCGGCGTAGCGATGGCCTCAGCCATTTTATCGAGAATAACGCCGCGCACTTTTTTCGCTCGTTCGAATGTCTTCTCGCAAACCTCCAAGCTGATGCCGGCGCATTTCACGTCCAGCTGAACGGCGGTAATACCATCCCGTGTCCCGGCGACCTTGAAATCCATATCGCCCGAATGGTCTTCTAAACCTTGAATATCGCTCAGCAAGCGGAATTTATTTTGTGCTTCGTCCGACATCATGCCGATTGATATGCCGGCGACCGGTTTTGTGATCGGCACCCCGGCATCCATGAGAGCGAGGGTTGAGCCGCAGGTTGAAGCCATCGAGGTTGAACCGTTTGACGACAGGACTTCCGAGACCACCCGGACGGTATACGGAAATGTTTCCTTGTCCGGCAAGACGGGCAGGATCGCTTTTTCGGCAAGCGCCCCGTGGCCGATCTCCCGCCGGCCCGGACCGCGCAACGGCGCGACTTCGCCCACGGAAAATGCCGGAAAATTGTAATGATGCATATACCGCTTTTTGCCGCTTTCTTCCATGGTATCGAGGAACTGCTCATCTCCCGGCGAACCAAGCGTGACAATCGACAGCACCTGCGTCTCGCCGCGGTTGAATAAGCCGGAGCCGTGAGTGCGCGGGAGGATGCCGACCTCGACCGACAGCGGCCGGATGTCTTCGATTCCGCGGCCGTCAACGCGCTTGCCTGTTTCCAAAACCATCGTTCGGATCGCCCGTTCGAGTAGTTTTTCTACCAGATCCGGCGCTTTCAGCCGCATTTCTTTTGTTACTTCGTTATCGGCTTTCAGCTCAGCATCGAGGTCGGCAAAAAGTTTCGCCTTTTTTTCCTCGAGCCGCGGCTTCTCGGCAGTCTGGACGATATCGCGCACGCGGTCTTCGCAAAATGAAACAACTTTTTTCTCGAGCAAGAGCTTCGACTTTTCAGCTTCGTCATCAGCCGCGACTTCGACCACCATTTTCGGCGTACCGACTTTTTGCCGCACCTCTTCAATAAGGTCAATGATCTTGCGCAGGTGTTTTTGACCAAAGCGCAGAGCTTCCATCATCGTCGCTTCAGGTACTTCTTTCGCGCCGGCTTCGAGCATGACAATCCTCTCGGCATTGCCGACGACGACGAGATCGAGCTCTGATTTTTCCCGGGCCGAATAGGTTGGATTTAAAACCCATTCGCCGTTTATCTGACCGACGCGGACGCCGCTGACCGGGCCGTTCCAGGGAATATTGGAAATCGTCAGCGCACACGACGCGGCGATCAGCGCGGAAATGTCGGGATCGTTCTCCTGATCGATCGACAGCACGGTAATCACGACTTGGACGTCATTGCGGATCGTGTCTTTGAAAAACGGTCTAATCGAACGGTCGATCAAACGCGATGATAAAATCGCCTCGTCGGTTGGTCGGCCCTCGCGTTTAATGAAGCGCGAGCCTTTAATCTTCCCGGCCGCGTAGAGACGTTCTTCATAATCGACGAGCAACGGGAAGTAGTCGATGCCTTCCCGAACGGTATCGCTCATCACCGCCGTGGCTAATACAACCGTGTCGCCGTACCGGATGGTGCATGAACCATTCGCTTGGCCGGCGAATTTCCCGGTCTCGATGGTCATTTTGCGACCGCCGATCTCGGTTTCAAATGTGTTGAGTGGCATTGAGAAATTCTCCTTTTGAGAATCCTCGTGACCCTCAGACTCCAGACTTTCATTAGAATGAAATGAAAAAGTCTGTTGGTCTGCGGGCCAAAGAGGACGCTGTAGTTAATTATGTTAAGACTTCGTTTTTGGTGTTGGTTGATTTGCGGGTCTCGACCGGCCAACATTCTGGATCGGTTTTACCAGACGTTTCAAATTGAACGGCCCACGATGGTTGCGCAGCAAATATTTCGATTCGTCAAGGCAGAGATCGGTGAAATCGTCCACGACTTCGGTGAGGCGTGTTGAGGCGGAACGGGCAAAGGCCACGACCTCAACTTGTTGGCCGTAAAACTTCAAATATTCAACGAGTGGAATAAAGTCTCCGTCGCCGCTGACGATCACGACCACGTCCAGCCGGCTGGCTAAACGGATCGCGTCGACGGCTACGCCGACATCCCAATCGCCTTTTTTCTGGCCGCCGTAGAAAACCTGCAAATCCTTTGACCGCACTTCGAATCCCTGCTTGCTCAGGGCGTCAAAAAAACTCTGTTCGTCCGGCGCCTCGGCTTTGATCACATAGGCGATTGCCCGAATGAGCTTTCGGCCGGCCACCGCGGTTTTTAAAATTTCGCCAAAATTAACCTTTGAGTTATAGATATTCTTGGCGGAATAGTACATGTTCTGCACGTCGACGAATACGCCGACGCGCTGTTCTGGGTGTTTCATCATATGTTTTTTGTCTTATCGAAAAAAGCCCGACTCAACGGGTATGCAATAATTAATGCTTGAGTTTTAACTTCTTGATGAGGTTTTGATAGCTCTCGGCGTTCTCTTTTTCGAGATAGCGGAGCAGGCGGCGGCGTTGGCCGACCTTGCGGAGCAGGCCGCGCCGGGAAGAAAAATCCTTTTTATGATCGCGCAGGTGATCGGTGAGCTGCTGGATTTCCTCGGTCAAAATGGCGATCTGTACCTCGGACGAACCGGTATCGGTTTCGTGCGTTTTAAACTTTTTGATGAGCTCTTCTTTTTTTTGCTTGTCGATAGCCATGGGGCGTTCCTTTCGCGTCCGCGAAACCCGAGTTGCGTCCTAACCTTCGCTCTATTCCCTGGAACAAAGCGGGGCGCAACCAAGGAGTCGTACATTAATAATATAGCTTTTGCAAAATACCACGGCTGGCAGGACCTGTCAAGCGTCCCCGTGGAAGAAAAAAGGCGGTCTTAGGATTTCTCCAAAAGATCCGCCGCTATAGCACCGATCACGCGGAAGGAAGCGCACCAATCTCGAGCTGCCAATGATCGTGTCCGCAGCTTGCGCAGGTTCCGAACTCCTCCCCTTCGATTTTGTGTACGCTCTCGCCGCACCCCGTGCATTCAAAGAAGCCGTCGTATGGAACAGTCTCTTCAGACGACCATTCCACTATAATCTCACCTCCTTCATCATCTGGAAGCTAGACTCTGTTAGAGGGTCTGACTCGTGAACTGCAGGTCTACCCCGTCCACCGTAAGAACGGCATAGCCTGGATGCCCCACGCCGAACTGTACGCCCCAGACCGCCGGCACAAACATCATCTCATACGGAACCGGTCCGAACTTGGCCAGCTCCTGGCTTGCCCTCAGCTTGGCATGGAAGTCACCGAATACTACCGCCTTGATTCTGTCAGAGTAGTCCGAGATTCGTTCCTCAGAGATGACGTTCATCCGGTGGGTGAACAGCACAACCTGCTTTGGGCGACTGCTGGCGAGTGTCTCGGTGATGAAATCATTCTGCCGGCGAAGCAGATCCTGCAAGAAGGCGCTGTCCGAATCCTTGATCTGCCGCTTCCACCGGAAGAGGTCGCAGTCGATCCAGACGAACCGGAAGGCTTCGACTTCCTTCATGCCCCAGAGCGGCCCGGCCAATTCGAGCCAGTTGCGGATTGCCTCTTCACTCAGGTCACCTCCGATATCCCGAGTGATCTCAATCAGGATCTTCGACAAGTCGTTTCCCCAGCGAGGCCGGAAGAAGTAGTCGACTCCGTCGCGATATCCCAAGGGATGTTCTGACGGAACATGGAACAAGACCCGCCCCATCGATTCGCAAAGTCCGAGAAATTCGCCGAGAACCGATCGGCCCGCCGTTCCCTCGGCACCGCGTTCGGCAATGCCGTGGATTTGGTCGCCGAGCGTTATCAATCCGTCACTCTGCAGTGACGGATACACCCGCTGGAGCTTAGCGATCGCCCGTAAGTTCGTATGCCGAAGAAACCGGACGACCAGCCGGACAAGCCGTACTGAAACCCGTCTTTTCATCATCACAATCGGATACCACTGCTTGCGCAGCTGCTCTTCAGTGAGCTCATCCGGATGATTCATGAGATGGGTGTTGGAAATGAGCACAAACCGTGTCATGGATAACCTCCACCTCAGATCAAGTCGTGACGATCCATCTATTCAGCCATACCCAGGAAACACTGCACTGTATACTATTTTTTGTGTACTGTCAAGAATGATTAAACCTGCGACTGGAAAGGCTAAGTATAGAAAAACCGTTGACCATATTCGTTGATCAACGGTTGGACGACTGGTGAAGACGGCAAGAGAACAAACGGTACAGCCGGAAACTCGTGGCGGCGCCAGGAAAACGTGATCGAACCCGACGGCTAGATGCTCGTCACCAGATCGAATACGACCGGGCGATCCCGCCTCTGGCCAGGATTGTAGGCGCACATGTAGGCGCACCCCTCCAGAAAAACGTTGCCCGGCATCCACTGGCCGCGCTCGGAGTTATACTGCACGGTGGCGCGGCCCTTGAACTCGCGGTCCATCCGGACGCACGTGAAATCGATCGAGTGCATCGCCGTCCGGTCCGTAAGATCGACCGCCTGGGTAGTCACGCTTTCGGCCCTGCCAATGCTTCTGGACAGCGCCGCCTGAGCCATTCGCGTGACAAGCTCTTTCACTACCGTCGCATCGCTCTTCGGCATTCCCTGTTCCTCCCAAAGACCCTCTCTTTTGGTTGACTGATGCGGCCATACACCATGCTCGAGCTCTGTGGAAGTACCACCGAAAAGATCGAGAGAAGTAACGTCCTGCTTTAGCGCACGCGGTAGACGTCTCGTTCACTCAGATGCATAATGACCCGAAACTTGATTGAGTAAGACAGTGCGACAACATCAGACCTTATAATATAAAAAGTGGTTTGTCAATAGAATTAATAGAAACTTCAATAAAAACGACTTGATAATCCGCCTTGCATAATAGTATGTGACTTGCAATTTTATAAATGTGTCGTAAAATATATGCATGGTCGCAAATTCCCTCACCCAATATATCAAAGACTTTCTCGACTACCTCGAAATCGAGCGGAATTGCAGTCTGGCTACGAAACGGAATTACCAGGCTTACCTTGATCGTTTTCTCGATTGGTCGAAATTGTCAAAACCGCAAGACATCACGCTTGAGGTCGTCCGGCAATTTCGGCTCTATCTCAATCGGCAGGAAAACCAGAAAAAGGAAACGCTCAAAAAAAGTACTCAGAACTACTATCTTATAGCGTTGCGGGCGTTTCTGAAATACTTGGCCAAACGTGATGTTAAAACTCTGGCGCCGGAAAAAATCGAACTGGCAAAAATGCCCGAACGCCAGGTGACCTTTCTCGAGGGCGACGATCTCGAACGTTTTCTGGCTGCTCCGCTGAAATCCGACGAGCCGGCCATCATTCAAAAGCGTGACAAGGCGATCTTGGAAATGTTTTTTTCAACCGGCCTGCGCGTTTCCGAGCTGGCCGGACTGACTAAAGAAAACGTCAATCTGGCGAAAGACGAATTCACCATTCGCGGCAAGGGCAGCAAGCTCCGGCTCGTTTTCCTCTCCAACCAGGCCAAGCACTGGCTGAAACAATACCTCGACAGCCGGGCCGATGTTTCGCTCTATCTATTTGTCCGGCACGATCGGGCGATCAAGCGTGGTGCCGCGGCTTCGCCGCTCACCTCACGAAGCATCCAACGCCTGGTCCAGCACTACGCAAAATCCGTCGGCATCACCAAACGCATCACCCCCCACGTGCTCCGGCACTCTTACGCCACCGACCTGCTGACTGGCGGCGCCGATATCCGGTCAGTCCAGTCGTTGCTCGGCCACGCGTCAATCACGACTACGCAAATTTATACCCATATCACCGATCAGCAGTTAAAGGACGTGTATAAGGCGTTTCACAGTCGGAAACGAACGCCTGGCAAGTTAATTGACACGCCGAAATAATTCTCGTATTTTCAAATCACAACTTGCCCTCGTAGCTCAACGGATAGAGCGCCAGCCTTCTAAGCTGGACATAGAGGTTCGATTCCTCTCGAGGGCACCAGTAAATTAAAAAATGGATATATGACCGCACCCGACTTACAAAAACTCGTCCAGGAAATCGTCGCCCAGGCGCAAAAACTGAAGGACGTTCGCACCGATGCAAAAGACGCACCGGTGAATTACGCCTGTGTCTTCGCCCAAAGCGATGAAGAATACTCCCGCCTGCTTGAAGTCGCTAAAAAGTTAGGCTTGGTTTTGAACGAAACAAAAATGGGCCCGTTGTTCCAGATCAAGCCGCTGGACACCGCGGCCGGAAAACTTCAGCTCCTGAAAATCCGTCGGCCTGACGTGAATCGGCCCGAGCGGGGCGACGCGGATTTTACCGTGGCCGATTACCCGGCCTTTAAGGAAAAGTATCTTTCCCAACCCGGCTATAAACTCCTGCTTCGGGAACGATTTGAGATGATCGAGCTGGCTGATCCAAATTTTTCGGTTCTCGCCTATTTCTCCTACCCGCCGCTCGACCAACAATACCATCTCGTATGAGATACCTCTATGGGATTATTATCGCCCTGATCGCCCTGGCGGCGTTCGTGGCGATCTGGACGCGCGCGTTTGGTCCCGCCGGCTCGATGTTGATTGTTCCAATCGGCATCGCAATTATTTGGTCGATTGTCGCTTTTTTTGCCAGGCGCGGCCGGCTCGATAAACCGTATGGCGTCCGGCGCGTTTATCGCTCCCAAACCGTTAAGAAATCGCTCTCGGAAACAAGCCCGAAGATCCTATACTTTCAGCCTGACGAGGCGGCGGCAAAAAGGTTCGCCGTAAAATTAACTCAAGCCGGTTTTGACGTAATTCACTTTCAAAGCCCCGGCGCCGATCCAGTCCAACTTGTCAAAAAGGAAAAGCCCGCCTTGATTATGGCCGACGTTATGATGCCCGGCCTGGACGGGCTGGAGCTGGCCCGGCAAATAAAGAAACAGCCTGAAACAAAAAATCTGCCAATCATCGGCGTATCGGATATCAGCAGCGAGGCCGTCCGTCAAAAAGCGCTCGCGGCTGGAATGAATGATTTTTTATCGCTGCGCCACCTGACAATAGATGAGATCGTGGTAAAAATTACCGAATATCTTCCCTAACCTTATTTTGGCATATCGGGAAATAAAAAAACCGGTTGGTTTAACTAACGGGAAGTTATAATATTATCTTCCATTTACGAACCGCAGAATGTCCGGCATCTTCACTCGAGCCGCCTTTTCACCGGCGACAATGTGCTTCTTGACCGTCTTCGGATCAAAGAAATCATTGAAACCAACAAATGTCTCGCTGTGCGTTTGCGGTTCAATCACAATATCCGAGTCAAGGATTGTCTGATGGGCAAAATTATGACGGATAATGGTCAGGGCGCGATAGGTTACGTCAGTGATGCTCTTCTTCGACAGGCGTTTTAATCCGATCTCCGTTTCCAAACTGACCGAAATAACTTTATCGGCGCCAAGAAATCGGACGACATCATCTGGCACCGGGTTCGTCAATCCGCCGTCGGCCAGAAACCAGTTGTCGTAGGGAATCGGCGAAAAAACCGGGGTGGCGGAAATACTGGCATGAACCGCCTTAACCACGTCGCCCTCGTTAAGATGAACTTCCTTGCCAGTATGGAGGTCGGTCGCGACCACGGTCAGTGGAATTTTCAGATCGGAAAACTGAAGATAGCCGAGATGAGCGCGTAAAAACTTCTCGATTTTATTGCCGGCCATGAAGCCGCCTTTCCAGGTCGGGTCGATGAGCGCCAGCCATTGTTTCAGATTGCTGTGTTCCAACGCGAACGCTTCGATCTTCCGGCTGTCGCCCCAGGCCGCGTACAAGGCGCCGATCAACGCGCCGATACTCGTGCCCGCCATAAGATCGATCGGAACATGATTGTCTTCGAGTGTTTTCAGAACACCGATGTGCGTCAGCCCGCGCACCCCGCCGGAGCCAAGCGCTAGACCAATTTTTCTTTTTTTCATTATCATCTCGCTAACAATATTTTACGAATAATTATCTGCGTACCGTCGAATCATGAAGCGCCTGTATTATAGACGGCCAACTGATGAAATAATATAGATGCCAATTACGTTTGCCAAAAAAGATATGATGATAAATTTTTTGGCCGAGATCTTCGTGAAACTGAGTAAACCAGAGGCTAACTCATCCGGCAGCGGCGATGCGAGAATCGCCAGTCCAGATAGTGTTAATAGCCAGCTCGGCAATTTTTTACTATCCGACAGGCGCGAGCGTAGAGCTTCAAGCAGGCCCTGGCGGGATTGCGTGCGCAATATGACAAACACGGTAACATCGTATACCGCCGCGCCCAGTCCGCCGATCAGCGCCACCAGCAGCGAGCTGATAGACGCTGGCATATTCAAGAAAACGACCGTCGCCATGCTCGAGGTAAAGGCCAGAGCATAAAGGACGCCGGCAAAAAAAGCGCCCATCAGACCCGACTGGTCAATTCGGCCGATGTATTGACGGACGGCCGGAAACTGGATGGCGATTACCGTAATGATAAGACCGGTGACGAATATGGAAACCGATACCAGAGTACGGACGTTTTTGATATGCATTGTGATGATGGTTCTGCTCTTGCCTACAGTATACTGTGTTCCGAACGATAATAAAAATTTCCGCTAGGTATTTTCACTGTGCCGCTATTTTTTTTACCGCCTCAATCAGCATGCTTTCCAAGGGTATGCCTTGATACTGTTCTTTGCTGATTTTTTTATTTTCCGATATGATCGAAACAGCCAAACCAGCTTTTTTTATTATATCCAAATAGGCATCTTTCAGAACCGCCCCCGCCACGCAGCCGGCGATCAGCGCCTCGTTTTTTCTTTGCTCAGGCGTCAGTTCGGCCAAGAGCACAATATCGGATACATACATCCGGCCGCCCGGCTTCAGCACTCGTTTCGCCTCCTGAAAAACTTTCAATTTATCCGGCGCCAGATTGATCACACAGTTTGAAATAATAATATCGGCTGAATTATCCGCGAGCGGAAGGTTTTCAATATCACCCAAGATAAAATCAACGTTTCGAAAGTCCATTTTCAAGGCGTTGGTTTTTGCCTTGACGATCATTTCCTCGGTGAAATCAACTCCGATGACTTTGCCGGTTGGACCGATACGCTTGGCCGCCAGAAAACAATCGATGCCCGCCCCGCTCCCGAGATCAACGACGACGTCACCCGGCCTCATCTTTCCAAACGCGACCGGGTTGCCACACCCCAAGCCGAGATCAGCCTCACCCACCTGCGCCAGGTCCTGTTCCGAGTAGCCGATATTTTTCGAAACGGTGTTTTGTCCGGCGCACGAACAACCGCAGGTTTTCATCGGCGTCCGGGCGATTTCGGAATATTTGTCTTTCACAATTTGCTTTGTGTTTTGAACCATAGATATTAATAACGTTATAACTCAATGCTTTTACGCTTATTCTTCAACTTTTTAACTTTGTTTTTTGACAAGTACGTCCAGCCTAAAACGCCAACGGCTGTTTCCACGGCCTCTTTCTCTTCAGTACTAAGCGTCTGCTTTTTTAACATGCTGATCAATACTGCGGCCGCTTCTTTATGGTCCATAGGCTTATCATAACAAAAACCGCCCTAGTTGGCGATTTCTTAGTTACGATGATTATCGTCTGGGGTGGCCAGTGGGACTTGCACCCACAACCGCCGGTTCCACAGACCGGTGCTCTACTAATTGAGCTATGGCCACCATAACAAAATTCTCCTGGATTATAGCGTGTTTTTACTTATTTTGCAAGGCCCAAAAAGACGTACAATTAATGTTCTTGACAGCCCCGCTCAATCTCACTAAACTACGGGCAACACAGGTCCTTGGCCTATTCACAAAGGGGGTAAGCGTGGCCGTGGAAAAGACACAAAAACGGTATCTTTCACATGTCGAGTTTCTCCGGCTGGCTGACAAGGTAGCGGTCATGCTCCGCCGGCGAAGGTTTGACCACTGCCTGCTTGTTTCCCGCGGAGGACTCTCGCCGGGAGGGTACTTGGCCAAGTGCGTGCCGTTCTACGACATCTTGGTCGCTTCCATCATGTGGTACAAGAAGGGGCGCAAACTCGCACGGCCGGTCATACTCCAGTTTCCGCCCGAGACCCTGCTCAACGGCCGTCGCATCCTGATCATTGATGACGTGTGGGATAGCGGCGATACGCTCGATCTTGTCCTGCACATGTGCGTCCGGGCCGGAGCCAAGGTCAGAATTGCCACCCTTCACTACAAACCCAGGAAGTCCACGCATCCAGGTCGGCCTGATTTCTTCGCCGAGGAAACGGAGGAGTGGATTGTCTATCCCTGGGAGGTGGTTTGGACAGTCCACATCGAGAAATCAGGCGTGAGACGAGGGACGTTCGTTCATGAATTCGACTGCAAGCCGAGAGCGGGCAAAAAAGTCGTTTTCGACCGGCCGCCCCACAGGAAGACAGTTGCGCGCACATTCGTTTTCACCAGCGTTGATTTCGATACGCATGTCGCGGTTCTTTCTCCGGTTTCATGATCCCAGCGGTCATCAAGCTGGGTCAATCTGAGCATGACGGCCCGCCGGACTTCTGTGCGGAGGAGACGAACGGCTGGATCGTCTATCCTTGGGAATTGCGGGAACATCAGTCGTAAAGGAGGAAACGCGGTATGAAATCGCCCTGGAAAGTATTTATCGAGCGCAAAGGCGTCAACCGGTGTACATTCGACCATGTCTTCGAACCGGATCCGGTCGCCGGCGGCTAGATCAACTTCGACCAGCCCCCGCTTCTCGACCAGCCGGTTGGCCAGTACGAGATCCTGATGGTCGATAGCGTCCTCCGCATGGTGATCATCAGGCCGAAGGATGACCTGGCTCATTGACGGTACCACCCATCCACCATGGGTGGCTTTTTTGTGGGAGCAAAGAAAAAGCCCGCCGTTTTTCAAACGACGGACGGCTCGGCCTCGCCCAGGATATCAACGGTGATTTCCTTGCGAGAACCCGTGTTCACAATGCCGACGACGCGACAGCTGTATCGCTGCCAACCGCCGGCCTTAAGCCGAAAGTTGAGAATCTGCGTTTCGTCCCCACGCGGCGCATGACAGAACTCAGCCGTGGTTTGGCTCTCAGCCAATAGTTCGGAACCGGCTTGAACGTGCACTGCCCAGAGCGCGCTCATGGACACACCTCCTTCTCCGGCTGAAGACCGCACGTCAACTCTCGCTCCCCGTCAACACAGCCCATCTTCTTATATTGTAGCACGATATTGCCATGAACATAATACGCTCATGAAAGCGACTGGACATTGTCTGAATAGCGGCATTATATTATGATGAATAGGAGAGGGTTTTCCTTTGTCAGAGCCGATTTACATCCATGCGACGCACCGATACATATCGCCATAGCGGTTTTACTTTGATCGAGCTTTTAATTGTCATTGCCATCATCGGCTTGATTACCAGTCTGGCGTTAATTTCCCTGCGTGGCGCGCAACAGAAAGCACGAGATACAAAGCGCCTCTATGATTTAAAAATGGTCAGAGAAGCGCTGGCGCTTTTTGAATCAGATAAAGGCCATAGCCTCACTCCGTGGCTAGACTTTCCTCAACAAATCGACTATTTCCTAGATGGATTTGGCGTCTTAGACGTTTCGTCAGAATGCGCTCTGAACCCAAGTGATTATTGTTTCCTGCCAATATTGAGAGAGTATTTTAAAACAGACGTTCCGGTCGATCCAATCAATAACAGCACATATCAATACGGCTATCTTTTTGACGATAACGGCTGTGTTTGCGCCAGGCCGGGCCAGCCCGGTTGTGATCCAGAACGGGCTAAAATGACGTACCTATACGCTTCCCGTCTAGAAAAAACAACTACCGATCACGGCGAAGATCCGCAGTGCGCGGGTGGAGACGGCGCGCGTCTTAACGATGCCTATCAGAACGGCTTTGTCATCGTGGTCCGGCTCTAGCCCGAAATATTTATCAAAAGAATTATTACTTAGCATGCGACGATGTCCATGGCTCGCGTCGACATTCATCGTCACACCGGCTTCACTCTGATTGAACTTTTGGTGGTTATCGCCATCATCGGCTTGATTACCAGTCTGGCCCTGGTCAGTCTGCGCGGCGTCCAACAAAAGGCGCGCGACACGAGACGCCTGTATGACCTGAAACTCATCAGGGAGGCCGTGATCCGGTTTCAGCTCGATCGGGGCTACAATCCAACCCCCGGCTACGATGATTTCCAGGAAGATGAGGGCGGTATGGTTGGTGGTGCCGGGATGGACCATTCATCTCAGGATGGGTTTATGCCCATGCTGAAGGAGTATTTTAATACCGACACCCCAGTCGACCCGATCAACAACTTTTCTGGAGGCTACTTACGTGAATACCTGTACCTCGTCGACACGAGCGGTTGCTATTGCCCGACGCCGCCGATGACACCGCCGAACTGCGATCCGACGCGAGCGGGGATATCCTATCTCTTCATAATCCATCCTGAGAGAACCATGACCGACCACGGCGACGATCCGCACTGCTCGCTCTATGGTGCATATCAGAATGGCTACGTCTTTGTTATCCCTCCACTGCGTTAGGATTCAGTGGCTTGTCACATGATTCATTAAATTGTATAATATGATATATTACAATTTTTTTTAATACAAACATGGCTAAAAAAACTCCCTCGGCTAAAAAGCTTCCGGCTCAACCGCAAACGAAAGCTCAAATCAAGACAACTGCTCCCGCCAAGACACAGACGCCGGCCAAGCAAACCAACAAGTCGGCTGCGCCGATGAAGGCCAAGGCGCCGACCCGGCCGGTCAAGATTAATTCCTATCTTATTTGGGCGATTATCATCATCACGGCCGTACTCGCCTACACGATGATTTGGGTTTCATATTGGTACAAAAGTGGTCTCGATGAGCTCACTTCGTCAAGCGTCATCATCAATCATAACAGTAATACAAATACCACCACAAACGCGAATGCGAATGTCAACGGAGCGATCGTCCCGCCGACAACCGCGTGGAGTACGTATGAGAACACCCAGTACGGCTATACCATAAAATATCCGAATACCTGGGCCGATGAAAACACCTCGATCGCCAACCCGGCCATGTTCGCCGATCCCGTGGCAATCGCTCAGGAAACGGACACGGAGCTCCTCCAAGGCACAAAGGTAGAAATCTATGTGGAAAACAGTAGTGCGTCAAACGTCGCCGCAGCCGTGCTCGCAAAAGACACTGAATGGACGGTGCTCCAGGAAACACAAACGGTTGTCGACAGCATAGCGGCGGTCCGCCGTCAGGTCCAAGCACTCAGTTTCACAAACGTCACCTATATCCTCAAGAACAACAAACTCTATAGCATTATCCAATATATTCCAAAACTGGCCGACCGAGGGATGTACACCGCGATCTACGGACAGATTCTGGCAAATTTTTCTTTCACCCAGTAATAATAGATAAAGAAACCGCCAGAGGAATCCGGCGGTTTTTTTATTATGTCGAATTATGAAAAATGGAATGTCTGTTTCTAGGCCTTTTTATTTAATTGGTCGCGCACGGTCATTATGCACGACCCATCGGCGACAATATCCATCCCGAGTTTCAGCGCCTTATCGCGGATATCTTGGCTCTCCGCGCCGGGCTGGAACCAAAGCTTGGCCACGTGGGCAAAATTGGCGTCATCGAGCACAGCTCCGCCTTCATCCGGTGAAACCACCACAATCGCAACATCAACTCCACCCGGCACATCCTGAAGCCGATGGTAGACCGGGACACTGACGATTTTCGTGACTTTGGAGTTTGGGTTTACGCCAACAACTTTATGGCCGGCGTTGAAAAAATCGACCAGGACGCGATACCCGTATTTCTCTTGGTGGGTGCTAGCGCCGACGACAGCATATCGATATTTTTCATTTATAAACCTTTTTGCTCGTTCAGGGTCCATATATTGTAGTATACAGAAAATAATTACATCTGTTAACAATCGACCCGGCGATAAGGAGGCGATGAAAATTAAGGAGGCTTTTTATTGACAACCGCGACAATTTCTCTTAAGATAGCGCCGTTGCTGACTATCGCTTGGTGATGTTATGGACACTTTTCAAGGGAGGTGGCATGCGCCGAATCAGCCCGTACCTTTTCATCCTCACCTGTCTGTTCGCGGCCCAGCCGGCCCGATCGCAGGAACCACTTAGTCTCCGCTTCATGAGCCAGCACACCCAGCTGGACCGTTACCTCGGAACGACCGGGGTCGGCCAGATCACCGGACAGGACATCAAACTGTTCGTGGACAATCCACGGCGGACGCGGCTGCTCGCCCTGGAGATCGAGAACTTCGACAACGACGTTCCCGACTCGATCGGCCTGGAGCTGCCCGAGAAACGCCGCAACATCGGCGTCTGCCTGCCGCTCACCAACCACTTCGCGTTGCGCTACGTCCACAACTCGTACGAGTACAACATCTCCAACGACTTCACCACCGAGGGCTACTATCCGTGTTACGATGACACGACCAACAAGATTATGCTGGGCTTCGAGGAAGACAACGAGCGTTCCTTCCTCGCCTACGGGTATGGACGGCGGCAGCTCGGTGCCTGGCAGCTTTACCTGGCTGCTTCGCAGGAGCGCTATGACAAAGGGATGCGACAGAAGGAGCGGGTGGTCAACGAGCGTTTGGGTCTCGCGGCCTGCAACAACCTCGCCGGCCTGCAGCTCTTTGCCTCCAGCACGTACAACTTCGAAACGGAACAGCCAACCTGGTCGGCTGGACTGGCCCGACCTGTCCCGATGGGTTCGCGCCAGCCCGGACTGTACGTTTCCGGCCGACTCAAACCTGAGGCGACATTCGTCCTGGCGATGTTCACGCTCGGTACGAAGGCCTTCTCCCAAGAGATGACAACCGACCTGCTTGCCTCTTCGGAAGTATCAACCATGCATACCAGTCGCATCATTCGCGGCCGGGACTTCGATGTCGCGGGCGGTAGCTCATCGGGTTATAAGGTCCAGGAAATGAGCGATGTCGCCGGCTACCTCACCCTGGTGGACACCGAGGTGACCAAGACTGCCTCAGTCCGGGAGCTCGAAGCGGCTCTCTACGGTACGTTGTCCTGGTGCATCGGCCGACTGACCAACCCATTCATCGGTTTCGCCCACTCGGAATCGCGCGACCTGGTCTACGACCCGGTCCTCCATCGCATGGATGACCCAGGCCAGAGCTGGAACACTGTCCTGCTCGGCGGAAAGATCGATGTGCTGTCGCGACCCGATCCGCGCGGAGCTAGGAAAACCGGCTACCTGAAACTGGAGTCAAAGCTCCGTTTCAGCCGGCACGGTTTTGACGGCCTGTGCCTCGAAGGCACCTTCTGGCTCTAGGCCAAACCCGATTCATTCATTGATTCCGGGTTTTTTTCTTTGGTGCTATCTGGTACAATGGAGGTGTTTCGATACCTTAGCAATTAACTCATTTTTATGAACCAAAAAGGCTTTATTTCGCTTGTTGCCACGATTATCATCGTGCTCGCCGTTCTGGCCGCTGGGGCGTATTATTATGGCCGTGGTTCGGGAAAGGTGATAACAGAAAATCGCGACGTGACCACCTTTTCAAAAATCTCGCTCAAAGGCATTGGCAATTTAAAAATCAGTCAGGGTGAAACGGAAAGCCTCCGCATCGAGGCCGAAGACAACCTCATGAAAAAGATCGAGACCGAAGTGCGCGGCGACACGCTTCACATCGGTTTTAAATTGGCCTGGCCGTTTTGGAGCGTCTGGCCGACGAAAGACGTCAATTTCTATGTGACCGTGAAAAATCTTTCTGACGTCAGTGTTAACGGGTCAGGAAAAATCGACTTTGCCACCCTGGCTCTCCAGGACGTAGATTTACGCGTTAGTGGCTCGGGTACCATCACCGGTACAACGCTAACTGGCCGCGATGTTAATATTGACATTAGCGGTTCGGGGAAAGTTCGGCTCGGCCTGAATGTTGAAAAAATTGTTTCACACATCAGCGGTTCGGGCGACTTCTCGCTCAATGGCACCGCGACTGATCAAGAGATTTCCATCAGCGGTTCGGGGAAGTACTTGGCCAAAGATCTGGTCAGTCAGAATGTGAAGGTCGATATCAGCGGCTCGGGGAAATCTGAGGTAAACGCCCAAAAAAGTCTGACGGTAAAAATCAGCGGCAGCGGCAGCGTCTCATATTTCGGCCAGCCGGTAATCGATCAGTCCATTTCCGGCTCGGGCAAGATTGAACGGCTTACCGGCAACCCGACAACGAATACAAACATAAACTCCAACACAAACACAGCCGCCAATGTAAATTATCTACCGCCTCCAAGCAGTGCCTATGCCAATAACCCGAAATATTGTGAAAAAACGTCAGACTGCATCGCTGTTGATCATCCCCTAAATCATTGCTACAAGGCCTACTACAATATCTACGCCCAGACCGAGATTGAAGCTTATAGAAACCAGACCGGCGCCATGATACTGGATTGCCCATTTTTCGGACCAGCCATATGCGAAAATAACGTCTGTACTGGACAACCACAGACATAAGATACATTAGACATAAGATACACTTAAAAAAACCGGCGACCAAATGGGAGCCGGTTTTTTATTTCACTAAGCCGAAATCAGTTCCGTTTTTCGACGACAATCGAACATTTCGTCAGCAACGCAGCCATGGCGCCGAGGGCGGCGAAGACAGGCAGCAGTACTGCGCCGACCGCCGCGAACGTCACCGGTATTTCCAATATCGACTCACCTTTTTCGTTTTTGATAATGATCCGGCGAATGTTGCCCTGATGGATCAATTCCTTTACTTTTTGGACGAGCTCGTCGCCGTTGATTTTGAATTCCTCTTGATTCGGGCTTGTTTTTTCGGTTGCCATAATGTTGTTGGATTTTTTAATAATTATTCAGAGAAAATTAAGGTTCGCACTATAGTATATTATTTACCTAACCTGAGCGTACGAATTTCGTTCCACATGTGGACAACTTTTATGAATAGGTGCTCGCTTTTCAGCTAGGCTATATCACTGTACACTGTTGCCCAAATACTCATCACTGCCAGACGCGGCACGCACGACACGCCCTTCGCCCTAATATGTTATCACGCCATTATGAGACGGACAAAAGCAAAGGTTATCTATATACAGAAAATTACGCCAACCGTCATCGAGTTGGCCATCGCCCGATCGGACGGACGTCCGTTTTTCGAATTTCGGGCGGGTCAATACGCAACCGTGAGCTTCCCCGATCAGCCGAGCCTCCGGGGCGAGCGTTCCTTTTCCATCGCCAGCGCTCCGAGCGAGCGTTCTCGGCTGCGTTTCGGTGTTCGGGTCGTCGGACGATATACCACCAAATTAAGCCAGCTCCAGCCCGGCGAACGGGTCATGGTTGGTGGACCGTTTGGGAAATTTACGTATGAACCCGAACGCGACGACGCCTCGGTATTCCTTGCCGGCGGCATCGGCATCACCCCTTTTCTGAGCATGATCCAGCTGGCGACGGAGCGCGGTTTGAGCCAGCGCCTGACGCTTTTTTACAGCGTCCGATCATTGAACGACGCCTCGTATCAAAACGATCTGGAGCGGTGGCAGCAAACGAATCCGAATTTTAAATATTTTCTCGCGGTCACGAACGGCCAGCTTCGGCCACCCGCTGACAACCTGATCTCGGGCCGGCTGAACCGCGAGCTGCTCACAAAGAAATTAGCTGACGATCTCTGGAACCGGACGTACTTTTTGTGCGGCCCGCCCGCCTTTATGTCGGCCATGACAGCCATGCTGCGCTCAATGGGTTTTTCGACGAAGGTCATCCATTCCGAGCGTTTCGGCGTTGGCTCGCAAGAATTTATTGAACGCGGCACGCCGATTCCGAAATATGTTTTCGCCGCCTGGGGCGTATCAACCGCCATTCTGCTTGGTGCAATCGTCCGGATCGAGCAAGCCAAACATCTTATTATCCCTCCCACCCAGGACACATCCGCTGAGGCCGCACCGATCGCCAACGAACAAGGGGATAATAGCAATCAGACAAACTCTGCCCATCTTCCAACCGTTGAACAGAGTGCAGCCCAGCCAACGCCGGCACCAACAACCAAGCCGACTGCTCCAACTCCGACACCAGCACCGAGCCCAGCGCCGAAACCGACCCCGGCTCCATCAACAAATACCGCTGTCCCGTCGCAACCAACGACAAATATTAACTCACCAGCGCCGGCACCGACCCCGGCCCCGAAACCAGCTCCCGTCGTTCCTCGGACAACGGTTTCATAATCTCCAAGCTTTATGGTATCGCCACCGACCGCCACCAGACAATTTCCCGCCCTCGGCACGATTGTTGCCGGTGGTTTTCGCCTCGATCCGGTGACCGCCGACCGACTTTTTGACGATCTTCAACGACAGATCGCCGTGTTTGAAAATCGCTTCAGCCGTTTTCTTCCCGATTCAGAACTATCTCGACTTAATCAACGAGCCGGTAAACGCGTTCCGGTCAGCCGCGATCTAATCAAGCTTATATTGACTGCCCAAGGGATCTGGCGGTATACCGACGGTCTGATTGATTCGACAATCGGTCAGGCGCTCGTCGCGGCCGGGTATGATGCACCCTTTGAGCTTTTGCCGTACCGGGTTGAAACCTCCGACCGACCAATGGCGAAATCAGAACATTCCTTCGCCGAAGTCAAGATCAACCGGAAACAAAAAACGGTATTCTTTCCGGCTGATCTACAATTTGATTTTGGCGGTCTTGGCAAAGGCTATCTGCTCGACCAACTCCGGTCACGGGTAAAAGCGAAGACGTCTAATTATTGGCTGTCCCTCGGCGGCGACATGATCGTGTCGGGCACCGACACGGACGGCCGCGCCTGGTCAATCGGCATCCAGGACCCAAACAAGCCGGAGCGGGATTTTGCCTACTTACGCCTCCCCGCTGGAGAATGGAACGTGGCTACCTCCGGCACCACGAAGCGGCGCGGCGGACAATCGAAAAAATCTTGGCATCATATCATCGACCCGCGAACCGGCCAACCAGCCCGAACCGACGTTATCCAAACGACTGTTTTGGCGCCGACCGCGGTGGAGGCTGATGCCCTGGCAAAAGTCGTTCTACTGCTCGGTCCGACCGCTGGCCTGAAGTGGGCTGCACGCCACAACCTTGAAGCGCTGATTGTGACAAAAGACAGCCGCACGCATACTACGCCCATGCTAAAAAATTACTTGGCTCAGGTATGAAATTGAGATATCTATTTGCGTTTGCCACTATCAGTTTGTTCATGCTCATTCGTCCCCTGGCAGTGCGCGCTGCGACGGCCACAACGACGACGACCCTGGCGGATTCGAGCACGGAACGCCAGGCCGAGATTGAATCAGACGACGAAAAAGAGGTGGACGAAGCGCCGGAGGTTGCGCCCACGCCAAGCACGATCCAGCCCGTTGAACCAGACGCGCCGGTGGCAACAGCGCCAGTTATTATACCGACGCCCACGGTTGAAACAGCGCCGGCCACACCGACTCAACCGAAAACGGTAGCCACTCCAAGTGCCGACCAAGTGCCGACGGCTGAAACGGCGCCGAATAACACAGCCGCGCCGCTGACCGAACCGCCCACAGACGCCGCACCCGCCATCACACCCCAAGCGGCAAACTCCCCGCTTTCTTGGACCTGGATCGCGACGCGGGCGGCCGGTATCGCTTCCTTTCTTCTTCTGGCCGTGATCACAATAACCGGGATAAGCCTAACGACCGGTCTACTCTTTCGCCTCATGTCGCCAGCTTCAGCCTGGTCAATGCATCGCGCGATCGGCTCCGCGCTGCTTGTCTCCATAATCATTCATATTGGCGCGCTGCCGTTTGACCGCTTCATCAGACTACGCGTGGTCGATCTCTTGGTACCATTTGCCTCCAGCTATCGCCCGACTCTTGTTGCCCTTGGTATTTTCGGATTTTATCTGCTCCTTCTTGTTCTCGGCACATCGCTCTACACGCTCACGTCGCATGCCCGGTTCTGGCGCACTGTCCACTTCTTCGGTTTCCCAATGTTTGTCATGATTTTCCTCCATAGCGTTTTGATCGGTTCCGACAGTAAACAGCCGTGGATGATCGCGATGTATTGGAGTACGGCTGTTTTGGTCAGTCTCTTCGTTGTCTATCGGCTCGCCTGGAAATATCGAAAACCGGCCCTGGCAAATTATGCCGACTAATTTGTCTTTTTTTAATTATGGCAAACATAGAGGCACGGATCGAGCCAGCCAGAAAGTTCGGACTGGGCGCCCACGTAACCTTTGATATTGATGTCTGTTCCTTTATGAAAGCCGAGGTGTAAATGCTTCCGTTCGCCGCCCGTTTCCGAACTGTAATTATTTCCGAGAACGCCAAGCTCGTCTCCGCGAGTGATAGTGTCACCAACCCTCTGTTTGATGCTTGATAACCGCAGATGCCCGTAGATCACGGTGATCGCTTCCCCATTGAGCTGACACGACTGCACCGCCACCCCGCCATACCCGCTGGCCGTCTCACGCACGCTGAGCGGGCCGGTACAAACTGCTCGAACCGCTACTTCGGCGTTCAGCTCGTCCGAAAAAATCTCGAAATCAGCGCCCGTGTGATACCCACGGAAATGCTCCGGCTGAACAGGCGAGGTTTGGGGTGTGATAAATATACCGAACGGTTTTTTCGTCACCCGTTCACCTGAACGCGTGAGCGGCGGAAGGAATGTGTCAGCGGCTGAATTTGTCTGAGCGGGGAGCGATGAATTATTGACAATCGTATTTGTATTGGACGGGGCCGGTGGCGTGTTCGATTGATTCTGGGTTGGCGAAGATAACAATCGAAGCGACAGAAAGACCGCACCAACGAAGAAAATTATTACGATGAGGATATATCCCTTTTTCATAGTGTCGTTACACGAACAAATTCAGGAAAAGATAAGGTTGTTATGGTATAAAGAATACGCGAGCAGGCCACAGCGTCATACCTAATACGCTCCGTGTGGAAAAATAATGATGAAATGATTTTCTCGGCGTCGGCATCATGAGGCTTGTCTCAACTTAGGGAAAAAAGTGCGTCTATGAAGCAACCATAATTTCTGCTATAATGCACTACCCTAAATACTAACACACTCTCATATGACAAACTATCTTCGACCGCCTAGCCAACAAGCAGATGCAAAGCCAGAAGGCTTTCGCTCCATCTATACGCTCTATGCGCCAAAAGTATTTAATTATCTCTGGTATCGCGTCGGCAATAATTATGCCGTGGCCGAAGACCTCATGCAGGAAACGTTCCTGCGCGCCTTCGAACGCCTGCCCTTCTACACCCAGCGCGGCTATTCCTACCTGACGTATCTCATTACCATCGCGCACAATCAGCTCATGAATTACTTCCGACGGCCGATCACCTTGTCGCTCGAAGAAGCCTATTACCTGACGGTTGACACCAGTTCCGAAGTCGAACGTCGGCTCATGGCGAGCCATGTTTGGGGTCACATCCGTCGCTTGCCGCCGAGCGAGTACCGTCTCTTTGATCTCCGCTACCGGCAAGATTTATCCATCAAAGCAATCTCAAAAAAAGTTCATAAGTCGGAAAACGCCGTCAAATTGACGCTCAGCCGCTCCCGAGAAAAAATCCGCCGCGAGCTCGCCCAAGAAGACCGACTACAAAAAGTCTCGTTCCATCGCGCTACCCAGCCCGCTGCCGCCTGACACCTTTTTCTGGCTCAGGTGTTTAATATAATGTAAGGGAAAACAATATTGTTGTTGTTTTTCCCTAATAACCCACCTTTTTTACGGCAAAACCGGCTCCCTACAGCCGGTTTTGTTATTGGCTTGACTATCGATATAAACCCGTTATACTGACCAGCTTGTCGGTCAAACGATAAGCACTGGCACCTTTCACGCCCTGGACGGAATGCCCTGCACCGGAGTCCGAAATTCGGGCGACTGGCGCAGGGATGGCCGGCCTTGGCACTTCCGCCTGCAGGATAGCCCGGCTTTCTAGAGTCGGACAGACCTGCGGTACCGGAGGATGATATCATGCTAGACTGTCAGGAGTGCGACCGGGCCGAAAGGCAAAAGGAGGAACGGCGAGACTATCAGCCAATTCTGTATCTGGTTGCCGGATTACTTCTTTTCTCCGCCGGGGTCATCGGCCTTACGTATGGATTCGTGTACGGCTGGAAATCACTGGATGACCAAGTACACGCCTTGGTGGGTTCTATCGGCACCGTCGGTCTCATCCTAGCGCTCTGGAGATTCTTGGTCCCATATGTCAGGCGAACTGTCAAGGGTTGTTACCTCTACGACTACGTCAATCACCGGAGCGAAGGACATACCCACCTGACGCAGCCCCAGTACGGCTTTTCGGATGACTATGAGTCCAATGCCAAGGGGCCGATTTTCCGGATCGCTCTCGGCGGTTGGTTCAAGAGCAGCGCCGTGCTGCATCAGCCATCCGGCCACTGGTGGCACCATCTGAAGCGGGCTGATGGCATTCAGTTCCAATCAGGAAACAGTTACTCGCTGAGCGACCCGGAAGGAGGCCGCCTGCCACCGATGACTCTGGCCGAGCTGCGCTGGGTGGTGGAATGTTTCACCGGACTGCGCACGCTGATTGAATTCGCCCGAGTGGTTGAAAGACAGCGGGATCATCTGGGCGGAACGGCTTGCGCAGTTGTCCGCTATGCGAAGGACTCTAAAGACCGGGAGAAGTCGCCGACTGCCCGGAGCATGCGACTGATGCTCGAACAGGGAGTTCGGACCGTTCCTGCTCATCGTTACGGCGGCTCGGTCGACTCCTCAGGCCTGCTGGCTAGCTGGGAGGCTCTCGCGACCCAGATGCTCCCTCCAGACCCGGCCAACACCAGCGAGCGAGCCACCGGCAGCTGATTGGTTGATCTATTTCTCTCCGCGCCAAGGACGATTATGTCCGCGGCGCTTTTTCATAGCCGGAAGATTGACAGTAAAGAAAAATGATGCTAGTATACTGAGTTGTTAAACAAATTATATGACAGTGTCGTCGCGAAAAAAATCTATCTGGCTGTCCATTGCCCTGATTGCGGTGACTGGTTTGTTTTTTGCCTATCAGTACCGAGTCACCCTGAAAGAATGGGTGAGCGGAAACGCCGTTAGTGATTTACCCCCAGCCCAGCCGAGTACGAATTTCAATCGCAACACCGCCAATGAGAACAGCAGCGACAACACGAACCAGCCTGCCAACGAAAACATGAATAGCGCTGTAAACATTCAGCCACGACCGCTGCCCGCCGAAATTAACTTAAAAGTGCCCTTTACCCCCCAGGCTCCGGATGCGAATTGGGACATGCCCTACCAGGAAGCCTGCGAGGAAGCGGCCGCGATCATGATCAATGCCTATTGGGATAAGAAAACGTCGTTTACGAAACAAGAGGCGGACGCAGCTATTCTCGATCTGGTTGCGTTTGAAGAACAGCACTATGGCTTTTATAAGGATACTGACGGCGCGGAGACTGTCCGATTTATCAAAGACAAGTGGGGATATGAAACGGTTGATTTGTATACCGGGGACGAGGTAACCATCGAGCGGATGAAGCGCGAAGTGGCGAATGGCTATCCCGTGCTCGTCCTGACGGCCGGCCGGATGCTCGGCAATCCGAATTACAAAGCGCCCGGACCGATCTACCATGCGCTCGTGGTCAAGGGATACAAAAAAGACGGCACGATCATTACTAATGATCCGGGTACGCGGAAAGGAGCTGATTACGTCTATGATCCGCAAACCCTGCTCAATGCAATCCACGAATGGAACAATGGCGACGTGAACAACGGTCAGAGGGTCATGATTGTGATCCGTCCGAAAAGCGAGTAATCACTCATTTTCCATTACTATTGACAAGCGATAATCATACCGAGTATGATATTTTTGTTTTTGGATCGCCAAACCGTCAACAAGTCCTCGAAGGAGGGTGAGGAATGACAGCGGCTACCCAGTCCCGGAGAAAGATCGGCGAGGTGGTTGCACATCAGATGATGCGGAACGGGCTAAGGGTCTTCGTCGTCACAGGCGCAGAAGGATCTCTGCATGTTGGGGGTGAGATCGCGCTTGGAAAGGCTCCGCTCATCACCGTCAATGGCCTGGAACGCGATGGTCAGCCGATCGAGTCGGTCGGCGGCGGAGCGAAGGTGAGCTTTCACCTGTCCGATAATCGCATCATCCCAAACGGCACGCCGGTCTTCGCCTAGACCGACGGTTACTCCAACGGCCTTGGCCGTCGAGACCTGCTTCGGTGGGTCTCTTTTTCAATAAAAAAGGGGGCGGGTATTAACCACCCCCGGCGCCTTCCTCGTCGGAAAGCGGTCGAACGATCCCGGTAGCCGGAGCAGTGTGAAGATGCCGTATCTGCGGGCTGGTGAAGAAACCGGCAAACGGTTCATTCCGGTCATTGTAGTAGCGCCGGCTTTGTTCTCCGAGCTCGGCAATCCAAGGCTGGATCCGCGGCTGCCAATCAGCCAATTCGTGACGGAATACCGCCGCCATCGGCAAAAGAATATCCAGTGTTTCGTGCGCCTTCCGTTCCCGGCTTTCCGGCGGCATGACGTCGCAGGTGCGGAAGTAGTGCAGTCGGTCGCCCAATTTCAGCGGGATTACGCGCGGATTACGCTGGGCGCAGCGATAGAGCTTCCCATAGTACAGCACGGCTTGCGCAATCCAGCCAAGCTGGCTGAACTCCTTGTCGCAGGTAACGGCCTCAACCAGATCCGCTACTTCGGGACCGAACAAGTCGCAGATCACGGCGATGCAGACAGCCGTGTCCTCATCGAGGTCGTGGAGTATGGCCGCGCACACCTCAACCCAGGTGCAACCGATCGCCAGCATATAACCGGCGACGGCATAGGCGTGGCTGACCGCCGGCGCTCCCGAGCGGCGGAACTTGCCAGCCATGGCCTGTTCGGCAATGTCGCTTGCCTGATAGACTCGCTCTGGCTGGACGATGCCGGAACGCGCCAGTTGAAGCCGAAATTCGTCCTTTGTCATAACCCACCCCCTGAATACCGAATCCGTGGTTGTGCGCCCCTTCCGTCTAACACCGAAGCGCTTCTTCCGTTGAAAGAGCAGGAACAGTCCTATTGTTCACGTGTACGAGAAAACATGGTGATAAACAAAAAATCGCCTGGTTCGGCGATTAGTCTTTTGGCACACACCTACTCCTCGGGAGGAAGAACGTGAAGATACTTCGCGGTCTCCTCTTCCCTCTCTTTTCCGACCAGGCCGCTGGGAAGATGCCAATATTCATATAGTAAATTTGCTCCATTATATCATCGTTTCAGCGACGGTCAAGTGTACAATCCACCGTCAAAATACTACCTTGTATGATTCCGAGATTAGTGCTACGGTATTGATAGAGAATATAATAATTCACTCACGTATAGTATGAACCGCAAAACTTCGGTTTCGATCATCCTTACGTCGCTTATTCTCATTGTCGGAGTCGGCGCGCTCACACTTTTCGTATATCTGCCGAAGAAAAAGGCGCAACAAAACAAGAGCGACGTTCTGGGCGCAAAAACAACCAGCACTCTCGAAACGACAACGGCGTATTTGACAACGCAGGTCGGCGTCGTAAAAGAATTGGAACGTCTGATCCGCAATTCCGGGCCAGTCTATTCCGATCGCGAAAATAGTCAATACACGCTCGACGATCAACGCAAAACAGCCGATTCCGCCCGACAAAAACTTCTCGCTTTTAAAGTCCAGGCACAAGGCTGGGTCATTCCGGCCGAGGCCGGAGAGGTTCAAGCGCTTTTTCAAAAAGTGCTCGATCAGGAATTGGCCGTCAGCGACTCATATCAAAAAGCCTTTAACCAAATAACGAGCAACGCCCAGGAAGCGCAATTCACCTTGGTCGAATCAGCGCGCTTACGAGCTGAGAGTGAAAAACTCGTTGCCGGCCTGAAAACAAAAAATGGCGAATTGCTAAAAAATACTGGCGTGGCATTCACTGACTCCGACGGCGACACGTTGCCGGATGTCTGGGAACGAATTGCCGGCAGCGACCAAACGCTGGTTGATACCGACGACGATGGACTGCTTGACGGCGAAGAATTCAATCTCTATCTTACGAAGCCATACGAACCCGATACCGATGCTGATGGTTTTAGCGACGGCCAGGAAATAACGAACGGCTTTAACCCGATTGGCCTTGGTAAACTGACACCGTCGGTAACCAATTAAACTTGTTTTCCGTATTTCGATAGTCAACCAGCCGGCCCCGTGGTCGGTTGGTTTTTCTAGGCGGGACTCCGCAAGTGGTGTATACTTTTACTAGGTTTACGCCCTCACCCTTGATTTTTTTCACTGTTCTGGTATACTCACAAATTCTTAGAAATTTACGTAATCCATGGAAAACGAGCCACCACAACAACCGATCGCCAAGTTCGTCCACGCCTATCAACAGCCAAATCTCGACTTCGCCGCTTTCCCGTCCGAGCCCCGTATCCAGGTCAGTCAGATGGCCAGCCGGATGGCTTTTATTTATGAACGGATCCGCAACGCGCTTGAATATCAGGAGCTTCATCTGATCCGAAAGAACGCCATTGAACGGATAATGAAACGGCGCCTGATGACGCGGGTAAAGCCGTCAGAGCTTGGCCAGGACCTGATTTATGAACTTATCCGCGGCCGCTATCTGCCCGACAAACAAGTTCCGGAACATAAAATTGCCGACGTTACGAATATTCTCAATAAATACTTCTACCTTTTTAACCGGATCGGCGTCTATCAAAAAGGCGGGGAAAAACGAAAAACGTACAAATGGCTCATTGGCGTTGCAGCCGCTGAGATCGACCAAACATTGATTTCTTCAAACAAGATGCAGGCGTTGGCTGAATTCATGTATGCCACCATCCAAAAAAACATCCAGCTCGACCAGAAAATACCAGACTTGGAAAAAAACATCCAAATCTATCTCGCCGTTCAGCGGGCACTCCTGCGCTCGGATCAGTCGATCCTCCGCTATCAACTCTTTCTCTATTACAATCAGGGCTGGTATCAGGCTGACCGGGCCTTCGTTGAAAAACTGGCTCAAAACCTGCGCGCCATAAAAGGCGAGATTGAACGCCAGATCAGTCATCCGATCGGCGATAATCTCTTTCGCTACCTCAAAAAATACTGCATCTATTTTCACGTTATGAAAGACGTGGTCGAAGAAGATCCGGCCACGGCGCTGCAGCGCTTTTCGGATTTCTCAAACCTCGAGGTCAGCTTAAAAAAAGCCTGTGCGGAACGGTATAACCAAGCCCGACGGAAGCTTCGAACCGGAGCGGTCCGGGCAATTATCTACATCTTCATTACTAAAATGATGCTGGCGCTGATCATGGAAGTGCCGTACGACCTCTATTTGAAAGGTGAAACAAATTTGTATCATCTCGGTCTGAATGTTGTGTTTCACCCGCTCCTGCTGTTTCTCGTCGCCTTGACCGTCCGGATCCCGGCTGAAGAAAACACCGCCCAGATTATCACCGGGGTGAAAAGCATCCTGGCCCGAGGCGATGCCGGTGAAATCTTGATCCAACGCATTGTCCGGCGACGGAAAATACTCACGACAGCTTTCAACTTTTTTTACGTCGTGATCTTTCTGGTGACCTTCGGAGCGATTATCTATATTCTGAACCGCTTTAATTTCAATGAGCTCAGTATCGCTTTGTTCCTGCTGTTTTTAACACTGGTCAGCTTTTTTGGCATCAAGATGCGCGAAGAGGCGAAAGAGTATATCGTCGTCGGCCGCCGGGAAAGCACGCTCGGATTTATTATCGACCTCTTTTCCATGCCGATTGTTCGGGCCGGCCGCTGGATCAGCTTAAAATCACCAAAAGTAAATGTGCTGCTTTTCGTTTTCGACTTTATTATCGAGGCGCCCTACAAGACATTCGTCAATATTTTTGACGAATTGACAAAGTTTATTCGCGAGAAAAAAGAAGAGTTATAATATTCGGTAATTCATAAAAAAGAAAAGAGGCGGTCCAACCCGGTTGGGTGGAAACGCCTCGTTTGTGATTCACTAGGAATCACGGGAACAATGAAGTCTACTTTCTCGGCAGCGAGTGAATGCCACCCTGGCCCTGCCGTTCATGGAGATCCCAGGCGTAGCTGGCGAGCTGCGCCGGATCGATCGGGTCGCCATCAACGTACAAGAACAGGATATTGGCATCATCAACGTGGTGCAGCTGCGCTTGGGCGTACTTGGAGGGCATGCAGCCCTGGGGACAGACGGCCACACCGCCATGACGCAGGTCCACGATGGTCAGGGCCGCCTCTCCTTCAGGCGCGCCTTCAAAGTACGGTTTGACCGCTTCCATTACCGGCTCGATCCTGGTGTGCGTGTTCCGGCCAATCGCCCGAGCGACGACCCGGTCCAGGCGCCAGAATACCCACCACTGCAGGAGGGCCTTCAGGCTGACCGCGACGCGATTGAACTGATCGCGCTTATGGCCGTGCCCTTGGGTCCAGGTGAGATACTGGATCCATTCGTGGATCGTTGAGCGCCGAACCCTGACATTGTGGTCAGCCAGTATTCTGACTACATTGCCATTGGCATGGGGATCTCTGACCACGTAGATCTCGCCCGAGAGGTGTCCCTGGACGACATTGGCCGCCCGCTCAGGATCAATCCAGATCGACTGAAACTCACGGACGACTCGGTCCAAGAAACCGGGCAGCCCCCAGTCGCACAGCCAATCTCGGATCTGACCCGGCAAGCGCTGGGCTACCGGACGAACCTTCAACTGCTCTACCGCTCGTGCCATCGCCCACTGATACACTCGATCGACGTCAGCCGGGTTCCGGGCGATCGGCAGATAGTAGCACCAGAGCTCATCCAGCAGATCAGCCAGCATGACTGCGGCGCAAGCCTTGAGCCGCAGGTGCTTTCCCACGCCGTCATAGGCATTGTCCGATGAAGTAGCAAACAGGTGAACTGCCTGCGCTGGATCCAGCTGGGTCAGAATGATCCCGTGCTGCGTCCGGTAGGAACCGAAGCGGCAGGGACCAGTCGTCGCCGGCATGAACCAGTAGAAGTGTTTGATCTCGGGATATCGCGGCAGAACCTCCCGAACCATGTGCTCGAGAACGCCGGTCACGTACATGTACGGGACGCACTCTTTGCCGGTCGCGTACCGGCCGCGACCCAGACGGAGTATCCGGTCATCGGTCGGCGGCGCCGCGATTACCCTGATGCCGATTGACGAATAGACCGCGGTCAGCAAGGGCTCAAGGTTGCCAAACTGGCACAGAACCAGAGCTGATTCGGGGTCATTCGGATCAAACGGCTTCCCCGTGTCGTGTTCCTGCAGCAAGGTGAGGTCCGTGACCAGCGCGCGCTGGTCGCCCTCTCTCAAGTGATGTCGCATGGCGTAGACGCTTGACTGAATCCGCGTCGTAAAGCCGCCCATGCCCGTATGCCCATCGGTCTCGATGATGCAGTAGGGCACGTCGGCGATGTACCGCAGCCAGTGCTCCAGAAACGCGTCCGGCCCGCAGGAGTAGCAGGTGATCATCAGGGGGTAAACGCCGGGTCGCCGGTGCAGATCAACCACCGCCCTGAGAATCCTCTGCCCCTCGCCCCAGTACACTAGGTCGAGAAAAGGCGTGGTCGGATCCACCGGGTAGCAGTCAACCGGAATGGCCACGACGCCGCTACCCTGGATGATCTCTGGGATCTGCCCATTGATCGCCGGGGAGAGCGTGGCATAGAGCCGGCCCAGCACCACGACGGCCGGGACGCGATGTTCTGCGGCATAATCCAGAGCGCGCTGACCGATCGCCAGACAATGCTCTTGGAAATCCCGCTGCACCCCAACGGCCAAGTAAAAAGCCCGAAGGCTTTCTGCTTTGGTGCGGCCCAGCTCCCGTCCCATCGAGACAAACACTCGTCGCACTTCCTCGCTCGTCTGCCAATTCAGGCCGAACTTGATCACCGGCCTCAGGATCTTCATCCCGGAACCCGATGAATCGTTCGGAATCACTCCGTTGATGGCGGCAGCCACCAGCTCGGGCGTTCCCTGAACCAGCGGGCACGTACTGCCGATGTCGCAGCCGCTCTCCCGAGGCAGTAGGACCACCTTGGGAAAGAAGATCAGATCAACGCCCAGTTCAACCGCCTCGTCAGCCAGACCATGGGCAACCTTGACCGGCGCACACATGTCTTTGCCTAAACTGATTTCCTCGCCCCGCTTGAGGGTTTTGGTGGTCGGTTCAAGCACTTTGACATTCACGCCGAGGTTGGCCAAGAACGAACTGAATAGGGGCATGAACCGGACGTTGGCCAGAGTCAGCGGAACCGCCACGGTTGGTTGCCCGGCTCGATCCACCGGTAAGGCCCGAATCAAAGCATCATGAAGTTTGCGCCGTTCGTCAAACGGCTTTGGCGCGTCAGTCGGCAGTCTGTTTCTGGTGTTTCCTTCGTGCAGCGGGCACATACCGCCTGACTTAACCGTCACCGTCTGATCGCCGATTGACACCTTCGTCCGCTCAATCCTGCACTTGGCACCGCATTCGCGGTTGCCGCATACAAAGCTTGAGCGTTCGACAACCTCTGCCGCCAGAAATCGCCCGAGATCAAACGTCTGATCCAGAACAATCTGTTCCTGACGGCATTGCTCCAGCGTCAACAAGGCGATACCGATAGCCCCGGTAGCGCCTGGCCGAGGTGGTACGATTACCTTTCGACCAGTTACCGCCGCGATCGCCATAGGCAAGGCGATGTTATTCACCGGCATGCCGAGCGCGAAGATGACCTCTTCCAGTCCCAGCTGTCCGACCAGCCGGTTTAACCAGTTGTAGGCAATGAAGTAGAAGCGACCGGCGGCGATGTCTTGGACGGTAAAGCCCTCACCCAACGCCCGGTCAGCAATGTCCCCAGAGAAGACGACACAGGTCTGACCCATGTCGATCGGCTCCCGCGAGTCGAGCGCCCACCGGCCAAATTCCTGAATCGTCGTATTCATCCGTCTCGCGTCGTACTCAACTTCAGATCCGGTTCCGGCAGAACAGGCTCGGTTCATGTCTGAACCAACCGGCACTCCGTTCCGAATATTGATCACCTTAGCATCCTGGCCGCCCAGCTCACAAACCGTAACCGACCGGCCATGCTCAGGATCGTAGTGACAAGCACCCGTAGCATGGGCGGTGATCTCGGTTTCAACCAGCATCTGATTCCGCAAACCGCCAAAGCAAGCCTCAGCCACGTCGTAGACCGCGCGCCGACCCGAACCGGTAAAGCCGAGACTGACGATCTGAACTCGGTCTCCGACGGCAGCCAGCATTTGCCGAACGATCAGCTGTGCAGCGGCGACCGGATTGCTGTTGGTCGGAACGTAGTCGTCCCAGACCCGGCGTCCGGTAACGATGTCGATCAAGGCTGCCTTGGTTCCGGTTGAGCCGGAATCAATGCCAAGCGCGGCTTGTCCGCTCCAATGTGCCAGATCAAAATCCGGCTCGGTCAGCTTCTGGACCAGGTGAGCCGCCGTGTTAAGCGGCTTAAACGAACGGATGCTCCGAGACTTAGGACGAACGACAGTTGCTGAATCAGCGGTGTAGCTCGACACCTGACCAGCCACGACCAAATCAGCCGCGATCAATCCCGCACCCCAGGCTTCGAAATAGTCAGCCTCGGGATGGATTTCAATCGTCGGCTGGCCGATCATCGACTGGAGAGAGTCTATAACCGGCTGATTCTTGGTCACGCCACCGATTACGATCACCCGCCCGTCAATCGAGTTCTTCCTAAACAGGGCGTAAACAGATGCGGCAATGCCTCGGAAATAGCTCTTCAGCAAGACCGCAATGTCTTCGCCCGCATTGGCTAGGTGAGTGATCTCAGACTGGGCGAACGCCGCACAGCGCGGAACGAACTCAACCACTCGGTCAGTTGCCTGCGCCGCAGTAATCGCCTCGGGTACGTTCATGCCGGCTCTGGCGCATTGCTTCTCAACCGCTTCACCCGTGCCAGCCGAACACTTTTCAGCCAGCGAATTAGAGTATTCACCACCTTGGTTGCGCGTGAGCACGCTGTAGCCCCCGGCGCTGATCCGAATCAGGTTGATCGGCTCGTGGCCGACACCCTCAATCGGAGGAAAGAAATACTCGCAGGCACGATTCAGAGCCGCATCTCTGGGAATGTCACTTTGAACTTGTCCCCCAAGAATGCTGCCCAAGCTGCCGGTCGCCACCACCTTACGAATCCGTGAATGGTCCAGTCGCGCCCAGATCTGGCCGACCGCCTCACTCGGATTGCGCTGATGGTGGCACAGCATTTCGTCAACCTTCAGCCAGCTTCCATCAGATCGCTCCAGGACGATCGCC
The DNA here is from genome assembly GCA_041650335.1 of Patescibacteria group bacterium. Classification (GTDB taxonomy): domain Bacteria; phylum Patescibacteriota; class Patescibacteriia; order JAHIZJ01; family JAHIZJ01; genus JBAZLK01. The sequence continues at coordinate 91,460 of JBAZLK010000003.1, forward strand.
GCCACGGTAGTCCGCCCGACTTTCAGGCCGACTACCTGGTCTTTCTGAGCCACACTGATCATTCACTGCCTCCTTCTATTCGTGTTCACTGATTGCCCTACCTACGTAAAAACACGGGTTTTCAAAGACCGTGTTTATCTTTATTTTTAAGCCAATTTGGCTATATACCTTGTAGCAGGTATATGTCGTATTGTCAAAAAAGAAAAAATGGCTCAAACCGTGTCGGTCGAGCCAAGAAGAAAGATCACACGTCGATGTGGCGACGGAAGTACCGTTCCTCCACGGGCTGGAAGAGGCGGGTTGCCTCTGCCAGATCAACGCGATGCATCCATTGCAGCGTGCGGATCACGTTGGTCGGCGTCACATTGACGACCTGAGGAGTAAACCAGCCGAGATGGTAGAGATGACCGAGAGGCGTGTCGAAGACCTTGACCTGGCCGCGAACGAACACAGCCAGTGCAAAGACCCCGCCGAGCAGCCCGTGTTCGCACCCCCACTGATCGATCGGCGCCATACACTTCTCGTCAGTGATCGAGGCCAGCTGATACGCTTCCATAGCCTCGAGAATCTGAGCTTTGGTCAGAGGCTTCTCTTCCCGACCGATCGCCCAGAGATGAGGGCTGTGCATACCTTGAACCGGCAGCTTCATGGCATCGGTGACGATCCGAAGCCCCGGCAGCAGCCTGCCCACGTCACCGCCGTGGTGCGTCCCATACTCATCATCGTCGAAGTCGCTGAACGATGGACCAGTGCACACTTTCGGGTTGCCGCGGTCCGTGTCCCGCCGGTTGAAGCCAGCCACGACCAGTACGAGATCCGCGCCTGCCTTCTGGAGAATGCGGATGGCCGTCACCGCGCTGTGGTCGTTACAGGAAGCGTTCTGAAGCCAGACCTCAGCGAGCGACTGGTCGTCATCCACACCGAGACAGGTGATCTTGCCGAAGCCGTGTTCCGCGCCCTGTGCGATGAACCGTCTCGTGCCATCATCATACTTCCGGTACAGCTCCTCCTGGAGGGCTAGAGCATTGTCCGTGCAGTCGATGATGACGGTCGAGCCACCGATCGCGTCTTCCACCCCCATGGGCTTGAACCTCTGGCTCTCGAAGGCAGGAATCATGTCCGGCCAGGTGGCCAGCCGGACACCGCCCGCGACGAGCTCGTGCAGGACCGAACGATGCGTGATCTTGCCCTTGTCGCCGGCTCTCTTCACGAGAAAGACGTTCTCGAGACCGAATCCCTCACGGAACTCCGCCAGGATTCTCGCGGTTCTCCTGCCGATCGTGCTTGACCCAACGACTGTTACGCTGCCCATCATTGACCTCCTCGATGGCCGCATACACCCGGGTAATCGCTTCGAACACAACTCGTTCCTCGGAACGAAAGAAGGCCTGAGTTACCCTCCCCTGCCTTCTTACCAATCAAATAGTATTACGTATGATAAAGTATGACAAGTGCTTTTTTCCACAGCATTGCTGTTAAAAATACATAGCTGTGATAGAATGTTGTTACATTTGCGTTTTTTTGGTGTTCTGTCGGCAAAGGTTGGTAAAAAATATTCGTGGTTTTTTTCTTTTTCCCCTCATGATTTTTATCGGTCAATTTTTTGAGATATTAGCCATCGATCGGCAAAAAACAGCCGCTGAATTTCAGCTGCCGTCTTTCGAATTGCCCGAGATCGATTATGCCGGTCTGGCCATTAACGGGGCGATGTGGCTGGCGATCTTTTTGGCGTTTTTTATGTTAAGCCGGATGATCTTCCATATCTATAAGCTCGCCGTTGCCGGCGCTGACGATGAAAACCGAGAAATGGCAAAGGATAATATTAAGAAAAATATCGGGTTTTTCCTTCTGGCATCGCTTTCGTGGATGGCCTTGTCTTTCTTCCAGCACGGTATCTCGCAATATTTTTAGGCATTCCATACGCCGACATTTCCTTAACGCTCGGCGCTGTCAGGAATTTCTTTGCCGGCAAGCAGGCTTAAATAGGCCGAATATTGTCGCTTATCCCAACCGGAGCGCCTATTATTTGTCAATTATTGGAAAATATATTATAATGTACTGGCAGACGGCATTATTTTATCCATATTTAGGCACAATAATGTCAGACGAAAAATTTGTCACTCAATTAAAAGACTTAGACACGACAAAACAAAACACTGAGTCTGATGATAGTGTGAATTTATTCACGTCAGATGACGGCGAGGGCGATGTTTACTTAGAAGAAGATTATTCCGGCCAGCTGGCCGTTGATGTCTACCAAACGCCTAAGGACATTGTCATTAAATCGACCATCGCCGGCGTACAACCCGAGGATCTCGACATCACCATTAATAATGACATGGTCACGATCAAGGGCATCCGCCGGAAAGAGGAGGTTGTCGCCGACGAAGACTATATCTACAACGAATGCCACTGGGGCGGTTTTTCCCGCTCGATTATTTTACCAGTCGATATCAAAGAAGACCGCGTCAAGGCGAACCTGAAAAACGGTATCTTGACCATTGTCCTCCCGAAAGCCGGAAAATCAAAAGTCCGCGTTGTTGAAGTCCACGAAGAAACATAATTTTATACGGATCACTATGCAAAGACGCCTTTTCATTCTTGTCCTCCTTTGCCTGGCTGCGGCCAGTGTTATTACGACCCTGACCGTCCGGGCTGATTCGTTGAGCGGCAACGACGAGACCGGGTTAACAAACAAAGATCTGCGAACCGCCCGAACCGACGTTCAAAACAGCAAGCAATTTTTCCGCGATGCGAAAATAAATTGGGAAAAAGCGCGCGACGCCTATCAAGAAGACCCCAGCGCGAGCAACCTGGAATCAGCCAAGAAGTACGCTGTTCAGCTGATCAAACAGGCAATCGACGTTTTCGATAAACACTATTTCCTCCTGGCCGCTCGGCTGAAGAATTCGACAGGCCTCGCCGAGGCCGAGCGAGCGACCATGCTTACTGATTTGACCACTGAGCAGGTCTGGCTTCAAACTCAGCGCGTGGCAATATCTGAAACCAATGATCCAGCCGTCATCACTGATATCGCCAACCGGCTGAATACCTATCGGACAGAGAAAAGCGTTTTCGTAAAAAAGGTGGTTGGCGTTATCGTCAGCAGCCGGATCCAAACAATTCTGACTCAAATGAACGACGCCACCGCTCGCGTCGATGATGATGTGACGATATTAACCGCTCTGCAAAAAGACACCGGATCGGTAACAAGCCCGCGCGCGGATTTTGCCTTGAAGCTGGCAGCGGCAAAAGAAAAATACCAGCTTGGCCACGATGGTTTCGCGAGCTTGGCAAATGCCGCGACAGTGGAACAAGATTTTGAGTCAGCGCTGGCTAAGCTCCGCGAGTCCGGCGAGAAACTTACCGACGCCAAAACATCGTTGGATCAAATTATCGCCGAACTGAAAAAAGTGAAAGCCTCGCGGGTCGGCGGCAATGGCAAGCTGTCCGTGACTGGAGAGGGAAGTTTCGTCATTTCGGCGAGCGAGGGCACGGTGACAATTGCCGCTGGGAAAACGCCGACGCTCGAGGTTTTTGATCGCGCCGGCGATTGCACGGTTGAAACACAGGGCGCCGCGACCAAAATACCGGCTGGCCGGAAAACGAGTTATTCCGGGTTTACCCAGGCAACCATCACCGGCACGGATTTCTTGCTTCTCTATACCGGCGCGACGACCGAACTGACCGCTGCCGGCACAGGCCGGGCCTATCTGAAAGGCACCGGCACGTTTCAGGCCGTACCGGACGGCGTGGCGGAAAGCTTCGCGGATGAAGGCGGCGTCATTTTTAACCTTACTCAATAACCGCAGGACTATATGAGAAAAAAAACGCGCGTTAGTATTATCCTCATTATCGTCATCGTTATTGTTGCGGCTGGCGCCTGGTACTTTTTCTTCCGGTCGTCATCAAAGAAGGAGACCTCAAAAAACAATACGAACCAGGTCGAGGATCTCGGATACGATAGCGTGCTTGATACAAGCGATCTGAGTAAGATTGATCCGGCCAGCGCCGTGGATGCGCTTGATCTGGATGTTCAAGATTACGCCCAGCCGGATGTAAGCCTTGAAATTGAGCTGACAAAATGACTGCCTCAGACGCCCGCGAAGCGATCGTAACATCCGTCGAAGAGACAACGGTTATTCTCGATTGTGACGGCCAGAAAATTTCCTGGCCGAAAAAACATGCTCCAAAAAACGTGGCGGTCGGCGATCGACTCATGCTCGCGCTTATGGATGTAGCCGCCTACCAAGCCAAGCGCGAAGAGCTTGCCAAAGCAATTTTAAACGACATCCTTCAGGATAACGAAAACAAGGAGGTATGACTGCAGCGCCAGCCAAACAGAAAAAAACGCCTCAACGGCGGTGGTTGTGGGTAACCCTGGCCGTCGTTTTTATAATTATTATTGGTCTCGCCGGCCTACTCGCCTATCAAGTCTCAGCCTATCGCGACAGCGTAATCCCGGGCGTTCGGCTGGCTGGACGCGCTCAGGCTGGACTGATGAGCCGCCTGAGCCAATCAAGTCTTGAGTCGCTCCTCGCCACCTACCAACGAGACATTGACGACCAGGGCTTTATGTTCGAATTTCAGACGCGAAAGGCAAATCTCCCTTCGCTCGTCCAGTCGACGGTCGATCCAGATCTTTCCCAGCAGCTTTTTTCGGTAGACATCACCGCGACGAAAGACGCCGTCTGGAGCTATGGCCACCACGCCTCATTTGGGCGCAATGCGCAGGATGTTATCCGGGCGTTCTTTATCGGGATTGATGTCCCGGTGCGATACTCGCTTAATCGAGACGGTGTGAAGAAAGTCCTGCAGGAGAATTTTAAAGAATACGATAATCCAGCGACAAATCCGAAAATAACCGTTCAGTCAAACGGGACGATTTCCGTCACTCCGGAACAATCCGGCGAAACGCTCGATTACGATCAAGCCCTGTCTGAATTGTCCGCTCAGATCGAAACGCTCGATAATGAGACAATCACGCTAAAAAAAATATACGACCAGCCGACGATCACTGTCGATGAAATTTCGTCGGCCCGAACCGACCTTACCGCCCTGATAAAAACGCTGCCCTGGACGCTCAGCTACGAAGACAAGCGTTGGGCGATTACCGTGGCCGAGGTAACGCATTGGTTCCGCTTCAGCCGTCGCGACGATGGCTCAGTCACCTTCGATTTCGATCCTGCGGGCGTGGCCCAATTCCTTGATGCGACTCCCGGACCAATTCTCAACGTCGAGGCGAAAGAAGGGAAGTTCAAAATCGACAACGGCCGCGTGACGGAATTCCAAGTTAGCACGCCCGGCCAACACATTGACCTAGACAAGACGGTTGCCAATCTCAATGAGGCGATGATCATAAACGGCGCCACGGAGAGCCCGATTGCCATTCAGACCACGGAACCGCAATCAAAAGAAACGGATGTTAATGAGCTCGGCATTACGGAATTGGTGGCCGAAGGACGAACCGATTTCAGAGGCAGCCCGGCGAACCGGGTGCATAATATCACCGTCGGCGCCGAGACGCTCAACGGTCTCGTCATTAAGCCGGGCGAGGAATTTTCATTAATCAAAGCGCTCGGAAAAATCGACGCCTCAACCGGCTACAAGAGCGAGCTGGTCATCAAGGGAAATAAAACAGTGCCGGAATACGGCGGCGGTCTCTGCCAAATTGGCACGACCTTTTTCCGGCTCGTTTTAAATACCGGCCTGCCGGTTCTCGAACGGCAAAACCATTCCTACCGCGTCTCGTATTACGAACCGCCGGTTGGAAAAGACGCCACCATTTACGATCCCAAGCCGGATTTTCGCTTCACCAACGACTATGATCATCACTTGCTTTTACAGACCCGGATTGAGGGCACGCAATTGATTTTTGAGTTCTATGGCACCAAGGACGCGCGGACAATCGAACAGACCGATCCAAAAGTTTATAATTACGTCAGCCCTGGTCCGACGAAGATGGTTGAAACTGAAGATCTGGCCCCGGGCGAGAAAAAATGCACCGAAAAAGCCCACACCGGCGCTGACGCGGAATTCACCTATACCGTCACGTATCCGAATGGGGAGGTTAAACCAACTGTCTTTAAATCACACTATAAAGCGTGGCCAGCCGTTTGTCTGGTTGGAAAACAGCCTAGCGCGCCTGAAACACCGCCGGTCGAACCGCCTGTCACCAATACGAACACAAACACCAACCTAAATGCCAACGTGAACACGAATTCTAACGCCAATACAAATACAACAACCAACACGAACACGAATAGCAACGCTAACGTTAACGCAGAAACCCCGTAATACGACGCCGTCACAAGATTTATCCCCAGGGGGGACTCTTGACGGTGTTTTTTAGTTACGATAGAATGCTTTTCATGTGCCCACATTCGGGCGAGAGTGGCGCAGCGGGGATCTCGCCCACCGTTCTGAGGGTTTCGGCTCTCCGCGGTGGATCGAGATCCCCCTCCCACTTACATTGCACCTTCTTCTCGCAAGGTATAGATAATGGGGTGAGGCCTCCCCTACACGTTTCTACGTGTACCGGTGGCCGAACGCATGCAACACTGACACCAGGAAGGTCATCCGAACCATGGAAGGTTCTCACCCCAGCTACCCCCGCCGCGCGCCATCACGTTTCCCCTTGTTGTACCCCGACACGTGATGGTCGCGCGGTTTTTCATTTACTTGACAATACGCAAAAAGAAATGATACGATTCGCCCGTCCACGGCAACCAAAACACGGAGGTGCGTCGTGACCAGACGGAACAACCGTCCCCCAAGATGCAGCGCCGGGCATCCACCAACAACGATGGAAGCCGAGGCCTCATCGAAACACAAGACGGTTTACCGCTGCCCCGGATGCGGACAAACCACAACGGTCCACACCGAAAAGGGCAGGGTCGTCCAACCCGCCTACTGATCATTCTCCCAGTCCGAAAGATTGTGCCCCGTCTCGCCCATGCGCCGAGACGGTTTTTGTATATTTTTCCACCTTTACTTTTTTTGCCAACACCCTACAATACAAAACAGCTGATCGAGTACCTGCAGTCAAGAGAATTTTCCTGAGGAGATAGAAAAGGTGAAACACCTGTTCTAGCCTCAGAAAAACCCCCATGCTTTTCGTGACTGCAGATACCTGACCAGCTGAATAAATTCAATATCGAGACTAATCTTCAATTCTCGATTTTTTCGAGAACGCGCTATCTTATCACACCTAAAAAATCTTGTCAAGACCCCTCAAAAGGTGGTACACTGAGGTGACTTATCTTCTCTAATAAAGCATATGACGATCAAAAACATCTATGACCTGGCAGTTCGTCTCGGCATTGCCAATGATCTCCGCGGCCAAAAAGCGGTCGTAAAAAAGCTCAATAAAGAACGGGCAAAATATGAAGCGCTCCGCGGCGATGACCGGAAGGAATTTGACATCGAACGATTGACCAATCCTTTTTCTGATACGCGCATTTACTACGGCAATCCAGAGCTACCGGTCCGACGCGTCCTGGCCGGGATCGATATCGAAGCGGCCGAAATACTCATGGCCAAAGAGCTGAGCCGGCAGAAACCCATTGACTTGATTATTTCGCACCATCCGATCGGCGTCGGTTTGGCCGGTCTGGACGAGGTGATGCAGATGCAAGCGGAAATTTACGCTCTCTACGGCGTTCCGATCAATATCGGTGAATCATTGCAGCGCAAGCGAATCAGCGAAGTGGCGCGTTCGATCTCGGCCGAGAATCACAACAAGACCGTCGACGCCGCCCGGCTGATGAATATGCCGTTAATGTCAATGCATACGGCGACGGATAATCTGGTCGCAAAATTCCTTGATACGCTCATCAGACGACAACGCCAAACATTGGACACCGTTGACGATGTCATGAAGCTCTTAAAAACGATACCGGAATACGCCGCGGCCATGCGCCTAAAAGCCGGCCCGAAACTCTTCGCCGGACACCTGGATCACTCCCTTGGGAAAATTGCCCTCTCGGAAGTGACGGGCGGTACCTCGGGCGCGAAAGAAATTTTCGCGGAACTCTCACGCGCCGGCGTGGGAACAATTGTCGGCATGCACATGTCCGAAGAACACAAAAACGAAGCGGAGAAAAACCATCTCAACGTCATCATCGCCGGACATATTTCATCCGATTCGATTGGCTTGAATCTGTACCTCGATGAACTTGAGAAAAAAGGTATCGAGATCATTCCCTGCGGCGGTTTGATCCGCGTCAGCCGTCTTAAAAAAGTTCAGTCTAAAAAATAGCCCATGCCCAAGGAACGCGTCATTACCGGTGAGGAAAAGCCGGAAGATGAACGGCTCGACTACACGTTGCGGCCGAAAACTCTGAAAGAATACGTCGGCCAGGACACAATCAAGGCGAACTTGAAGATTTTCATGTCCGCGGCAAAAAAGCGGAATGAGGCGATTGAGCACGTCCTCCTCCACGGCTCGCCCGGTCTCGGCAAGACAACGTTAGCGCACATCATCGCCCGGGAAATGGGCGTCAATATCCGCGTCACTTCCGGTCCGGCCATCGAACGAGCCGGCGACCTCGGTTCGATCCTGACGAATTTAGAAGACCATGATATTATTTTCATTGACGAAATACACCGCTTGAACCGAGTAGTCGAAGAAACGCTCTATCCGGCGATGGAGGAGTATGGCATCGACATCGTCCTTGGCAAGGGTTTGGGCGCCCGCACTATGCGCCTGGATCTGCCGAAATTCACGCTCATCGGCGCCACCACGCAAATCAGCAAACTATCCTCGCCGCTCCGCGACCGGTTCGGCAACACCTTCCGGCTTGATTACTATGCCGACAAGGACATTGAGCAGATTCTTCAGCGGTCGGCGAAAATCCTCCGCATCCCGATTGAAGCCGAGGCGGTGAAAGAAATCGCCCGCCGCAGCCGGAAAACGCCGCGCATCGCCAACCGGCTGTTGAAACGGGTGCGTGATTATGCCGAGATGGAAAACGACGGCCAGGTAACCATCGCCTCAACTCAAACCGCGCTCGAAATGCTGGAAATCGACAAATTCGGGCTCGATAAGACTGACCGTCTTATTCTACAAACAATCATCGATAAATACAGCGGCGGGCCGGTTGGCTTGAACACTATCGCCGCCTCGACCTCAGAAGAGATGGACACAATCATGGAGGTCTATGAACCGTTCCTGCTCCAGCTCGGCTTCCTCGCCCGCACCACGCGCGGCCGGGTCGTGACCAAACTCGCTTACGACCACCTTAACCGAAAACCGCCGGCCAACCTCCAGGATAAATTAATCTAGTATGCCCCGCCTGCTTCTCCATGCCTGCTGCGCGCCGTGCGTGGTTTATCCGATCGAGCGACTTGAACCCGAATTTGAACTCGGCGTGTTTTTTTATAATCCAAACATCCAGCCGGCCGAGGAATATGACAAGCGGCTGGCCGAATTGATCCGCTTTTGCCAAAAACAGAATATGGTTCTTATTGAACGACCGTACGATACTGTCGAGTGGTTTGATAAAATAAAAGGTCTCGAGAACGAGCCCGAGCGCGGCCGGCGGTGTGATGTCTGTTACGAAATGCGCTTAAGAAAAACGGCTGAGTATGCGAAGAAGAATGGCTTTGCCTGGTTTGGCACCGGACTGACTAGCAGCCCGTATAAAAAAGCGGATAAAATAAACGAGCTCGGCAAACTGTTAGAAAAAGAATTGGGCGTAAAATATTACGCCGCCGATTTCAAGAAAAAGGGCGGGGCGCTCCGGGCCGTGGAGCTTTCAAAGAAATACGGTTTTTACCGCCAAAATTATTGCGGGTGCATTTTTTCGAAACGGGAGCGTGATAGGAAAATAAAATCGTGATGATATGAAGCTTTCGTTGTTTGACTATCGCCTTCCGAAATCATGCATCGCTCAAAAACCCGTCCGGCCGCGCGATCACTCGCGGCTTCTGGTGTTGAACCGGAAAACGAAAACAATCGAACACCGGCATTTTTATGATCTGGCTGAATACCTAAAACCCGGTGACGTGCTCGTGCTGAACAATTCAAAGGTATTTCCGGCTCGTTTGATCGGCCGGAAACCGACCGGTGGCAAAATTGAAGTTTTTTTATTGCACCAAGAAAATCCGAACACCTGGTCTTGTTTGCTTGGCGGCAAAGGGCGACGGGTTGGATTAACCATCACTGTAGGCGGACAAGCGCTTGTCCGCCTACGAGGCATAATAACAAAAGCCCTGCCTGACAACACCTGGCGCATTCGCTTCAACCAAGCCGGCCAAAAACTCATAGCCGCCATCAATGATCTTGGTCAAGCGCCCACCCCGCCGTATATCAAACGCGCCTCGAATCTGAAAGAATACCAGACGGTCTACGCCGACAAGCCCGGCTCAGTGGCCGCGCCAACCGCCGGGTTTCACTTTACAAAACCATTACTAAACAAACTGCGGAAACGAGGCGTCCACGCCGAGTTTATAACCTTGCACGTCGGCCTGGGCACATTCCAGCCGGTAAAATTTAACGACATAGAAAAACACCGGATGCACCCGGAATTTGTCGAGGTTGACAAAGCCGTCCATCAGCGGCTAGTGAAAGCAAAAAAAGAAGGCCGGCGCATTATCGCGGTCGGCACCACGACGGTCCGGACACTCGAAACCTTGCCGAAAAAACCCGCCACCTCACGACGCTGGATAAATACGTTCATCTACCCAGGTTACAAATTCAAGATGGTCGACGGCTTGGTGACGAATTTTCATTTGCCAAAATCGACCCTTCTTATGCTTGTTTCGGCCTTTGCCGGACGGACGCTCATACTCAAGGCGTATACACGGGCCATACAAAAGGGATATCGGTTCTATTCCTTCGGCGACGCCATGCTGATATTATAACGCTGACAAATTCGCAAAACAGGCACGGAGCGTAATAAAAAGACGCGGTAAGATTGCGTCTTTTTTTGCTGGATTGGATGTTACGCCGTAGTCGCCACGATTTCGGCGAAGTGTTCCAGGGCTTTTTTTTGGGAATCCTCCAGATCCTTGAACGGCTGGCGCAAGATGCAGTAGCTGATCGCCTCCAGATAGACCAGCGGGTTGTGGCTGTTGAGCTGCTTATCTTTAAGGTATTGGCGGGCGCAGCTCAAGAGATCGGTCATTTCAGCCGAATCTTCGGCCGGCAGCTTCACCTCGTCGCTAAAAAATCCTTGCTGGATAAGAAACGTCTGTAATTCCACGGCCGACGGATGATAATCAATGTGTTGGTCCGTTGAATCCATACATTTTAATATATTTGCTTAAGCGTGACGCCGGTATAGTAATACTGGAGAATTTCCGTCCAGGTTTTTCCCTGGCTGGCCATACCCAGCGCGCCTTGGGCGCTCATACCAACGCCGTGGCCCCACAGGGTCATGCCCTTGCAGTTTGGGTCCGAAACGGAGACGAGCCACGGGTACGGTCCGCCCGACCAGACTTCATTCCAGGAGCGTGTCCGGCCGTCGCTGCGAGAAAAATATGGCGTGATCGCGACCGAGTTATCAAAGGTAACAATCGTACCGGCCGTAGCCTTGGCGTTTTCCGCCATCTTTGGCGCGCGAAGCTCAAAATTATAGCCGCGATAAACCTGATCGTATTGGGCGTCGACGGTAAAATGCTCAGCCGCGTGTTTGGTGTTGCGCTGGATGTGGTAATAGGCGTAGGTTCGCGCGGCCGTGATAAGCGCTTTGACGAATTCAGGCGGCGCGTTGCCGGATGATTCGGCGAGTCCACCGAGATAGGATTCCAACGGCAGCTCGTTGATGACCCATAATTTCTCCGTTGCCTCGGCCCAGCGGATTTCGATCGCGCCGCGGAAACGGTTATCATTCAGGGTGGTGTTCCAGGCTGGCCGGTTTTCATAGCTGAGCAGCTCAACAACGCCGTTCGGTTCGGCCGGCTCAAACCGGAGGTATTGGGTCGTGGTGTACCGCTTATGGCCGAGATCATAGAGATAGGTGCCGTTGCTGTATGAAACAGCCACCGGCGTTCCGGCCTGGGCGGTCTGGAGCGTCCGTCCCTGACCGTCGACAATCGCGAAGGTGGTATTGGCGGTCAGACGAATAAGCGCCGTCGTATTGTACAGTCCAACGCGAATATCGGGTTGCTGCCGTTCCCCGCCAGCCGGTCCACTGACGGTGATGTGGTAGCTGAATGCTCCGCCGCTCAGCCAGGTTAAATTTTCGGCCACAATGCCGAACGACTCATCATAGACGCCGGGCTGCAAGGGCGCCTTCAGCGTGAAGGAGAAACGGCCGACCTCGCCCGGCTTCACCACCGCGGTATCGAGGCGGGTCGGACGATAATAATATTCAGTCCAGTTTTCGTGTTGGAAGGCTGAGAGGCGGCCGGCTGGATTGGTGACATTCAAGGCGATAAAATGATCGCCGGTATTTGTCCAAGTAGCTGTTCCGGTGTTCTTCACGTCCGCCCAGACGGTAAACGAATCACCCGGTTCGACCGTCGGGTTGACCTTGCTATGTTTGACGATTTTCGCCTGGTAGGCCGGCGGGGGCGGCGTGACAGTGAGCGACAGCGAAACATGTCCGCCCTCAAGCCAAGTATAGTTTTCAGCCACTAAATTATAGTTTTCGACATAATCGCCGGGCTCATCCGGAGCGCGAAGGGCGAAGCGGATGGTCCCGGTTTGGCCGGGCTGGACGAGTGGCTCAAGGAGTCGGGCTGGACGATAATCAGCCCGCCAAAAAGGGTGACGGAAGGGCGACGTGCGGCCAGCTGGGTCAGTGACGTTCAGGGCGATGAAGCGATCGCCAAAGCTGGTCCAGACCGCGCTCCCGGTATTTTTCACTTTTATCTCAACGGTGAGTGAGCGTCCGGTTTCAACGGTTATTTTTCCGGTTGGCTGGCTGACAATAGCTGCTTGATATAACGGCGTCGGGGCAGCGGTCGGGCGATAGGTCTGGACGCCTAAGACCGCGCTCCCTTCGGCAGCGAGCAAGGCGTGATCATTGACGGCTGGTTGCTCTGGCAAGTCAACCGGCAGGAGTAAATTGAAGTAATCGCCGATATAACCCCGGCTGATTGTCTCACGAACCGCGTTTTGTTCAACCGTGCTCCAAATTTCGGCGCTGGCATTATTGACCGTTTGGACAAAGTTCAACGCCTGAGCCGCGGCAATGACGCCGAGCATGAAAATAAAAAGACGGATTGTTTTTTCCGCCAACGCCTGACCGGTCCGGTCCCCACGATAAAAGGGCCCGCTGGAATTATCCAAGACGCCCTTTGCATGAAAAACACCCCAAGTTTTATTTTGTTTTTGTGTTTGCATAGACTTTTTGTTTTTGTTTTTCTATCTATATATTATCATATTTTTCACAAAAAGTCAATGCATAACGCCGGTCACGGGCCACTCCTTGAGTGATGAAAAGTCGACTGTATTATTACTGAACAATTTTAGTGTTCACTGTCAAAAAACGCGAGTTTGCCAAGTACGCCCGATAAATGATATGATTTTGGCAGCATTGGTCTATTCATCATGACACTTACCCGACGCATCGCCCACAATACTTTTTATCAAACGCTCGGCCGAATCATCAGCACGATTCTCGGCCTCGTTGTTTTTGGCCTGTTGGCTCGCTATCTCGGCACGGACGGGTATGGACAGTATTCAACGGTCATCGCTTTTATCCAGATCTTCGCGGTCGTGCTCGACCTCGGCCTCTATATTATCCTGATCAAAAAGATTTCCGAACCGGATGCCCCAGTCGAGCGCATCGTCAATAACGTTTTTACCCTGCGTTTCTTTTCAGCCATTATTTTTCTCAGCCTGGCGCCGATTGTGGCTCTGTTTTTTCCGTATCCCGCCCCAATAAAAATCGGGATCGCCATCACCACACTTTCCTACCTTTTCATCTCCCTGAACCAGGTCCTGACCGGACTGTTCCAAAAAAATCTGCAGATGAACAAAATCGCCGTGGCTGAGGTCGTCGGACGGATTGCTCTTTTGGCAGCGACCGGCGCGGTGCTTTTTTTTCACCTCAATCTGTACGCCGTTTTTGGATCAGTCATTGCCGGAAGCTTGGCAAACTTTTTGTACGTGTTTATTTCAGCCCATAAATTCGTTCGCCTCCGCTTCACGTTTGATTGGCCGATCTGGCGCCAGGTTTTGAGCGAATCTTGGCCGATCGGCCTGTCGGTGGCGCTTAATCTGATTTATTTTAAGGCCGATACCGTGATCTTATCGCTCTACCGACCAGCGGCGGACGTCGGCATTTACGGAGCCACGTACAAGGTTCTCGAAGTCTTAGTCACTATTCCGGCAATGTTCGCCGGGCTGATCATGCCGCTTATTACCGCCGCCTTCGTGGTCAAAGATCTCGAACGTTTCCGATTCGTCATGCAACGGGCCTTTGATTTCCTGGCCATGATGGCCTTGCCGCTGATCGGCGGGACGGTCTTCATCGCCACGCCGCTGATGGTTTTGGTCGCGGGCGGCGAGTTCTCGGCCGCTGGTTCAGTTTTGAAAATCCTGGTCGTGGCCACCGGCATTATCTTCATCGGCAGTTTATTCGGCAACGCGGTCGTGGCCGTGAACCGGCAAAAGCCGATGATCTGGATTTATCTGGCCGTCGCGGTCATCTCGCTCACCGGCTATCTCATTCTCATTCCCCGCTATAGCTATTACGGCGCCGCCGGCGTCACGGTCGCGTCTGAAACGATGATCATGCTCGGCTCTTATTTCATGGTTAATCGAGCGGCTCAGTTGAAGCTCCGGTTCGGTAAGATCGGAAAAATGGTGCTTGCAACCGCAGTCATGTCAGGCGCCCTTTGGCTCAGCCGCGACCTCTCCTGGCTCTGGCTGGTACCGATCGGACTCGGGGTCTACGTCGTCTGCCTCTACCTCTTCCGAGTCGTCTCAAAAGCCGAATTAAAAGAAATCCTATCGCTCTCCCGATGAAAAATGTTCTGATTTTGAAATTCCCTTACTCCTCTCAATACGGCGGCGGCGAACGCCACACTGTGTTACTCGTCGAACAATTGCAGAAATTGGACGTGCATTTTTTTCTCGTCTCGTCTTGTCCCGTGCTCCTGGCTGAATTCAGCCGGCGGCGTTGGCCAACGCAGAAACTCTGGCTGCCGCGAGAGCCGGTTTCAAAGATCGCCCTGCTGTTGTTTCCGCTCTGGGCGTGGCTGGCCTTTTTCATCCTGATCGGCGTACTCGTCCGCGCCCGTTTTACTCAGGGTGTTCGAACCGTTTACTGCCTCTCCCTGACGGAAAAAATACTTGCCACCATTCCAGCCCGGCTCCTCGGGCTGAGGGTCATCTGGGCTGAACACGTCGGCTTTCACCGTTGGCTGACGAAAAATCCGCTGCGATATTTCTATCGTCTGTTTTCAAAATTCGCCACGATTGTCGTGATCTCACAGGCGCTCCAGCATCAGCTTGTCGACCTGGGCGTGGCCAAGAAAAACATCACGGTTATCTATAACGGCTTTGACTTCCCGTATTTTACCGGTCTCTGCCAACCAGCCGCCGGCCAGAAACCGGATCAATATGTGGTCGGGACATTGTGTCGGCTGGAAAAAGAAAAGGGCGTTGAGGTGTTATTGCTCGCCTGCCAAAAAGCGATTGAGATAATCCCGTATTTACGGCTCATTATTGTCGGTGAGGGCGGCGAACGCAAGCGCCTCGAGTGGCTGGCGAAAAATCTGAGCCTTGATCGGCGTGTTCAATTCGTCGGCTTCCAGCAAGAACCGGCGCTCTGGCTCAGGGATTTTGACGTGTTCGTGCTTCCGTCGGTGAAGCGCGAGTCGTTCGGCGCGTCGCTGGTTGAGGCGCTGGCTTTGGAACGGCCCGTGGTGGCCTCAAACCTCGAGGGCATCCCAGAAATTGTCAAACAGAATGAAACCGGCCTGCTGGTCCAGCCGGGCAATTCCGAGGAGCTGGCCCAAGCGCTCATCTACCTGTATCAACACCCGGAAACAGCGCGCCAATTGGCTCAGCGCGGCCGGCAGTATGTTGAAGGTCAATTTACAGTCGAACGCATGATCAGTGCTTTTTTCCGATTGTTCAGCGAATAACATGGGAAACATATTAAAACAATTACGCTCACGGGAAACGATCATCGGCGGTTTGTTCGTCCTTGCCACCGTGCTGCTCTTAGGACTAGCCACCGCCAAGCTACCAGTGCTGCTGCCGCTCGGGGGGGTTGTCCTGGCCGGCCTGGCGCTCTTCACCTATCGCTCGCCGTTCCTGGCGCTGCTGGTGATCACCTTTTTCCTGCCGTTCGAGCGCATCGGTTCTTACGACGTCGCCGGCATCACCGTCCGGCCGAGCCAGATCCTGGCGCTCATCCTGATCGTCGTCTGGTTTTTGCATGGCGTGATCAATCGGAATTTCCGGACCCAGAAGAATCCGATCATCATCCCGCTGATCGCCTTTCTCCTGATCAATCTCGTCTCGCTGACCGGCGCAGCCAATATCCAGCGCTCCATTCTCGTGTTTGCTTTTACCCTTTTCACCATCGGCTTCAGCCTCCTCATCCCGAATTACGTCACCGACGAGGTGAAGCTGCGGCGCGTCATCCGTATCCTCCTGATCACTACCACCTTGGTCGCGCTCTTTGGTCTGTGGCAATTCTTCGGCGACATGATCGGCCTGCCGACCACCCTGACCGGGCTGCGCGAGCACTATACGAAGATTGTCTTCGGCTTCCCGCGCATTCAGTCGACCGCGCTTGAGCCGCTCTATTTCGCAAATTTCCTACTCATCCCGATCGCCGTGATCTACGCGCTGCTGATCAGCCGGTCGAGCTCGATCAAAATGATTCGGCTCCTGCCGCTTTTCATTCTGACTGTTTTAAATCTTGTTTTAACCGTGTCACGCGGCGGCTACCTCGGCGTGATCGTCATTATTCTCGTGGTGAGCTTTGTTTATCTGCGAAAAATATTCCGCTGGCAATTTCTGGTTTCGCTGGTTGTTGGGATAGTCGTGGTATGGTTTTTTGCCATTCGGGCGCTCGGCTTCGGCGACGTCTTCCAATTAAATGCCGAAACCTTCCTGACCCACATCGTCGATTCTTTTTCCGGCCCGGCCTACACTGAACGCATCGAGACGTTTCAGTGGGCTGAAGAGGCCTGGCGGGCAAATCCGATCCTCGGCATCGGGCCCGGTCAATACGGTCCGTTCGTCTCCGCCCATCCGTATATTGAGCCAAAAGAAGGTTGGAAAATCGTGAATAACGAGTTTATCGAATTGCTGGCGGAAACAGGTGTCCTCGGCCTGGCTGCGTTCCTGGTTGTCATCGGCAGCCTCGTCATCCGCTCGCTCAAGGCTATTGTCCGCGCACGCACGCCCTATCTCCGGGCGCTCATGACCGCGCTCCTGGCCGCCCTGCTCGGCATCCTTGCCCAGTACATGACCTTCTCTATCTTATACATCATGCACGTCTGGTTCCTGATCGGGCTCATGGTGGCGGTTCAGAACATTATTCTGAATCCGGCCGTGACCGAACCCGATCCAACGCCCGAAGAATTGGCTAGTCATACTACCATTCAACCGCCTCAGCCATGATTATTGGCCTGATCAGCCTCGTTGTCTTTTTCGCCCTCGCCATCTTACGTTTCCAATGGGCGTCGCGCGTTTTGGTATTGCTGTTACCGGCGTATCTGGTTCGCTTTTCCATATTTGGCATTCCGTTCACCCTGCTCGAAGGGATGATTCTCATACTTTTCTGTGCTTGGGTCGGCCGGGTGATTGTTTTCCGCGAAGGCCGGAAATTAATCCTGCCCTGGAAATGGGTAATTCTCTTTTTCCTGGCCGCCGCCACCGCATCCGTGTTCGTGGCGCCGGAACTAAAGCCTGCGCTGGGCTTATGGAAAGCCTATTTCATTGAACCAGTACTATTATTTCTCGTGCTGGTAAACACGGTGAAAAAAACCTCTGAAAAACGCTGGCTCGTGTACGCTCTTGGTTTGAGCGCCATTTTCATCAGTCTCTATGCCGCCGGCCAATACCTCGGGTTTTTCAAAAGCCCGGCGCCCTGGATCAATGAAACGCCCAAGCGCGTCTCCTCGGTGTTCGACTACCCGAACGCGGTCGGCCTGTATCTCACGCCTATTGTGGTTTTATTCCTGAGCTTTTTCGCTTTCAAACGCGCAGCCGCCAACCGCCTGTTCACAGCTTTTGTCGTGATCCTCGGCCTAGCCGCCATATTTTTCTCATTCACCCGCGGGGCAATCCTCGGCTTTGCGGCCGCGCTGGTTTTCCTCGGTTTTGTCAGTGAACGGAAAAAATTGATCTGGCTGATAATCGCCGTTACCATCGGCACCAGTCTTATCCTGCCGGCGAGCCGCCATGTGATCAATTCGGTCGTCAGTGTAAAAGACACCTCGACCGATGTGCGCGTGGTCCTCTGGCAGGGCACCTGGAATCTCCTGAAAGCCCACCCCTGGCTCGGCGCCGGCCTCGGCGGCTTCCCCGCGCTCTACGACAAATACCGGCTGATCAAACATACGGAGCTCCTGCTCTATCCTCACAATATTTTCCTCAATTTCTGGGTTGAGACCGGTTTGGCTGGCTTAATTGCCTTCCTTGGCATACTCCTGTCGTTCTTCCGCCGGGGTATCCGCGCCATCCACACAGACAAAAGCCGCATCTGCGGTTACAGTCTCATGGCCAGCATGATCGCGCTCGTGGTCTACGGCCTGGTCGAAGCGCCCTATTTCAAGAACGACCTCTCAGCCCTGTTCTGGGTTTTATGCGCCTTAGTGGTTATCGCCAGCCGACACGTTGAACGGGACGATGTGCTTAGCCCCGAGGCGGCGGAGAGATTGAAGAAGAATAGGATGCAGGTCTGAATTATAACAACTCGTTTCAATAAATATTCTTTTTTCACTTTATGGAAATCAAGATCCTCGACGGCGCCAACCTCGATATCGACCTCGTGTCCCAGGACAAAACGTCATGGAAGCAAATGTCGTGCCCCTGGAACGAAGCTGACGGCACCAACACTCACAAATGCGCCGTTAAAAATGTTTCGATCTGCGAGTATTTTTGCGGTATTCAATATCTCGATAATGTGTTGTGCTGCTATCCAAACAAGAACGAATCAGTGGATAATAAGCAGAAAAAGTGAATCGGCTGAATCGCTCGGGATGACGCGTTCAGTCCCGAGGCGGCGGCTGAAGAAAATAAGACTACCCTAAGTTAAATGAAACATGAATAATTCGGTTGGCATACTTTTTGAAAACGGCGAGGGGAAAATACTCTTTTTGCTGAGAGACGATAAGCCGACTATTCCCCATCCCAACCAATGGGATGTTTTGGGCGGCGTGGTGGAAGACGGTGAAACAGCCGAGCAAGCCATTGTCAGGGAAATGCACGAGGAGCTTGAACTTGATCTGAAGGATTTCAAGGTATTTAAAGTATTTCATTGGCCGGAAAAGATTGAAACTATTTTTTATAAGAAACTGGATCTGGATATTAATAAAATCAATCTTCATGAGGGGCAAAAGATAAAATATTTTTCCAAAGAAGAATTGCTTCAAATGAATCTGGCTTTTCACGACAATGAAATAGTCAGACAGTTTTTCTTGTAAATCCTTTTAATGAATAGCCTGCCCAAAATAACAGCACCCGGCTTGGCCGTCGACATCGACGAGACGCTTTCCTGGACCATCGGCTACTGGGTGGAAAGGATGCAGGAGAAATTTGGCAATCCCGAAAATCTCACGGTCAAGGAAATAATCGAGAAGTACCGCTACACCCAGAACGTGCCCTATTGGCAGTCAGCCGAGGCCAAACAGTGGATGCACGACAAAATCAACTCCGACGATTTGCAAAAAGAACTTCCCTTAATCGAGGGTAGCAACACGTATCTAGAAAAAATCAATTCCATCATTCCGATCGCGGCGTATATAACCGTTCGACCGGAATCTGTGATTAGCGGCACCCAAGCCTGGCTCAACAAACACGGTTTCCCAAAAGCGCCTATCATCTGCAAACCGCTGGACGTAGACCATGGGGATGGTAATAGATGGAAAGCCGATATCCTGCAAAAACTATATCCGGATATCCTGGGCATGATCGACGACAACGCACTACTTCTTGATTTCCTCGACGCCAAATACCCGGGCGTTATTTTTCTCTACGACCACCACACAATTGATAGCGCTCTTAACGTCATCGCATGCAAAAACTGGGTGGAGGTGTATGGGGAGGTGAGAAGATATTTCAGTAAAGTAAATATGGCTATTTGAGCATTACTGACCGCGGTGATAACATGATAAAAGTGAGTGATACCACATACCAACGCCAATCAAATAAGATAACCATGGGTTAAAAGATAAATATTTTCATAATCCGCTATGTCAACAGTACTAAATGATAGTTTGTACAAGAGATTTGGCCTTGAGATCGATTTGGAAGAAGTCCAATCGGGTTTTTGCATGTATACTAAAAATGTTTTACTAGATTATTTATCTCCAATTATAAGTCCTGAAATATATAACAATACGAGTATATTAAAAGAAATACAAACGAATACTCTAACCGAGTCTTGCCGTCAGCTTTTTAAGGATCCAAGAGCATATTATAGTTATGATAATTTCATTAAAAGAATTTTCGATATAAATTGTATATCTTTTGAAAAATATCTAATAAATTTACAAATATTCATTAACGTGCTGTTTAATTATAAACAAATTAGACCCGAACTTAATCAAGTTTTAGAAAATTTATCGAATTATCTCATTGATTATCCAATATTAAACATCGCCCTTAAAATATATAAAAGTAAACCCGCCCAAATATTACCCTCCATATCAAAAACCATTGATTTAAACATTGAAAATACTTTAAATATTTTAGAGACCATAAAATATAAACCAGTGCTGATAAATTATGAAGAGGGTCTAAAAGAATTTCTATTAGCAAAAACTCAATCGCAATTGAAAGATGTTGTCGAAGACATGTTAACTGCATGTGATGAGTTAGCAAAAATAGCCTTAAAGGATAAAAATAAAGGATTCAAACACTTTTTTAAAAACAGCGACAATTACTTTAAAAATCGAAGTACTAAAGAACTTTATAGAAATCTAAAGGATTGGATGGATAGTATAAAACATGGTTCATTGAAAGATTTTGATCGGATGGATATTGAAACAATTATTAATGCCGTATCTTCATTTATAAGATTAATGGCAAAATAGTTTTTATATACTCTACCTAAAAAACCCGCACCGGCCAATAGAACACAATTTTATCCGCGCTTTTTAGGAAAATAATACACATATGAAACAAACAATTTGCCTATTCGGCGACAGCATCACCTGGGGCGCCTGGGATCGGGAACGGGGCGGCTGGGCTGCCCGGCTGAGAAGCTATTTGGAAACGAATAACCGCGATGTTGCCGTGTACAACTGCGGCGTATCCGGCGATACGGTTGCGGATTTGCTTCAACGATTCGATGTCGAGTGCAAAGCCAGGGGCCCAAACATCATCGTCTTGTCGATCGGGATAAATGACTCTCGATATTACACGACAAAAGACAAACCAGAAACAACCCCCGAGCAATTTCAAAAGAACTTTGACGAACTTCTTAAGAAGGCAAAAAAGTATGCTGATGCAATCATCTGTTTGGGGCTCACTAAAGTGGATGAAAAGATAACAACGCCCTGCTCTTGGAAGCCAGATAAGTACTACGATGATGAAAATATCAGAAAGTATGACGCGATAATGCAAAAGTCTTGTGACCACGCCGGTGTACTTTTTCACAGCCTGTATGACTTACTAGACTTTTCCGATCTTGTCGATGGTTTACACCCCAGCTCCAAAGGGCATGAAAAAATGTTTCTAGCGATAAAAGATTTTTTTCAGAAACAGGGGTATATATCATAGCTGGTAATTAACGTATTTCTCTACTCAGCTCGAGAAATATTTTTTAAATTAAAAAGTCGTGCAGTAAGCCACACGACTCGAAGTTCGAAGGTGCAATTCTTCAGAGGTTATCGGAGAAGAATCGTGCCTGTCCGACCTTCGCAGTTGTCGCCCTTGGCGGATATGGTACCCGCGGCCAGGCGCTGCTTGATGACGCCTTCCAGGGCAGTGCCTTTGGCACACTGGAAGCCGCCTGGTCCCATGCTCAGAAAACCGCATGTCGTCTCACCCTGGCCGGGCTGGCACGTCTTCTCGATGTGTTCTGCTGTTAGCTCCAAGATCATCACCTCCTTCTTGGTTTACAGAACACCCTACCTTAGCACGTGCCTACGTAATGTCAAATTGCTGGAAGTTGTTAATCAAAAAAGACCCTGTTTATTACTCGTCGGGTCTCGGTAACGAGTGTGTGCTGCTAAACGATGCTCACGCCGGCCTGGTTGAGCTCGAGGACGATGCTCGCCTCGTCGTCCAGGATCTGGCCATCGCACCAGTCGAGGCGGTCCTCGTCACAGCCGGTGCACCGGGCGTAGAGCCGGTCGGGATTCCCGCCGGGATCGCGCCGCGTCACTTCCCAGACGCGGCCGTGCGCATCCCTGATGCCGTTGCCCAGCGCCAGATCACGCCAGGCCGTCTGCGTGATCGGGGTTCTGAATACGCCGAGCTTGACCGCAAGTTGGCGAAGAGCGTCGTTTCCGGTAGGCGCGCCGATGATCGCCATGCAGAAATCCGGGCGGGGATCGGGCACGGCGTTCCAGTGATTGGGGAACGGATTGGCGAGACGAACCTCTGTCTGCCTTCCCCGCACGTCAACGACGGCACTGAACACAGCGGTTGGGGCGCCGCCGTCCTCGCCGGTACGATCACGAAAGTCGCTGCCGCTTCCGAAGTACCGACTAACAGCGTCCGGAAACTGGTTGAAGCTCATTCGCGCCGCCTCAGCTGACGCATCGGGTTCCGTTGCGGCCGTGCCGGCATCAGTCGCCGTCACCGTGAGGCTCACCTCGAGCCGGGTGACCTCGCCGTCATCGGTGTAGTGGGGTTCCGCTGAGACACCGCTCTGGACCTGGAGGGTCCGGCGGTCCATCGACACCTGGCCGACTCGGATCTGCCCGGCCGGAGCATCCGGACCAGGATCGTAAACGCGCCAGATCTCGTACCCGTTCTCGAAACTGAATAGATCCCCGGGCTTGAGCGTGCTTAAGAGCATGAGGTTCCTCCTTCTCCGTGGACATTCATGGCCATGAGCGCATCGTGACAACAACCGCCCATACTAGCATATTTCCGTGAATTGTCAAGGTGGCTATCTGAAGCGCCGTTTCAAAAAATGCGATAAAAAAGCGCCCCTATAAATACGTTTATACCACTGTCATCCCGAACTTGTTTCGGGATCTCACTGCTGCACTATGGAGATACTGAAACAAGTTCAGTATGACAATTAGAAAACGGCGCTTTCCGGCAAAGCCGGACTTTTCTGTTACCTTTCTTTTTAAAAGGAAGGTAACAAAGGACTTGTAAATTCACCCATCCTGAATTACGATGAGTATATGAAAGGCAATAAAACCCAAATCTTCTACATCCACGGCGGCGATACCCACCCGAACGAACGGGCCTATCAGCGCTGGCTGAGAATGCGGCCGGTCACCATCGAGAAAAAAATCACCTGGACCACGACCTATCTCGACCAGGCGCTGGGCCGGCGGTTTCACATCATCCGTCCCCGGATGCCGCTCCAGGACAACGCGAAGTACCGGGACTGGAAAACGCATTTCGAACGGTTTTTCCCGAAACTGAAAAACAATATTATCCTCATCGGCCAGTCGCTTGGCGGCATTTTCCTAGCCAAGTATCTGTCAGAAAACAAATTTCCCCGGAAGATATTATCCGCCTACCTGGTCTGTCCACCATTTGACGACACCCTGCGGAAAGAGCGCCTGGCTGGCGGATTCCGGCTGAAGTCCGACTTGTCGCTGATCAAAAAGAACGCACCGAAACTTACGTTGTTATTTTCGAAGAACGACGATGTCGTTCCGTATGTTCACGCAGCCAAGTACGCGAAGAAATTGCCGCACGCGAAGGTGCTTGTCTACAAACACATAAACGGACACTTCCGGGTGGCAAGGTTGCCGGAGATTGTCAGGATGATTAAGCACGATATAAAAAAATAGCATGAAAATTATACGAAAAGAAGAAACGCCATTTGTGGCAAAGCCTGAAGGCACGAATGTCCGCTATTATTTGCGCGACGAATACGAGGTGCATCATAATGAACAGGCCCCCGGCTCAACGCAAACGTGGCACCATCACGAGAAAATCCTCGAGACGTTGTATATTATCGAGGGCGAACTGACAGCTGAATGGAAACACGACGGGAAAAGCGAAAAAACAATCGTCCGGGCCGGCGACTTGATCGAAACGGAAAACACGCCGCATACGTTTACCAACCATACTGATAAAATCGTTAAGTTTATTGTTATTAAGCAGGTGCCGACTGGAACTAGTAAACGCGACATTTTAAAAAGCGATAAGGTCGTTGATCAATAAACGTTACGAAGAAAACTTTGGCAATATAATTAAGTAAGCGGACAAGCCTTGCCCCGTCGAATGACGGGAGCTTGTCCGCCTACTTTTTATTGTATTTTGTTGTCGTCGCTACTGCCTGGGCGCGAGCGAGAAGTTCACGTTTTTGGCAATATTGCCGATCGTGACTGTTACGTTTCGCAAGCTAGGCAGGTCATAATACGGGCTGACAACAGTGACGCGGCGCGCGCCGGGAGCGATCCCGTCGACAACATAGTAGCCGTTCGAGTCTGACCAGGCTGAAAACACCGTATCAACTATCTTCACCAGCGCGGAAACGGGCAGACCGGTCACCTTATCCGTCAGGTAGCCGGAAACCGAGCCGGCCGGCGCGAGGGCCACGTTTGAGCCGGCAGTCTGACCAGCCGTGACGTTAACGTTTACAATCTGGGTAATATATTTGGTCGAGCTGATTTTCAGACGATAGGTGTTGGTTTTCAGGCTCCGTACCAGGTAATACCCTTTTTCATCAGTCACGGCAGACGTATACGGAATCTCCTTGCCGTTATTCGGCGCATAAACCTCGACAACCGCGCCCGCGACGGCTTTGCCGCCAGCCGTCACCCGTCCGCGGATTGAGCCGCCCTTGTCGAGTCGGTACTTTTGGCCGGTCGTATTGGCATTTAAGGTGATTGTTTCCTTGGTATACGTAATGTAGCCGTTGAGGATGATTTTCAGCCGGTAATCACCAGGTGAGACATTGCGGAAGGTGAAGCCGCCGTCGCTCTTCGTGGTAAAGGCGTAATCAGCCACCTCCGAGCGGGTTTTATTCCGTTTAAATAGATAGACAACCGCATTATCGAGCGGGGCGCCGCTCTTTGATTTCACGGATCCGCTGAATTTCACAGCCGCTGGCAGGGTGAGGTTTTTACCCGAGGTGGTCTGACCGGCGCTGACGGAAACGCTATAAAGCTTCTGGCCGACGTAATAGTTCCGGGTGGCCGTAACCGTATAACTGGTCGACGGTTTCAGCCGTGAGAGCGTATACTTCCCGCCCGACCCAGTCGTCGTGGTATAGACATGGCCGGAGCCGTCATCGGCCGTAACGGTAACGCCCGAGAGACCGCTGCCGTTCGATTTCGTGATTTTGCCTTTTATCTTTCCTCCCTTGTTCAAGGAGAGATTCCGATTTGTCAGATGTGTGTCATCGCTCGCAATGGAAACGTCCGCTGTTTTTGTGACATATCCCGACGCGCTGACCGTCATCGTATAATCACCCACAGCCGTACTATTCATGGTATACATGTCGTAAATAGATACCGTATACCGGCCGGACGAGTTCGTCGTGGCCCCGTAAGTGCCGCCGCCCGACTTCGTAAGGGTCACCGTCGCACCGGATAGAGCAGATCCGCTGGCATTCCTTATCACGCCGGAAACGGTGCTGGCCGGTTTCAGCCAAAAATTCCTGGTCACAGTCTGTTCATCACCAGTCAAATTGACACCGCTTACGGAAGCGCTGAAATATCCAGGTTTTTGGATTACCACATTGTACACGCCAGCCGCCGAAACAGCGTAGTCGTCAGGCAACGGAATACTATAATACACGCCGCTCGAGGTTGAGGTTGCATACCCGTACCCGTTCACCGAGCCGCCGGCGTGGGTATAATAAATGGTCGCCCCACCCACTCGAGTAACTCCATCAGATGCGTATACGCGTCCGGTAAAACGGCCGCGCTTGGTTAGAGAAAAATTTTTAGTCACCGTACCGGCGCTCGTAACCGTGGCTGTTTTTGTCTGTTGGATCAAATACATATTGGAAACATTCCCTAGATACATGTAGTGTGTTACGTCATACGTGCCGGGCGCCACGGCAACGCTGTATGAGCCATCGGCTCCGGTCGTGGCGTATTCGACAGACCCAGTGCTTGTGCTCTGCACATACATAGTCAATGATTCAATCGGACTGCCGTTTGACGCGTACGTGACGGTCCCCTGGATTGTTCCATCCGCGGCCAGGGCGGGCGTGGCCACAATAAAAGCCGCGCCGATGATGAACGCGTAGAGAAGTTTTTTCATGTGTGTATTGTGAATACTTAGTACTCTTAGTATAGCAATGGATGGGATTCCGCGCTAGCAAGCGAATTTTTTCTCATGTTTCAAAGGCCTAAGCACAATCGGAGCGGGACTTGACGTTCGGTCCGTATATGATACATTATTCAGTCGAGCCAATATGACTATTTGCGGTTGTGCTGGCTTCGGACGACGGGGTTACGGTCGGACACACGGATAGAAGGAGGGTTTAGTCATGGAGCTGAAGATTCCGCCAACTGCCTACGGCGTGACCTTGTTTGTGCGCCGGGGCGAGGCGCACAAGGGAGTGCCGGCCATAAGCCGCACCTTGACCCAAGAGGGCGCTGATCACTGCATCAGGGTCAGCTCATACTGGGAAGAGGTGATCGGCTCACTGAGCGCTCGGTTCGACAGGCCTCGGTATTTCACCGGTCCGATGCCCGCCATGGTGCTCACGTGCTACTTCATCTTCGGGCCGTCGGCGATTACCGTCCACCCGCACCTCGCCTCCACGGTCAGCGGCAAGACCGTTCAGGAAGGTCGCTGGTTCGAGGCACAGCGGGCGGCCGGCAAGACCCGAGTCCAGATCATCCGAGCGCTCTGGGAAGATCCGACGATCTGGGAGGGGCAACCGTTCGAGCATCAGAGCCGGCAGGTGCACCAATTCCTCGTGGAAGAAGAGGCTGGGCTCTTCCGCATCGCCGTCAGCGACGAGCCGTCGATCACCCTCGCGCTCCTCGGCACGGTCGACGACGACATGCTCGGCCTGGGTCCCTGCGAAGGACTTCTGATCTTCCGTGATCGGGAGGGCACCATCGTTGGCACCCAGAAGCTTGTTCCCTCAGCCTAGCGCCGCCCTTCGGCGTTGCGCGTCAGTCCAGGGTTTCCTCGGACTGACTTTTTTATTGTCCCCGCAATATAAAATTGCAGAAACAATAAAAAACGGGTAACTCTGTGAAAAGTTACCCGGCAATGCCGAAAGTTGGTGGTCGAGATTGCCCGACAGAAGGTGCGCTCATTCTTCCCGGCGAAAGACCGTGTCCGGAAAGGTGAGCTGGGTTGATTCGGGGTTGATCAGCGCCTGCGTGCACCCCATACCCTGCAGTAAACGGAAGCTCTCCCGCAAGCCCGCCAGGGCTGCAGCGAGGACAGCACCGTTGTTCACCGCCAAAGAAATCGGCTTTTCCACACATGGCGGTGGCGCACTCTCGCGTGGAGGCGTTGCGGCGTCTTCTCCTGGATCCGGATCGTCCCCCGAGCCTCCTTCGAGCCAAGCGCCAATTTCCTCGAGTAGATCGGCCGCCCGGACATCCTTCGGATCGAGACGATACTGGATCGCCCCGTCTGAAACGCGTACGGCACAGTGAAGATAGCGACCATCGCCGCTGACTTCCAGCCGGTAGGGTTGTCCCGCCTGGAGCTGGAGCAGATGATTGTGCTCTCGATCGTACGTAGCAACGCGCGGGTTTCCCTCGAAATAGTCCTCGAGCCCCGCCAGCGTGACCGGCTGACGCGTCCCGCCACTGTCCGGACCGGGTGGCGGCTTTTCGTCCGCTTCGGACGCAGGATCCCGCGGCTGAAATCCCGGAAAGGCCTGCCGCAATTCTGTAACCATGTCATGTACATTGGCGCCGGGTGCCGGGCGGATGTCGATCGGCTGAAGCCAACAGCCCTCGTAGTACGTTACGATAACGCGATCATCCTTGACGTTTGCAGCTGGCAAGCGCGCCGGCCCGACGTACGGCTGACGCGGTCTCGGCGTAACTGACTGAACGCGGCCTTTCAGCACCACCTTAATCCAGGCGATGAGCTGGACTAGGTGCGCTTGAAAGAGCGCCTCCGGTTCAAAAGCCCGCTCCGTTGAACTCATGGCTGCCTCCTTCTGGCCGCTTGGCCAGATTGCCTGAAACAAAAGCCGTGGCGTGCGCTCTGCAAATAACCGACCCCACCTTACCAATCGCACCCCCGGGTTGTCAAATAAAAATCGGATAGCCCTAATCAGTAATTGCCTTGATGTGATCAATATTATCCCCCTGGACAAAAGTCCAAAAATGCGCTATAATTACTGCAGAAAGTAAAAATAAAAACACAAATGATACTTCGCAAAACAACAAAGCGCGTGGGGGGCGTATTCGCTATTCTGGCTGTCCTCTGGCTCTGCCTGGCTTCGTACCAGGCCACGGCCAGCGCCCCGGATCGCATTAGCGCTGAAACGATTCAGCAAAATACTTTGGGTGAACAAGCACGTTCTCCTTTTTTAATTGGCACGGAATATCAATCGCCAGACATCATGTTGTCAAAAGCCGCCACGGTTTTCGGCTTTACCTGGCACGGTACCGTCACCGCGACTTTTTCCGTTCAATATAAAAACGATACCACATGGTCGGATTGGAAAAAAGTGCCGGCGATGGAGGGGGTCGGAAAAAATGACCTTTCTGGCACTGATCTGCTTTTTGTCAGTCCCACCACAACCTTCCGCTACCGCTATACCGCCAGCGAACCGCTAACCAATGTTCAGGCGTTCGCGCTCCGTGTCGACTCCCGGACTGGCGTTGTTAGTTGGCTCCAGCGATTTCTCCAGTCATTCGTACCCGCCAGCCACGCAAATACACCGATCATTCCGCGCGCTGACTGGGGCGCGAATGAAGAAATCAGCTTTTGGGAACCAGAATACGCCCAACCTGAGAAAATTATCGTCCATCATACCGCCGGCGCTGACGGCAGCGTCAATCCCGAAACCGTCATCCAGTCAATCCAATACTGGCACGCCGTGGCGCTGGGCTGGGGCGACATCGGCTATAATTATCTGATCGACGCCAACGGAAATATTTACGAAGGGCGCAAGGGTGGCGACGGCGTGATCGGCGCCCACGCCTATCGTAATAGCGCTTGCAACGAACAGCGTTTCGGCGGCGACCACGTCGGCGTCGACTTTAATCGCGGCACGATCGGCATTTCGCTGCTCGGAAATTATCAGGACGACGAGCCGACTGCCGCCGCGCTTGATTCGTTGAGCCGACTGATCGCTGACAAGGCGCATCGCTATGGCATTTCACCGATCGGCTTCTCAAATTTCCAGGATCTCGTGCACGTGCCGAATGTCCTCGGTCATAAGGACGTTGACTGTACGCTCTGCCCCGGAACGAACGTTGAGGATCGGCTCGTTTCAATACGGACGCTCAGCCAGCATTACTACGACGAGCTCGGCACGCCGGAGGCGACTACCCGAGCGAGCTTTGTCGCCGCCAGCGATCGTGATTTCAATCTTCAAACCCAGGAGACAATAACCCTGTGGGCGGATTTTAAAAACACCGGCACGTCAACCTGGCACAGGAATGACACTGTTCCGCTCATGCTGGCAGTAAGTCACGCCGGCTCGCCCTTGGCAGATTCCAGCTGGTTGTCCGACACCGCCGTCGCAAAATTACACACCGTCAGCGTCGCGCCGGGCGAAACCGGACGTTTTGAATTCACCATCACCGCGCCAAACGACCATCTCGAGGTGACCGAAACCTTTCAACTCGTCCAGGATGGATTAGCAATCGTCAATACGGATTTTCAGCTTGTTGTCCACGTGACCGGGCTGGACTGGGCGGCCCGGCCGAAAACCCAGGCCGTCAACGCAGCCAGCTTTCTGGGCGCGCGGCTGCCGACCAGCCTGACGTTTACGAATGCCGGCACACAAACGTGGACGCGCGATAATACCTACCTCTATATCTATGACCTCGGCGACGCCACCAGCCGCTATCGTGACCGCGATTGGTCGGAACCGGATGGCAAAATATTGCTCAAACAGACAAGCGTAAAGCCTGGCCAGACCGGCACCTTTGAATTTCAGGAAACCAGCCCGGTTAACCCGGGACGCTACAAACAAATCTTCCGGCTCTACGCCGCCGGTCAGCGCGTCGTGAATTCCGAGGTCGAATTGATTACCCGCGTGGACACCATGTATAAAGCGCGGTATGTTTCCTCGACCCTGCCGCTCGCTATGAAAACCGGCTGGCGGCCCAGCATAACCGTGCGTTTCAAAAATACCGGCGTGACAACCTGGGACAAGAATATTCGTCTCAACGCCTACGACCTAGGCTTCCGAGCCAGCCGATTTTCCGATCCCGATTGGTCAACTGCTACGGGCGGCGCAACCTTGAATGAAACCTCAGTAAAGCCTGGTGCCATCGGTTCGTTTACACTTCGGCTGCGAGCGCCGCAACCAGGGCTCTATTTGAATATGTTCCAGTTGTCGGCTGCGAACTACCCTTATCAAATTCAAGGCGGGGCGGCAGCCAACATCACGCGCGTCGATCCGGCACGATAGCCATATTTTCAACACAAAATAAAAGCGGGCCTGGGAAATTCCCGAGGTCCGTTTGTCGTCTCACGGGTATGAGACGGACTGGAATCGAAAGGGGCGTCGCCGAAGAAGCGCGTGGATGATGCTTGCTACCGCCGTGGGACCTGGCCGTCGGGCCGGTCGTGGCCCTCCCGGCGTGCCGCCTGGACCGTTCCGCCGCAGACCCTCACGTTTTATCCGACCGTCAATTTCCTCCCGGTTCACGAGGTAATGCCTCGGATCGGCGATGATACCGATGCCGGCTTCCCCAGGCCGCAGTTCTTGCAGGACGATTGTCGCCACTCGCTCTTGCCTGCCTCTCCCGAATAGATGCCAGAGGTTCCTGAGACCGGGACGAGGCTTCCGTCGATCAATGAAGATCTTTTCGCCCGGTCGGCGTGTCAAAATGAGCATTGTATCCTCCCCAGTCGGAGCCTTCCACTATCCTTAGGTATTGCTACCCCAGGTTTATCACTGCAGTATCACCACGATTTCCCGAAAATGCAAGGAAACGTATCGTGAGTATAAGCGGGATTCCCTGATTTTGTCAAGGGTCTTGACCCTACCCGTACCCTGGACAGAAAGGCCGTGGAAATACACCTAAAATCCCCTTTACGTAAGGGTAAAAATGTGCTACTCTTTTGGTACAAGAAAATATAGCGAATTAAGGATTTTTTTATGTATATTACCTGGTACGGTTTAACCAGCTTCAAAATCCAGACGCAAGACTGCGCCCTAATAACCGATCCTTTTGGCAAGGAGACGGGCTTAAAACCGGTGCGCAGTCAAGCGGAAATCGTCACCATCGGCCAACCGAAGAATCTAGAAGGCAACTATACCAGCGGTATTTCCGGGAATCCCTATATCATTACCGGGCCCGGTGAATATGAGTTGAAACGGGTGTTTGTACACGGCATAGCTGACCAGCTCACTGGTCAGCCGCTGAAGCCTGATTTTTTGACCCTCTATTATTTCGAGGTTGAAGGCATCCAGATCGCCCACCTCGGTACGATCAATCACCCCCTGACGAACGAGCAGCTCGAGACATTTGAGGACATCGATGTCCTCCTTATTCCGGTCGGCGGTAAGCCCGGCCTCTCAGCCGACAAAGCCACGGAAATTATCAGCCAGATAGAACCGCGGATCGTCATCCCGATGTACTACCGGCTACCCGGCCTGAAGACGCGCCTCGACACCCTGAGTGGTTTTTTACAGGAAATGGGTATAAAATCGCCCGAAGAAATGCCAAAACTCAAGCTCGTCAAACGCGATTTGCCGCAAGAAGAAACACGAACAATTATTCTCCAACCGTAACCCATGCCACCAAAGAAAAAATCCAAGGCGCCAGCTCCGAAAAAACGCGCTCAAGCCGTCACCGTGCGAATCGTTGAAACTCGGCCAGATATCAAGCCAGCCGAACCGCCGGCTCCCGAAATTATGCTCGCGAAACCAACCGCCCCCGAAGCGAAAAAAAAGGTTCGTCCGCTCGCCTCGCTACGTCCGACTGAAACGGTCGTTCGTCCAAAAACCTACGCCTGGATTGGTGTCGGCGTAAGTTTTGCGTTTATCGTCGTCGCCTGGGTTTTCTTCATGAAATATTTTCCGTCGTCAAAGGGACCAAATCAAGCCGACCAAACACTGTCAAATATCGGCAAAATTGTCGGCCAGGCAACGGCTGATTTGAAAGGGCAGGCAGATAAATTAAAAAACTCATTACCCGATGAACCAACGCAGCAGGACCTCGAAATACAAGAACTTGATCAAACGGTTTTTCCGGAATTTTATCAATAGCCGGTAATTCGTTATTTGCACTAATCCTCTATGGTAGACAACCTCGGAAAAATATCAATTCGAAACATCACCGACGAAATGCAAGAGTCGTATCTCGACTACGCCATGTCGGTGATTGTGGCCCGCGCTTTGCCTGATGTCCGTGACGGCCTCAAACCCGTCCACCGCCGCATCCTCTACGCCATGTGGAGCATCGGCCTGAAGCCAGGGTCAAAATATCGAAAATCCGCCACCGTCGTCGGCGAGGTGCTCGGCAAATACCACCCGCACGGCGATTTAGCCGTCTACGACGCGATGGTCCGAATGGCCCAAACGTTTTCGCTGCGCTATCCCCTGGTCGATGGCCAGGGCAACTTTGGTTCGATCGACGGCGACAGCGCTGCCGCCCACCGGTACACTGAGGCACGGCTGGCAAAAATCTCCGAGGAAATTCTTGCCAACATTGAAAAGAATACCGTTGATTTCATCCCGAATTATGACGGCTCCCAGCAAGAACCACAGGTGCTGCCGGCTCGGCTACCAAATTTGTTGCTGAATGGCACCATGGGCATCGCGGTCGGCATGGCCACGAATATTCCGCCGCACAATCTCGGCGAAGTTGCCGATGGGCTGATCCACCTGATCGACCAGCCGAATAGCTCGGTCGAGGATTTGATGAAATTCATTAAGGGACCGGATTTTCCGACTGGCGCGCAAATCTTTGATATCAACGAAATCAAACAGGCTTACGCGACTGGCCGGGGCAGCATCGTGATGCGGGCAAAGAGCGAGATCGTTGAAGAACACGGGAAATTCAAAATCATCATCACCGAGATACCCTATCAGGTGAACAAGGCGCAACTGCTCGAACACATCGCCCAATTGGTGAATGATAAGAAAATCGACGGCATTCGCGATCTGCGGGACGAATCAGACAAGGACGGCATCCGAATCGTCATCGAACTGAAGAAAGAAGCCTATCCAAAAAAAACGCTCAACCGGCTCTACACCTTGACCCAGCTCCAGGACGCGTTCCATGTAAACATGCTGGCGCTTGTTGACGGCATCCAGCCGCGCGTCTTGACTCTCAAGATGATCCTCGAGGAATATCTGAAACACCAGCAGGTGGTGACGCGACGCTATCTCACCTATGATCTTGACCGGGCCAAAGAGCGGGCGCACGTTCTGGAAGGTTTGAAGATTGCCCTGAAACATCTCGATGCGGTTATCGCCACCATTAAGAAATCGAAGGACCGCGAGGAAGCCAAGGTCAACTTGATAAAACGGTTCAAATTAACCGAGATCCAAAGCGTGGCCATCCTCGAGATGAAGCTCTCCCAGCTGGCAAATTTGGAGCAGCAAAAGATCCTTGACGAACTGAAGGAAAAACTGAAATTGATCGATGAATTGAAGAGCCTGCTTGCCTCACCGAAGAAAATCCTCGGCTTGATCAAAAAAGACCTTCTCCACATGAAGGAAAAATATGACAACAAGCGGCGCACCGAAGTCTTCCCGAACCCGGTCGACAAATTCACTCAGGAGGACCTTATCCCGAATGTGGCCACGATCGTCATGAGCACCCGCGACGGCTACATCAAACGCGTTGAACCAGAATCCTTCCGGACCCAGGGCCGAGGCGGCAAGGGCGTCATCGGTCTGACGACCAAAGAAGAGGACGCTGTCGAACATTTCTTCACTACCACCACGCACGCCAATCTCCTGTTCTTCACGACGCGTGGCCGAGTCTTCCAATTAAAAACCTATGACATCCCTCAGGCCAGCCGGACCGCCCGCGGCCAGGCGATCGTGAATTTCCTGCAGCTCCCGAGCCACGAAAAAGTTTCGATCATCCTGCCCATCCCGGAACTGAAAGGCTCCCAATACCTGATGATGGTCACCCGCAACGGCGTCATCAAGAAAGTCGATATTAAGGATTTTGAAAATGTCCGCCGCTCCGGCTTGATCGCCATCCGGCTGAAGACAAACGACACACTCGAATGGGTCAAGCCGACTACGGGCAGCGATAATATCGTTTTAATCAGCCGCGAGGGTCAAGCGATTCAATTCCGCGAAAAGGAGGTCCGCGCCATGGGACGCAGCGCCGCCGGCGTGCGCGGCATCCGTTTGAAAGGTACTGATGAGGTCTGCGGCATGGCGATTATATCCCAGGGCAAAGTCCTCCCAGAAATGCAGCTGCTCGTCGTGATGGAAAACGGCTATGGCAAGCGCTCGGGATTGAAGAATTACAAAGTCCAGGGCCGCGGCGGCACCGGCATAAAAACAGCTAAAATTACTCCGAAAACGGGTAAAATCGTCTCAGCCTACGTTGTGAACTCAAAACTTGAAAAAGAAGACCTGATCATTATCTCCGGCAAGGGTCAGGTGATTCGCCTGCCGATCAAGTCCGTTTCGGTACTCGGCCGAGCCACTCAAGGCGTCCGTTTGATGCGCTTCTCGGAAACGTCAGATAGAGTCGCCTCCGTAACCTTCATATAAACGAATGGTTGACGAGGCGCTGGCCGTCCAAATCCAAGAACTTACTAAATCATATACGCTTGGAAAAGTTGTCACTCCCGTGTTGAAGGGAATAACTTTTTCGATTCGCCGAGGTGATTTTATCGCTCTAATCGGTCCGTCTGGATCGGGCAAATCTACGCTCCTCAACCTGATCGGCGG
Source organism: Patescibacteria group bacterium (assembly GCA_041650335.1). Taxonomy (GTDB): domain Bacteria; phylum Patescibacteriota; class Patescibacteriia; order JAHIZJ01; family JAHIZJ01; genus JBAZLK01. Next base: position 126,727 of record JBAZLK010000003.1, read on the forward strand.
CCTCGACCGGCCGACCTCAGGGCGTTTAACCGTCTTCGGCCAGGGCGTCGGCTCACTGAAAGACCGCCAGCTGGCACATTACCGCCAGCGCGAGGTTGGTATTATTTTCCAGTCCTTCAATCTCCTGCCAAATATCAGCGCTGAACAAAATGTTCTGCTGCCCGCCCTCCTGGCCGGCGACGACTTGAAGGCGGCCACCCGCCGGGCTAATGAACTGATGGAACGCGTCGGCTTGTCAGCTGTGCGCCACCATCGTCCGGCCGAGCTCTCGGGCGGCGAGCAGCAGCGCGTCGCGGTTGTCCGGGCGCTCCTAAACCGGCCGAAGCTCCTGCTCGCAGACGAACCGACTGGCAATCTGGACAGCGCCTCAGGCAAAGAGGTAATCCAGGCGATCACGAGCTTGGCACGCGATGCCGGCAGCACGCTGCTGGTTGTTACCCACGATGATCGCGTCGCGGCCGCCGCCACACACACCATCCACCTGCTCGACGGTAAAGTTGATACTGGAGGACGTTCATGAAACCAGCGCGACTTTTTCAATTATCCTTTCAAAATATTTGGCGCCGGAAATTCCGGACGGTTTTGACTGTGCTCGGCATGAGCGTTGGCATCGGTGCCATGGTTTTATTAATCTCGTTTGCTGCCGGCCTTCAAAAGGCTAATAAAGAAATGCTTCTGTCGTCAATGGAGCTGACGCAGTTGACGGTAATGAAAAACTCTCCCCAAAATGGGCCTGGCCTGGTTGTTGAAGGTGACGCATCATCGAGTTTTTCCGTGGACGAACTGAAAACGTTGACTGACATACCTCATGTAAAAATCGCCTACCCGTCATACACGCTTTACGATTTGAGGCTTTCCTATAACGGCGCGACCAACGAACAGATGTTGACCCCAACGCCGGTCGAGATCATCGACCAGAAAAAGAAAGACAAACTTGAAGCCGGCGCCTGGTGGACTGAGAACGACGCTACCGCCGTCGTACTGTCGCAACAGACCGCTGATAATCTGAAGGTATCCCCGAACGATCTCGTCGGTAAAACAGTAACATTGCAGCTGCTTAAATGGTCAATGCAGGGGCAGAGTGAGGTCGTCAAGGAATATTCGGCGACCGTGACGGGCGTACTTAAAAAGTCGACCAATTCATTCGGACCGTTCGGGGCTGACGCGATCAGCCTGGGTTTTGCCGAAGTAATTAATAATGACCGGCCGGCCGGCGAGGGATATGATCCGAAGCTGGAAAGTTGGAGTACCGTCAATGTTATCGTAGATGAACCGGACAATGTGAAGTCGGTGCGAGAGGAAATCCAAAAACAGGGCTGGTATGCCAGCGGCGTGGAAGAACTGATCAACCAGCTTAACCAGGGTTTCCTGATCATGAAAATCGTCCTCGGGATCATCGGGGGCATCGGCTTAGTGGTTGCCCTGATCGGCATTACTAATTCAATGCTGATGGCGGTATTGGAACGGACCAGGGAGATCGGCATTCTAGCTGCTCTCGGCGCCTCACGTCGGACGATCACCTGGCTGTTTCTTATCGAAGCCGCCTGGCTGGGACTACTCGGCGCTGCAGTCGGATTGGGCGGCGCGTTCGTGCTCGGCAAACTGATCGTGGCTGGCGTCGGCACTTATTTTTCGGCCACCGGCAAAGATCCGGGCGAGACGACAACTTTTTTGAAATTCTACATCAGCGCCGGTTTGGCGCTCGGCACTCTGGCGGGTGCGTTTGTGATCACGCTATTGGCGGGCTGGCTGCCGGCCCGGCGCGCCGCCCGGCTTGATCCGGTGAAGGCTTTACGTCACGAGTAACGATATTCTCTACTCTCCTTCAGATAGAAAACAGGCGGGTGGCACGTTATCCCGCCTGTTTTTTTCATTGCCTGTGCGGCTTGACAAAAACGGTAAATGAGCATATATTTATACGGTTATAGGAATTTTGCATAATGTTAAAAATTATTGTATATTTAATCTGTACTTATGGCACTTCCAGGAAAACAATCGTCAAAATCTCGCAAACGTGGACGCATCTCTCTGCTCAAACAGAAGAAAGTATCTCTTTCGGTTTGTCCAAAATGCAAAAAACCGATTCGACCACACCACGCCTGTGCGTTCTGCGGTACCTATCGGAGCCGCCCGATTCTTGAGATAAAGACAAAGCTCAAGACGCCAAAAAAGAAACGCGAAGCCGAACAAGAGGCAAAAGAGCAGAAAAAGCACGAAAAAGAGGAAGGGAAAAAGCGCTAACCATGTCGAACCGTCACCTCGGCCGAACCTTGGCCATGCAAACCCTCTACGAATGGGATTTCAACGGTCAAAAGCCGATTAATTTAGCAAAAGCCGCGAAAGATAATGTCGAAAAATTCGCACCTGGCTTTGACGACGCGGAATTTACGTTGCGGCTCCTCAAGGGCGTGACCGAGCACATGAAAAATATCGATCAGCTGATCACGAAGTACGCGCCGGAATGGCCGCTCGAACAAATTACCGTCGTGGATCGTAATATTCTCCGGATCGGCGTCTATGAGCTGAGATTCGCGCCCGATATTCCACCTAAGGTGGCAATCAATGAGGCAATCGAACTGGCCAAGACGTTCGGCGGCGAATCGTCTGGAAAATTCGTTAACGGCGTCCTGGGTGCGATCTACAAGGATATGGATGCGGAGAAAAAGCCGGCGGAAGTAAAACAACCAATTCAATAATTAATTTTCTTCGGTGCAGGAAACTTGGTATCGCGAAGATACCCGGCTCCCTCCGCTGAAGATGCGTTCGACGCTATGAAAGACCTCTCTCGACTTGAAAAAACACTTGGCTTCTCGTTCCAGAACAAAGATTTACTGAAACAGAGCCTCGTCCACCGCTCCTATCTCAACGAGCATCCGGGTTTTGCCCTGGGGCATAATGAGCGCCTTGAATTCCTCGGTGACGCGGTTCTCGAGCTCGTCGTGACGAAACATCTGTATGCCGAATTTCCAGATGAAAGCGAGGGGGTTTTGACAAATTGGCGGGCCAGCCTCGTCAAGAGCGAACGCCTCGCTGAAATGGCTGACGAGTTGAAGCTCAACGATTTTCTGTATTTGAGCCGCGGCGAATCAAAAGATACAAATTCGAAAGCGCGTCGCTACATTCTTGCGAATGCCTTCGAATCGGTCATCGGCGCGCTCTATCTTGATCAGGGATTTGAAGCGGCCGAACGAATGCTTCAGCAATTTCTCCTCCCGAAGCTCAAACACATCCTCCAAAATCATCTCTATCTTGATCCGAAAAGCCTTTTCCAAGAAAAAAGCCAGGAAATCGAAGGCATCACCCCGCACTACAAAGTGCTCTCAGAAGACGGTCCGGATCATGCCAAGCAGTTTGTCATCGGAGTATATTTAAAAGACGTTTGCGTCGCTAGCGGAACCGGCGCCTCAAAACAAGAGGCCGAAGAAAGCGCCGCCCGCGCGGCTCTCAAGGTTAAAGAGTGGTAAAACCATGTCAGAATCCCTCCATCTCGTTCTCATCGCATTAACCGCCCTCCTCATGGTGATTGGGTTTTTGGGAACGATTTTTCCGAGCTTGCCTGGCCTCCCGCTTCTCTGGACGGTTGTTGTCTTGTATGGACTGACAACGCAATTCAAAACAATCGATATCAACTTTCTGATACTCACCACGCTGCTGGTTGTCCTGGTCATTTTCCTCGATATTATCGCCAGCGTGCGCGGCACAAAAAAGCTTGAAATATCCGCCTGGGGCGTTCTCGGCGCGATTGCCGGCGGCGTGATCGGTTCCGGTTTTCATTCGCTGCCGGTGCTGGTCATCCTGCCGATCGTCGGCGCGGTCATCGGCGAGCTGATCTCGGGCCGGGACGCCGTCTATCGGATTGAAACGAGCAATTATCACCTGGTCGGATTTGTCGGCGGCACGATTGTCAAAGCGGGCGTGGCCGTCACGATTATCGGATTGTTTTTGTCAAAGGTTCTCTAAAAACGTCAGCAACAAACAATGCTCCCGAACCGGGAGTTTTTTTGTTTGACCAATCTTAATAACTGGTGTTAAATTATTGGCGGCTGTATAGCGCAAACGACGTGGCTAATACCAGAGAGAAATACTCTTTGGTGCGCTACAACGTCGCCAACGAAATGGAGGATTTGTCGCATGGACGGAAACCCGGGTAACGTCGTCCTGCCCGACGTGCTGCTTGATGAAGCGAGAAGCCGGTTGATCGTGGCGATTGACACCCCCGAGATCGACGGAGCTCGGCGGATCGCCAGGACTTTGAAGGGGCATGTCGGCCTCGGCAAGGTTGGGCTCGAGATCCACTACAGTCACGGCGCTCCGCAGACCGTCGAAGCAATCGGCGGATTGGACACGATGGTGGACGGGAAGTTCCACGACATCCCGCACACCGTCGGCGGTGCAGTTGCCGGTATTCTCGGCGGCGATCGGCACCTTCTGATCCGAATCCTGAACGTTCACATTTCCGGTGGCCTGGAGATGCTGAAGGGGGCGGTGGCCGCACGAGACAAGGTCTGGGAAGGGACTGGAGAGACCAGCTTGCCGCGGCCGCAGCTTCTCGGGGTAACCATCCTGACCACGCAGAAGTACAGTGACTTTGTGGCCATGGGTTTTGCGCCGGGACTCACCTCTGTGGCCGCTGACGACCGGACGGCTGCGGAGAACGCCTGGCTACAGAATCGCGTACTCGATATGAGCGCCATGGCCAAGGAAGCCGGCCTGGACGGCGTGATTGTGCCAGGACCGTTTGCGGCGGCCGTTCGCGAGAAGTTCGGACCAGACTTCGTCATCCTCTGCGCCGGTATCCGGTTCGCGGAGGGCGACCAGCACGACCAGGTGCACATCGCCACGCCCCAGGGCGCGATCGAGAACGGCGCCACGTACGTGGTCATGGGACGAGGTCTCACCGAGGCGGACGATCCTGCGGCGGCTGCGGACCGAGCTGTTCACGAGATCGCGACGGGTCTGCAGACGATCCGGTCGCGTTGACCCCCTCCCCCTGCAGCCAACCGCCTGATCCTGATGAAAGGAGCGACGGGTCTATGTCGCCTCAACTGATCATTGCCGGGAGCGTGCTTCTCGGCTTGGCCGCGCCGGTCGTGCGGTGGCTGGTCCGGAAGAAACGTTCCTAGCTCTGCTTGCCCGAAGAGTTCACTCAACGGGCATTTTTATTGACAAACAATCGTATGATACTATATGATGGCAGGACAGTGCATTCCGATGGAATGAACTGTCACCCACGATAACCCAACTACCGTACCGTGAACGAACGTGATCACATCAGGACTTTCTAGAGGGAGTGTGCCTCGCTATGGAGCCGCAACTTGCACAACGCGTTGAGAATGTCCAGACCGAAAACGCGTTCGTGACCTTCAAGAATGGTCTCGCTATCCAGGCGGAGATCGATCGGGATCCGACCAGCCATCCTTTCGACCGGGTGATCTTCCTTTGTCTCGGCGAACCGGACTTCCGGACGCCCGAGCACATTTGCGACGCGGCGATTAGGGCAATCCAGGAGGGTAAGCATCACTATGGGCCAGCCGCTGGAGATGTGCTCCTGCGAGAGGCTATCGTCCAGCGCATGCACAGAACACTCGGGCTGACGTACAGTCCTGACTCCGTGGCCATCACGACGGGTGCCAAGCCCCTGATTGCCTTCACGATCCTAGCTTGTGTCGATCCTGGTATGGAAGTTATCTATCCCGAGCCAGGCTTCCCTATCTATCCTTCGGTCGCTCGTCTGCTCGGCGCCCGACCTGTACCAATCCGGCTGAGCGAAGAGAACGGCTTTGCCCTCGACCCGGATAAGCTGAGGTCATTGGTGACTGACAAGACCAGACTCCTCATCCTGAACTCGCCGGAGAATCCGACTGGCAACGTTACGGATCGGGACACCCTTCATGAAGTCGCCCGGATCGCACTCGACCACAATCTCTGGGTTCTCTCCGACGAGGTGTACGACCGGATTATCTACGACGGGTTACAGCATGTCTCGATCGCGCAGATTCCCGGCATGTTCGATCGGACAATCGTCATGAATGGGTGGTCGAAGGCCTACGCCATGACTGGCTGGAGACTCGGGTACGGTGCCATGTCGTTGAGGCTGGCCGCGAAGATGGTCCGTGTGATCACCAACTTCACCAGCTGTGCCAATGTCATCGCCCAAGATGGGGGATTGGCAGCGGTTATGGGCGAGCAGGAGTGCGTCCAGACCATGGTCAGCGAGTTCGATCGTCGCCGGCAGTTCATTGTCGACGCGCTCAATGACATCCCCGGCTTCACGTGCCGCCGCCCGGGTGGCGCGTTCTACGTCTGGGCGAATGTCAGCGAGATCACGGACGACTGTGAAGCCTTCGCTGACGACGTACTCAGAAAGAAGGGCGTCGCCATCGGTGCTGGCACGCACTTCGGCCAGGAAGGCTACGTGCGTTTCTCGTTCGCCAACTCGATCCCGAATATCGAGGAAGGCATCCACCGCTTCCGCACGTATCTCGGGAGATAGCTCTGTCACCCGCCGCCGCGCAACGTATTGTTGCTACCGGCGGTTTTTCTTACCTAGCGGAAATTGTTAATAAATGTTTTTATAAAAATTATAGCGATATTTATACACAGCCTGTTGATAAATTTCCTTGACACCCATACGGCACGGGACTAAGGTGGAAACAACAATATCTGTGAGGCGATGAAGCGTAGTACTTAATTGGTCGCTTAGCCATCCTAGTTAAATAGAGGAGGGCTGGGACTACGCGGAGCCAGTAGCGAAACCGATCACGATTTCACTAACTCACCAGCCTCACTTTATTGAGGTTTTTGTCTTATATTGGGCAAAAAACTCAAGCATCCCACTCTTATCCGAATACATCCCTCGGGTAAGTCAGGGTGCTGGAGGGATTACCCTGCCATACGCACCTTGAGATTTTAACCACGGATAATTCGCAGAGTGTCTCTAAACCCGCAGCCACGGAACCGCCCCGATCAGAAGGAGGGAGCCATGCACCGACTCAGTGTCCTCTGTTGCATCGTCCTGGTAGCAGTGTTCAATGCCAGCTGCGCCCAGGCGACCGAACCGTCAACCACAACCCGTGGCCCGGTTTGGGCCTACGGCGCCGAAGTCCAAGGCGAGGCCTGGTTTGAGGAACGCGACGGTGTTTCCTACTACCAGGGAAGGTATCAGTACTGGCCGCGCGCCCACAGGGAGGAAGCGCCGACTGCTCTGACGGAACTCGATCTTCAGACCGCCCAGGCATACAAAGCGGCCGGTGCCGTCATCGATGAGGCGTCGACGGCCGCCAGAAGCGCCGCGACGCCGTCTGACTGGGTACGTCTCTACACGCAGGTGCTGGAGGCGCATCGCGATGTCGTCATCTCCTACGAACCGGGCGGCCGGACCATCAGGATCGAGTTCGCGAACATCCCGATCAAGTGCATCATCAGATGCCCGGTCAATCCCCCGGCGCGATCCCAACAGGCCGCCTCGGATTCGAACAGGGTTCGACAGATCCAGGTCGACCGGTTCTGGAAGTTCTACAACAACGGGTCCTGGATCTTCTGGGGCTCTGGCTACTTCACGGTAATACACCCGATCTGGCAGGCGAAGACCATCGCCGCCATCGATAGTGTCACTGCCCTCAAGGCCAGCGGCCTCAGCGGCGACGCACTTACCCGTGCCATCGCCATGATCGACGTCAAGAACACGGCATTGGAGGAAGACAATTTCCTCCGGGACCTGATCGCCATCGAGGGGAGGTAAGGCATGCGTATCCTGAAGTTCTGGTTCATCAGTATCTTCGGGCTGGCTTGTCTTACCACCATCGCCCCTGCTTCCCAACCCGAACCGCCAGGCCAATCCAAGACGCCGGGCTCCTATTTCGCCCGTCTCGAGGAACCCTGGCAATTCATCAACGGCTCACAGACTGACGCGGAGAACGCACTCAACCACCAAGGCTACAACTTCACCTGGCATGGGAACCCCGATACGACATTCTACCCCAACTTGCCAGACCCGACCCTGACGGAGTTCGTTTCCGACATCGGGGCTGACGCCGGAGCTTTCTTTCTGAGTGGTGACTCCGACAACCAGTGCACCGCTGTCGAGGTCTACCCACACACCACTCGCGGACGTCGGCTCGCTCTCGCGGCTGGCCAGAACTATGCCAACCACGGCTTCAGCGGCGAGGTATACCTCTACGAAGACGCCTGGCAGAGCGGCTGGGCAGTCGCCTTGTCTTGGTCTGGGGTATCATCGCGCTGCAACTTCAACGACGCGATCGTGGACATCGAGACCTGCCTCAGCACCGCTTCGGGAACGTGGACCGGGGCCAGAGTGGAATTTGTCAATGACGACCTCCTCTCTGACTCAGAGAGCTTCACGAACACGGACGCGATCTGGGGCGGGCTCGACGGACAGGACGGCTGGAAACGCCGAACTGCCAGCTGGGGCTTTGCCCACGCTTCTTCCAAGTGCCACATGCGCGAGCCGCAGACCGGTGGCGGAAAGACCACCTTGACCCCCTGTGTAAAGTGGGCCAACTTCGACCACGGCGACCAGATCCCCGACCAGGGCCTTGATCTCCAGGTCCTCTTCGACACCGAGATCACGACCATCGGGGGCGCGCTCAGCGCGTTCGAAGTCACCCGACCGGGTGGTGATCCCATCACCTTCACCGTCACGAGCGCACAACTGGCGAACGACACGACCCTGACCGTCCACGTTGCGCCTGTCACCGGTTCCTTCGGCGCCTCCTACCTCTCCGCCCTCTCGAGCAACATCGTCAGTAAGTGCAACAGCAATGCCCATCTCGACGGGAGCCAAGAGGGTGGTCCCGACGACATGACCTGGCGGCTGAAGCACGGCCAGGATCCGGCGGCAGAGATTTGCACCTTCGCCGTCGACGAGAACGGCCTCGCTACCTGGGAGGTCTCGTCCGAGTTTCGAACCGAGAAGTACCTTGTCCAGGGCCTCTCCGGCGCTGACTGGGTTACGCTCGCTACGATTCCGGCCGGCCAGTCCCGCTATGAACAGTCCGTCGGCGCTGGCTACCCCGCCTACCGCCTGATCGAAGTCGAGACCGGCGGCCACGAGATCATGCAGGAGACTGCCGTTGCCCATCCGATCCCGACCGCATCACCGGACACGCTTCTAACTGATGACCAACTGCGAACACTGCTTGACGAGAAAGAGCGAAACCGCGGCGGCGGAAATCCGTCCTGCGGGCGCGGCGGCGACACCTGAAGCTTCGTCATCATCGCAGCCCCACAGTTTGTGGGGGACAGCCAGTACATGTCCAACTACTGGACGGCGAAGGGCTACACCGTCACTATCGTCTCGACCGCCAGCTTCGGCGGCGACATCCTGAACGGCATCAAGAACTACGTCCGGAACAGTAACGCCCAGTACTTCCTGCTCGTCGGCGACAATTCAGATCCGGGCTGGGGCGGAGCGCTCTGGAGCGCCAACGGCTGGCCGACCATCTACCAAGGCTATCTCCAGGACGGCTATCCCAGCGGTGGAAATCCCACCCATAACCTCATCCCCACCCAGATCGTGCCCGACCCGCTCCCGAGGAACCAAAACATGGCCTACTACAGTCCCTATTGGTTCCTCTCCGACATGATCCTCTACGGCGACACCGACGGGAACGGACTGCCGGACAAGACGGTCACCCGCCTGCCCTACACCACTGCCAGCCAGTACCTGAACCACATCTGGAACATGGAGTACTACAACGACGCTGGTTATCCGGCGGACTCGTACCAGGTCCAGTTCTTCGTGGGTGACGTGGATCACTACGAGGACGGCGAGGGTGACTTGGCGGTCGCTATGGCCGACAGTATCACCTCGATCCTGCCGGGCTACCAGTACGTCAATCGCATGCTGGAATCGACATACTTCGACGCCTATACCAGGGCGGTGATGGCGGCCCAGCGCTGGAACTCGGACCTCGAGCTCGTCGTCTTCGCGAGTGCCATGGGGAATCGGTACAAGCCGGGGAACTTCTTCTCGGTCAGCGCCGGCTTCACCATGAGCATGATCTACTCCGGAACCTGGTGCCCCTGGGTGATCGGCAGTTCCTGCGACACCGGCGATGAGTTCTTCGTGATGCATCCAAGCTATCAGGAAACGGTCCTCAACCGGTTCCTGACCGCCTCGAACAAAGGTGCGATCGGCTGGGCTGGACCGACCGCCGGGACCTGGCAGGACGCGAACGTCGTCATCGCTGCCACGATCGTGCACCGCATCTACGAAGATCCTTCTCGCCCGGTGGCTGAGAGCATCCGCTTGGCGCTGTGCGATATCCTGATCGCGTACGATCCTGAGACGCATCCTGACATCGTGAACACCGCCCAGTCGTATGCCGCCTTCTGCGATCCGCTCACGCCGTTCCTGCATGCCAATCACGTCGTCGCCGTGGACGAGCAGAAATCCGACATCCAGCTGGCGCTCGCCCAGAACCGTCCGAATCCCTTCGGCGGACTGACGGCCATCCAGTTCACGCTCCCGCAGGCCGGGCCGGTCAGCCTGCGCGTCTACGACGTAGCCGGACGAGTCGTCCGTACGCTCATCAACGGCCTGGGCCAGCCCGGCGCCTACCAGGCCGTCTGGAACGGAATGAACGACGACGGTCGGCTGGTCAGCCAAGGCATCTACTTCGCCCGTCTTGCGGCCCAGGGTCGCGAACTCGAGCGCAAGTTGGTGCTCATGCGCTGATCCGTGGAACCTTGAACCTTTGACATCTCGGTGGAATGACTTCATCCGAAGTCACTCCACCATTTTCTCAAGGGCTGAAGAAATCAGCTTGCCTCTAATATAAATGAAAGGGGGTGACAGCATGAAAAAATTTATTTTTGGCCTCATGGTCGCCATTATGATTGCTGGTAGCATCGGGGTTTTCGTCGTCATGACAAAAGCGCCGGCGCAGGCCCGACCACTCGAATATTCCATAGATTGTTCCTGGGGCGAAATCAAGGATTGCTATGGCGGTGGTTGTAATCACTGCTGCCCGGAAAATTGCAAACCGTAGCTATTACGACAATTTAACAAACACGAAAGGGGGTGAAAACAATGCGATATTTTGTTCTCGGACTGATTCTCGTCTCAATCATTGCCCTAAGCGTTGGTTTTCTCATTATCCCGAAACAAACCGTTCAAGCGCGCGAACAAGCCGAACAGTATGTGCAATGCAGTTGGGGTGAGATAAAAGCGTGCTATGCCGGGCGGTGTGTTCAGAATTGTTGCCCGGAAAACTGCAAACCGTAAATTGCCAACAATCGCGAATTATTGAAAGGGGGTGAGAATATGAAAAAATTCCTTCTTGGCTTACTGATCGCGGTGGTAATCTCGTCAGGCGTGGCCGCGTATGTGATCACGGCTAGCCAACCAGCCGCTGCGCAACACCAACAGGCAGGGCAACAAGGCGTCAACTGCTCCTGGGGGCAAATAAAGCTGTGCTTTGCCGGCCATTGCGTACCTGGCTGCTGCGATGAAAACTGCAAGGGCTCTCCATAATACCCCACGGCAGAGGGTACAAAAGGCAATCTAGCGCGGTGCGAAAGCGCTCCCAGGTACGCTTTTGCACAGATAGGTTGTCTTTTATGTATTACAAATTTTTATACGGCCATACATTCTTGCCGGATTCGCAATAATCTTGTACAATAGGTGTGTATTTTTCTCCTGTTGTTGTGAAATCATCGCATCCGTCCCTACTAAACAGAAATTTTTTTTAATGTATCTCGAAAAACTCGAAATCCAAGGCTTTAAATCATTTGCCAATAAAGTCACGATGGAGTTCAATCGTGGCATTGCGGCTATTGTCGGGCCGAACGGCTCCGGAAAATCAAACGTGGCCGACGCCGTCCGCTGGGTCATGGGCGAACAAAGCTTAAAACTTCTCCGAGGCAAAAAATCGGAAGACGTTATATTTTCTGGGTCGGATAAGAAACCTCGGCTCGGGTTAGCCGAGGTTTCGCTCCACATCAACAACGAAGACGGAACGATGCCGATCGACTTCCCACAAGTTGTGGTTACTCGGCGCATCTACCGATCTGGCGAGGGCGAGTATTTTTTGAATAAAAAAAAGGTGCGCCTGCAGGATATTATTCTGTTGCTCGCAAAATCGAATTTTGGACAACGGAGCTATTCCGTTATCGGCCAGGGCATGGTCGACTCCATTCTCACCGCCAGTCCGCAGGAACGCAAGGAGTTTTTTGACGAGGCAGCCGGCGTCCGCCAATTCCAGATCAAAAAGGAGCAAGCCGAGCAGAAGCTTACCCATACAAAAGAGAATCTTCAGCAGGCTGAGCTGCTGCTTCAAGAAATCGAGCCTCGCCTGCGCTCACTTACCCGACAGGTTCACCGGCTCGAGCGCCGTGAAACTATCGAACAAGAGCTCCGCGTTATCCAGAAAGAATATTACGCCAATCTGTGGAAAGAACTGGCCGATCAACTCACCGACCTCGGCAAAGAGCATTCGGAAACCGACCAAAAACATCAAACCGCCACGCGCGAACTTTCGACCGTTCAAGAAAAACTCGAAGCACTGGAACAAGAAACGTCGCGCGACGAACTGTTTCGCGAACTGCAGCGCGACTACAACAAGATTCTCGATAAAAAGAATTCCCTGCTCCAGGATCAGGCCGTGCTCAAGGGTCGCTGGGAAATTGCCGCCACCCAGGCCGGTGAGGCCAATCGCGTCTGGCTGACGAAGCGCGTCGAAGCGCTCCGCCGTTTGCAGATCGAGCTCGATGAGGACATGAAACCGTTGCGGGCGAACATTGAAGCGATCGAGGGCACGCTCGATAAGAAAAAGCAGGAGCAGAATAATCTCGTTAAACAGTTTGAAGAAATCGAACGCCAGTTGCTCTTAGCCAAAGAGCGTCTCGAGAGCAAGCAAACCGTAAAAATCCCCGAGATCGAAGCCCATCTTCAAAGCATTTTATCGAGCTACGAGAATTTTATTGCCCGCCTTGATAAGATTGAAAACCCCGAGGATATCGCAAAACTGAAAAAAACGGCTCGCGAAATCCAGCAGAGCTTGGCCCGCTATATTAAAGAACTAAGCCGGTCGGCCCCAACCGCCACGCCGGAGGAATTCCTTCGGCTGCAGAACCAGCTGACGATCTTTGTCCGAACAAAAGACAGCCTGGTAAACGAAATCAATGACCTGGTGGTCAAACTGCGCACCTGGCAAGAAAAAGAGAAGGTTTTGCATGATAAAAAAACGGATTTGGAGCAAGAGGTGGCTCGGTTGGACAAAGAAATTGCCTTGATTGACCAGCAGACGAAGCGTCCGGAAGCCACCCAGCTCAATCTTCAAAAAGATACTGCGGAAATTGACCAGCAGGTCAGCGCGCTTGATCAGGAACTGAAAGCGATGCGCGAAAAAATGAACGAGTTCAACCGGGTCGAGCAAGAGAAAAAAGACGCCCTGTTTCAGCTCCAGAAGCAGTTCCGTGACCGGCAGAACGCCCTCAACACCATCACCCACGCGCTGAATGAAATCCGAATCAAGCAAGCGCGCCTGGAAACCAGACGCGACGACCTCGAGCGCGAGATGAAAGAAGAAATTCCCGAGGCACTTGAACGTGAAGTAAAAGAACAACACCAGAAATTTGCCAGCCCAACGACAAATTCTGTTCTGCTTGAAAAAATCCACCAGCAAAAGCACCAGCTCGAATTGATCGGCGGCATTGACGAGGGCATCACTGAGGAGTACAAACAAACAAATGAACGCCACACCTTTTTAAAAACCCAATCGGACGATTTGTATCTCGCGATTGATTCGCTCGAAAAAGCCATCCATGACCTCGATGAAACGATCAAACAGCAGTTTGACGACGCCTTCCATAAAATCAACCAGGAATTCGGAAAATATTTCAAAATGCTCTTTAAGGGCGGCTCGGCCAAAATGAGCCTGGAAAAAACCGATATCTATGCTGAACCGGAAGAAGACGAGGAATCGACTGATGATGGCGATAGCGATGAGCCGGCGGATAAGGAAGAGCCAAAACCGATCGGCAAAGTCGTGACCGGCATCGAAATCCAAGCTATTCCGCCCGGCAAGCGCGTGACGACCATTACCATGCTTTCCGGCGGCGAGCGAGCGCTTACTTCGATCGCCTTGATCTGCGCCATCATTTCAAACAACCCGTCGCCGTTCGTTATTCTCGACGAAGTCGATGCCGCACTCGACGAAGCGAACTCGATAAAATTCTCAAATATTTTGAACGAACTGGCGCATAAAACCCAGTTCATCACTATCACCCATAACCGCGCCACCATGCAGAAGGCCAGTATCCTCTATGGCGTAACCATGCAGTCAGACGGCGTCTCGAAACTCCTCTCGGTCAAGATGGAAGAGGCCGAGGAAGTGATCAAGCGACACGGGAATCGATGAATTCTTGTGAAACAACAAACGTATATGACCAACCGCGAATCCGAAGGTATCAACACACCCGATAAAGTGCTCAGAAAAGAGTCCCCTCAAGCACCGGAGGAAGGGAAGAAAGAGCAGACGCGTTTAATTCAATACTATGACGCTCAGACCGACACGCTTGTGGTAGTCGGTTTTATTAATAACAAATCGGTTGCTGTTCGTTTTCAACAGGAGGAAGGAAAAATCCTCTGGGCGCACGGCACGATCGATGGCCAGGACATGGACAGCGAGGAAACGTGCCGGATCATTAATGGCGGACGCGGCTCATTTATGCAATGTCGCGATAGTAATGAAGCGGCGTATTTTTTTAAAAATAAATTCAATGAGGAAATGCCGGTCTGGCGACCTGGCCGCGATCGGCCAGGACCTTCAGCCCAGACCGAATCGAAAACGCCGGACAGCCCCATCCCACCCGGCGCCATCAGAGTTTAGATCGAAACAGTCCACCTGGCGTATAAACCCATATGTAATGGGTATGGGTATTGAGCGAGGCCCCCTTGACCTTTTTTGTAATTTCCATTACTATCAATCCAGCCATCAAAGCAATAAATGCAATTCAAAATTAATAATTCAAAAGAAAACACCTTCGTTTTGAATTCTAAATTCTAAATTTTACACTGATTATGTTAATGCTCCGACTCTCGCCGACCGGTAAAAAAAACCAGAAATTCTTCCGGGTCATCGTCTCAGAAAAGACCAAGGATGTTTTTGGTACCTATCTTGAGCTGCTCGGCAATTACAATCCTCACAAATCCCCGCCTGAGGTAAATCTTAAGGTTGACCGGATAAAATATTGGCTGGAAAAAGGCGCCCAAGCCTCGCCCACCGTCCACAATCTTCTCATTGACCAAAAAATACTGGCAGGTCCAAAACGCACCAGCTGGAAACCAAAGAAGAAAAAAGGCGACGCGGTAACTCCGGCCGCCGAAGGTGAAAAAAAGCCAGAACCGGCCGCTGAGAAACCAGCCGAGACCGCGGCCGAACCGGTAAAAGAAACGCCCGCCGAAAAACCGGCCGAAACCCCAAGCGAACCAGCAAAAGAATAAAAGCAAATGCCATGGCCAGTTTTGACGAACTCGAAGGCCGAATTATAAAAATCGAGGAACGGAACCAACGTGTTGAGACCGACAAGGCCTGGGAAACGAGCTGGGCGAGAAAAATTCTCATCGCCACACTGACATATCTTGTTGTGGTTTTATTTTTTTACGCCGCCCGTCTGCCGAAGCCATGGTTAAATTCTCTGGTGCCGGCCGTTGCCTTTGTTCTTTCGACCGCCACCGTGCCGCTCATGAAATCATTTTGGCTCAAGAGGCGCGTAAACCGTGAAACGCACCGCTAGCCCGCGCTGCTATCTTGACAATTCCCTGTCAGTTTCTATAATATAAATCACGTAGCCACGGCTGTACCTCTCGAACATGGAGAGTGACGTCGACAGCTGTTCCGGCTATGATCGTTACAATTAACTGTACACGAGAAATGGCGCAACAAGAACAAGACCAAGCGTTTATCGAGTATGTCGTCAAAACCCTGGTTGACCGACCCGAGGACGTGTCCACCGACCGACGGGTTGACGAGATGGGTGTCTTAATCACCCTGAAAGTCAATCCTCAGGATCTCGGACAAGTCATTGGACGTCAGGGCCAAACCGCGAAGGCGCTGCGGACACTGCTCCGCGTCGTCGGCGCGAAAAACCACGCCCGAGTCAATCTCAAGATTTACGAACCAGAGGGTTTCCGCAAGTCTGATAGTGGTAAAATGCAGGCACCGAGAGAAGATGCGGATGCCGGAATGGACGACCTCAAACTCTAGTCACTCTCTTTAAGTAGAGGACAACAGCCGCTGGGTATGGTACAATTACCACCAGCGGTTTTGTTATGAAAAGCAATACAAAATTCAAAATTAAAAATGCAAAATCATTGCCTCCGCCCAAGGCGGATTCCTTCCTTTTGAATTTTGAATTATTAATTTTGAATTTCTCACATGCGTTTCGACATCCTAACAATATTCCCAAACATATTTAACTCGTATTTCGACGAGAGTATTATTCGGCGCGCGCGCCGTAACCAGCTCGTTGATCTTCGTGTTCACGACTTGCGTCAATATACGGTTGATAAACATCGAACAACCGATGATCGCCCATATGGCGGCGGACCCGGTATGGTTATGAAGGCTGAACCGCTTTATCGGACTCTCAAAAAACTCGGCTGTTTGCCACCGCAAAAATTGGCCAGTCACCGGGTTATTCTCCTGACACCTCAAGGAAGGACGTTTACCCAACGCGAAGCCAAGCGCCTGAAGAAATATAAACGAATGACGCTCATTTGCGGCCGGTATGAAGGTTTTGATGAACGAATCCGCCGGTACGTTGATGAGCAGATTTCTATCGGCGATTATGTTATGACGGGTGGCGAACTGGCCGCTATGGTTATTGTTGATACCGTCGCCCGTCTCTTGCCTGGCGTGCTCGGCGACACCGACTCAAACAAAGACGAGTCTTTTTCGCGAGATTTACAGACGGTTGAATACCCTCAGTACACTCGACCCGAAACATTCAACGGCCGCCGTGTTCCCGCCGTGCTCCTATCAGGCGACCATGCCCGAATCGCCGTCTGGCGAAGAAAGCATTTGAGAAAAAAACCGCGCTAACCATGCCGCTACAAAAATACATCGGTATTGTCCGCTATCCAAACTTTCTCAAACTCTGGGGTGCCCAAGCGTGTACCAAGCTGGCTGAAAACATGTTAAATTTCAGCCTGGTTATTTTAGTTTTTCAAATCAGCCAATCGAGTTTTTTAGTAAGTCTCCTGGTTGTGTTGATTAGCATCCCGCCGATATTACTCTCGGCAGCAGCCGGCGTGGTCGCCGATATTCGCAATCGCAAGACAATCCTGGTAATGTCAAATCTACTGCGCTTTCTCTTGGTCATTGCGGCGATCGCGTTTAGCCATCAGGCGTATATTCTCATCGGCGTCGCTTTTCTTTTGTCAGTCATCGCCCAATTTTTCAGCCCGGCAGAGGTATCGTCAATCCCAACGCTCGTCTCAAAAGACCACCTTTTTACTGCGAACAGCTTTTATCAATTTACGAGCTATGCCATGTTTCTGGCTGGCTATACCATCGCCGGCCCGGCCCTGACTCATTTAGGCGCAATTAAGGTGTTTATGATTGTGATGGGCTTATATGCTATCTCGACCGTATTAACAAGCCTTTTGCCGCCGTTGGTCGATCACTTGAAAGACCTGGCCGCAACCGGCCTTCCGAAAATTTTCGATTATCGCGCTTTCTGGCAGCGCATGGTTGACGGTATCCGCTACATCTGGACAAATCGCATTATTCGGTTCGTTATTTTCCAGGCCGCCGTCGTGTTCAGCATCGAGCGGGCGTTCATTTCGCTGGCACCGAGCTTCTCACAAAACTTTCTTCGCCTCAACGTTGAAGGCTTAAGTCTCTATGTCATTTTGCCGACCGGCATCGGAACGCTCTGTGGCGTGCTGATCGCAAATCGATTTAAACATACCGCCAATAAAAGCCGGCTCATTACCATTGGCATGTTTATTGACGGTTGCGCTCTCGTTGCCCTGGCAATTTGGCCTGGCATCCTCGGCTTTGTCCGCGGACTTGGCATCACCGTCTCGACCGAAACGTTTATCCCTATTATTGTGGTGATCCTGGCCTGGTTCTCAGGCTTTGCTGACCCGTTCATCCTTGTCCCGGTTCAAACAACAATTCATGAACGGACCCCGGCTGAAGATCGCGGACGCGTGTTCGGCGGACTCTACACCTTTTCAAACGTTATGGGCTTGCTCCCGGTGCTCGTCATTGGAGCGCTATCCGACTTTGTAAAAATTAATTATATTGTGATTATCTTAGGTGCGATCATCCTCGCCGTCACCATTCAAGGCATCTTTTTCTTCCGCCGGTATAGCCTAGGCACAGAATAAGCAATTTTCTTGACACTTCCTTTGAAATACGATATATTGAGATTGCGGGTGGAAAACCTGTGAAAACAAAAAAATGCGCCCATAACCAATTAATGGGGAGACAATATTTGAGGAAAAACAGCCAAAAAAGCGTTCGTTAAGAAACCGAGGAGAAAAAACAGGGATATCTGAAAAATCGGGTGTCACTGTTTTTTCTTCACAAAAAAATTAGCTGAAGAAAAAACGACCTTTGACATTCAGAAAGTGGTAAGAAAGGCTCAATAGTCAAATCCAAGCCCTTTCGTTGGCCCCTTCCGGGGTATGGCGAAAGGCATATATAAGAGCTCAGGTCCTGTCGAAAGACAGACTTGACTCTCAATCTAATGAGAGTTTGATCCTGGCTCAGGATGAACGCTGGCGGCGTGTCTTAGGCATGCAAGTCGGACGGGCGGAGCCCGCAAGGGTTTCGTCAGTGGCAAACGGGTGAGTAACACATTGGTAACCTACCCCGAAGTTCAGAATAACCTGTCGAAAGACGGGCTAATACTGGATGCGTTCCGGTGTCGCAAGACATCGGAAGAAAGATTTATCGCTTCGGGAGGGGCCTATGGTCCATCAGCTTGTTGGTAGGGTAATGGCCTACCAAGGCTACGACGGATAGCGGGTGTGAGAGCACGACCCGCCTCACTGGGACTGAGAAACTGCCCAGACTCCTACGGGAGGCTGCAGTCAAGAATCTTCCCCAATGGACGAAAGTCTGAGGGAGCGACGCCGCGTGTAGGAAGAAGTCCTTCGGGATGTAAACTACTTTTCTTCGGGAAAAACTTTGATGGTACCGAAGGAATAAGGGGCTGCTAAACTCGTGCCAGCAGCCGCGGTAATACGAGTGCCTCAAGCGTTATCCGGATTTACTGGGCGTAAAGAGTTCATAGGCGGTTCGTTAAGTTTTCGGTTAAATTTCGGGGCTCAACCCCGAAGCTGCCGGAAAAACTGGCGGACTTGAGGGTGGGAGAGGCAAACGGAACTGCCGGTGTAGTAGTAAAATGCGTTAATATCGGCAGGAACACCAATGGCGAAGGCAGTTTGCTAGAACACACCTGACGCTATAAGAACGAAAGCGTGGGGAGCGAATGGGATTAGATACCCCAGTAGTCCACGCTATAAACGATGGACACTAGGTGTTGGGAGAATCGACCCTCTCAGCATCGTGTAACTTAGCTAACGCGTTAAGTGTCCCGCCTGGGGAGTACGGCCGCAAGGCTAAAACTCAAAGGAATTGACGGGAGCCCGCACAAGCGGTGGAGCATGTGGTTTAATTCGACGACAAACGAGGAACCTTACCAGGGCTTGACATCCCGGGAATCTCTGTGAAAACAGGGAGTGCCGCAAGGAACCCGGAGACAGGTGCTGCATGGCTGTCGTCAGCTCGTGTCGTGAGATGTTGGGTTAAGTCCTCTAACGAGCGCAACCCCCGTGACATGTTAAAGTATTCATGTCAGACTGCCCCCGATAAGGGGGAGGAAGGAGGGGATGACGTCAAGTCAGCATGGTCCTCTGACGCCCTGGGCCACACACGTGCTACAATGGGAAGTTACAATGGGTTTTGCAAAGTCGTAAGATGGAGCTAATCCCACCAAACCTTCCCCCAGTTCGGATTGAGGGCTGCAACTCGCCCTCATGAAGCCGGAATCGCTAGTAACCGCGCATCAGCTATGGCGCGGTGAATACGTTCTCGGGCTTTGTACACACCGCCCGTCACGCCAAGAGAGTCGGTAATACCAGAAAACCCATCTTTGATGGGTTGAAGGTAGGATCGATGATAGGGGCGAAGTCGTAACAAGGCATCGGTAGCGGAAGCTGTCGATGGATCACCTCCTTTCTAGGGAGTATAAACGTAGGGTCAGAGGCTCTCACGCCTCAGAAACACAATCGTACGGTGTACGGATTGCCCTACATGAGTGGTCGAATCCGATCCTATCCTCGTGATAGAATCGGAACAACTGCCTTTCTTATCACTTTCTGAGCGTCAAAGAAATATTAAACCGCCAGAATGGCGGTTTTTTTGCGCCAAAAAGCCTTGCCAAACAATGAATATTTTGTTACAGTGTGGAAGTTAGAATGGCCTCTCGGGCATGTAGCTCAGGTGGTTAGAGCGCGTCACTGATAATGACGAGGTCGGAGGTTCGAGTCCTCCCATGCCCACCAGGCCGAGGTAGCTCAGCTGGTAGAGCCCCGTGACAAGCACGGGGTTAACTCCGGACTGAATTGCATATTAATAAGTTAATATTTATCCGCTGGTGCCGTGGCTTGTTGGCCGAGGTAGCTCAGCTGGTAGAGCGAAGGACTGAAAATCCTTGCGTCGCCGGTTCGATTCCGGCCCTCGGCACCAGCGGATAATATGCTTGCTCCATGGTTGATTCGCTGTAGAAAAAATCCTGGAGCCTGCCCCGTCGCATGACGGGGTCGCCGGTTCGATTCCGGCCCTCGGCACCATAATATTCATTTCTTTTTATTCGTCGCCCCGGGCAATTGCGCGGGGCGGTCCGTCTCATCGGGGTGTAGTTCAGTTGGCTAGAACGCTCGCTTTGGGAGCGAGAGGTCCGCGGTTCAAGTCCGCGCACCCCGACCAGTTAAAAACAAAATATCAGAAAAAAGCTTAAAGAGCTCGATAATTTTCTGTTCTACGCCACAGCGGTTTGCCTCGATTTATCCTGGGGTCATTTAAACGCCCCAACGATCATATACCCGTGCCTACCAATCAAAATTCCCTTAATCTCCTGCGCGACTCGCTCACTCTTCATAACAGTCTGCGCAGCAGCCTCGATCAGAAAGCTTCGTTCTTAGTGGCGATTACGGCCGTCATTTTCGGCTTGAGTGTGATACGTCTGGACAGCGTCAATTTCCTGGTATTGGCAATGTGTTCGTTTGTGACGCTTGTCCTGGCAATATTCGTAGTTTTTCTGCCGTTCCGCGGTAAACGAAACGAGCGGTTCAGTCTTCTGTGTTGGTGGGGTTTCGTCAAGAAAGATTTCGGCCAGTATAAAAAAGAATTAACCGGTGTGTTCGCGTCCGACGACACCATTGCGAACGAATACATGCAGGAAATCTGGACGGTGATGCAGTATTCCATCAAACCTAAATCGAAAATATTAAAGATCGCCAGTTTTATTCTCGTTTTTGGGTTGTTGACCGGCTTCATTTTGTCTTTCATCTAGCGAGCGCCTACCCTCTGCAATGAATGTTAATAAACGAACAGGGCATTTCTACAATTATCCGGCCCACCATTTATTGTGGCTTTCGCTGATCATTATCCAGTCAATCGGCTTCGTGCTTGTTGCAGCCGTCCTGCCATTTATTTCTGCCTACACACTCAAAATTACCTCAACTGCGTATAGCCAAAACACTGGGCATAGTCTAGCGATACTATCATTGATAGTATTTATTATTTTAGCCCTTGGAAACTGGTCTGTGATCTGGGGCATTTGGCAACTCCGGCGTTGGCCGCTTTACTATTTCATATCAAAAACTATTCTGGCTGTTTTCCTTATTACCGCCGTCCTACGCCTTCGGGTAAATAATGAGCTTCTTTTCTTTGTCGTCCCGCTGTTCGGCTCCCTTTGCTACATGGTTTGGGCCTATCATCTGTTGCTCAGTGCCAACGCCCATCAGTCCAAATAATCTTCAGTCAAACGTGGCGTGTTCAGACTTTTTTTTATTTAAAAAGGACCCGCCCAAGCATGATAACGGGTCCGCGATGTACAGGTTGGTCATGGCAACCGCACCGCCCATTTGCGCGTAAAGGCGAGCATCAGCACGCCGATAAGCATGCAAACGGTGTAACAGACCGCCCACCCACGCTGCTGTCGCTCGGTCATAGCCAGACGACTCGCGCTGCCATTCGGGTCGTCGTGCTTCGCAAAGAACTGCAGGCCGAGCAGCAAGAAGGCAATCAGGATCAGCCAGGTACTCGAC
This sequence comes from Patescibacteria group bacterium, assembly GCA_041650335.1. Taxonomy (GTDB): domain Bacteria; phylum Patescibacteriota; class Patescibacteriia; order JAHIZJ01; family JAHIZJ01; genus JBAZLK01. Next base: position 149,042 of record JBAZLK010000003.1, read on the forward strand.
TTGCCGATCGCGAGGACGAGCACCGGTAGACCGACCGCCAAGCCGATGACACGGACAAAGGTCATGTCCCGACTTTCAGGTACACTGTTGAAGAGCACCCTGGCAAACCCGCCGCCGTCTAGGAAACGTACCGGCAGCAGGTTCACGACACTGATCTGTCCAACAAGGTTCATCATCCGACTGGCTTTCGTCGCATCGGCGAATCCAAATTGCCCGGCGACGGAAAACACGACTGCCGACGTAAGGTTGGCCATCACCCCGACCAGATAGATTGCTGCCAGAACGTTCCAGGAGAGCTTTTGGATCCGCCGCTTCTTGTCGGGCAGCGTGATCGCTCCGCCGATGAACGTCCCGAAGATGAGCAGGCTTGGCACGCCCTGTATTTCGAAGAGCGCCCAGTGCGCCAGTTCGTGCACAACCACGGTGACCACCAGGGACAGAGCGATGAATTGCGGATCAGCCAAGTGCAGCCACCTGGCCCAATACTCAAACACCCAGTACGAAAGCGCGGCCGTTGCCGTCGCCACCATCATGGTCCAGAACATCCTCATAGATCTCTCTTGCCTCCATCTGTATGCACAACAACCTCTGTGTTATCCAGCCCAAGCGGTCAGGGCATCATAACAAAAGTCGATTTTTTGTCAAGCCTATTTTTATTGTCTAGACGATAGTCATTATGATACAATACCATTATGCCGCTCTACGAAATAAAGCTCCAACTTACACCCGAAGAATCAAAAGAGCTTATCAAAAAGCTCGGTCTCGTTTTTCAGAAAGAATCATGTGATACTGACTACTATTTTTCGACCGCACCGGATAAGCCAAAAACGAAGCTAAAGCTTTATAACGGCAAAATGCGGCTTGATGAAGTGACGCGCGACAACGCTCTTTTTATTATCAAGGGCCGAGAAATCCTGGAACCGGAAGAACAGCAAGCCTTACGAAAAGTCGCCCCGCTCGTTCAACTGGAACGACGAAAAGAAATATATAAATGGCCGGCCCAGCAGATTGAAACTGCTTTTGACTTTATTGAGGGGCTGGCCTCGACGGTCTTTTTTGAGGTCTATTCACACAAGCGACTGTCCGTCCTTGAGGCAAAGAAAGCGCTTGACGTCCTCGGCCTGAAGAATTTTCTTACCAAGACGTACGACGAGTTCTTCCCGGAGAAGAAATAAAAAAAGCGCCGTTCGGCGCAACACACTCCAACCGATGCGCTAGCGAAATTCCTTGAGAAACGGTTGCAGGTTTATCTTTCCGATTGTTTGCCGCGCCAGCGGTACTTTTTGTATCGTTGGTTGCTGACTTTCAAACGTCGGGCGCTCTTCTTTGAAAAACACTCCGATCGGCAGGCGCTCTGTCTCGCCCGCCTTTTTATAGGCTGTCAGTCGGTCCATGACTGGCCAGCTCTGTTCTAATTTATATATTTTCGAACGATACGTATCGCGGATATTTTTTTGGTCAAAAAACACGACACACGGCTGCAGCACCTCCACCACGGCAAAGCCGGAGTGTTTGATCGCCTGTTTATAGAGATCCTTTAAATGCGACACCTCGTCGGCAAAACCGCGTGCCACAAATGTCGCTCCGGCTGTAAGCGCGATTTGAAGCCCATTTAAGGGATATTCCTGGCTGCCCTGAATCGCGGTTTTGGTCTTCTGGCCGATTTTTGTTGTCGGCGACGTCTGGCCGGTCGTTAAGCTGTACCGTTCATTATTATGGACAATGTAGGTGAGGTCGGCATTGCGCCGGCAGGCGTGAAGAAAGTGGTTCCCGCCTTCACCGTAGCCGCCGCCGTCACCGGACGAGGCCAGGACGGTTAACCCGTGATTGGCGAGTTTGATGGCTGTGGCAACCGGCAGGGTCCGACCATGGAGGCTGTGAAAACCGTAGAGGCGGTGCCAATTCGCCCCGTTTCCATTACAACCAATATCGAAAACCATCGCCACCTCGAACGGTTCCAGTCCGAGTTCGGACAAGGCCTGGGTCAGCGCTGTCCACATGCCAAAATTTCCGCAGCCTGGGCACCAGGTCGGTTTTATGTCGGTCATAAAATCTTTTTGCGTTGGCATAGGGATAGTTATTTTTTTGAAGCGCCGGTGGCGGTCGCCTTGGCAAGGATTTCCTCGGGGTAAAACTGCGCGCCATCGTGTTTTAGCCAGTAATCGTCAACGGCAATGCCGGTTTGGCCCTTTAACAATTGAGCAAATTGCCCAGTTGCGTTATTTTCCACGGCGATGATCTTTTTGCAGCCCGACAACGCTTTGGTCATAATCGGTTGAGAAAGCGGCCAGGGCGCTGTGACGTGGAAATAATTTACGTCGGTCAATTCTTTTAACGCTTCGAGGACCGGGCCTTTTGTCGAACCCCAGCCCAGCAGCGTCAATTGGGCGTTTTTCGGACCATACAGTTTTGGTTTCGGTAATTCGGGCAGCAGGTACGGTAATTTCTGAAGGCGCTTCGCAACCATTTTTGTCCGCAACTCGGGAGAAAAACCTTCGATCGTGTAGCCGGCTTCGTCATGCTCATCGCTGTTGGCAAGATGGAGACCGTCCATCTGACCCGGAATGGTCCGGGAAGAGATGCCGGTCTTGGTGATGAGATACCGTTTATATTCCTTCAGTTTCAATAATTGCTGGTCGGTTAACAGATCGCCGCGATCAATATGAAAGTGATCCGTAAATGGCTGGTGCGATTGATGCGCCTCGGATAAATATTTATCGAGCAGAATAAACACGGGGATTTGGAATCGGTCGGCGAGGTTAAAGGCCAGACCGGTCAGCGGGTAGGCCTCGGCCGCGTCCCCCGGTGCTAAAATCACCCGTGGGAATTCGCCATGCCCGGCTCGGGCGAGGTATGCCAGATCACCCTGTTCCGTCCAGGTGGGCAAACCTGTCGCTGGCCCGGGCCGCTGTCCCTCAACGATCACGAGCGGCGTTTCGGTCATCGCGGCCAGAGCGAGGCCCTCGTTCATAAGGGCGAAACCGCCGCCCGAAGTTGCGGTCATTGCCCGCACGCCCGTATAGGAAGCGCCGATCGCCATATGAATAGCTGCGATCTCATCTTCGGGTTGAATGACCATCATGCCTGAGCGCTCCGACCAGCCCATAAGATTATGTAGGATGGAAGTGGCGGGTGTCATTGGGTACGCGACGAAAAACTTACAACCTGAGGCAACGGCGCCAAGCGAAACTGTGTCGTTCGCAGTGACAAGTACTTTGGCGCCAGCGCGCCTCGATGACGGTAAGTGATAGGGAAATACTTCGGCTTTAAAATTCTTACGGGCATACTCATAACCAAATTCCGCCGCGCGGATATTATCAGCAATGACCTTTTCATCCTTTCCTTGGAATATTTCCTTGATCGTCTCGCGGATAAGCATGATATCGTACCGAAACAAGGCTGTCGTCATGCCAATCATGATCATATTGTTGGCCAACGCGGGCACGTTCGCCTGCGCCGTCAGTTCTTTTACCGATATCGGCCAAACCGTGCGGCCTTTCAAGCCGCTTGTTTTTACGTTGCAGGTATCGCTATTGACGATAATCGCGCCGCCCGAAATAACATCGGGCACGCAATGATCGAGTGCTTCCTGGGTCAACGCGATTAACAGATTCGTCGAACGATAGATGGCCGAGAGTGGCTGGCTCGAGATACTCAAACGATACGTCACCAGGCCGCCGCGGATGAGCGACGGGTATTCCGAGCTGTCAAAGGTATACAGCCCACCACGGGCGCAGGCCTTGGCAAAAATTAAACCGGCCACCTGTTGGCCGCCGCCCGCGATACCGCCTATTTTCCAAGTGAGAACTTCTGTTTTTTTCATACTAGGGATAGTGTAACAAAAAAGAAGCGGCGCGTAAATGCCTCGGCCAAGAGCCTTGATTTTAGAGCCTTATTTTGATACACTCCAGGAAGACTGTTACGATATTGCCTATGGATTTTTACGTTGCCGTTACCCAACTTGTCAAAAGAATCCCGCGTGGCCGCGTGGCGACCTATGGCCAGATTGCCGGCTTGATATCAACCCCCCGAGCAGCCCGCGTGGTTGGCACAGCCTTACGTCACCTGCCACCAGATATTCCCTGGCAGCGCGTTATCAACGCCCATGGGATGATCTCGATCGAAAACCTTGACTGTCCGAAAGAATTACAAGCCCAGTTGCTTACCGGTGAAGGGGTAATGGTAAAAAAACAAAACGGCAATTACTGGGTAGACTTGAAAAAATACCAGTGGCAACCGACACACAAACCTTCAATCAATCTAACTACATAATTTTTCCGCGGGCGTAGTATAACGGTTATTATGCGACCCTTCCAAGGTCGAGAAGCCGGTTCGATTCCGGTCGCCCGCTCCATGAGAAAATATGACCAGTCTGACAATAGGAACATTAGCCCCCGATTTCACCCTACCAGACCAAAACGGAGCCTCACACACGCTCTCCCAATACCGCGGTCACTGGGTGGTGCTATACTTTTATCCAAAAGACATGACGCCAGGCTGCACCACCGAAGCCTGTACGTTCCGGGACAACTTTGACGCGCTCCAAAAAGTAAACGCTGTTGTCTTGGGCGTGAGCACAGACTCCGTATCCAGCCATCAGCGTTTTGCAAACAAGCATGCCTTGCCGTTTCCGCTCTTGGCGGACGTTGAGAAAACGGTCGTAAAATTGTATACTGTCTGGGGGGCGAAGAAATTCCTCGGCCGCGAGCTCTTCGGAACAAAACGCGTTTCTTTCCTGATCCGACCCGATGGCCGCATCGCGAAGATATATGAACAGGTCAAGCCCCAATCCCACCCGGACGAGGTACTTTACGATATAGCCACAGTATAATCATTTTTATCACTTAGGAAAAACCATGATTACTCAATCGCATCTCGACCGTGGCGTCGCTTTATTGGCCAGCATCGCTGTGGTTTTGGGCGGTGTCGTTTTGTTTATTGGCTTGATTCAAGCGACCCCGAACGACACGAGCGTCACCCTGGCGGTTCCGCCAAAACTTGCGTTTGGCAATATGACCGCGTTTACGTCGGCCGATGAATTTGCTACCTACCTTGAAACAGCCAAGCAGTACACAAATTACTTTTCGGGGTCATCACGAGCTATTAGTGAAGCCCTGCCATCAAGCACAGACGCGGGTTTGCCAACCAAAGAGGGCTCAGCCGCAGGCATCAGCCGTGTCTCTGAAACAAACGTTCAGGTTCAGGGTATCGACGAGCCTGATGTTGTCAAAACCGACGGCACAAACATCTTCTTTTCGTCCGATTTACTCTATTACGGCGTCGATGACGTCATCCCGCTGTTAGAAAAGACTGTCACAAGCGAGACGGTCGCCCCTGACGCGACAGAACCGTCGACCGGCACCGGGAGCAGTTCTGTCTCACCGCCAATCACGCCACAAAATAAAACGCGGGTATTAAAGGCCTTTCCGCCTGAACAAATTGCACAACTGGCCTCAATAACCGACAATGGCGAACTTTTGCTCGATGGCAAGACATTGCTGGTTTTGGCCTACAATAAAATATCAGGCTACGACGTGACCAGCCCAGCCAATCCGAAATTGCTTTGGTCGATGGACTTGAAAGAACAATACCTTACCGCCCGTCTCTGGCAAAATAAATTGTATCTTGTGACCGCGGTCACGCCCGACTATTCGACGCCCTGTCCGCTGAAACCGGCCAGCCTCGACGGCGCCGAAATCAGCATCCCATGTACGCGTATTTACCACCCAACCGTTGATCTGCCGGTGTCCTCGACCTACACCGCGATGGTCATCAATCCCCTAACCGGGAAATCGGAACGGGACATTTCCTTTGTCGGCTCGACCGATAGCACAGTGATCTACATGTCGCCAAACGCACTGTATGTCACCTATGCCATTGCTCAGAACTACTACAAGCTTCTCTTTGATTTTATCGTCACCGGGACGGAAGGGCTCATCCCGGCCGACGTCACCGCGCGGATGAAAAAAATTCAAACCTATGACATCAGCGATGAGTCAAAAATGACCGAGCTGGGAACGATCATGGAAGCCTATATGCAAAAGCTCAGCGACGAAGCGCAAGCCAAGTTTTCAGATGACATGAGTAAGAAGATGGACGAGTATTTTTCGAAGATCAAACGCGACCTGACCCATACCGGCATCGTAAAAATTGGCCTTGATACATTCGCAATTTCGAAAACCGGCGAAATACCCGGTCAACTGTTAAATCAGTTCTCGATTGATGAATACCAAGGCAATCTCCGGCTCGCAACCACGATTACAAATATTATGGGCACGAGCAGCCAAAGCGCGAACGATATCTATATCCTCGACAGCAATCTGAACAAGATCGGCCAGATTCAAGACCTGGGCGTCACTGAGACGGTCCAATCAGCCCGGTTTGTCGGCAACCGCGGCTACCTCGTCACCTTCCGCCAAACCGACCCGTTCTTCGTGCTCGATCTCACAAATCCGACCGCCCCGAAAATGACCGGCGAACTGAAGTTGCCCGGCTTTTCCTCATATCTCCATCCGTTGACGGACACACTTATCCTCGGCGTTGGCCAGGACAATTGGAAAACGAAGCTCACCTTATTCGATGTCACGAATGCCGCCAAACCGGTTGAGCTCGCTACTGCGCCGCTCACAGACGACTGGTCCGAGGCCCAAACCAACCATCACGCCTTTCTCCAGGACGCGAAACATAAGGTGTTTTTCGTGCCCGGCGGCCAGGGCGGGTACATCTTCTCGTATGACAACAACACCCTGACACAAACCAAGGCGGTGCCCGACTTCGCGATGAAACGCGCCCTCTATATCAACGACTATCTCTACCTCATCAGCCAAACGAAAGTCCAGGTGCTCAATGAAACCAACTGGGAAAAGGTGAAGGAATTCGAACTGCCTGTATAAAAGTATCTCATATCATATGAAAAACCGGCGAAAGCGCCGGTTTTTTTGCTTCCCGGACCCTTGACAAGGTCGTTGTTTTTGATATCGTCAGGCTGACCCTTAGAGCACCTGCCTTAAGAGTCATTGTTTTTTGCTCATTTCTTGCGCCGATAACGGCGCCACATACAGAACAGATCACGCAAACCGACCACGGATGGATTTCTGGCTACCAAGGGGGTACAATGCCACAAACAATGCGCGAGGAAATCCTTGCCATGAACGAGCGGATGTCGGCACATTTCATCAGCACCACTCCGGTCCGGAGAGAGTTCCGCCGTGAACATCCCACCGAGTGGGCGGTGACCAAATGCATGGACGGCCGAGTGAATCTCCGTCGCTGCAGCGGTATTCCGTTCGGACTGACGACGCCGTACCGCAATATCGGCGGGCGCTTCTCGGTCGGCTGGCCGAAGTTCCGCGACAGCATGCTGGAGTGGTACGAATATTCCCACTCCCAGCACGTACCGGCCGGCCTGATGATCACCTACCACTATTCGGAGTCGGGCGATCACCTGGGCTGCGCCGGTTTCGACCATAACCTGAGTAATGCCCGTGAGTACCTGGCCGGCTTTCTCGACGAGGTTCGGCACGCCTTCCCCGGTATGATCTGGCCGTTTCTCCTGGGTATTGAAACGGACAGCGACGCGCTCATCCTGCATCTCGAGGACGGGAGCGTGATCGATGTGCGCCAAGTTGCTGATCCGACCGAGCGCTACTTCGAACGGCTGCTGTCACAGCGCTGCCGGAGCTATCCCGACCAGGTTTTGCGGGACGTGGTGCCGTTTCTGACCGGCAATCACGAGCACCTCGTGCACCTCCGGGCTCAGGAAGACCGCCCCGACACGGAGCTCCGGCACAATGAACGGGGTGTCGCCTTCGGCCAGGGGTTTGACTGGATCGACCGGGACAACTTCGTGTTGATCCTCGGACCCTGCGACCCCGCCCTCGACAACGCCATCGTCCGCGCCGCATCAATCGTGGAAAAGAACCTCGACGACGAAGCGCGCGGCAAAGGCGGCGTCCTGCTCGTTTCCACGCCCTTCCGCGGCCGCCGGTCATGGCAGCGGGCGAGCGCGGTGGCTCAGTCGCGCTACCTGACGCGCTTCGCGCTTGACCACATTCGCGAGGCCCTGCCCAGCATGACGGACTACTTCGTTCCGCTTGTCGGCGTACTCGACCAAGATACGCGCTGCTTCGAGGAAATCAAGTAGCCAGTATCGCGCCGGCCGACCGATCCTTCCGTTACCAACCACGGCGTACGCCCTTAACCAGCGTACGTTTTTTCTTTATTGGTATTGACGGTTTCGCAGGATTCGCTAAAATAACGGGGTTGATAAATTATTTTTATCTATGCCCGCCGACAAACTTGAACGGTATTGGACCGAGCAGTCAAATTTAATCCGCGCCATCCTTCAGCGTGGCGGATTTACTACGTTTATCCAGGGCCAGCCGAACCAGAATGATATTTGGCAACTACCGAACACCGTACTTGGCTGCATCGATGAGGGCTGCAGCGCCACGAGCCACCATCTCGCCGGTTCAGGAATCCTGCTCGGGATGGATCAATGCGCCACCGTACTAAAAGACTCCGGCGTGACGGAAATCACGAGCCACGATGGCTGCGGCGCTGCTAGTCTGTATGCCAAACGCGAACATCTTGATTTAGCAAAAGCCGATAATTACGGAATCGTTTTTGCGCAAAAACTAGCTGAAAAAACCGGCCTGTCCTATCGTCACATTACCGCCCAGGAGATGTCGCGGCCGCCGGAATTCCACATCGCCCGGCTCGCGGTTTATGATGGTTCGGGTAACTTTAACCCGGCGGCGATCCCGGGATTTCCCGCCTGTTTTTGGATCAGCCGATATCTGAACCCAGAGGCAAAAGAAGAAGCCGCAATTAGCGCCCAGATTGCGCTCGGTGGCCATGGTTACGGAAACTTGATTACGCCCGAAGAACCATTTTATTTTATTATCATTGGCCACCCAAGTAATCCGGCACTATCAGTACGCGCCCTACTCAATGAATTGTCGTCGATATTTGAACAGCCGGGCCGTATTTCGTTGGTTAGCCTGACGCCGAAAAAATAACATCTCACAATATAAAAAACGGCTGCAAGCGAGCCGTTTTTTAAATTTAGTTATGGCTGTAGGGCGGTGTCAACGTTCCCGTTAACGGAGATTACGACGTCTTGAACGGTGGTAAATTGTTTTAGTGTTTGCGTTATCTCAGCCCGAATGGTAGTAATGCGACATGATCCAGCGCTACCCTCATTTAGGGTTTCATTAAAGTCGGCCCGGGCAACGCCGTTCTGAATTGACAGACTATTGAGCTGAACCCCGTCTGGGATCAGGCTCGTATAGCCGGCACTGGTTTCCTCGGCCGTCGGTCCCGCGAGCAAAGCGGTAATGGCCGCTTGTGCAATCGTCTCGGTTTTCGGTATGGTCCGGTCAAAGGGGTACACCGTGGCACAGGAAGTTTCCGCAGTTACGGTTTTTGGTAGGTACACCTTGATTACGCTCATATCCGCTGTCAGCAACCGAACGGGCAGAGAAACGAGATCGGTTTCGGAGCCATCCATGGCCGAGAGATCAAATACTTCCAAGGTGCCCTCATCCGACGCTGGCGTTTGATACTCGACCGACACTGAAAACGGACTCAGCTGGCTCGGATCAGAACCGGTTGCCGTGATCGTCCCCTGGGCAAGAATGGCTTCCGTATCATCAATGAGACGATATTGGAACTGGTTTTCAAAGACGCGCGCCTGGCCTGAGATGGTGAAGGGATTTGCCAAAACACTGTCAGCTAGCGGATCATCGACAATGATATTGCCACTCTCACTCGCCGCTGGTTGGTTGGTGTTGAGCGGCTGGTTTGTGGTATTCGTGTTTTGATTCGTGCCGCACGGCGTGGTCGGCATGGCTGAGGTCGGATTTCCGTGTTTCACCCACTGGTTATTTTCGCAGATCCAGGAATCCTCACCGACCGCCCGTAAAATTGCAACCACGACGAGCAGGATAAAAATAATGATTCCAAAAACGATCACTACTTTTTTTGTCATACATGGTTTGAGTAAATAATTACCACTTGTATCCTACCATAATTGGCAAATAAATAAACGTTGGTGGACCCTACCGGGCTCGAACCGGTCACCTCCGCGATGCAAACGCGGCGCTCTACCAAATGAGCTAAGGGCCCAAGCTTCTTCGATACTCTTGTATTAATGTATATTTACGCTTACCCGCTCCGGGAGTGTGTTTTAGTAACCACTCTTCTCTCGCCGCCTCTTGTCTGGTTGAATATTGTTTCAAATATACTACCTTAAACGGCCTTCGCGATCTTGTTGAGCGTACACAGCCGCTATTATGTGCAGATAAACGACTTTCGATATCTTGTGTTATTCCAATATAAAGTTTCTCGTCTTTTCCGCTTCTCAAAATATACAAGTAGAACATCCTGTTATCTCCTGCGCTCCCCCTGGCCTGGAAGGCCGGGGCCCCGGTCGCTAAA
>JBAZLK010000004.1:0-133807 GCA_041650335.1 Patescibacteria group bacterium
CCACGTTGCTTAAGACGGTGGTCGCATAATCTTTGGCTTTATCGCTGAGGAGCGGATCGACTTTCGAGAGCTGGTCAAGGAGCTGACCAGACATTTCCAGAAAACCATCCGGCTCCAGCAGATGGGCATACGAGATGAAGCGCGTTTGTGCGGCGATGTCGGTCCCTGCGGTTGCGAGTTGTGCTGCCGGCGATTTCTGAAGCAGTTATCCAGCGTCGTTTCAGATTACGCGAAAATCCAAGGCGTTGAACACCGCGGTTGCGAACGTTTGTCGGGTATTTGCGGACGGTTAAAGTGCTGTTTAACCTTTGAGCTGAAAACGTACCAGGAACTCGCCAAGACCCTTCCGCAAATTGGCGAAACAATCAAAACCGTCAAAGGACCGGGGCAGGTACTGAGCTTGAACGTGCTTCGCCAATCAGCGAATGTTCGTGTCAACGCCGATACGATAATCGAAGTTTCAATGAAAAAATAGCATGATCGTGGATATCATTTTCAGTATTATCGGTCTGGCCGCGCTTGTCGGTATCTGGTATATTGTCAGGCGAAAAATGGATAAACTGCGCCATCTTGACGTTAAAAGTTTTAAGAAAGAGCGCGAGTCGGCCACAAAGAACGAAATTATTACGCGTCGGTTGGAACGAAAATTCACCAGCGGGGGCGCCGAAGTATTAAAGGTGCTGAGCCCGTTTGGTCGGGCTATCATGACCGGAATACGACGTCTTTATCGAAAGATCGTAGTCTTAGAGCGAAAATATAAACAAGCGAACGAAACGCCGAAAAGCAGTGATACCCCGGTTGAGTCGTCAACCTTGAAATTAAGCACCGAAATTGATGCGCTGCTCGAGAAAAAAGAATATGCTGTTGCTGAGAAAAAGATCATTGAGATGATTTCACATGCGCCGAAGGACCCAAACTGGTATCGTTGTTTGGGCGAGATCTATATGCTGACGCGTCAGTATGATCAAGCCAAGGAAACCTATGAGTATGTGATCTCGCTCGATGATAAACTCGAGAGTGAGAGCGAGATTATTAATGGAACGGCCAATGTTGAAAAAGCCAGCGATTGTATCAATCTCGCCCTGGTTTTACGTGAGCTGGGTGATTTTGAACAGGCCCTGGAGAAGACAGAAAAGGCGTGTCGTTTAGAATCAAATAACCCGCGGAATCTTGATTTATTATTTGAAATCAGTATACTGGCCGGTAACAAAGTTTTAGCCTGGGAAGCGCATGACCGATTAAAGCAGGTCAACCCGGAGAATAATAAGATACAGGAAATGGAAGCTAAGTTAAAGGAACTTGAAATTGGTCATCCGACGATCCGACCAGCAAACGCGCAAAAGTAATTTGTCCATGCCGTTGTAGCTCAGCTGGTAGAGCAACTCCATGGTAAGGAGTAGGTCGCCGGTTCGATTCCGGCCAACGGCTCCAGCTTCACAATCGTGGGAAGGTACCCAAGCGGTCAACGGGGCCAGACTGTAAATCTGGTGCCTCCGGGCTTCGAAGGTTCGAATCCTTCCCTTCCCACCAGCCAATATTTTGACACACAAGCAGCCTGGCTGCTTTTTGTGTTGACATTGTGAACGTCCTGTGCTAGTTTATTCTGTTCACGATCAGCCAGAATGTCTGGCTGATGTCCGTTCGCTCATTACCAGGAGGGGAGCGTTGATAAAGCGAAAGCTGCGTGAGTGGCTGCGGCGCTACCTTCCGGCGGAAGCGTTCGGAACGGTTGGCGCCTTGCTTGGAGCGTTGATTGCCCACGCAACATCGGGCAATGCCGTGGTTGTCAGCTATGCGGGTACCTGGGGCGAAAACTTGGGGTTCTACGGGTACATGGCGTTTCGGGAGATGCGCGTCAATCGCCGGTTGAGGAAGCCTGGGCAACCGTCCTGGGTTGTTCTCTGGAGAACTGTCAGGAACTTGGTTGTGGAATTCGGCCCGGCTGAATACGCAGACAGCTTTCTGCTCAGACCATTCTGCATGTACCTGGGGCAGCAAGCCACCGGAAGCTTCATCCTCGGCATACTCTCAGGAAAGGTATCGGCCGACATACTATTCTACTTTTTGGCCATACTGTTCTACGAGCTGAGGAAGAGATGGTTCAAACAATAAGCCTGAAGGAATATTTCCAACAGGCTTTTTATGTATCTTCAGAATTCTAATAAGACTGTAGATGTTACTGAAATATATGACCAATAAAGTCGCCGATAAAATACGTCAGAAAAACAACCAGCACAGTGATGGACACATGCTCAAAAATTACTCCAAAAGGTTTTTCATTTTTTGACCGCGCCATGCGATAGCTCAGCAGACTTACGAGGATAATGCCCCAAATAACGCTGATAATAGTGGCAGAGACCAAACCAAACAGCAGTACTGGCACCGCAAACGTGATGGCGATAATAAACTTCGTCAGCGCGGTCGCCACCGTTGCTTCCCAGACGCTTTTCTTGGTCGTGCCGGCGTTCGATTCTTGTGAAATATGCATACCGAGCGCGTCTGAGAGGGCGTCGGCGACGGCGATGGTAAAAATACCGCCGAGCACGGCCATTTTTGAATTCGTACTCGCAACCAAGCCGGTCAGAAGTCCGAGTGTCGTAATTACACCGGATGTAAGTCCGAAGCTTATACCCGTGAGCCAGGAGCTTTTCAGTGCCATAGGGATTTAGGCTGAAGTGTTTTTACCGTCCTTAAGATGGATGATTTTCTTGCACGAGTTCGCCACCTCGAGATTATGCGTCACCAGTACGAAGGTTTGATTGTTTTTTTCGTTTAGTTCCTTCAGCAGCTCAATAATTTCAAGCGACGTTTCGCTGTCGAGCTCGCCGGTTGGCTCATCGGCTAAGATCAATGACGGACTATTGATGAGCGCCCGGGCAATTGCGACACGCTGTTGCTGGCCGCCTGACAACTCATTCGGCGTGTGATGCAGGCGCTCGGCCAGCCCCATCATTTCAAGTAGCCGTCGAGCGCGTTTTTTCTTTTCGACTCGATTAAGGCCGCCGTACCGGCCGGCCAGCATAACATTTTCAAGGGCGGTAAGCGCAGGCAATAAATTGAAACCTTGGAATATAAAGCCAATTGTGTTCGCACGGAACTTTACGGCTTGACGTTCCTTCATCGTACTAGTGTCGACATCGTTGATGTACAGGCGGCCGCTGTCTGGTCGGTCCAACAAGCCGAGGATCTGCATGAGCGTTGATTTCCCGCAGCCCGACGGGCCGATGATTGCAGAAAAATCACCTTCCATAACCTCAAGATTAATCCCTTGCAGGGCGTGGACCTCGTTTGTTTTTGACATGTGATATGTCTTGTGGATGTTTTCCGCTCGGATAATCGTTTTTGGCATACGGATAGGGTTATAGTTCGCGCAAGGCTTGGACTACCTGTAGCCGGGCGGCCCGCCAGGCAGGCAAGACGCCGGCGATGACGCCAAGGACGAAGGAAAATCCAATAACGCTAAGTAAGAAGGTTGTATCGATAATAAATATTTCGGCGCCCTTGCCAGCCAAGGCGCGGTTGAGAAGCACGATCATCAGCAAGCCAAAACCAATTCCGATTATTCCGCCGATCAGCCCAATGACGCCGGCTTCCACTGTAAAATCACGGGCAATGGAAGACGGCGAAGCGCCGAGCGCTTTCCGGACTCCGATTTCCTTCGTCCGCTCAGAGATCGACATCAGCATGGTGTTTACGATCGAGAAGCCACCGACAATTAAAGCGAGCAAAGCACTTCCAAGAATAACCGCGTTGAAGATGGCCGACGCCTTATCAATGGTGTCTCCCATCATTTTCGGGGACAGGACCATCACCTCGTTTTTGAATTTTTCCTTTATTGTGTTCGAAAGCGCATCCGGATCAACGCCGTCTTTCCAGGAAATGCCGGCCATTGAGTTGATGTCTTCCGGGTTGAAAAGCTTGGCTTGCTGAAGCTGTTTGCGGGTTTCCTCAGGAAGCTTGGCTAGCGCCTGGTCAGAAATTTTCGCGGCCTCAGTCGCTTGTTCCTGCAACGATTTAAGGAACGGCACCGACTCGATCAACATTTGACGCGCAATATTTATCGACATAAAAACATAGGTATCGGGTCCGGTCATTGTTTTATCAAGGACGCCAACAACCGTAAAATCGCGTCCGCGTATTTTCATGGTGTCGCCGGCATGGAGTTTTTTATCGAGAGCGATCGTATATCCAATTGTGACATTTGTGTCGGCGTCACCTGGCCCGACCATCCGACCTTCTTTCATCGCTAATTCTTCCCAATTGCGATTCCGATATTTCGTGTTAAAATCCGTGCCCTCAATCGTTGGTGGTACGCCGAAACTAACACCGCTCCCGATCGGGTTATCTGGGTCAGGCTCTTCGAGTGAAAGCTCGACAATGCCAGAGACCGCTTCAACGCCGTCAACCTTCGCAATCTCATTTAAGGTATTTAATGGCAAGGTTGCGGCACCGCCGGTATACCCGGTTGAGCCTTTTGGCATTAATGTGATTTGACCAGTGATAAAGCGTTTCCCGCCCTGGATCATTTTATTGAAACGGAGCGCCATCGAGCCCATGACTGTAAAGGCAAAGATACCGATCGCAATTCCGAAGATCGTCAGAAAGGAACGGAATTTTTTGCGCCACATGTTTCGAAAAATTTCCATCATAGCAATGTCGGCTAGTGTTCGAATATTGGATTTAATGCCATTTCATACTATCAAAAGAAGCGCTTTTTGTCTATAATTAGAGAACTGTGGGTAAGCGGTGAAAAAAAGGCTTTGACATGTTAAAAGCCTCATGATACCTTTAAACTCTTCATTTCTGGGGATAACTTAAACGGGCAAAAACCCGTTTTTATTCATTCAATCGGAATGAAAAATTTCGCGGATTTGTCGCGAGTAAAAAGCTGTGGCCAAAATTGCATCTTTTTTACATTCTCGTCATTTGACGGTATACTGCAGGTGTGTTTTAACTGGAAATATGCCGAGCGAATATGATGTTAGCGTAATAGTCGTATCATGGAACGTCCGAGAGCTTTTGCGACAATGCATAAGCTCAATTTTTGAACAAACAAAAAACATCCGTTTCGAAGTGATTGTTATCGACAATGCATCGCATGACGGTTCGGCTGAGATGGTCAAAAAATCATTTCCCCGGGTACGACTGATCAGTAACAAGAGAAACAGCGGTTTTGCGAAGGCCAATAATCAGGGTCTTGAGATTGCCCGGGGTGAATACACGCTGCTCTTAAATCCTGACACAATCATAGTTGATCGCGCGATCGAAAAGACGCTCGCCTGGATGAACGCTAATCGTCAGGCAGCGATCGTCGGCTGCCGGATAAAAAATCCCGACGGCACAAACCAGCCGTCTGTCCGAAGCTTTCCCTCGCTTTCCGCCATGGCTCTAATATTACTAAAACTTCATCGGCTATTTCCCGGGGCAAAACCCCTGAAAAATTACCTCCGGCCGGATTTTGATTTCAGTAAAAGTCAGAAGGTTGATCAAGTCATGGGCGCATTTTTTATGATTGCGCCAGAGTCCAGACGGCGTCTCGGCCAGCTGGATGAACAATATTTCATTTGGTTTGAAGAGGTCGATTATTGCCTGATGGCGAGCCAGGCTGGACTGGAAACGTGGTATTATGCTGATGCCGAAATAATTCATTTTTATGGTCAGAGTTTCCGGCAGGTTATGAGCTTACGGAAGCAGGTGCGTCTAAATAACAGCCTATTAAAATATTATAAAAAACACGGTACGGTGCTCGAGCGTCTGTCTGTTCTCCTTCTTTATCCCTGGAGCCTTGTGCCAAGCCTCGTTGTGAACCTATGTATCCAGCCATTTCATCGATGAACACCATCCGAATTACAAAAAGCTTCTGGTACCTTGTGCTGGCTATCATGTGTTTTGAGGTATTGAGCCTGGCTGGCTGGAGCTGGCCGCTGGTAGGGAAGATTGCTTTTTGGTTGATACTCGGCCTGACGGGGCTCGTCGCGTTTTGGCGGCTTGATATCGCGCTCTGGGTAGTACTAGCGGAATTAGTGGTTGGCTCAAAAGGATACTTGTTTTCGGGCAACGTTGGATCGTTTTCCGCGTCAATCCGCCTGGGTTTATTTTGCGTCGTTATTGCCGTCTGGCTCATCACGCGTCTGACAAAACACCAGGTGCGATTTTTCAAATCGAAATTGTTTTGGTGGTATGCAATATTCCTCGGGGCGCTCGGTTGGGGGATTGTGAATGCCCTGATCCGCCATCACCCGGCAAAAAATATATTTCTTGATGTCAACGGCTTTTTGTACCTCGGTTTGATATTTGTATTCTATGAGGTCATCACCGATCGAAAAAAGATCGCGACCGCCATTGAGATCATCCTGGCTGGTCTGACAGCGGTCGCCATAAAAACGCTGGTCCTGCTTTTGATCTTCGCTTCGCAAGTCTCGTTCTTGCCCTCGCTCTATCGCTGGGTTCGCGATACGCGCGTCAACGAAATAACGCTCATCAGCCACAACTTTTATCGCGTTTTTTCTCAGAGTCAAATATATTGTCTTTTCGGCGCCATATTGATCCTTGTAATTTTAACGCTGGCGGTCGGGCGCGAAGGATTGAAAAAACATCGAGCGTTGATTATTCTCTATGTTCTCGCCACGACGACGATATTAATCAGCTACTCGAGAAGCCTCTGGCTGTCATTGGCCGTCACTTTGATATTCGTAGCTGTTATTTTTGTTCGTACCTACCATTATCGTTTGAAGGGCATCGTTGTCTTCGGTGGCGCCGTCATCGGAATCTTCATTGCTGAAATCGGCTGCGTCTACCTCCTCGTCAACGCGCCGCAATGGCTCAAGGCGCGCGGCGGGGGCGTCAGCCTATCAACCCTCGTCGAAGAGCGTATCGGCGACACAAATGAAGTTGCCCTCCAGAGCCGGTGGAATCTTATTACGCCGCTGGGGCAAGAAATATGGAAATCACCGATTCTTGGCCAGGGTTTTGGCAGCGAGGTCACCTATCTATCAAAAGACCCGCGCATTGTTGCGAATACCGGCGGTTTGTACAAAACCTATTCATTTGAATGGGGATATCTTGATCTGGCATTAAAATTGGGACTGATCGGTCTCACCATATACGCGCTATTTCTCTTTCAGCTATTCAGGATTGGCATTCAAGCCTATCGAAAAAACGAAAACGGTGAAAGAATATTTATCCTCGGTTTACTGCTCGCTCTCGTATCGTTGCTCATTACACACGCGACCACACCGTACCTCAACCATCCGCTCGGTCTTGGCTTCATCATGGTCTGCGCGGTAATATTTGAACAGTTTCGACATGGAAAGCAACAAGACGAAAACCAACTCGCCGCGGCTCAGCATTAGTCTGGTGACGTATAATTCGGCTGCCGATTTGCCGAACTTTTTTGAGTCGCTAGAAAAACAGACGTTTACCGACTTTGAAGTAATCGTCGTCGATAACGCTTCAAGCGATACGAGCTGCGAATATCTTGAACAATGCCAGCCGAACGCAAAAATTATTAAGAATCTCGTGAACGAGGGGTACGCGAAAGCGCATAATCGGGGTATTCGCGAAGCGCGCGCGCCCTATGTGCTCGTGGCCAATCCTGATATCTGTCTTGATGAAAATTACTTGATGGAGGCGTTTTCGCAAATTGAGGCTGATGAAAGGATTGCCTCGGCTGGCGGAAAATTGTATAAATTAAACTCTGACTTGAAGAGCGCGCAAAAATCTGGTATGCTTGACAGCACCGGTTTCATGTGTTTTAAAAATAGACGAATTGTCGATCGAGGAGAGGGTGAAAAGGATGCCGGACAATATGACGCGAGCAATGACGTGTTCGGTATCAGTGGAGCCTTGGTTCTTTTTAATAAGCGGGCGCTCGACGATGTTCAGCTATCAAAGGGACAGTATTTTGACGAGAGCTACTTTATGTATCAGGAGGATTTTGATTTGGCCTGGCGACTGA
This sequence comes from Patescibacteria group bacterium, assembly GCA_041650335.1. Lineage (GTDB taxonomy): Bacteria > Patescibacteriota > Patescibacteriia > JAHIZJ01 > JAHIZJ01 > JBAZLK01. Next base: position 7,958 of record JBAZLK010000004.1, read on the forward strand.
AATTACGTGGCTGGAAAAGCCGATATGTTCCCAAGGCCGTTGCCTGGCATCGGCGTTCGGCTCAAAGCGCCGCCACCGCCGGCACGGTCAAGCAAATACTCCACCGCCGAACGAAATCAGCGCTCATGAATCAGTGGTCATATCGGAATCATCTGGCGACGATCATAAAAAATGAATCGTTTGCGAACATCGTCCGTTGCGCGCCCTGGCTGGTAAGCTACGAAATAAAAAAATTTTTCTATCTCATATTTTTTGAACCCCGTACCATAATTCAATCGTTCCAAATTTGGAGTCGCTTACCGGTATTGTTGCGTCAACGTCGGGAAATCCTCAGTCGTCGAATCATTAGCGACCGCGATCTGCGTCAATGGTTTCTCTAACATGGACCTCTCAATCATCATCCTCAATTATAAGACGAAGGGATTAACGAAGCAGTGCTTAAAAGGACTGCAATTGCTCAATCCAAAGATTGACTATGAAATTATTGTGGTCGACAACGCTTCGCACGACGGCACCGTGGAAATGGTGAAAGAGGAATTCCCGAGCATTACGATCATCGAATCAGCGGTGAATTGCGGTTACGCGGCCGGCAACAATCTCGGAATAAAGCAAGCGACGGGAAAATATATCATGATCCTCAATCCTGACGTCTCGATTATGAATAACTCGCTCGACGTCATGTACCGCTTCATGGAAGAGCACCCGACCGTCGGTCTGATTGGCCCGAAACTGATCAACCCCGACGGATCGACGCAGGCTTCGTGCCGTATCTTTCCATCGTGGCAGACGCTGTTGCTCTACCGACGGACACCGCTTGGGCGCTTACGTGGACCGCGCCAAAAACTCCGTCGCCACCTGATGCTCGATTTTGACCATGCCCGTAACCGCGCCGTTGACTGGATGATCGGAGCTTGTTTTTTTGCCAGAGCAGAGGCCGTGAAGAAAGTCGGAACGCTTGACGAACGTTTTTTCCTTTACATGGAAGACGTTGATTGGTGTCGACGGTTTTGGCTGTCAGGCTATCGCGTGTATTATGTGGCCGAGGCTGAAATGATCCATTATCATCAACGTATTTCCGCGGTGAATCCGGGCATAAAAGGCATTTTCAGCTACGCGACGCGCATTCATATAACTAGCGCTATAAAATATTTCGCAAAATATTTTGGAACAAAAGAACCAATTATAAAGGATTAAATGATCAATCTTACCCCAAATCAAGCACAATCGAAAATGTTTCAGCGAGCGAAGAAAAGCTGGAAACAAAAAGCGAAACCCTGGCTTCTCGGTATTGGCATACCGCTTGGCGTTATCATCATCATTTTAGGAATTTTTGCCGTCAAATATCTCAGTCCGATGCGCAGCCTGGTCGCTCATGCCAAAAACGGGAAAAATAGTTTTACCACCGCCCAACAAGCTGTCACGGACGAACGTTTTCGCGAGGCTGGTGATACGCTCGTAACCGCCCAAAAGGAATTAGCCTTGGCGCAGCAAGAAATCGAAAAAATGGGGGGCTTGCGCTCGATTCCGTATGTTAAAACACAGCTTTCGGCTGTTGATAATATTTTAAAGGCGGGCACACAGACAGCCTCAGCCCTGTCGAAAATTGCGTATCTGGCCGATGAAATTATCACGCCAGTAAAAACCGATGCTGAATTCAGTCTGGCCAAGCTCAAGCCTGAGCAAAAGCATGTAATTTTACAGAAAATATCCGAAGCGTATCCGGATCTTGTTGGCGTAAAAGCGGAAATAGATTTGGCGGTATTGAGCATGGAGCAGATACCTGATCACGGCATCTATCCGACGATCAAGAAAATGATTCAGCCAATCAAGGATCAGCTCCCAACGATCAAGAAATCGATTGCCCAGGCCTTACCGGCAGCGGAATTGCTGCCGCCGATTGCCGGGTATCCGAACGGGAAAACCTATCTCTTTTTATTGGAAAATAATACCGAGCTGCGTCCTGCCGGCGGCTTCATCGGTACCTACGGGATTCTGAAAATCAAAGATGCGGAGATATCGTACTTCAAAACGGATAACATCTACAATTTAGACAACCCGTTCCAGAACACGTTGATCGCCACGCCGCCGGAGCCGCTTCAAAAGTATCTGGCCGCCGAGAAATGGTTTATGCGCGATAGTAACTGGTCGCCGGACTTTCCCACGTCGGCTCAGAAAGCCCTCTGGTTTTACCAGCAGGAAAACGGTCCGGAAAAAAACATTGATGGCGTGGTCGCGGTGACCCCGAACTTTATCGAATCGTTGATCCGACTGACCGGCGACATTACCGTAAACGGCGTTAAATTCACGCCTGATAATTTCGTTGAAACGATGCAATATCAGGTCGAGCAGGGTTTTTATCGGCAAGGCATTTCCGACGCAGAACGGAAGGAGATCATCGGCGTCATGTCGCAGCAGCTGATGGATCGGCTGTTGAACTTTCCGCAATCGCGTTGGGGCGAGCTGTGGCAGGTGATCATGAACCACATCGAAGAAAAGCAGTTGATGTTTTATTCAAAGGACGAATCGTTGCAAACCGTCATCGCGCGTGAGAACTGGGGCGGGGCGGTTTCCCAGGAAGAAAACACCGATTACGTCATGTTCGTGGACGCTAATATGGCGGCACTGAAAACCGATCGAATTGTTGACCGCGCGGTCACTTACGCTGTCGAACAAACAAACGATGGCCTTATCGGCGATCTGACAATTACATACTCAAATAAAGGGAGTATTGATTGGAAGACCACGCGCTATCGATCCTATACGAGGGTTTACGTACCGAAGGGAAGCACGCTAATCGAGTCTTCGGGTCCGATGACAAATGACAAGCTTCATAACGGTAAGCCGACCGATCCGGATATCACCGAGGAACTCGGTAAAACTGTTTTTGGCGGGTTCATCTCGATTGAACCAGGCGAGGAAGGTACCCTCCATTATCGCTATCGTTTGCCAGATTCAATTATCAGTCAATCGGAAGAGAACAAATATACCTTGAATTTTCAGAAACAGCCCGGGACCAAATCGTATCCGTTGTCCCTGTCATTTGCGTTTAAACGGAACATATTTACGGCTGAGCCTATTGACAAAATCAAGAAAACAGATGATACTCATTTGACGTTAAGCACTGACCTCCAGCGCGATCGAAGCGTCGAAGTTACCTTTCGTTAAATCTATGTTTGTCAAAAAAATCGGAATAGATCTCGGCACGGCGAATACCCTCGTCTACATACCCAAACGGGGTATTATTATCAATGAACCGTCGGTGGTGGCTATTTCCATCGCCGACAAAAAGGTACTCGCGGTGGGCGAGGAAGCGAAAGAAATGCTCGGCCGGACGCCTGATACCATAACGGCCTCGCGGCCACTGCGCGATGGCGTCATCGCCGATTATCGGACAACGGAGAGCATGCTGCGGTATTTTATTAATAAGGCGCTCGGCGGAGTGCATTTTTTCCGCCCCGAGGTAATGGTTTCAGTGCCGGCCGGTATTACCTCGACCGAACGTCGCGCCGTTATTGACGCCACCCTGCAAGCCGGCGCGAAAGCCGCGTTTATTATTAAAGAGCCGATCGCTGCGGCGATCGGGGCGAACATACCGATTGGTTCCGCCTCCGGCCACATGATTATCGATCTTGGTGGCGGCACCTCGGAAATCGCCGTAATTTCACTCGGTGGCATCGTTGCCAGCACTTCTGTTCGGATCGGCGGCAACCGACTCGATGCGGCCATCACGGATTACACGCGTCGTAAATACGGTTTGGCGATTGGCGATCGAAGCGCCGAGGAACTGAAGATTACGATCGGTTCAGCCCTACCAATGGAGGAGCGCATGTCAATGGATATCCGCGGACGCGACATGATCACCGGTCTGCCAAAAACCATTACCGTTTCCTCGGACGACATCACAGAGGCCATCCAGGACGAGTTAGCCAGCATCGTTCAAGCGGTAAAATCCGTATTACAGGAAACGCCGCCCGAATTAGCGGCTGATGTCATCGACAAAGGCATGGTTTTGAGCGGCGGGACAGCGCTCTTGCGCAACCTCGATCAATTATTGGCTCAGGCCACCGGGGTACCGTCGTACGTCGCTGATGAAGCGTTGCTCTGTGTCGCTCGCGGAACCGGCATTGCCTTGGAAAATCTTGAATCATACAAGCGCAGTATTTTGTATACAAAGTAATCCCTTACCGCGCACCTTATGAAGATTGGTATTGACGCCTCACGCGCCAATGTCGAAAACAAAACTGGAACCGAGTGGTATTCGTATTGGCTGATTAAAGAATTTAGTAAAATTGCTGACCCAAACGATCAGTATTTTTTATATACCAAGGAAAAACTGCGCCCTGAATATCATGGTTTGCCAACAAACTTTCATTCGCAGGTATTGTCGTGGCCGCCAAAATTTCTATGGACGCAAATTCGTCTCTCGATCCGGCTGGCCATAAAACCCGTTGACGTACTCTTTGTGCCGGCGCACACGCTTCCGCTCATTCAAGGGAAAAGAACTGTTTTGACCGTTCATGACATCGGTTTTGAACGACTTCATGAGCTTTATTCAAAGGAGGCAATCGGTGGCCGGCGGTTGAGAAAAAAAATACTGTCCGCTGGGACCAGGATATTTACGAAAGGTCGCTATGGCTCGAGTGAACTCGATTACCATCGTTGGGCGATGCGAAGCGCGATTACAAAAGCTTCCCAGATCATCGTACCATCGAATTTTACGAAAAATGAAGTTATCGACGTTTATGGCATACCCGAGAAGCGGATCCAGGTGATCTATCACGGCGTCGATCAAAATATTTATCATCCGATGGCTGACGCGTCGACGATCCAGAACGAATTGGATCGCTTAAAAATTTCGACGCCATATTTTCTATATGTCGGTCGGCTAGAGAAGAAGAAAAACACGGCCGGATTGGTCAAGGCGTTTTCAATCTTCAAACATGAGACAAAATTACCGCATACCATGATTTTAGCCGGTCAGCCCGGATACGGTTTTGATGAGGTACGGAATGAAATTCTGAGAAACAATCTTGCCTCAGAGATCATTATGCCCGGCTATCTCCAGCCAAAGACGCTTGTTGCCTTATTAAATAAGGCAACCGGTTTTGTTTTCCCGTCATTTTACGAAGGATTTGGCTTGCCGCTTCTTGAAGCAATGGCCTGCGGCTCGCCAGTCGTAGCCAGCCGCACCGCGTCAATACCGGAAGTCGCCGGCGATGCCGCGGAACTATTCGAGACGGAACGTTGTGACGAACTCGCGGCTATTTTAAAGCGGCTGGCCACTGATGACGACTATCGCCGCAACCTGCGGCAGCGAGGCTTTTCCAGGATAAATCGTTTCCGCTGGGACGAGTGCGCCAGGAAAACCTTAGCGGTAATAACCGGGGCGTCATGAGGCTTGATTATTTGCGGTCTTTCTGTTACAATAGCAACGATGGTAAAGAGAAAAGGGTATACACTAACCTGGCCAATAATCGGTCACCGAGAAAATATTAAGTACCTCTCTCAATGCGTCAGCACGCAGAATGTTGTGCCTGCGTATTTGTTTCATGGTCCTCTGCATCTCGGGAAAACAGCCACGGCTCAGACCTTTATTCAAATGCTTCTCTGTACAAATGAAGAGAGGCGTCCCTGCGGGGCCTGCGAAAATTGTCAGAAGCTGATTAACCGGAGTCATCCGGACGTCGCTTTTCTCGAAAAAGAAGTCGATAAAAAAAATATCAGCATTGACGATATTCGTGAAAAAATAATCCACCGTTTGCAGCTCAGCTCGTTTTTCAATTCATATAAAGTTGCCCTGATCAATGGTGCTGAATATTTAAGCACTGATGCCGCCAACAGCCTGTTAAAAACGCTTGAAGAACCGACGAAAAACACGCTGATCATTCTGATCGCGAATCGTCTCGAGAACCTGCCACGCACCGTAATATCGCGCTGTCAGTTGATAGAATTCCGACCGGTCTCGACCGATGATGTTCTCACGTTCATCCAAAAAGAACAGCCGACGATTGATCGAACCAGCGCTTTGGCCATCGCCCGACTCTCGGCCGGCCGCCCGGGCTTAGCCTGGCAGTACCTCCACATACCGGAATTGCTCGAAGAGCGAAAAGCCCAGGTAAACGATTTTCTTTCATATCTTCAGGCCGATTTGCCATCAAAATTCTCATATATAGGCGAACTTACGGCTGGACCGTCTTATCAAGAATCTGTTGATTCGGTGAGCGTGACGATCGGAATTTGGCAAAACGTCTTGCGCGATATTATCTTGTTGCATTATCAGCTTATGCCGTTTACGGTCAATTACTTCACTCGCGACTCACTGGAGCAGGCGAAGAAAAAATATACCCCAAAAGTATTAGGCGACTTCGTCAAGCAACTGCAGCTGATTCAGAAAAGTTTGCGCTTTAATATAAATCCACGGCTAGCGCTCGAAAATTTCTTTCTTCAGCTTTAAGTATGAACAATCAAAAGAGCACCAAAGTATTATTGCTTTTACTGCCGATGCTTTTTTTACTCGGCCTTTCTTGCGGTACGAAAAAATCAACTACTGATGGAGGCGTTTTTCGCTCAACGAATCGAGGCGAAAGTTGGGAGCAAAAGGTTTTTGTAGAGACCTTAAAAAAGAAAACGATCACCATCGGTAATGTTGACGTCCGCAAGCTTCTGTTTGATCCGCAAAATTCCGACACGCTCTATGCCGGCACGAATGGACACGGTCTGTTCAAAACGACAAATAGCGGCGATCAGTGGCAAAAGTTATCGCTGGCCGCAAATCAAATCACCAGTCTCGACATCAATCCGAAAAACACAGGCACGCTCTACGCTGCCAGCGGACGAAACTTGTACCGCAGCGTTGACGGCGGCGAAAACTGGAAGGTAGTTTATACCGAAGATCGAGCTGAAGATGTCGTCTATAATGTCGTCGTTGATCCGTTTGAGCCACTCCGGATATACGTGTCAAATGACGCCGGTGGCGTTTTTAAAAGCTATGACGGCGGTGACAGCTGGCAAAAAATATACTGGTTTAAGAAAGCGGTTTCGCTGGTTCGGCTGAGTCCACGGGATTCTCGGATCGTTTTTGCCGCAGTCAACGATGATGCTGGTCTATATATTTCGCTCGATGGCGGAGAGAATTGGACGTCGCAGGCAGAGGCATTGAAGGCGTTCGGGAAAAACGGAAAAAATATCCACGATATCGTCTTTGATCCGAATAAGCCCCAGACGCTTTATCTCGCCACCGATTACGGCTTGCTCAAGAGCAATGACGAGGGCCAGAGCTGGGAAGCCATGAAAACGTTATTGAATTTTAATACACCCATCAGCCTCGTAGCCGTTAACCCCCTCAATTCAAATCAGATATACCACACCGACCAATCGGTGCTGTACCGTTCGGATGATGGCGGTTTTAATTGGTCTACGCTCCGGACCTTGCCTTCAAAACGGAGAATCAGCCAACTACTTATTCATCCGACTCAGCCGGAGATACTGTACGCCGGCGTCTTTACCATTCAATCGAAATAATGGGTACCAACAGTCTAACCGAAGAACTCGAATCGACGCAGCGATATTTTCATGAGGAAATGTCGGCTCTCAGGCTGGGTCGGGCGCACCCCGGGCTGGTCGAAAATGTCATGGTAAATTATTACGGTACGCCGACTGCGTTGAAGCAGCTGGCAAGCGTTACCGTCAGCGACGCCCAAACCTTGGTTATTCAACCATGGGATAAAAACGCGTTTAAGGATGTCGAGCAAGCGCTGCAAAAAGCAAATCTCGGCGCCAGTCCAACGAGCGACGGAAATGTGTTACGGATTGTCATTCCGCAAATGACCGAAGAACGGCGCCTCGCCATGGTAAAAAAAGTACACGAGATCGCCGAGAAATACAAAGTGCGCGTCCGTCAAATACGCGAAGAGTACAATAAAAAGAACAAGAAGGACAAAGAGGCCGGCGCAATATCAGAAGATCAGCTCTTCAATAAACAAAAAGAGCTGCAGAATGAAATTGATACGGCGATTGAGGCGCTGTCTGCCGTCGCCGCTGAGAAGGAAAAAGAAATAACCACCGTCTAACTATGATTATAACCATCATCACATTTGTCGTTATCCTTGGGCTGATCGTTTTTGTCCATGAACTAGGTCATTTTTTAGCAGCGCGAAGAATGGGCGCGGCAGTTGAGGAATTTGGCTTTGGCTTGCCGCCGAAGATTATCGGCATAAAGAAAAAAGATACCTTGTATTCACTGAACTGGATACCCGTCGGCGGCTTTGTGAAGATAAAAGGCGAGGACGGTGCCGATCCAAACGATCAGAAAAGCTTCGCCTCAAAAAAAGTCTGGCAGCGCATATTTATGCTCTCCGCCGGCGTGGCTATGAACGTGGTGCTGGCGATGGTCCTATTTTCAATCGGTTTTGGCGTTGGTTTGCCCAGTACGCTCGGCGATAATATGGGCTCAGCCAAGGTACGAGATCAGAAGGTTCAGATTATCGAAGTGGCCAAGAACACACCGGCCGAAAAAGCCGGGCTTGTTTCGGGCGATCAGATTGTAAAAATTGACAACGTGTCGATTGCCACAGTCGACCAGGTCCAAAATTACAACCGCGATAAGGTTGGGCTAACCGAGACGCTGACCTATAAACACTTAAACAAGGAAAAAACCGTTACCTTAACGCTTGAAAACCTTGATGCCACCGGTGAAGGGAAAATGGGCGCCACGTTGGTTGAAACAGGCATTATCTCATATCCTTGGTATGACGCGATTTGGCGCGGCATAAAGACCACTTTTGAAATAATCTGGGTAATATTAGTAGCCTTCTACCAGTTGATTAATAATTGGCTGACCGGACAACCGACCGGCGCGGATGTCTCTGGCCCGATCGGAATTGCGGTCTTAACCGGACAAGTCGCTCAGTTGGGCTTTGCCTATTTAATACAATTTACCGCCCTCTTATCGCTGAATCTCGCGATTATTAATTTTATCCCGTTCCCGGCACTTGACGGCGGCCGCGTCCTTTTCGTTGTGATCGAAAAAATACGTGGCAAGCAGATTAATCGGCGGGTTGAAGCAATGATTCATAATGTCGGGTTTACCGTCCTGATGCTGCTGATCGTACTCATTACATTGCGTGATCTTAATCGTTTTAAAGACAACATTTTCGGATTTATTAAGAATATCTTTGGCTGAAGCACCTTGGCATTTCTTTATTCCGACGAAAATTATCGATTGCTGGCCAAAAAAATGTATGACTTGCGCGAAAAAGGGCAATGAGATACTATTCGGTGACTGAAATATAGACCCGTGCGAGAAGCTGTAAGTTGCTGATTTGTAGGGAATTCCGCATCGGCTGGCAGTATTCCACAAAAACAGAAAATCAAATTGGGGTTAAAGACGATCAGCGCATCAGCCCAGAATGAAGTAATGAATTTACTGGATCCATGATCAATATCTTCAATCGTTTTTTCGGGCGCTTCTCAAAAGACATGGGAATTGATTTGGGTACCTCAAATACGCTTGTCTATATAAAGGACAAGGGGATTGTGATCAATGAACCGTCAATTGTCGCGATAAACACGCGCACCGATCAAATCGTTGCCGTCGGCGAAGAAGCACGCCGGATGGTCGGAAAAACGCCCGCCCATATCGTGGCTAGCAAAGCCTTGATTCATGGCGTAATTTCTGACTTTGAAATTACCGAACGGATGCTCCGTCATTTTATCGAAAAGGTCCATCGAGAAACCTATACCGTGGTGCCTCGGCCGAGAATAGTGATTGGAGTGCCGCAAGGGATAACCGAAGTGGAACTAAAAGCCGTTGAAGACGCGACGCTGAACGCTGGCGCGCGCCAGGTTTTCTTGATTGAGGAACCGATGGCGGCGGCGATCGGGGCGCGGTTACCGATTCAAGACGCTTCCGGGAACATGATTGTCGATATCGGTGGGGGAACGACGGAAATAGCCGTAATTTCACTGGGCGGCATCATCACCTGGCGCTCGCTCAGGATTGCCGGGGACGAGCTGGACCAAAACATCATTCAGTACGCCCGCGAAAACTTCAATCTACTCCTGGGTGAACAAACGGCTGAAAACGTAAAAATAAAGGTTGCCATGGTTGGCGATATCTCCGAACCGCTCGAAACGAAGATGCGCGGCCGCGATCTCTTATCGGGTTTACCCCGAGAGGTTACAATCAATAGTTATCATGTTCAGGAAGCGATCCAGCGCTCAATTCGGATGATAATCGAAAATATTAAAGACACCATTGAATCAACGCCGCCAGAATTAGTAGCCGATATCTTCGAGCGTGGCTTAGTATTGACCGGCGGCGGCGCATTGCTGCGGGGGCTCGACCGTGTCATCCAACATGAAACACAAATACCGGTTCATATTGCCGACGATCCCTTGACCTGCCTTGTCCGGGGCACCGGCATCGTGCTTGAGGATCTTGATAATCTCAAAGGCATTCTTTCGTTGTCTACTCACGAGGAATAGATTCCTATGAAAAAAAGATATACCCTTATCGGCGGTATTATTATTCTGGCTCTGATTGTCGTTTTTTTATTTCGAACAAGCGGCATCTTTAATCCGCTGACCGATCTTGTGACGGTTATCTTGAAACCGATCCAGGGCAATACGTTTATCTTTTCGAGCACGATTCACAAATATCTGGAAAAGAGGCAGTCGTACGAAGACCTCCGGAAAGAAAACGAAAGTCTGCGCGCTGAGCGAGACAAATTGATCCAAGATAAGAGTCTTTTGGACTCAGAAATACGAGAACTCACAATCACGCGTCAAGAAGAAGAGTTTCTAAAAAATAAAGGGTATCATGGAGTTGTTTCGCGAATCATCGGACGTACCAGCGACTCGATGACGGAGGAGATACTGATAAACATCGGAAAGAATAATGGTATCAACGAGGGGTATGCCGTTATTTCACAAAACGGCTATTTAATCGGCAAGGTCATAGAATCACGCGATTCAATCTCAAAAGTGCGTCTCATCATCGACCGGCAAAGTGAGGTTGCCGCAACCGTTCAGAATGATACGAGCGCGCCCGGCATCGTCATTGGACAACACGGTCTCTCGCTCGAAATGCAACTTATTCCGCAAAATGAAGTAATCACGCGCGATCAGGTTGTTATTACCTCCGGACTAGAGTCCAATATACCGCAGGGGATCGTGATTGGAACGATCAGTTCCACGGCCATTAATCCAGGCGATATCTTTCAGAGTGCGGTTGTGACATCGCCAATCAGGTTTGACCACCTCCAGATTACCTCAGTTATTATTCCGCAAACGATAATCAATGATTAAACAACTCGGGATATTATTACTCGTTTTGTTTTTCGTAATTGCGCAAACATCGATTGTGCCAATATTTTTTCCGCTTCCCTCGGGCATCAATGTGTTGATTATTGCCATCCTGTATTTTCTCATCACGTTGAAAACGAGGAATTATTTTATTTGGACGGCGATACTCGGCTTACTGGCAGACATATTTTCAAGCCTACCGGTCGGTGTCATTACCATTTCGTTGCTTGGCACGGCCTTGGTAGCGTATCTTCTCTATTTGAATTATTTTTCACATCGCACCGGACTGACGCTTATCTTATTGGTAGTTCTGATGTGCGCTGTCTATGCCCTTTTATTATATGGCATTTCGCAAGCCTGGATCTTTATCGCCTCGAACCCGACGCATCTCGTATTCAACCCGTTGGCGATACTGAGTCAGACGTTTGCCACGACGGTGACATGTGTTTTGTGTTACCTGGTTTTCAACCAGGCCGTAAAGCGTTTTCGTGATCGATTCCTTATTCAGAAATCATAATTCCTTATGTCATCAAACCCGTTTGAAATATACGGTCAAACTGACGATATAAAGAAACGTCTGGTCAGAGACTATAATTTTAATCATTCGCAAGGCGACGAATACCGGCCCGAGGACGCGGAACGGGAATCACTACGCCTTCATGTTCCCTTTGGAAAGCTGAATATTATCATTTACATCATCATTGCTTGTTTTGTTACCCTTGGAGTGCGCACGATCGAATTGCAGATGGCTCAGGGCGCCCAGTACCGTGAAATTGCCGAAGGCAATCGCGTCCGCATTCAGTGGATTAAACCGCCCCGGGGATTAATCCTTGATCGAAACGAAAAGCCGCTAGTTGAAAACGTCCCAAACTTTACCCTTTTTGTCGTTCCGGGCGATTTGCCCAAGGATATTACTGAACGCGTCCACGTGCTCACCAGCGTCTCAAAAACTCTGGATTTAGATGAAAAGGCCATCCAGGAGAAGGTTGAAAGCTATTTAACCGAGGTGAGCAAAAACGATCAGAAGAAAATGACTGTTTATCAGCCGCTCATGGTCGCGGAGCATATTGATATCAATCATGCGATCAAGCTGAAAATCGAAAGTAATCAACTGCCGGGTATTGCGATCTCGGCTGAATCAGGCAGAAAATATCTCGGCGGAAACATATTTTCAAATATTCTTGGGTATACCGGAAAAATAAACGAAGCGGAACAAACGAACTATCTCGATAAAAATTATCAAGCGGATGACGTTATCGGCAAGGTTGGGGTAGAAAAATATTATGAAGATGTGCTGCGAGGCACCTATGGACGTAATCACGTTGAGGTCGACTCAATGGGCAAAGTAAAAAAAGTGATCGCCTCAGAACAGCCGCAGCCAGGCCAGAACCTTATTTTGTCGATTGACAAAGATTACCAAGGCAAGCTTCAACAATTACTCGATGATCAGGTGAATCGTCTCCAAAAAACTGGCGGGGCCGCGATTGCCCTCGATCCGCGCAATGGTGAGATTCTCGCCCTCGTTACCTCGCCCACCTATGATAACAATATTTTTTCGGGTGGCCTGACGAATGAAAAGTATCAGCAATTAATTTCCGATCCGAGGCAACCCTTGTTTAATCGGCCGCTCAGCGGCGAATATCCATCCGGCTCGACGATCAAGCCTCTCATTGCAAGTGCAGCGTTAAACGAGGGAAATATCACGTCGAGCACGACGGTCACGAGCACTGGCGGTATTAAGGTCGACAAATGGTTCTTCCCCGATTGGAAGGCTGGCGGCCACGGTGTCACGAACCTGTCAAAGGCATTATCAGAATCAGTCAACACATTCTTCTATGCGATCGGTGGCGGCTACGAAGATATTAAGGGCTTAGGCGTGGAGAAGATAAAAGAATATGCCGATACGTTTGGTTTCGGGAAGACGCTCGGCATCGATGTCAGCGGTGAGGCGACTGGATTTCTACCGGATAAAGAATGGAAAGAAAGAGTCAAGAATGAAAGCTGGTACATCGGCGATACCTACCACCTCGCCATCGGCCAAGGCGATCTGCTCGTGACGCCGCTCCAAATTGCAAATCTGACGGCGATCATGGCAAATGGCGGCACTTTTTACCAGCCGCACGTGGTTCGATCAACCGTCGATCCGATAACTCATGCTGTTACGTATCAAAATCCTCGGGTTATTGAAGAACAAATATTGCCAAAATCATCGATCCAGCCGGTCCGGCAGGGATTACGTGAAGGCGTGCTGACAGGCAGTTCCCGCTCACTTCAGGATTTGCCAGTAACGTCAGCTGGAAAAACAGGCACGGCTCAGTATTCTGACGATAAAACGCACGCTTGGTTTACTGGTTTTGCGCCGTATGATAATCCAGAGATTGTCATAACTGTTTTGGTTGAGGGGGGCGGTGAAGGAAATGCCGTTGCCCTGCCTGTTGCCAAGGATTTTCTTACTTGGTATTATGGTAAACGATAGTTATGTGGATAAGTCTATTGACAAAAGACGGTATTTGTTTTAAATTATCTTCTGCTTAAATTTCCGAATAAAATATTTTAGTTGCATGAAGGGCTTTTTTTAAAAAACGAAATATCATGGCTGACAAAAAAACATATATAACGAGCGAAGGCTTTATTAAGTTGAAGAAGGAGCTCGATGATTTAAAGAACATCAAGCGGAAAGAAATTGCCGATCGTATTCAGGATGCGAAAGAGTTGGGGGATCTATCGGAAAATGCGGAATATGCCGAGGCAAAAAACGAACAGTCGTTTGTTGAAGGAAGAATCGCTCAATTAGAGAATCTCTTGAAAAACGTGACTATTATCGATAATAGCAGCGTCGTTCAAGGCAAGGACAATACTGTCCATGTTGGCTGTCACGTCGAACTGGAGGCTCACAACAAAAAGCTTTCCTATACAATCGTCGGATCAAATGAGGCTGATCCGGAAAAGGGCTTAATTTCAAACGAATCACCCCTTGGTCAGGCTTTTCTGGGACACAAGATCGGCGAACAAATAGAGATAGAGGTACCGTCCGGAAAGGTTATCTATAAAATTCTCGGGATCAAATAGACAGACAACAAAAAAAGTCATCCAAATCGGGTGATTTTTTTTGATTTCATAGCCCAAAATAGGTACGTTTTTCTTGAAAAAATTCGACAAATGAAGTAAAATATGGGTATTATCCTAAACCAAAAAAATGGCACAATCGTTCCACGCCGATTCCAGCGAGACCGCCTATCGTTTTTATAATCGTCACACATTTTATCGACTAATACTGCTTTTTATCGGAATTACGATTATTGTTGATTTTGCGATCTACATTGCCCAAACAAAGAACCTCATGAATGAAACGCAAGAGGACCTGAGGAATATCGCCGTCGTCGTGGCGAAAAATATTCCAGTCGAACAGCACGAGCGGCTTAGGCAATCATCCCAGCAAGATTCAACCGATTACAAAACCATCGAATTTTATTTCAAATCCGTCATTGACGGAAATCCGAAGATCGACGACGTCTACACCCTCCGGCCGACGAGCAAAAATCATGTCATGACTTTTGTCGTCAGCGGCATGACCACGCATGATAAAAACGGGGATGGCACGATTGACGAATCCGAGCAAAAACCAGTCTTAGGGGAAGCATACAACACCGCTGATTATCCTGATTTGGAAAAGGGCCTTACAGAGCCGAGCGTCGATAAAGAAGTGACCTATGATAAATGGGGGACGTGGCTTTCCGGCTATGCTCCGATACGGAATACAGCTGGCAATTCGGTCGGCCTGGTTGGGGTTGATATGTCGGCCCAATATCTATCCGAACAACGGATGTCTATGTTGATGTCCATCGTCTGGTCAAACTGTGCGATCCTTCCTTTGTTACTTGTGGCTGGCTACTTTATGAGCCGGCGGATCAGCCGCCCGTTTTCACTCCTGGCTGACGGCATGGAAAAAGTTTCGCATGGCAATTATGATTATCAATTGCCCATAAAAGGGAAAGGGGATGCGAACGTTTTTGCTCATCTCTTTAACAATATTGTTAACATGTGCAATGATATAAAGCGCGTTGACCCGTCTGCACCTAAGAATAAAATGTCCAAATAAATATGAGCCGTTTAGATGAAAGCCGCGTTCTCCGGCTAGAAAAATTACACTCGCTTGAAAAAGCCGGCGTCCAGCCCTATCCGGCGAAGAGTGAACGGACGACAACGATTGTTCAAGCAATCAATAATTTTCAGGCATACGAGGACAGTAAAAAAATGATTACCGTGTCGGGACGCATCAGATCGGTTCGTCGACACGGCGGTTCGTCTTTTTATGATCTCGAAGACGGGACGGGCAGCTTCCAAATATTTTGTAAACTTGACCGTCTCGGCAAAGAGAAGTATGAACAGCTACGCGATTGTATTGATACGGGTGACATCGTTGAATTTACCGGCACCGTATTTAAGACGAAGCAGGGGCAACCGACACTCGACGCGACGACGTACCATTTGTTAGCCAAGGCGTTGCGCGCAATGCCCGAGGCCCATTTCGGGCTCAAAGATGTCGAAACACGTCTCCGGAAGCGGTATCTCGATCTGGCGGTAAACCCAAAAACACGTGACCTTTTTGTTAAGAAATCCATCTTTTGGCAAGCGATCCGTTCGTTCATGATAAAGAATGGTTTTCTAGAAGTTGAAACACCAGTGCTGGAAAACGTACCGGGTGGCGCCGAGGCCGAGCCGTTTATCACGCATCACAATACGTTGCATCGCGATCTCTTTTTACGCATTTCACTTGAACTGCCGTTAAAAAGACTCCTGGTTGGCGGCTATGAAAAAGTGTTTGAGATCGGCCGCATTTTCCGGAACGAAGGCATTTCGACGGAACACCTCCAAGACTATACGCAACTGGAATTTTATTGGTCGTATGCCGACTATCATCAATTGATGGAGTTTGTTCAGCGTTTGTATCGAGAGGTGATAAAGAAAGTGACGGGCTCGCTGGTCGTGGTGAACAACAATCAAACCATTGATTGGAAAAAGGCCTGGGTAAAATACGACTACTACAACGAATTTAAGAAGTATACCGGATGTAATCTCGAGAAGGCCACTGACGAAGAACTACGTCAATTTGCCAAAAAGCAAGGCATTACCCTTGAAACGTATGTTGGCCGTGGCCGATTGATCGACGCAATTTACAAAAAATGCGTCCGGCCAAAACTGGTCCAGCCCGGTTTTCTCATGGATCCGCCGGCGGTCGTCGAACCATTGGCGAAACGACGCGTTGACGCGCCTGATCGCGTTCAACGGTTTCAGGTTGTCGCCTGGGGCACGGAGCTTGGCAAAGGATTTTCCGAATTAAATGATCCGCTTGATCAGCGGAAACGTTTTGAAGAGCAGATGTCGCTCCGCGCGGCCGGTGATAAGGAGGCGCAACGCCTCGATGAAGACTATTTAGAGGCGTTGGAATATGGAATGCCGCCAGCGGCCGGCTTTGGTCTATCGGAACGCCTTTTCGCCGTCATCATGGATAAGCCGGTTCGCGAAACTGTTCTTTTTCCGCCGATGAAAGAATACGAAAAAGAAACACATGAATCGAACTGAGTCATATACATTACTTCAGGAGTACACAAAAACGCCAAACCTGCTGAAGCATGGTTTGGCGGTTGAGGCAGCAATGCGCTGGTATGCAATAAAAAACAATGCGAACGAAGAGCTTTGGAGTATTACCGGACTGTTGCATGATTTTGACTATGAAATGTTTCCGCTGGCGCCGGATCACCCGCTCAGAGGGGCGGAAATTCTCCGGGCGCGCGGATATCCGGACGAAATCATTGATGCTATCCTCGGCCATGCTGATTATTCCGGCGTTCCGCGTTTAACCAAAATGGCGAAAACGTTATTTGCCTGTGACGAATTGTGCGGCTTGATTGTCGCCGTCGCCCTGGTTCGGCCTTCGAAAAAACTCGCCGACGTTACCTTTGAATCGGTCAAGAAAAAGATGAAGGACAAGGCGTTCGCGCGCCAAATACGGCGCGAGGATATTATTCAGGGCGCGAACGAAATAGACGTTCCGCTCGATGAGCATATCAATAATTGCCTGACCGCCCTCCAATCAGTCTCCCAAGAATTAGAGTTATAAAATACTATGCTCGACATAAAAAAAATTCGTTTAGAGCCTGACCGCTATGCTGACGGTTTAAAAAATCGTGGCTGTACCGTTGCAATACCGAAATTGCTAAAAATTGACGATGAGCGAAAACTCCTTATCGCCAAGGTAGACGATTTGCGCGCGGCCATGAATAAATCGGCTCGGGAAATCAGCGCGGCGAATGCATCGGAAAAACAAGCCAAGATTTTGACTGCCCAGAAACTCAAGGAGTCTTTAAAGTCTTCTGAGAAAGCCCTAGAGCTCGCCAGCGAAGAGTTTACAGCCATTATGTATAAATTGCCGAACCTCCCCTTTGGTGATGTGCCGGTGGGCAAAAATGAGGCCGATAATAAGGTTTTACGTAACGTTGGCCAAAAAAAGACATTTTCGTATAAACCAAAGGATTATTTTGAAATAGCGACCAATCTTGATCTGATCGATACTGATCGCGCTGCCCGCGTTTCGGGAACGCGTTTTGGCTACCTCAAAGGACAGCTTGTCATGGCACAGTTCGCCCTGATCCAATTCACGCTGTCTCGATTAACAAACGAAGCGTGGCTGTCAAAGGTTATCAAGAAGGCAAAATTGTCCGTGCCATCACAGGCATTTGTTCCGGTTCTGCCGCCTGACATGATTCGCATGGAAGTGTTCAGAGCCATGGGCAAACTCGATCCCGGACAAGAAGAAGAACGCTATCATCTCCCAAAGGACAACCTCTATCTCATCGGCAGCGCGGAACATACACTCGGTCCATACTTTCTAAACGAAACCCTCAAAGCAGAACAACTGCCGGTACGGTTCATTGGGTACTCGACAAATTTCCGGCGTGAAGCGGGTAGCTACGGTAAGGACACCAAGGGCATATTGCGCGTTCATCAATTCGACAAGCTGGAAATGTTTTCATTCTCCCGACCTGATTTATCGAGAGAGGAACATCGCTTTTTCCTCGCCATCCAGGAAACGCTGATGCAGGAGTTGAAACTACCATATCGCGTTGTTCATGTCTGCACCGGCGACATGGTTTCAACGGACGCGGAACAATTTGACATTGAGAGCTGGCTGCCTGGTCAAAACAACGGAACAGGGGAGTACCGAGAAACCCATTCAACGTCAAACTCAACTGACTTTCAAGCCCGGCGTTTGAATACCAAATATTCAGACGGTAAGCATTCCGAACTGGTCCACACCATCAACGGGACGGCTTTTGCCATGGGACGGACGCTGGTCGCCCTTATCGAAAACTATCAAACGGAGAAGGGCGGCCTGGCGTTGCCAAAGATATTAATGAAATAACATGCGAATACCCGGAGAAAGCGAACCCTCGTCGATAGAATCCGGGGATGAAACCTTCGCCATCCAATTGCGTGAATTGGGCCTTGAGGCGAATCGTGAAAATATCGCCGCCGCACAAGAAATGCAGCGTGTTCCAAACCTGCCTCGCGGCTATGCTGACATCGAAGACTCGCTTGACGATCTGGAACGATTGAGGATTGCCATGGAAAAGGCGGGGATAACGTCCATCACGCATTCCGAGGGAAAAACCGTCTGGGACCATACGCGACGGTGTATACATGAATTGGAAAAACTCGGCTTGCCGGCTGATCAGAACGAAGAGCTTCGGCTGATACTTTTATACCATGACCTCGGAAAAACCGAGGCGATTCGTTTTCCCTGGAATATAAGCAGAACGCGGGAGCGCGCCGAGAAAGGGAAGCTCCAAGTGGCGATGATGGGACACCCGGAGGCGCGGCTCGATGATATCAATCGTTCATTGGCGTCGAACGGCCTGGCGGGTGAACGGCTTGATCGGGCCATGACGGTCATTCAAAACCATATGCGGACGGATCTGTTGATCATGAATCCTGTTAAGATTGTGCCGATTATAGAGTCGTTCGGTGCTGACGATGGCCAACGCCGCGAAACGCTCAACCTCTTGGCTTTAGTGATAAAAATCGACGGTTTGGGGACCCAGTACACGACATTGGCAGAGGGCAAGCTCTCTGTTGTCCATGATGTTGAAAAAGAGCATTTTGAACCTGAAGCGGTCTGGAAACGATACGAGGAAGGGAAAATATTAGCTGAACAGGCCAAGGTTGAGGCTGAACTTTGTGCGGCTCGTGCCAAGCGCGAAGGTGAAATTTTCGGATCTTCGCTTTACGACTATTTGATTACTCGCGGATTTGAAAAAGGACCAGGAATGGGACTGGTGATGAAGCGGGTCAGAGATATCATTTCCAAAAACCCCGACGCTGAGCCAGCCGACATAAAAAAGAAAATCGATAAAACCGAACTGCCATAATGTCACGACATATTACAGATCGGATATACGGAAATATTGAAATCACTGAGCCGGTGCTGCTGGAACTGGTCCAGAGTCCGGCCCTTAAACGTCTGGAGGGAGTAGATTCGGCCGGATATTTTGAGCCTCATTTTCCGGGTACATCTCGCACGCGGTTCGAACACTCGATCGGCGTCATGCACCTTCTAAAAATGTACGGTGCCTCGATTGAGGAACAGGTCGCCGGCCTCATTCATGATGTATCGCACTCCGTTTTTTCGCACGCCATTGATTACGTGCTGTTTGAAGGTTCCGGGGCAAAGCAGCATCATCAAGATAACTCGCACGTTCAATACGTGAAGTCATCAGGCATACCTGCGATCATTGAAAAATACGCTCTGTCAATTGACTACATCCTTGACGACACAAACTTTCCGTTAAAAGAGCGCGAGCTTCCCGACCTTTGCGTCGACCGGATCGATTATTCGTTCCGTGAAGGCGTTCTCTTTGGAGAAATATCCAACTCTGAAGCCCTGGAATTTCTCAATGCCTTGCGCGTTCATGATCGCCAGTGGGTATTTACCGACCAAGAAGTTGCGCGCCGATACGCCGATGTTTTTTATGCCATGAACAGCAAATATTATTCCAATGTGCAATCGGCCGTCATGTTTTACTCGGTTGGTAGTTACCTCAAACATGGCTTGAAGCAACGTTATATAACCCTCGATGACCTCTATACAACGGATGATGAAGTGCTGAAAAAAATAAATTCGCATCTATCGACTGACACCCAGCTGCAAAAACTCTGGACGAGAATGAATAATAAAATACCGTATGCAAATGACCCACATGATTATGAAGCGGAAGTACACGTAAAATCACGCATCGTCGATCCACTCTATCAGGCTGATGGCGCCCTGCAGCGATTGTCAGACAGCGATCCTATCTGGAAAACGGTCGTCCACAACGAACTCAGGCCAAAAACATATTATCTAAAATTTAGCGATACAGAATGAAAGACAATTCTGCAATTATGAACGGCGCGATCGCCATAATATATCGCGAGACCCCGCGCGGACGACTTTACTTAGTTACCCATAACGTATTTAGCGGCAATCACACGTTTCCCGGGGGCGCCAGTGCCAGCGGCGAAGAGATGCGTGACACCATAAAACGCGAATTGCAGGAGGAAATTAATTTACAGCCGGCCGACGAACAAATAGAGGAACTTCCTCTGACCAATTCATTCGTTTTTTCGATCCAAGGATCAGCACGGTACAAGCAGCCGGCGAAATACAACGTGTTTCTTATTAAAACCGAGGTGGAAGAAATAAGGCCGAATACCCAACAGGTGAGTCACGCCTATTGGCTTCCGTATGAACAAGCCCGGGAAATGGTAAAACACGAGATCCTGAAGATAAACCTCGACTGGGTGGAGCGAAAGTTAAACAAGTAACAAGCATATTTCACAAAATGTTGGGAATCCATTATAATTCATTGGAAGCCTTTTTTATTTTTCTATGGCAAACAACCATCTGACATGGCTGGAAATCAGCAAATCAGCCTTATTAAACAACCTCGCCGCCTTTCATGAACTGCTTGGAGCAGGCGTTTCAATAATGCCGATTGTGAAAAGCAATGCCTACGGACATGGCGTTCTTGAGGTAGCAAAGATTGTCGCGCCGACGTCTGATTGGCTCGGCGTCGTGAGTTTGGATGAGGCGCTGGTAATACGAAAGTCTGGAATTAAAACGCCCATACTCGTCCTGAGTTTTTTTAACGAGAAGAATATTTCCCTAGCAGCAGGCAAAAATATTGTTCTCCCAGTTTTTGACCTTGAAGGAGCCAAGACGATTTCTCGGGTAATGAAAAATCTTCACAAAACCATTTCGGTGCATTTGAAAGTTGACGTCGGCACAACGCGCCTCGGAATTTTACCAAAAGACGTATTCAGGGTTGCGAAAGCCGTACAGAAGCTCCCTGGTCTAAAAATTACAGGCATTTTTTCCCACCTGGCTGATTCGGAAAACTTTAACCAAGAGTATACCAATAAACAAATCAAGACTTTTAACAGCATTTGCCAAGCACTAGAAAAGAATGGTTACGATACTAAAGTCCGACATCTCGCGTGTTCAGCCGCGACGATCATAAATCCAAGCTCTCGAAACAACCTTGTTCGAATCGGCATAAGTCTGTATGGTCTATGGCCGTCAAAAGATACAAAAGCCCTGTATGAACGGCATTTTAATGGTTTCAAACTTCGGCCGGCCCTGAGTTGGCATACGTCAATAATCCAGCTAAAAAATGTTCCGATAAATACCTACGTGGGCTATGGCTGTACCTACAAAACCAAGCGCCGCACCAAGATTGCTGTTTTGCCGATCGGGTATTGGGACGGATATGATCGAAAATTATCGAATCACGGGGAAGTGCTGATACGCTCGCGCCGGGCACGCGTGCTGGGCAGAATTTGCATGAATATGACCATGGTTGACGTTACCGATATTCCTGGCGTCAGAATAGGGGAGCGGGCGACGCTCATCGGCGTGCAGGGGAAAGAAATGATCAGCGCTGAAGAACTTGCCGAAAAAGCCGGAACGATAAATTATGAAATTGTGACAAGAATAAATCCATTATTGAAGAGAAGGGTAGTCTAACATTTTACGACACATATGAGACAACCGGATAAATTAACGGTCGGCGTCATATTCGGTGGACAATCGGGCGAACACGAGGTTTCGCTTGTTTCCGCGCAGGCTGTCATGGCCGGACTTGATCGAAAAAAATACCGTGTTGTACCGATTGGGATAACGAAGACTGGTCATTGGTTGATTGGTACTGACGCGATGAAGTATCTAAAAACCGGAAAAGGTTCGCGATATAAGGAAGAAGCGATTTTGCCGGAAGTGGTAAAAAAACGACGCCAGCTACCGCAATCAACAATTGACGTGATTTTTCCGGTTTTACACGGTCCCTACGGCGAGGACGGCACAATCCAGGGCTTGCTCGAACTGGCCCATCTGCCATATGTTGGGGCGGGCGTTCTTGGTTCGGCCTGTGGTATGGATAAAGTAATCATGAAAGCGCTTTTCCAGAATGCCAAACTGCCTGGCCCAAAATATGTCCCGCTGACAAAATCGGAATGGAGCAAGAAACGCAAGGATATTATTTCAAAGATACGTTCACAGATAGGTTTTCCAAACTTTACAAAACCGGCTAATCTCGGCTCAAGCGTTGGGATAATGAAATGCCGGAGTCTTAATGAAACTGTCCGCGGGCTCAATACCGCTTTTACCTATGATCGAAAAGCCCTGGTCGAAGAGGCGATTGACGGCCGCGAAGTCGAGTGTTCAGTCTTGGGTAATAATAATCCTATCGCTTCGGTCCCCGGAGAAATCGTGCCGAATCGCGAGTTTTACGATTATGAGGCGAAATATATTGACGGCGATTCAGAATTGCTGCTTCCGGCGCCGATCACGCCAACCCAAAAGAAAATCGTCCGGCAGCTTGCTGTGAAGGCCTTTTTGGCGATTGATTGTGCTGGACTGGCTCGTGTCGACTTTTTTATCGAAAAGGGAACCAACCGGGTTTTGGTCAATGAAATTAACACGTTACCCGGATTCACAAGCATCAGCATGTATCCAAAGTTATGGTCCGCCTCCGGCCTGGCGTATCCGAAATTGCTCGATCGACTCATTACGCTCGCACTTGAACGCCATCGTGAGCGCGAACGGATTATTTCATCGTACCAGCCTTCAAAAAATTGGTATTTATAAGACATGGCAGACTATCACGATTGGACGTCATCACGAAGATTCGTCACGAAACAATTGAATTACCGGAATCCGTATTTTCCGAGAGAATCGTTTTCTGAGAAAAGAAAGCGCCGCCAGCGATTTATTGTTATCGGCATAATCATTGTCTGTCTGGCAATTCTGTATTTCCTGTTTATTTCGCCGGTGTTCCAAATACGGGAAATAACGGTTGAAGGCGGAACAACTGATCGGATCTCATTTATTGAGGGCCGGGTAGACGAGTACTTACGGGGAAAAATGCTGGGCGTCATAAAAAACGACAACTGGTTTCTCGTGTCGTCAAGCCGCCTGAAAAACTGGCTTGATTCCGATCTCATGAATAAAATATCGTTAGAAACATTGACAATAGAGAAGACTTTTCCTCGCACGATCCACATTACGTTTCGTGAACGGACCGCCCAGCTCATCTATCAAGCAAATAATCAGTCATATCTTTTAGATCGCCAGGGATATGTGATAAGCGAGCAATACCTTAATCCCGTTGTGGAAACACAAGAAGGCGATCAAGCTGCGGAAGAACCGCCGAAAACTGTTTATCCGATATTGCGTGATGAGACAAAATCAACCGTCTCAATCGGTCAACAAATTATACCGGCGGCCTTAGCGCAATCCATACTTGAGACAAACCGCATGTTTCTCGAAAAATACCAGGAGATATCAATTGATCATTTTGAAACGATTGTCCGAGACTGCCCGGATTTACCGAAAACAGATGAGACGGAGACAGCAACAAACGAAAATACCAATTCTGATGATGCGGAAAACGTAAATAGTGAGACAAACGTCAACGAGGAGGTAATCGAAAGAGAAATTGTGCCGTGTACGGAGCAACCAATGGTCGAATATGCCTTGGTTGTACCATCGGGTGTAAAGTTGTACTTTTCATCAAAGTACTCACCAAACGATCAAATCGGTGCATTTACCGTGTCATATAACGATAAAATTGGCGGCCTATTTGATAGATTGACGTATATTGACCTTCGATACCCGGGAAGGGTGTATTACAAGTAATAATGAGTATAGGGTCTTAAATTGTATATTGTGCGACGCATTAACAATCCTCCCCTATAACAAAAAGGGCTTCATGCCCTTCTTTTGATACGGAATTGTTTTTTTACGGTAGGTAGTCGATTGGATTTACCGGTATGCCGTCTTTGCGCACACCGAAATGCAAATGCGCACCAGTTGTCCATGGTCCTGCGCCTGATGTTCCGGGAATACCCCCGCTTAGTCCAATAACTTGACCTCGGTTTACATACGCCTCAACCTGTACATTTATCTTAGTAAGATGGCCATACAATGTCGAAACTCCGTCACCGTGTATTATCATTACATAACTATATCCAAGGCCAGCGTCTCTAGCTATTGCAACATAACCAGCGGCAGCTGCTTTAACAGGGGTCCCCTGCTTAGCGCGTATATCGATAGCATCATGAACAAAATAACGTTTAAAGATATACGACGGATCATGAAATGAAGCTGTTATTCCTCCCAGCGGACTAACTGGCCACGAGAGAACGTCTGTATTATCCGTCAGTGTGTCATCACCGGCCAGCTTTCTTTTAAGTAAGTCTTCGGCCGAAGTAATTTCATAGCTAACAGACGCCTGCTCCCTTTTTATGGAGTCAATTAATTCTTGGTATTGTGCTTCGCTTGAACGTGTTTCTTCAAGAAGATTTGATTTATATATTTTTTGGCTTTCTGCCTCGGCCTGTTCAGCTTCCAGCTTATCCTTTGTCTGCTGGAGCTCATCCTCTTTTCCGTTCAGTTCGGTGTTCACCGTCTCCAGCTCGGTTTTGAGCTTTTTCACGTCATCCAGAGATTTTTTCAACTTATGCTCCAGCTCCTCGAGATAATTCATTTGCGAGAAAAAGTCCGAGAAGGTGTTTTCCTTAAAGAAAATAACGAGCGGGCTGACGTTTTTTGATTTATTCAGAACCCGGATCAATTCCGATAAACGAGTTTTTTGATCATTAATCTGGTTTTCACGATCGGCAATCTTTGATTCAACCTCGCGTATTTGAAGTTTTAAGGTATCAATTTCAGTTTCGGCAATCTGTATTTCGAGTTCAGTTTTTGCAATCTGATCGTCGATAACCTCTACTTGGTTTGAGAGGGTCAGTGTTTCCTGCTGCTTCAGGGCAAGCGCCTGCTGGTACGCCTTATTTTGCTCGTTTAATTGGTCCAGGGCCTGCCGGCGTTCTTGAATCTGCCGATTAAGCTCAATTATTTCGTCATCAGTAAGCTTACTTTTCTCAGTGTTCGTATTCTGATTCGAATTTTGGGTCGGATCGTCAATCGCCCAGACGGTATATTTTCCAGATATGAAAACGCCCACTCCAAGAAGAAGCAGGATGACGAGAGAAAATAGGAGTTTTCTTTTATTTCGTGTAGGCAAAGCGAAATATTTTATATTACAATAGTATACTACAAATTTAAAAAATAAGCAAATATTCTATTCCATTTTCCGTATCGCCAGATCAAGACGCCGGAGCGACTCTTGCTTGCCCAATACCTCACTAATTTCAAAGACGTCGGGTGAAGCTTTTAGGCCAGACAAAGCAACCCGGATCGGCCACAAGAGATCGCCTGTCTTTATCGCCAATGCTTTGATTTTATTGATGCAGAGTTCTTTAAGTTCTGAAGCCACGAAGTTGTCCTCCCCTGCTCCGGCATACATTTCCTTTGCCAGCAATAGATTTTTTAGCGTATCAGCTTGGTTACTTTTTTTTGGAATTAATATTGCCGGATCATAGTCGCCGAGTTCAACAATAAATTTTGTCAGCGGGACAGCCTCGGCCAGAGTTACCATGCGATCCTGGGCGAGCCTGACTATTTTTTCGAGAGGCGCTTTTTCCAATGACGGCCAATTTGATTTTTCAAAATACGGCCGACAGCGCCGGGCTAATTCCGTCGCGTCCAACAAACGGATCTGACGGCCATTGATGAAATTCAGCTTATCGAGATTAAAAATCCCGCCGGATTTATTTGTTTTGTCGAGCGAAAATTGTTCAATCAACTCTGACATGGTAAATATTTCCTGCTCGGTTTTCGGATTCCAGCCCAATAAGGCAATGAAGTTTACGATCGCCTCTGGCAGATATCCCATGTCACGGTACTCAAGGGTTGAAACTGCTCCGTCGCGCTTGCTTAATTTTCCTCCCTGAGGGCTCAGGATCAAAGGCAGATGCGCAAATTGCGGCAGTTCCCAACCAAACGCTTGATAGAGAAAAACATGCTTCGGCGTGCTTGGCAACCACTCCTCTGCCCTGATTACGTGACTGATGCGCATGAGATGGTCATCAATAACGTTGGCTAGCTGATAGGTTGGAAAACCGTCCGTCTTCATAATGACCGCGTCATCGAGATAGCGATATGAAAATTCTACCTGGCCGCGAACAAGATCATCGACAACAATTGTCCCTTCGTTCGGCAGTTTCATCCGAATAACGTGCGGCTCGCCGGCCTGAACCCGTTTTTCGGCCTCGACCGAATCGAGCGAACGGCAGTGCTGATCATACCGTGGCGCTAATTTTTGTGCCGCTTGCTGCGCCTTCAGTTCAGACAGACGCTCAGTCGTGCAAAAACAATAATATGCCTTATCGTTTTGAACCAATTCTTTGGCATATTTTCTGTATATTTCCAGGCGTTGCGATTGAATATACGGACCGCAATCCCCTTCCTTGCCTGGACCTTCGTCATAATGCAAGCCGCACCAAGCTAACGATTCGGTGATGGCTTCAACGCTTTTTTCAACATAGCGCTGCTGGTCGGTGTCTTCGATTCGCAAGATAAATGTACCCTTGTGTTTTTTGGCAAAAAGCCAATTAAACAGGGCGGTTCGCAAACCCCCGATATGGAGAAAACCGGTCGGGCTCGGGGCAAATCGAACGCGGACATTTTCGGTCGTTGTTTTTGGCATTATTGAAAAAATTTAGAAATAATTACTTTCATCGGGAACACGATTACGGCACGGTAGATGCGGCGGATGCGCCAGGGCTGTTTCATGAGCCGGTAGAGCCATTCTAATCCCAGCGAACGCATCACTACCGGTGCGCGACGCACCTGACCTGATAAATAGTCGAATGAACCGCCGACGCCGACAGCGATCTTTACCGTTTCAAAGTATTGAAGATTCCGCGCCAGCCATTTTTCTTGGGCGGGCGCGCCGAACGCGAGAAACAGGATGGCGGGTTTTTTTCTGTTTATCCTCGCGACCAGAGCGTTGTCAGACCGTTTCCGGCCGAGAAAATCGTATTCGTTTTCCGCGCCGACTACGTGAAGTCCGGGATATTTTTCCATCATGTTAACCGCCGTGCGATGCGCGATATTGTTAAGCGCGCCCAGGAAAAAGACGCTGAGATTCTTATCGCGCGCCTGGCGGCATAATTCTTCAACCAGCGAAACCCCGGTTACCCGCCGCGCGATCGGCTGGCCGAGATACCAGCCGGCAAATTTTAAGCCGACGCCGTCCGGGATGGCCAGGCTGGCGGAATTAAGGATATCACGAAATTCATGATCGCGGGTAGCTTGGATGCAGAATTCCGGATTTGGCGTAACGATTAAATGAGGCTTTTGATCAAACAAATACTGCTCGAGTTTTTGTTTTAATTCCTCGTTCGTAAAGCTGTCGATCTGAACGCCTAGTATCGTTACTTTATGCATGAGAAAAATTACAGCGACCTAAAATATCATATGTCGAACCCGTTGATGACAGCGCGCTCCGCATGAGGTCAATGGTGGTGGCGAAAAACGATTTTTGTTCCAACACGGGCAGGGTATTCTTTATCTCGCGTTGCTTTTTTATTTTCCCAAGCGTTATATGCGGATAATACTCTCTTTCTCCGATTAGTCCAATCGCCGCGGCTCGTAATCTGTGATGAAGATCCTTTTGTATATTCATGAGCTGTTTTGTTTTCTCAATTGACAACACAAGTCTATTGAAATTTCTATTTTGTAATATTGTAACGTTATTTATTGTTATCATGGGTGACTGATGATTTTTTGAAACTATTTGTAATATTTCAATCGCCCTCTTCGATTGCTCCTCAGTAATATTCCCGAGAAACACCAGCGTACAATGGACTTTTTCTTCGGATTGTAGGTAGAAATCATTGTTACTGAAACTTCCTCGGATAATTTTTCCATATTCCGTCAAAAAGTTTTTCGGAACAGGTATAGAAACGAATGCCCGTATCATGAATAGTAACTTGACATATTAATAAAAAACTGTCCTTTTCATCTTGAATTATAGCATATAATCAGGTATACTTTAATGCGAATGAAAGAAGCACTTTTGTATTCAAAGCTAGAAAATAATAGTGTCCGATGTCATGTTTGCGCACACAACTGCCGAATAAACACTGGTCGTCGCGGTATTTGTGCGGTCAGAGAAAACATTGACGGTACGCTTTTTGCGCTAAATTACCGAAAAGCCATCGCTGAGGCTGTCGATCCAATTGAGAAAAAGCCTTTTTTTCATTTTTTTCCGGGAACGGCCGCACTTTCCATCGCAACGTTAGGCTGTAATCTTCGGTGCGATAATTGCCAAAATTGGGATATTTCACAGGGTTCCAAGGGCGGGAAAACCATTTCTGGGCACGACCTCTCCCCTGAAGCGATCGTTGACCACGCGGTTGCGCGCAATTGCCAAAGCATCGCTTATACCTACACCGAGCCGACTATTTTTCTCGAGTACGCGCTTGAGACGATGAAATTGGCTCGCTCGGCCGGCCTGAAAAATGTCTGGGTTTCAAATGGCTACATGAGCGAACAAACGGTTGAACTGATCCAGCCGTATCTCGACGCGATAAACATCGATCTGAAGTTCTTTGACGATAAAACATATTTGAAAAATTGCGGTTGTCATCTCCAGCCGGTTCTCGATAACATTGTCCGTTTCAAAAAGATCGGTTGCTGGGTAGAAGTAACGACACTGGTCATACCGGGCTTAAGCGACAGCCTGAGTACCTTTGACGGTATCTCAAAATTCCTTGCAAAAAAAGCCGGACCGGAAACACCCTGGCATCTGTCGCGCTTTGATCCCGATATCTCCTATCGTCTGACTGATGGCGTTGAGACTCCGGTTGAGACGCTTGAGCGCGCGATTGATGTCGGACAAAGGAACGGACTACGCTACGTCTATATCGGAAATATCCCGGGCCATAAAAGTGAGCACACCTATTGCCCGAAGTGTGGCGACATTGCCATCCAGCGCGACGGCTACCGCGTTACCCGACATGACAAAAACGGCCTCTGTCCAAAATGTAAGATGAACATAAATATTATTCAACAATAAATGACCATTATAAAACGAATCGTTGTCTCACTCATCATCCTGAATTTTATTATGCCGGCTCCGTTGCTGGCCGCCGTTTGTCATCCAAACAACCTCCTGTCCGATGAGGACCTCTTGAATTATCAATCAATGTCAAAGGACAGGATTCAAAAGTTCCTCGAGTCAAAAACTGGCGTTCTCGATACCTATACAACATCGGTTTTTGGCACGAATATGTCCGCGGCTCAAATTATCTACGACGTTGCGCAGAAGTATAAGATTAATCCGAAGTATCTGCTCGTGCGCCTCGAAGTTGAGCAAGGATTAATTTCTGATTCAAGCCCGACTCAAAACCAAATTGATTACGCGGCCGGATTTGGCTGCCCGGACGGCACCGGGTGTTCAAGCACCTATAAGGGTTTTTCCACCCAAGTGATGTGGGCCGCAAAAATATTTCTCAATACGGAACTGGACAGCTATGGAAATCCCAAAGGCTATATTACCCGGATACGAAAGCTTGGCAGAACGGTCAGCGGCTGGGGTCCGTTCATCACCAAAAATACGTTGGATGGCATCGCGGTTACACCCGAGAATGCTGCCACCGCAGCACTCTACACCTATACACCCTGGGTTGGAAAATACGGCGGTGGCGACCTGCGTTGGGGCGGCAGTTCGCTCGTCTGGAAGAAATGGACCGATTGGTTTGGCAAGATTTACCCAGACGGCAGTTTGCTCCAGGTCATCGGCCAGCCAGCCGTCTATTTGATTAAAAACGGGCGTAAGCGGGCTTTTTGGTCCAAATCCGCGTTCCTGGCCAACTATAACCCAAAGAACATCCTGACGGTCTCTCAGAACGATATTGACGCGTACGAAGACGGACCGCCAATCAAGTTTCCTGAGTATAGCCTCCTCCAGGGTCCGGACGAAAAAACGTATCTCATAGCAGACAACGAAAAACATCTGATCGAATCTGATTCGGTCTTTCGCAAGATTGGCTATAATCCGGAAGAAGTTATCCCGGTCGAGTCCAGCGACATAAAAAGTTATCCGACCGGATACGCCATCACGATGGATAGCGTCTATCCAACCGGCGTGCTCTTGCAGTCAAAACAATCCGGCGCCGTTACGTATGTGAAGAACGGCACCCGATACGGCATCGTTTCGAGAGAGATACTGCTCTCTAACTTTCCGAAACCCCACCTCATCCAGGTAGACGAGTCCGAGATTCAGCAATACCGAGCCGGTCCGCCGCTAAAATTCAAAGATGGTACCTTAATTACTTCAAAAGAATCACATGCCGTTTTTGTCATCTCGAACGGCAAGCGGAAGCGCATTGCCTCGGCCGAGGCGTTTAACCAGCTTGGCTACAAATGGGAAAATATCGTCACCACGACGGATTTCGCTGTCCGCATCCATCCGAGCAGTCGGGTCTTAAACCCTTAGGCTCATGGCACTCGTTGTTGCCGGTTTTGTCCCGCATCCGCCGATTATTGTTGCCGGTATCGGTCAGCCAAACGATCTCACGCTGGTTACGAAAACGCGCCAGGCAATGTCACGCTTGGCCGTTTTATATCGCGAGGCGAAACCAGACATCACGATCATTGTCTCACCTCACAGCCAGCTTCGGCCGGATTTTTTTCTGATCAATACAGCGAATAATTTTTACGGTTCTTTTGCGCCATTCGGTCATGACGAAATCCACCAGGAATACGCTGGTTCGCCGAAGGAAGGCGCTGAATTATATACTTTGGTAGTAGCTAAGAATATCCCCGTTAATCTCTATAAAGAGCCAGAGCTTGATCACGGCATTCTCGTACCATTATCGTTTCTTGAAAGTGGTTCAAAGCCGGCGCAACTTATGCCGCTCAGTTATTCATTTTGCTCGATTGAACAACATCTCGAGCTTGGCCGCTGCCTGGGTGAATATTGTCGGACGTCACAGCAACGAATTGCGCTCATCGCGTCAGGTGATTTATCGCACCGTCTTTTCAAAGGCGCACCAGCCGGTTTCTCTCCGCGCGGAAAAGAATTCGACCAAGAAATCATTGAGCTTATCGGACAGCGTAAGTATGAGGCAATCGCGTCGCTTGATCCGGACTTTGTTGAAGACGCCGGTGAATGCGGATACCGATCGCTGTGCATCCTGATGGGAGCGCTTGAGTCTGAGTTAGCCCAGCCGAACATTTTATCATATGAAGGCCCGTTCGGCGTCGGGTATGCGGTTATTCACTTTCCAATCTCATGAACTATTACGTTTCTCTCGCCCGCCAAGCGATACGATCATTCTTGCAATCAGGGATGATCCTGGCTGTCCCCGACGACACGCCTGAAGCGTTACGCCACGATCGAGCAGCGGTTTTTGTTTCGCTCCATAAAAACGGTGAATTGCGCGGCTGTATCGGTACGCTCGAACCGACGACGGATTGCGTGGCTGAAGAAGTAATCGCGAATGCCATCGCCGCGGCAACCCGCGATCCTCGGTTTGAACCAATGAAACTGTCCGAATTGTCACAGACAGATATAAAAGTTGATCGTTTGAATACCCCTGAGCCGGCGACACGTGGATCCCTGAATCCACAAAAATACGGAGTCATCGTCCAATCGCGTCAGCAACGAGGTGTTTTGTTGCCGGATATAGAGGGCGTTAACACGGTTGCTGAACAGGTTTCCATTGCCGCTTCGAAAGCCGGCATCGATGTAACAAAGGACAAATATTCCCTCCAACGCTTCACCATTACAAGATTTTCTGAATAATATGTACGCCTACGTCATACCGAGTCTACGAATGCCCAGAACACTGTCGAGTTTTGATTATCGTGTTCCTGACACCTTGCGATGCCAGCCTGGCGACATTGTTTTCATCCCCTTTCGTAACCGAAAAGTATTTGGTGTGATCGATGAAATATCACAATCTCCTCGGAAAAAAACTGGCGCCATAAAGACGATAACAAGCGTCTATCCCGGTATTTCATTGCAACAGCAGCAATTAGAGCTTATCCATGAATTCGCACGAAAATTCTTCGTCTCTCCGGCGACCGTCGTGAATTCAATCCTGCAAACGCTCCCCCGCCGGACTTTTTCTCAAATCACTCCTGATCGAAAACCGCCGGCGAGCCCTGGCCACGATTTCCAACCAGCCCTAAAAAATGACTGTTTACTTTTGTATAATACCGATCAAGGAAAATTTGACTACATTCATTCCATAGTGAAAACGTATCTAGAAAGCAATCAAGGCGTTTTAATTGTCGCGCCGGAAATATCACGGGTGCGCGATTGGGAACGGCGCCTGAAACAATATCAACCGATCATTTTTCATCGGCAGCTCCCGCCAGCTCTGTACTGGACGCAGTACAAAGACCAGGCCAGACGTCCGCACGGTCTAACCATCGGGACCCGGTCCGCTTTATTTACACCCCTCGCGTCTGTCCGCTTGATTATCATCGACGAGGAGGATAATCAAAATCACCGTCAGGCCGAAATGAATCCCCGCTATCATACCGAGGACGTCGCCCGGATGATCGTGCGATCCACCAGGGCCACCATCCTCATGACAAGCCGCGCTCCGCGAACGACGACTATGTATCAGATTGAAAACCATTCGCTTGACCTGATCGATGTACGAATGAAATTGCCTACGGTGACACCGGTGATCATTGATTTGAATGAAGAAAAGCGGCTTGGCAATTACACCTTAATCAGCGCGAAAATGCGCGCCTATATATTTCAAGCGCTTCAGAAGAAGCAGCGCGTCTTGCTATTTCATAACAAACTCGGCGAAGCGCGCTCCTTCCAATGCCTTGATTGTCACAATCCGTTCCCCTGCCCGCGCTGTCAGAAGAACCTCATCATCGAAAAGGTTTCAAAAAGTCATCAGCAGCTGCATTGCACCCTGTGCGGCTATACCAGCGATCTGCCGCTCGCCTGCCCGGTTTGTCATGGCGTCCGGCTAAAACAGCGCGGGGCTGGTTTGCAAAAGATTGCTGCTGAAATAAGCGCCTCATTTCCGTCAGCAAAAACTCACGTGATTACGGATGCGGGCTCGCGTTCGGTCCCGGCGAAGACTGATATTATTATCGGCGCCCAGCGTGCACTCGGTTCGGCGATTCTCCGGTCCGTTCAAGGCATTATCGTTATTTCAGCGGACACGATCTTGCGTTTGCCTGATTTTTCAGCACCGGAATCAACCTATCGACAACTCTCGTTTATCACTCAGTTCGCGGCTGAGCATGGAACCAATATGATGGTCCAAACGTCATTTCCCGATCATTATGCTATTCGCTCAGCCGTTACACAAAATTCGGATCTTTTTTATCAAAGTGAGTTCCAGCAGCGGGCTGAATATCACTATCCACCGGCGACGGAGTTAGTTCGCCTGTTTATCAAGGGGGGAAAAAAGCAAACGATTTCCGACCAGGCGGACCGGCTTTACCAACAAATTTTAGAAAAACACAATTTGCCTTCGTCAATTGAGATTGTCCAGCCGGGACCATCATTTATCGAAAAAATCCGCGGCCAGTTTTCCTGGCAGCTAATCATTAAATTTCACAAAAAAGATTGGCCAACGGTCAAATCTTTGATATCATTAACAACTGACGACTGGCTCGTCGATATTAATCCATTAAATCTCTTATCATAGTATGAAGCTGAAAGTAATCACGCTCGGCGATAAACGCCTCCGTCAAAAATCCGTTCCAATTGCTGATCCGAGTGATCCAAAAATACGCGAGTTTACTAAAGATCTGGCTAACACGATGTACCAATCAGACGGGGTCGGTATTGCCGCCCCTCAGGTTGGTAAAAATATCCGCGTCGTTGTTATTGGCGTAAAAAGCGGCCCACTGGTGATGATCAATCCATCCATATCACGGAAATCATGGCGACAAGTCGAGGCTGAAGAGGGCTGTTTGAGCGTGCCCGGAGTTTTCGGATTAGTCCGACGGAGTCGATCATTATTGGTTTCATTTTATGATGCGCATGGTACAAAGCAAAAATTGAAGGCTGAAGGAATGTTCGCCCGTGTGATCCAGCACGAGGTGGACCATTTAAACGGCGTGTTATTCATCGACCGGACAAAAAAATACACCAAAACGGTAAACAATCGTAAAAAAATATGACGCTAGAGAATAGCCGATGCGTATTTTTCGGTACTCCGGAATTAGCAGTTCCTTTTTTAAAATTCCTGGAAGAAAAAAATATTCACATCGTCGGGGTTGTCACGCAACCCGACAAACCGCACGGACGACACCGGGCGCTCCAACCGACGCCGGTCAAAGTCGCCGCCCGGAAGTCATCGTTAACAGTTTTTACATTTGACTCATTACGAAAGGCTGAATCGGTTACCGCGTTATCGGAACTGAAGCCGGATCTATTTATCGTTGTCGCGTATGGTCTGATCATTCCGAAAAAAATACTTGGCCTGCCACGACTTGGCTCGATCAACGTTCACCCTTCCCTTCTGCCAAAATATCGCGGCCCCACTCCTATTCCAGCGCCAATCTTGGAGGGCGACACTGAAACCGGCATCACGATCATGAAAATGGATACCGGTATGGACACTGGCCCGATATTGCGGTCAATCAAAATTGCGCTTGATAAAAATGAGACCGCCTCGTCCCTGACGCAGAAAATCATGAACCGCGGTCCAGAATTTTTATTTCGAGTTTTGAATGATTATGTTGCTGGATCGATAAAACCAATCCCACAACAGGCGTCTGGCGCGTCATATACGAAGATGCTATCGAAAGCAGACGGCTTGATCGACTGGCATCAATCAGCGTCCGTCATTGAACGGAAGATCCGCGCCTACCAGCCGTGGCCAGTCGCCTTTACCTATTGGAACGGCAGAAAACTGGACATTTTAGAGGCTGAGCATTCCCCGCTGGTGACTTCGTTATACCCGGGCGCGCTGACTGACCAAGACGGCCGGGCCGGGATTGTGACCGGCGGCGGGCAAGAAGGAAATGTTCTGGTATTGAAGAAAGTGCGGCTGGAATCAAAAAAAGAAATGTCAATTGAGTCATTTCTTCGCGGTTACCCGGATTTTTTGAAAGGCTCGATCGGAAAATAATTACTCTTTCTTCCTCATTTTTTCCGTTACCCGAAAACCGAGGTATTTGCCGAGCATGAGACGCGTTTGCGCCTCGGTCGCCGGGGCAGATCCAAACGCAATCATGCAGATTGGAAACAATGCCCACTGCAGCAGCATGATTAAGACCCGCGGACCCCGGAAGCGTTTGGTTTTATCAGGCAGAAAATAGACGCTCATCATTGCGCTGACGAGCAAACCGATCATGGCGGCCGACATTAATATCTGTAAGACGTGGGGCGCATTCTGGCTGATGACGCTGTTCCGCACCTCCCAATCAGGCATCCGAAACGGGAAATTACCTAAAATAAAGATAATGATCGGGGCAGTGGCCCACGAATACATCCCCTCGGTCAAATTCCAGAGATAGCGCAGCTTCGTCACGAAGGCTATTTTTTTATTCTTTGAGAAATTCCAGACTAAGTACGGAAAATGTTCAACGCCCCAGGCCCAGCGCCGCTGTTGTTTGTACAGATTGACGAACCCATGCCAGATATTTTTGCCCGCGACCGCATCCATCGAAATTGGAATGTGCATTGATTTTACGCGGTAATCACCGTCATAAAACAAAAGGCACTGCAAAAAAATCCGCGAGTCTTCGGTCACGATATCATTCTGCCAAAAACCGACGTCGGCCAGCGCCTTGAAGCTCATGCTGTGCGAAGAAAACGTGAAGAGCCGTTCGGGGCGCAGCTGTTCGCTCATCAGCCAAAAGGTCGTACTATTCGAGACGACGCGCATGATCGCCGGCACTTCCCAAATGTTGTTATTAAACAAGGGCACCGGCTGGTAGCTTTGGCGGGTCGGATTCTCCGACGTTAAATAATGATAGGTAACATAACTGAAGTATTGGGGGTGGGCGCACGAATCGACGTCAAACGAGGAAACGATAATATTTTCGTATGGTATTTTTTCCTGGTCAATCGCTTTCTTCGCTTCCTGCGCCGCCCAGGCAGTGTTTGACCCCTTGCCAGGCACTTCCCCAGGCAAGCCCTTTGGATGGAGAGTCACGATGAATTTATGGAAGGCATCGCCAAATTCCTGGCGAAGCACTTCCGCATTTCTCAAGGCGTTTTCCTTATCCCCTTCTTCCAGGCAGAAAACAACAATCATCCGTTCTTTCGGAAAGTTAACGTTTACGAGGCTAGAAAAACTCATGCGCAAAACATCAAGCGGCTCTTTGTACGTCGGCATGAAAATGCAATGATAAATTTTCTCCCAGCCCGGTATTTTCTGACAACGCTCGCGCCAGTCAATCTTTGAATCCTTGTGATATTGTTTAAACGATAAAACAATATAGATAATGAGATAGACCACGCGGATCAGCCAATAC
This sequence comes from Patescibacteria group bacterium, assembly GCA_041650335.1. Taxonomy (GTDB): domain Bacteria; phylum Patescibacteriota; class Patescibacteriia; order JAHIZJ01; family JAHIZJ01; genus JBAZLK01. The sequence goes on from JBAZLK010000004.1 coordinate 45,180, forward strand.
AGATCAAAAATGACAATAAAATAGACAGCGATGATCGGTCGCACTAATGTCAGGACAATAATGCCAACAAATGTTCCCCAGGTAAGTGCCCCGGGGATCATTTCTAAGAATCTGTATTTTGTGTAATCAGAAAGCGCCATACACTGTCAATTATTCGTACCGGAGAGCTTCGATCGGATTTTTTAGCGCGGCCTTTGCCGCTGGGGCTAAACCGAAGATGACCCCAACGGCCAGCGCAAATCCCATGGCAATAATGACTGATTGCGTGTCTACGATGATCGTTAAATCAAATTGCTTTTTCACGACAACGCTCGCAACCGTGGCGAGGCCAACGCCGATTGCCCCGCCGAACAGCGAGAGGACGATGGACTCCGTTAAAAACTGAAGCATGATATTCCCGCCGGTCGCGCCGACCGCTTTTCGCAGGCCGATCTCCCGCGTCCGTTCCATGACCGCAACCAGCATGATATTCATGATGCCAATCCCACCAACCAGCAAGGAGATCGAGGCCAAACCGACAATTGCCTTGGTAATGAGGCCGAGAATATTATCAACGACTTTTAACAGATCCTCCTGCGTAAATACGCTGGTATCGTTCGTGCCATGAAGCTCGTTTAATTTTTCCTGAACAACGCGCGATACAACCTTAACATCGGCGCTATCGTTCGCTTTCAGACCGATACGGAATATTTGTGTGTTTGGATTTACGCTTTTTGCCGTGGAATATGGGACAATGACCACCCCGATTTGCGTGCTGCTATTCCCAAAAAATGACGATTGTTGGGCCATTTCAAAAACACCGACGATCGTAAAGTTTTGTTTGCTTATCATTACCGTCCGACCGATGACAGCGGCCGGGTCGACGCCCGGAAAAAGCAGTTCTCGCGTGTAGTTTCCGATCACGATGACTTTTTCGTTTTGCTGGCTCTCGGTCTCGTTAAAAAATCGCCCAGTCACAATTTGATAGGTGTTTGTATATTGGAAAAAACTCGGATCCACCGCCATAATCATGGCCCCATCCGCCTGTTTTCCATCAGCTGTTGGCACAGCGGAAAGCAATCCGATCCTGGTGGCATCGATTATGTCGGGCAGTTTTTTTAATTCCGAAAAATCACTTTCGGTCAAGGTCGAGGCGCCGACCGAGGCACCGGGATTGAAACCGCCTTGGCTGGTCTGCACCTTGCCCGACAAGACAATGAGAACATTTGAGCCCAGCTGCGTGATCTCGCTAGTAATGTCTTTCTTTATCCCCTGCCCGAGTCCGATTAAAACGATTATCTGCGCCACGCCGATGATAATCCCGAGCATCGTTAAAAACGACCGTAACTTGCTTGAACGAAGGCTCAGAAAGGCATTTGAAATATTTTCACCGATCATTTGGTAATCGTTATTTCCGTTAATTCTCCGTCCGACATCCGAAAATGTCGCTGGGCATATGCGTCAATAGTGGCGTCATGGGTAACAACAATTATTGTCCGTCCCTGCTGATTGAGCCATTGAAGGGCTGCCATAATGTCCTTGCCGGATTTACTGTCCAGGTTTCCCGTCGGTTCGTCAGCCAGTATTATCGAGGGATCGTTTACCAGGGCTCGGGCGATAGCGACGCGCTGCTTCTCGCCGCCGGAGAGAAGCGCCGGTTTATAATTTCTCCTATTTTCCAATTTTACGGTGCGGAGCATCTCGTTAATACGATCAACCTGCTTCTTTCTCGGGTAACGACTGTAAATAAGAGGCAATTGAATGTTTTGAGCAACCGTCAGCCTAGCCAGCAGGTTAAATGTTTGAAAAATAAAGCCAATTTCCTTCCGGCGCAGGAATGGCAATTGTTTTTTCGGCACTTTACTGATCTCAATATTATTCAAAATATACCCTCCCGAATCGGGCACGTCGAGTAAACCGAGAACATTGAGCAAGGTGCTTTTCCCCGAGCCGGACGGCCCCATGATCGATATGAACTCTCCCCGCTCAATCGTAAAATGAACCCCTTTCAGGGCTGTGACCGGATTTGGCAAATCGGGTGAAAACGTTTTATTGATATTTTGGAGTGTGATCAACGGCATAGAATAATGGTCATAGTGTAGCAGAAACAAGCGTATTTATCAATAAATACACCGGAAAACCTTATTTCCGGCGTATTTTGCTATCTTTATTAAATTGTTTCTTCGTCTGTGTCAGTATCTTCAGAATCATCTTTTTCATCGTCAGTCATTTCTTCATCATCCGGCTCTTCGGTATCATTCATATTTTGGTCGTCGTCATCCATTAATCGAAGCATTCTCTTCACCTCCTTTTCTCAGCGATTATTGTTTATTACCCCGTAATATTTCACGTACATGCTGAGGCGACTGCGTTGAGAAAACATAAATTGCCCGGCTGTTTTTCATGCCGATCCGCAGACCTGAACCATTGAAAGCGGCGTAAATAGTCAGACTTTTTCTCGGTTGCCGGAAAAAACCATAATTAAAAAATCGTTTTGACGTGATTGTAACTATGTCGATTTCGGCGATTTCCTTGATATCTATTTTTTTCTTAAACAGACCAAAACCAAAATGCAGATATCCGTCTCGGATAATAACACTAAACTTCCAAAATGAGTGCGTGATAAGTAAAACCGCTAGCCATTCAACAATCAAGAGGATCCGAAACCATGCCAGCTGGCCGTGATTTAACAACGTTATCCAGAATGCGATCACCAGCAGAATCGTCATGACGCTGAAAAAGACCGTCAGAACACCACGATAGAATGGCTTCGCTTCGTAATAATTCATACTCGTATTGTACCAAAGACGCAAATGTCGGCGCAAGCCGTCGTTTTACTGAGCTTTCACGACTATTTTTGCCCCCTGGGCGTCAATCGTTATTTTTTCACCCGTCTTCACGCGGCCGCTAATCATGTCCATGGCCAACGGATCCAATATTTGTTGCTGGATGACGCGCTTCAGCGGCCGGGCGCCAAATTGCGGATCATAGCCCTTTTCGATCAATAGTTTTTTCGCCTTTTCCGTAATCGATAACGAGATATTTTTCTCTTTCAGACGAAGGACGGTGCGCTGCAATTGTAGCTCAACGATACTCATAAGCTGCTTTTTGTCGAGACTGTGAAATGTTATGATTTCATCGACGCGATTAAGGAATTCCGGCTTGAAGTGGTTGCGCAACAAGACCATGACTTTCTCTTTTATCAGGTCGTCCAGGCTCTTGTGTTTTTGGGACTCCGCCTCAAAGCCGAGATCGCCTTTTGTCGACAGATCGAGAATGACATCTGAACCGATATTTGAGGTCATGACGATAATGGTATTCTTGAAATTCACCACCCGCCCCTTTGCGTCCGTCAGTCGCCCGTCGTCGAGAATTTGCAAGAGCATATTAAAGACGTCGGGATGTGCCTTTTCAATCTCATCAAATAGAATGACTGAATATGGGCGCCGTCTGACTAATTCCGTCAACTGGCCTCCCTCATCATAGCCGACATACCCGGGCGGTGAGCCGATCATTTTTGAAGCGGCGTGCCGTTCCATGTATTCAGACATGTCTAAACGGATCATCGCGTTTTCATCATTGAACATAAATTCAGCAATGGCGCGGGCTAATTCGGTTTTTCCCACACCGGTCGGACCGAGAAAGATAAACGAACCAATCGGGCGATTTTCTTCGGATATGCCGGCACGCGATCGGCGGACCGCATTCGAGACTGCGATAATCGATTCCTCCTGGCCAATAACGCGTTTTTTTAAGGCGCCTTCCATGTGGGCCAGTTTTTCGATCTCGCTTTCGAGCATTTTTGACACAGGAATGCCCGTCCAGCGCGAAACAACGCCGGCGATATCTTCCTCGGTCACCTCCTCCTTCAAGATCGGGCTGTTCTTCTGTATCTTCTGTAATTTTTCTTGATTGCGTTTGATCTTTTTCTCAAGCAATGGGATCTTGCCATAGCGTATCTCAGCCACGCGCTCCAGTTCCGCTTTTCGCTCGGCCACCTCGGCCTCTGACCGCAAGGCCTCAATTTCTGATTTCCCCTTCCGAATATCAACAATGATATCTTTTTCCGTTTTCCATTTAATTTCCAATATGCCCGCTTCTTCTTGAAGGGCGGCGATCTGCCTTTTCAGTTGCTGAAGCTGTCCTTTCGACTGGGCGTCATTTTCCTTTTGGAGGACGCGTTTTTCAATTTCGAGCTGGCGAAGCCGGCGTTTCATTTTATCAAGTTCCGAGGGCATTGAATCAATTTCCAATCTGAGAGCGGAGGTTGCCTCGTCAATGAGATCTACGGCTTTATCCGGCAAAAACCGGTCCGTGATGTACCGCTGCGACAATTCGGCCGCCGCAACGATGGCCGGGTCTGTTATCCGTACGCCATGATGAACCTCGTACTTTTCTTTGATCCCGCGAAGAATCGCGATCGTGTCTTCGAGTGACGGTTCAGTTACATAGATTGGCTGAAAGCGACGTTCCAGGGCGGCGTCCCGTTCGATGTATTTCTGATATTCTTTCAAGGTTGTCGCGCCGATCGCATGAAGCTCGCCTCGGGCCAGCATCGGCTTTAACATATTGGCCGCGTCAATCGCCCCCTCTGCTCCGCCGGCGCCGACGATCGTATGAAGCTCGTCGAGAAAAAGCACGATTTGCCCCTCAGATGCTTTTACCTCTTTCAGTACCGCTTTTAAGCGGTCTTCAAACTCGCCCCGAAATTTTGAGCCCGCCACCAGGGATCCCATGTCGAGCGCGACGACTTCCTTTTTCTTTAAACTTTCAGGTACATCACCGGCTACGATCCGTTGCGCCAGTCCCTCAACGATCGCGGTTTTACCGGTTCCCGGCTCACCGATCAAAACGGGATTATTTTTCGTCCGACGTGACAATACTTGCATAACGCGTCGCACCTCGTCATCGCGTCCGATCACCGGATCGAGCTTTTTCGCTCGGGCAAACTGCGTCAGATTCGTTCCATATTTTTCTAGGGCTTGATATTTACTTTCCGGTTCCTGATCGGTGATGCGCTGCGTGCCCCGGACGTCTTTCAAAACCTTCAAGACTGACTCAGTCGTTATGCCCTGTGCATTGAGTAGTTGTTTTACGCGTTTGTCTGCCTCCAACATCGCCAAAAACATGTGCTCAGTGCTGATGTATTCATCTTTCAGCTTTTCCGCTTCCTTGATCGACTGGTCAAGGACGTCCTTCAAATTTTTTGTAATGAATATTTGGGCAATACCGCCGGTCGGCAATTGGACGTTTGGTATTTTTTCTATCTCGCCAAACACATTTGTTTCCAGCTTGGCCGGCTCAATACCTATTTTCTGAAGGATTGACGGCACAACCCCGTCAGTCTGGGTAATTAAGGCGGCCAGCAGATGATAGGTATCGATTTGCTGCTGCTTTTTTTCTGAAGCGATTCGCTCGGCACGCTGGATCGCCTCTTGGGCGCGAAGAGTGAAATTATTTGGATTCATCGGTTTGATTGATAATGCTTATAAAGACAGTGTAAAAGCTAAATTAGCACTTGTCAAGTGAGAGTGCTAATTTGAGTACATCACCAGGCTTCGCGCGATGATTTACAAGCCTGTCTTGATTATGATAACCTGTTAGTACGCGCGGCTTCAGATATCAGCGCGCTGTGCAGTATTTATTCCGATGAACCAACCAGCGACAATGAAAAAATCACGAGACAATGCCGACGAACGAATCTTCGCGCCTCCCTGGGGGCCGAGTAACAATATCTTTCGGGAACACAAGGCTCGCTACGCATTCGTTAAACCGCACGTGAAGGGTTGCGACGTCTTGGACGTGGCGTGCGGCACCGGTTATGGAAGTCATGCCCTTTCGCGGCTGGCAAAAAGTGTTATCGGGCTGGACATATCATCGGCGTCCATTCAATTTGCAAATCAGCACTATCACTCGCCGAACCTCAAATACGTAGTCGGTGACGCTCTGGCATTGCCGTTTCCTGATCAATGCTTTGATGCGGTTGTATCATTTGAAACCATTGAACACTTGTCTGATCAGAATACGTTTCTGAATGAGATCCGTCGGGTTTTGAAAAACAATGGTACCCTTTTCATGTCAACGCCGGATCGTGAAGTGATACCGCTTTTTATGATCAACCCTAGTGAATACAAAAATCCTTTTCACGTCCGCGAGTTGTCCAGAAAAGAATTTGCCGATCTATTATCGAAATACTTCACGATTACCTCGTGGCATGGCCAGGGCCGCTATCTGGGCCAACCGAATCGAAATAAACCCGCGCTTTCCCCGGTCAAAAAGTTTTTTCGCTGGGTGCCGGAGCGAATCCGACTGAAATTAATATCCTGGATCATCCGAACCGGACCAGCGGACGTTATCTTTGAACTCGGCGACAATAAGTCGAAATACCTCATCGCCCATTGTCAGAAATACATGAAATAAGGACGTCGAGCGACGCCATGGCACGATTCGTGAATTAAAAATAAAACAACCCCTCTACGCAGGGGCCGTTTTATTATAAACTGATTGTTTTTATGAAACGCTATACAGTTTTTCGGTCTCGTAGGCGATTGACTGCCAGTTGAAATGCTGAAGGACAACCTTCCGGGCGCGCTGGCCGACTTTCTTTGTCGCCTCGGGCCGTTTTAAAAGCTCAGCCAGTTTTATCTGTAAATCCTTTACGTTCTTGTTTTTAAAGACATAGCCGATGACTTCATTATTGGCTCGTAAAACTTCAAGGTTTTCTGGAATATTACTCGCCAACGAGCAACGGCCGAAGCCAGCCGCCTCAAGCAGCGCCAGTGGCAGACCCTCGATCTCCGATGGAAAGACGAAGAGATAGGCGTTTGAATATAGCTCAGCCAATGTTTTTCCTTTTTGAAAACCAGTAAAGATAATGCGAGGATCGCCGGCTGCCAGTTCTTTCAACTTTTTTACATAGCTATCAGTATAGGCGGAATCGCCGGCAATCACCAATCGCTTCTTCGTGTTGAGGCGTTTATACGCGGCGATCAAATAATGGATGCCCTTTGGCGGTATCAGCCGAGCAACTGTCAGAATATATTGATCAGCAATTAAGCCGAATTGTTTTGTAATTACCTTGGCCTTTTGCGACCGCGTAAATTCGCTCGAAACGCCGTTCGGTATATAGATCGTTTTCTTACGATACGTTTTTTCGCAGTATTTCTGCAGCGGCCGTGAAATCGCGATTGTTTGATGGGGAAAAGTGACGCACGCCCACTCTCCCAGCCTGAGCACGAAACGAGCGAATAGACCCCATTTTTGGTGTTTCCGCTCAATGCTATGAAAGGTAGCGATAACCTTTATGCCTGGGCGGAAGAGACGCGGAATAAATGAGAGCAAAGACGGTCCCCCGCTATGGTAATGGATAACGTCATAATCCTGAAACAACGCATGGATAGTCGCCAAAAACGTATGGCTGATCGCGTCAAAGTGCTTGGTCGGCAGGCTGGGCAAAGAAACTAAACGTACCCCATGATAGTTCTTCCGGTTTGGGTTCGTATGATTGGGCCGTGTGTATACTGTTACAGTATGTCCGCGTTTAGCCAATCGAACAGACAGCTCTTCGACGTGTCGTTCCACCCCGCCGAAAAGTGCTGGAATCCCTTTTTGGCCAATCATCGCTATTTTCATTGTCATATGCGTGGGAATAGTAGATAACGGGAAAGCATAGCAAGTTCTTTTGTTTATGTCAATAGCGTCTCAGTGCAAACACAACAGTACCAAAAAACAAGCGTCGTCTGATGGTATAGTACCGTTTTTATTTTTGCACAATCCCCTGTCCGGCGACCTGACTGTCGCGTACCTGGGTTGTAGTGATATTCGGAAATGTTGAAATTGATTTTACCGCTGTCCCGGCATGCTCCAATACTCTGGCTGTCTGGCAGAGCGTCATGAATTTTTCCAGGTCGTTCACGGTCGGGGTAATCGTGACTTCATAGCTGGCAGTGATATCCGGCTGGTCTCCTGTGAATTTACCAACTGGCCATGTTACTGTGCGGGTTTTTTCATCGTAGGTAAGCGGCTGCCCAAAAGAGACGCTGCTGTTTCCAGCCCACGTGGCTGTTTCTGGCAGGCTCGCTTCAACCGTGAGATTTTCATATGATTCCGTGCCCTTTTTTATTCTCCAAAAAACGCGATAACCGGTTGTCTCTCCAACCCTCGGCGGGAGCGGACCGTAACCGAATTGCACGCCGGAATCACTGTAATAGATCGCCTCGGCCACGAATTGGCTTTTTGTGGTGGGAGTTCCGGGCTCAGTATTTGTATTAGTGGACCCACTTGAGCCAAGTATAGTAACCGTTTCTTTGGCGGGTGTCTGTGAAAATTCAAGACTGTTATTGAGCATTACTGCCGTAATTTCAAACACGCTTGTTTGATTATTTGCGGCCGTCGTGTAGCCACTCACCCGGACGTTCCATTCTGAGTGTGGCTTCAGGTTGTTAATCGCCCACCGCGTAATGTCTTTTTCAAATGGCCATGTAACATTGGTTTGGATAAACTCTCTGGGCATTTTTATTTCAATGGCCGCAGTCGATAATTCATATTCGCTGTTATTTACCGCTTGTATTGTCAATGAGTATTCCTGGCCGCTCCGGACTGTTTCTGGCGCCGAAATCGTAAGTGATACGAGCTCGCCTGAAATAGTAAATGTCCTGGATAAAGACTGGCTCATCGATTGATCGCCGCTTAGATATTGGACCAGCGCCTTAATATTTGGTTGTGAATTTGGAACACCAATGATATGGCCGATTATTACTAGGTGGGTGACTTGTCCGCCGTTAAGCTCTGGTATCTCCCAAAGTAGGCTATCGGACTGGCTTGGTTCAAGGCTGGCGGATTCGTAAACAAACTCAGCCGGAAAATTCATGTGCACCTCAATACTTCGGACGTTCAGAGTGCCATTATTGCTCAAGCGAATATCTATTTCCGAACGCCCGCCGTTTGTCGCTACTTCGGATGTTGACATTGTTGCTTCTACCACGGGCGCGGGCAGTAGTTGCTTGCTCGTCAGAAAATAGAGAACGGTCGCGATCAAAAAAAACAAGATCAGCGTAAAAAGCGTGTCGATAAACAAGAGCCAGCGGCGTTGATCGTAGCGCCGGTGGTATTTGCCGGCAATCGGTGGCGCCACAATGTTAAACGTGGCCAGCGTTAGGCTTTTCCATCCCCGGAGAAACCAGTGCTTCTTTTGGTGTAATTCTTCTTTCATCAACGTTAATATAGCGTTTGACTTGAGACTATTATTTCAGGCTTATTGTCTCGGTTGATATCAGCGGTTGTGACCGTAATTCCTGACCGCCAGCTCTCTTTATAGGCAAAGAAACCAGCCATCACCGCCTTGCCAAACTGGTTGAAAATACGGACATGCGGGCCGCCACCTGGCCCGGCCCCTGTAATAATTTCATCTTTTCCATCATTATTCAAATCATCCGAGGCGACCGATACCCCGCCGCGGAAGTTTTTGTCGTAGGCAAAAAAGCCAGACAACGGACGGCCAAAACGACTGAAGACCCTGACGTGCGGCCCGCCACCAAAGCCCGCGCCGGTGATTATCTCATCCTTTCCGTCGCCATTCATATCGCCGACGGCTACGTGGACGCCGCCGCGGAAGTTTTTGTCGTAGGCAAAAAAGCCAACATTTACTAACCCGCCGCGGGCGTTAAATATCCTGACATGCGGACCGCCACCGGGCCCAGTGCCGGTTACAATCTCCTTTTTTTTGTCGCCATCCAAGTCGCCAACGGCCAGATTGATGCCGCGATTGTACGACGTTCCGTAGGGATAAAACTCACGAATTAAAAAGCCAGCCTGATTGTAAACTTGAACTTTATTATTCCACGCAACAACAGTTTCAATTGTTCCGTTGTCTGTTAAATCGGTCTTAATAATATTTACGCCGCCGGCATATTCGGTCGTATAGGTAAAAAAGCCTTGGCGGACTTTCCGACCGGTGGCGGAGAAGGCTTCGGCTAACCACCCGTTCGTGTACTGACCTTCGGCTATTTCAAACTGGCGTTTATAGACGATGAGTCCGTCGCGTGCCGGCAGCGTTACCGAACTGACGATTTCACCAGTGTTGATTGTCGGCGCTTGCTTGCCTTTTATTTTTTCATAACCAGCGCCTAAATTCACCCGCTGGCTCGTATTGGTAGAATTAATCAAGACTACCCCGTTCGTGAAATCGCGGCGCCAGACGCCAGCCGTTGTAATCGGAGCGGCGGCGTTCTGAACGTTGTAGGCGGAGCCGTTCGGCCGTCCGAGCGAAACGTCGTATTCATCATACCACCAGAGATCAGCGTGCCGATACATCCCAAAGTCAAAGCTGGCAAAGCCGTTTCCCAGCAGTACGCTCGCCAAGGAATAGCGTAACGAGCGATAATCGTCCGATGTGCCCGTGGTTGTGCTGCTATTGATAATTATTACCGACGGCGCCTGGGCTCGATCCTGAGCGTCAAGATATTTTTCCATTGAGCCGCCCCAGCCGCCGTCGAGATTTGTCGGAAATCCTTCAAATAGCCGCCCGTTGATCGAATCAAAATATTGACCACCACCACCACCGACAATAATTTTTTCGTCGCCTTCTAATTGCCGAGAGTAGCGAAGCATGGCGCTCATTCCGTCGCGCCAAGCCCGGTCGAGCACAGCAGCGCTCTCTTTCTGACCGTCACGGTTGAGATCAAGGTTGCCGCTATGTAACCAGGAAACGTCGTTCCACATATTGTCGTAGTAGATGCCGTCCCATAAGCCGGTCGACATGACGTTTTCGTGCACAAACTCCGGCAGATACGTATTCCAGCGCAAGCCATTAACGCGCGCTGCGGCATTCGTTACGTTCATCATCCTCGTGCCCGGCCAAAAGACAACCTGTCCACCCTGGGCATCACGCAAAAACCACTTACTTGATAGGCCGTGCGTTAATTTGTAGTTTGGGTGGTTTTTGTCTGTTATTTCAAACATGCTGTCTGGCAATTCCTGCGATGACATGTAGGCTAAAATGATGATATCCGGATTTATCAGGCGCATCAGCCGAATGGCATCAGGGCTCGTGTACTGATTCTCCATGCTGATAATGACCGCATCCCACCGCGCCAGGCCTTGCGCTTCGCTGATTGTCAACTTCGGAGTGTAAAATATGTTGGCCAGTCTCGGGTAGGGATTATCTAGCGTTCGCGCGTCAACGCTTTTTGGCAAACCAAATAAAAACGCAGTTATCGCAATGAGGGCGATCACGCAATGATAGCCGAGTCTATTTTTTGCCAACCAGCGATTCATATATTGTAATGAGTTTCTGATAATATTTTTCGGCTAGGAATTGATCAGAAAACGCCGTTGCGTTCTGTCCCATTTCATCGACCCGGCTGATATTTTCTGTCACGAGTTGAATTTTCTTTCTCAGGTCGTTTGGCGAGCCGAGCTTGAAAGTATACCCCGTTTGGCCCTCGTGAACAAGCTCGGGAATACCGCCGATTTCAGTGGCGATAACGGGCTTGCCATGCTGATAAGCTTCTAATATTACGAGTGGGCAATTTTCATACCATTGCGACGGCACAATAACCGCCAATGATTTACTAACCAAATCTGATAATTCGTCGCCTTCGCGATAACCAAGGAACGCAACATTCTCCATCTTTTCGGTTTCAACGCGATGCTTCAGTTCTTTTTCTAATGGGCCGGTACCGACAATTTTTAGTTTTGACGGCAATCCCGCAAATGCCTCGAGTAATAGCGGCAGCCCCTTTTCTTCAGACAGTCGCCCGACGTATAAGAAGTAGTCGCCGGTGACTTTTTTCGTTGGCGCGGTCTCCGTTACAAAATTGTATATTTGCTCAATCCGCTTGGCGCGTATCCCCCAGCGTTTCAGCTGTTCCGCCATGAACATACTCGGACAAATGAAAACATCGACATTTTTTTCGTACAGTTGTAGTGACTTATGAAGGTACATCTCAAGCGCAGACAAGGTCGAGGCGACGGTTGAATCTTTTATACATCGGTGCCGGATACACTTATAGTATGCACCACCAAACGCGCATTCGCAGATCTTACCGTGGCAGAACAGGGCATAATTCGGCGACAGTAATTTATAATCATGAAGCGTCTGTACGATCGGAATATTTCGTTTCTTTATCGCTGATAATATTGAGGGGGATATTTGGTGGTAAATATTGTGGACGTGCACAAGGTCCGGTTTCTCAGCGTCCAGCAACCGACTGATTTTCCGGCGCGCCTCGAACGAATACAGCATCCTACCGGCCGTGCGTAATCCTTGCCAATTCAAGGTGACGTTTTCGAAGTTAACGTTTGAAACAAAATACTTCGAATAGGCTGACGGGATGTTTTTCTCGTCGCGCATAGAAAAAACGACAACCTCGTGGCCATGCCGTTCGAGCATTTCTTTCAGCTCAAAGAAGTGTTTTTCGGCCCCACCCTTCAGGTAGTAAAACTTGTTGATCAGCAATATTTTCATATTGATATCATACCATTAGTAAAACAACACAGTATAGCAATTATTATACTTCTTGTCAATGCCTCCTGGCCATACGGATTGACAAAAAATCATTTCAGTGTATATTTATACGTCCGGTTACTGATAGCTTTTCGACAACCTTTGCCATGGGGGTATCCAATGAGAGGAACCTGGGTATTTGTAGCTGCCTTTCTCATGCTTGCTGGAGTCTGCTGCGCGCCGACATCGCCGCCGCTGACTTCTCAGCAGCCCGCGACCGTGTCGACCCAGTCAGTTACTCCTCTCAAGCTGGACTTTGGTTCGGTTTCACCAGGTTGCTCGAACTCGTTGAGCCTCAGGGTGAACAACCTGACGGCCAACCCGATCGAGAGCTCGGTGAAGTCGTCGAACAAACACTTCTCGGTCAATCCGTCGGTTATCACTCTCCAGCCGTTCGAGTCTCGGCTGCTCACCGTTACGTACTCGCCTCTGAAGCACGGTCGGCACAAGTGCACGATCAGCTTCGGGGCGAGGAACCTGAAGACGGTGAAATGCCAAGGCCGCGGCGGCGAGAACAAACCGACCCGCGACAAGTACTACTGGCCGTTTTCGATCAGCAGCATCTGGAACACGCCGATCGGATCCGAGGCGCACTATGTCTCGGCCGGCCTGCGGCCCAGTCTCTGGATCGCGCCCGACAAGGAGTATCTGTACTTCGAAGGACGCGAGCGACTGCTCTACGGAAACGGGAAGTGGCCAGGAGAATGCAGCGGCAGCAACGAACTGGCCAAGATCATCGTGCCGGACGGTGCCTTGATCCCCGCGAACGACGGCAACACGACCTCGGCCTTTGTCTTGGCTGACGGAAACACCGTCTACCAGGCAAATCCGACCGCCCGCTGTGATCCCACCGGCCCCGCCTATGCCGGCTGGAAAGCGCCCACCGTCAACTTGTATGGAGATGGGATCGGCGGCGGTCATGGCGGATCGAGCCTGGCTACGCTCGGTGGTTCTATCCGCCTGGGCGAGCTATTTAGCCTCGCCCCGATTCGGCACGCGCTGAAGATCGACATCTGGATGGCCCGGCACGGATCGAAAACCCAGTCAGGCTTCCGCTGGCCGGCCGCGCGCGCCGATCATTACTACCTGCGGGAGTACGACAAGGAGGGCGTCGCCAAGCCGGCCGTACGCATGGGTTGTCTACTCGCCATTCCGTCCAACATGAACCTCGATTCGCTGGGGCTGAAAACCGACCCGGCAATGAAGATCGCCCAAGCGTTACGCGATTACGGGGCCTACGTCGTCGACGACTCATACTGGGATGCCGTCAACCTGTGCGTTGAGAGCGGTGTCCCGGCCGAATTCGCGACTCGCTGCGGCTACGACTTCAGCCAACAGTCCGGTGACTGGTACGACGACATGATGAAGCTCTTCCAGCTCCTTTGCGTCGTCGACAACAACACTCCGACAACCGTCGGTGGCGGCGGACTGCCGCTCGTACCGCCAGCACCGCCGATCGGCAACTGATCCCCTACTCGAACCTTCTGCCTACGCCTGGCCACATTCGTGACCAGGCATTTTTTTATTAAAAAAGAGGCTTTGCCCTCTTACTATTTTATCATAATTAAAACACAACCACGAAGTCCAACGGAATGAAGACCAATCGATTTTTTATTATCGTATAGTTTGTATACCCAGCCGCTTGCAATAATTTTCGCAGCGCACGTTCTGACAACAGATGCATATAGTCGCCGGCCGCCCATTTCCGATTTGTTCTTTTGATAATCGCGTCGAACCACGGTTTTGGCAGATAGTGCAGTAATGGCAGACGCGTATGCACTTCAAACGGAAACATTCTATTAGGCGTGGTCAGATAACCATGCTTGGCCACGCGGCGTATTTCTTGTAAAAACACCAGTTGTTTCTGTGAATTACCAACGTGTTCGATTACCGCATTTGACCAACAAATATCGAACTGACGTTCGTCAAAAGGAAATTTTCCGCCACGATACGTTACGACGTTTACGGCCGGATAGCGATGCCTGAATTCGTCCGCCTGATCAACTCCGAGCGCGGTAATATTATGCTGATATGGAAAATGTTTTTCTAAATAATTATCGGTCTCGCTATACTCGCGTTCAGTGAAACCGACGTCGAGTATCTTTACATTCGGCGAAAGGGTGAACGTTTTGATAAAAGCGCGCCACTTCCGGTTTCTATTGTATTCTGATATTTTGTAGGCTAGCGACATTTGATGATTTTCTAACTGCTTCTCAGTATACACGCCACCGGTGGCGCTGACAATTATGTCGACACCCGCCTACCGTCCGATGATTGACAATAGCGTCAAAATTGTGTACCATATTCAGATTCCTATTTTTACGCTAAGATACATACATGCGCTTGGCATTTATCACGAACAGCCTTCCCTATCCGCCCGAAAAGGACGGGCAAGCCTTAATCGCCTATCATTTATTGACGCGCCTGTCTCAACGGCACCAGATCCGATTGCTTTGTTTTGGCGACAAACACGATCTCCCGAATATCAAGCGTTTTACCGACCTCGGCATCAGTGTGAAGCTTTTTGACCGCCCGAAGCGCCTGCTTCCCTTCTACTATCTCTCGCCGAAGTCGCGTTCAATGGCCTGGTTCCAATACCAGCTGTACACGCCCGAAATGATCTGGGAAATCGAAACGCTCGACGGTCGCCCCGATGTCGATCTCGTCTATTTCCACTCCCCGTTCATTTCGGCCTACCTGAAACATATCTCACACACACCCGTTGTTTTTGGTTATATTGACGCGTATTCCTCGTGGTATGAACAATTCCGGGCCATCACGAAAAATCCGTTAAAAAAAATCCATTATCGCTTCGAGCGTGAAAAAGCTATCGCTCTTGAGCAACACGTCCTGCCGACATTGTCGGAAACTATTGTTGTCTCAGCTGTTGACCGCAAAACCATCCAGCAGCTCGCCCCGACGGCCAACGTATCCGTTATTGCCAACGGCGTGGATCTAAAATTCTTCCGTCCCTCGGAATCACAACCTGATAACGAAACGATTGTCTTCACCGGGACCATGAATTTTCCGCCGAACGTCCGGGCCGTCCTCGATTTCAATAAGAATGTCTGGCCGTTGCTCAAGCAAGCGCACCCGCGAGTCCAATGGTATATCGTCGGAAAGAATCCGACCCTCGATATTTTCGAGCTTCAGTCGCTCGATCCACAAATCACCGTTACCGATTATGTAAAGGACATCCGCTGTTATTTATGGCGCTCGGCTGTGTATGTCTCGGCCATAACGCTTGGTGCCGGCTTTAAAAACAAAATTGTCGAGGCGATGGCCTGCGGCAAGGCGATCGTCGCCACGCCAACCAGCATCGCTGGATTACCGATCTCTGACGGCGAGAATATCTTCGTGGCAAATTCTTCCCATGAAATGTATGAAAAAATACACCGGCTCTTTGAGTCGTCCGATCTACGTCAGAAGGTTGAACGCCAAGCCCGGATCTTTGCCGAGCAGTATGATTGGAACATAGCTATTCAAAAATACGAATCAATTTTTATTAAACATGCCCGTCCCAATGCAGAGGTATAGCTTTCAACGAATCGGACAAACTCTTTTTCTGACGGTGTTGATCGCGGCGCCGCTCTTATATGCCATTACGCGGCATCCGACCTACGAAAATATCTTACAAATTTTGATTTTAACGGTATTATTACCGATATTTTTAATTGACTATGAGCTGGGCTTTCTTGCTCTCATCGTCCTTCGCCCAGCCATGGACACATTCAGCCAGATTGATTTTCTCAACGTCGGACAATTTTCCCTGAATCTGTCATCCGTGGTCGGTTTGCTGGTCATCGCCTGGATACTATTTTACCTTATTCGCCGTCAAGAACGCGTTTGGAAACAGCCGTTGTTTTGGCCCTTTTTTGTCTTTGTCATTATCAGCGTCATCTCATTATTCTACACCCCGTCACTCTCCGCCACGATCCGGGAAGTCGTCAGGATCGCCAGCATATTCTTTATCTATTTAATGGCTGGCGCCATGGTCGTCAATAGAAAAGGCGCCGCTCGCTTTCTGAAGGCCATCGCGCTTTCTAGCATCATACCCATAACGGTTGCTTTGTATCAATTTTTCACGCAAACGGGATTGAGCTTTGCCGGATTGAATAACCGCGTCTACGGCACGCTGGTTCATCCCAATGCCTTTGCTACCTATTTACTCATTATTTTCATTCTCGGATTCGGTTATTTTTTATCCCATCGTCAAGAGGGAATAAAAAAACACGGTTGGCTCATCATCGGCCTACTTCTTACAATCGGTCTACTGATCTTGACTTATACGCGCGGCGCCTGGATTTGTTTCGGAATTATTGTTTTCATCATGGGCCTGAAATACTATAAGAAAGTGTTGGTGGCGCTTTTTGGCCTGGCTGTGTTCCTGTTGCTTTTTGGTCCAACGCTTAACCGTTTCATCTTTACGAATTTTGACTATGATTTTTCCCGCAATCCTGTCATCCAGCGTCTGACGGAAAAGAATTCCGACGCCGAAAGCTCGATCGATTGGCGCTTCAAGGTCTGGACGGAAATGAGCCGTAAAATCGCCGACCGGCCGTATCTGGGTTATGGCTTTGGCGCGTTTCCGGTGATCCGCCAGCAATTCGTGAAGGGTATGTACGAGAGCACCGAGGCTCATAACGACTATCTCCGCCTGGTGATCGAGCTTGGCCTGGTGGGCATACTGGCGTACTTGGTAATTTTAGGTAAGCTTGTTTACAATATTTTCCAACATTTACGAGCCAAGCTTCCAGCGACGGATAAAGCCTGGCTGTATTCCGGCTTATCGCTGATCGCGGCCGTTCTGGTGATGAGCATTTCGGACAATGTTCTGCAGGGAACGGCGAATATGTGGCTTTTCTGGGCGGGCATGGCCGTATTGCAAAAACTTCCGACATTAAAGTAGTCTTCTTTTTACGCACTAAACGGTTGCCCGAACATTTGGGCAATATTTTATTACAAAGAAAAAGAGCCCGTTCGTCTCGAGATGAGACTACTAGGGCTCTAAAGAGCTGCCGCTTGGTAGCGGCCTACTGACTACTGCTTCCCGACCCAGGTCCAGGTGCCGTCGGCGTTCCAGATGGGCCGATACCCGCCGAACTGCTGGCCCTTGTCGTTCTTGGCCCGACTCGGGTGGTTCCAGGTCCACGGCCAGGCCGTGACGCCGTCGGCCGAGGGTCGGCACCAGAGGTAGCACCCCTCGTCCTGGCACTTGCATTCCTTCAGCGGGATGACGAACTCGACCGCCTGGCTGCCATTGCCCACGTTCGCCACCGTGGGATCGGTTTCGACGCAGAGCAGGCCGCTCAGTCCGACCGTGTAGGGGCCGGGAACGGGGGTCTGGCCCGACCATTCGATGGCCTTCGGAAAGCTGACGAAGATGCGGATGTGCCACCCGTCAGCAGCCAGATACGAGTCGATCGGGTTCTTGTCCGACAGGGTCGGACGCGCCGGAGCCGCGGGAGCCGGGGTGACCGCCGCCTTCGCGCTGTCAGCCGGCGGCGGAGCCACCTGGCTGTCCTTGATCTCGGCCAGCGCGGGCTGGACGAGCGCGAACGTGACAACCGCGACCATGAGCACGAGCATGAGCTTCTTCATTTCTCCATTCCTCCGTGGGTTTGAGTTTCCGAACTTGCTACTAGGTCGTGGCGGGAACTCAGGGGTTCCCGCCGATGTGGATGCCGTAGAGCCGTTCATCTCCGTCCCTGGGGTTCTTGAACTCCCCGGAGCCGGTGATCGCGTACTCGAAGGCACAGTACCCATTACCCAGATCGTGGATACACTTCAGGAGCGTCGCCTGTTCGAAGTTGTCTTCCGGACCGAAGTAGACGCCGGCCCGGAGTTCTTCGCCGGTGAGCTTCTGAAGCCTCAGGTAGCCCTTGGACGCCTTCTTGACCATCACCTTCTCGTTCTCGGTGGTCCATCGCCCGCTGACGAACTCCATTGCGTGAGCACGATCGCGGAAGCCGGTCCATGTCCCCAGCCATTCGACCGGCTGGGTAGGATCGGCGGGCCAGTTTCGCCCGTCCGGCAGTCCGGTACCGGTGTACCAGATCTGCGCCGAAATCAGGGAATCAGGTCCGTCTGGGGACACCGCGATCGCCCCGTTCTCGAGGTAGACCGAGAAGGAACGACAGGTCTCCCACTCATTGGAGCCCGCCGATCCCTGAATCCGAGTGCCGCCGACCGAGATGTCGACCATCCGGTAGTAGCGGCTGTCGGCCGGATTCTTGGCCCAGAACCAGACTGGGATGCCCTTCTCGTTGCCCCACGACCACCAGAGGTAGTCCCCCTCGACGTGGCCGTCGGCATAGGTGGCAAACGGCATCCTGATGTTCCGATCCTGTTCGTATCCAGGCACGACCGGACCGCTGATATACACCGGCCAGCCGTCCTCGGCCACCGCGCACGTCGCGGAAAAGCCGAGCGTCATCTGTTCCTGCTCGGACAGCCCGGGCGCGGTCATCGTCCACTCGTCACGGCTGCAGCCCAGGGGCATGATCGCCACCAGGACCAGCAGTGCCACCAACACATACCTGCGCATCTTCGGTTTCCTCCTTCTTCCTTCTACCAGCTGTGGTCGAGGCTGATCCCCGCCCACTGCCGGTCCGTGTGGTACACCTTGCCGTTGACCAGATCCCGGTCGACGGCATCATTCAGGTACTTGAAGTTCCCCTTCAGACGCCACCACCGGTTGATCCGATACTCAATTCCGATCCCGGGGCCACGCCAGTCGAATGACCAGCTCGGGTTGTCGTACGACCAGGAGTCGTACGAGGCGTAGACGATGATGTAGTGGTTGAACTTGTACCCGATCCGTCCCTCGAACACCTGCATGGTGTCGGCCGGGAAGGACAGGGTCTGGTTGTCGAAGTGCCGTGACTGTCCGCGGCGGTACTGGACGTCGTACGACGCCCGGAAATACAACGGGTGCGGTTCAATCGAGAAGCTCCCCCCGATCTCGCGATCAAGGTTTGTTCCGCGCTTGAACATCGCCTCGTAGTACCCCAGCTTCGGGGTAATGCCGAGCACTCTCGCGTATCCTCCGTAACCATCGAAGTACCGTGCGTCCTCGCGCGCCTTGATGGTCGTGGGCGAAATCTGCCGGTAGTTGATGAACTCGCGCTGGCCGGCCAGATACCAGGCGCCGGCTTCAAAGCCCGTACGCCAGGCACCCGCCTCGTCGCCGAGGATCCACCCCCGGCCGCCGAGCCGGTAATCGCCGGACACGTGATTCTTGTCCAGCGACGCCTGCTCGATTCGGATGACAGTCGAGAGATCGCGTAGGCGACCCCAGCCGTCGTAGCCGGAAATCCGTGGCAGCCACTCCAGTCCTCCCAGGAACGAATGCTGTCGGTCAAGGTTACCCTTCCGGTCTTTCCCGCCCTGGGAATACCGGTAGTCGAGCCACCAGACGCCGCCCGAGACGAACTCGTGAGACACCTCAGGCTCTTGGGCGTAGAACGGCCCTTCCACCTTGGGCTGTCGAGCCGACTCAGGCGGCGACACCGTCACCTGGCTTTCGGCTTCGTCCACGAACGCTCGCCTGACATAGGCGGCGTTGCCGCAGACGACGAACCGATACAGGTGGTACCGGTAACCCTCGTAGTCCACAAAGGGATATTCGAGGGCAACGGTCCGGTCGACCGACTGTCGCGACTTCGGGTCTTTCCAGAAGCAGGCCGTCCTGCCCCAGGAAATGTTCTTGCCAAAACACAGGCCGTCGACGATGAGCGGTGACGCCTCAGTTGAGTACATCCAGACACTGTCCGGCGTACTCGCTTCAACGAGGCTCACCCACTCCGCCCGAACCTGGTCCGGTACCTTGAAGGACTTGATCTGGTCCTTGAGCGGCGTCCGAGCCGGATCACCGCCGAGGAATTCCCAGCGACGGATGACCTGTTCGGGCTTCTGCGTGAAGAGATGCTCGCCCGGCAGGACATACCGTCGATCAAGACCATTCCAGGCTCGAAGAGTATCAGCCGGAACGCCCAGCTCCTTCGAGAGGGCTTTCCAGCCTTCACCCGGCTTTACGACTCTGGTGGGTGGCAACCGGATGGGTTCCGGCTGCTTTTCCGAGCGTTTCAGTTCGAGCTTGGTATCCTGGACGGCGACCCAGTTGGTTGAGTCGCAGTAGGCCAAGACCCGGTACTTCACCCAGAAGGCGTCCTTCCCCGTCTGTTCGACGCAGAAGTCCGTGGCCTTGGGCACCTGTATCCTGACCACGCGGTCGTTCACCAGAACGCCCACGTCAACCGTGTTCCTGCCATTCGGCAAGCTCACGGCCTTCAGGTTGATAACGGTGCCCACCGGGGGCTGCGTGCACTGAGCCAGTGCATTGGTCGAGAAGACCAGCGCGCAGACGAACAACAGAACCGTGAACTGCTTCATGACCGAATCCTCCCCTTTTCAAACCGTGTGACTGTCTATGCCGTTTGGTTAGCCGTCTATCTGTAGAACCAGTGACTTGGATCCGTAGATGAAATGTCAATTTGCATCAGTGAGCTTGCGTTGTCGCTTCCTACCGCGTGCAAGAGAGCTCACACGTCCAGTACGATTCGCATCGTCCTAAACGTGGCAAGACCTCTTGCGAGGTTTGCCTTATTCGAAATTTTGAAATTCCTCTTCCGGGCCATTCCAAAGCGGTCGGTTCGGGATCGTTTCCGGCGTATCCTTCAGATGGTCGTAGATCGTTCGAATTTTCGTATTGCCTGTATCTTTATTCGGTGCAATCGGCTTGCCTTGCCGAACGGTTTCTGGAGTAATTTCGTTTATCGGTTCGAGCGGTTGTGCTTTTGGTATGTATTCTTGAAACATAAAATTGTTTTCGGCCGGCAACGGCTGTTCAAACGGCTGCTCAGGTACCGCTTCAGCAGGTGCCCTGTCGGCAGTCAACGGCACCGTTTCTTGATTTTTTGATCGCATGGCGAGCAGTACCGAGTAGCCGATTGAGCCGCCCAAGCCGAGTAAGATACCGGCGGCCAGATTCAAGGCGATGTTCGGCCGGACCGGCTGATTGCTCGTGGTCGGATAATCAACGATTTTCAAGACGATTGAATTTCCGCCACCGAGATACTCCGTGCCATTCTCAGACAAGACCATGGCGATGGCATTGGACAGGCTTTCTGCTTGAGAACGGTTTTGATTATATACCGCCATCTTTATTACTCCGATATCCGGTGAAACGCGAGTTTCAATCTGTCGTTTCCATTGCTCGCGACGCTTAATTTCGTCTGACGGAAATTTTATATCGGAACTCAGGTAGCCTGAATTCACAACCTTATCGTAGAACGAGGTTGTGTAAATCATTTGGCCAAGCGAAACGCTCAGACGTTCGGCTGATTTGGCCGCAGAATAGGCGTCGAGATTCGGATCCTTTTCAATGACAAGCAATGAAAAAGAAGACCGGTATTCGAACGGCTGTACAAACGTGAATATTACGGCCAAGGCCAGCGTCGTAACCGATACCAGCGTTATCATTAGCCAATTTTGCTTGATCTTCGCTAAATAGTTCATAGTGTTTTAGTCACAAACAAATTTAGTAGCTAAGTTGTCGTAAAAACATAATATACTAGCATACTAGATTAATCTTGTCAAGGCTTTCATGACAATAAAAGAACAGACTCCAGAGTCTGTTTACTTTAGTTTATTTCTCCGTGAATTACAAGACGAATTCGAACAAATATATTGGCCAATCCACACACATTCTTGCTTTTTTACCCTTTCCTTTTTCTCAGTCCCGAAATGGCGAATATCGGGAAATAGCTGGCAATGTAATAGAGCAGCATTTTATTCATTAGTCCCTTTTTCCTAAAATATTTTCGGCAAAATTCCCTTACCCGGGGAAATCGGTTCAGCCGAAAGGCAGCTTGTATTTCTCCCCGCAGGATCGTTGGGTTATCTGTGTTTTCCGGATCCAGACTTAAGATGGCCTGGGGCTGGAACGATTCGTACGTATCCTGTCCGCCCTTTTGCCTTTCGTGGTAGAACTGACGGGCTTTTTCTGCAAACATTTCCACTTTTCCTAAATTTCGCAGCGTCTGCGTATTGGCTCCAGAGCGGTATTGGATAAGGGTCTGCGGCAGACATACAAACTTCTTCTTTTGTGTCAGCAGTCGCAACAGTAAATCGTAATCATCGACAAAGTGCATTTTCGGACGGTAAAAAATATTTCCCGGATCATTGCGGTACATTACGCTTGAGTGGATGAAAATGTTTCTTTGCAGCAATTGTTTCGCAATAGTTTCGTGATCGAACGGCGGTCTGACAGAATCAACAACGTGTCCAGAGTCATCAATCCGATCTGCAATCGAAGCAACAAGAAATATATCAGGATGACTTTCCAAATACGCCACCTGATCATGAAGTCGATCCGGCAGCGATATGTCGTCGTGATCGTTGATGGCGATATACTTTCCCGTAGCCGAACGCAAGGCTTCGTTACGGCTAACCACCTGGCCAGTGTTTTGTGAATGTTTGTAAACGATAATGCGCCGATCACGAGCCTGGTATTTTTCAATGACCGCGACGGTTCGATCGGTTGAGGCGTCATCAATAATAAGCAGCTCAAAGTTTTGATAGGTTTGTTTTACGAGCGCCGATATCGTCTGGCTGATAAATCGTTCGGCGTTATAGGCCGGAATGATCACTGAGACTAACGGCGTCTTGGTAACATTTTCCATGAACTCTGAATTTATCCTGTTATTTCGATAATACTTTGACGATCAAGTTAAAAAATATCACCACGAGCCCCGCCAGAATCACGAGCAGCGCCAAACAGCCGATCCCGGCGATATACATCAAACGACTCCGGTGTTTCCGGCGTTCGAGCTCAAGAGACCGTGAGTCAAGCCTTTGGTCCATTTATCGAATGGAAAATATTTTTATCTTACGCAGAGCCTGGATGGCCAGCTGGAGGCGCTCCGTGCTTTGCGCGTAAATCGTGTATGTCGGATCGCCTTTTTTGATTTTGTTCCCGATGCGCTGATGCAAATGCAAACCGGCAAGTTTTTCCTCAGGGGCACCAAGAAAGCGCGCAACATCATCAATCACCGCGTCGTCGATATCTTCCAGCGTTCCGCTCCGGTTGGCATAATATCTCTTTTTATACGCGCCGAGGGTGACACGGTCGGCTTTGATATTTGGGTTGCCGCCTTGAAGGGCGATGATTTTCTGCATCTTCTTCCAGGCGCGGCCAGAATCTAAAATTTGATAGGCGACCTCACGGCCCTTCCCTTTCCGGCACTGACCGCACAGTTCCAGGAGTTCGCCGGCTAACGCAATCGACTTCCGTTCCAGGTCACGCGGCCGCAAGGGATGCCGTTGCAAAACGCGCAGGACATCGCGCGCTTCCAGGGCCGGACCGACGCCGCGGCCGACCGGTTCGCGCGCCTCACGCATTTGAACTTTTATTTTCATGCCGAACCGTTTTCCAAGATAGAGGAATTTCCGCTCGACCTCCCAGGCCAGCTTAACATTCGGGATCTTCGTCGTCGGCCCAACCGGCATATCGATAATCAAATACTTGATCCCCATGGCGACTTTCTTGGCCATGATGCTGACAATCATCTTGTTGTAGGGCTCGATACCGAGCGGATGCGAAGCCCGGATAATCCGGTCGTCCGCCGGCGCGACGTTCAACTCGCCACCCCAAACCAAGCAGCAATTATTCTTCTTCACAAAGTTCGTTATTCGCCGAACCGTATGCTCAACAGGCGCCAGGACTTCCATCGTATCGGCTGTGCCGGCGGCTGAGGTGACCGCACGCGACGATGTTTTTGGTATGACCAGGCCGGTCGAGGCGACAATCGGCACGACGATCATTGAGGTGCGGTTGCCCGCTAATCCGCCGACGGAATGTTTATCTACTACCTTGCCCCGAAAATTCAAGCGTTCACCCGTTTCAGCCATAGCCTTTGTAAGGTAATACAGTTCCTCGTCTGAATAGTGGCGGGCAAAACTGCTGGCGATAAAATAGCTGATTTCGCTTTGCCCGAGCCGGCGATCAACAATGTCTTTTATAATCGAGTATATTTCTTTGTATGACAGCCTTTTCCCGAGCAGCTTTTTAATAATGGCCTGGATCGAGGCGGGCCGCGCCAGCACCTTTACCTGGACGATTTCACGCTGGCGCAATGGGTATTCCTCCCAGATCTCGCGAAACAACCCGATTTCCCCCGGCCGCACTTTTGAGTTCGTAAAGTCGGCTTCGGCAATGACCCGACGCTTGCCCCAGCGTATCTCTAAATCATCGCCTGGTTGAACGCCAAAATTTCGCGCTTCTGATTCGCGCAACACCGCGACAAGCGCTCCCTCTGCTTTAAAGTCAAGTTTCTTGCTTTTTAAGAAAAATGGCATCGGTTATATTATCTCCAATAATGTAATGCGGTCTGTAATTCTGGATGCGTTTTCGCGTAATCCGACAATCGTTGATGCGACGTGACGGCCTCAACGGCCTGTTTCGCCGCCCGAGCGCCAGCCAATGTCCCGCCGGGGTGGCCGTGAATGCCGCCGCCAAAGTTAATGATCACGTCCGGTCCAATAATTTTGAGCAATTTCGGCACCAGCCGAGGATGGAGTCCGCCGGAAGCGATCGGCATGACCGGTTTTATATTTCCCCAGGGTGACTTCAAAAAGGTATTGATAGCGACTGTCTCCCGCGCCGAACCTTCCATTTTTCCAACGACTGTGCCGCTATGGAGTTGATCAACGCCAGCCAAACGGGCGAGTTTTGCGATCACGAGCATGGAAATACCGTGCTTCGGATCGCGGGTCATGACCGAATGCATGGCTCGATGAGCATGGATGATCAGTCCGGTCTTCGCCTGCCGGACCGCCTGAACACCGGCGAAACCCGCTGTCATAATATCTATCATCGCGCAGTTGCCGCCAGATTGCTTAATGAAACGCGCCCGTCGGATCATTTCGCTGGCCGGAGCAGTAATATTAAACACACACATTTTTCGCTCACCGGTTTTCTTTTCAATTTCCTTTGCTAATCGTAGTGTTTCGCGAACCCTTTTTTGAAACGGATTAAATCGTTGATCGGTTAAATTCTCGTCGTCCTTCACGAGATCGGCCCCGCCCAGAAAACAGTCAGCGGCAAATTTCGCATGTTCGCGCCACGACAAACCCATTTTCGGTTTCATGATCGCGCCGATGAGCGGCCGTCTTGGTACACCGAGCAGGCGCCGAATGCCAACGATACCGTGCGCCGGTCCCAGGAACGAATGAAGGAACGCCGCCGGCATTTTTAAGTCCTCAAGACGAAGCTTGGTAATGAGTTTCATCGAAAATACGTTCCCAGCGACACTCGATAAGAGTTGCGGGATATTACCAGGCTCGAAGAGTTCGAGCGGATAGGCGATCCGGACAAGCTTGTCGTTCGGCGATACGGAAATAACTTTTGCTGAGAGTCGACGAAACATTGCCGCCTTCATCGTCTTGGTTGTCGTCCACGTGCCGACTGACGATTCGGCGGCCACGATTTGGGCACTGTCTCGCAATGGAACGGGTGATTCAATTCGAAATGTGACGATAATATGAGTCGCCGTGTTTATGCGTTTTCCGAGGGCGAGATAATTTTGTTTGAGGTAACCGCTCTTCATTTCAGTAACCAGGGGTAATGCTTATTTACATACGCCCGCACCCGGCTCGGCTCAATCAAGCCGAATTCAGTAACAAGTCGGGTAATATTCTTCGCTGGTACGCGGTCAAATGCGAAATTAATGATATTGACACCGACCGGCGCATCGGCCCAGACTTCTTTTGCCGACCGACGCTCAATAGGGGTGGCGGCCGATCGGCTGTATTTTAATAAACTGCAAACGATATAGACCGGGACCCCTTGTTCGGACGCCGCCAGTGTCAGGCCATAACTCCCAATTTTGTTTATTATTGATCCATCGGCGGAAATGACGTCAGCGCCGATGACAACCGAATCCATCATGAGCTCTTTGCCGGAAGCCTCGCTGACCAAAAACGGACCGGCACCGTCGACGACAATCGTAACCGGTATTCTTTTTGCCTGTAACTTCTTCGCAGTAATATGCCCCTGATACAGCGGCCGTGTTTCGGACGCGAAGACGTGAAATTTCTTTTTTTCGTGCGTTTTAACGAGAAGCTGTTCGACGGTTGACGAATGACAATGGGTGTAGACTTTGTCACCTGTTTGAATGAGGGCCCGGCCAAGGAGACTGATGCGTTCTTGGGTTTGCACCAGCAAGAGAAGGAATTCAGCGGTTGATCTTTTGAGAATGAATTTTGTCGGTTGGCGCCGGACGCGGTCCCAAACGAACCGCAGGCCGTTCTGAGCCAGTGGTTCGGTCGGCCGGTTGTTCCGCCAGAGATAGTTCCGAGCGGCCTTCATTTGAGACAGCCAGTTCGTGGTCCGTCTCAGTTGCAACCGAACGCCAAAGTCGCAATAGGCGTTGAGCGTTGCCCGGGCAACCTCGGTGGCGCCTTGATATTTGAACGTTTGGATATCTCGCAAAACTCGATCAAGCTGTCCGTATGACATTGGCGATACCGCAACAATTATTATGTATTAGCCGAGCAGATTCTTAATCTTTTCGCACAGGTCGGCGAGTTTAAGGTTTGCCTTGACGAAATAATCCTGGGCGCCAAGCGCCTTTGCTTTCGTCACCTCGTTTGCCTCGCCAAAATTCGAAAGCATAATAACGGGAATATCCTTCGTGGCTGGGGCGCTCTTTAATTCCCGGATCACTGAAAAACCGTCTTTTTTCGGCATCCGAATATCAAGCAGGATGAGTTCGGGCTTAAACGGCCCAACCTTTGCTAAAGCTTGGACGCCGTCCATCGCCGTTTCAACGGTATGTTTCGTTTTCCGAAGCTTATTTGTTAAGGCTTCAGATAAAAATATCTCGTCCTCAACCACGAGTATTTTCGCCATCGTTTTAGCGTTTAGCGTATTCGTGAATCTTGTTCTTCAGTTCGTCCAGATTGGTGCGGGTTTTCACGAGATATTCAGCCGCGCCTAGATCCATGGCTTTTTTTTGGTAGCTTGTGTCGTCAAGATTCGTTAAGACGATCGCCGGGATACTCTTTAGCTCGCTGTTTTCTTTCAACCGTCGCAAAAACTCAAAACCGCTTACCCTCGGCATCAAGAGATCAACGAGAATAACATCCGGCTTCGCTGAGGCCGCCATGGCCAAACCCGCCTCACCTTCTCGAGCGACGTGAATGCTAAAGTTGTTCTTTTCTAGTTTCGTTTGCAGCGCTTTGCTGATAATCTCCTCATCCTCGACCACCAGTACGGTAATGGGTTGAGTAGACATAGTATTGTTAGATTAATGTTTTTTCGCCTTCGCGTCGCTTACTGCCGGCCAAGGGGAGCGTAAAGAAAAAGCTTGTCCCCTGCCCTTCGACAGATGTAAACCAGATTTTGCCGCCAGACGCGTCAACGACTGATTTCGCCACATAGAGGCCAAGTCCCGTGCCTTCCGTTTGGAGCGTGATCACATTGTCGGCCCGGAAAAACTTCTTAAATACTTTTGACTGCTGGGCTTTTGGTATACCGACGCCGGAATCAAATATTTCAAATTGGAGATACTTACCGGCTTTCGTGATCCGCACGCCGGTCGTACCGCCTTCCGGCGTATATTTTACGGCATTAGAAAGGAGGTTTTGAAAGACCTGACGAATAAGCTTTGAGTCGATTTTAATCTTCGGCGTGCCGCCCGGCAGTGTCTTGAAAACCGTTTTGATATTCTTCTGTTTGATGAGCGGAGTCAATTCGAAGAGAACGCTTTTGACCATGCCGTCCATATCGCTGCTGACCGGCTCGATGGCGATCGTGCCGGACTCGATCCGAGAAACATTGAGCAGGTCATTGACCAACGCGATCATCCGCTCGTTCGATTTATAGGTATGGTCAAGATACTCGTGCTGCTCGTCGTTGAGCTTGCCGGCGTCGCCATCGAGCAACATCTCCAAAAACCACTTTGAGGCCGATAACGGCGTCCGTAATTGGTGCGAGGCGACGGAGACAAATTCTGACTTCATTTTATCAATTTCCTGTTCTTTTGTCACATCCCGGAGCACGACAACGCCTCCTTTAATGACGCCGTGCGCGTCGATCAGCGGCGCGGCCGTAATGGTGACCGGAATTTCTTTCTTTGCTTTGTTTATGATGGCGTAGTCACCGGTTCCCGTCACGATGATCTGGCCGGTTTTAATCGACTCCATGATCGGCGAATATTCTTTATTGGCATCGATGAGTTTCAGACTCTTTAAGACAATAATATTATCAAGCTGCGAACCGATGACCTCGGTATTTGCATAGCCGAGCAGTTCACTGGCCGCTTCGTTGCAGGCGATAAAGGAGAGATTTTCGTCCAATGCCAAGACGCCATCGCCGACATTCGCCAAAATTGATTCCGATTTATTTTTTTCCCGTTCAATCGAATGTTGGGCGCGTTCAAGATCTTTCACTTTTTGGCGCAACTCCTGCGTCCGCTTCGCCACCAGATCCTCCAGTTTCGTGTAATATTCCAAGAGCTTATCTTTCATGATAATAAAGCTGTGGGTAAGATCGCCGATTTCATCGTCCCGTTCGGGCGCCTTGATGTCGATATCCAGGTTGCCACGGCTGATCCGATAGGCATTCGCAGCCAGCTTCTTTAATGAATTTACAATCTGCCGCGTGATGATGCTCGTGACAATAAAAACGATGATCAAGGCTATTCCGCCAACAATAATATACCGCCACTGGAGTCCCGAAATATTTTTTTGTATTTCTGATTCAACGATGCCCCGGGCAATGCTTCCAACAACCTCATTGTTGCTGTCGCGTAAAGGAATATACGACATTAAATACCAATCGTTCACCTCAAATGCCCGGCCTGAAAAATTATTTTGCGAGACGTAAACGGTATTGACGACGTCTTCCGAGGCGAGAGTGCCTTCGGCCGATTCGTTCCGGTCGCGATACGTTTGGGTAGTCGCAACCCGGGCGTCGTATAAATAGATGGTGGCGATGCCGCCGCTTTTTTGGGTAACGTCCTCGAGAAGCGTTACGTCATTGTTCATAAGGATGCCGCTGACGACCGCGCCAATCACCGCGTTGTCTTTCTTTATCACCGATACCGCCGTCATGAATAACCCGTCCGTTTCCGCCTTTTTATCACGCCAGCCGGTTTTCTGAAGTTCAGTCGTCCGACGAGTTACCTTCGCTTGTTCTAATAATTCTGGGCTCAGAACAGCCAGTTCGGCGCTGGGAATGACTTCAATTGATTTAACCGGGAGACCGCTCTTTATAACACCATCTACGAATCCCCTGATCGATAATTTTTTCCCTGTTTGGGCGTTCGTGCTTGCAGCCAGTATTTGCGCTTTGGTATTGACGATGGCGATGAAACTTGCGTCTCGCGCGCTCTGTTCATCGATAAGCGCTTCCTTCAGCGACGCATACTCCGCCAGGTTACCGATGGTTGCCAGGTCAGGCTGATTGCTTAATGTTTGACTTCCATTTTTGATGGCTGTTCGCTGGGCAAAAGAATCAGTATCAAAATAGAGTCTCTCAAGGCTATTATTAAAAATAAGGGACAATGCTTCCCCCTGCTGATTGACCCGCAGTTGTATTTCTTTTTTTAAACTCGCCGAGGTGTTTGATAGTGAAACGTAAATCAATGCTCCAAGCATAATAGTCGCTAACAGCGACACTTGGAATATCACCCGACGCGTTAAACTACTGCTAAACGGTTTCCACATATTCATTAGGCATGAATGCCAAACCGCATGATGATCTTTTCATACCAGCGCTGCTGTTTCGACAGATTATCTTCCGAATGTAGCGTTGGCATAATAAAAACCCACTCAGCTCGCTGGGCGGGATTACATACTCTAAACCGTTGTGAATTTCTTTTTATATTTATTTTCATATTATAATTATAGCATATCTACTGATTTTTGTCTAGCAAAAATTCGATATTCACATATTCCTGTATCTAGCCAAAAAATAATAAACCCTGTAGGATACCGATGGAGTACGACTTGCCCAAGAGGAGGTGTCCATGAAACGTCTTGTCGGTCACGCGATCGCGTTCTGGACCTGTAACGCCATCGCTCTGATACTCGCTGTTTTGACTCTCTGGCACTTCATTTACCGCTCTGACACATCCCCCACGCCCTGGCTTCTGCTGTTCGGCTGGATGGCGTTCACGGTCGTGGCAACGTTTGTTCTGCAGGAAACAGCGCAATCAATGATCATGGGGCTTTCGTCCTCCCTCGGGTCACAGACCTTTGCGCCGCTGCTCATCTGCCTCCTCGTGCTCTTTCTCCCTGGCCTGGTCTTCTTCGGCCTGTACCATTGGGCGCGGCACGCCTACCAACAACGCACCCTGGAACATCACTCTCACGGGTAAACGCGTCCCAACTATCGCTCGCGCCCTTCATCGTAAGCACCCCTCTCGGTGCTTTTTGTTTTAAAAACTTCCATAATTAGGGGTTTTTCGCTTTTGTGGATAACTACCCCTTGACGTTCGGTTTTTGTTCGGTATAATGAAAATAGCCCGAAATTAAAAATGTAAAATTCAAAAGGAAGGAAGACGGCAAGGAACAGAAAAGCCTTTTATGGCTACTGTTACTATTCATCAACGGACACTGAAATTTAGTATCACCCTTGCCCATTTTCTTCAATCGGTCACTCTGACACCGGAATCAAGAGTCGTCAGAAGCCAAGTTATGCGTTCAGGGTGTTCAATCGGGGCAAATATTGTTGAGGCGCAACACGGTGCAACAAAGAAAGAGTTCCGGCGTTATATGAGCATTGCCTTGCGCTCTGCCAGAGAAACTGAATATTGGTTGACGATATTGAGATCACTATTTCCTATCAACTATTCCCAAATAGAGAACATTAATAGAGAAAACAATGAACTTTCAAAAATTATCGCAACGATCATACTCAAGTCAAAAAGGTGAACTGCTGTCCTTTAATTCCGTATTTTATAATTTTACATTTTAAATTTTGAATTATTAATTCTAAATTTCCAACCATATGACCGAACGCCTTACTAAAAAACAAAAAGAAATCCTCGACTTCGTCGTCGAGTTTATTAAGGTTAATGATTTTTCTCCTAGCTACCGAGAGATCGCCGACCACCTTGGCCTCTCCTCCCCCGCTACTATTGCCGAGCATATCCGCGGCCTGGAGGACAAAGGGTTTCTCAAGGCCGACGCCGGCAAGGCCCGTTCGCTCGAACCGACCCGCGTGGCCCGTTTCAAAAAAGCGATTGAGTTACCCCTGGCCGGCTTGATTACGGCTGGCGCGCCGATTGAGGCGATCGAAGAGCGGGAAACGATCACCGTCCCGGCTGAGATCGTACGCGACGAGAACTCCTACGTTTTGAAGGTTAAGGGCGAATCAATGATTGATGATGGCATTCTCGATGGCGACTTTGTGATCGTTGAGCGGAGCTTCTACCCGCGGAATGGTGACGTCGTCGTGGCCCTGCTCGACAATACGTATGCCACCTTAAAACGCTACTACCGCGAACGCGACCGCATTCGGCTCCAGCCAGCCAACGCGAAGATGAAACCGATTTACGCGAAGAACCCGGCCATCCAGGGTATTGTCCGGGCGATTTTCCGGACGTTCGAACACAACTGGCAGAATTATAAGACGTACACCAGAAACTTTCAGCCGGCAAAATAGAACACTGAAATTAAAAATTAAGGATTCAAAATTAAAAATAAAAGAATTTTATTTCCGGCAGATACCATAATTTTGCATTCTAAATTTTGAATTCTTTTATGTACGAAAAGATAAACGAACCGGTTCACGTTCTGGCTTCCTTTGTCGGGCGGAAAATCACGCCTCATGCCTTCACCTGGGGACGGAAGCGATACACCGTGAAAAGGCTGAACCTCGTTCATACGAACCGGGTCGGCCGCGAGCTTGTTTTTTTCTTTTCCGTATCAGACAGTTCAAACACGTTCGTTCTGTCGTTTTCCCCTTCCGCGCTTGCCTGGAAATTAGAGGATCTCTACACGGACGGGTCAAATTAAAAGCCCGCACTCCGAAGAGCCGGGCAAGGACAGAAACGAGAGAAACAATGGAGGAGGGGGCGTCAGACGGACGGCGAAGGACAACCAGCCGAAAGGCTTTGGTCGTCAGGTGGCTTCTGACACGGTCAGTCTCCGGAAAGACTCGGGAACGGTCAGTTTCCGGAAAACGCCGCCGCGGACGGGCTGCGGGTGCGCGTCTCAGCGATGGTCCCCTATAGAACCGGAATGTAGCGTCGGTTCTCTCGGCGACGCCCTCCCTCCTCGCTCTCAGTTTTTATCCTTTCGTGGTACAGACCTTTAGAATATCATTCTCTATTAAAGTGTCAAGAAAATGTGTGGATAAAAACGCAGCCAGCGAAGGCGAGATGGGTGGCTAAAGAAAGTAAAAACCAAAAACCCACCTCCGCTGTCTCGATTCAGAATACTGGGACGGCTCTTTGTAAAGAAAAAGAGCCCGCTCCCAGATGGGATTGGGCCCTGCGCCTGTAACCGGTGAAGGCCGGGCGCTTGGAGTTCGGACTGAACATAGGCCATGCGCGTAAGCGCTGAACGTCCAACGGAAGGCCGTTGCGTATGAAGCTCCTGGTGGAGCCGTCCAACACTCAGCCATGCAGCCACCTCGACCAGCAGTCCGGTCCGGCCGAGGATTTCCTCCCCCACGGAGGTGGCGGAGACGAAAGAGAGCGATGGTGTGAGAGAGAAGCGAACGTACTTACAGGGTGGAAGCGTGGATGGCGCGGTGCAGACATGAATGACGACGCGATCGGTGGCGCAGGTTCTCCCCGCTTACGAACCACTGACGGCCGTCTCCCGCGACCCGAGAAAAGCGCTTCCAATCCGACCAGTGTTGGCCAAGAGGTGTCGGATCAGCCTTTGGATAGACCGGCCGGAAGGCAACAGATGTCGCACTTCCCCGGAGGCTTACCCTGACGCAAGATCTCGCTTTGGTATCAGAACCAGCTGCAGCCTTTGATGATGCGCGACAGGATCCGCCTAGACCTCTTGCGAGATCACCCGGAGAAATCGCCATCACCTGTTCTGAATTTGGAAGGCACTTGAGAATGCCCGTCTCGGCCTTCCTGCGCACCGTAGCGAAGTTCTTCTTGAGCGCGTGGCCCAGTGCCAAGTACACCGGAGCCCGTCCTGCCGACATTCGCCGGCGTAGACAGGAGTCCGGGCTTTTACGCCTGGGCAGAACACGGCGCCCTCCCCGCTCCTCTCTCACACACGTGTTATCAAAAACGCAGACTTTCATACTACCACGCCCTGTTTGCCTGTCAAGAAAAGAGATTGCATAAGGTGTGGAAAGATTATTTAAATGGCTTATGTTAGAACAAAATACGGATAAAATCATCCTCCATATCGACATGAACAGCTATTTCGCCTCGGTTGAGCAGCAGGCAAATCCGTTTTTGCGCGGCAAGCCGGTCGGCGTCTGCGCCTATCTGAGCGAGAATGGCTGTATTATTGCCTCGTCAATCGAAGCAAAAAAGGTCGGCATCAAAACCGGCTGCCGCGTCCGCGACGCCCGCCAGCTTTATCCAAAGGTCGTTCTGATCCAGAATGAACCGGCCAAGTATCGCTCGACGACCGAAAAGATATTCACGATTTTAAAACGGCATACGAATGACGTTGAGCCGTACAGCATCGACGAAGCCTTCCTCGATCTGACCGGCCACGTCCCGAGCTTGTTTGAAGCCGGCCGTTTGGCGTCTCGTATTCAACACGAAATTACTACCGAGGTCGGCGAATGGTTACGTTCATCAATCGGCCTCTCCTTCACCCGCTTTCTGGCCAAGCTGGCCTCTGATTACACCGGTCCACAGAGCGTTTTATCGCTTCCAAAGGATAATCTGGTTGATTTTTACGAACGTATTTCGCTGACTGACATCTGGGGCATTAACCATCGCCTCGAAGCGCGGCTGAACGCCCTCGGCATCTTCACGCCCGGCCAGCTGTATCGCTATCCGGTTGCTAACCTCCTGCAATCCCTAGGCAAACCCGGCTATTATCTCTGGGCCAATCTCCACGGTCTCGAACTGGGCGGCGTTCAGCGGCCCGCCGAGCCAAAATCGATCGGCCACTCATACTGTGTTCCGATCAAAACTGCCGATCCCGCCTATCACCGTAAAATTTTTATGAAGCTGTGCGAAAAAGTCGGCCGTCGCCTGCGCCAGCAAAAACGCGTCGCCCGCGGCATTAGCGTCTATTGGAGCTACAGCACGGGCGGAGGGTTCAGCGGCCACCAAACTCTGCCGCATCCAATCGCCGACACCACTGACATCTTTCACCAGGCGGTGACCATCTTCCGTCGCTCCTTCGCCGGTCGCCCCATCAGCATGTTGGCCGTGACGGCTTTTCGGCTCGCGCCACCTTCAAACCAGCTTTCCCTCTGGTCTTCTTCCGAGAAAAAAAATACGGCGCTGTCAAACGCCCTGGACGAAATAAATGATGTCTACGGCGAGTTTACAATTTATTGGGGCAGTATGTGGGAGACTGACCGGAATGCGCCCGATCGAATCGGCTTTCGGAAGACACAGCCAGCCCAAGCGATTGAGCCAAACCGCCTTGAGGTTGTCCCGTTTTTGTCCTAGGCAGCGTGCCGTTTTTTGAAATATTCTTCAGCCTGCCGGTTCAGGCAGTTGCGGCACACCCAGAGGTGGAATGTCAGCGCACCGCAGGCTGGACAGGGATGTTGCCTTGGACGCTTGATGATGTAGAGATTCTCGACCTGCTGGTCAAGAACTCTCAGGAGCGTGTCTCGGCTTGTCATAATCCCTCCCGTCAAATGAGTATGTGATTTCACCATCATCCCATCCCTTTGTAACGTCAAGTGGATAACGTGTGTTAATTTTCGCAACTTGCGCTAATCATGCGGATAATTCTTCTTTCTATTATTTATTTCGATATATTATTTTCTTTTTTGTCAAGGGAAACAAAAACAATGAACAACATGATTGTTCATTGGCCGTCTGTCTTCTGTTGTATTTACCTAATTCAACACATTAAAATACAACTCGTAGACGATTCCGAGCGCAAATATTAAAATCATCACACCCTGGAGCCAGTTTGGGATATCGATCGTGCATTCTGGTTGGCGGTTGCCATACTTCTTTGCCTTCCGCCACATGAGGATAATCAAAATACCGTCGAAGCCGCCCATGATGCCGCCGACTAAACTGATAATTGAAATAAAACTGGTCAGATGAAAAAGATAGACGACAAGTGGCGGCGTCAAGCCGGCAAGCCAGGCAAGGAATTTCGGAAATTTTAAATCAAATTGATAAATCTCGCGAATCACAAGACCAAGGCTAAGAAAAGCCGTGGTCATAGTCATGATCCCAAGGAGCGCGCCAACGGCGACAATACCCTGTCCAAGCATGGGCGTGAGCCCCGGGATGGCTGCTTCGTCAGTGAAACCTCCGCTGATCCCAACCACCACCAGCGTAAAAAGCGTGTAGACGATAAGTGGAACAAGTAAACCGATCGTGAGAACCTTCGACAGTTTTTTTCGGTCTGGCAGGGCGTCGATGGAATCGGGAATCGCCGAAGCCGCGCTTAAAGCAAACAAAACGACGCCGTACGGCAAGAATAAATTTGTCGCATCCAGCGTGAATAGGTTTGAGACGTTTACTTTCGGCAACCCAACCAAAATAATAAACCCCACCAAGAGAATGAGGAGCGTCACTAAGTATTGCTCAAACCTGGCAACGAGCCGTAAACCAATAAGAATGATGAGACTCGCAATGCCGTAAAAACACAAACCGTAAATAAAAGCGTTGCCGCCAAGCCGATCGCCGATCAGTATCTCTAAAAACCGCCCGATTTGAATGGTATAGGCGATAAGCGCGCCTGTGATGCCAAAAAGGAATGATATCAGAGATATCCCTCTGCCCCAGGGTCCCAAATAGCGCTGAACGTAGCCAATAATTTGCGACCGCTCATTCGTGCGTAAGACCACTTCACCGTAGGCCTTAAGGAGCACAAGGGAAATAATACCGAGAGCAATCAAATAAAAAATCCCGGTGAAATACCCGGCTTTCATAAAGGCATACGGTAAGGCAAAGATACCAGCACCGATTGCCGTACCGATGACAATCGCAATTGACCGATAAAGGCTTTTATCTTTCATTTTTGTTTTCTTATTTACATTATAGCATATTTTATTAAAAAAATCAATCGATTTCTTTTGTTCGTTTTTCGTTGGCGAGATCGTTCCAGTGACCGAGAATTTTCTTCTGTTCACCGCTTAGACAACGTCGGCAAAAACCGTCGCTGCCGTCTTCATATTTTTTATGGCATTTTTTGCACCGTTGCGTCATAACAAAAATGACCATGAATCAAGAATTCGCTCTTTTTTCTCAAGGACATATGAATAGATCGTTTGAAAATATTTTGGCGTTATTTGATCGCTTCTGGTGCTGTAGGTTTCAAATTGTTCCCGGGACCGCTGTTCCCGCTCACGGGCGATAAGCTCCAAGCGCGTAATCGCCAATTTTAGGGCCAGCCAGAGGGATTGAATTTCTTCCGATGTAATCGTCCGCTGGCTCTGGTACCCTTTCAAAAACGCTTGGGCCAAATGAGCGTGGTAGAGAGTATCGCGAAAACACCACCAGACTATTTCGGTAGCCACATCAGCGATAATCGTACCGTAGGCGCATTGATCGAAGTCAAGCACGCCGGAAACGTGACCATGACGGAAAACGACATTTTGCTCGTGCAGGTCGCCGTGGATAATGCCGGTTGGCAAACTTTCTGGCAGGCGCGATTCAAGAAGCGCTTTTTGGATTCGGTTAAACGTTTCGGCGCCATCGCTACGAGGCGACGATTTTTCTAGCTGCTCGTATTTTGCCCAGACAGCCTGCCAGTCAAGCCGCGGCTTTTTTTCTGGTACGTGGTAATTCGACAGCAGCTCATGGAACCAGCCGAGCGTCTCGCCGACCGAGTGGACATGATCGATCGACAGCTCCGGACCTTTTAGTGCGTGGCCCGGGATATAGTCGTAGAGTGCAAAATAATTGTTTTCACGACCATACAACCGGCCGTCAATCGTTTCAACCGGCTTCGGTGCAATAAAATTATTCTTCGCCAGATACTGCAATACCGTCATTTCAAAGGCGATCGCCGATTCGTCTTTCTCGGCTTCAAAAATACGGGCAATATAGATACCGGTTTCGGTCGTAATTTTATGGGTCTCGTGTATCGCACCAACACTCAGCGGAACGACCGAGGTTACGGTACCGACATGATAGTGTCTGAGTATTGATTCAATTTCCATCACAAGAATAAAAATGCGCGATCCTCTATTGCCAACGCCGGAGATTTCGAATCCGACGGTCGACGGCGAGGCGCACCTGTTCAATCGGTGCTTTTTCCGTCTGCGCCAATAATTCTGTTACCTGATCAACCATTTCGTCCTTCGTCATGTTCGCTTGCCGGAACGCGCCGCCTGAAAAACAATTGAGGCAATAGTCATTGTTGGCGCTGCCGTCTGCATTCGTACCGTAATCCTCAGTTTTTGCCAACGGCATACTGCAGCTTTGACAGATTGGGATGTCATGAAAGTTTATCATCGTGCGTATGGTTATTGAGTTTTTCCGGGTTCGTTGTTTTGGTTTTGACCCTTTGCCGTGTTCGTCCGTTCGAAATAACTTTTTATCTTTCGCTCAATCCGTTGGCCGATTTCATTTTCCCATTCATCCGGATGCCCACGATAGGTGCGTTCGACTCGGCGACCCCATTCTTCAAAATGCTGCCCTAATCCTTTCCCCCATTGTTCCCAATCTTCGGTGGTGCGATTTTCAAAAAAATCCCACCAATGCTTTCGGCGACGCTGTTTAAATATTATCGTCAGGCCGAAAATGATGATAAAAAGCGGCCAGAGGATATGCCAAATCCCGCCCGTGATTACACCGATATTTTTTAGCAGGAGCGTCGCTCCAAAGGCAACGAGGATGAGCGCGATAAACATATTTTCAAATTGATACCCGTCTTAAATACATGCCGTTATTAGACCAGCGGTTTTTGCTGGCTTTTTGCTTTTTCGTACAGCTTCGTAAGCAACAATAAACCCACAATCAACGTCAGGTAATGCAACGAGCGATCCGTATTGACGATTGTCCGCCCCCACGCCATGAGCCGAAACAACGATGCGCCAATCAGGATGATCGCTCCGAGGGTCACGATGATGTCGTATTTTCTGGCTTTTTTGATAAAGATGCATACAATAATGACGGCCAGATAAACAGGTATGGCATATTCAAGGGCGGCCTGGAACCAATGAAATAGCGGTATTGGCTGGTTCATATATCTACCTCGACTTTTACTATACCACGTTTTGGTAAAAAAAACAGCTCAAGCATCGGGCTGATGCAAGAGCCAAACTAGCAGCGCGAGAACCCTTGTACCCGGGCGAGCGTCTGGCGGAACCAATCGAGCAGTTCGGTCTCGTTGCCCGTCATCGGCGTCTCTTCGAAAATGGCACCCACCTCGGCGATCGCGTCGGGATTGAGCAGCACCCGTTCGCATAGACGTCGGATCCAGTTCGACAACTGATCAACCGAATGGCCGATTTGCCGAGCCGCCGCCAGCGCCATCAGCGATACTTCGAGATCCTGCCCATGATGTTGGCGCATCCGGGTGCGGTACGTCAGCAGCACGAACAGTTTGTCAGCACTGCCATCAGCTTCTGTCAGGTGCGCGCCCTGAATCAGATGCCCAAGGAAAAAGGACGATGTCGTCGCTTGCTCCATCAACCCCTCCTGGCGATAAGCAATAACCAGCCGACGAACGTGAACACCGGAAACACTATCATAGGCAAATTGTTTTGTCCAGATCAATGCTCGCCCCTTCGCGTTCGCTGGTTAAGAGACACGATTTTTGTTACTCTATATGCAAACAATGATTACTAATAAACACACCACCTATGAGTAAACAAGTATTTGATCAAATGGTTACATTAGCCACTTCGGCTTTCGGTCTCGTTGCCGCATTAGCTTGGAACGAGGCAATCCAAACGCTTTTTAAGGAAATCTTCGGTAAAGCGAGTGGCATCATCTCACTGTTCGTGTACGCCATTATCGTTACAATAGCGGCCGTGATAGTGACATCAAGATTGGGAAAAATCGGCGAAAAGTTTTTAAAAAAGGAAAAGGAAACCGAAAAAACTACCTAGACCGCGACCTCTTTCTCCGAATAGAAGCGAAGAGGACAACGCCGGCAATCGCTCCCAGCGAGTCAATACCGACGTCTGTAGGCGTGCCAACCCGTCCGGTTACGAATGTCTGGTGCCACTCGTCCGTCACTGCATAAAAAAACGCGCCGAGAACGCTGATAATATAGACTGTGCGATCAGCCTGGTTCCGTTCTATCCCCAGCCTGACGAATAACACTGCCAAAACGGCATATTCGATCATGTGCCATATTTTTCGGAAGAAATAATCCCACGTTCCCAGCGCCTCAACCGTAAGGCTCGGGAATGACGAGAGTAAATAAATAACCGCAGCCCAGATTATTGGTGGCAGCCAGATGGAGAGTCTAGTTTTTATACGCATACGTTCTTGACAATGCTCAGAAAAACCAATATGATTGATGTGTCTTTTTTTATCTCTCGATTCTGGAGCGGTAGTTCAGTTGGTTAGAACGCTGCCCTGTCACGGCAGAGGTCGCGGGTTCGAGTCCCGTCCGCTCCGCCATAACAATTAAAAAACCGTCTGAAACGGTTTTTTATTTTTATCACACTACCCGTCGAGCTCATTGCCCTGGCCGTCAAATATGACGACGCGCGAGGTTCCGTTTGACCGAGCGACGCCGACAATTTCAGCCAATCCGTCGCCGTTAATGTCGCCGGCGGCAATATTTGACGCTCCAACGAAGCTTCGGTCGTATAGATAGAAGCTCGCAGCAATAGTTATGCCAAAGTCTTTGTAAATCTTGACTAACGATGCGGCCTCGGGTCCAGGCGTGACAATCATTTCGCTGCGGCCGTCGCCGTTGGTATCGCCGGTCGCCACTGACAGACCGCCCCCAAAATTCTTATCAAACGCAAATACCCCGGGGTTGATCTGGTGTCCTGTTCCGGTGAACATTTCGAGATGCGGTCCGCCGCGTTCCGGTCCAGTAATAACCTCCATCTTACCGTCGGTATTCAACTCAGCCGTGGCCACCCGTATGCCGCCACGGAAATTGAGTCCATAGGCCATAAAATTTCCGATCATGCGTCCGTCCGCCCGATGAATCGTGATGTGCGGCCCGCCACCCGCTCCGGCGGCGACAATAATTTCTCCTTTCCCGTCGCCGTTGACATCACCGCAGGCAAGGTTTGCGCCACCCATGAACTTCCCGTCAAGCGCGAAGAACCCGCTGCCGACGCGAACATTTCCATAAGCGTCAAAGATCCGAATATGCGGTCGTCCGCCGGGTCCCGGCACCGTGACGATTTCGTCTCGTCCGTTGCCGTCAAGGTCGCATGACGCGACACGGACACCGGTCCGCAGCGCCTGATCGTAGGCAAAAAATTGACCGACTGCCGCGCCTTCGCCATCGAAAACGCGCACTTGTGGACTTAGACCATTGCCAGTTCCGGTGATTATTTCAGCTTTTCCGTCACCGACGACATTGCCGACCGCGATATTGAAGCCACCGCGAAGGGTCGGGCTATAGGCGTAGAAACTGCTTCCAAAATCTGCCGAAAAGATAATATCCGGAACCGTACCGCTGTCATTCATCAGGCCAAATTGAGCAACCAGCAGCGCCGGTTGGCCATCGGAATTTTTAACCAGAATATCATACCGACCGGCAGCCATCTGATCAAGCGGCAATTCGGCGACGAGCTCCGTTGAGCTAACGACATACGTTTTTTTGGCCATCAGAGTGCCGAACCAGACCGTCGCCCCATTACGGAAATTTGTACCGGTTATCTTAATGCGCAAGCCGCTGCCCGTATCCCAATTCGGTGACACCACGTCGGGTTGAACGCTTGAAAGCGCCGGCGCGCTGTAGGTATAGGGGGCAGAGCCGGAAATATTTATCTGCCGCAAAACATCGTTAAATGAATCGGTGGCGATAATAACATTTTTCTTTTTATCGACAAGAAATCCCTTGGGATTATTAAAGCGGGCCACGCTGCGCGAGCCGTTTTCATAGCCGCGCACCCCCGACCCGGCGACTAATTTTGTGATATACGTGTTCGTTTCGATAATCCGGATTCGCTGTGAGCCGACTTCGCTCACATAGATATTGCCGGCTGAGTCGAGATTTACGTACTCGGGATATGAGAACATCGATTCGGTCCCGATGGCATCACGGTAACCGGCCGAACCCGTGCCGGCCACGGTTATGACAGTGCCATCCGCCACGGTGATACGGCGAATCGCGTGATTATTGGTATCCGCCAGAAACAAATAGGCGCCGTCAGCGCTGATCGCCAGGCCGTACGGTTTGTTAAACTTCGCCTGACTCCCCTTCCCATCAGCAAACCCGGCTTGGCCAGAGCCGGCGATTAGCTTCGTTGCGCCGGTCGCGATCGTTACCCGGCGGACCCGGTTGTTGCCCGAATCGGTAACATATAAATATTTGTCGTTGGGCGATATCGCGATACCGGCCGGATGGTTGAATCGGGCCGCCTCTTTGACGCCTTCGCGGTAGCCGTTGTTGTCATCGCCGTCGGTCGGCGCCAGTCCGCCGCCGGAAACCAGCGAGGACGTTTGGGTGGCTATGTCGACCTTTCGGATCCGGTTATTCCAGCGGTCGACGGCATAGAGAATTTTCCCGGTCGATTCAATGGCCAACGCGGTAACATTGCTGAAGCGCGCCTTGCTGCCGGTCTCATCTTTGTAATTGTCGACGCTGTTACCAATCAAGGCGCTGGTAGTTTTTGTGGTGTAGTTTATTTTCCGGATCTTATTATTTTCAGCGAGATACAGCCATTTCCGATCCGGACTCAAAATAATGTCGCAGGGTCGTCCGAACAGCGAGTCGACTGCGACTCCGTTTCGGTTGCCAAAACGCTCAATACCGGCAAAGAGCGAGTTTTGATGGGATGGATCAGCGAGTTCAAACTTTTGGATCGTGCCGATGCCTGAATTCGCAATATACACACTACTTCCATAAACCACCAGGCCGCTGGGATAATTTATCGACGCCATAACCAGATCGCGGGCTAGCAAGCTTGTCTTATTGTTTGATAAGTCAATTTGCCGTAATTTGTCGTTTAAGCCGTCCCCGTCGCTGATATACAGTTTTCCGGCGGCATACGCGACACCCCAAAGATTTTGAAATGACGCCGCGCTGCCCGTTCCCTCGGCATAGGCCGCTTGCCCGGATCCGGCTATCGCCACCACCTTACCCGTGCTCCGGGTAACGCGCTTTACCTTGTGGC
Source organism: Patescibacteria group bacterium (assembly GCA_041650335.1). Taxonomy (GTDB): domain Bacteria; phylum Patescibacteriota; class Patescibacteriia; order JAHIZJ01; family JAHIZJ01; genus JBAZLK01. Next base: position 88,070 of record JBAZLK010000004.1, read on the forward strand.
TGCCATAATCGGCTACATAGATATATGTTCCGTTTCCATCGATTGCTATTTTCTTGGGGGCATTCAGGTCGTTCGTGAGAACGCGCAATATGCCGCCGCTGGTTGATACCGTCTTGATCGCATTATTGCCCGTATCGGCGATATAGAGGTCGTCGCCGTAAGCAAGCACGCCCTGCGGATTGTTCAAGCCCGAACTGACCAGTGTCGAAACAACGCCATAGGTATTGATCTTTCGGATAAGATTATTCCCCGAATCGGCCACATAAATATTTTTTTTGCTGTCAATGGCGACGCCTCGCGGCAGGGCGAATTCCGCCATATTCGCAGCGCCATTGGCTGACCCATACGAGCCAGTTCCGGCCACGGTATGGATTTTACCGGCCGTGTCGATTTTTCGAATCACGTGATTGGCGGTGTCGGCGATATAAAAATTACCGCTCGCGTCGGCTGTTACGTCTTCAGGAAAATCGAGATAGGCGCTGACCGCCGGACTCCCGTCGCCGGCATATGGCCTCCCGAGATACGTTGTGGTATCGCCGTACGCCGCCTGGACGTTTGGCATAATAAAAAAACTCCCAACGAAAGCTAAAACGACGAATGTTATTTTTTTCATGTTAGCAACGATTTAATGTTTCTAACTAGATTATACCATACAAATAGAATTTTTTCAAATATTGGAACGCTATTTTGTGTGTCAGCGGTCAACGGAACAACGACATCGCCTTCCTGGTCAGTTCTTCGCACTGTAATGTTCTTTTCCTTTAGCCGCTGGATAACTGACGGCGACGGGTGGCCGAACCGATTATTCGCCCCGACCTGGATAATCGCTAGGCCTGGATTAATCATGTCGATAAGATTACTTGAATAGGATTTTTCGCTGCCATGGTGAGATATTTTAATAGATTGAACATTCTCGAGCCCTCGTTCACCAAGAAGGGCGTCTTGGGACTCCGGCGTCGCATCACCAAGAAAAAGTAATTTTACGCCGGCTGACTGATACGTGCAGATTATTGACTGGGCATTTGTGTCTTTATAGACAACGCTCTTTTTTGGCGAGAGGATTTCTAGCCGCCCTTGGCCTGGAAAAGTAAAACTCATTCCGGCCGTGGCCTCGATGACTGGAATATTTTTTTCCTTGAGTACAGCGCGCCATTCTTCGATTACAGGCGAATCGGCCGCGAACGCCGGCTGGACCACCTGAGTGATGGCATAGCGGTGGGCTAGTTCGATTAATCCCGTCAGATGATCACTGTCCGGGTGGCTGACGAGGACTATTTCGATCGTCCGATCGTTAACAGGAAGGTATCGGCCGAACTTTTTTACCACGGTATCGTCCGGCCCGCCGTCTATCACAATCTGAATATTTTGGGGACCGTTTATGAGCGTCGCATCGCCCTGACCGACATCGAAGAATATCGCCTCGGGCGTCGCCGGCAGACTGGCGAACTGCTGGACGCCGATCGCTAAAAATGCAAGAACAATGAGAATATATATTTTCTTGGTGCGGCGCCTATCTTTCATGTTCGTTTTTTTTCGTTCGTCGGCATCGGAAACACGCTACGCCGATCATGCCTCCATAGCAAAGCCATACTACGGTTGGCGGTATTTGAATTCCCTCCATTGAGGCATACCGAAATTGAGCCAGGAGTCGGATGGCCCGGATCATATAGTCAAGACCAAACCAAGGAAAGGCTTTTAACCACAGACCCAGCTGGTCCCAGATCAGACCGGCGACTACCGTGATGAAACCGGTTGCCATCACCAGCGGGATAACGGGCAATATCACAAGATTGGCCAGCGGCGAGATGATTGAGACGCGTCCGAAATAATACATCAGCAATGGCAGCGTCATAATCGTGGCCGAAAGCGTTGAACGGACTGATTCGCGCATTGAAAAAGATTCAGGCACCCACCCGAAAAACCGTTCCATTATCGGGCTGAGATAGACCAGCCCGACCGTCGCCAGAAACGACAACTGAAAGCCGATGTCAAACGCTAGCACTAACGGGTTAATCAACACCATGATTCCGGCCGCCAAGAGAATAATAATGCTGATGTTTGTCTGCCGGCCGAGGGTGCGTGATAACAATACGATTACACCCATAACGGCTGCCCGGACAACAGACGCCTGAGCGCCGGTGAGGATGACAAAAACGCCGAGCACGCCGACAATAAACCAGAAGCTCCTCTTTCGCCCGATCAGCCTCTTCGTCATTCCTAAGATGCAGGTAGCGATAATCGTTATGTTATAGCCGGAAATGGCAATGATATGGGAGAGGCCGGTGCGCTTAAAATCCTCATTTACATCGTCTGGAATTCCCTGGCGCGAACCAACCAGTAAACCGGCCAGAAGCGAAGCCTGCGGTTCGGGCATGATTGCGTTTAACCGATTGAGGAATTTCTTTTTTAGGGCAAGGACGGTTCCGCTAAATGAGATTGCGTTCTGAGAAAGTCGCTCGATAATTTTCGGCCAATTGCAAATAGCATAAATATGCGCCACCGCTAAATACCGGTCATAGGCAAAATCGTTGAACGGTTCGGGTTTCTCCAAGCGGCACGTTACGCGCATGATTTCGCCATACGCTATTTCGGGATAGAGCGGCAGCTTGAGCAATGCCCTCCCCCGCATTTCCTGATGTACCGGCGCCAGGGCGTTGGTAACAGACAAAACGATTGTCTGTCCGGTCGTTCGACGGTCCGCCTCGGTCTGAACGCGTCCGATAATCTCAACCGTGGAACCATTGTAATATTCAATATTGCCGGGCGATGGCGAAGGCAGTCGGTACGCATAATACGTTGCGCCGAAACTCGCCGCAATTATAAATATTATCGCGGCCAGGCCATATCGACTTTTCAATAAAATAATGGCAAACGACATGCTGGCCACAACCAGCGTCAGGCTTTGCGGCCAACTATAAAACGAGCGCGCCAATACGCCCGTCAACAAACCGATGAAACAAAGGCTGGCTATCTGGGATTTATGCAGCACACAAACCGCGCCGGCCTCACCTGCCGCTTTTTCCCCAGTTTAGAAGATATTTATATATTTGCCAAGTGACTCAAGGAAATGGAAGCGCGTTGCATAGACGAGCACTGCCAAGATAATAACCAACAGCGTCCGCAGGATCGTCGGAACGTGTTGGACGCGGATCTTAATGAAGACATTCAGCAAGAGGGCAAGTACCAGGAACGCGACCAGCGCTAGGAAAAATATCTGCGTATACGATATAACCCGATCGGTCGAGCTGGTGTTCTTTACGGTTGTGGCCGCCTGGGTGAATGATATCGCAATCGGACTCACGGCTGTTGGAACGTCGTTGGAAACAACCGTGGCCGGCTCAGTTGGCGTGCTGGGCTTGGTTACGGGTTTTGTTGGCGGCGTGGTTGCGGCCGGTTTCGAGTCAGGCGGCGCGATCACGGTAATCGGCATGGTAAAGACGCCACCGTCGATCCAGGCAAGGTTTTCAGCCACCAGGGCGTAACTTTCCGAATACTTACCGGGTTTCGTCGGCGCCTGCACGGTAAATTCAAAGCGTTCGGTTTGCTGTGGCTTGACCTCGGCTGATTTCATGATCAGCGGACGGTATGGCTCGACCCAGTCTTTGGTGGTAAACGGGCTTGATCGCCCGGCGGGATTCGTAACGTTGACGGCAATAAAATGGTCGCCGGTATTCCGCCAGGTGGCTGTGCCGGTGTTTTTAAATTCCGCCCAAATCGACGTTGCCACGCCGCTGGCGAGCTCGATTGATTCCGCGCTTTGCGTGACATATGACGCGATATACGTTTCAGCGGGTTTGGGTGCTGGCGGAGAAGTTTGGTTCGTCTGAGGCGGCGCACTCGGTTGGCTTGGCTGAGTGGTCGGATTCGACGGCTGCGCGATCGCCTTGACCGGCGCCGTTTCGACGACCGAACCGAAGAACTGCACCATCAGCATCGTGTCCTTGCCTTGGAAATTGCCATTGACGACCGCGACGCCGATGTCTTTGTATTTATCGTTCAGGATATTTTTCCGGTGGCTGGCGCTGTTCATGAGCGCGTTCATCGTGCTCTTGGCGCTGGAAAAATCCTTGGCCAAGTTTTCACCGGCATAGAGATAGCTATAGCCGGCCTTTGAAATCCACGTCCATGGCCGCGAGCCGTCCGGCCCGGTATGGTCAAAATAGCCGCGGTCAAGCATGTCTTGCGCTTTTCGGGCCGCCGCCTGGGCGAGTTTGCCATTGCTCTGCAGGGTGGCTAAACCAGCATTTTTCCGTTCAACATTGGTCAATTCGATGATCTGGCTGGCCGTGACTGACGCGAATTCGCCCGGGCTGGGATATGACAGAAACAAAAAACCGGTGAGAAATATTTTCACCGCGATGACAATAACGCTGTAGGCACGCAAAAGATTCGGGTGGAGAATCCCGGGCTGATGCCGATTGCCGTCGTGCGGGATGAAGTAGTGCTTGAAATACTGCGACCCGCGTTCGTGAATCAGCTGGATATTTTTATACAATTTCTCAGCCATACCTGTATTGTACAAAGTAATTGCTCAACAGTAAAGGATACTACAATTTTGTCTTTTTGTCAATACTAACAACAGCGCTCCTAGCAAGAAGCGCTGTGTTATATCGGCACAGCAATAACAACTAGACGCTTGGCGGTTGAAAATAACGGCGTACAGGTGTAGAGCGTGAGCCGCGGATCACTCGTGGCCGACTGGATCGAGAAGTCGTTATTGGCGACGACTTTCGTTTCCGTAACTTTGTACTGATACTTTACTTGGTTCCAAAAGACAATCACTTCATCCCCGACCGTCAGCTTGTCCAGCAGATAAAAGGTTGTGTTGTTCGGCGGCCGGTACTGAAAACGATGGCCGGTCAAGACGGTATTGCTTCCAACGTCGGGCGTAGAACCGCTTGGTACGCGCCAAACGCCCTTATACAGCGTTGCTTCGGTCTTACCCTCAACAATCTGCGTATCCACCCCGATCTTCGGTATGACGAGCCGATTCTCAGCCGGCGGCTCGGAATTTTGCAGTGAGGGCAAATGATCCGCCCGGCGCACCCAACCAACCTGGTACTGAACGGCCGGATATAACGGATACATTACAACCACGGCCGCGAGAACGGCCAGAACGATAAATACTATTTTCAGAAGGCGGCTGGCTCGTGAAGAAACCAGCCGCTTCGTATTATCCGACATGCAGTCGTATTATGACCGTTTTACTTTTGTGGCTCGAACACTGCGCCGAAGACCAAGAGCCGAGCCGGCCAGTGTTATCAAGGCGCTGCCGAAGATAACGTAGTCCATCAGACCGGCGCCCGTCTGGGGCAATTCCGGACCGGTTTCCTCGCCTTTTACTTCGACTGATTTCACCTCGAGTTTTTTCTTGGCCGTAACCGGGTCGGCATTATCCGCGCTGGCCGTGGCGATATTATCGTATGTTCCGGCTGCCACAGACGACGCGATATCTACCTCATAGCTAACCGTGACGCTCTTCCCTTGCGCGAGCGTGCCAAGATCCCAGCTCCGGGTCGTTCCGCCGGTTTCGACAAAACTGAATCCGGCTGGGAGGATGTCGCCCAGTACCAATTGATCGGCTGGCGCTTCGCCGGTGTTTGAAATCTTCACGGTGTAGGTTACCGTATCGCCCGGATTCGCAAATGATACATCGACGGATTTCTCGATCACCAGTTTCGGCACAGCTGTCTCGCCTTTCACCGTTCCCTGTGTAACCGCAATTGTCGCCTGAGCGGTCAAGGTCTTATAGTTATCCGAAGTCAGCGTCGCCGTATTGACGTAATCACCGTCGGCGGTGCCGGTTTTGACGGTCACCGGATACGTGAAGGTCAGCGTATCGCCGATCGCCAGGTCGCCGCCTGAGACGAATGTCCGGCTTGAGCCGAGAACGTCCGAGTAATACAGCTCAGTTGGCATGACGTCGTTCAGAACGAGATTCTTAGCAGTCGCATAGCCGGTGTTCTTTACGGTAACGGTGTAATTTACCTCAGCGCCCGGATTGACTGCTTTCGTCGCGTCGACTGTCTTGGTCAGGGTGAGGATCGGAAGTAGTCGGGTATTTGTGAACATACAAACCGCTCCTTCGGTCGTCAGATTAACCGTTAACTCTTCACCACTCCCGCTACCAACTTTGTCTTCGCCCCGATAACACTCCCAAGCGGTTGCTTCATAGTCTGCCTGTTGATTTTCACTGATTGTATATGTATCGGTAGGAAGATTACGTGATGTTCCCATTGATATGCCCTGATCACCATTCTGGATATCATAGGTCCAACCAACTGGATCAGTTACATCAACACTGCCGTCGCCGTTATTGTCAATCTGCTTTCTTATTGTGAGTTGACCCGTATCTCTGGCATTGCATAGAGTTATCGAGGATCTCTCTGATACATCAATATTTATAGGCATTGTAATACCCGCAGGATCGGCGCAGCTCCCTTCATCAGTGAACCAGCCAACGAAATGGTATCCAGACATGGGATTTTCAAAGATTGAATATGTTCCTGTACCAACATTTATCTGGCTTCCCATTTCGTTCGTCAGATTTTTTGGATCAATACCCCAACGAAATCCTAGAGTGTTCGCCACATCATTTTGACCATCATATGATCCGTCGCCATCGGTATCAACCTGTTTATTTACGGTGATCGTACCGGCATTCCGGGTATTAACGATTGTACAGGTGGCACCCTCAGTCGTAACAGTGACATTACCGTTTGGACAGTTTTCCGAAAAGCTAGCGGTGTAACCAATATCAGCTGGGCCGTCCGTTTCCGAAACCACATACTGATCGGTCGGTAATGTGTATGTAGTTCCCGATTCACTGCCTGCCTGCGGACTACCTGTAACATCTGTTCCATTCTGTTTCACGTGGATCAGCCAGTCAGAGGCAAGGTTATCGCCATTAATGACATTCTTATATACCGTGAGATTGCCTGTATCTCGTGCATTACAAAGAGTTACTGTCGTAGTTCCGTCAGTAAATACATTTATATCCACTGGTAAGGTAGTGCCTTGGGGGTTTAAACAGCTATATTTTTCTTCCTGGGCATGCGTCGTAACGTTTGGATTTACAAACCAGCCGACGAAGTGATAACCTGTGTCAGTTTGAGGATTTTCATTCACAGTGTGTTGCCCAATAGGTTCGTTCAACGACGTCCCCATATTTTTATCAGCTGGTCCCCCGTCTATTGACCAGCGGAAACCAAGCACATTTGCAACATCGTTTCCGCCATCGAACGTTCCATCTCCGTCTGTATCTACCTCCTTATTAACCAGGACCGTTCCCGTATCCTGCTCATTAATGAAGATGCACTTGCCGCCTTCGGTGGTCACATTCATCCTGGCGCCGACAGCGCTCGCCCGAGTGGCGTCTTGGGAGCAAATGCCATCAACGCCGGTATTTGTGTACCCATCAGGGCCATTTTCAATCACGGTATATACGCCGGTCGGCAAACTTACTGTTTCGCCATTCGCGTAGGTGTGTCCATCAACGGTGAACGTCCAATCATTCGGATCGCCTTCGCCTTTTATCTGCTTCTCAAACGTCACCTTACCGGTCTGGCGAACATTGAACGCGACGCAATAATAGGTGTGTTCAAGCTCGGGATTGCCGATCCATTCCCAGTTGTCGAAGTTCAACACGTCAGTATGGCAATAAAACTCAGCGCTATACTGCGGCTCGTCAGTGTTAATTACTGAGGCGAACCGTATGTAATTATCTTGCCAGGCTTCACGCACCCAGATTTTTGGCGTGCCGTGCAAATCACTGATCGTTGTTGAAGCCAGGCCGGTATCATCAGTCGGCCCAAAGGTATGCCAATCCGGCGAGCTTGATTCGCCCTTATTATCGCCGGGATTCGGAACGCCGTCATACGACCATTGAAACCGCCAGTCTGACGCGAAATGGCAAGAAGGGTGCGCGTTTATCCAATCCTGGGCCGTGGCCGCGGTAATGTCCGGCCCAGCCGGGCTGTTCACGCCCCAGTCGGGAAGATCAGATTCGTTGTCGCATACGATTTTATGCGCCACAATTGTCATTGGTTCGGGCTCGTGATAGGTATTCGTCATCGTGCATTCAACGGTTTGCCCAGCTGCCACGGTAATATCTTCACAAGTGTTATTACTGAGAACATAGTTTGGAACTGATGTTTCTTCGACTGAATACGGGCCGGTTATAAGATTATCAAATTCGACAAAATTTTGTCCGCTCGCTGGATATTCATACTCGCCCTGCCAGCCGACAATACGAAAGCCGAAATCATCCGGTTCAGCCGGTCCGCCATTTACTACCTTGATGACCTTCAGCGTCCCGGTGTCGCGCGCGTTGCATAAGGTTATTGACGTAGTGTGGCCATCGGTAACACTGATCCCAACTGGTAAGTCCGTATCCTCAGGATTCGTGCAGCTGTGATGCGTGCTCCCGGTCACATACCAGCCGACAAAGTGGTACCCCGCAACAGTGTTTTCAGTCACGGTATGACTGCCGGTTGATACGTCACTGACCGTCGCTCCCATATTATGATTGACGGGCCCGTTATCAAGCCCCCATTTGAAGCCGAGCGCGTTCGCTTCCGTATTACCGCCTTCAAACGTGCCATCGCCGTTGGCATCAACTTTTTTATTTACCTTGACTGAGCCAGTCGGTTGGTGATTACCAAAATCTTTACCCGTGGCGTGGGTATTATTGCCGACATGAACAGTGTAGGTTCCGTGGTGAGGCGCTGTCTGAGTCCAGCCAGCCTGCATGGTTTCGCTTATTACCCAGTTGCCGTGCTCAGAATCAGCGAAGCTAAAGATATAGGCGCCATTCTGGTCGGTTATCGTGGTTTTAATATGCGTTCCTCTCGTGGCTTTTATCTCCCAGTCAGACAGAGGAATACCGTCGGACAGATTGCCGTCTCCGTTCGGGTCGTTATACTTATGCCCGGCAACATATCCGTTGACGCGATAATTGTCGTGCTTTCTAGCGAAGGTCACGTCATATTCGCCCCAGTCGTCATCCAGAACCGTGTACGCATCAAAACAAAAGGCGCCGCTGGGACCGACCGTGTAATGACCGCTGGCAACAACGATATTCGGATCACCCGAAGCACCGCCGGGTTGCCCGGTGATATTCCAGTCTTTTTGTCCCGCGGAAAAGTTCTTTCCATTAATGAATACGTGCTCGCCAACATTGTAATGATTGACGTCTTGAGTTTCATCGCCACAGTCACCCCGGGTCGTCCAGATGGTGCCCGGAGTCAGGGTTGCAGCCGACGCCCTATTTGGCATCAAAAGCACGGCTGGCCCAATGGTGTAATAAAAAACCAAGCTGACTTGGGCGATAATGTTAAACGCTTTTGTTATTTTTTTGCCGATTGAATGTTTTTGAACGGTCTTTTCGCACTTCATGGTATGTTCTCCTTAATTTAATTATCTACAATCAATATTTTGTCTATAAATATTATTTTGTATATGAATAAACAAAAACTAACCAGCAGTTGGTTAGCTAACATTAGCATTGAATAATGTTTTTCCCGTCATGGGCGTGGAATATCACGGGTGAGTTTTAGTATTATACGTGATATCCCTAATCTGTCAATGGGATAATACGTGTATTACTTTTTGTCAACATTTTGGTCGGGCTAGTTGTCTGGCTCTCGTTTCTTCCGCTTTAACAACACCCATAGCCCGACGATGATCAAGACGACCGACCACATGAAATCCCAAGTCAGCGTTGTCGAAAAAAACTGGAGTGCGCTTACGCCTGTCAATATCCAGGCCGGCACGAGAAATCCGCGCGAACGATTGCCCAGATAATGAGCAGCAAAAAATGCCAGCCCGACCGCGAGCGTATAAAAGAAAGCGGTTTCGCTCGTGTATTTCCAGTCGACCAATGTTTCAAAAAGGAAAAATCCGCCGTAGAGGACGAGGATCGTGCCTGGTATCAAAACGCCTTCAATCCCCCGTTGGCCGCGCTTCAAAAAAAACAGCGCCCAAAACGCCAAGCCCGGCACGATCAGAACTGCCGGCCAGAAATCACCGAGGTTTATATTCACGCCCATCTCTCGCAAAAGAAAGACGACGCCGACGCCGACGATTATGACGCCCCAGATCGTCCGTGAACTAAATTTACTGCTTGTTTGTGATTGTTCCATAATCCTCAAAAAGTATTAACATACCCATGATACACGAATATTCTCTTTTTGAAAAGAAAAAGGGGGCGTCCGAACACGGTTGTGTTCGTTACCCCCACGCTCAGACAAGGAACGGATTCTCGGCAATCGCCTCCCGCGCGATGCCCTTGAATGCTTGAACAACGATCTTGTTCGGGTTGATGACGATCGGTGAGAGCCAGCGATCCACGCCGGCCACTCGCGTCCGAACAAGTCCCGTCGCCAGGCCCGTGCACCAGACCGGCGTGGCCGGACTGGCAACGATCTTACCGTCGACCCGGGCGGCCAGCCGCTGTTGCCGATTGGTGGACCGGAACACGTTCAGATCGTCCCGATGAGCCAAGAGACCGCCGAGTTGCGACATATTCACAAGTCGATACCTGACCGTCTTCCAGGGCGTGATGCCGCCCTTGGTGAACCACGGTATGTCCGCCGGGATGTCAGCCATCGTCGTATGCGGTACGTAGATGAGCCACGGTTCCCGCGGCTTTTTCGGATCGAACAGCCGGATCCCGTGGCCGCCGTCCTGGATGTGGATGGTGGGGCGCTGGGTCGGTCCATCGATGTGCAGTGGCCGCATGGTCAGAATGTTTGACCGCGGCAGCACACCGGCGTCCTTCCGATAGCCCCAGTACCATGTATCATGAAACAACGTGACGGCCGCGACAACCTTGCTCTGCTCGCGGTCATAGACCTGGCAGACCCACTCCAAGTCCTGCGGATGACTTCCCAGGCCGAACGGGTACCCCTTGTCATCAATCGGGTGATAGACCTCGAAGAAGAGGTACAGGTAGCGTTGCCGGCCGACGACAACCTCGTAATAGAGCCAGGCCGGAAAATCGCGCTTCTCAGCCAGCGCCGGATTGTCCGCGATAGTCAGCCAGCTCGGATCAAAGACGTCGACTCGGGTGATTGAATTCACCCGCTGGTTTCTCGCCGCCCCCTTCCCACGAGGGTCGTGGACGGAGTGATACCACAACGGTGCGTTTCGGTAGACTATCTGCCAGTTGCTTTCAGTTTCTGCCATCGGCTTCACCTCTTTCTGTTGGACCAGACCCAAGCTATGCCGTATTGCCGTTTCCGACAATGTTTGCTCCGTGGATAACCTAACAAAGAACCTGCTAGCCTAGCATATTTTCATATTTTGTCAATGGAAACCAAAAGACGGCTGTGTCGCCGCCCTGGTATAGTATCTCGATATTTCTTAGTGGATGAAGATTGGCGTACCGACGTCGATCTTATCAAACACTTCATATGATCCGGGCACTGGCAATCGGACGCAGCCGTGCGATACTTTGCGTCCCAAATGACTCTCACCCTCATAAATAACACCCCCACCGCGTAACTTCCAGAACGGCAATCCATGAATACCGTGACCTTGCCGCGTGAACAGCATGAAGTTCGGCATCCAAAGTCCATACTTGCTGGAATATGCTACGCGCGCTTTACTTAGTACCTTGAATTCGCCCTTCGGTGTGTCCATGCCTGACTTGCCGCTTGAGACCGGAAACTCGGCGACTCTATAACCATCTATATATAACCTAAAGATTTGTTTTGCCAAATCGATCTCGATATATTTTGGCAGGTCGGTTCGTCCTTCTGACAGGAGCCGGTCCGGCAGGGTAATGACTTCAGCCTTCGGACTTCCGAGGACGTTTCCAAGCGCAATATTGACGCCGCCGCGAAAGTCTTTCTCATAGGCGAAATAATTCAGTGGCAGTTCACGTCCGTCTGCCTCAAAACCGCGGACATGTGGACCGCCGCCGGAATTGGCGCTGACAACGATTTCATCATACGTATCGCCGTCGATATCGCCCCCGGCGACATTTACGCCACCTTGGAACGAGCTCGGAAAAGCTAAGAACTCACTTTGTGCGGTTGTCGCGTTCTCTGAGCTATATACTTTTACAATCGACGACTCACGGCCATTCGCGCCAACAACAACCTCTTCTTTCTCCCCGCCATCAATGTTGGCGCAGCCGAGTGAAACGCCGTTTATTTCTTTATCGCCGAATGGACGAAATTCAACGCCGGTAGAAACGCCAAATCGATTAAACACCCGAACGTGCGCCTGGCTGTTCCGTCCGCTGCCAACAAGTATCTCTTTTAACCCGTTGCCATCGACGTCGCAGGCCGCCACTTGTACGCCGCCGCGGTAGTCTTCCGCAAAGGCAAAAAAACCAGCTGTAAACTTTTCCCTTCCATAACCGTCAAAAACGCGTATCTGCGGTCCGCCACCTTCGCCCGTCCCGGTAATAATTTCGTCACGGCCGTCGCCATTCAAATCACCGACGGCGACGCGTATGCCGCCCCGAAAATCTTCTCCGTAGACAAAGAAATTTTTAATCTCTGTGCCGTCGAGTCGCACAATGCGTACTTGCGGTCCGCCGCCGGGTCCGGCGCCGACGACAATTTCCTTCATGCCATCGCCACCGAGATCACCGACCGCGACCGTACCGCCGCCTTTGAAATTTTCGTCAAAGGCATAGAATTCCCGTTCCGTTTGCATCGTGCCCGGATTAACGATCCGTAAAAGCGGCGCCCGCGTGGGTTCGGCAAGGGCCGGACGTGAAAATAAAAAAACAGCGGCGAATAAACCAACGCTGAAACCAAAAATGGTTTTAAATGTTTTCGACATTGTTTTTTGTTTTTGTTTTTATAAAACCTCTCTTGGGACTGCGGAGGAAATCAGGGGAAATTGGGCTAGGCGCTACAGTCCCAGCGGGCCTCTGTTGGGCCCTGAGGCTAGAAACACGCCTAGCCCCGTTTTGTTTTTGTTTTGATTTCCTCTACCGTAATATTAGCACATTTTTACGCCCTTGTCAATCGTCTTACCAAAACAAAAAGGCGCGGTGGAGCGCACTAAATGATTTCATATAAATCTACCGCTCTGTCCGGCGATAGATATACGAGATCATCGTCTCGAGTTTCTTCGGCTTATCGCGGCGATTAGAAAAATAGGTTTTGGCCAGACAATAGGTGCATTGCTGCGACAATTCAATGTGTCCGCGCTTTATTCCGGCGTACAGCAATTGTCGTTGCAGGATATCATCAAGCGAGACGAAGATCTTTTTTTCGCGTCCATAGACAAACTCGGAATACGCGATATAGCGCGCTAAGGCGTTCGCGTCAATTTCAAAATGGCACTTCCGTATTCCCGGCCCAATGCCGACATGAATGTCTCCTTTCAAGCAGCGGAATTTCGTCGTCATGGTGACGATCAGATTGGCGGCGATATTACCAACAACGCCACGCCAACCGGCGTGGGCTATTCCGATCACGTGTTGAATCGGATCATAGGCAAAAATTGGAAAGCAGTCGGCATTCGTAATGCCCAGTACGACGCCTGACAGATGCGTGACGACGCCATCGGCGATTGCCGGACTAGTGCTTTTGTATTGCTCGAGCACCGTAATATCCGTGCCGTGTTTCATCAGCGGCAAATACAGCCGTTCTATTGGCAAGCCGTGTTTCTTAAAAAAGCGCTCTCGGTTTGCCAGCTGATACGTATTTGTCTCGCCCGGCGTCGTGTACCCCATTGAACCATCCGACTGTTCAGTGATACCGTAGACGACTTCGGGATGATTTTTTAGAATATTGAATGTTACTGACATCCAATCATTTCAGAAATATTTTTGTTGTCCGTTTGATTTCATCGGGTAAGCCAAGAATGCAATCGAATTTTTCTATCTCATCCGCATTTACCCAGGCAAAATCTTCAAATGCGCCAGCCTCAAGTTTTACCTCGCCGCTCACATATTTGGCGGCGAACTTAACCAAGGCGACTGGTATGCCGTCCGGCCGGATAAAAGCCACGCTATTAACATACCGAAGCGTCGGCTCAATTTCAACGCCGGCCTCTTCCATCGCCTCACGCCTGAGCAATTCTTCCACGGCGTTCTCGTAGTCCAAAACGTCGCCATTCCGGCGAGTCGGATTATTGAGATCAAATTGTTCCCATTCAAGCTTGCCGCCCGGTACGCAGTATTTGCCCGGATGAACTTTTTCAGTCTGCGCGCGCTTTAAGATCAGACAGCGGCCATCGCTCTCGCGATAAATCACGACATTGGCCACGAAATAAAAGAGTTTGTTTGTCTTTGCATCACTCAGGCTTATTTTTTCGGCCGGCATATTTTGGTTTCGTAAATAACGACGGCTTCAAAAGAAAGAATTGATAAATTGAGCCATGCTCGGTAAAAATAGCTCCGGCTGGTTTTTCAGCTCCTGGATGAGCTCTTCCTTTTTAAACCAGCGCACTTCAGCCACTTCTGATTTTTGTAGACGGTATTTCTTCAGCGGTTTATCTATTTGCATGAAGTACCACTGGCAGAAATAGTGGTACTCGCCATAAATTTCAATTTTCGGTCCTTGCCGTAGATTCTCAAGCTTAATGCCCAGCTCCTCTTCGGTTTCCTTTATGATATTGTCATCGTAGGTTTCGCCAGCCTCAACCGTCCCGGCCACGGCCGGCCCCCATTTGCCCGGGTCGTGTGATTTTTCATTGCTCCGTTTCGCCAACAGAATGCCGCCGCGCGCATCGGTTATCCAAAGCGCGGCCACACGGTACATATCCTCCGCCGTCATTTCCGTGCGTTTTTTCGCGCCGATTTCGTGATCGTTCTCGTCGACGATGATTACTTTTTTTATAGAATTCTTGGACATGGCCAAACCGCGTATTATACCGAAAATCACCAGGCAATCCCGGTGGTTTATCGATTGCGAATTAGGAATAAAGTATAGCCTAAATTTCTATTATCGTCCAGTCTTGAACCAATCGAAGAGCTCGGTAAATCGGACATAAAAGCCGAATGGATCAGCCACGCGAAAGTCCTCTTTCCCCCAACGCTTGAGCGTTAACGGCTGCGCGATTTGTTTCGGCGGCACGATATCTTTGACCGACGCCCATAATTCTTCAACGTTTGAAACCGGAATCGTTATCTCAACCTCATACCCGCGCGGCGTTGTGGCCGGCATATCCTTAAAAAAGCCATGTTGGGAAACTTTCTCCGAGTCCCCGTAAAAATTGATGTATGTATCGCCGATCGGGTCGGATCGCTTTAACACCATATATCCGAGATCGCTAGCGCCGCCCGAGGTCGGATCGTAGTTCAGCTGGGTAAAACCAAACAATGAATAAAAATCCCTGGCTTTAGCAAAATCAGGGATATGAAGCTCAAGCACCAGATTATTCTTGATTTCACGCATGGCTATCCCCCGTGGCGTTAAAGATACTTCTTAGTCTCTTCTAAAATATATGTTTCATCAAAATCAGACCTTTTATAACGCTCGAATTGCGACTTCATCTTGCCAATCAAATCATCAATCGGAAGAAAAGTTATCTCGCTTCCAGCCTCAGGATCAGTGGGTTCTCGTTTCGAGGTATCGATACTGATTAACTTACACAGGAAGTATGTCGTTGTTTTCTGGGCAATAATATCCTCCCGATTAAACTGGCTAACAATCGATCCGAGGTACGTTTGGACAGCCGCTTCAACGCCCGCCTCTTCAAGTAAACCCCGACGCACCGCTGCCTCCAGCGATTCGTCGGGCTCAAGTGATTCTCGAACGAGTAAATATAGATCTTTGAACGTAGTACCCGGCACCTCAATTGAATGAAAATGGTGGCAAAGAACTTCGCTCTTATCATTAATGACGACTGCGCCAACAGAAAGATGATAGGGATGCTCTTTTGTTGAAATATAGTAGTTCGACATGGCGCCTCTATTTCCTAACCAACAAAGATAGATTATTTATGACTTCTCTAAAACCCGGTAATAACTTTAGTTTTTTTACTTCTCGAGGATAAATCCACTTGTAACTTCTCGCCTCCCAATCAAGTTTGATTTTGTCTGTTTTTACTTCCACTAATATGGGATGCACAATCCAGGTCTTGTTGTATCTCGGTTCTTCTTGATCAAATATTTCCCCGAGTTTAATCCTTTTGATACCCGATTTGGATATACCAAGCTCTTCTTCCAACTCGTCAGTAACTTTTTGGAGCAGGCTTCGGTGGTCATCGAGAAACCCGGAAACTCCATTCCAGTAACCAGGATAAAAACGTAAATTTTTACTGCGCTGAACCACTAATATTTTTTTCTTGTATTTCAGGACACAATTTATCACCGGCGCCCAGCGTGCCTTGGTGTAATCAACTTGTCCTGATTTTGGTCTGAATATTGCTTTTCTCATGCTCCTACTTCCCGTGGCACTTTTTGAACTTCTTTCCTGAGCCGCACGGACAAGGGTCGTTCCGGCCGATTTTTGTGCCGTCTTTCATCCGTATCCGTCCGGCTTTAATGACCGTACCGGCAATCGGGCCGGGCTTGGTTATGGTGGCATCGTCATTTCCCGATCCGCCTTTTTCGTCCGGGGGCGGCGCTTGGATTTGCTGGAACTGGCCGCGTCCTTCTTCCATCGTCTTCGAGGGCCCCATTTCAATCACTGGTACAGCCGGCACTGGGGCATTTTCTTGCCTAACCTGGCCGATTTTGAAGATCGTGTGAACAACTTGATTCTGAATGCTGCCGATGAGCTGTGAAAACATGTCGTACGCTTCTTTCTTGTACTCGATTAACGGGTCGCGCTGGCCGTAGCCGCGTAAGCCGATCCCCTTCCGGAGATAATCCATCTGCTCCAAATGCTCGACCCAGAGCAGGTCGATGCTGCGCAATAACACGCCGCGTCTGATTTCATGCATTAATTCCGGATTATTCACCCGCTGCTCCATTTGCTGGATGGTTTCATGCGCCAGATCGTTGCAGTAATTGATAATTTCAGTCCGCACCTGAGCAAGATGGAGTTTATCGCGGGCGCTCTCGATGATATCGTGCAGCCGTTTCAATATATCAGTCCGACCCGGAAAAATCGTATTCAGCACCTCACTGACTTCTTTTAGATTCCAGTTCTGACTGTTTTCATCGGCCGTATGGAATGAAACAACCTGTTCCACCTCGGCGTTAACCATCTCCCGTATTTTTTCCCGCAGCGCACCCTCGTGTTCAGCCGCCTCAAGGATGTCGTCGCGTTTTTTATAAATTACTTCGCGGTGCTTGTTGATGACGTCGTCGTATTCGACCAGCCGTTTCCGGATGTCGAAGTTATAGCCCTCCACCTTTTTCTGGGCTGATTCAATGGACGAGGAAATCATCCGATTCTCAATCGGCATGTCGTCCGGTACGCCGAGGCGCTCCATGACGTTTTTCAGCCGGTCCGAGCCGAAGATCCGCATGAGATCGTCCTCAAGCGAGACATAGAACCGCGACGCCCCGGGATCGCCCTGCCGGCCTGAACGACCGCGCAGCTGATTGTCGATCCGCCGCGACTCATGGCGTTCCGTCCCGATGACGTAGAGACCGCCGAGTTCGCGCACTTTTTTCGCCTCATCGGGATCGGGCGGACTTCCGCCGAGGACAATATCGACGCCGCGGCCGGCCATGTTTGTTGCAATAGTGACCGCGCCGAGCCGGCCCGCCTGGGTTATGATCTTTGCCTCTTTTTCATGCTGTTTCGCATTCAGGACCTGATGAGGGATGCCGTTTCGTTCGAGAAGCTCGCTCAGTATCTCATTCTTTTCAATCGAGATCGTGCCGACGAGAACCGGCCGGCCTTGCGCCTGATTGTTCTTAATGTCCTCCATGACCGCCTGGTACTTCGCCTGCTCGTTCTTATAGATCAAATCATTGTTATCCTTCCGGATCATGGCCTTGTTGGTCGGAATGATGACAACATCAAGGGTGTAGATTTTTGAAAATTCCTCGGCTTCGGTGGCCGCCGTCCCGGTCATGCCGGACAGTTTTTTATACATACGGAAGTAGTTCTGGAACGTGATCGTCGCCATGGTCCGGCTTTCCTGCTGTATTTTCACGCCTTCCTTGGCCTCGATCGCCTGATGCAAGCCCTCTGAATAGCGCCGTCCGGGCATGAGCCGGCCGGTGAATTCATCGACAATGATCACTTCACCGTCTTTCACGACGTAATCTTTGTCTTTTTTATAGAGCGTCTGCGCCCGGAGTGCCTGTTCAATGTGATGGATCAATTCCAACCCGCCGATAACGTATAAATTATCGAGTCCGAGCCATTGTTCCATTTTTACCACACCGGCATCGGTCAGCGTCGCTGAACGCATCTTTTCATCGATATTAAAATCCTCATTTTCTTTCAGTTGCGGGATGAGTTTTGCAAATTTATAATACAGATCCGTTGACTCTTCGGCCGGCGAAGAGATGATCAGCGGCGTCCTGGCTTCGTCAATCAAAATACTGTCAACCTCATCGACGATCGCATAATAGAGCGGCCGTTGGACCTTGTCCTCTTTCCGTCCGGCCATATTGTCGCGCAGGTAATCAAACCCAAATTCGTTGTTTGTCCCGTAGGTGATATCAGCCAGATAGGCCTCTTTCCGCGTAACCGGCCGAAGAAAATTATAGCTTTCCTGCTCGGCTTTGAACTCGGGATCAAACAGAAAGGCCGCCTCGTGCTGGATACAGCCGACGTTCATTCCGAGGGCGTGATAGATTGGTCCCATCCAAACCGTATCGCGACGCGCCAGATAGTCGTTCACGGTTACCAGGTGGGCGCCTTTGCCGGCGAGCGCGTTGAGATACAGAGCTAGGGTGGCGACGAGCGTTTTCCCTTCACCGGTTCGCATTTCCGCTATTTTTCCACGATGAAGAACCAGACCACCAATCAGTTGGACGTCAAAATGGCGCATGCCCGTACGGCGACGCGACGCTTCCCGAACCAACGCAAACGCCTCTGGCATGATGTCATCCAATGACTTCCCGTTTGCCAGGGCGGCTTTTAATTCTTCGGTTTTGGCGACGATGTCGGAGTCGGATAATTTTTGCAACTCCGGCTCACGTTCGCTCAGACGAACGATTTCCGACTGAAGTTTTTCAACTATCCGCTTATTGGCATCGCCAAAGATTTTAGCCAGAAAGGCCATAGGCGCGTGTAACTAATCGAATAAACTGCTCCGGTGTGTCAGCGTCGAGCGACAGTTTTTCCATCGGACAGAGATCGCGTAAATTCCGATCGAGGATCCGGTCCACCCGTTTCAGGTAGCTAACCGGCCGGTGGTTTCGACGCAAAATCTCCAAGGCCGGCTGGCTGATTATCGGCGTATAAACCCGCCGGATGCCCGTCGAAACAACCAGAAAGGCGGCCGCTCGTCCAATGACTTTATCATAAATATCAGCCCGGTCAAGCTCGGCGCCCAGTTGATGCACCGCTTGCAGCAACGGACTGATCCCGCTCATGTTTGAACGAAACAGAATGCGTTCGCGCTTCACGATCGTGATGGACCACGGGCCGGCCTTAAATTGTTCCAGCGCTGATTTCGTTTTTGTCATTCCAGATTCCTCTGTAGGTAAGGCCGGAGTAACGAGATGATCCAAGGAATCAGGGCGATCTGGATGACGATACCCGGCCAGCCAACCCGAATTACTTGAGCGACATAGGCGACCGGGGTTATCGGACCGACGACCGCCGCTATCGGTATGAGGGCGATCCGACCGGCCACCATGGCAGCGAGCAAGGCAAGCCAGACGGGCAAGTTCATTTTTTCCTTCAGCCATCCGGCAACAATACCATAGACAATGAGTTCAGCCGTCACAAGCGGCAAAAGGCCGACAATTGGCATGCCGGTCAGCACGTGGCTGAGCAGCGGTGAAAGTACGCCGACGGTGAGTCCGACCCGCCAGCCGAATAAGAGCGCGGCTACAAAAACAAAAAGGTGCATGGGAAGGAATATCGGCCCGGCCAGATGAAATTGATGAGCGATAACCGGCGTGACAATAGCCAGGGCCGAAAAGCTTGCGCTGAACAATGCCCACCGAAGTGGCGTTAGGCGAACCGTTGGTTGGGTGAGTGTTTGGGTTATAGACATGTGATTGTTCTTATTGATTATTTTTTTCGGAGAATATTGAGCGCTAATTGGTACACGAGTTTGGCCGCCAGAAAATTCGGCGCCTCAAAGCCTGGAATGGGCTTAAGCTCGACGACGTCAGCGCCCACGAACCGAATCTTTTTCGATATCCGCTCAAGGAACTCGATCGTCTCCGCCCAACGCAGTCCGTCCGGTAGCGGCGTGCCGACTGACGGCATGATCGAGGGGTCAAGACAATCCACATCAAATGTGCAATAGACGTGCTTAGTCAAACCTGAGAGCGCTTTTTCCCCTGATGGCAGGGCTGGCGCCCGGTAGACGTGGTGGCTGTTACCTATATCAGTTGGCTCGGTTCGGCGGATTCCAAGTGATACGACCGGTATGTTCAAGTCAAGTATTCGTTTGATGACGCAAGCGTGGCTATACCGCGTGCCTTCGTACGTATTATAGGTATCCAGGTGCGCGTCAAAATGCAATACGGACAAATCTGGATATTTCTTCTTTACCGCCCGCACCGCTCCCAGTGATATCGAATGGTCACCGCCGAGCATCAGCGGTATTTTTCCGTGGCGAAGAACCTCCTGGTCAATTGCCGCCTGAATGCTTTCCAGCGCTCCCTTGATCGTATCTTTCGGTACGTCCACCTCATCCAACGTGTAGATATCTGTCGGTTCAAAACCAACGGTCTTGCCCTGATGATCAAGCACTTCGTCCAGATAGCGAGAGCTCGTGATAATCGCATATGGCCCGGCACTCGTGCCGGTCTGAAAAGAAGCGGCGCCTTCATACGGCATCGGGACGATGACGACTTTCGCGGCCGAAAAATTCTGGCCGAGGAGAGCGCCGAAATTAAAAGGCCACAGATTGTAACGTTTGGTCATTGGCGTAATTTTTCTTTAGCGTGGTAATCCCGTTCTTCTTTAAACGCTCGGCTACCCCTTTCAGCAACAGCGGCCAAACCAGCGTGGCATCGCTCAGCACTTCCGCAAACCGGCCGCCGGATTTTTGATCGTAGAACTTGCCCCACGACACCCCCTCGGAATAGGTACAGCCGGACAAGCCGCCCCAGTAAACCGGCTCGGGGCAGATCCGAACGCCATACTTATAAAACTTTAAATAGGGGTTCTTTTGCTGCGTCCGGTCGGTATAGCGATCCTTGATGTTATCAACCAGCCGGAAACGGATCAGGTCGAGATACGGACCGACTTGCTGCGCCCAGTTCCGCGGTACGCCCCCGCCGATCGTGAAAATGCCGGTTGTTTTTTGGCGGAAGATGACCGACGTGAAATGCTCAAGATCGTCATACGCGTCAAAGAATACCGGCTCCTTCTTTTCACTCTTCAGGCGGCGGTTGTGTAGAGAAAAATCGAGTCCCAGTTCCGAATCAGTGAAGGACGGGATATAGACGGGTACGTGATGCTCATAGGCGCTCTTCAAGATGCCGCGCCCAGACCGCTGTTTGCTTAGATATTCACCGATTTTTCGATTCACGAGGTACGACCCGGCACGCGAGCCGGGAGGAAGCTCTTTAAAGGCTTCATTGACTATCAGCTCGAGATCATCCAGATTCTGTTCCCGTTCGAGGGTGTCATAGACCCGATCAAAGCCTTCCTTATATAACTCCACGTCTGGGATGTCAAAATTATATTTGAAATGGCTCATGCCGGTATTTTCAACCAGCCCGTGAGTGATCAGCGCGCCGGTGGCCACGATCGCTTGGACCATGTTCCGTTCAATCATGTCGCACACCAGCAAGCCCATCTTCGCTACGGTCATGGCGCCAGCCAACGTTAAAACGACGAAACAATCGGGATCGATCACCATCTCATAGAGCACGTCCGTGGCCTCGCCCAGATTACGGCCGCCAAAAGCGGTTTTTGACATCGCTTGAAGGAGTTCGTCGGAATCGTGGACTTTTTCCAGATCAAGCGATTCGACGGGCTCAAGCTGATGCGAACCGACGGTTATTTTTTCAGGACTGTTTTTCGGATGTGAGTGTTGTGTCATAGGTGTTCTACCAGCCAAATAGTTTAGATATATCTTCAGGCGTTTGCCGCCGGATATTTATTTTCACCTCGCCGTTTCGAGCGACGATTTTTGCCGGGGAAGACAAGAGGCAATGATTGCAGGAAAGCGAATCCTGATAGGCGCCCGTGCAGAGAAAAGCAATATATTGCGTATCACCCTCGTCCAAATACTCGAGGTCCGGCAGGAGCACGTAGTTGCCGTGAGCGATGTATTTGTCGTCCGAGTCGCAACTCGAACCGGCTAGCCAGGCTCGCACCAGATGTCGCTTCGAGAAATTCAAGTGGTTGACCGGCACGACGTGCCATTTTTGATGCAAAGTCCACGTGTCAGGCAAATCGTTCATGAAGCTACCGTCGACGATCTGCCACTTGCGGGCGTTGCCACGCGGTATGTCTTTTTCGCCCATCACCCGGAAAATGGTGATTTGGGCCGGAGCAACCACGTAGCGTCCCCACTCACAGACAATATTTGGGTGGGGCACCTCCGCTTTATCAGCCATTGATTGCAGGAGCCTGATGATCCGACGCGCTACGCCCTCAAAACCGAACCGTTTTTTCAAGTCATATGGTATGGGCATTCCCCCACCGATATCCAGCGTATCGAGCGACGGATTCTTTTTTTTCATTTCAATGAACAGCTTCATGCATTTTTTTACCGGGGCGATCATGTCTTCCTGCAACTCTATCTGCGAACCGATGTGATAATGCAGCATTTTTAAATTTCGGATTTTCCCGAGCTTAATAAGCTCGTCGGCCAATAACCCGTACCGGTCGATCTTCTTGTCCCAGTGCGAACTGACCGAAACGTCAAGATCAACGCGGATGCCGATATCGCCTTTGTACTTGCTGAAAAAGTTCAGCTCGCTCATATCTTCAACGACCGGAATGATGTTCAGATTCTTACTCTGCAGCTCTTCAATCAGTTTCAGGTAGTCCTCAGTTTTTGGTCCGTTGCAAATCACCCGGATGCTCGGCAGAAAGCTGTTCTGCTCCCACAATTTTTTCACCAACCACAATTCGTTGTATGAAGCCGTTTCGAGGTTCGCTCCCTCGGACACCATCGAAAGCAGGACTTCCTTGTTCTGATTTACCTTCATGGGAAAATGGTAGAAGAACTTCCCACGGTAGCGGTAATACTTTATCAGCAGGTTGAAAAGGTCGATAACGTTTTCGAGCCGGTCTTTGATGATAAACGGAAACAAGATCTGCAAGGAGGTCCCAAACTTCTGAACAATGTCTTTGATGTGATATTGATAGTTGCCCTCTTTGACGATTAAATTTCCATCCCGGTTGATATCAAAATACTCGGTGTGGTAATCCTTCGAACCCAGCCGCCAAAACTTCTTGTGGCGCTTGAGTAATTGGAGGTTCATCGGCTGCTCGAGCTCGATGAGTCCATTGCCGTTTTTCGTCTGAGGTTGGACGACCTCGGACGGCTTTTCGATCCGATCCGGCTTGGCCGTCTTCTCGGCGGCCTTGTTGCCGTTCACCGCCGGTTTGACTTGATTAATGGTGATGACTCCTTGTCTGGCAACGGCTGAGACATCGGAGGTTCCTTCCGTTGCACATTAGACAGTGAATATGTGGATAAGTTAATCGCGCCGTAAAACGTCGGCCAGACGGGGCGCGCGTCGTATTTTTGCCTGTCGCTTCTCTTTCAAACGCACAAGTTGTGTTTCCAGTTTGTTGACCGCCTGATCGATCGCCGCACGCATATCGTTTGCTTTTGTTCCGATTTGAAGTGTCTTTTTTTGTAATAATAGCCAAATTTCTACGCGATTGATGTTCCCGGAGCGCTGATTATGATCGACGTCAAGCTCAACTCTTGCCTGTCCAATCAACGGCGAAAATTTCATGAGCTTCAATATTTTTTTCTCAGCGTACTCTTTCAATGAAGGAGTAAGGGAGAAATTTTTTCCAGAAATAATAACGCGCATGGTTGTTTCTCTGTTTTCGGTGATAATTATAAAATTATTTGCAACGTATGGCAAGAGTATTTTTTGTTTTCCTTTTTATCAACCGATTATGAATGCCTCAGTAGCGGCTTCGGTTTTGTTATATTCGGCTTTTTGTCGTACCATGGACGGACAAAGTCGTCTGTCGTCGGCAGAGTAAAAAGCATTTCTTCAATCTCTGGCGGTTGCGGCACCGCCATATCTTTCCGAATTCCGATGACAGGGATGTTGCGGGCAAGACCAAGCGTATTCGCAACTGTAATGCCGACTCGCAGGGCGGTAAATGGTCCGGGTCCGCGATTCACTACTATGGCATCGAGCTGATGTACGCCTATTTTATGTTTAGCGATAAACCCTGAGATTACCCTGAGAAGCGTGTCGCGTTGATCAAAGGCTATTTTTTTTGTCAGGGTTATGATCCGTCCATTTTTTAGCAACGCTACATGGATGACGTTCATTTCGGACGTGTCTATATATAGCCGCGTGAATAGGTAGCGAACGAACCAGTCGACCGTTACTGACGCAATCTCTTTCTCGTGTCCGGAGAATACGTGATCGCACTCGTCGAGCCGGAGAAACTTCTTTTGAACACTACCCAGTTGCCGATATAAGGCTTGGACTTCTTTGGTAAAAACCCGCGTATCTTTATTGCCGATGATCAATAATGATGGTTGGGTAATCTGCCGAGCCTCTCGGATCAAATCATAGTGCTTGGCGTCGCGTAAAAATCCTAAGCCGATCTTTATCGTCCGTTTTGGATTACGAATATCGTGCATGAATAAATATTTCGCCTGGCCCGCTTTATATTGGTCACGCCAGCGACGCGTGTGCGTCTCGTATATCTGAGCGACTGGTGCAAGACCGACCAAGGCGGCGACGCGACGATCTCGGCGTGCCGTGAGCGCCGCCAGCGCCCCGCCCATGCTGTGTCCGACGATACCAATGTGCGTTATCCCCTGTCGTGACAAAAAAGCCAGGCTTGCCGAGACATCTTGAAGATAGCGCGTATAGGTGATCTGATCGAATTGGCCGTCCGATTTTCCCTGTCCGCTGAAATCGAAACGCAGCGCGGCCAGTCCGCGACGGGAAGCCTCGACACAGATGTTCCGTATGAAATCTCGTTCTTTCCGATCGTTAAAACCGTGGCAAACCAACACGGCGGCCCGTGGTTTATAACCGTCGGGTTGATGAAACACGCCAACCAGCTTCTGGCCGCGTCGATTCTGATAGGAAACGAAACGTTCCATAAAAATCAATTTGACTTCGGCTTTGGTAAGTGATCGACCACTACAATCTTTTTATTTTCCAGAACGTTAAAGAGAAAACGATCGGTTAACTGACGCCGGTATTCGTATTCCTTCAGCGTCATCAACGTATAGTTGATATCGTGGTCGAAATACTCTTGAAATTTTTTCAATAAGCGGTTGAACTTAACGCGGTTGACTTTTCCGATCAAGAGAAGATCAGTGGCGATGTCCTTCCGGCCGATAAACTGTCCGGTCAACGCAAGGTACTTCACTTGGCCGATATCCTTGACCGCCCGCGCAAAATCGTTCTCCAAAAGTATTTGCGCTTTGATCATCAGGAGTTTGAGTTCGTGGTACAAAGGAAAATCTTTTCGGAGGGTGTAATATTTTTTCCGGTTTTTGTCGACCTGCTCAACGATTCCGATATTTTCCAGATTCTTTAATTCTTGCCGGACGCCGTTGATCCGCTGACGTATTTTCCGGGTGAGCTCACGAACAAAATATGACTGCTCCGGATTCGCATAAAAAAGCCTCAGGAGTTTTACTCGCGTCGCTGAACCAAATAACTGTTCAAGCATGGAATAGCAGTTTTTAGAAAATAATGCGCCTCTATCAGTATTATAAGCGCCGGCGACGTGAGTGTAAAGGCGTTGATCGCGATTTGCGTTTTCGGGCGATATATTGTATAAATATAGGTGTTGAGACTTTCAATTTTCATATGCCAACGACAAAAATTGAATTTAGTCCATTCCTCCTGCATGATCCACGATCTGAGCGGGAAATTATTTCTTTGCTTATCTCCCGCCCGAACCCCCAAGAATTCCAGTCACTCGGCCAGTTGTTCATGGTGGTCCGCGTCTCGCCCGGCAATGAACAGGTAAAAAAAATTGTCGAGTCGCTTGAAACCGAAGGGCGTTCAATCTATTACCAGCAGCTCGAATCAAATATTGAGCTGGCTTTTGAGTCGATGCTGAAAAAACTCAACGAGCTGCTCAGTGGATATCTCGAGCATTCCACCACCGAGTGGCTCGATGATTTTAACGCAGTCATCGGCGTCCTCAAAGGCTCGGATCTATTTTTTACCCACGTCGGCAACCTGCACGCCTTTCTGGTCCATCGCCAGCGGATTGTCAATGTTCTCGAAGCGGCCAAGGGCGTTGATGGCCGGATTAATCCCCTGAAGATATTTTCCCAAACTATTTCCGGACAGCTTTATGAAAACGATTCCCTGATTATCTGCACGCCGAGCATTCTTGACTACCTGTCGCTCGAACGGATCCGCGCCGTTATCCAATCAACCTCGACCCAGCAAGCCGTTTTGAGCCTCGAGAACTTATTAGCCCCGAACGCCGGTACCCACGGTTTTGGGGCGCTTCTGATCCGTCTTGTGCCGGAAACGGTCGGGGTGATGACCGAAAGCCACGTCGCCCAGCCGATTGTCGGGGGCGCGTTATCGCAAGCCTCGATGAATACGCTGATCGACCGCGAACACCAGACGAACGAACTGCTCTCGCCTTCAATTTGGACAATTGCCCAAAAAAATATTCAGTCATTTTTTTCCCGCCTCCATCCCTGGCTGAAAAATATTTTCCGATCGAAGCAACGCGGCGCTCAGGCGGCGCCCCATCAAGCGACGCAATATTACGCGCCGGTCCGCGATCGCTGGAAACCGCCTCGGAGCAGCCGCTATCCGTCGCGCACCGTCTTCGTCCTTGGCCGGATATTCGCCGGCACCCAGTTTGTCTTCCGAGGTATCGGACGGACATTCGGCTGGATAATTAACGCGATCAGTGGCCGAAAAAATCTCAAGCAGCGCTTAGAGCATTTTCCGGCCAACGCCACGACGGCGGCCTCAAAACGCATTATCCTTTTTCAGCGCTTATCAAAACAACGGAAGATCGTCTTGGTGGTGGCGGTTCTCTTTATTTTCATTTTTGCCCAAAGCGTCATCTATCTCAGTCAGCGTGACGACCAGAAAAAACAGCAAGCCACCTATCAGCAAGCCCTTACCGACGCCAATAAAAAACAAGAGGAAGCCGATGCCGCCCTTCTCTATGGAAACGATGATTCGGCGCGCGATCTCTTGAAGCAAGCCCAAGACCTGATCGCATCCATCCCCCAGAAACTGCGCGCCAAACAATATAAGAGTGAGATCGCCGGACTCGAGACGAAAATCAACGCATTGATCGAGAAAACGAAGCATATCACCACGATCGCTGATCCGAAGCGTTTGACTGACCTCACGGCCGATCAAACGAATGCCACGGCCGGTGGTTTCGTTGGGCTCTTTGGCAAGGATCTGGCCGTCTTCTCAACCTCGGAAACCCTGGTATACAAGACAAATATTGATACGAATGAAACCGCCATCCTGACATACAAAGACGCGTCAGACAAGCTCGCCCACCTGGCCACCAGCGTAACAACTCGATATGGCCTGGTCGTGCTGGCCGACGATTCTTTAATCCAATTTGATTCGAATACCAACGTCTTCACGGCCGCGCCGATCCAATACGAAAACCAGGATCGCCAACTTGTCGGCCTGGCCGTCTACGGCGATCGGCTATATTTTCTCGATACAAAAAACGATCAGATCTTCCGGTATACCAAAGTTGGAAAAGGCTACGGCGCCGGCAAGGGCTGGCTGAACGGAAAAGACGTTTCGGTCTCAAACGGTATCTCCATCATCGTCGACGGCTCGGTCTATGTCACCAGATCAACGGGCGAATTATCGAAGTTTTTCCAGGGAAATCTCGACGCGACCTTTAAACTCCAAACGATTGAGCCGGCGCTCACCAGTCCCGCCAAGGTGTGGACTGATGAAAACACCGGGTATTTCTATATCCTCGACCCCGCCAACAAGCGCTTGATTTCATACACGAAACAGGGCCGTTTAAAAAACCAATATACCTCCGATACCTTCGACCAGCTGAAGGATATGGTGATCGTACCGAAAGATAAGAAAGCGTACCTCTTGAACGGCACAAGCATCTATCAGATCGACCTAACTGAATAATTCACTTTATGAGTCGTCCATTTGACTCTATAACTGATTTCATATTTGTAGAGAATCAGCCTGTAAAGGCTGATATTATTCTAGTATTAGGTGGATATAGGCCACAGCTTATCGAAAAAGCGGTTGAGTTGTTTAAACGAGGCTTTGCTCAGTACATTCTCCCGTCAGGCGGAATTGGCCCAAAACTTGCTGAAGAAATTGAAGCTGGGAGAGCACATTGGAAAAGCGAATGGGAATTTTTACAAAATATTGCCCTAAAGAAAGGCGTCCCTGAAAAAGCTGTTTTAAAAGAAGATAAAGCTCTAAACACCTTTGACAATGCCAGATTGTCGTTCCAGGTTTTGCGGGAAATGAATATTGAAGTCAAGAAAGCCATTCTTATTTGTAAAGCCCATCATGCGAGACGGGCATTATTAACATACCAAACCGCTTTTTCATCCAAGGTTGAATATATTGTTTGTCCAACTATTGACGACCGCAATATACGAAAGGACAACTGGTTTTTAGATAAAACAAAGATTACGCTGGTAATGAGCGAGGTAGAAAAGATTGGGCAATATTTTGCTAAACATATTACTTATTTGAACAACGGTTAAATATCTAAATATGGAATTGATTTTGTTCTACTGCGCGACAGCGTCTATCTGCCTTCTGTCGCACAATGGACGGCACGAGTCATATACATCGTGCAAAAAGGCGTGTTGTATAGAGCCTCCCCCGCCGAATGAAAAAAGCAGTCTTTAAATGTTATTTAGTGCTTCTTAAAGAAGTCGAAATGAATAAACAACAAGAAAAATTCGGCGTAGCTTTTGCTCTCACGGGTGCAGCAATGTGGGGCATATTTCCAGTACTCGTAAACCGTGGAAGTCAAAATATACCCCCGATCATGTTTGCGGCAATCACAACGCTTCTCGCAGCCTGTGGTTCCTTTATTTATGCGGCATTAAAAGGAAAATTGCACGAACTAAAAAATAAAAAATCATACTCCTCATTATTGATGGTAACGTTCTGCATTGTCATTATTCCTTATATCCTATTTTTTATCGGTTCAAGCAAAACTTCGGGCATAAATTCATCACTACTTTTACTTTCAGAAATAATCTTTACCCTTCTGTTCACTCCTTTAATCGGGGAAAAAACGACGACTAAAAAACTAATCGGAGCAATCGGTGTATTTATTGGAGCAATACTTATCCTTTATAACGGAACATTTA
The DNA here is from genome assembly GCA_041650335.1 of Patescibacteria group bacterium. Taxonomy (GTDB): domain Bacteria; phylum Patescibacteriota; class Patescibacteriia; order JAHIZJ01; family JAHIZJ01; genus JBAZLK01. The sequence goes on from JBAZLK010000004.1 coordinate 117,572, forward strand.
CGTTAAACGCTGGCGACATACTCATTATACTCAGTACCGTTACCTACCCCATAGGTAATTTTTATGCAAAGAGGGCATTAAACTATGTTTCACCAGCAATAATTTTGTTTGTTCGTTTTTTACTCGGAGGATTTTTTATTTTTCTCTTTGCGCTGCTTGTTGAGTCACAACCAGGTATAACCAGGATCGTATTACAAAACTGGGAAATCATTTTATTTACTGGTTTGGTTTTATTGGGCATAGGCAAAGTAGTTTGGTATGAGGGGTTAAAACGTTTGGATATTTCCAAAGCGATATCGCTATCTATGACATTTCCATTATTCAGCTTGACAGTGTTAATTGCCTTCTTCAGTGAAATCCCTTCGGCATTCCAATGGGCGGGCATCTCAGTCATGGCATTGGGAGTATATTTTTCAATAAAAAGACAATCAACAGACCCCACCTTGACGAAATATGCCCCGCAAAAATAGCACCAAATAATTTATGGGTATTAAAAATAACAGCGTCCATCCGCTATTTACTATCGCGCAACACAACAGCTGAGGCAGAAACATTGCCACAAATTACAGTGCTCGTTACAATACAATGCTTCTAGAAGGAGTTTGGGCCAATATGGGAGGAAATTGAAACATGTTTGAGCTGTTTGATACGCCGGCTCTATGCCAGGCGTTACGACTGCGCCGGCGATCGGGATTGCAGATTCCCCGCATCATCCTCGGACCGAACATTGATCCGGAGACCGTCGCCGCCCTGGAGGCTTTGGCCAGCGAAGGGGTTATCCGATTGTTTCGCTCGCCACAGCCGCAGTCCGTGCATTTCATGGTTTCTGGTCAGAAATCGGCAGTCCTCGGAAATCAGCAAAACACTCTCCACCCTCAACAGCTTGTGATCTACGACCATCCGGGAATTGCCACACTGTTCAGTCGTCGATCTGAAGCGACTATTCGCGCCGGGCTCGCCCAGCCCTTCATCACCGATCACTAAAACAGGTGAAACAGCACACCCAGGGAACGGATCAAGTTCTAACCCGTTCCCTCCTTCTAGAAGTATTGTATACACAAACCGTTGCGATAGAAAAATATCCTCGCATAATTAAAAACCCCCGATTAAACGGGAGTTTTTTTATATTCAGTAACTGTTATTTCAACGTCACGCTCGCGCCGGCTTCCTCAAGCTTTTTCTTCATTTCCTCTGCCTGGTCCTTGGCCACGTCTTCTTTCACCATCGTTGGCGCGGATTCCACGAGTTTCTTCGCGTCCTGCAAACCGACGCCGGTCAATTCTTTGACAACCTTGATCACGGCGATTTTGTTTGAGCCGATGCCGGTCAATTCAACGTTGTAAGCGCTCTTTTCCTCGGCTTCAGCGCCGGCTGCGCCGGCCGCTGGACCAGCTGCCATCATCATGGGTGCAGCTGCCGAAACGCCGAATTTATCCTCGAGGATTTTGACGAGCTCTGATAATTCCAGGACGCTCATCTTCTCGATTTTTTCGATGAGATCCTTGAATTTTTCAGGAACCTCGACTTCTTTCTTTTGTTCGTCTGACATAGGGTTTTAATTCAGAATTATTAATTCAAAATTACAAATTTAGGAAACTGGCTTCTTATCAGCTATGCCCTTGAGTGCATAGACCAGACCTTGTAAGGTGCCGCGTAACACCTGGACAAACCCGCTGACCGGTGATTTCAGAGCACCAACGGTCCGAGCCAGGAGCATTTCGCGAGACGGAAGATCGGCTAGGGCTTCAACCTCCTGGGCGGTCAGGTATTTCCCCTCGAGAAAACCAGCCGCAAAAACAATCTTTCGATCTTTCGAAAAAGTCTTTATCAGTTTCGCGGCGGTCACTTCATCCTGACTGAAGGCAATGCCCATCATCCCCTGCACCTTTTCCGGTTCAAAACCGTCGTAGTGCATGTTTTTCAGGGCCCGCGTCAGGATGGTTTTTTTCGTTACCACCAGCTCGGCCTGCTGAGAGCGGAGTTCTTTGCGAAAGGCATTCGAGTCTTTTACTTTTACGCCTTCAAACGTCGAAATAACGGCGAGCGTATTGCCTTGTAACAATTCTTCGAGACGTTTCGAATCTTGTTCTTTTTTCTGACGTGTTTTTGGCATATTGGTTGTTAACAAAAAAAATCTGCTGCCCGCAGACAAAAAATACAAATGTATTTATACCTCGGAAGGCTGGTGTATTAACCCAGCACCACTCCCCTGTACCGAAGTGCTTCGCACCTGGTGTAGGGTCGGGTACTGGGGCCCTCTGTCTGCGGTACTATCCACAGTATACCAGAAGGATATCGTCTGTCAAATCCTCGCCGGATTCATGTCATCACATGATTCATCCCCGACCTCCAGGCGGAACGGCGGATCAGGGGTGTATCATTGTCCCCTGGAATGTCCGATTGGTCATAAACCGGCTAATTTCTTGTATTTTCCGGCCGTTTATAATCACCACGGTCAATCGCTCCTGCTGGGCCAGCCGCGAAGCCACCGGATCAAAGGGCGTGCTGAGCCGCGGCGACCATTTTTTCGGTATAAAGTTTCTATAGGTTGGCCAGGTTGTGTCGGTAATTTTTTTCGCTTCCGTAAACCGCGTCGGGTCTTTCGTATAGACAAAATCGATATTCGTCAGATTTAACACGAAGCGACTGCGATAGGTTTTTGCCAGCAGCACCGCGTCCTTGTCCGTTGAGCAGCCTGGTCGCCAGCCCGCCGCGCAGATGATCGGCTTATCCGTATGGAGCTTCTTGGTCGGATTAAGCAGCACCTCTTGATGCGCCTGTTTCCCAAAAATTACCCGGAGAAACTCGGCATGAAATCTGGTTGCCGCGATGCCGAGTCGATCCAGATCAATCGGCTGCGGTCGGACAATTTTTTTCACCGCCCGATTGTATTCCTTATTGAGCTTGCCGCCGCCCGTGACAATGATGACCTGGCGCTTCTCCCGTTGAATATACCCGAGCACTAAGCGGCGAAACTTCCGGATAAAGGCAATATCAATAAAGCCGGGCTTGGGCGCGATGATTGAACCGCCTAGTGAAATAACCAGCGTCTTTTTCATTGAAGATATTTTGCTTTATTGAGCTTGTGTTCTTCGAACGTTTTGCTAAATATTGTCTCGCCCTCAGGGGTGTTCAAATAGTAGAAATATTCATTTGGCTGCGGGCTGGCCACGGCCGCGAGGCTAGCCAGCGACGGATTGCAGATCGGGCCGGGTGGCAGACCTTGATGTAAATAGGTATTATACAATGACTCTGTTTTCGTGTCGTCGATCGTCGGCTGGAGGGCGCTTTTTCCGGTCACATAATTCACTGTCGCGTCTGACTGGAGCGGTATTCCGGCGGCCATGCGCCGGAGGAATAAATCCGCCACGATCTTTTTATCCTGATCCGTTCGTACTTCCTTTTCAATAATCGAGGCCAGGGTGACGCCCTGAAAAAGCGTTAACCCCTGCGCGCTAATTTTTTGACGGAGCTCGTCCGTCACCTTATCGCCGAAATTATCAAGCATCTTCTGGACAACCTGGCTGGGCGTGGCGGTGTCATAGAGCCGATAGGTATCCGGAAAAAGATACCCCTCCAGGCCGGCGGTTTTTGGCTTGTCGGAGAGGAATGAATACGCTTCGCCGGGTATGAGCTTCCGCGAATCAGTCGTAGCCGCCGCCTTCAAAAAGTCCTCTTTTAAGACCGCGAGGCTTTTGTTTTGCGGGACGGAAAACGTCTCGCCATACTGTTCGGCGATATCGACCGTACTCCACCCCTCAAGAACTTGGAATTCCACCTCGTTTTCCGTTATGTCGCCTTTGGTTATTTTCTCGATGATGGCACTTGCTTTCTGGCCAGTATTCAGCTCATATTTTCCGGCCTGGATGTCGCTCCCAACGCCCTCCATCCAAACATAGTATTCAAAAGCGGTCGCGCTGCGGATAAGACCGGCGGTTTTAAGGTTTTTGCTGATTTCTTTCACGCCCTGGCCTGATGCGATTTCAAAGGTGACGGTTTTTGCGCTCGTACTTTTCTGAGGTGCGTTTAATAAGCTGGTGAAATACAAGAACCCCAAACCAGCAAAGACCACAATTACGGCCAGGATGATAATAACAATGGTGAAGGTACGCATGTTAGAGATAACGGTTTAATTTATACTCTTTCAGACGGTCAACGAGCGTTTTCACGTCGCCGGAACGCTCTTTTGGACAAACCAGCAGGGCATCGCCCGTATCAACGACAATCAGCCCCTTCACCCCGACAATCCCGGCAACTTTTCCGCGCGGACTGTAAATGAGCGAATCTTCAGTGCCAACGGTGACGACCCGTCCCCTGGTTACGTTATTTTTTCCTTCAGAGATGAGATCTTTGACTAAATACCATTTGCCAGTGTCGCTCCAGCCAAAATCACCGGCCGCCACGGCGATATTCTTTGCCTTCCTCGCCACCGCTTCTTCAATGCTCAGGGACGGCATGGCGGTAAAGTACTGTTCTAATTTTCGGGTAAAGGCGGCGCGACCATAATACTGCTGAATGCGACGGCTCAGCGCGTAGACATTGGGTTCATGCTTTTCAAACAGCGAGAGTATCGTGGACGCCTTCCAGACATACAGACCGGTGTGCGCGTACACGTTTGGGTTTTTGAAAAGCCGCGTTAACAGACCGCCTGACGGCTTCTCGATCCACCGGAGTGAACGGGAAAACGCTTGACCGCCATAGCGCGCCATCGTCCGGCCCCGTTCGATGTAGCTTAAGCCCGGGTCAGGCTTTTTGACCGATGAGGCAATGGCGACAATCCACAACGGGTGATGCTGCAAAAATTTTTCCGCCGCGCGCAGCGAGTCCCGGAAGCGTCCGGCCTCGGAAAATACGTCGTCAACCGTCAGGCTGGCGATCACCGGGTCGTCCTGACCGCGCGCCGCCGCCTCAATAATCGCCGTTTCAAGAGCGATCGCCGGGCCAGTATTCCGGCCGCACGGCTCGGCAATGATGTTCTTCTCAGGCAGCCGCGGCACAAGTTTCCGCACCAATGGCACAAATGGCCGCGATACGGAAATATACAAATCATTCCAGCGGTTCAGTAACGGTCTCAGCTCGTCGACTTTTTCTTCCATAAGGGAGCGCGAGCCGAGCAGTGGTAAAAAATGTTTTGGCTTTTTCTGCCTCGAGATCGGCCAGAGGCGTGTACCGCTGCCACCGGCGCGGATAACGATTTTCATGATCGATAAACGATAACAATGAAATTAGTCTGAAAAAACGGGCAAGTATACCCGCTTATACTGTACCAAAATTTTTTTATTTTGTCATGTTATTCAATTTTCTTCCGGCTCATCCCGCCTAAGCGGAACGAAAACAAAGCCGGGATAGCGTTTTTCCGTGATCTGACCGTCTGATTTCTTCGAAATAAGCACCAGGTCCTGTCCGACTGAGCCGACGGGAAGACAGAGCCGTCCACCCGGTTGTAACTGCTGCATCAATGCTTCCGGTATTTCTGTCACCGCGGCAGCCACATGGATAACGTCGTATGGCGCGTTGGGCGCATATCCCCGCCAGCCATCAGCAACGAGGTACGTAATATTCGGAAAGGCATATGGCGCTGAATTTTCTTCAGCAAATTTCTTTAGTTCAGGTATCCGTTCGAGGCTGGTTACTTGCCCCGTTTCTCCGACCAGCGCGGCCAATAAGCAGGCGGTCCAGCCAGAACCGCTGCCAATATCGAGCACGCGCTCCCCGACTGTCGGCTGGAGCAATTCCAGCATAAACGCGACCGTGAGCGGCTGAGAGATTGTCTGACCATAGGCCGTTGGCAGCGGCGCATTTATCTCCGACTCGATGCGTAGCTGCCCGGCGCTTTTTCCGTCGCGCGGCAGAAAATCGGCCCGATCGATTTTTTGAAACGCTTCGATTACCTGCGGCGTCTTCAGATAGCCGTCGCGGATCAATTCATCGATCAATTTCTTCATGGTTGATTTTTTCCATTGAATATGCTATACTTATAACAGAAACAAAAAACAAAAACACATGCTTCACATTTCGCGCTATTGGCCATCAGCCAAGATTTTCTCAATTGGAGTAGGACTTTTCGGCCTACTTTTTTTCGTTGTGCCAACGGCCCAGGCGACAGTGACGCAACCGACGCTCGACCTCGTCTATCTCACAAACCAAGCGCGCCTTGAAAACCATTTGCATACGCTGGTTATCAATCAAAAATTGGTTACGGCGGCAAAACTCAAGGCCGAGGATATGTTTGCAAAAAACTATTTTGAACACGATACGCCCGATGGAAAAAAACCGTGGTATTTCTTTGAAGCAAGCGGCTATCCCTATATCTATGCGGGTGAAAACCTGGCGATCAATTACGGTGATACCCGAACGGAATTTCAAGCCTGGATGGACAGTCCAAGCCACCGGGAGAATATCCTGTTCCCAAATTACCAGGAAATCGGAATCGCCACCTTGAGCGCCATGCACGATGGCAAAATGACGACGGTGACGGTTCAGCTGTTCGGAAGCCGGGATGATTTCATTGTACCGAGCGCTTCCCTCGTCAATGCGGCCACGCTTCCAAAAAAGTCCGAAACGCTGGTTGAGGCAAACTATCTCAATCCGGAAGAAAATACCGGCTACGTCGCCTCAGCGGCTTCGATTCTGCGCGATCGACCGGCGCCACAGTCAGCACCGAAGTCCCCCGCTGTTTTAGCGGCTGTCCTGGGCGGGTATTTCCTGCTTATCGTCAGTCTGCTGGCTTTTTTGACCGAACGAAGGCTCTTTCTTGCCTTCGTGAAAAGAATTGTCACGGTCGTGGCTGTTATTGCTGTCTTTGTGGTTGTGTCATAACACGCCCACGAGCAATAATACGGCCAAACAGATGCCCAGGATAAGACGATAATACGCAAACGGTATCAGCGAGCGGTTTTGCAAAAACCGCAAGAAATATTTAATGCAAAGGTACCCACTGATAACGCTGGCAATCAATCCGACCAGGTAAACAAGCGGGTGCTGAGCCAAGGCTCCTTGTTGTACCAATTCAAGGATTTTTTTTAATCCCGCCCCGAAAATAATGGGGATGGAGAGTAAAAACGCGAACCGGGCCGCGGCCGCTCGCTTCAACCCGGCAAATAAACCTGCTATAATAGTTATGCCAGAACGGGAAATGCCCGGGATAAGCGCGAGCGCCTGCGCCAAACCGACCACAACCGCCGTCCCAGTGCCAATTGTCTGGATTTCTCGATCCTTCCGGCTCACGCGCTCGACAATGAAGAATAATGCCGCCCCGACGAATAATGTTGCCACGATCACCCAAAGCGAGCGCAACTGTTCCTCAATGTTTGCCTCAAACGCGTAACCAATGAGTCCGGCTGGTATTGATCCGATGACGATCAGCCAGGCAAGCCTCTGATCATGGTCATGGCGCGGGTCCCAGTGCCGAAAACTCCTGAAGAATCCCGCCAGATACCGAACCACGTCTTTTCGAAAATACACTAACAACGCCAGCAATGTGCCGCCATGGAGAACGACGTCATACCCTAAATCTGAAGACACCTCAATCGGCCAAAGACGATGCAAGATAATGAGATGGGCGGTGCTCGAAATAGGCAAAAACTCAGTTAGCCCTTGAATCACCCCGAAGATTACTGAAAAGAGATAGATCATACGATGATGGAGTTACCAAAAATATTACTTGCTTCGCTCACGGCCGGAATAATTACCCAGGTGTTTAAATTTGTCCGGGCTTCCTGGCGCGGCAATGTCCAATGGCACATGCTGAATCGATATGGCGGCATGCCTTCAGCACATACGGCTTTTGTCGCCTCGCTGACCACGGCCATCGGCATCAGCGAGGGAATTGATTCGCCTATCTTTGCCGTGGTGTTCATTCTGTCGGCCATCATTGTCCGCGACGCCATCGGTTTTCGGCGGTATCTCGGCACGCATGGACGGATGTTGAATATGCTCGTCCGCGAATTACCGCAGTCAGAAGCCCTGAAATTCCCCAATCGTTTAGACGAAAAAGTCGGTCATACGCCGCTGGAAGCCCTCGTTGGCGGCTTGATCGGCGTCGCCATCAGCAGCCTGTATTTCATGTTCATCTTCTGATTGTTACCGCTGACAAACCGGACAGTAGCAACTTGACCGGCTGCCCAGCCGGGTCTTTTGTATTTTACCCTTTTTGCACCGACGACACAACTCGCCGGAACGACCGTAGACCATCAGCTGCGCGAGCATGCCGCCGCTCCGTCCATGCCCATCGCGGAAATGGCGGAAGGTTGTTCCGCGAAGACGGATGGCAGTACGCAAAACCGACTTTATGCGGTCATAGATGGCGCGTTTTTCAGCCCGATGAAGGCTAATCACCCGCCGGGTCGGCTTGACCCGGGCGGCAAATAAGACCTCATCGGTATAGATATTGCCTAGCCCGACAACCATGGATTGATCAAGCAACGCCGTTTTTATTGTTGTTTTCCGTTTTCGTTGAAGGCAGCCCACAAAATAGGCAAAATTGAATGACGCTTGGAATGGTTCCGGTCCGAGTTTTTTTACAGAGAAAAACTTTTCTAGCTCGACCGTGCGCATGACGGTCAAATACCCAAACTGGCGCAAATCATTAAAATACAACACGTGCGAACCGTTCAAACGGAATATTACGTGCGTGTATTTATTCGGTAAATGTTCCGTCCCCCCGACAATCTGATGTCCGCCGACCTGCTCGAGACCGCGACGCGACGCCAGGATTAACTGACCCGACATCTTAAGATGAATGCATATCGTCGCACCGTTTTCCAAATCGATCAAAAGAATTTTCGCGCGCCGGCGGACATCGTGGATCTGCGCACCCGTAACGCGACGGACAAACTGCGCGACCGGGACCTTCACGATTTTTGGCAAGCGCACCTCAACATCAACAATCCGCTTCTTCAGTAGAAGCGGTCTCAGGTCGTTTTTAACTGTTTCAACCTCGGGTAATTCGGGCATACAGCTATTTCACCAGATATGTTTTCTGAATTTTTTCCTTTTTGGCGTGTTGCCGCTCCAATATTTCATGCGCCTTTTTCGCTACTGACATTGCCGGATCATGACAACAATCGTTCAATAACGGAATACCGTGCTCCCAGTGATCCGCGTACGCCTCGATAAACTGGCCCAGTAAAACAACAGCTTGCCGACGGACGCGCGGCTGCTGGTCCCGCAACCCGATCGTCAATCCGTGGAATGCGATTGTGCGATACTCAGCCAGTGGCAGGGGCAGCTGGAGATACGCCTGGAGGGCTGATGCCCGCACCACCTCGCTCGGGCTCGCGAGCAGTTCAGTTATTTGTTCGAGCAGTTCGCGGTTTTGATGTATTTTCTTTTTCGGCTGAAACGCCGATGTTGCCACGGCGACACGTCGAACCGCCAAAAACGTCGAGTCAAAAAACTTGTTGACCATTCGACGGCTCGAATTGCGCACGTTTGTCGGGTGTATCCGTCTGGCAAATGAGGTTTTCGCGTCCTTGGTTTTCGCTTCCTGCGACCACTGCCGCTTCTTGCTCCTGGCAATGTCCAGTTTCATGAAACCACCACGACAAACAATAGATATGACAGGATGAATAGAAATAAGAGCGTCACGAGCGTAACCAGCACCGTCAGAACTGCCTCCCGGAACTTCTTTTGGGTAACGAGAAAAACCGGATAGCTGAAGACAATCAGGCCGGACAGGCCGGCGCTAAAAACAAATAACAGGAGAAAGATAATAAACGACGCCGGCGTATCCCCCTGGTTAGAACCAAATAACTTATTTGCGTTAATCATGAACAAGCCCACCAGCGCGATGTAAACGCCTTCGAGCAAACCTGCATAAATGCCGTACGGTATCATTTTTGGTTTTTCGCTTTGAAACAACATAGGCGTATTATTAGGTAGAATATAAGGTTGGCTCAATTTCGATTTCCACCCATTCTTCGGTCGCTTCGTCGAATTTATAGGCTTTTATGTAATGCACTTTTTCGTCGGGTGAATATTCTTTTTGAACCGTCTTCTGGGAACCAATCCGACGCGCCCCAATCGCTCGTTCCCCGATGACAACCGGCTTCGTGACACGTTCTAAGCGCATCCGTCCCAGCGGACCGACAAACTCAATCGTTTCAGCCGTTCCGGGCTCGTCAATGAGATCTTCGGTGCGTTCGTCGAGCACGTCAAACGTATCCTTTATTTTACCCTTTGTTTCCTGCCATTTTTCGTCGGTCATATCATCTCTATAGTATCAAATGCCTATAAAAGTGCAAATATCGCCACCTTATGATACCAACAAAACGCCTCCCACAATACATCCAATCGCTAGGATTTTCTGAAATGCAATCCGTCTGGTGATCGGTTCGTGTAACAGGGCTGGTCGAAAACGCGAGAGAATAATCGTCCAGATAAAAACAAATAAATATTGAACCAGAGAAACCGCGTTCGCCAGTGAGACATACCAAAGTGACGCCGAGGCCGTAAAACATAGTGACGCGATCGTGCCGTTACCGTCTGACAGCAAAACGAGCTGCACGCCCCGCCAGCCCCGCCGCGCAATCTCCGAACGGAGTTTCGGTAGTTGTGGTGAAAATACCGACAATCCGATAATACCGTCCAGAAAAGCGATCCAACCAAATACCGTCCAATATGAGTGATCATTCGTCAGATATTTAATAAGGACGGCGTGAATGGCCGTGAACACAGCCGCGGCGATCATCAATCCCAGAGCGTGACTGCGGAATAAATCCATCAAGCGTGACCGCAACATGATCAATATCGAACCGACAACGATAATGCCAATTCCCGCATAGGTACGAAAAGCGAATACCTCATGCAGAAAGATCGCACCCAAGATCAGCACGAAGACGGAACTTAAAGCAAATAATGGTACGATCCGCGATATTTCCTCGCGCTTAGCTGCATAAAAATAACACACGTTCATGGCCATATACGCCAGGCTCGCCCCGGCAGCGATGGCCAGCTGGCCAGCTGACATCCCCGTCCCTTTTACCAGTAAAACTGCGCCTCCAATAATAAAATACGCCGAGCTCAGCGGTATGAAGATCAATTTCGGATTCGTGAAATGTTTCGTGACAATTGTCTTATCAATGATATTCGAGAAGGACCAGAGAAACCCCGAAACAATTGCCAGGATCATGCCGACGTTCATGTCGTTATTTCTTCAGCGTTTTGTTCGGTTGATAATACTTTTTATTCTTTAGCTCTTCGGGCAAATACTCTTGTTTCCCTTCATCGGGCGTATAATCATGGGAATATTTATAATCTTTGCCGTAGCCGATATCTTCCATTAAACCCGTGACGGCATTGCGAAGATGAAGCGGTACGGGCTGGTTCATGGTTTTTTTTACATCGGCTTTGGCCGCCAGCAAAGCCTTATAAGAGGCGTTTGATTTCGGCGCCAGGGCGAGATAGACCGCGGCTTGGGCGAGATTTAATTGTGCCTCGGGCAGACCGACGAATTCCACGGCCTGAGCGGCCGCGTTGGCCACCACCAGCGCCATCGGGTCGGCATTGCCGATATCTTCAGAGGCCAGAATGACCATACGCCGGACAATGAACCGCGCATCCTCCCCTGCCTCGAGCATCCGGGCCAGCCAGTAGACCGCCCCATCCGGACTTGAACCGCGTAATGATTTGATAAAGGCGGAAATAACATTATAGTGCTCTTCGCCTTTCTTATCATACAGGAGAGAACGGTGCTGCAGCGCTTCTTCGATTGTCCTCGTTTGAATATGACGAACGCCTTGCTTATCGGGCGGCGTCCCTTTGACGGCGATTTCGATGGCGTTCAGGGCAGTCCGGCCATCGCCGTTCGACGCATCAATAATCAGATCGAGCGCTTTTTTTCCGATCTTCACTTTATAGCTTCCCAATCCCCGCTTCTTATCTTGAAGCGCTTGTTTCAAGATCCGGCCGATGTGCTCGCCCTGTAAACGTTTCAAGATATACACGCGACAGCGCGATAACAGCGGGCTGATGACTTCGAATGAGGGATTTTCCGTGGTGGCGCCGATCAAGATAATCGTGCCGTTTTCCACGTGCGGCAAAAACGAATCCTGCTGCGCCTTGTTCCAGCGATGGATTTCATCGACGAATAAGATCGTCCGGTGGCCGTGGAATTTACGTTCATCAAAAGCCTTTTTCACGATTTGCCGCAAATCACCAATCCCGGACGTAACCGCTGATATCTGGACAAAAATGGATTTCGTCATTTTCGCGATAATCCTGGCCAGGGTCGTTTTCCCGGTGCCCGGCGGACCCCAAAAGATCATTGAAAAAAGCTCGTCGTTTTCAATGGCGCGGCGCAGAACCGTATCCTTCCCGACAATTTCATCCTGACCGAGGATTTCAGTCAATGTTTGCGGCCGCATCCGGTCAGCCAGGGGCGCTTCCCGGGCCATTTCCTGCTCCATTTTTTTGTCGAATAAATCAGGCATAGCTCCATGATACCACACAGCCGCAGGCGAACAAGCGCTTGTTCGCCTGCGATATTTCATTTGCCGCTGTCTCCAGCTGACATGTTCAGCCGGGGGGCGTTTTTTGTTGATCGGCGCTCTTTAGAAAGAACGGGTCTTTGATATACACAAAAGCGCGCGTTTTCTAACGTGCGCTAGATTGTTTTATGATCAAAACCTATCACGATCCGAACCGCCGCTGCCGGCGCTGGTATTCCTCGATCGCCTCCTGGAGATCCTGCCGGTTAAAATCTGGCCAATGTTTTTTTACAAAAAGGAATTCCGCATACTCAGCTTCCCAGAGCAAATAGCCGGATAAACGCTGTTCGCCCGATGTCCGGATGATCAGATCAGGCTCGGGTAATCCCGGCGCATAAAGGTTTTTTGAGATTGTGTCCTCGGTAATCTTGTCCGGGGCGGTGTGATTCTTAACGATTTTCTTGACCGTATCGACGATCTCCGCCCGGCCGCCGTAATTCAAACAGAGGTGGACGATGCCGCGCGTGTTCCGCTTCGTTTTTTCAACGGCATTTTGAATAGCGCCCTGGAGCCGTTTCGGAAACTCCCAGGTCCGGCCTGAAACTACGAGACGTATATTTTCTCGATGGATTTTTTCCAGGCGGGTGGTAAACACTTCTTCAAACAGTTTTAAAAGGTATTGAACTTCGCGCTTGGAACGTTCCCAGTTCTCCGTCGAAAAAGCCCAAAAGGTCATTGTCTTCACACCGCGATCCAAGGCCGCGTAGCAGACGTCCTCAAAAACGTCGACGCCTTTTTTGTGTCCAAAAAGCGTGGGCAAATGACGCGCTTTTGCCCACCGGCGGTTGCCATCTGGCACGATGGCGATATGGAGTGGAATAGTTGATGTGTTCATACGGCTTCAGCTGCTTCTCGTTGCCAGATAATTCGACAGCTGCAAGAGCAGTATAGCACTTTTGGCCGATATTTGTCTAGAGCTCTGCACGGCCCGATTTGCTAACGTTAGATAATATTTCGATTTTTTTTGGCAATAATCTCGCGCTCCCGATTTTTCAAAAAGATGGCGGATGGCCCAGACCTGGCTGGCCGGAATATGTGATTTGCCGTAATGATTCCGCAGCCATGTCCGCTCGCCGGCCGGCAACCGTTTCAGGGCTTCAATGAAAAGGACTGTTTTCTTCCCTTCGCGGATATCTGAATCAACTGGTTTGCCGATCTGTTTCCGGGTTCCGAACACGCCGAGGATATCATCCTGGATTTGGAACGCCTGGCCGGCTGCAATTGAGTACCGGCTCAAGACTGATAATTGTGCTGGCGTGGCGCCGGCGATGCTCGCTCCAAGCTGCAACGGCGCTTCAAATGAATACTTCGCCGTTTTGTATCGGTACATGAGCAGGGCTTCCTCAATGCGGATTGATTCCTTCGCGCCCTGAAAAACGTCAAGCGCTTGCCCATAATCCGTTTCCAATAAAATTCTATTTATCCGTTCGAGCGCCATAACTTTCTGTACGGGCAATAATTGTGATCCGGCGATAATGAGACCGGCCAAGGAACAACTGATATCGCCGGCCAGGATGGCTTGCGCGATGCCGAAGCGTTTCGTTTCTTCGCGAGCAAACTTTTGGCGCCGGTATTTTTCAAAATAGGCATGCACGGTCATACCGCCGCGGCGCCACTCGTCGTCGTCAATGATGTCGTCGTGAATCAACAGATGGCTGTGGATCAGCTCGATGGCCGCCGCCACATCATCAAGGGCGCGGGGCGGCCGTGAACGAACCGCCTGATACCCGATATAAACCAAGCAGGCGCGCAAACGTTTGCTTGAGCCGCGTAAGGTGAACTCTTCAACCCGACCAAGCAGCTCGCTGAGAAATGGTGCGATTCTTTTCGTGGTCGTTTTTTCGGTAGCAAAAAAGCGTTTCAGTCTTTGTTCGACCAATTTTTTCGTGCGTTGCAATTCCAGTTCGAAATTATTCATTGTTCCGCAGTAAGAGACGCCCGTCTTTTTGGAGTTCACGAATACGATTTTTCTCCGATGGCGTAACCTTGTTCCATTGTGAAAAATTGACGACATCCTCGGCCGTCACTAAACCGAGACTCACCAGGCGTTTTTTAAACGCCCGATCGAGATGGAGCAGCGCGGTCACGGGATACAGGCGCGTCTTTTCAATCAAACTTTCGAGACCGGCGCCCGCGGGATATCCCCAACTGACCAGATGAATACCTGCGCACCGGGCGTATTTTTCAGCCTCGATAGTGTGTTTCGTGTTTGTGATCAGCCACGCCTGATCGATCTTCTGGGGCTGGGCTTGCCGATCGGTGTCCGCACCGGCAACCAGCGCACGATCAATATCCTCAACCCGGGCTTTTACGTATAATACGATTTTTACGTTCGTTTTTATGCCGCGATACGAATGAAATTTGCATTCAATAAGATGTGTTTTTTTGCCCTTCCAAGCCAGGATATCGACCTCGTGTGAAACGCAGTAGCCGCGCACGTAGACGTTTGTCTGAGTACGATAGCCGAGACGATCGAGCAGACGCGCGACGTATTGCTCAAACGGAAAACCGGTCGGTCCGAGCTCGAACACTGCCCTCTTTAGGCTGTACCGCATCGCCGATTTCCGATCCTTCTGGGCCAATTCCTGATGGGCAAAATCGAACAGTTGGTCCGTATTTCGAAGTTTCGGTTCTAGCCGCTCCGCCTGCCGGCTGAGATGCAAAACAAACCGCTTCGGTACGCCTGATTTTAATAGCGAGGAAACAAATTTGTCCCGGTCAAACGGTTGGTAGTGGCCGGCGGCTTTTTGTATCTTCATAATTGTATTGTACCGTATGACTGCCAAAAAAACAATTGCCCAGAAATCTCGTCGACCCTATCGTATTTGTTCGCAGGCACGACCGTTGGCATCACCGTCGATGAGGTGAACGTCGCGGTCGGTTTTTCCCCGGCAACAATCATACAAGGCCTGCGCCTCGGCTTGACTCGTGAAATCCTTGCAGTCGTATATGTTTTCCTCACAGTAACATTCGGGTGAATCTTCGAGTACGGGCTGGCTGTTGGTCGCCTGAAATTCAGCCGTTTCCGCTCGCTCGCCTGTTGTCTGCTCCCAAATACTGAGACGGTCTAAATCGCAATCGCCCCAGAGACCCCGACGCTCAGCGCGGGCTGTTTGTTCGGCGACGAAAAAATCGTCTTCGCGGGAAATGTCCGGCGGCACCGCAAACGCACGGGCAAAGCCCTCGTCAACCAACGCTTTGTTAACGAACATATCGTCGACATAGACGAATCGAAGAAGCCGCCCGTAGCGATCCGCACCTCGAACGTCTTTGACTAGACGAACCGTCTTGCCTTCGACCAGTGATCTATTTTTTTCGGTTGCTTCTTGCGCATAACAGTCCGGCGGCTTATGGGTTCGCTCGGGGGTATCAACGCCGATATATCGAACCATCTCACCAGTGTCTAGTTCGATCGTATCACCATCGATAACACGAGTAACAAGAACAGTATCGCCAGAATCGCTTGGGGCAACGGCGGCTGATTCGACGAGGGTATTATCCTGCGCTGCCGGCCGTGATACGGTCGTTGTCTTTCCGCGCTCCCCGACATACCAGAACACAGCGAAGGCAATGACAATAAGAATTACGGCGTCACGTTTCCAGAACCGGCGCCATTGCCGCAATCGTTTGTGGAATTTCAGCTGAGGTTTGTTGCCCATACGCTTCCTTAGTGTACCCATAGACAAATAAAACGGCAACGGCCGCCTTTCCGCCGGTGTCGAAATATTGTATCAGAAACCAGGCTAAT
>JBAZLK010000005.1:0-76694 GCA_041650335.1 Patescibacteria group bacterium
ACTGGGAAACTGTGGTTGACAGTGAGACCGGGGATACAACAACCCAGGACCTGTCGGCGATCACGACACCGGCCAGCCGTTATATGCAGATCAAAGTTACCCTCACTTCAGACGGCACAAACACGCCGACGCTGTCAGACATCGCGGTCACCTACACCAAAGATGGAACTGCGCCCTCAAATCCAACCATCACCGGCTACGCGAACAGTTCAGAGGAAACCGGCATTACGAGCGGCACTGCCTATTACTACACCAATCCATATTTTGAGCTTTTAGATGCCGCTGACGCACACTCTGGCGTCGCCGGGTACTACGTGCGGTGGTCAACCGAAGATGACGACGATCCGGCGGCAAGCGAAGATTATTACCAAACCGGCACAACCTTCGAAGTAAATACCGAGCTGACACCGGAAGAAACATATTACCTGCTGGTAAAAACCAAAGATAACGCCGGTAATGTATCGGCTGCGTCAGCCAGCTTTACGTATGTATATTCCGGGATTCTTATCGCCGACGAAACACGGCAGATCTGGACGGCTGAAGCTGACTTTGAAACACCTGGAACAACTGAGACAAACATCAATACTGAGGCCGGAACCGGCACCTCAATGACACTCGACGGCGTGTCGCCCGGTACCTGGATGGACCTGCCAGCCACCTACGGCATCGTGCCAGACAACCTGACTGCCTACAACGACACCTCTATGACATATGACGGCGACGACACAATCTACGTGCTGCGGGCGGTTAACAGTAAAAAATTCTATTCCTATACAATCTCAAGCAAAACGTGGACGAATTTAACAGACATCGCCAGTACAAATAACTCTTATTATGGCGCCGTGATAGAGTATGTCGGTGGCGCCGCCAACTGCCGCGATGACGATGATGATGTGACCGGAACAACGAAGTGTGTTTATGCTTTGCCAGGTTCGAGCGCTAATCCGCCTTCCGGTGATACCTCGAAAGAGTTCTTGCGGTACGATATTGACGGTACGGATGCAAATACCTGGACCAGCCGCGCAGCGATTTCAGGCACTCTTTTATATGGCGCCGATCTTGTCTGGAACGGCGGCGACTATTTATTTGCCGAACGCGGATATAACCAGTCAAACTTTTACCGCTACAGCATCTCGACAAACACCTGGTCTGACCGCGCCACGCCGGATAATCCTTTTTATTACGGCTCGACGCTTGCCTTCGTACCGAATGGAACCTACTGCGCTGACAGCCAGGGATGTATTTTTGCCACTCGCGGCGCCGGATCGGACCATTTCTGGCGCTATGATGTCAACGCCAACTCGTGGAGCTATTTGACTGCGCCCCCAAATGCTTCAAGTCCAAAAGGGAATTACGGCGCTACGTCCGTGTATCACGAGGGGTATATATATTTATCCGGCGGTTATGCGGCCACCGACTTCATGAAATACAATATTATTACTGACACCTGGACGCTTCTGGCCGACTTACCGGCGACGCACTATTTCGGCTCGACCAACGGCATGGTCTATTATGACGATACTGACACTATCTACATGCTGCGCGGCTACAGTGAATATAGCTTTTTCAGCTATGACGCGGTGAATGATAAATGGCGCAATCCGACCCTGCCGCACGGCATGAGTTCGAGCGGTTTCAATTACGGTGGCCTAGCCTATGATGGAGACGATACCCTGTATGTGACTCGCGGGAACATTGTTAACGATTTTTATCAATATACGATTTCCACCCAAACCTGGCGGCGCCTGACCGATGTCCCATCGCGCGTCTATTACACCTCAGACCTCGTCTATGTCGACGGTTATGTTTATGTTCTTACCGGCACCCCGGTTTATGGTGATACCGTCACGCGCTTCTACCGCTATGACCCAACCACTGAACTCTGGACACGGCTTAGCGATACGCCAAGCACAGTAGGATATGGAACATCGCTGATTTATGACGGCGATCATACTATTTACACTGCTCGAGGTGCGGGCACAACAACATATTATTCCTATGATCTTAATAATCCGGGCTGGTCAACGCAGGCTTCCGTTGTTCCCGGTTCGCTCAATAACGGTTCCTGCGCCATTATGACCGAAATCAGCGACACGAAATATATTTATCAAGTCCGAGCATCAAACACACTGAATTTTTATCGCTGTACCCTCGATACTACGGCTGGCACCTGCACCTGGACCGCCCAGGGCGCGCTTGGTGATCCGACCGATGCACCGGCTGGCACTGGCAGCATCAATCTAACAAACGGCGGTGCCTGCGCCGTGAGCAACGGCAATATTTTTGTGCCGCGTGGCAATACAAATAACCTCGATTTTCTTGTGTATAATATTACCGGTGACTCGTGGACATCTCGTTCGTTAATCAGCTTTTATAACGACGGTCGGATGGTGACCGGACCTGATGACATTTTGTATGGTTTTCGCGGTTACAACACCTCATCATTGGAACGATACGTTCAGCAATCAGACACGACCAGTTTCGAACGCGTCGGCACCTGGACCTCACAAATCATCGATGCTGGAAATATCTATGGTTTCAGCGGACTGACCGTCAATGATTCCACGGAAACAAATACCGCTCTGAAATACGAAACCCGAACCTGCTCTGATGCTGGCTGCGCTGACGATGCCGACGACGAACACTGGTCTGATTGGGACGAGACATCAAACGAAAAAACCGTTGGCTCGACCGACTACTACGCGGTTGATTCAACACCGGCACAGTATGTCCAGGTAAAGATTACCTTTACTTCAGACCGCATTTATACCCCGACCCTCAATGATCTCACTCTCAGCTATTACTCAGACGGTGAAGCACCGACAAACCCCGACACTCTGACCGCAAAATCTCAAGCGACGGGCGGGATGGATATCACCACCGGCAATTGGTATGGCCATGCCGCTCCATACTTTTCATGGTCGGGCGCAGCCGATAATGCCGGCGGTATCGGCATCAAAGGCTACTGCGTGTATTTTGGCACGGATGACGACGCTGATCCGGCCGACGGATGTACGCCCCAGACCGCTGCCACCTATACCGCCTCGGGTCTCGAAACCGGTCAGACGTATTATCTCCGCCTCAAGACCGTCGACTACATGAACAACACGTCTGACGATGCCTGGGCGCCCTTTACTTATAGTTATGACAGTGTTGCTCCGTCACGTCCGACGAACCTTCAGGCCAGCCCAGCCGTCCCATCGGCCACCAACAGCTTCAATTTTACCTGGACCGCGGCCTCAGACTCGGGTGGATCGCCTGCCTTTGAGTACTGTTACCGACGCTACGTCAGCGAGGACGTGAAAGATGCCAACGACACGTGCATTGCCAGCATAAACACGTCGCTGGCTGGCATCGAAGCGCTCCAGGAAGGAACCAACTATCTGCAAATCCGCTCAAAAGACACCGCTAGCAACTACTCAAACAGCGGGGAATATGAATCCGTCGCCTTCCGCTGGGCCCAGACCCCGCCGACGCTGCCCCAAAACGTTGAACACGGTGCTGTCGAGGGCGATGCCTATTCGCATACGTTTGCCTGGAGTGAACCCGCCGAGCATGCCTTTGACATCAGCGCCTATTGTTATCAAATAAACGAGATACCGACAGCCAGTTATTGCAATAATAGTACCTATGGTCGTTGGACTACGTCGATCGAAACCAGTGCTCGTTTCCTAGCGGCTTTTCGCACGCCCAATACCCAGCCGGGCACGAATTATTTCTATATCGTCGCAAAAGATGAGGCTGGACTGGTTGATTGGAACGCGACTTTTAATTGTGAAACAGGGCTGGGCTGCCTCGCGTTTGAATCGGATACCGTCTCCCCAAATACGCCGCAGAGTTTTTCCCTTTCCGATGCCTCAAATCGCGACGCAGAAAGTTATCGTTTAACGCTCGGCTGGACAAAGCCGGCGGATAATGAGGGTTCGGTGCTCTACAAATATAATATCTATCGCTCGACGGACGACGTCACCTATAGCCTCCGCGAAAGCATTCTCCATGTCGACGGTCAGGACGAGTACGCCTATACCGACGTCAGCCTTGATAATACGACCACCTATTATTACAAAGTGACGGCGGCTGATTTAGCTGGGGCCGAGTCTGACTATACGACCACTCTCTCACAGAAGCCGGAAGGCAAGTACACCGAACCGCCCGACCTCGTCGGCAATCCATCAATTCAGCCGCGAATCCGTTCAGCCCTGATCGAATGGCTGACCGAGCCGTCAACCCACCCAGCCAGTTCGTTCGTCCAATACGGACCGACCACCGAGTACGGGGGCGAGCAAGGTTCGTCCGATCTTGTCTCCAGCCATTCGGTGACGATTATCGATCTCGAGCCGGCAACAACGTATCATTTTCGGCTGAAATGGGTCGACCAAGACGGCAATGTCGGCTATTCACCCGACTACACCTTTACCACGAACGATGCGCCGTCGCCGCCGATCAATCTCACTGTTGATCCCGAATCAAACACCACAAATCGGTTTACTTTCGATTGGGATCCGCCGACTGACGAAGGCGTTACCATCAGCGGTTATTTCTATAGCATTAACAATATTCCAACGGAAGAGAATACGAGCTTTGTTAGCGACTCGACCGTTGGTCCGATCGCAGCCGCCACTCAACAGGGCGTAAATACGTTTTACGTGATTGCCGTCGATGACGCCGGCAATACCAGCTACAGTAACTACGCCTCGATTGAGTTTGAGGTTCACACCGCCGCGCCGGATCAACCACGAAACATCACAATTGTTGATTCCTCAGACCGGAATGCGCAGCGCTATAATATCACGCTTACCTGGGATCCGCCCCTGACCGCCGCCAGCGCAGACGAAGAAACCACTATCTACTATACGATTTACCGATCGGGAAACGGCGGCCGCTATTCCGAGATTGCCCGGGTCACGTCGACTGGCTATCTCGACACCGGACTAGATAATAGCGTCACCTATTCCTATAAAATTGTTGCTTCAGACAAGGCTGGCGCTGCTTCAAAAGCCACTGATCCAGTATCTGAAATACCCGAGGGCCGCTATACCGAGCCGCCGGAAATTACAAAAGATCCGGCCGCTACCCCGGACTCATACAGCGCCATCATTAGCTGGCGGACTGGCCGTCTTGCCTCTTCTTTTGTGGAATTCGGCCTGACGGAAAAACTCGGCGAGGAGCAAGGAACTGCCGAGCAAATCATCGACCACGATGTAACCATTACCGGCCTGAAGCCGCTCACAAAATACTATTATCGGATAAAAAGCATAGACGTTGACGAAAATGCCGCCTATTCAGAAATTGAATCATTTACGACCCTTGAAGCGCCGCGCGTGGCTGAAGTCGTTATTACTGACGTTCGTCTTTTCGACGCCGTGATCACCTGGAAGACGAATAAAGAAACAACCACAATTATTGATTATGGAACGACGACGGACTACGGCCAAACCTATACTGATACCGGCGGTTCCTATACCTTCACCCATACCGTGAAGCTCGAACGGCTGACCGACGGTACAACCTACCACCTCCGGATGGCCGGGACGGATTCAAATAGCAATCCCGTCCAGTCAGACGATTACAGTTTCGCTACCCTGACGTTCCCGAAGATATCTGACGTCAGTTTCCAGAACAAGGCTGAGGGCGAGACCGAGGTTATCTGGAAGACGAACGTGCCAACCACCTCGACCGTCGAATATTGGGGCGATATTATTCCTCCAAAAACACAGGGAAATACCGCGCTCGTTACCGAACACTCCGTCCTGCTCTTCGGCCTCGAGGATGCCACAGTCTACCAGGTGAAAATTCACGGCACCGACCAATTCAGCTACGAGGCGTTGAGCAACCAACTCACCTTTACCACCCTTGAAGATACGACTCCGCCAATCATCTCAAATGTTAAATCCGAATCAAACACCATCGGTTCAGGCGAAGCCTCAACGATTCAGATCGTCATTTCCTGGGTAACCAACGAGAAATGCACTTCCAAGGTCGAATATGGGGAAGGGTTTTCTGACACCTATAGCGGCGCCACGGATGAAAACGCCGAGCTCGTGTCTGAGCATCTCATGGTCGTGACGAAGTTGGCGCCGGCCCGCACCTATCATTTCCGGGTGGTTTCGACGGATAAGGCAGGAAATGAATCGAAGTCCGACGCCTATTCCGTCTTAACTTCCGTTAAGCGTCCTTCATTCCTTACCCAGATAGTTGATAATCTGGCGCAAACCTTCTCCTGGATAGGAAATTTAGCAGATGTTTTCCGTTAATACGCAGACGGTAAATAATAATGGTATAATACTGACAGTTCGATCATCCTTTGCCATATCGCCTTATGCCCGAACTCGCCACATCAACGCCAGTCGCTAAACCCGAATCCGCTCCCGTCGCTTCAGAGGACAAAGTCGCTTTGAGCGATCTTGGCAGTGACTCCGGCGAATCCCTGGCCGATCAATCATCATTTAAAAAACCGATCATCAAGCTCGAAAACGTAACCAAGAGCTTTCGGGTCGGCAACGAGTGGGTAAAAATCATAAAAAATATCAGCTTGGAAATTTTTCCGCGGGAGTTTGTTGTTATCCTCGGTCCGTCGGGCTGCGGCAAATCCACTCTCTTAAACACTCTCCTGGGCCTCGAGAAGCCGACCTCGGGCAAAGTCATCGTCCGCGGCCACGACATTACCAACTACAATCTTGACCAACTGGCTCAGTTCCGTTTAAAGAAGTATGGCGTCGTCTACCAGCGCCCGGATTGGATACGCTCGATGAATGTCATTGAGAATGTGGCCCTACCCCTGGCGATTACCGATATTCCTCGAAAATACCGCCTGGCCCGCGCGATGGAGCTTCTCCGCAAGCTGAAAATCGACCACCGCGCCTACTATAACCCGACTGAACTGTCCGGCGGGCAGCAGCAGCGCGCCGTCATTGCCCGTGCGCTGATCAATAATCCCTGGATCGTCGTGACCGACGAGCCGACCGGAAATCTCGACAGCGAATCGGCCGAAAACGTTATCAGCATTTTTAAATCGTTAAATGAAGACTCGAAACGGACGATTATCATGGTTACGCATAATATTGAATACGTCCACGTCGCCTCTCGGACAATCTACATGCGCGACGGAGAGGTGCTGAATCAAAAAATTAACATCTAACGATGCGCTTTAGTTACATTGTCTTTCTCGCCACAAATAGCCTGCGGAAGCGAAAGCTCCGAAGTTTCCTGACGATCGGCGGCATGGTTGTCGGCATCAGCGCGATTGTTTTTCTCGTTTCACTCGGCTTCGGTTTGCAAAAACTCCTGAAAGAACGGGTGACGAACATTGAAGCGCTGACGATTCTCGAAGTCAGTACTGGTGAATCGACGCTGCTCAAGATAGACAAGCGGGCAACCGACGGTTTCAAGTCGATTCCGAACGTTATTGACGTCAGTCCATCGGTTAATATTTCCGGCCAGGCGCTATTCAAGAATGCCGGCACTGACATTGCCGTCTTTGGCATCAATCCCAGCTATGTCGGCATTGAAGGAATTCGGTTAGTCGATTCTGGCCGCACGCTCAACGAAGGCGCAGAGGACGAGGCGCTCCTGACCACCACCGCGCTCGAGCTGCTAGGCATCGCAAATAATCAGGACATTCTCGGTCAAACCATCCGCCTCAAGGTGTTTGTCACCGACCCTGAGTCCGAAACCGGCGAGCAGATTTCAGAAGACGTCAGTGTCAAAGTCGTCGGGGTGATTGAAGATGCTGAGCTCAGCATCGCCTACGTCCCCTTGAGCTTGATCGAGCCGTTTGGCATCAAACAGTATAATACCGCCAAAGTCAAAGTGACCGAACGAGCCAAACTGGAAGACGTTCGCGTGCGCATTGAAAACCTGGGTTATCAGGTTGATTCGCTCGCCGATACCGTCGGCCAAATCGATCAAATCTTCATTGTTTTCCAGATTATCATGGGCGGCTTTGGCTTAATCGCCATGTTCGTCGCTTCACTCGGCGCTTTTAATACCTTAACCGTTTCCTTATTGGAACGCACGCGCGAGGTCGGTATTATGAAAGCGCTTGGCTCAACCCGGAAAGATATCTATCGGCTTTTCCTGACTGAGTCGTGGCTGATCGCCGTGACTGGCGGCCTGCTCGGCGTCACCGTCGGCTGGGCTGGCGGCGCACTGGCAAACTTTGGTTTAAACTACTTAGCTAAACGGTTTGGCGGTGAGCCGGTCAGCGTCTTCTATACGCCCTGGCTCTTCGTGGCTGGGATGATTGTACTGGCCCTTCTGATCGGTTTCCTGACTGGCGTCTACCCCGCTCGACGCGCCTCAAGCCTGAATCCACTCGACGCCCTGCGGTACGAATAATCCGGCATATAAAAAATCAGCCGCCTGAGCTGTTTTTTATTTGGTAGCCCCACGGGGGATCGAACCCCGATTACCACATTGAAAGCGTGGTGTCCTAACCATTAGACGATAGGGCCAGGCAATGATAGAAATTTGTAATTCAGTTTTTACAATAGCGTTTCAAAAGAATTTTGTCAATCATGGCGAACTACGTTAGAATACACATATGAAAATCCTCGCCCTCGAAACATCTTGCGATGACACCGCGGTCAGCGTTGTTGAGATGACATCACGAACGACGCGCGTGTTATTCGAAGTTGCCTCGTCCCAAGTAACCACGCACGCGAAATACGGTGGAATCGTACCTGAAGTGGCTGCCCGCATGCACTGCGAAAACATCGGACCAATTATCAAAGAAGCTCTGCAACGGCACCCCCCCGACACCATCGACCGGATCGCTGTTACCGCCGGCCCTGGGCTGATCACGTCACTCCTAATCGGTGTTGAAACGGCTAAAACGCTCGCCTACGCCCTCCGGAAGCCAATTATTGCCGTTCATCACGTTGAGGGGCATATCTACTCGTCGCTCATCAAGAATCGGCGGGCTCTGTTTCCCGCTCTCGCCCTGATCGTCTCCGGCGGTCACACTGATATTATTCTGATGACTGACTTTAGCCGATACCAAATCGTCGGCCGAACCCAAGACGACGCGGCCGGTGAAGCGTTTGATAAGGTCGCCAAACTCCTTCGTCTCGGCTACCCGGGCGGTCCGATCATTCAAACACGCGCCCGGCGCGGCCGTCCAGCGGCCTTTGCCCTCCCGCGTCCGATGCTGGAGCAAAAGAATTTCGATTTCAGTTTTGCCGGTTTGAAAACGGCAGCACTCTACCTTTATCAATCGGGAAAAATACCGAACTCGAAAATCAATAATTTCTGCGCCTCTTTTCAGCAAGCGGTGGTTGACGTTTTGGTGGCAAAAACGCTTCGGGCAGCGCAGAAATACCGCGTCAAAACAATCCTCTTGGGCGGTGGCGTCGCCGCGAACACGCTTCTGCGTACGACCCTGGCAAAAGAAACGAACCGGCAGGGGTATGCCTTCCGTCTGCCCACGCTGTTTCATTCAACCGATAACGCCACGATGATCGCTCAGGCAGCCTACTACCGGAAACCAACGCCGTGGCAGCGCATCAAGGCCGATCCAAATTTACCGCTGCGATAATAATCAGCCCCATGGTCGTGAAAACCGTCTCAGGAGATTCCTTCGCGCGGTTTGTCAACGACGGCCGGTGTTTGCGCTTTACGCGCTCATCAAGTACAATAAAAGCGCCTGAAAATGGTGTTTTTTACTAGTCTGGACAAAAGTTTTATGCCCACCGAAATCCCAAAAGCCTACGATCCAAAAACAGTCGAACAGGGTTTGTATAAAGCCTGGGAAGAATCAGGGTATTTTAATCCTGACAAGCTCCCGGGCAAGCGGAGGGAGGCATACTCGATTGCCATGCCTCCTTTTAACGTCACCGGCATCCTTCATATTGGCCACGCGGTTTTGCTGGCGCTCCAAGATATTATGATCCGCTTCGAACGCATGCGCGGGAAAAAAACGCTTTGGTTGCCCGGCACTGATCACGCCGCTATCGCCACCCAGAATGTCGTCGAACAAGAATTGAAAGAGGAAGGAAAAACAAAATACGATCTCGGCCGCGAACAGTTTCTCGAACGCGTGACGCGTTTTGCCGATTCGCAGCATGGTCGTATCGTCGAACAGATTTCCCGGATGGGTGCGAGCTGCGACTGGTCGCGGGAACGGTTTACGCTCGACGCTGGACTGTCTACAGCTGTCACTTCGGCCTTTACGACGCTCTACAGCGACGGTCTGATTTACCGTGGTGACCGGATCGTAAACTGGTGTCCGCGCTGCCAGTCCACGCTCGCTGACGATGAGGTAGAATACAAGGAAAAAAAGACGCCCTTCTATTATTTTAAATACGGGCCGGTTGTCATCGGTACGGCCCGGCCGGAAACAAAATTCGGCGACAAAGTCATCGTCGTCCATCCCGACGATAAACGATATGCCAAACTGGTTGGCACTTCTTTCGAAGTCGAATGGATCCTCGGACCGATCACCGCCCGCGTCATTGCCGATCCGGTCGTCGACCCGGAGCTGGGCACCGGCGCCATGACGATTACGCCCGGCCACAGTTTTGAGGATTTTGCGCTGGCGCAAAAATACGGCCTTCCGATTGAAAAAATTATTGATGAAAACGGACGCCTGACTGAAGCGGCCGGTCCGATGAAGGGCCTGCCGGTTAAAGAAGCCCGGAAAAAGGTCGTCGAAATACTTGAGAGCAAGGGCTTAGTTGATCATATCGACGAAAATTATATTCACAACCTCTCGGTTTGTTATCGTTGCGGCACGCCGATTGAACCACTGGTCTCACGCCAATGGTTTCTGGCCGTCGATAAACCGGCTAAGCGGCTTGGGAATAAAACTCTGAAGCAGCGCGCCTTGGAAGTGGTTGAAAATAATGAGATTGCGTTCGTGCCCGACCGCTTTACGAAAGTGTACCGACACTGGATGGAGAATCTCCACGACTGGTGCATCTCGCGCCAGATCTGGTACGGACACAAGATACCCGTCTGGTACTGCGAGACATGCCATGCCGACCAAAAAAAATATCAAGCCGGCAAATACTATTGGCTGCCAGAAAAAAATACCCCGACCGCCTGTCCGCGCTGCCATGGCCAAGACATCCATCAGGACCACGACACTCTCGACACCTGGTTTTCTTCCGGCTTGTGGACGTTTTCCACGCTCGGCTGGCCAATGGTAAAAGATATGGGTTTCGACCCGGCGCTGGTTGATCTCGTGATATCGGGAAAAAAGACGAAGACTTTCCGCTTGCGCGACCACGATCTGTCTGTCGGAGAAACATGCCTTACACACGACAGCAAAACGAAAAAGAAGTTCGGCTATTTACGCATTCTTCGTTCAACTAAAATACCATTCAACGAAATCGCACTCCAGACCGCGGGACACGAACCATACAAAAGCCAGGCGGAATTGAAAACAACATTTCAAAAATATTACCCGGATATAACAATCACGCCGGATACGCCAGTGTGGGTATACGAGTATATCTATCAAAAAGAGTCTGATTTGGAGCAATTTCACCCCACCTCGATCCTGGAAACCGCTTACGACATTATCTTTTTCTGGGTGGCGCGAATGATTCTGATGTCGACATATCTGGTGGGCGAAATCCCGTTTAAAACCGTGTACCTCCACGGCTTGGTGCGCGATAAAAAGGGCCGGAAGATGTCGAAATCGCTCGGCAACGGCATTGATCCGCTTGAGATGGCTGATAAATACGGTGCGGATGCAGTCCGGCTGGCACTGGTCATCGGTACTACCCCGGGCAACGACCAAAAACTGGACGAACAGAAGATTGCCGGCTTTCGCAACTATGTTAATAAGGTCTGGAATATCGGCCGGTTCATTGCCATGCAGGGCGAGGGTAAAAGCCTTAGCGAAGCCAAACCCGAAACAATGGCCGATTATTGGATTTTCAGCCGACTCAATACAATCATTCAAGAAATATCAAATCATTTGGTCAAATATGAATTTTCCCAGGCGGGTGAAAAAATATACGACTTTGCCTGGCACGAATTCGCCGACTGGTACCTGGAAATAACGAAACTAGAGGGCAATGTGGCGCTGGCCCACCAGGTATTCGGTGAAATCTTAAAACTTCTTCATCCCTATATGCCCTTTGTCACGGAAGCGCTCTGGCGGCAGCTTGGCTATGGAAAAGATTTGCTCATGATTGAAATATGGCCGTCATCAGACCCGTCGAAAATTAATCCTGCAGCAGAGAAAAAGTTTGCCGAACTCCAACAGACTATCACCGAATACCGTCGGCAGCGGAAGGAATCTGGTGCCCCGGCCGGACAAGTCATGTCCGTACCTGTACCGACTGGTTTAGCCGGAGAGCTTAAACCGATTATTGAGCGCCTGGCAAAAGTAACATTTACGACTTAGTATGTCCTATCGTGGCGAACATGGATTTCCGCACTTGAGCATTGAGGCTATGGAACGCGACTTGTCTGATGTTGAGTATGGCGTATCTACTGTCCTGGCTTCCCCGTATAAAAAACGGCAGCCGCAGCATGACCGCCTCGTTCAGGAACACGGCGGTCTGTCTCCGTATAAACCGGAAGAGCTCGCTGCGGACCGCCGCACCATCATTGATCTGGGACGCCGCGATCAGACTGAAGATACTGTCCGCGGGCGTATTTTGGAAGCGTTTCTGGCTGAGCATGCTTCCACGCTGGGCTGGTTTGGGCCCGAGTCTCATGCGGTAACCACCTGCGAATACGATAATCGGCGCAACGCCACAGACATAGTATTGACTTTGCCGGGGAAAGACGGCCAGCCGGCGTACCTGGCGATTGATGTTACGACGGCCACCAGTGGGGGCGCCCTGTCAGAAAAACAACACCGGCTGAAGCAGTCGCTTGAAACCGGGGAACTGACGAGCTTGAAATATTACTTTGACGCCTCCGAACCGGTGATCGGCGTCCGCCGCCTGGAACATATCCCGCGGGTGGTCATCGGCTTGCCGGCGGATGCGGTCGGCGAATTATGTAAGCTGTTAGAGCCTTATCTGAAATCCGGCCAGCGCCATACCGGGGAAGCCAGTCTGCGTGAACACCCGCTCAAAGATGAATTAATCAGTTCAACGGTGTCACAGTTGGAGCAACAGATTCTTTTCCTTGTGGTCCATTATTTTGAGCTCATTTCCAAACGCGATCCGCACGGATCCTGCGTGTATATCACAAAAACGCGACTACCTGAGCAATTTGAGCAGTTTTCTAAATTGATCCACTCCCTGACCGAAACGATGCTGGCCCCTGATCCGTCCCGCGTAACCGAGCGCCTGCCACTCTTAACGCAGTCCGTCGAGGTATTGGAATCGCTCGGCAAACATTTTCAGGTAGATTTTCCCCTGGGGCAATGCGTACGTAAAATCAGTGAGATTCGCGACCTGCTGGCTTCCTCCCGGTCAAATAAAAAAGGTTCCGAAAAACGCAGTAGCGATCCCGGAACCGAGGTGGTCCATTTGTCGGACCGTGAATGGACACGTGCCGATGATCATGGCTTTACCCCCTGGTTCCGTCGCGCCGCAGAGCTCGTAGAGCTCGAACAGCGGTAGAAACCAGCATGATCCACCAGCTCATACGCGTCAGCTTGCGCTGAGCCTCTCGGAACAGAAATTCGTCGGTCCTGGCCATCTGTTTTCTCCCTTCCTTCGTTTACAGCAATACGGTATGCCCGATCCTACCACGGGTCTGACGCGCTGTCAAGGCGGGATAAAACAATTCTAATATCTATTTTGAAAATTAAAAAAACCCTCGTCGGGTTTTTATTTTTGTCTACTTATTCGGCTACTCGAAAGACTTCATCAAGGCTGGTAATGCCATCCAGGGCTTTGAGCAGGCCATCTTGGACAATAGTAATCATGCCGTGTTTTACCGCCGCGTCTTGGATGGCGTATTCCGAGACTTGACCGCTGAGTATTATTTTCTCAATGTCAGAATTCATTGTCATAACCTCGTAGATGCCTGTCCGGCCTTTTAAGCCAAGGTGGTGGCACGCATCACAGCCCGTGCCTTTATAGAATTTGAGTGCGTTCAGATCAACTCGGTATCCGGAGTTCACCGGAATCTTCCCCAGGTTGTCTTTGACTCTTACCAGCTCCTCATCGGTTGGCGTATATTCAGCCTTGCACTTCTCGCATACTCGCCGAACCAGCCGTTGGGCCATGATCGCATTCAGCGCTGGTGCCAAGAGAAACGGCCGGGCGTCGAGGGCCATAAACCGCGGAATTGTCCCGGCGGCACCATTGGTATGGACGGTCGATAACACTAAATGGCCGGTGAGCGCGGCTTGGATCGCGATCTCGGTCGTTTCAGCGTCCCGGATTTCACCAACCATGACGATATCGGGGTCTTGCCGGAGAATCGCCCGCAAACCTTTGGCGAACGTATATTCCCGGCTGGAATCAATCTGGCTTTGGCTGATGCCGGCGAGTTTGTACTCGACCGGGTCCTCTAAGGTAATAATTTTCGTTTCCGGGCGATTGAGAAGATTGAGAATGGCGTAGAGGGTGGTTGTCTTACCAGAACCAGTCGGCCCGGTCGTGATAATCATACCATTCGGACGCTTAACTTCCTTCTTCAGCTGGTCATACGCTAACCCACGGATGCCGAGCTGATCAAAACCAAGAGCGGTGGCCGAGGAATGCAGCAACCGCATAACCACGCTTTCACCGTATGCGGTGGGCAGAGTCGAAACGCGGATATCGATTTTTTCATCCTGCATTGCCACGGTAATTCGGCCGTCCTGCGGTATGGTCGTGATATTCATCTTCAGTTTGGCCATGAGTTTTATCCGGCTGATAACTTTCGGCCAGCGCTCAGGCGGCATAGACGCCACATCATACAAAACGCCGTCAATCCGAAAACGGACTTTTATTTCGTGCTCTTGGGCCTCGATATGGATATCCGACGAGCCGGCGTTGATAGCCGAGGCGAGAATCATGGTAAACACCTCGGTCAGCGAACCCGACTTTATCTGGGCGTCAAGTGTCTGAAAATCAATTATCCGCTGCTTAAACTGGTCGATATCGGCCTGGCTGATCTCGAGGTCGCGCGATACCATCTTCACCTTCACCACGCGATCATAGTGTTTTAAGGCCCACTGCCAGCTGTCTTCGGAAATCAGGTAGAGTTCGACCTTACCCTGAAACTTCTGGGCAAGTCGCTGGAGTATCTGATCAAGACCGGCCGCTTGCGGCTCGACAACACCCACTCGTACGCCGCTTGATCCTTGATAAAATGCTATAATCCGGCAATCCCTTGCCTCGGTTTCTGTTATTAAAGAAATGACGTCTGGGTTGATCGGATACCCTCGTAGGCTGATATACGGCAAACCTAAATCCTGGGCGCGTTGTCGGGTTGCCCGTTCTTGTTCCCGAACGTCAATCTCTTTGATTTTGTCCTGGAGTTTGTCGGTCGCCGTTATTTTTTTCTGGGCGGCCTTTGATTGACGTAATAAATCTTCAATCGATTGAGTATCAGCCATATCACCTACAGTATATCAGATTCTGGGATAATAAAAAACAGCCGGTCAGGCCATTTTCCTTTGCGGTTAGGCGATATGCGGCTGGAGTGTTTTGAGTATGACTTGTTCGGCCGCGAGCAGATCTTTTTCCGGGAGACGTATTTTTGTAAAATCGTGACTACCCTCTGCCTGAAAACCTTTAAAAACCGCCAGGGCGTCAACATTGGTCGGCGTTGAAACAATGCCGTGGATTTGCTGGGGTTTTTTTTCGTATAAGATAAATATGGCCTTCGCCTCCGGCGTGTTCACTATTAGCTCGTCAATGACTCCGGGCAGGTCCTCGGGCCGGGCGCCCGATTTCGAGAAGTCTTCGGTCGTCAGTAATGACCAAACAATGGCATTGTTTTTCGTCGACCGAAGCCGGGCCAGCGTCCGTCCCCAAAGCTTGAGCGTTTCAATCGATTTCGTTTGGTATAAGTTTTTAATAATCTCTTCGCGCCGGGCGCCCGAATCAATGAGGTGACTGGCGATTGCCAACGACTTTGGCGTTACGGCCGGGCTTTGAAAACTTTTCGTCTTTGAAATAATGCCGGTCAGGAGATTTGTAGCAATGTATTCGTCTAAGAGCTCGCTGCCGAGCGACTTCGCGAGCTCAAAAACGATTTCAGAAGTTGAGGTAGCGGTAACGTCAACCAGGTTGACCTGGCCGAAATTCTCATTCGCCGCTTCATGGTCAATATTCAGGATCGGCGTCCGGTAGAAAAATTCTGTTTGATCATCATACATCTTGCCCAGCGACTCAAGGTCGGGCGCGCCGATGATAATGATCAGGTTGTAGGCAAAATTCCCATAAGCCAGCGAAACGTCCTTTTCTTCAAAATATCCGTTCCGTGGTGTAATATAGATATTGAGCTTCTTGTTTTGGATGTCATAGCTGAGCTCCTCCACGCTGGTCCGGCTGACATCAAGGGAGATAATGAATTGACGCAAGCTTGAGAGCTCGGTATGGATGTCGTCGCTCTTGGCCAAAAAGTTGACATTCGGTGGCAGCCGAAATTCGTTGCAGACCACCTTGGCGTCCTTTTTCAGTTTTTCCAGGACCAAAAAAAGGCCGAGTCCAGAGGCAACGGCGTCGACTGATGGATTTCGCGGGAGGACAATAATGATGCTGCTGGACTTTTTGATGATATCTTGCGCTTGTTGGAGTGGGGTTAACGCCATGACAAAATATGAGCTATTTTTTTGAGAATTCCTTAGCATATCCTACTTGCACGAGGCTGTCAAGAATTCCTCGCTATTTCACTCACCGATGCGTTATCTAAGCCAAAAACCGAAGGAAACAATTGCATTTGCCAAGCGCGTCGCCTCCCGTTTACGCGGCGGCGACGTGGTGGTATTCGCCGGCGGTCTGGGCAGCGGAAAAACGACCTTTATGAAGGGGGTGGCGAAATTTTTTTGTATTCGCCAGGTCATCCAAAGCCCGACGTTTGTCATCGCCAAGGTCTATCGTCTCAAAAGAAACACTGCCCGGGCTCGAGCGACACACCTTCTTCATATCGACGCCTATCGGATAATGGGCCGCACGCAGTTATCCGCGCTCGGCCTCGATGATCTGATTGGCGCGCCCGGGGTGATTACGTGCATTGAAAACCCGAAACGATTATTTCGCAAAAGCGATTATACCCATCGAATCGCGTTGCAGCTTGTTAATCCCGAGAGGCGCTTGATCGTCTTCCAATAAGACGGCGGAAACTGTATAATAAAGCGGCAGAGAGCCTCAGCTTGATAATTCATCCTTGCGTATGTTTGCCCAGTTTCGTTCGGCACGTCATTCGCTGATGCGCCGGGCAGAAAATTTACGGCGACAGCAAAAGCGTTTCCGCCATAATTTTTCCGGCTTCGCCAAGTGGACGTGGTTTGAGTCCGGCCGGATTTTATTGCTGGTTATCGCCTGCGTGGTATCATTTCCTGTTTATCTGCTCCAACCGGCCAATGCCGGTTTTGCCCTCTTGGCCTGGCGAAATGGCAGCGGTAAATTCTCCGAATCATACCGTCAATACACCTTACTGCGACGAACTACCCTTGTTTTCGGCTTCGTGTTCGCGTTTTCTTTAATTCTCTGGCTGTCTAGCATTTTCATCTAGTTTTCTGAATAATAAAAAACGGCCTGATAGCCGTTTTTTTGCTATTAGGAATGGCTCGCTGGAAGCGGCGCTTTACTTGATACTTGATTGCGCTCACTCGCGAGTTCTTTTGCCACTAAATCGTCCACCACCATTTTTTCACGGCTGATGCTGATCACCTGATCGCGCGATACGCAAAGATGCTGCTTAAAAATACCCGTGATTCCGTGTTTTGTCTTCACGAAGTAGCGGGTAATCCGCTGGCTAAGTTCATCAAGCTCAAAACCATCGATGGTGCCAAGATGGGTTTCAGACTTGGTGTAGACCGGGAGTTGAATGAGCTCTTTATTGCTGAGTGACATTGGTTTGTTCCTGGTGAAGATGCCGCCGCAGAAAAATATATTGTTGAAGGACCTGGAACAGCGTCGAGGCCGCCCAATACAGAGTTAAACCGGCGGGAAAACTCACGCCAAAGATAAAAGTCATTATCGGCATCAAAAACATCATTTGTCGGTTCATGTTCTGTGCGAGATTTCCGCCTTTTTGCTTCGGCTGATGCCGGGTCATCATCCATGATTGCCAGTATTGCAGGCCGGCGGCGAGCCCCGCTAAAACATAGTTCTTTGTCTGCGTTAAATCGACAAAACCGAGAAAATGCGTGTGGATTGGTGTTGTCGCATACACCTCCCGAAGATAGGTATAAAGGTGTGTTAGTTGATTGGCCGGCAGTATGCCCGTAGCCGGATCGGTCCGTGAAACAGCGATAAAAACCTGGTATAACGCGATCAGGATCGGAAACTGGATGAGTAACGGCAGGCAGGACGAAAGCGGGTTTATTTTATTCTCACGGTAAAAGAGGACCAGCTGCCGGCTCATTTCCTCTTTGTTGTTGGCGTATTTTTTTCTCAGCGCATCGAGTTTTGGCTGAATATCCTGCATTTTCTGTTGAGATTTGATCGATGACAAAGAGGGGAGATAGAGGAGAAGCTTAATAATCGCCGTTACGAGAATAATGGATATTCCGAGATCGTGCGGTGGCAGATAGTGATAAATGACCATCAGTAAATTGAAGATTGGCTGAAAAAGAATGGTATTAAATATTTGTCCGATCATGGTGTTACCTCACTGGGTCAATCCCGCCCTTCGAAAACGGGTTGCATTTTAATATTCGTACAAATCCTTTGAATGCGCCGCGAAAAATCCCATATTTTTCAATCGACTGATAGGCATAATCAGAGCACGTCGGGGAGAACCGGCAATACCCGTACGGGTGGAGGTGCGACAACGGCCCATGATCAGGTGACAGGGTTTTTTGATACACAAATATCCCTTTTAGAACTGATTTCTTTATTATTTTACCTAACTTTAGCATTTTTTTAGCAATGCGCTTCTATTTAAAATAAATTCCATGTCTTGGTTTATTTCGCTAAAATTAGCATTAATAATTACTTTTTTAACAATAATTGCGCAGTCGTAGCCATGTTTTATTTTGGCTAATTTTAGCCTTATTATTTCACTTATTCTCCTCTTTATGAGGTTCCTATCCGTGGCTTTCTTTGCGATCTTCTGAGAAACAACAATTCCAAACCTCGATGAAGATAATCCGTTTTCTGCTTTTCGGATGACAACGTACTTCGAAAAAAAATGAGCTCCTTTTGTATACACCCGACGAAAATCACGGTCGTTCGTTAGGCGATGTGGTCGGGGGAGCATGACTTTTTTAGACTGACAGCCGGCGTCGTTTTTTAAGTCGTCGACGGCGTAAAACCGCTTTGCCGTTTTTTGTGCTCATTCGTTGGCGGAAACCATGTCTTCGTGCCCGGCGTCGTTTTTTTGGCTGATAGGTTCGTTTCGGCATAACAAAAAAGAATAATAATTTCGTGGTTATTCTACCAAGAAGTGACGGTTTGGTCAACGATTATGTTTATTAGCCATTTCCTCCACCATTCATCCACATGTTATAAACATTTTCTATCTCGGCTACCGTTTTATCTTCGGCGATTTCGTGGTATATTCAAGTTCTGAGTTTTTATTTTTTTTGCTATATCGACGGGTTATGACAAACGAACAACTCTGGGAATCAGTACTCGGAGAATTAGAACTTACCCTGAGTAAAGCAAATTTTACAACCTGGTTTAAAAATACGTTTATTGCTACATATGACGATAATATTGTTGTGATCGCGGTGCCTAATGCTTTCACGAAAACGTGGTTTGAAAATAAATACCACGCCCCGATACAAAAAACACTTCGGCACCTGACAAACAACGAACATTTAGAAGTAACCTATAAAATTACCAGCGCTCATAATTACCGTGTGCGCGAACTGCAGTCAACGGATTTGGCTGGGCCAACGGCGGCGGCCGTTCTTGAAACGAGTGCCGTAACAGCCGAGGAAACAAACACCGGTCTGAGCGAGGGCGGCTTAAACCCGCGCTACACGTTCGATAATTTCATCGTTGGGAAGGGAAATGAGCTCGCCAAGGCAGCGGCCGTGGCGGTGGCCAATAAACTCGGGACGGTTTACAACCCGCTTTTTATTTATGGCGGCGTTGGCTTGGGTAAAACCCACCTCATGCAGGCGATCGGCAACGAGGTGTTGCAGAAGCAAAAAGGGAAACAGGTGTTGTATGTGACGTGTGAAAAATTTACGAGCGAGTTTATCCAGGCGGTCGGCCAGGGCAATGCGGCCGATTTTAAAAATCGGTATCGCAATGTTGATGTTCTTTTAATCGACGACATCCAATTTCTGGCCGGCAAAGAGGGTACGCAGGAAGAGTTTTTTCACACCTTTAACGCCCTCCATCATGCCAATAAGCAAGTGGTGATCAGCTCTGATCGACCGCCGAAGGCCATTCCGGCGCTCGAAAACAGGCTGATATCGCGTTTTGAATGGGGGATGATTGTTGATATCTCGCAGCCTGATTTTGAAACACGGATGGCGATTCTTGAATCAAAATGCTCTAGTAAAAAGCGTGTTTTAGACCAAAAAATCATGCATTTTATTGCCAATTCTGTTCAAAACAACATTCGCGAACTCGAGGGCGCCCTGAACAGAATTCTCGCCTACCACGAACTCAATAACACTGAGCCTACCCTTGATTCGACGCGCGCACTGCTTTCGAATATCACCAACCGACCAAAGAAAGGGGCGGTCGTTCCAAAACACGTTATCCAAACGGTAGCGAGTTTCTATGACATAAACATCGAGGATATTACCGGCGCCAGCCGCAAAAAAGAGCTTGTTGTTCCTCGACAAATGATCATGTTTTTGTTACGCGAAGAGGTGGGTTGCTCCTACCCGCTGATTGGCCAGGAGCTTGGCGGGCGCGATCATACCACCGCCATGCACGCTCACACAAAAATCAAGAACGAATTACAAACCAACGAAAAACTCAACCAAGACCTCCAACTGATTAAGCAGCGTTTATTCAATATGTAAGTCTGTGCAGGACGTGTGTGTAGTGTGTGACTCAATTGTGTGAAAATTTTTGCCCTTTCAATCTCCGATAAAACTTATCCCGCTTGTACACTCGCGCCATGCACGGATCGTCCCTTGCTCGCCCACACGTCAAATCGTCGTTACGTCAATCCAGGCGGGGTAAAAATGATTGTTCAATGAGTTATCAACTTCTCTATATCTATTACTATATTTATTAATCTCCCAAAGGTATATGAAATTCTCTTGTCTCCAAGAAAATTTAAACAAAGGCTTAGCTCACGTCGGACACCTCGCCAGTAAAAACGTTTCTCTGCCTATTTTAAACAACATCATGATTCAATGCGAGAACGGGGCGATCAAGCTTTCGGCGACCAATCTTGAGGTTGGGGTCAACACGATAATTCGCGGCAAAGTTGAGGACGAGGGAAAGCTGACGATACCGGCGCGAACCATCTCGGATTATGTTTCATTGCTGTCTGACTCAAAAGTTGAGGTAGTAAGCGAGGGGCTTGAGTTGAAAATTGCCACCAAAAACGCTCGCACGACTATCAAAGGCCAATCCGCCGACGAATTTCCTTTGATCCCAAAGATAGAGCATAAAAACCCTTATCAGGTTCACACCAAAGACCTAAAAAAGGCTCTAAATCAAGTGGTTTATGCGGTGGCGCAGGATGAATCGCGACCCGAAATAAGCGGTGTATTTTTCAGTTTTTCGGGCAATTTTCTGACGGTTGTGGCGACGGATAGTTATCGTTTGGCTGAGCGAAAAATTAAACTTGTCCAGCCGGCCAAGGAAACAGTTGAATTAATTGTGCCAACCCGGACCATTCAGGAATTAACGCGCATTATTGGCGAAGGGGCGGAGACGGTCGAAATGTATTTTACGGAAAATCAAATACTGTTCGTCTGCGAAGGCATTGAGTTGATCTCTCGGGTGATCGAGGGGCGCTACCCGGATTATAAACAAATTATTCCGCAAGAACATAAAACGCTGGCAACGTTTGATAAGGAAGAGATGATAAAGGCGGTGAAGTCGGCCGCGTTGTTTTCGAAATCCGGCATCAATGACGTCAGCCTGAAAATTCAGCCGGATAAACATCAAATGATTGTGGCTTCGACAAACGCCCAGCTGGGCGAAAGCATAACTGAGGTGCCGGCCGAAATCGAGGGTGTCGCAAACGAAGGTGTGTTTAATTATCGCTATCTCATTGACGGTCTTCAGAATCTCGACGTAGACGGTGTGGTGTTAGCGCTGATCGACGGTGCGAATCCCGGCACGCTTCGGGCGAAGAGCGGTACCGACTTTCTCTACATCATTATGCCGATAAAACAGTAGGCATGGAGCGGCTGTCTTCTCAGCACTTCAATGTTTCGCTTGCCCGCGCAAAAATAAAGCCGCAGGTTGAGGCATCGAAAGTTCTTGAGTATTTTGAAACACTCCTGATTGAGCACTGGGGCAAAAAGGTGACAACGAGAGTCAAGCCGTTATCCCTGGTCGATGGAACGCTCCGGGTGGCGGTGCTCAGCTCGGTGTTGGCGGGCGAGGTGCGTCTGCGTGAACACCAGCTATTAAAAAAAATAAACCAGCGCTATGGGCAGCCAAAGGTAACAAAGATTGCGCTGGAAATATAATTATTCGACTGTAATTGTCCGGTAATCACTGAGCTCGGTTGAGCCGTCCTCTAATTTCGCCTCAAGATAGAGGCGGTAGGAGCCGGCGGATGGAGCGGTGGTCCAGGCGACGTGAAAGCGATTCGAGGAAAGCTCGGTCGTTTTTTGTATTAACTGGGGTTCGGCGCCGAGAAGGTAGACGGCGATCGAGGTGATCCCTTTCGGATGGTAAGCGTAGCCGGAGATGGTAAAAGGAAAATCAGCTTGGCTGAGAGCGGCGTTTTGGGTTGGGGTGATGAAGGTGTACGTCGGGCTTTCGCTCGAGAGGAGCAAATTAAGCGTCCGGTCGATTTCGACGACGCCACCGTTTTTATCGTAAAAGAGTACTTTCAGGTATAGAAGCCGTTGGTGTTTTTTGAGACGTCTGCTTCAAGCGAATACGGCGATTCGGTCAGACTGCCAAGTTTTGTGGAATCAAGATACAGCTCAGCGCGATCAAGTTTGTACGACGCGTCGACGCGCACAGTAATCTTTAGCGGCGAGCTGGTGATGACGGCGTTGTCGGCCGGCGAAAGAACGGCGACGGCGTCTTTTTCTTTACTGCCGCCTTTGCGCAAACTGCAACTCTCTTTCTCAAGAGGTTTGCTTGAAGTAACATAACCAGGTTGACCCGCTGCCCAGCGCTGGACGCCTTCTTCCCAGCGGCTGAATTGGGGATCCTTCTGAGGATCAGAGGGGGCTGGATCGAGCGGCTTATCTTTATTGACGTAATACAAGATGGTGTGCGTTTCTTTGTAGGTCTTTTCGGCGATATATTCTTTTGGATAGGTATCGAGGCATTCGTCAGGAATTACGCGGCCGGTCAGTGAATCAACCTTCACCGTATGGACCTCATCAATCTGGCCGTTGAGCATCATCTTGTCGGTGTTGATGGATTTTGGCGGTTTAAACGTCTCAGAAGGCGTGCCAGTAAGCAGGGTGGCCATAAATTGATGCCAGATCGGTGCGGCTACAACGACGCCGTCCGCCCCGCTTTTCATCTCCGTGTTGTCATTGTTACCCACCCAGACGCCAGCGGCTAACGACGGGGTGTAGCCGATCGTCCAGGCATCTCGGAAATCATTCGTCGTTCCAGTTTTTGCCGCCACGACACGGTCCGAAAGGATCAGCGGGCTGCGGCTGCCAAAAATAAAGCTCCGGGCGTTATTATCCGTCAGAATACTGTTTATATTCCTGGCCACTTCTTCGTCCAGAACCCGCGATTCCTCTGGTTTAAATTCTTCCAGCACCTTGCCGTCCTTGTCTTCGACTTTTATGATCGCCGCCGTCGGGTGTCGGAGTCCTTCGCGGGCGAAGACGGAAAACGCACTGACGTGCTCAAGCAACTTAACTTCACCGCCGCCCAAGACCAGAGAAAGGCCATAGCGGTCCTCGTCGTTCAGGGTGGAATACCCCATCGCGTGAGCGTTTTCAAGTACGTTTTTGAGGCCGGCCAGATATAATGTTTTTACCGCTGGGATATTTAGTGAGCCGGCCAGCGCCTGGCGCATGGAAACCGGTCCATGCTCACGGCCGTCGTAGTTGTGGGGCGTGTAATCACCGAAGTTTGTCGTCACATCGAACAGCATTGTCTGCGGGCTGTACCCTTTACTAAAGGCGGTGGCGTACACAATCGGTTTGAAGGACGATCCGGGCTGACGCGGACGCAAAGCCACATTCACGTTGCCGTCGTGCTCCGTGTCGAAGTAGTCCGCTGATCCGACCAGGCTGAGTATTTCGCCTGTTTTTGGATCGAGAGCGACAAGCGAGGCATTCGAGCCGTTATACTGACGCACCTTGGCCATCCCGTCCGTGACCGCTTTTTCGGCCGCCTCTTGTTTAAACGTGTCGAGCGTGGTGGTCACCTTCAAGCCGCCCTGTTCGACCATTTTTTCGCCGTATTTTTCGGTCAGTAACTCTTTTACGTAAAAGACAAAATGGGGCGCCGTGATATTTTCATGCAGCGGTTTAAATTCGATCGGAAAGGCTTTTGCCTCGGCGGCTTGCTCGGCCGTAATATAACGCTGCTCGACCATGAGATCAAGGATATAATGTTGCCGGCCGATCAAATCATCGACGTGGCTGCCGTATGGCGAATAATAGGTTGGTGACTGTGGCAAAGCGGCCAGAATAGCCGATTCGGCGAGGTTTAAATCACGGGCGCTCTTACCGAAATAGATCTGAGAGGCTGATTCGACTCCGTAGGCGACGGAGCCGTACGGAATTTCATTGAAATACAGTTTCAGGATCTGATCTTTTGAAAACTTCCGTTCAATCTGGTAGGACAATACCAACTCTTTGATTTTTCGGGTATACGATTTTTCGCTGGTCAGGATGGCGTTCTTTACCAGCTGCTGGGTAATAGTCGAACCGCCCGGGCGGCTGCGCCCGACCGAGGTGATGTTTATGACCACCGCTCGGATCAGGCCGGTGATGTCAAAACCCGAGTGTTCATAGAAATGCTTGTCTTCAATGGCAATAGTGGCGTTTTTCAGATTGGCTGGTATTTCTTCGAGTGAAACCAATGTTCGTTTTACGTCGCCGTGTATTTCATACAAAATTTGCGTCCCCGTGCGGTCATAAATTCTGGTGCTTTGCGCAACATTTCTGGTCAAGAGTTTGTTCGGGTCAGGTAGATCGCGGCTAAACCAGGCAAACGCGCCGACGACAACAATGCCGCCGAGCAAAACGAGGATAGCGGCCACCACCAGCGCTCGCCGCCACCACCAAAAACGCGGACGAGGCTTTTTAGCAGTTGGTTGGGGCTTCTCCTCCGCGTTGGCTACTCGCCAGGTTTTCTGATATGGGGGAAGTTGAGTATTTGGCATAATGAGGCGAAGATAACACGAAAAAACCGATAAATAACTAGCTTTGTCATTATACCAAAAGTCGACTATAATTATAAGTACTATGGCGACAAAACGAAAAACACCTGAAGACTTGCTTAGCCGCGGGGTGGAGGAGATTATCCAGCGTTCGAGCTTGGAGGAGAAGCTGCGCTCTGGCCGGCCATTGCGTATCAAGCACGGCGTTGACCCGACCACCAAGGACCTCCATTTGGGCTATGCGACGGTCTACCAGAAGCTTCGGGCGTTTCAGGAACTTGGCCACACGATTATTTTCTTAGTCGGCGATTTCACCGCTCGATTTGGCGATCCGACCGATCGGGTTCAACAACGAAATCTTCGTGCGAAGAACGACATTGAAGAGAAGGCACAGAGCTACATCAATCAAATCGGCAAGATCTTGGATATCAAGAAGACCGAAATCCGCCGCAATTCCGAATGGTACGAAAAAATGTCAGCCGAAGAACTCCTCCAGCTTCTCTCGCGCTTTACAGTTTCGCGGTTGCTCGAGCGGGACATGTTTGATAAGCGGCTTAAGGCGAAGAAAGAAATTGGCTACCATGAACCGGTCTATCCGATTCTTCAAGCCTACGATTCAGTCCAGCTGAAATCAGATTTCACGGTCATCGGCACTGACCAGAAATTCAACGAGCTCCAGGGACGGATCCTGCAGAAAGAATTCGGCCAGGCGCCCCAGGATGTGATGACGATGAAATTGTTAATTGGCACCGACGGCCAGCGCAAAATGAGCCAGAGCCTCGGAAATTACATCGGCATCACGGAATCAGCCAATGAAATGTACGGCAAGGTCATGTCGATCCCAGACAGTTTGATCATGCATTACTTTGAACTCGCCACGCTAGTACCGGCCCGGGAACTAAAGGCGCTTGAGGGTGAATTACAATCAGGAGAAAATCCTCGCAACATAAAAGCGAGGCTCGCTCGCGAGATCGTGAAACAATATCATGGCAAAGTGGAGTCGGAAAAAGCGGCCGCTGAATTTGACCGAGTGTTTCGCGATAAAAAAACCCCGGAAAAAACAAGCGCCTATACCGTGACGAAGCAGCGGCTCAGCTTGCCCGAGGTTTTGGTAGCAGCAAAGCTCGCGTCGAGCAAGTCTGAAGCTCGTCGTTTAGTCGAGCAGGGCGGCGTGAAGATTGACGGAAAAGCGCACACAGATTGGCAGCATCCGGTGAGCTTAAAGAAGGGGATGGTTATCCAGGCCGGGAAGCGGAAGTTTGTGAAGATTCAATAGACTATCAATATAAATAGCGCGGCCAAGAGGACGCCGCGTTATTTTAATAGTCAGCAGATGGTTTCAGCTAACGTTTCGGCATATCTGATATTTGTCTCCGCTACACTACGGCAAATATCAGATATGCCGTGTTATGCGAATCTGCAAAAATATTTTATTTATAAAGATAACCCACTCCTAGAATCATTGATTGTCCAAATCTTTTCTTATCTTTATTATCGACAAACGTAAGCAATGGTACCCCCTTCTTTTTACACTCCTCATGTTGATATTTGTTTTGACCCAAAACTATTTTTTTCCACGCTTTATTTACTTCCTCGTATGCGATAATGTCGTGAAATGCTGCCAGCCCATTTTTATCCAAAAAATTATTATAGTTTTTCCAATCATTTAATACCGACTTATATGTATGATCTCCATCAATAAATAAAAAATCTATTTTTCTATTACCCAAATACTCTTTTAGGTCTTCTCGAGCTTTTTTAGAGGTAGATTTCCTTCTAATATGCAAATAATTATTTTTTGGATAAAGATGCCTTAGTTTATCAATCGTGTCTTCATATGTATAGAATTGTTTTTCATATTTTGATCCTGTTATATAAGGATCAATAGTGATGAAGGTAGTTCCCGAATTACCAAGAGTTGCAGATAATAGGTAAATAAAGCCGCCACGCGCCGATCCTATTTCTAAAATAATTTTGGGTCTTCTTCTTTTTATTTTCTCTAAGGTGTGGACAATCTCAAGCGGGGTTTGCCCCACGTCTGGACACTCAAAATTTGGACAATCAATTCTTAGTTTTTCTGTAATGTATTTTATTCTTTTGTTCATAATTAAATATTTTTGCAGTTTCGCATAATAGAGTATATGCGAACTCAATGGTTATAACCCTTTAATTATTGCATACTTTTTAGGCCAGTGCTACGGTGGGTTTGGCGGGAGTAATTAACCCGTTTTTTGTATACATATAACAAGACAGTGTATCAAAGGACCGCTGTGGATTAAACTGTGTCCCGGCAAATTGAATTTGCGGGGACAAGTGAAGACAAAGTTAGCGGAGACGGGGTAACAAGCTGTGGGGACGAGAAAGATACGCTGCGGGGATCGAGAAAAAATACGGAATTAGAAATACTCATGCCCCGGATTCACCTCGTTCAGGCTCATTGCCCGCTGGTGTTCCGGCGGATAGATTTTGATGATGACAAACTTGCCGGATGTTGTTTTTGTCTCGGCGTGGATAGTCTGCTCGATAATCAGGCAGTGGCCCCAGTACAGCCACTTGCCGTCAATATTGTGCACCAGAAAAACGCGGCACGGCGGGGAATGATACAGCCGCATGTTCGGCTTGTCATGAAAATCAAAAACGCGGCCTGTAAAATCATTAGCCGTGAATGGTTTCTTCAGGTGCGCCGCCAGCGTCAGTTCAGGCGGAAATCCCTGGGCGGTCGTAAGCTGGAGCGTGTCGTTGAATTCAATATAGCTGCCCATGGGTTGGCATTACTTCTTCCGGCGGTAAAATCGGGCCGCCTCCTCGGGCGAAACGGTATTGACGATCAGACGGGAGCCAAGCTCGAGACCGGCCCAGGTGTCGCGTCTCGGGCAGATGCGGATATAGAAGTGCTCATCTTTATAGTGGACAACTTGATGGACGTAGAAATTATAGGGAAAGTTTATGGCGTTTAGCTTCGAGAGGATCGGTTTCAAGGCGAGCGCCACCGAACGACGCTCCCGATCATTCAAATCGGCGAGATTGTCGATGTGCCGGCGGGTCAGAATCATTACCTCGTAATTATAGGTTGAGGCGTA
Source organism: Patescibacteria group bacterium (assembly GCA_041650335.1). Taxonomy (GTDB): domain Bacteria; phylum Patescibacteriota; class Patescibacteriia; order JAHIZJ01; family JAHIZJ01; genus JBAZLK01. The sequence continues at coordinate 28,560 of JBAZLK010000005.1, forward strand.
GGGGGTGAGTACGGCAACGTTCTTGTCGTGCCAAACCCAGCGTGGTCCGCCCTGTTCCCGCTTGATCAGGCGGCAATAATAGCAGCGGCCGTTGCGGATTTCATATTCCTCGGCGCGAGCCAGTTTTTCCAGCACGTGGGGGGGGATGAATTCAGCGGCGAAGATCTGGGAATGGGCATGATCAATTGAGGCGCCGGCTTTACCGCCGTCATTCTTGAAAACAAGGATATAGTTAATTCGCGGGTCTTTGGCAAGCACCTTGATCCGCTGACCGAATGTCTTGAGCACGGTGATCAGCTGGTCGAGCGACAATTCAGCCAACTCAACATCGTGTTCCGGCGTTTCAATCACGACTTCCTGATGGCCGTAGACGGCCTGATTTGTTTCCTCAACGATCGGAAACTTGTTTTTTATCACCTTCACCTGCCACGGCCGTTTCCCAACCGTCGTAATGGCTTTCACCTTATCAACCACTTCGGGGCAAAAGGGACAGTCTTTCTTGTGAATCATCGGCGGAATATGCTGGCTAAAGTTGTGCGGCCGCTTTGATCGTCCCGGCGCGATGATGACCTGACGGTTATGGATGTAGTCTTCTCGTATTTCGGCTTTGGGTGTCGGTTTCATACGCTTACTGTACCAATTTCTTATAGAGTTGTACATATTCTTTTGCCGCCGTGGTCCAGGTTGAGTCGTGAGCCAGGGCCGTTCGTATGAGAGATTTCCAGGCGTCTGGATTGTGCCGGTAGACGTCAGTGGCTCGCTCAATTGATTGAATAAGGGCGGCCGTAGAGTATTCGCTGAAGACAAAGCCGTCGCCGGTGCCGCTGGCCGGGTTGTAATCCTCAACCGTATCTTTCAGTCCGCCGGTAGCACGGGCGATCGGCACGGTGCCATAGCGCATTGCAATAAGCTGGCCTAGACCGCACGGTTCAAATCGCGACGGCATCAGAAAGATGTCTGAACCGGCGTAGATGGCTTGCGCGAGGCTGGCGTCAAAACCGATCGTAACCGAGACGTGTTTCGGGTATTTTTTTTGGACTTCCTGGAGCATTGTTTCATATTCCGTGGCACCCTGACCCAAAACGATTAATTGAGCGCCTAGCTCGACGATTTTCGGGACTGCCTCCGCAATCAGCTCGATACCTTTCTGGTTCGTCAGGCGCGAAACCAAGCCAAAGACGAGCGTCTCAGGATTAACCGCTAAACCAACCTTTTCCTGAAGCGCCTTTTTGTTGTCAGCCTTTTTCTCGATCGTCTCGCTGGTGTAGTGGACGGCGATATCAGGATCAGTGGCTGGATTAAAGCGGTCTTGGTCAATTCCGTTGACGATGCCAAAGAGCACTGTGCGCCGCTTTTGGATATCATTTTCAAGTTTTTCTCCATATTCCGGGGTGAGAATCTCTTGGGCATAAGTTTGACTGACCGCGTTCAGGAGGTCGCTCGATCGAATGCCCTGCTGGATTAGGTTGATATCGCCCGATTCGAGGGGTAGCGGCAACTCAGCTTCCTTGAGACCGAGGAAATCGAGCACCTCAGCCTTATTCCACAACCCTTGGTTGGCCAGATTGTGGATGGTAAAAAGCGTTTTTATTGATTGGACCGACGGTTCGGACCGCTGTTTCAGTTTCAGCAAGGTCGGGAGAATGCCGACGTGCCAGTCCTGGCAATGGATGATGTCTGGCGTCCAGCGAATGCCGCCGAATATTTCAAGGATCGCTTTCGAGAAGAAGACAAAACGATGGACTTCGCTGATCGAGTCGACAAAAGCTGTTTTTGAAAAATAAATTCCGTTCCGGCCGAGATACTTCTCATTATCGATCAGATAGACGATAACATTGGTGTTCGGGATGGTGGTCGAGTAGATGTTGACATATTGGGTTTCGGCGCCGAGCGTCACCGGGATGTTGGAGGCGACTAGCCGGCTGTGGTAGGTCGCGTCGTCAATGACGTCGTATTTCGGCAAAACAACGCGGACGTCGACGCCGAGCGTTGCTAAGACTGGTGGCAAGGCGCCGGCGACATCAGCCAGGCCGCCGACTTTGGCGATTGGCGTCAATTCTGCGGTAGCGAATAGGACTCGTAAGCTCATGGGTTGTGTATTAATAAGGATGAAATTTACCGGCAATAATATTGAGGGCCACGTTCCGGAAAAAGGGCAAGGCGGTTACGGCGTATTTTTTCTCTGTCGGATTGGTGGTCAAGGTGAAATAGTCAATATTGTTGATGCTTTGCAATAAGACCTCGACTTCAAAGAGCGTCCAAAAATGTTTCTTGAAAAGCGTCTGCTTGTAGAATGATCGCAGGAGGGCTTTTTGCCAGGCTGGATGGAGCCGGCCGCGGCACCAGATGACGGAAAGGTCGTGAGCGGCTGTTCCCCAATCGACGTTTTCCCAGTCGATGATAAAGAATTTATTCGGTCCATGCTTGAAAAAATGGCTGGCGTATGGCTCGTAGTGCGTCAGCGCGTATTGATTGGCATCAAAGAGACGGCCCCGTTCCAGCAAAAAGCGCTGGGTTCGTTCGATGATCTGAGGCGAGTTAATCAGCCGGGGCAATTTATACCAGCCGATCAAGGCCATGTTCGTTTCCAGATTATGCCCGGTATAGACGCGGCGCAAGTGCGGGGGAAAACGATGCGACATCCGATGCACGCGCCCAAAAAAAGTCGTATACCAACGGATCGTGCCGGCGGTGAAAAAGGAAGGTTTAAAGATAAAATTGCTATCCTTAATATTCTGAGCCTCGCCGGATAATTGCTCGCGGATGTACCAGCGCCGGCCAATCAATCCATACGCGTAAATCCGCCCGGTCCGGCCTTGGAAAAACCGCGGGTCACGTTGTGAAAAGTAGCTCAGGAGCAACGCCTCCTTTTTCAGTCCGTGGTTTGGAAACCGATCGGTTCTTGGCGGCTTAAAGCACATTTTAAAAATGACGCGGCGGTCACCCATTTGGCAGGCCGCCACAAAAAACCTCGGGCCGTTGCGATAGACATCAAGAACAGTCAGCTGGTAGGCAGCGATGATCCGTTTAATATGCTGTTCGCCGTCGTGGCGCTCTTTAGCGGTGAGCCGCGGCTCCATGTTTTTTCGTTAAGAGGGTCTTTTTCTCCTCCAATTCGCTGATCCGGTTTCGGATTTGGGCGGCGCGTTCGTACTCTTTGCTCCGGGCGGCTTGATACATTTGACGGGTGAGATTGCCCACGATCCGATTATATTCACGGATCGGAATATACGGCATTTCTACGGTAATCCGCTGGGTGACGTCTTCATCGGCCAACTTGGCCATCGTTTCAACCTTGCCGGTCCGCTGCCAGTCGAAAGCCGTAAAGACGATCTTTTGATATAAATCCTGGGCTTGACGTGCGATGGCCGGGGACTGTCGCGGTATCGCGAGGATGACATCGCGGAGTTCTTTGGCGCCCGCCTCAATCATCTCGATGCTCCACCAGGGCATGGCCGAAGCCCACCAATATTGATCGCTGTGCAAGGAACGGTCGAGCGCGGGCCGTATTTTGGCATAGGCGGAGGACGTCGTTGGCAGGCGATGAACCTGCTCGATGGCTAAGTTTGTCAGTTTCCACTGGGCGCGATGGATTTCGTTGTGAACGTCGTTCCAGCGTGAGTAGGGGGTATTTTCCTCAATATCGCGCTGCATGAGCGCCCAGCTTGACGGTCGGGGAACGACCGGCTCGCGTTTAGAAAAGTGCTGCGGCAGTTCAGACAGTGTCACGCTCTTGATCTGCGGCACGCGGTAGAGATCGAAGAGCAGCTGTTCCAGGCCGGGCCGATGGTGGCCGAAGGTTTCTCCGTCCATGGCCGTGACGAGAAAAGAGTGGCTCCGTAGGCGGTCACCGAGCAAATTGACGAGCATCCGGCTGGAAAAGACGCTCACGCCGATCTGAGCAGACAGAATACGGAAACTAATGTCGCGTTCTCGGAAAAAGAAAAAGAAGCCTTTGTCGCCGCGCAGATGGCAGATCGTTTCATGGTCGGCGGCGTGATGATTGGGATGGGCCAGCTCATCGATAATAATCCACTGATAGCCCAGTTTTTTTGCCACGCGGGTAAGCTTTGCCGCGTACCCCATTTCGGTCGGGAAAAGGCCTTTGGGCTGGTACGCCTTTCCGAAAACACGCCGGTTGGTTTGATGATTGAGCTGGATCTGGCGGATAATCTCTGATTCCGGCAGGAGCGGAAGGAAGGGATGGTATTTGGCCGTGTCAGTGAATTCGATTTGACCCCGTTCGGCCAATTTCCGGATGTTTGCTAGCACGTCCTGGAAGCCATCGCGCTGGAGCAGCTCGACGAGAATAGCGTTGATATTCAAGGTCAAACGGGCCTGGCGGTTTTTCAAGAAGCCGGCAAAAAGCTTGCGGTAGCATTCGTTGGCGATTTTCTTCACCCAAAATGGCTTCTGCGTCGGTGGCTGATAAATGTGGAGAAAGTTTGCCCAATACATAGTTTTAGGTTACTGTTTTTCCTCCGAAGACGCGCGTGAACGTTTCGGTGTTTAAATAAGCTTGGCGGATATTTCGAGCCAGGCCGCTCCGCTGCCAGCGACGTGTTTCCGTGACGATGCCAGTATAGAGCCGCTGGGCTTGCCGGCACGTCGCTTTCGGACAGTTCAGGAGGGCGAGCACGGCCAGATATTTTCGAGCGGCGGCTGACACGAGTTCTACGCTCCACCAGGGTGAGGCTGAGGCCCACCAGTACTGGTCAGAGGCCAGGGCTTTATCGAGAAGTTGTCGGGCGCCTGTCTGTTGGGCGTAGGGCTGGTCCGATGATTTGACCGCGCGAATCGTCAGCTCGGTCAGCTTCCATTGCATGCGGTGGATAGTATTTTGTTTATTTTTCCAGAGGTAATACGGATGATCGTGGAGAAGCTCAGATTCGCGTGACGCCCAATTCGAGGCGACTGGACGAGCGCTTTCCCAGCGGCGATAGGTTCGGAGCAATTCAGACATAGTCAACAAACGAAAACGTCGCGATCGAGCGAGAGTAAACCAGGTTTTTAGAAGTCGCGGATTATGGTGGCCAAGATTTTCGATGTCAACGCCGGTAATTAACCGGCCATGCACTCGCGGGTCGCGCTGGACAACGGTCAGGAACACGTCGGGTGACTTCAAGGCATCCATGAAAAAGAGATCGCTGATGGTACGGTTGCGGAAGATCAGTTTCAGCGGCGTCTTGTTCAAGCGGTACCCGCGTTCGAAATCGACGGCGCCGAGGGTCCCAGTCAACGAAATTTCATCAAGAATCGTCCAGGCATAACCGAGTTTCGCGATCATTCGGCCGGTGCGTTCGCTGTAGCACATCTCCGGGAGATAAAAACCGCGGGGATTGTAGGCTGAACCAAAGGCCGACCGGTGACATTCGTCGTTCAAGGCAATCTGTCGCACGATTTCGGTATTAGGAAGGAGCGGCACGAGCGGGTGATACTTCACGGTGGCGGTCACTTCAATCTGCTTCCGCTCAAGTAGCCGGCGAATATCAGCCACCACATCGGCCGCGCCGAGCGACTCCATTTGTTCCGTCACTGAGCCGCAGAGGTTAAGCGTCAGTCGAATGGACGGCTGTTGTTTCAAGAGCCGAAAGAACGGTCGATAGCATTCACGAATCACTCGTTTGACCACGCGACGATTCCAGTCGGGTGGCTGGTACATATGAAAAAAGTTTGCCCAGAAAACGCGTGACATGGCCTTAATTATACCCGGTGTTGAGCATAGCGTAAAGCTAAACGGAAGAGTTTGACGTATTTTTTTGCCGGTATTTCCCAGGAATAACTTTGTTGCATTCCGCGGCCGACCAAATCGCGCCAGGCGTCGTCGTATTTGAAATTTACCAGGGCGCGCGTAATCGCCACCAAGAGATCGCGCGAGTCGTATTTCCGGAACACAAAGCCGTTGCCATGACGGGTTTTGGGATTAAAATCCGTAATCGTATCGACCAGGCCGCCGACCGCGTGGACAATCGGCACCGAACCGTACCGCAAGCTGATTAATTGCCCGATCCCGCAGGGTTCGAAGCGCGAGGGCATTAGAAACATGTCCGAGCCGGCATAAATCTGACTGGCCTTCGTGGTATCAAACTGAAGATGAGCGGCAATCTTTTTCGGATGTTTTTTTGAAATTTTTCTGAAGAAACTCTCGTATCGTTTATCGCCACCCCCCACGACGACAAGCTGCAGCTCTTGGCGCATCAGTGGTTCAATGATGTCCATGATAAGATCCACCCCTTTTTGCTCGGTGATCCGGGAGACCATCCCAATCAGCGGCACCTCAAGAGTTTTTGGCAAGCCAAATAATTTTTGAAGAAATACTTTATTTTTTAATTTTAGCGGGATGGAATTAAAATCATAATTTACTTCCAAGCCAGGATCGGTTGCCGGGTTAAAGTCAAAGTAATCAATGCCGTTTATGATGCCAAAGACCCGATCCTTGCGATTGAGTAGGATGCGATGCAAATCCTGGCCGAATTCTTTTGTCAGAATTTCCATGGCGTATTGTTCCGAAACCGTGTTGATGGCGTCGGCGTGGAGGATCGCGCGTTTGGCGTAATTAATATACTCAATCGCTTCGCGCTCCGAAAAACGCGGTAAACGAGAGTGTCCGTTGTCTTTCTGGTCGGGCGGAACCGACCACCAGTCATGCCCCATTTGGAAGGCCAGATTGTGAATCGTATAGAGTGTGGCGGTTGAACGAAACAGGTCGTTGTCTTGAAACCGACGCTTCAGAAAATATGGGATCAAACCGGTGTGCCACTCGTGGCATTGGATAACGTCTGGTTTGAAGTTGATGAGCGTTAATAGCTTCAAGGTTGCCAGATTGAACAGAAAAAAACGTCGGTTGTCGTGCCGAGAACCATAAATTTCCTTGCGACTACCGAAGTATTGATAAAAGTCAACGAAGTATATCGGCAGTCCTTTCATTAATTCACCTTCCCAGAAGTTAACGTGACGAACCTCGTTCTCATCGAGCTGGATCGGAACGTCGGCGGCGATCTGCTTCAGGTGGTTTTTGGCCGGATCGACGAAGCCATAAAGCGGCGTGACAACGATTACCCGATGGCCAAGTCGCCGCAGGGCTTTCGGCAGAGAACGGGCAACGTCAGCCTGGCCGCCGGCCTTTGAAAAAGGGGCGACCTCGGCTGAAACGCTGACTATCGATAATGGGCGGAGGGCCATAGAAGATATTTAGGGATGAAGTTTGTGAGTGAGAATATGTTGAGCGGCGCAATAGGCGCAGGCCACGGCGTCGGCTGCGTCGTCAGGACCGGGCAAGTTTTTGACTTTCAGAAGCAGCTTGAGGATTTTTTCGACTTGGCCTTTTGGCGCTTGGCCGTATCCAGTCACCGCCTGTTTGATTTGGAGCGGCGTCAATTCGATGATTGGCAGAGCCGCGGTGGTGACGGTAAATGTTATCACGCCCCAGGCCTGGCCAACACTGAAGGCCGTTTTCGCATTTTTAAAAAAGAATAACCGTTCGATGGCGACGTGATCAGGCTTGTGGCGTTGGAGTATTTTTTTCAGCGAGCGGTTGATGACGATCAGCCGTTGCGCAAACGGCATCGTGGCCGACGTCGTGATGCAGCCAGCGTCGATATAGCTGAGGGCTGATCCCTGTTTCCGGATGACCCCATAGCCGATTCGAGCCAGACCCGGATCAATGCCGAGAATAATCATGGTTGATTGTTCGTATAGACGGCGTGGACGTCCTGGAGGTTCTCGAGATCGCTGATGAGTTGATCGAGTTTTTCACGCGCGGCCGGCTCAAGTTGCACCGGATTTTGCGGAATCAAGATAAGCTCGGCCGTGGCAACGGGTATGTGAAGCGAAAGAATTTTATCCTGAACAGCTTTCAGTTGATTTGGCGGTGTTGTAATTTCAATGCCTTCGGGATTCTCGCGGACGTCGTCTGCCCCGGCGTCAATCAGCTGAAGCTCAAGTTCATCTCGCGGCGTGGTGGGCAGATCCTTTTTCGCGATCAGGATAAGCCCGGCCGATGAAAATTGCCATTTAACGGAATTCGGCGTTCCGAGTGTCCCGCCATGTTTTCCAAAAACGGCTCGGATGTCATTAGAGGTCCGGTTTTTATTGTCGGTCATTGTTTCAACAACCAAGGCGGCTCCGCCCGGGCCAAAACCCTCATAAAAAACAACATCAATGATCGCATCACTGCCCTCACCGGCGCCACGGGCAATGGCTCGCTCAATGCTCTGATTCGGCATATTGACAGCTCGGGCCCGCTCAATCGCCAGCCGAAGCTTGAAATTCATCTCCGGATTTTTGCCGCCGTCCCGGACCGCGACCGAAATGGCGTTGCTCATCTTGGTGAACACGCCGCTCCGTTTCACGTCCGCTGTGCCCTTCTGCCTTTTAATTTGTGCCCATTTAGAATGGCCAGACATAGCCACAATGTAATCAAAAAACTTAAACGTGTCACTCGCCACTATACCAAAAAATAGGTCGCTGGTCAATTTGCCTAAACCACCAAGACCAGGTATGATTATAGGCGTTATGTTGATTTCCGAACAAAAAAAATACCGCCAGCAACTTGATTGCACTCCTAGAATTGATACCAATCGCTTCCTTGAATCGATTGAGGCGTTTCCGGCACAGGCGCGCCAAGCATGGAGTGAAGCGCGGCATGTTCATATTCCATCTAATTATCGCACCGTAAAAACAATCCTCGCGCTTGGCATGGGCGGATCAGGCTGGCCAGCGCGCATTATACGGACACTATTTGCGAATGATCTAAAAATTCCCATGACCGTGCTCGGCGACTATCGGCTGCCGGGCTGGGTGGATAGAAATACGCTGGTAATCGTTTCAAGCTATTCCGGGACAACCGAAGAACCGCTAACGGCTGCCAAGAGTGCCCGGACCCGAGGTTCAAAAATGATGGCGATAACCCTCGGCGGATCGTTAGTTGCCCTTGTTAAAAAATGGCGCATACCGGCGTACGTTTTTACGGAAACATATAATCCATCGCGTCAACCGCGCATGGGCGCCGGCTATATGATTTTTGGGACCGCCGGACTTCTGGCCGCCGCCGGACAGCTTCGGCTTACTGACCGGCAAATAATTAGTGCCCTAAGTCGGACTATCCAGAAAACGCGAACATGGCGGTCGGCGAGCCCACTTTCAAAGAATTTATCGAAGCAATGGGCAGTCCAGATGAAAGGCCGAATTCCAATTATTATGGCGAGCGAACACCTGGAAGCAACAGCGGAAGCGTTCCGAAATCGGATTAATGAAAATGCCAAGCAGTTCTCCGCTTATTATCCTATCCCAGACCTGAATCACCACCTCCTTGAAGGGTTGGCAAATCCGACTGCGGCTCGGCGATTGCTCGGCGTATTTTTAACCTCAGATTTATATGATCGCCGAAATCAAAAGCGTCATGAAATTACACGGAAAGTATTTGAACACAATCACGTACCAACGGTAATGTTCCGGGCTGGTGGGAATGATCGGGTTGAAGACGCCTTAAACTCCCTCGCTTTCAGCGGGTACGCAACCTACTGGCTCTCGATTTTAAACCAGGTAGATGCTTCGGTAATTCCTTGGGTTGACTATTTTAAAGACAGGTTGGCGCGACGCTAAGCTACTTTACCATTGATTTCCTTTCATGAGTATACGTCGCTGGATAACTGAAAACCATCGCTATCGCCAGCTCTTGTACCTGGCGTTTTTTGTTTTGATCGCTGTCTATTGGCTGGTCTATTCGCGTCAGATAAGCCCGAAGCTATTGTATCTTCTCGCTCTCGGCGTTGTCGCGGCCATTCCGTTGAAAGGTTGGCTGAGAGACTGGCGCCCATTTCTCCTTTTGCCGCTATCATACGGAGCCATGCAGGGTATCGGCAGCGTTTTATCGGAACACGTCAATGTTATAAATGTAATCCAATGGGAAAAATCCCTGTTTGGAGGCATTCCCACAATCCAGCTGCAGGAGCGGTTTCATGCGAATGGATCATATGCCTGGTACGACGCGGTGTTCATGTCTTTCTATCTAACGCACTATTTTTTCCCCTATCTCGTCGCCATCTTTCTGTATTTTAAGAGACGCGCCCTCTATCACCTGTATACCGACGGTTTTATCGTCCTGGCTGTGGCGGGTTTTTTCACCTACGTCCTTTTCCCTGCCATGCCGCCCTGGATGGCCAGCGAACAAGGCTTTCTGCCGACTATGCCGCATTTGCTCGTTGAGGTGGCGCAACAGGCGCTTCATGTATCTTTCCCGTCACTTTACCAAACGCTTGGGGCAAACCAAGTGGCAGCCATGCCGTCGATGCATGCCGCTTGGCCGCTATTTATCGCCCTCTGTTTAACCTTGTTTTTTCGATGGAAGGGCCTCGCCTGGTTTATTATTCCGGTTATGGTCAGTCTGGCCATCGTCTATTTCGGAGAGCACTACATCATTGATGTCGTGATCGGATACCTCTACGCTCTCGCGGCATTCGGTATTGCCGTGTATTTCCGGCCAAAGAAAATTGAAAGTCCCAGCCATGTCCCGCCAACGCTATCCTAGAGCGACGCCATACTTAATATTATTCGGTTTGGCGTTTATTTTCTTTTTTGTGCTGCAGTACAGCAACGTCCTGGCCGACCCAGATTCTTTTTACCATGCCAAGATGGCCATGCTCATGCGCGATCACGGAATAATCAAGACATTCCCTTGGCTGGGAAATTTTACCGTACTCGGACAAGCTTATACCGACCAACACTTTCTCTACCATATATTCCTCATTCCGTTCGTCAGCTTCCTTCAGCCGATCGTTGGTTTAAAATTGGCGACAGTCATATTGGCCAGCGCCTTTATCGTTACATTTTACTGGCTGCTGCGGCGCTTCCGAATACGGTTTGCCTTTTCTTTCTCGCTTCTGCCCCTGCTGATGGGTCCGTTCATCTTTCGGGTGAGCTTAGCAAAGGCCCCCAGCCTCTCGTTGATTTTACTATTTCTCGGGTTATGGATGATTATTGAAGGGCGTTGGAAACTGCTATTCATATTTTCATTTTTCTACGTCTGGGCGTACGGCGGTTTTTCGCTCATCGTTATAGTGAGCGGCCTCTATCTCGGCATTGAAATCATTCTCAATATCGTCCAGAAAATACGTCGGCATCACTTGTCGTGGCGACAAACGGTGTATCCAAAAACCGCCTGGCTGACTTTTCTGAGCACCTGTACGGGTGTGGCCGCGGGTCTATTAATTAATCCATATTTTCCCCAGAATCTGGAGTTCTATCGCTATCAACTTTTTGAGATTGGCATCAAGAACTATCGAGACAGTATCGGCGTCGGCGGCGAGTGGTATCCCTATCAGCCGTTTGCGCTCTTTACCGGCAGCATCTTTTTGACGATCGCGCTCATTGTGACGGCCGTGGTTGTCTTTTTTGTCTGGAAACGATTGTCGCGCCGCGACCTGTATTTATTTTTGCTCACCATATTTTTCCTGATTTTAACCCTGAAATCACGGCGCTACGTTGAATACTATATCCCGATTGCCTGTCTTTTTAGTTTTTCAATTTTAGGCGCTTCATTACGGAATTTTTCGGTAAATCGTTTGGCTCACGCATTCAATCACCTAAAGCCACGGCTCAAGATTGTTGCGTTTTTAACGCTTTTGTACTTTTTTGTGACCGTTCCGGCGCTGGCTATACGGAATTTCAATAACGATCGGTCCGATCTCGCCAGCGGCTTTTCGTACACAAAATTCAAGCGTTCAAGCCAGTGGCTGGCACAACATTCCCGCACCGGCGACATTGTCTTCCATAGCAGTTGGGACGAGTTTCCGCTCCTCTTTTATTACGACGACACAAATTACTACATCGGTGGCCTCGATCCCACGTTTATGTATTTAGCCGATAAGGAGTTGTATCAGAAATGGGTTGACATCACCATCGGCAACACGACTGTCGGCGCCTATGAGATAATAAAAAAAGATTTTCGGGCCCGCTATGTTTTTATTACGCAGAGCCACGGAGCAATGAAACGCACGATCGCTGATGACCCCGGTTTTGTCAGGCGCTATGAGGACGATGAGGCGATTATATACGAAGTAAAATAATCGAACGTTCTAGCCCCTTTTGCTTAATAAAAAACCGCGCGACCCAATCGGCGGATTTATTGTTTATTGACGCTAGGCTGTCGTCACAAATGCCGTCACCACAAAGGCGACGATCGCGCCAGCCAGGAGGACGATCGCGATGCCGATCACGGCGGCGGTGATCGTTTTTTTTGCGGTGGCTATTTTTTCTTCATTGCCAGCCGCCGTCATCCAGGTGAAGCCGGCATAGATGAGTAGGACGACGGAAAGAAAGGCTAAAAACCCGATAACATATTGAGCAACTTTTACCACGGTGCTCGCCAGATCTTTCGGGATACCAAGCTCGGTCTGGATTGAAGGACTAATGCCAATGTTGACGGAATCATCAGCCTGAACGGGGGTAAGCGTAAAAAGAAAAGCCAGCGACAGAATGATCAGGCAACAGGCGGCCAGGAATGAGTGTTTGGTTTTTTTTGACATATTCATTTGATACTCGTCCTTACTGCTACGCCCAGTATACCGTACTGGCAGGGGCTCGTCTAGAGCCAGTGCTCAAAACTAAAACTACCCGTTCTGAGTAGTTTTAGTTTTTTGTATGTAACGAGAATTAGGCCGTGCCACCGCCAGCGAGAATGCCGGACGTGACAAACCAGGTAATAGCCCAGGCGAGCAGTATAATGACGAGGCCGATGATTGCAGCGGAAATAATCTTTTTCGCTTGGCCAACGCGCTCTTCATTCCCAGCGGCTGTGAGCCAAATAAAACCGCCATAGATGATCATAATAACAGCTACGAGGGCGAGGAAGCCGAGCACCCACTGGATGATAGCGGTAATCTGTTCTGACAACGGCTTATCGGTACCATAGATGTTTGTGCCATAACCATTATCAATGGTTAACGCGGAAACCGTTGGGGCGAAAGTCAATAGCGCCAGACCGGCGAGACTGAGAATCGATACGATTTTCGTAAGTTTTTTCATTGTTTCACCCCCTTTCAGAAAGGTTGTTACGTATTTAGGAAAATATTCGCTTGGTTTTATTCACACTCTATAATCTGTACAAATTGTACACCAAGATTAGCTTTTTGTCAAATATTGTTATGTCCCAATGCCTTTAAATAGGTCAACAACCCAATTAACAACCGCCAGACTTAGGAACGCAATAACCAAGCCAACGAGCGCCCAAACAATAGTATCCTTTGCCTGGGTGACCCGCTGCTGATTGCCAGCCGAACTGACATATTGGAAGCCTCCATAAATCACCATCACCAGCGAAAACAGCGAAAGAATGCCTAAGAAACCCTTCAAGATGCGTACGATCAGTTGATCGACCGCGGTGATATCACCGAGCGGGTTTGTTAGCCCCTCGGTGTTTTCCGCAAGAACAACAAACGGAATGGCCACGACCAGGATAGTGAGGAAACTGAGAAATAATTTCTTTTTCATAAATAGCTTGGTTCAAGTAATCGGATTGGAGGATGGAGCGTCGATCGTTTGCCGTTGGCTGGCGTTAATCGGCAATGCGCTCGTTTTGGTTGATGGTTTTAGCGGCCTTCTCGACAGCGTCTTTTGGAGTTGATTCGGCCTTTACCACCTCGTCGATCATGAGTTTAAACGCTTCATCGGTGGTGCGATAGTTTTTTCCGTGGTACCAGGACGAACTGGTGAGCGATTGCTTAATGAAGACGTCGATTTGAGGATAGTCCTCGGCCTGCGTGTTAATGATCGAACGCAGCGCTGAGGGGAGAACAGTTTCTTTCAAATATGGTTGGACATTCGCTGCTTGGGTGGCAAAGTAGAGAAAATCCCAGGCCTGGGTCGCGTTTTTTGAATTCACAAACACTGATTGCACCCAGTAGTTTGCAAAATTGATCTCCTGGTTCAGGCTGACTTGAGGCAGCGCGGCAATGTCGTAATTGAGCGTCGGCGCCGCTTTCTGAATAAGCGGGATATGATAGGCATAGCCGAGAAAGTAGGCGCTTAAGCCCTGAGTAAAAGCCTCGAACGAATCAGGCAGGTCCTCGTTCCAGGTGTAGGCTTGTTTTGACGCATTCGAAAAGTCGGTATAAAACGTCAGGGCATGAGCGCCGGAATAGAACGCTTTATTGTCGGCGTCTTTGACGCTTTGGTCAAACAGGGCTTGAAAAACGTTGGCGTCGTTCATCTTGCCCATTGTCGCGCCGTCTTGCATCATCAGAACGGAGAGCAGGTCGGTATAGCGCTGGATATTTTTTGACGTTCCGAGGGCAATCGCGGATTGGATAATCTCACCCTTTTCACTCTCTTTGACTAAACTTGGTATCTGGCTGACGAGCTCGTTCCAATTCCGAGGCGGCAAGGCAATGCGTGCCTGATTGAGGATGTCGCGGTTGTAATAGAGGACGAGATTATCCGTGCTGAAGGGCAATCCATAAATCTGAGGATTGCCGTCTTTGTCGTAAAAAAGGACATCCTCTGAAACGACCGGTATGAATTCGGAGCGAAGGGTGTCGGCCGTATAGGTTCGTTGTTTTGTGGTGACGCGCTTGGTCTCTTTTTTGCACCCTAATGCCTTTGAGGTGACCAGTTTTGGAACCTCAATAGTTTGCGGTAGCGGGGTGATGAATTTACGATATTCGCCCAGCGAACTGTTCGGCACCGCAAAGATATCGGGACCCTCGCCCCGCGCCCAGGCAGCCAAAAGCTGATCCCGATATTCTTCGTACTGAAATTTGGTATACTCGAACTTAACGTTCGGGTGGGACGCCTTGTAGGAATTAAAAATTTCCGTGTAAGCATCTTCCTCGTCCCAGACACCCCACATTTTGATTGTAATCGGCGCCAACGTAGCGGACGAATTTGATTTCGTACTACAGGCTGCACCGCCAACGATAACCGGGAGGAGGAGTACGAGGATAATAATCAGCCAACGGAAGCGTTGTGACATTAGCGTACGAGTGAACGCAAATATTTTCGTAGCTCGGTGCCAAGCGAATCGTGTTTTAATCCCTCAGCGATGTTCGCCTTCAACCAGCCGAGCTTCGAGCCAAGATCGTAAATTGTACCAGAAAACTCACAGGCAAAAACAGATTGTTTTTTCATGAGATTCAAAACCGCATCTGCCAGCCAGATTTCGCCACCTTTTCCAGCCCGGGTGTGTTTGAGGACGGCGAAAATGTCCGGCGTGAGCACGTATCCTTTGAGCACGGCCAGGTTTGACGGCGCGTTTTCTAAATCTGGTTTTTCGATGATGCCCAGCACCTCGTGTATATTTTCCTTGATGTGTTTGTTCTTGATAATTCCGTATTTGGTGATGTCGGAACGCGGCACGGCCAGAACGCCAATCACCGGCGAGGTGTATTCATTGTAGACATCAATCATCTGCTTGATGCAGATTTTTTTTGAGACGATATAATCATCCGGCCAAATAACAGCAAAAGGTTCGTGGCCGATAACGTTTTCAGCGCAGAGGACGGCGTGACCGTTGCCTAACGCTTTTCTTTGCCGGATATAGACAAAATTAGCTAACTCCGAGACGGCAATTATTTCAGCTAATTCTTTTGATTTTTTCGCTTGCCTCAGACGTAATTCGAGATCGGTATTACGATCGAAATGGTCCTCAATTGCTCGTTTGCTTTGACCGGTGATCAAAATGATGTCGGTAATACCGGATTTTACAGCCTCTTCGACGGCGATTTGGACCGCCGGCCGGTCAATAACCGGTAGCATTTCTTTTGGCTGTGCTTTGGTAGCCGGCAAGAAACGCGTGCCGTAGCCGGCAACTGGTATTATCGCCTTGGTGACTTTGTGGGGCTGAGTGTTTGATTTCATATGCATATTCATCCATGATAATAACACAAAAGCCCGATTAAGTAAAACAAGACAACGCGTGGACAAGCCAAAAAGCCTGTCAGCGACACGTTTATTTAGACTGGCGACTGCCCCGCGTATTAAACGGCAGCGAAGCGTTTTTCCGCGTCAGTCCAATCGATTGCCTTGAAGAAGGCAGCGATATATTCGGCGCGCTTTAGGCCGAAATCAAGCATGTAGGCGTGCTCAAACACATCCAAGACCAATAGCGGCTTGGCGCCGGCCAGTAGTCCGACGTCGTGCTCATTGACCCAGATGTTAAATGTCCGTTGGCCGGCCGGATCATAGGCAAGCACAGCCCAGCCGACACCCCGGAGTGCGCCAGTCGCTTGAAATTCTTTTTCCCAGGCCAGATAATCGCCGAAATCCTTTGTTAGCTGGAGTGCAAGCGGTGATTTCAGGTCGAGCGGCTTCGCGTCTTTGGTGAGATTGTCGAAATACAGCTCATGGAGACGCATACCGTTGAATTCCCAGCCGAACCGGCGTTTTGTTTCGGCGAATTCGGGGGTGTTGTTTTTTCCAGCGGCAGTCAATTCATCGAGCAGATCGGAGAGCGCATTAACATTCTTGACGTAGCCCTGATAGAGCGTGAAGTGATTCGTCAAGAGAATGTCGCTGAAACCAGACAGGCCGATGAGATGAGAATAGTCGATCGCTTTGTACATAGTGTTGTTTTTACTGATGAAATAATTGTGTATTTTACGGTATGTTTTTTTGATATTGTTTGACGGCAACGACGAGTTCTTTTGATGTGGTTGTCTGCATCAGCGCCAGCCGCAGTTTTTTTGCTTCTGAAAAACCGGCTACGTACGCCTTGATGTGTTTCTTCATGAGGTTGTATGATTTCCGGTCCTGGTGGACTCGCTCGAACAACTTCGCGTGCTCGACGAGAACGCTCAACCTTTGTTTCACGGTCGGCTCCCGCTTTTTGTTTGCGTCAAAGAACCAAGGGTTTCCGAAAACACCGCGGCCAACCATGATTCCGTCGCAACCGGTTTCCTGGGCGCGTTGTCGCCCCTCGGCGAGAGAAGATACATCGCCATTGCCAATGATCAGCGTTTGACTACCAAGTTTTTTTCTAAGAATAACCGCCCGGGCCACCAGGCTCCAATCAGCCGGAACCCGCGACATTTGTTTCCGCGTGCGGGCGTGGACAGTGATCGCCGCCGGCTTCATCTTCAGCAGTACCGGCAGCCAGGCATCAAGCTCATCATGGTTGTAGCCGATCCGCGTCTTAATCGAGACGGGTAGCGGGCCGGCGCCGCGTTTCGCCTCAGCAATGATCCGACTGGCCAGGCGCGGATTCTTCATCAGGGCGGCGCCACCACCTTGTCGCTCAACGCTTTTATCCGGACAGCCCATGTTAATGTCCAGACCGTCGAAGCCGAGCGAGCGGATAATTTTGGCGCTGGCGTAGAACTGTTCTGGCCGGCTGCCCCAAAGCTGGGCCACGATCGGCCGCTCAGCGGGGGTAAAAAACAAGTCTTTCAGAACGCGCCCTTTTCCGGGCGAACACAGCCCGGCGCAGGACACAAATTCGGTTACCAAGACATCGGGCTTGCCATGTTTGGCGTAGACCTGCCGAAAAGCTGAATCGGTTACGTCCGACATTGGCGCCAAGACAAAAAACGGCTTCGGCAGGCGCAACCAAAAATTCAGCTGCTTACCCTTCTTTGGTAATGGCATACAAGGGCAGAACGGCGCACTTTCGCCGCATCGGCGAAAGGGGCAGTTTCAGCTTATTAACCAGAGTATCACTTCGCATTTTTTGTATTTGGGCGAGCGTCTTGCCGATGATCAGGTCGGAAAAAATAGAAGCCGATGCCTGAGAAATGGCACAACCAGTACCATCCCAGCCGACCTCGCTAACACGTTTTTGGCGATCAAGTTTGACGGTAAATGTAAGGGAGTCGCCGCAGGAATAATTCGCACCACTGAACGTTGCATCCGGTTTTTTCAGCCGGCCTTTATGCGCGGGATGGCGGTAATGCTTCATTACGATGAGGTTGTAGGGCGTGACCATTGGCGGAGGATTGCTTTCAAGGTTGAAATAAAGTAGTCGATTTCTTTTTTTGTGTTGTATACCGAAACGCTGATTCTGGTGGTAGCGGGCAATTTCAGTTTTCGGTGGAGAAGCTGGGCGCAATGATGGCCGGCGCGGACACAGATGCCGTAATTGTCGAACAGCGTCGCTAAATCATGCGGATGCATATTTGTGACTTGAAAACTGATCGCGCCAGAACGGAAACGTGGATCCGGTCCGCAGATTCGCACTTGCGGCAGGCGGGATAAACGGCGATACGCATGAGCGACAAGCGACTGTTCGTGCCGGCGAATATTTTTTATACCGATTTTTTCAAGATACTCAATGGCTGCGCCAAGTCCGGCCACCTGGGCCAAGGCCTGCGTGCCAGCTTCGAATTTCCACGGCGCTGGTTTGAAGGTCGAGTGCGTCCAGTGCACCTCCTCAATCATGTCACCGCCGGCCTGATAGGGCGTCATTTCGAGATCGCGACCCTTCTTAATGTAGAGCACGCCCACGCCGGTTGGCCCGAGCATTTTATGGCTCGAAAAGGCGAAAAAATCCGGGTCGATCGCTTTCAGGTTAACGGGGAGATGCGGCACGCTCTGAGCGGCGTCGATGAGCACGGGAATATTGCGTCGGTGGGCGGCGCGAACGATTTTCTCAACGGGATTGATCGTACCGAGCACGTTCGAAACATGAACCAGGGACAAGAAACGCACACCGCGGAGCAGGGCCGGGAAGTTTTTCAGTGCCAACTTTCCCTGACGATCGATCGGCCAATACTTCAGCGTTAATCCTTTTTCCTGGGCGAGTAGTTGCCAGGGAACAATATTTGCATGATGCTCCATCTCAGTCAACAAGACGGTGTCACCGCGACGGAGATTCTTCTTTGCCCAGGCCTGAACGACCAAATTGATGCCCTCGGTCGTCCCGCGAGTGAACACAATCGTCTCCGGACTGGA
This sequence comes from Patescibacteria group bacterium, assembly GCA_041650335.1. Taxonomy (GTDB): domain Bacteria; phylum Patescibacteriota; class Patescibacteriia; order JAHIZJ01; family JAHIZJ01; genus JBAZLK01. The sequence goes on from JBAZLK010000005.1 coordinate 47,439, forward strand.
CGCGTGGATAAACTTCGCCACTGTTGTCCGGACGCGTTCATACGCCCCGGTCGCGACATCGGCTAAGGCATAGGTGCCGCGGTGGGGGTTGGCGTTTTTTTGCTCGTACCAATCCTGTTCCGCGCGAATGACAGCCGCGGGTTTTTGGCTTGTCGCGGCGGAATCAAGATAGACAAACGGTTTCCGGCCGGTTTTTGCCTTCGTGAGGATGGGAAAATCTTTTCGATAGCGTGTGAAATTCATAAAAATGCAGTCAGTGATTGACGATAGTATTGAGCCAAAGCGTGGTTATTCATCTGTCCCGCTAAATCCGTAAAGAAACCTTTGGTCAGGAGATGTTCGGTCTGGCTAAGCGTCAGACCACGCGACGCGCAATAGTAGAGCTGGTCGGACGAAAACTGGCCGACCGTCGCATTGTGCCAGACGCGAACGTCGTGATGAAGAATTTCAAGATTCGGAACAGCTTTAGCTTCAGCCTCTGCTGATAAGAGTAGCACATCCTCGCGTAAAAATGAATTCGTTTTTTGTGCCCGTTTCCCGACGGTTATCCAGCCGGGTGCGTGCAACGAGGCGTGATCGCGAACAATCGCTTTCAGATGAATTTGGCCGTTTGTCTTTGGTCCGGCGTGCGCGTGTTGAAGCTCAACGAAGGTTTGACTATGCTGGGAGCAAAGGAGCGCCAGCCGCATGTTGCTAACACTGCGGGAGCCAGCTAATTGTGTGGCCACGCGTACTGCGTGCGTCTTGGTGCCATGAAGAAAACCGGCGAACTCAAAGGCTGCGTCAGTCTCGACAATGGCAGTATAGCGCACATCTTTTGCGAGAGCGGAACGCTGGGTAAGTCCGCACGAAAAATGAGAACGCGTTCGGGCAATCACGTGCGTCGTCTGTTCCCCGATCGTTGTTGACGTTCCGCGGGTATCGAACAAGGTGATATTACTGTTTGGCTCGGCAATAAAAAAGACGGCTGGGAAATAAGCGGCCGCGCCCTGGCTGAACCGAATTGTATACGGACGACCAGAAGGAAAGACGGCAATATACCCAGAGCGCAGGACGTTTTTTGCCAGTGGCGTGTTTCTTGCGCTTCGTTCACAATCACGTTGAACTGACAGTGGCGCCAGTATGAACGGAAAAAAACGTACCCCCGCTAATAATAACTGCCGGGCGTCAGAAAAACTTGAGATAAATTGTGCGATCGTGTGTCGCATGTTAGCCGACAGAGCCGGACAGCTCCATTTCAATAAGACGATTTAATTCGACTGCGTATTCCATGGGCAATTCTTTGGCAAAGGCGTCGAGGAAGCCGACCACGACCATCCGTTCCGCGTCAGCCCGGGTCAAGCCACGACTTTCAAGATAGAATAACTGTTCTTCGCTGATTTTTGACACGGTCGCTTCGTGTTCGACGCGGGCAGTCGAATTCTTGATTGCCAGCGTCGGATAAGTATCGGAACGCGAACGCGCATCGACCAGTAAAGCGTCGCAGCGGACCTTGACGCGACAATTAGTAGCTTGTGGAACAACTCTGACCAGGCCGCGGTATGAGGTCCGGCCGCCATGATGGGCGATCGACTTTGAAACGATATTTGAATGCGTATCGGGCGCGAGGTGCAGCACTTTCGCCCCAGCGTCCTGATGCTGGCCCTTTCCGGCCAAGGCGATCGAGAGAATGTCGGCTCGGGCGCCGCGTCCTTTGAGGAACACGGCCGGATATTTCATGGTAGTTCTTGAGCCGAGATTGCCGTCGACCCATTCAACCAGGGCATTTTCGTAAGCCACCGCCCGTTTGGTAACGAGATTATAAACATTTTGTGACCAGTTTTGGATCGTGGTGTAGCGGATCCGGGAACGCGGTAGGGCGATCACTTCGACGACCGCGGCATGAAGCGACTGTTTTGAGTACAACGGCGCGGTGCAGCCCTCGATGTAGTGGACCGAGGAGTCTTCGTCGGCAATGATCAGGGTCCGCTCAAACTGTCCGATCGACGGAGCGTTGATGCGAAAATAGGCCTGGAGCGGGAGGTCGACATGAACACCCTTCGGAATGTAAATAAACGAACCGCCGGACCAGACGGCTGAATTCAAGGCCGAGAACTTGTTGTCGGCGATTGGAACAACGGCACCAAAATACTTTTTCACGAGCTCCGGGTAGAGTCGGGGCGCCTCGGACATGTCGCAGAAAACAACGCCGAGCTTTGTCCACTGATCCTTCAGATGATGGTAGATCATTTCGGATTCATACTGTGCTCCCGCCCCGGCCAGAAATTTCCGTTCTGCCTCGGGGACGCCCAGGCGGTCAAAGGTTTTTTTGATCCGCCGAGGAACGGTCTTCCAGGAGACCGAGGGCTGATCAGTCGGTTTCCAGTAGTAGGTAATATTGTCGAAATCAAGCTCAGACAAATCAGCGCCCCAGGTCGGGAGCGATTTGGCGCGGAAATAGCGCAGGGCTTCCAAACGTTTCGCCAGCATCCAGGCCGGCTCATTTTTGAGGCGCGATATTTCCCTCACGACCGCCGAGGACAGTCCGCGCGGAGTTTTATATACATAAACAGAGGGGTCGCGAAAAGACTGATCTGTTTTTCGAAATGAGGTTGCGTTCATGCGGCAGCGGTTAACCAGTCATAGCCGCGGCGTTCCAGAAGACTGACTAGGCGCCGATCGCCTGAGCGAACGAGCGTACCCCGGAGCAGGACGTGAACGCGATCCGGCTTCACATACGACAATAAACGCTGATAGTGGGTGATGATCAGAAAACCAGTTCCGCGTTTGGCGGCCTGATTGATGCCGCGAGCGATGTAGCGGAGGGCGTCAATATCGAGTCCGGAGTCAGCTTCATCGAGAATGGCGATTTTCGGCCGGAGAACGAGCAGCTGGAGCAACTCGACCTTTTTCTTTTCGCCGCCGGAAAATCCTTCGTTCACCGACCGTTCTAAAAACTTTTTTGGGAGACGCAAGTCTTTCAGGGCTTGGTCGATTCTGGTGTCGAGCTCGGTTTGATTTATTTTTCCGTGACCTTGCGCCTGGGCGGCAGTCAGAAGAAATTCGAGCAGGTTCACGCCGGGCAGTTCAAGAGGGTATTGGAAACCCAGAAACAGCCCCAGCCGCGAGCGCTCCCACGGTTTTAATCGCAAGATGTCTTTACCTTGCCAGACCACGCGGCCGCTTTGGACCTGGCTCTCAGGATGTCCCATTAAAGTATTGGCCAAGGTTGATTTTCCAGAACCATTCGGGCCCATCAAAGCGACAATCTGGCCAGGGCGGATGCGTAGATTGATATCATGAAGGATGCGCTTATTGCCGGTTGCGGCGGATAAGCCTTGAATGGTAAATGTCGCGACAGCCATGTTTATGAATGCTGAATAAGTTGTGAGAGGGTAATCTTATTGAGCGCCTGGTCAAGGGCGGACTGGACCTTTTGCCAAGCGGTTTTTGACGGACAGCGATGTTCCAACGGGCACGAGGCGGTCAGGCAATCAACCACCCGCGGCTGGTTTGAGAGCAGATTGGTAACATCAAGCAGGGTCAGGCGTTTCGGATCCTTGATAAAACGGTAGCCGCCGTTGCGTCCGCGCTGGCTCGAGATCCAGCGCGCCTTCCGAAACGGCACGATCAGCTGTTCCAGGTATTTCAGGGAAATATTTTCGTGTCGGCCGATATCGGCCAGCGTAACCGGCTGTTTTGTCCGGTAGGTTTGGGCTAGCCACAAAGCGAGGCGGAGACCGTAATGTTCGCGAGTTGAGATTTTGCCGAAATAGGCCATTTCTATATTCCTAGTAATATAGTAGGATTATAGAGAATAATGATATTTCTGTCAATTCAGTCTGTCATCCTGAACTTGTTTCAGGATCTCAATATGCAAGATAGGGCGTTCGCCCCTTTTCTTTTGAAAAGAAAAGGGGCAGAAAAGAAACGCCGCCCGTGCTTCGTCAGTGGGAAAAATGGCTTCATCGTCGCTGACGACTCGAACTCGCCCCGCCCTACAGAAGTTTTTTGGTATAGGGCGGGGCTCAAACAACGAGATCGTCTGCTCTGCCAACCGGCCGAGCACTGCTCCTCTTCGCCTATTTTTCCTCTCACTGACTTCGCAACGGGCGGACACGATGATATAACTTTATTCGACAACTCGTAATAATATTGGCATAATTGTTATATATACAAAAAACATGAGAATAAAAAGGATTTTTAGTACCATTACCAAGGTTATCATCTGGTCCTTTGTGATTGTGGTTCTTTTTTATATTATGATTAAATTTGCAATTCCTGATTTAAAAACATGGTTAGATGTGTTAATAAAATACTTATTGATAATACTAAGCGTTATTGCATACGTTTGGTCATCATTTCAACTTGGTTGGAATATTAAATATGACTGGACGGAAGAAAACAACAAATCATTACGTAGCAGGCTGTTATTGACAGGAAAAATAATATTTACGATGTGTTATATGGGATTAATTGTATCAATCCCATTATTTTTATTCGGTGCATGTGTTGGCAACGAAGGTGAAATGCCTGTTTGTTTTGGTGGCCAATTAAATATTTATTTTATATTTATAATTGCAGTTATAATTATTGAATTAGGTTTTTATGCTAATGGAAAAAAAGAATAACTATACCTAGATAAAAATTAAGCCCATATTAGTACAAATAATGGATATCAACACATTTAATAGGATTATAAATGTTATAATAATATTGACATGTGTATACACGCATGGTAAGAAGATAACCTAAAACCCTCGTTGGCCGAGGGTCTAGGTAAAAGGTTAACCTTTGTTTGGTTGGGTGGGCCGTTCCAAATGGTACGGCCTGCTTTTTATAAGAGCGATTTTAATAAACCGTTCTTCTAAAGGCAGGTAGAGCCATCCATTGCCAAGATTCTTGGCATAGTGGCGTGTTCCATCTGGAAAAATAACCCATTTATGATCTTTTAAAATCACATAGGTTTTCTCCCTGCTTAAGCAGATCTTAGGATTGTCCGCCGTGCCGATACGGGTCCAGGGAATGCTTAAGCAAAACCCACCAAATTTGACCAGACACCGACAAAAAAAGCCGATGATAGGCCAATAAATATTTTAGGCACGATTGAAAAAAATAGCAAGTCCTTACTCGACACAAGTGTGCATAACTGTCATAATTACCCCGCCATGACAAACTATTTAGAACTCCTAAACAATCGTGATCCGGAAGTTGCCCAAGCCATCCGCGCTGAGCTTGAACGCCAGCGCAACGGACTGGAACTGATTCCGTCCGAGAATTTTGTTTCCATTGCCGTGCTTGAGGCGCTTGGGTCGGTACTGACGAATAAATACTCTGAGGGCTATCCGGGCAATCGCTATTACGGCGGTACGCAAAACGTTGACGTGGTGGAACAGCTGGCAATTGACCGGGCGAAAAAGCTTTTTGGCGCTGAACACGTGAATGTCCAGCCACTCTCAGGCGCGCCGGCCAACATCGCCGTGTACTCGGCCCTCCTGGAGCCAGGCGACACGGTGTTGGGCATGGATTTATCGCACGGTGGGCATTTGACGCATGGCCACCCGGTCACCTGGATGGCAAAGATATTTCCGTTTATCCGGTATAAAACAACGCCCGAAGGATTAATCGATTACGACCAGGTCCGGCAGATGGCGCGCGAGCACAAACCGAAACTTATCCTCGCGGGCTACTCAGCCTATTCGCGTGAGATTGATTATGCAAAGTTTAAAGAAATTGCTGACGAGGTCGGCGCCTACACGATGGCGGATATTGCGCATATTGCCGGCCTGATCGCGGCTGGCGAGATGAATAATCCCGTGCCGCTGTTTGATGTCGTGACGACAACCACGCATAAAACGCTGCGCGGCCCGCGTGGCGGCATGATCATGTGCACGAAGAAACTGGCCAAGAAAATCGATAAAGCGGTCTTTCCGGGATTCCAGGGCGGTCCGCACGAACACAATATCGCGGCCAAGGCCGTGGCGTTCGGTGAAGCGCTCCAGCCGGAATTTAAAGTTTACGCGAAACAGATAAAGGCGAATGCCCAGGCGCTCTGTGACGCCCTCCAGGCGGGCGGTTTGAAAATAATGTTCGGCGGCACTGAAAACCATCTCGTCTTGGCGGACGTAACCCCGCTCGGCTTAGCTGGGCGCGAAGCGCAGGAACTTCTTGATTCGGTCAACATTACGTTGAATAAAAATATGATCCCTGACGATCCGCGCAAGCCCATGGACCCGTCGGGCATCCGTTTGGGTTCCCCGGCGTTGACGACCCGAGGCATGACGCCACCCGACCTGAAGAAAATCGGCGAGACCATCGTTCAGTTGTTGAAAAACAAAGACTCAACGGCGAAACAAGAAGAGGTGCGCCAGACAGTCGCCGAACTCACCCAGCGGTATCCCTTATATCCAGAACTCGGCTAAGCATGAAAATAATAAACGGCCGGAAAATCGCCAAAACGCTTTTGACGCAGGTGCATGAACACATTGGACGGATGTCGCTGACGCCCGGACTGGCGATTGTGTTGGTCGGGGATGACCCAGCCTCACACCTATATGTACGGATCAAGGAACGGGCCTGCCGCCAGGTCGGCCTGAAGTTTGAAAAAAAGGTATTTCCGGCCACGGCGGATGAAAATGAGATATTACGCACCATTCAACAATTGAATACCAGGGCTGATATTCATGGAATCGTCGTCCAGCTTCCATTGCCAGAACAACTGAACGAAAATGCGATTATTTCGGCCATCAGTCCGCAGAAAGATGTCGATGGATATCACCCAGAAACAATTCAAAGGCTCGTCGCGGGACAGCAAACGTTTATTCCTGCGCTCGCTCGAAGCATCCTCCTTCTGATTGAAAGCACGGGTGTGCCGCTGGGTGGGAAGACAGTAGCGGTGATCGCAAATAGCAGCGAATTTTACCAGCCGCTTGAATACCTCATTCGCCAGCGGGGCGGTGCCAGCGTTTTTTGCGCCCCGACGAATTTCCGGGAAGCATGCCGAAACGCGGATATTGTCATTGTGGCGGTCGGCCAACCCGGAATTATTACGGCCGACGACATAAAACCGAATGCGGTTGTTATAGATGTCGGCATTACCCGACAGCCCGAGGGTGTTGTCGGCGATGTCGACGCCACAACCCTGAAAAACGTCCCGGGCTTTCTCACCCCCGTGCCTGGCGGCGTCGGGCCAGTAACAGTTGCCTCGCTCCTGGCCAATACGGTCCAGGCGGCCGAACAATAAAAAAACTACCCCCGAAAAACGGAGGGAGTTTTTTATATATGTTAGACGTTGATATTGACGTTCCGTTTGGCGCCGGCCGTGGGATTGGTTGGGTCATATCCGTGCTGCACTTCGTCGTAATCAGTGTAGCCGTCTCCGTCGGTATCTTTTTTATATGGGTCAGTGCCAATCCGTCGCTCGTTCACGTCCGTTAAACCGTCTTGGTCTGAATCAAGGTTTGCGTTGATATTGCTGTTCGTATTCTGATTGGTATTCGTATTCGTGTTGAAATTCACGTTGGTATTCCCGTTGGTGTTCGTATTTCCGTTGGTATTGCTGTTTATATTACCGTTGCCATTGGTGTTCGTGTTGAGGTTCGCGTTTTGATTGCCGTTCAGGTTCGTGTTCGTGTTAAAATTGAAATTCTGGTTGTTCAGATTCGTTTTATTTGCATTGCTATTTGCATTCTGATTGGTTGTATTCGTATTGGAATTGTTGGTATTTTTTGACGTCATGTTTTTCATGAGAAAGATGGCAGCCACCACAATACCGGCGAGGACAACCAAAATAATCGCGCCGATGATAATATATTTCTTTCGGCCACCATTGCCTTCAGGGCCAGAGACGAGATTGCCGGAGGCGTCGATCGGCGGCGGCACAGGCGGTTGAGCTGATGGTGGCGACTGAGGAATTGAGGCGTAGGGATCGACTGGTTGATTTTGTGGCGTAGTCGGCGGAGAAATTGTGCCTGGATCGTCAAACATAATTGGTGTTGATTAATAACTGTTATTAGTATAGCCCTTTTTGTTTTTCGGGGCAAATGGTAGAATTCAGGTAATAAAAATGGAAAATTCAAAAATAATAACAGTTGAACATCTTGTCTTTTGAACTGTAAATTCTAAATTATCATGTCCTTCTCTATTGGCATCGTCGGCTTGCCGAATGTCGGGAAATCAACCCTTTTTCAGGCCTTAACAAAGAAACAGGTTGATACTTCGAATTACCCATTTGCCACGATCGATCCGAACGTCGGCGTGGTGGCCGTGCCGGATGACCGCTTGGAGCAACTCGCTACCATGAGCCATTCGGCGAAAATCGTGCCGACCGCGATTGAGTTTTATGATATCGCCGGCCTGGTCAAAGGCGCCTCTCAGGGCGAGGGTTTAGGCAATAAATTTCTCAGTCATATTCGCGAGGTCGACGCCATCTGCCACGTTGTCCGGTCGTTTTCTGATCCGAACGTGGTTCACGTCGCCGGCAAGATCGATCCAGCGTCAGATCAACAAACAATCCTATACGAATTGGCCATGGCCGATCTGGAACAAGTCAGTCGGGCGCTGGAGGCATCGGAAGGCAAAGCGCGAACGGGCGATAAAGATTCGATAAAGCTCGTTCAGACGCTTGAAAAGGTAAAAACCGTACTTGACCAAGGCGCGCTGGCCTTAACAGCATCATTAACAGATGACGAGCGTGCGATCCTGAAATCATTTAACTTGCTTACGCTCAAGCCGATTTTGACAGTGTTGAACGTTGATGAAAAGGATAACGAACAATCGGGAAATCAGATCAAAATATCCGTTCGGCTGGAATCAGAATTAGCCGGCTTTTCCCCGACGGAAGCAAAAACCTATTTAGATGAGCTCGGCTGGAAAGAAAGCGGCCTTGACCGTCTCATCCGGGCCAGCTATGAGTTGCTCGGTTTGATCACGTATTTTACGACCGGACCGGACGAAACCCGGGCCTGGACGATTCATCAGGGAACAAAAGCCCCGCAGGCGGCGGGCGTGATCCACACGGATTTCGAAAAAGGCTTTATCCGCGCCGAGGTGATCAACTGGAAAGAGTTGCTGGAGGCCGGTTCAGAGACAAACGCGAAGGCCAAAGGCCTCATGCGGATGGAAGGGAAGGAATACGTCTTTCAGGACGGGGATGTCGCCGTGTTTCATTTCAGTTCATAATACAGTTTCTTGTGAAAGTGTACTGCTGCGCCGATTGCAGTTTTTTTATTTTTTCGATATGATTTATTAGTTCCAGATCTATCTTCGAAACCGGGAGCACATGGAGGGAACCGTGTTGCACATCCTTTTCCGCAGAGCCCGTCTCGTATTCACGGCTTTAGTGGCGCTGGCCTTGGTCGCGCTGGTCATCGGTGCGGTGGCGTACTACATTAATCTTCAGGAGCGCCCCCCGGTCAAATACCAGTATGATCAAGCGAGCAACCTTCCTGATTCGGTGAAGGTTTCGCAATCCGTCGATACCGCGGACGTCGAGCCGGACAGCGTGGAGATCTACCATAGTAATCCCTGGTTTGCTGGTGCCGAACTGACATTCACAACGGCGGTCGGGAGTGCAACGGCGTGTTTTCCGGAGAAAATCGTAAAAGATGAAGACGGCTGGATCGAAACGGAAAGCATTATCTTCGCCAACCCCGGGCACATGCGCGATGGCTGGACATTGGATGTCCGGTATTGGCATGGTCGCCGTCACGTCGTGTTCCGAAGTCAGCGTACCGGGCAGAGGGATCAACTGTCGATCCATCTCTATATCAGTGCGTCAGGCCGAGCGCCGCGTTTGTACATGAATTACGTTTGTGACTCTCAGGGGCGGGAGATTATCCTGCTGTCGGCAAGGCCACGACAGCCATCACAGATCATTGCCGCGATCTAACCATCGCGGCCTTTTATTTGCGAGGCGGGTAGTTGAGGAGGTTCTTGACAAGGTTTCAAAAAAGAATACTATATTTTCACCCGGCGGCAACTAGGCTGACTGGGCCTTGTATAAGGCAGGTAGGCCAAACTCGCGGTCTGGTATAAATGGGGGGGGGAGTAATTGTCATGAAAGCAACCGACTGGCGGACAGTGCTCATGGTCTGGTGGTACTATCTTATGGCATTTATTCCGGGCGCACCTCGAATCGGCACGTTGGCTGAAGCAGTCTGCATCTTCGTCCAGAGCTTCGGGCGGAATATGCTCGATGATGACATCCTGAACCGGGTGATCTGGGGATTGAGACAGAACTTCGGCTTTCAGGATGAGGCGGTGTTTGACGAGATGGTGCGTCGAGGCTACGAGCCGGGTGCGTCGAATCGCGCCCTCGCTCGGCACGCTGTGTGTCTGGCCAAGCGCTATTTGATCCCGATCATTTCCCAGTGGGAGGTGGTCTACGCCATCTACCTGATGGATCCGGGGTGGTACCGGGCGAATGCGAACAACATCGACGCGGTCTGGCCGCCACACGAAGGGTATTTCGCGACCTACCACGTGAAGGAACAGTCGCGCGAGAGGATGCGTTGTCGTCGTTTAACCGGTCGACCGATCGAGCTTGCCCATCCGGCAATGCTCATCCGGGCCGTTCCCATTCTATGGAAGCTCGGGCTCAATCCGATCGTGGAATCTGTTTCCTGGCACGCGTTCTGGAAGCATGAACTGTGGGTATGGGACGGCGACTCCATCCAGCCCTGGACGCGCGGGTTCGCTCATTGGCTCAACCGAGAGATCATCTTCGGAAGAATACTCCATCTGGTGATGGCAGTGCTGCCGGCCTGGTTCCATGGTCGGATACCGCTCGGTTTACGCCAGCGACTGCCAGGACGCTGGCTGGCTTTCCGTCCAGCCGTCGCCTGAACAGTCAGAACCGACGTTTATTGAACCCCCTCTATCAATCGGTGGAGGGTTTTTCATGCAAGTTTTCCACTTTTATCGTTCAGTCATTAGGTATATTCTAGCAGTGACGGATCTGATCGCCCTTTTCACCGTGAGACTCGCGGAAGGGCGGTTTTTTGTACGGAAAGCACCAGGGGGTACTCATGAAAGATCATCGGCCGCCTGTCAGGATCACGCAACAAGTGTTGAGGGACAGCAGGCACTTCCGCGCGCTGGTCTATATCGACTCAGGCTGCGCACGTCATCAGCTTTCCCTGCTGCTCGTCAAGGCAAAACGCCACCTGCGGCCGAGACAGTTCTCTCAATCCACGTACGCGAGAGCACAGCACAACGGCTAACGCTTTCAAAACGAGCGCCCGCCGATCATCGGGGAGAGGCAATCGCCTCACCCCGTTTTATTTTTTTGAAACACGAATATTTCACGGACGACACGCTGGTCGCTCCGTTGGTAGACGAATGGTTGTATCGAAACCCAGCTTGGATAAACGACGCGCTGGAGCGCCTTTGGAATAATTGTGGCGGGAAGCTGCAGCCAGCCGCGCCCCGTTTTCCAGCGGGGGAAGACAATAACAACCCGGCCGCCGGGTTTTACGACGCGCTGGATACTTATAAAGGCGGCTTGGTAGAGAGCTTGAATTTGCTCAAAGGCCCGATCGAGCTCTCGAGATTCAGGTGGCAGGTGCGCCGGTCCAAGAAAGGGCTCGGTAATAACCGCATCGATTGAGGCCGCCGGGAAGAGCTGGTCGAGCGAACGAACATCGAGCGCGCGCAGCAACAACTCAGCCGGTTGGAGGCGGTATTGGCGCTCAAGCCAGGCCAGATTTTCGCGCGAGTCGGCAATCGCCTTTGGATTGTTGTCAGTACCAGTCAGGCGGGTGTAGTCAAGAAGCCTCGCTTCCTGGAGAATAGTGCCTGAGCCGCAGAACGGATCAAGCAGCGCGGCGGACAAAGGGCATTGCGCCAAGTTGATCATCAGGCGGGCCAGTTTTGGAGGCAACATACCCTGCCGCATACTGCGCTCAGGTCGGCCGTAATCGCGCTCGCTATATTCCGCGTACTCTTGTACTGCTAATGTTTTTCCAAGAGCCAGGGTTTCCGGCTGTGTCTCAAGTAGAACGATTTCGCCCCCCTTTTCAATTAACTTGTTTTTATCGACAATTACGGATGAGAGCGGATTTTGCCGGCTCTGGACCCAGCGCGCCGACCGACCGTCTTGAGCCAGCGTTTTTTTCAGCGACAAACCGATCTGACGCAGCTGTAGCGCCGTAAAAATAGGCCTCGTCGAATAATAGCTGAGACCAAAGACAACCCGTTCGGTAAAAATGAGTAGTTGCCCAAGTAGGTCCGGCGAAACCAATTTTTGCTGAAGCTGGTGGCGATTCACGGAGGTTACCAGCGCCCCGATTTTTATGGTACCGCCAAGTTTTCTCAGAAACGTCGCCGGCTCAAACGGACCATCAAGGTCAAGGAGGCAAAATTGATCGGATGAAAAAACATGGCGGAATTGAATCGATTCCAGCGACAAGCGGCTATAGATTTCCGCCCGGCTGAGCGCCGGATTTCGGCCGAGAATAAAGAAAAAAGTGTTCACGAAATAACCCTTGATTAATTTACAAAGCTATGATAAGGTAGGAAAGAAGCAGGCGAGGCTACGTAAATTCGCCTCCTCTATCTTACCACTAATTCGGAAAATAGACGTACTCACATGACGAAACGCTACGAACTTCTGTATCTCATCCCGGCCTCGGTGAATGAGAACGACCTGCCGACGATAACGGGAAAAATATCCAAAATTATCTCCGGTCTCGGCGGAAAAATAGAGTCTGACGAACTCTGGGCCAAGCGTAAACTCAACTACCCGATCAAGCGTCAGGCGCATGCGTATTATTGGAAGGTGCTCTATGAAGCACCAACCGCCACTAATGCGAAAATCGGACGCGAACTCCGCTTATTGCCGGAAATCATCCGTTACCTTATTGCTGAACCGACACCGGCTCCACCGCCGCCCCGCGAGCCAATACCGGCCCAACCGGTCATCGTCGAAAAGCCGGCCTTACCGTCAATCAGAAAAACACCGTCCCCGAAAAAGGACATCAAGGAAGAGAAGGTCAGCCTTGAGGAACTCGACCGAAAACTCGACGAGATTCTTGACGACGGCATGAACGGTAGCTAATTACTTAGTATTTCGATATGCGTAGTCTCAATAAAGTTCTCCTGATCGGCAATCTCACCCGCGATCCCGAAGCGCGTTCGACCCCGAATGGACAATCGGTCGCGAATTTCGGCATGGCGACCAACCGCGTCTGGCAAGACCGGCAGACCGGAGAAAAAAAAGAAGCCGTTGAATTCCACAACCTCGTGGCTTGGGGGAAGCTGGCCGACATGTGCAGTCAGTATCTCCACAAAGGCAGTCGCGTTTATGTCGAAGGCCGGCTTCAAACGCGTTCCTGGGACGACCCATCCGGTGTGAAGAAATATCGCACTGAAATCATATTGGATAGTATGATTATGCTTGATCGAGCGAGTGCGGACGGGTCAAGCCCGGCCGCGCCTGCGCCTGAGAAATCAGCGGCCGCCAGCGAAACCCCGCCGCCAGAAGAAGAAATCAGTGTTGAAGACATACCATTTTAAAACCCTATTCTATGCCTGAAACAATCAAGGAAAAAACGTGTCATTTCTGCGCCCACGGCTACAGCGAGATCGATTATAAAGACGTGCAGACGCTCCAGCGCTTTATTTCATCGTACGCAAAAATATTGCCGCGCAAACGAACTGGCACCTGCGCTAAGCATCAACGCAAATTGGCCACGGCCGTAAAACGAGCGCGGCAGGTTTCGCTTTTACCGACGACGGGGCGCTAGTATGCTGGGTATGAACGACTTGGCCATCGGCGTCGTTTTTAAATACCGCGACGCCCCGCACGTGGTGATGCGCGCTGATCACGTCCAGATGGGTCGGGGCAGCGCCGTCCTGCGGACAAAAATACGGAACCTGATCACCGGTCAGGTTTTTGACGTTACCTATAAGGGCGGCGACAAGCTTGAAGAGGCTCAGCTTGAGCGCCGGCCGGCCACATATCTTTACCATGACGACGAGGGTTACCATTTCATGGATACCCAGTCATATGAGCAATTTACTCTGCTCGACTCAGCGGTCGGTGACAAGGGCCTGTATCTCTGTGAAAACGCCGATACTGATATTCTCACTTTTGAGGGTAAACCAGTGTCGCTTCAATTGCCGAAGAAAGTGGTGTTAACGGTCGTGGAAACGGCGCCCGGCATCCGGGGCGATACGGCCCAGGGAAGCGTCAACAAACCGGCCAAATTAAATTCCGGGGTGACCGTGAATGTTCCATTGTTTGTGAAGCAAGGCGATCAAATACGCGTGAATACGGACACCGGACAATACGTCGAACGGGTGTAAGTAAGAAAGAATTTTAAATTCAAAATTCAGAATTAGTAATGACGGAATTTCTCTGATGAGAACTCATTATATTGTAGACAAAAAATAGAACAGTTACATAATACGAAAAGCGGCCGGAAAGGCCGCTTTTTTTGTATATCGAGTTTGATTTATGCTTTTCCGACCTGAGCCAACACGGCTTTTCGAATGTCGGCCATGACGTTAGGATTCTTTCTTAATTCTTGCCGGGCCGCTTCCCGTCCGACGCCCAGTTTCCGGTCACCGAAGGAATACGAATTGCCTGATTTGGCGATCACGCCGAACTTTAAGCCGGCGTCAAGAATGTCGCCGCTGAGGGAAATACCCTCGTTATACATGATGTCGAATTCGGTCGTTCGGAAAGGCGCCGCCACCTTATTTTTTACAATCTTTACCTTAACGCGATTGCCAATGACCTCGTCGGCCAATTTCAACTGCGCGGCCCGACGGACCTCAATCCGAACCGATGAATAAAACTTCAAAGCATTTCCACCCGGCGTCGTTTCCGGGTTGCCGAACATGACGCCGATTTTCATGCGGATCTGGTTGATGAAAATGACGACGGTCTTGCTCTTGCTGATCACGCCGGCCAGTTTCCGAAGCGCCTGGCTCATCAATCTGGCCTGGAGGCCCATATGCTGGTCGCCCATTTCGCCTTCAATTTCCGCCCGAGGCGTCAAGGCGGCCACTGAGTCAATAACGATGATATCGACGGAATTTGACCGGACGAGCGTTTCGACGATTTCCAGTGCCTGTTCGCCCGTGTCCGGCTGTGAAATGAGCAGGTCGTCGATGTTTACCCCGATTTTCTTTGCGTAATCGGGATCGAGGGCGTGCTCAGCGTCAACAAACGCGGCCACGCCGCCAAGTTTTTGCGCCTCCGCAACGATGTGTTGCGCCAGCGTAGTTTTTCCCGATGATTCCGGTCCGTAGATTTCGATAACCCGGCCACGGGGGACGCCGCCGACGCCCAGGGCGAGGTCGAGAGTTAAACAACCGGTTGGAATCACCTCAACGTTCATGCGCTTGGCTTCGCCGAGTCGCATGATGGCGCCATCGCCAAAGCGTTCTTTAATGTGGTCGACCGCTGCTTGCGCGGACTTGATTTTGTCCGCAATGACTGTGGATTTTTTAGCCATAGGTGTATGTGTTATGCTCCGTGCCGCTTAAATATTTTTTACTAAGACCTGACGGTAGATGGTGGTTGGTTTCCCGCGATTTTTTGTCGCGATGATTTCAATAATATTAACACCCTCCTGTAGATTAACAACCTCGCGGAACTGACCAGCCTGACTGGTAACGACGACTTGCCCGTTGATGGTCACTTTGGCGCCTGATTCGACTTGTCCGGCAACGACCACCGAACGTTCCTGGGTGATCACATTGTTTGTCGGTTCAGTCACTGAAAGTGTCGGGGGCGCCATGGATTTGTAAACGGTCAGGCCGAGGTAGGTAAAACAAGCAAGAAAAACGAGGCCGATCAGTAATCGTCGAATGAGTTTTGGCGTGATGGCAATACGAAACCCAGGGAGCCGCGGTAGTGAGCGGAGCGGTCGGGCCGCCGGGCGGCCGGAGCGTTCGAGTAAGGTACGCTCTTTATCAAATAGCTGAAGCACCGACACGGGATTAAGCTGGAGATACACGGCGTACCGTTTCACAAAATTACGTGCGTAGACTTCACTGGGGAGTAGTCCGTACGAGCTTGTTTCAAGCGCTTCCAGATAGGTCTGTTGAATACCGGTGTCCCGCGCGACGCGATCAAGGGGAATACTGGCGTCCTCACGAACTGCCCGCAAGCGTTCGCCCAACGTTTTTGTGCCTGAGAGTGGTTTTTTTTGAAAAGAAACCGCCATGGTCTACGTATCTTCCCCATCTTCTTCGGGTGTCGGCGGGTGAAGCTCCTGATCAGCCGGCTGAATAAGAATCTCGCGCGGTTTTGCCCCGTCGCCAGGGCCAATTATACCCTCTTCTTCCAATAAATCAAGAAGTCGCGCCGCCCGGGCGTAGCCAATCCGAAGCCGCCGTTGGAGCAGTGAGGCTGATGCTTTCTGGGCTTGCCAGATAACCTCCTTCGCTTTGTCGAGCAATTCATCGTCTTCGAGGTTTTCGAAGCCACCCGAGGTTGCGCTGGCCTGTTTTTCTGTTACTTCTTGTTGGTAGGCGGGCGCCGATTGTTTTTTTAAATAGGCGACAATGCGTTCAATCTCATTCTCGGCCACCAGCGCACCCTGGATCCGGCGCGGTTTTGACAGTTCAGCTGAAGTATAAAGCATGTCACCGCGGCCGAGCAGCTTCTCGGCCCCGGCGTAATCAAGGATGGTTCGGGAATCCATCTGAGAGGCGACACTGAAGGCAACGCGCGAGGTGATATTCGCTTTAATCAATCCCGTGATGACATCAACCGATGGACGCTGGGTGGAAACAATCAAGTGGATGCCGACCGCCCGGGCCATTTGAGCCAAGCGGATGATCGATCCCTCGACGTCTTGGTAGGCCTGAGCCATTAAGTCGGCTAATTCGTCAATAATGACCACGATGTACGGTAATTTATTTAGGAGAACGCTGCCATTGTATTGAGCGATATTCTTTTTCCCGGCTTCCGCGAGCAGGCGATAGCGCCGATCCATTTCCGTAATGCACC
Source organism: Patescibacteria group bacterium (assembly GCA_041650335.1). Classification (GTDB taxonomy): domain Bacteria; phylum Patescibacteriota; class Patescibacteriia; order JAHIZJ01; family JAHIZJ01; genus JBAZLK01. The sequence goes on from JBAZLK010000005.1 coordinate 64,384, forward strand.
AGCGCAGGGCATTAACCGTTTTATCTACCTCGGTGATTACCGGTGTCATGAGATGAGGGATGTCGGCGTAAGCTGAAAGTTCAACCTTTTTCGGATCCACGAGGATAAATTTCAAATCATCCGGGCTGTTCTGGTAGAGTAAGCTGGTAATAATCGTATGAATACAGACGCTTTTTCCGGAACCGGTCGCCCCGGCGATTAGGAGATGGGGCATCGCTTCGAGATTGACGATCACGACGTTGCCGGCAACGTCCTTGCCCAGGCCAATACTCAGGTTGCCGGAGCGCTTTTTAAATTCTTTATTCTCGATAATTTCCCGGAGACCGACCGTAGCGATTTGCTGATTTGGAACCTCGACACCAACCAATGATTTGCCCGGGATTGGCGCCTCAATCCGGATGGGGTGGGCCGCTAGTGCCAGTGCCAGGTCGTTGCTTAGACCGGTGATCTCGGACAGCCGAACGCCCTCGGCCGGCCGGAAGGTGTATTGCGTGACCGTCGGTCCAACCTTCACCTCGCCCATTTCCACCGGGACGTTGAAATTCTCGAGCGTCTTACGAATCTTTTCGATATTACCCTCGATGTCGCCGCTCGTCGGCTTGGCGCTTTTTACATCAAGTAGATCAATCGGTAGATCAATTTTTTGTCTACGTCGGGGCGGCTGACTGGGCACCGACGGCGGCGTGGTTAGAGGTGTGTCCGATTGACGGTGGTCCGGCACCTCGGTCTGGGTGAATTCCGGATGGTCTGATTCGATCTCGGGCTCATCAGGCGAATCAACCAGTTCGTTGGGGTGACGACGGAAGAAAGAAAAACCGGTCCGGAATTTATAGAAGAATTGACCAAGCCGCGTATGGCTGTGTGCCAGCCGTTCGAGCGAGGTATTAAAAAGAATTAAAATGGAAATGAGGCAGATGGCCAGGATGACGATGAGGGAAGCCCAAAAGCCCATTATTTTTTGGAAGGGGTAGCTCAGTATAAAACCAAGATAACCGCCGCCCCGGCCGTCACTGAACGCCTGGGTTGACTGGTCGAGGGGAATAAACAGATGAAGCAGGCCGGAGAAGGATAGGACAAAAATGATCAAACCGAGATAGTTGGTCGTTTGAAGGATGAATTGCTTCGGCCGAAGCAGCATATAGCCCCAGCCGAAGAGAACCACTGGCACAAGGAATCGTCCCCAGCCGAAGAGCTGTTTCAAAGCTTGATTAATAAACTCACCGACGGATCCAGCCGAGTTAAATAATCCAAAAACGCTGATCAAGCCAAAGGCAAACAACACGATCACGCCGATCCCTCGCCTAGTCTCCGGGGTCAGCGTCGGATCAACCGAGGACGCGGGCTCATCACGCCCATTTTCCGAATTTTGTCTGGCACCACGTTTTCTCGCCATAGTAAACCGTATTGTACCATAATTGGATGAATCCGACAAACCGCTTAACGACCAAAAAAGGCCTATTTCTAGGCCATTTTTGTATCATTTGAGAAGCGTATTATTCCTTTTTTTCACGGAAACCCGTGCCCGAGGGGATGAGTTTTCCGATGATCACATTCTCTTTCAGGCCGCGGAGCTTATCGACTTTCCCAGAGACGGCTGCGTCAATGAGGACGCGGGCGGTTTCTTGGAAAGAGGCGGCGGAGAGGAAACTGTCGGTCGTGAGCGAGGCTTTCGTAATGCCGAGGAGCAGCGATTCAGCCTCGACCTTTTTCCCGCCACTCTTAATCTTCTCGTTGGCTTCATGATATTCGCTCAAGGTGACGATCTCGCCGGCTAATAGGTCGGAATCGCCGGCATCTTTTACGTATAAGCGCGAGAACATTTGGCGGACTATTACCTCGACGTGTTTATCGTTTAGTTTCTGCCCTTGCGAGGAGTAGATATAGCCGATTTCCTTGATGATATATTTTTGCGTCGCTTCCCGACCCTTCAAATGGAAGAGCTGGTGCAGATCGACGTTTCCCTCGGTCAGCTGGTCACCCTTTTTCACCAGATCCCCGTCTTTTATCCAGACGCTATAGCCGACCGGTACCGGATATTCCCGTTCGCGCTGGCCTTCGTAGGCAATTTTTAATTTATGATCGGCTAGCTCAACCACGCCGGCGTGGCGGACTTTCATTTCTTGATCGCCCTGAAGCCAAAGGACGTCGCCCTTCTTCACCTTTTGCGTATCCTTGACTTTGAGCGTCACGGCCGGCTCGCCTTTTTTCGGCTGCGGGATCGTATAGACGTCGCTGATTTCTTCCTCGGAAACGAGTTTCACAATCTGCTGTTTGCCTTGGCGAGTGACATACACTTGACCGTCAACCTCGGCTAAGATAGCCGGTTTCTTTATGGGGCGGGCTTCAAAAAGTTCTTCCACGCGGGGCAGACCTTGGGTGATATCAAGTCCGGCCACGCCGCCGGTGTGGAAGGTCCGCATGGTCAGCTGTGTGCCGGGTTCACCGATGCTCTGGGCGGCGATAATACCGACGGCCACGCCGATGCCGACCGGTTTATTGTAGCCGAGATCATAGCCATAACATTTCTGGCAGATGCCACGGAGTGTTTGGCAGGCCAGGGGCGAGCGCATTTTCACCTCGGGGACTGGCACGCCTTTCAGTTTCTCGGCTAATTCCCGGGTGACGATCTCGCCTTTCTTCAACAGCACTTTGCCGGTTTTCGGATGCTTGACGTCCACCAAGAGAAAACGTCCAACGATGCGCTCATGCAGTTGTTCACCACTCGCTTCACACTCGGCTTGAGTGAGCGTCAGACCGATATCGTCGCCGCAATCTTCTTCGACAATCGATAAGTCTTGGGCGACGTCGATCAACCGGCGGGTAAGATAGCCGGCGTTGGCGGTGCGGAGCGCCGTGTCGGAAAGACCTTTTCGGGCGCCGTGCGTTGAGATGAAATATTCCAAAACGTCGAACCCCTCTTTAAAGCTTCCTTTTACCGGCAGTTCAATAATTTCACCGGCTGGATTTGTCACCAAGCCCTTCATGCCCATCATCTGGGTGACTTGCGCCCAGGTACCGCGCGCGCCTGATTCGATCATGGCGTAGACTGGACCGGTTGGATCAAGCGATTTGCGACAAGCCACAGTGACATTCTCTTTTGCCTTATTCCAGGTATCAATAATCTTCGCGTGCCGTTCTTCTTCGGTCAGAAGGCCGTTCTGATAATGTTCCTCAATCTCGGCGACCTTTTTCTCGGCGCCGGTGATAATCCCATATTTCGGTTCGGGCGCCGGCAAATCGCCCATTCCCCAGCTCATCCCTGAGCGAGTGACATACTCAAAGCTGGCCGGCATGAGTTTATCGAGGAACTCGACGGATTTTTCTGGCCCGTGAGTATTCAGTATTTGGCTGGTTAAAATGCGCAGCGCTTTTTTATCCATGACCGCGTTTACGTACGGCGTCCCCTCGGGAAGCAGTTGGTTGAATAATAACCGGCCAACACTCGAAACGATAAATTCGCCATCATGTTTCACCCGGATCGGCTCCTGCAACGTAATAATGTTTACGTTGTAGGCCAGGATCGCTTCCTCGGTTGTGCCAAAAGCGCGCAGAGACTTCAGGTCAATATTCGCTTCGTCGATGATATAGGTCATATGGAAACAGCCAAGCACCATGTCTTGGTTTGGCATACAGACTGGTTCGCCGGTGGCCGGTTTCAGAAGATTCTTTGTGGAGCGCATCAGTTCGGCCGCTTCCCACTTCGCCCGTTCGGTGAGTGGGATATGAACGGCCATTTGGTCGCCGTCAAAGTCGGCGTTAAACGCCGGACAAACCAAGGGGTGGATTTGAATTGCTTTTCCCTCGATCAGCAGCGGTTGGAATGCCTGGATGCCGAGGCGGTGAAGAGTTGGTGCCCGGTTCAGGAGAACATTTGCTTGCTGGGTGATTTCCTCAAGGATATCCCAAACTTCCGGCCGGTTTGATTCGATGAACCGGCTGGCCGAGCGCACGTTATGGACGAGTTCCCGTTGGATTAATTTACTGATGACAAACGGCTTAAACAGTTCCAGGGCCATCTTTTTCGGCAGGCCGCATTGGTGGAGATGGAGTCGGGGACCAACCACAATAACTGAGCGGCCAGAATAGTCGACGCGTTTGCCGAGGAGGTTTTGGCGGAAGCGGCCCTGTTTCCCTTTCAGGATATCGGCCAGCGACTTCAGCATCCGTTTCTGGCCGGTCGAGGCGGTAACGGTCTTTCCGTGGCGGGCGCTGTTATCAATCAGCGCGTCAACGGCTTCTTGGAGCATCCGTTTTTCATTTCGGGTGATGACTTCGGGGGCGTTGAGTTCGAGTAAGCGCTTGAGCCGATTGTTCCGGTTAATGACGCGGCGGTAGAGATCGTTCAAATCAGACGCGGCAAATCGGCCGCCATCGAGCTGAACCATTGGCCGGAGATCCGGCGGAATGACTGGCAGTACGGTGACGATCATCCATTCCGGCCGGATATTGTTTTTCTCGAGATTATGAACGAGTTTCAGGCGTCGGACGACCTTGCGTTTGCGGTTAAACGAAGCCTTTTCAACCTCTTCTTCAAGTTCCTTGATCAGCGCCGGAAACTGGATCTCGGACAAAAGGTGATGGATCGCTTCAGCACCGATGCTGGCCTCAAACACGTGACCATATTTCAGCGATAAATCTTGATACGTATTTTCAGAAATGATCAGCTTCTTTTTCAAACTGCGGAGTTCTTTCCGGGCGGTTTCAGCCAGAAGATCGAGCTCCTTTAATTTTTCATCCTTTTGCAGGGCGTTGGTAGCGAGCTCGTCGTTCATTTTCTTTTCGACGTCGCCATTCTTGGTCGCTTCCGCCCCGAAGCGTTGGCGGATCTCATTGGCTAACCGGTTGAATTGATTCTCGATTTGTTTCTTCTTGGACTGCGCTTCATGGTCGACTTGCTTCAGCGTCTCTTGGCGCAGCTCGTCATTAACATTAGTAATAATGAAATTCGCAAAATAAATGACCTTCTCGAGTTCTTGGGTGGAAAGATCGAGCACGAGGCCGATCTTTGATGGCACCCCGCGCAAGAACCAAATATGAGAGACGGGCGCTGCCAGGTTGATGTGACCCATCCGTTCGCGACGAACAATGCTGCGGGTAACTTCAACTCCGCACTTATCGCAAATAATGCCTTTGTAGCGGATGCGCTTGTATTTACCGCAGTAGCACTCCCAGTCCTTCGACGGGCCAAAAATTTCTTCGGCAAACAACCCATCCTTTTCAGGTTTCTGGGTGCGGTAATTAATGGTTTCCGGTTTCGTCACCTCGCCATACGACCATTCGTGGATTTCGTCAGGCGACGCGAGTTTGAGGCGGATGGCAGTGAATTCTAATGTTTTAACGTCTTCTTGAAATGGCATACGGTTATTTCTTCTTCACTTTCTCTTCTTTGTCCTTTTTCGGCGCCGCCGTTGCTGGCTTCGTCTCGGTTTCAGGCTTTGGTGCCTCGGCCGCAGTGTCCTCGGCTTTTACGTCGCTGATCAGTTCCACGTCGAGACCCAAACCTTTCAATTCACGGACTAAGACATTGAATGACTCTGGCACGTTTATTTTCTTGATTGCTTCACCTTTAATAATTGCTTCGTACGCCTTTGAGCGGCCCGGTACATCATCCGATTTAATGGTCAGCATTTCTTGGAGGGTGTAGGCGGCGCCATAGGCTTCGAGCGCCCAGACTTCCATTTCACCGAAGCGCTGGCCACCGAACTGAGCCTTCCCGCCGAGCGGTTGCTGTGTGACGAGCGAGTAGGGGCCGATTGAACGCTGGTGAATCTTGTCCTCAACCAGGTGATTGAGTTTCATGATATAGATATAGCCGACTGTTACCTTTTGACCGAAGGGTTCACCGGTGCGGCCGTCGAAAAGCATCACCTTGCCGTCTTCCGGTAAGCCGGCGCGTTTCAATTCCGCGCGGATTTGATCTTCCTGGATGCCGTCGAGTACCGGCGTGGCGACATTGTAGCCGAGCTTGTGGGCGGCAAAACCGATGTGTGTTTCGAGGATTTGACCGAGGTTCATGCGGGAGACAACGCCAAGTGGATTCAAGATGATATCGACCGGCCGCCCGTCTTCAAGGAACGGGAGATCTTCGGTTGCGACCACGCGGGAAATAACGCCTTTGTTGCCGTGGCGGCCAGCTAGCTTGTCGCCGACCTGGACTTTGCGCAACTGGGCAACCGAAACCTGGATTGTCTTGATTACGCCTGCCGGCAGCTTATCGCCGTTTTCTTTGGAGAATATCTTTATATCCACAACCTTGCCGTGTTCGCCGTGTTCGAGGTAGAGCGACGAGTCTTTGACGTCCTTCGCTTTTTCACCGAAGATTGCCCGAAGCAATTTTTCTTCAGCCGAGAGCTCGGTTTCGCCTTTGGGAGTGATTTTTCCAACGAGAATATCGCCCGAGGAAACTTCGGCGCCAATGCGAACTACGCCATTTTCGTCAAGATCTTTCAACTTTTCTTCGCTGACATTCGGAATATCGCGCGTCACAACCTCGGGGCCGAGTTTTGTATCGCGAATGTCGACGGAATAATCTTCGATATGAATCGAGGTAAAAGCATCTGCTTGAACGACGCGCTCGGAAACGAGAATTGCGTCTTCGTAATTGCCGCCCTCCCAGGGGATGAACGCAACCAGAATGTTTTGCCCGAGGGCGAGCTCGCCGAACTGGGTTGAGGCTCCATCCGCCAGCACCGCTCCAACCTCAACGCGGTCGTTTCGATCTACCAGAGGGCGTTGATTCATGCAGGTGGCGGCGTTTGAACGGACAAAATTGCCGAGCCGGTAGGTTTGAATCGTGTTATCGTCGGCGGTGATCTGGATTTCGGAGGCCTGGACTTTCGTAACGACGCCGGCTTTCTTGGCAATAATAACGTGGCCGGAATCGCGCGCGGCACGTTCCTCAACGCCGGTGCCGACGATTGGCGCCTGCGGCCGGATGCAGGAAACGGCCTGACGCTGCATGTTTGTACCCATTAAGGCGCGGGCCGCATCGTCGTGTTCCAAAAACGGTATCAGCGAGGTGGCGACGCTAATAATCTGTTTCGGCGATATGGCGACAAAATCAATCTCTTCGATCGGCGCGATCGTCGGTTCGCCGTGGCTGCGCGCCTCGGCCCGATCAAAGGCGAAGTAGTTTTCATCGTCGAGCGGGGTCGTGGCCTGAGTCGTGACGTAGCGCTCTTCTTCAAATGCGTCGAGTGAAACAATTTCATCGGTTACGCGCGGCCAGATCCGAACCGTTGCCTGGCCGTTTTTCTTTATTTTCTTGGCGACCTCGGCCGAAATCCGTTCGCCCCGTTTAACGAGAATAGCGCCGGATTCATCTTTCAAGTCCTCGCCGGAACGCTGGGTAGCGGCTGTGGTTCCGTCATTCGGCACTTCTTTCAATATTTTCCGATAGGGCGTTTCGATAAAGCCATAATCATTGATTTTGGCATAGGTGGTCAGGTGGCCAACCAAGCCGATGTTTGGGCCTTCCGGCGTGGCGATCGGGCAAATCCGGCCATAGTGCGTCCGGTGCACATCGCGAACATCAAAGCCGGCCCGTTCACGCGACAACCCGCCTGGCCCCATCGCCGAAAGCCGTCGTTTATGCTCGAGCTCAGCCAGGGGATTGGTCTGGTCCATGAATTGGGAGAGCTGGGATGACATGAAGAACTCTTTGACCGCGCCCATGACCGGCCGGGCGTTTATCAGCTGATTCGGGGTAAGCGTGTTGATGTCCATCGTGCTCATCCGGTCGCGGATGATACGCTCCATCCGAGCCAAGCCGACGCGGAACTTGTTTTGGACAAGTTCGCCGATCGCCCGGACGCGGCGATTGCCGAGGTGGTCAATGTCGTCCGATTCTTTCTGCGAATTATTGAGCGAGATAATTTCCTTGATAATGGCGATCAAGTCCTCTTTGCGGAGGACGCGTGTTTCCTTCGTGATCGGAATATCGAAGCCAAAGCGCTGATTCAGCTTGTACCGGCCGACGCGGCCGAAATCATACCGATCGAACGAGAAAAACATTTTGTAAATCAGGTCGCGGGCATTGTCGACGGTCGCGAGGTCGCCGGGCCGAATGCGCTTATAGACTTCTTTCAAACCCTCAGCCTCGGAACGAGCCACGTCTTTTGCAATTGTCTGGTCGATGTAGCGCACATCGGGATTAGTATCGACGTCTTTGAACAAATCCTTGATTTCTTCGTCGCCACCACTCCCGAAGGCGCGGAGTAAGCTGGTAATGGCGACTTTCCGCTTCCGGTCTATTTTGACGATGATAACATTATTAAAATCAGTCTCAAGCTCGAGCCAGGCGCCGCGGTTTGGGATGATTTTCGCGCCATAGTAGCGGCGGCCGCGGTAGAGCTCGGAGGTAAAAAATACCCCAGCCGAACGGATAAGCTGGGAGACGACCACGCGCTCGATGCCATTGATAATAAAGGTGCCGCGATCGGTCATGAGCGGGAAATCGCCAAGATAGACCTCTTGTTCCTTTATTTCGCCAGTTTTCTTGTTGAGCAGCTTGCAGTTTACCCGCAGGGCGGCTTCATAGGTCAAATTCTTTGATTTGGCGGTCACTTCATCGAAGCGCGGCTCATCGAGATAATAGTCGCCGAAGGATAACTCAAGATTCCGGCCCATATATTCGCGGACCGGCGATATTTCCTCGAAGAGCTCCTTCAAACCCTCGCGGAAGAACCAGTCGTATGACTGGCGGAGGATTGTGATGAGATTCGGTAAGGGAATGACTTCGCGCTGGGGCTTAAAGAATTTCCGCTCCAGCTTGGTAATGGAGTCAGACATAAAAATAGCCCCGCTCCCCGGATGGGAGGGGTTGTTCGAACTGTTTACGATTGGTCAGAAGACCAGGACAATATTGACAGAAAATTATTCCCTATATCTATAGGGTTGATATTCATAGATTGATAATAACACCATTTTCTGCGTTGTCAAGGATAATAGGGGAAAACAAGGTAATAAGATAATTTGGCTAATATTAGTATATTTAGAATATTCTTGCCTAAAATAGGCCAAAAAATATGTTAAGTTATCCACAGGTTATCCAAAATAATACAAAAACCAGGCTTTTTGCCTGGTTTTTTATGTCTGAGTAGCTATGGATAAATAACATCCCCGATATAGCAGCGGCACTTTTGGCAGTAATTTGTATCGGCTGCGTCAAAATTCCAATCAATCGGCAGGCTGACAATACGCCAGGCCTTATTTCCGCTGACCGTGCTTCTGTTAACACAATCACCGGCATCCTTGTTAAATCCAGCCGCCTGGCAATAATGCTGACACTGGAGATCCTCAACACCAGCCGGAGATACTAGGGGGTAAGACACGCCGTTTACTTCTAAGCTTATACCCTCGATATCAACGTAACGGTTTGCTAGCGTACAGCGGCCACGACTGAGATACGCAATGTTCGCGTTTTGGTGGTTTGAATTTGTCCAGGTAGCGATTGTCTCGGGCGGGCAGTTGATGCCACGAAAGAGTGAACCGCCCCAGTTTATGTCGCCGTTGAAGGTGGCGGTGTTAGTTACAGTGAGTGTATTTACCGTTATGCCTCCGCTAATAGTAACGCTGCCGGCAATATTTACTCGGCCGTCAAAATAGCCAGCCCACTCGCCAGCACCTGAGTTTCCGCCGATTGAGCCATAGACGCCGGCGCAAGTACCGGTGCAGTTTGAACCAGCGACGAGTTCACCGTAGACGCCGCTGCCGTTCACGTTTACGCCATTCGCGCCTTTAAATGCCGCCATTGCGTCATACACATTATTCGCATCGTTATACGCCGCAATTGAATGATGCTGGCTATAACGATTTGTTGAATCAGCCACTTGGAATAATGGCGCATCAGCCGTGGCAGAATCAAAGATCGTTGTTTCTCCTTGATTTGAGATCGAAAAACGCCAGGCCCCGGCCGCCTTATCAACCAAGCCGAATCGTTCGTCATACTGGATCTGTGTTTCTTTCCAGTTATTGGAGCTGACTGCGCCAAACAAAACGCTGGAATCGGCATTTTGGGCCGATGTATCGTCGGTCGAAATTTGCAGCCAGGTATTCATGTCGCTGCCTGATCGGTGAATATGTAGGGGCGAGCCTGGGGCGGTGCCGATGCCCACATTGCCACTTAGAAACTCAACCGTACCGTTGCGCCGGAAAACAACGGGCGTGTCTTGCCAGGTGTTGTCGGTATATCGCCCCAGCGCAAGAAAGGGATCGGCCGCGTTTTGTTTGTACCAGCTCCACTGAAGACCCTCGTCATCCGCAAATTGGTACCCGGTGTAATTGGCATCGGTGTTTCGGGAACGGATATAACCGCCGTTGACTTCGAGACGGGATCCAGTCGGCGAGTTTGTACCGATACCGACGCTGCCGTCTTTCTTTATCACCAGCGCATCGGGATTCGTCTGGGTATCGAACGAAAACACCGGGTCATCATAATCGATTTGGAACGTCTGAACTTCGCTTCCGGCATGAACGGCAACATTGAGGTTATTGCCGCCGCCGTCATAGCTGAACCCCGCCCACTCGCTCCCGCCGGCAGGTTCACGAAGCTGAAAAGTTTCACCACCGGCATTTGGGGTATTGCTGAGCGCGACGCGTCCGGCAGTATCGATATTAATTCCTTCATTGCCGCCATCATTGGAAATATAGAAGCTACCCATCTGGAGGTTTTGGGTGGCAATGTGGTTGCCGAGATTGTCGCCCGCACCACCGCCGACATCAGCCCCGCAGACGAGGTTGCCATTTGCGTCGGCGTCCACGGTATTCACTCCGTTACAGTTGGCTAGATAGGGGATTTTTACATTACCCGAGGTGTCAATGGAGAGGCGCTGAGTACCGGTATAGGTAAGAGCCAGGGCGTCGTTGATAATTTCCAGATAGGCGGTACGAGCCGTGGCGTTTGACTTGTAGAGCTGAAGATACGGGTTAGTGGCATTCGCCACCCGGATGCCGTCCAAGACATCGAGTTTTGCCGTCGGGTTGGTTATGCCGATACCGACATTGCCGTTCGAGGCAACGCGCATGCTTTCTAGGCCACCATTATAGAAAAACCGGATCCCTTCTTTCCCTTCCAGGGTCAGGGCTTGGTTCGGGCTGGTGTTGCTGGCGACGCCGATTAGGCCAATATTATCCGTTGTTTCTCCGCCCACAACGATTGCATCCCCGTTCGTACGGAGATGAAGCAAGTCTGACGGCGAGCCTGTTCCATCAACATATACCCGACCAGAAAAATACCCAGCATAGCCAGTGTGATTTTGCCCATAGATCGCCGCATTAGGTACTTCACCGATCACAGACAGTTTCGTGGTGTCCCCAGCGCCACTCCAGCCGATCCGGACCTTGGTTGAATTCGGTGATTTTGGATTGATATCCGCACCCTCAGTTCCAGCCCAGAGCGAATCACCGCCCGGACCGCCGGAATCATCCGTCCCGCAGACGATCTGGCCGTTGGCGTTCGTATCAAGCGTCGAGGCTCCGTTGCAGGGCCCGACCCCGGCTAAATACACTCCGCCGTCGTCCCGGACTTCAAAGCGGGTAACCCCGTTATCTTGGATAAGGAAATCACCGGTGCCGTTAAGATTGTGGGTGTAGGAGAAGTTACCTTGAGTGATGGTTGTATTCCGGATAAGACCGCCGTCTAAACCAAAAGCATTCCCATTAAGGGTAAGGCCGTTCTCAGCTGTGTATGAGCCGCCAGCACCGCCATCATCAGGTTCGCAGACCACAGTCCCGTCTGCGTTAATCACCCGGATGGAATTGCCGGCCGCACAGTCGGAAAAGAACTTGGTCGTGCCATTGAGTTTGTACATCCCGCCGGCGATGGCCAGGTCGCCATTTACTCCCAGCTCCTGATTCGGCGCGTTGGTTCCGATGCCCACCCGCCAGGTCAGGTTCTGCGGGTAGAGGTTGATCCCGGTCTGAGACCAGAGGCCGCCGCCCCAGCTGGTGATGCATTTCAGCGGGTCGGGGTTGGCCGGATCGTCGTTGAGGCAGAACTGAACGGGCGCGGTGCTGCTGCCGATCTGGACCTTTTGACCGCCGTTGTAGTTGAAAAACAGCGGGGCGCCGAGCGATTTGACGTCGATACCCTGTGCTCCAGTCTCAAGATTGAAAGCGAGGCTCCGTCCATTTACCGAGTTCTCAATGGTCAAAGAGCCGGGATTCGGAGCGGCTACCCCGAGGGTTGTGATCTTCACATCACCCTGAAGCTCAGTGCCACTACCAGCATTCTCACCCGGCGATAGGTAGAGGATGTCATTGGCCGACTCAATATGCGCCTTGGTCGTATCCGATGAATTAGCCCAAAAGAT
>JBAZLK010000006.1:0-71230 GCA_041650335.1 Patescibacteria group bacterium
CTGAGTGCGAACGATATGCTTGATGTGCCCGGCGTTGGGTTGGTAGCGGTTAATTGCTCCCAGGCGCTGACATAGTCCAGATCCTGGGTGGCGGAGATCCAGGTCGCCGACGAAGTGTAGGTATTTGCCGTCGGCGTGTATTTGTAAATGATGTTTGTTGACATGCCGTGCTGGACAAACAACGTGTTTGTGCCGGAATCATAGGCCAGGGCTGAATTGTATCCGGTGCGTCCGGGCAGGTCGGCAATCCGGCTCCAGGTACCGTCGGAGATATCATAGCGCCAAGCTTTTGCGTCGTAATCGCCCGAGATCGCATAGATGGCGCCGTCGGTGCTGTCATAGGCAAGCGCGGCCGTGTAGTTCGTCGAGGTTGGGAGTGACGTCAGGGATGTCCAAGTGGTGCCATTGGCATTATAACGGTAGAAATCGCCGCGCTGGTTCCCGGTCAGCGCAAAAACGCAGCCAGTCGAATCAGCGCAATCGGTACCGTTCGGAACGGCGACAAGCGCGCCGCCGATATAGGTTCGTTGCGGCACGACTGTCAGTGAGCTCCAGTTGGCGCCATCGAATTTGAAAAAATGATTCGATCCATTCGCGTCCGATCCGCCTTTTATGCCGTAAACAGACGTGCCGAGGCAGGCAATGGAGGCGCCGTAATGCGCGGTGCGGTTTCCAGCTGGATAATCGCTCGGCCCGCCATGATCGAGCGGCATTCCATTCATCGAGTTTGACCAGGTGTCAGTGGAAATGGTGTAACGGTAAAATTCCGTCGTTGTGCCGTTGGTAACGTTGTTTGCCTTCAGCGCGTAGATATAGTCCGCCCCATTCCAACACGTGCTGGTCCCTTGTCGAAAGTATGCCGTCGGATTCTGAGCGGTTGTGGTATTCGCATCGGACAGCGTGGTCCAGGTGTGCGCGCCGATGTTATAGCGCCAGAAGGTATCAGCGGAAGCCGGATTGATATTGGCACCACGTAAGACAAATAAACAGCCACTGGCGTCAGCGCAGTAAGAGCCATTCGGCACGAATGTCATCAGGCCATTTTCGTCGTTTCCGACAGAAAGCGGAGTGGAGATTGATTCCCAGACATTGCCGCCGGGATTGTCTACTTTAAAGCGCCATATGTCCGGCAGGCCATACCCTTTGAGGGCGTAGACATAACCGTCGAGATACACGAGGGCGCCGCCGCCGTACACGACGCTTGGCGCGTCGGGTGTATCGCTCGCCGCCGCATCCCACGTTGAAGTTGAGACGTCATATTTTGAAAAATCATCAGTTTGATTTCCGTGGAGCAAATATAAATTGCCGTTGACAGTGTCATAGGCAAATGACGAGCCATAGCCCACGCCGCCGAGCGCTGACGGGATGGTGATATCGGAAGGAGAATTGTAATACCATTGGCGCTCGGCGATGTCATAACGGAAGAATTGCCGGTTGCCGTTGCCATACAGTGTGAACAGGCAACCCTGCGCACAATGATCCCCGTTCCCATCAGAGTAGGGTTCGTTAACGAATTCAAGCGGTTGGCCGTTTGTCGTATAGACGATGTATGGCGTCGGCAGGGCCGGCAAGGTCACGTCCCACTCGTCTGACTCGATGTCATAGAGCCAGAGCGTGTCTGTGCTGCGGCCACGGACAGCGTATATTTTCCCCTCGCCATCAGCGGCGATCGACGAGCCTAAGCCCCAGAGATCGGGCGCGTCAGTTACCCGGGCCCAGGTATCGGCCGCGATGTCATATTGATACATGTGCTTGGTGGCGTTTCCGGTTTCATTTTGTTCGCCGCCGTCAATGGCAAAAATGGTTTTTGTGGAAGCGTCATACGTGATTGAACCACCGTAGTAGAAAGCAGTGGGAGCGCTGGCTAATTGTTTCCAGGTGTTTGTCTCGGGATTGTAACGTATGAGATACGGCCGGCGGTTGCCAACAATCATATAAATATACGTCCCATCGGTAGCGAAATCCGCGCCGTACGAAGCGCCGTCATACGTCCAATAATCATAGCCGGCCGTATCAGTGTAATATCCGGGCGTGCCCTTGTCCCAGTCGCCGGCATAACCGGATTGAATTTTCATGCTATTCGTGGTTGTTTTTGTGTCGATGGTGTTGGGATAAAATTCACCAGCTTCCCACTGCGTCTGCGTATTTAGTGTAACCGTGTCGCTGGCCGCTTGAACGAGCAGCATTTTCCAGCCGAGGAAGACGACCGAACCGAGGAGTACAAAAACAGCGGCCCCGGCAAAAGCCTTTTGGAGTCGCTGCCCCGTATGCAACTGTTTCCACCCTTGTTTTCGTGATATCAAAACTCTCTTCCGCGTCGTACGCCGTCTTGCGGTTACTCTAGTTTTTTCGAGGAGATGTGATCCCTTTCTGCCCTTCAATTTTTATTTTTTTACGTATTCTCTCTGGATATTTATCCACAAATATGCTAAAAACCACAAAAGTTGCCAAAATTAGCTAAATAATTTAGCTTTTCCAAAAGGTTTTTTAATATATTGTCACCGTTGATTTTAGCACTAATGTTAGCATTTGTCAAAAATATTAAACAACATAGTAATTGTTGGATATTTATCAACAACTTGACAAATATATTTGCTTATGATAGAATAATATTAGAAATAAAAAAACGACCGAAACTCAAATCAAAATTCATAATTTGGCTAATATAAGATAAGAATTTGAGTTAGGTCGGCCTAACTTTTTTCATTATGACAGTAAAAGATCTACTACAAATCGCAGTCGACAAAGAAGCGTCCGATCTTCATTTGGTGGCTGACATGCCCCCGATTCTCCGGATTGACGGAGAACTTGTCGAGATCGAAGGCCAAAACCCAATTTCCGCTGAAGAACTCCATGACATGATCTTTAGCATGCTTGATCCACGCGCCCAGGAAGTGCTAAACCGCGAACGCGAGCTGGATATTTCGTATGAAATTCGGGGAGTCTCCCGTTTTCGTGTAAATATCCACTGGGAAAAGGAACGCGTCAGTTTGGCGGCGCGCGTTATTTCTTCCATCACCCCGACCTTGGAACAATTGATGATTCCGCCGGTAGTGTATGAACTCCTCCGCTTAAAACAGGGTTTAATATTGGTCACCGGGCCGACGGGCTGCGGCAAATCCACCACTCTAGCCGCCATGATTGACCTCATCAACAGCGAACGCCGGTGCAATATTATTACGCTCGAGGATCCGATCGAGTTTATCTATCAACCGAAGAAAAGTATTATCCGGCAGCGTCAGCTTGGCACGGACATGCTCTCATTTGGCCAAGCCCTGAAACACGTAGTCCGGCAAGACCCCAATGTCATTCTTGTCGGTGAGATGCGCGATCTCGAAACGATCGGCACCACGATTACCTTGGCCGAGACCGGACACTTAGTTTTTGCCACCTTGCATACCTATAATGCCGCCCAAACCGTTGATCGTATTATTGACGTCTTTCCACCAAACCAGCAATCCCAAGTGCGGCTCCAGCTGTCATTGTTCTTAAAAGGAATTATCTCTCAGCAGCTCTTGCCGCGCATCCGCACCAAACACGGCGTTCTCGGCAATCCGAAACTTGATCCGATTTCACTCGGCCGCGTTTCCGCCCGAGAAGTCTTGATCAATACGCCGGCCATCGCCAACTTGATCCGAGAAAACAAGATCCCGCAAATCAAGGCGGTTATTCAGACCAGCGCCGACCTTGGCATGTACACGATGGACCAAAATATCCGGCAGTTGTATAAGGAAGGATTTATTACGCGCGAAACAGCGCTGAATTATATGGTTGAGCCGGAAATGTTAAGTTAATTTTGATTTGCCCAATAGAAAAACACCGTCCTAATGGACGGCGTTTTTATGTAGAAAATAATAATTATTGTTTTATCTGCCCGTCTTTCATGTGATAGACGGTACTGGCAAATTTCTTGGCATAGTCGTTGTGCGTGATCAGCATGATCGTTTTCTTCTTTTCCCGATTTAGCGTTTTTAAGAGATTTAATATTTCTTCGCCGGTTGTACTGTCGAGATTGCCAGTCGGCTCATCAGCCAGAATCAGGGCGGGTTCATTGATTAAGGCGCGCGCTAAAGCCACGCGCTGTTGCTCGCCGCCCGAGAGTTTCGTCGGCAGATGATTGATCCGTTGCCCCAGACCGAGGCTGGCGAGAAGTTCAGCCGCACGTTTCCGGTCGTTGCCTGAGTGTTTGGCAATGGCAGCCTCGACATTTTCACTGGCCGTGAGGGTCGGGATCAGATTGAAATTTTGAAAAACAAAACCAATCGATTCTCGCCGAAGCCGGGTTAATTTTCGGTCATTGGCCCGGGTAACATCGACGTTATTCACGACAATCGTGCCGTCAGTCGGCCGGTCGAGCCCGCCGATAAGCTGAAGCAAGGTCGATTTTCCACAGCCCGATGGTCCGACGATCACCGCAAAATCTTCTGATTCAATTGACAAACTAACGCCATCAACCGCTCGGATCGATTTATTGCCTTGCTGGTAGTGTTTCTTGAGGTTTTTTGTGGTAATGATTGTCATATGGTTATTCAATGTTACGGAGTGCTTCCTGCGGTTTCATCCGGGAAGCCTTTAGCGAAGCAAAGAAGCCGGCCACGACTGCGCCGAGAAGCGCGACGCCGGCGCCGAGACCAAGGACCATGGCCGAGAGGTTAACGCGTAAGGGGACCGAGGTCGACACCTCAGGCTTGGTTCCTTCGAGAAAACGCCGCATCATATTCATGCCGTTTTGCGTGGTTTCAAAAGTCGCTGACAGGGTGATATCGAAATGATTTACGAGCCATAAGCCGAGTACGCCCAAGCCAATCCCCAGCCCGGCGCCGATAATTCCGACCACGAGATTTTCCAGGGCAATCTGTCGGATAATTTTGCCGTTACTCCAGCCGATCGCCTTGAGCGTCCCCAGTTCGCGTACCCGTTTATTGACCGACAACACCGTTAAGAGGCTGACGATTACTAAGGCGGCGCCAACAACGACAACGCTGGTGACCCCGATAAATTTATTTGTCAGGTTTGAAGCGCTGACTAAACTACCGGACACTTGGTTGGCGGTTTCAGACGCGTCGGTTACCTTTGCGCCAGAAAAAAGCGCGGCGACACTGGTACCCGCCGCAGTCACTTGGTCAGCGTTATTTGCCTTGACGAGCAGGACGTTGATTCGACCATCGCGGCCAGCCAATGACTGGGCGTCAGTTAGTGACATATAGAGATCGGCCGACAGGGTGTAGAGTTTCGGATCGACAATGCCGACGAGCGTGAATTTTTTGCTGCCGATATCAACCGTCCCGTTGAGCGCATAATTTTTTTTCTGAGCAAACGCGCGCGTGGCGACGACTTCGCCTGATTGTTCGAGATAACGGCCTTCAACTATTTGGTTTGGCAGAATCAGGCCGATATCGGTTTTTGTTGTATCGACGCCACCAAGCGTAAAGTTTTCTGTCTTGACGTCAGTTGAGAACGAGCCGATTTCTTGATGGATGGTTTCTTTCGGAACAACGACCTCGCCGCTGACGCTCTGTGTTGGTTTCGGCATCGAGTCGCGCAACAGTTGACGTCCTTCCTCGGAGTTTGGATCGATGCCTTTCGCTTTCAGGTCGGCCATGGCTTTTTGTTGCGCTTCCATGAAGGCTTCGCGATCCGCGTCGCTCATTTGAAATTCCTGGCGGAAGCCTATGCTTTGGCCGCCGACTTCGATGTCGGCCGCGAGTTTTGGAATTGTCCCTTCTTGGTGGACGACATTCAGGATGAGTCCGCCGGCGTAGGCTTTAACTAAAGATGCGTCGATCTTTTGGGTGTCGGCGGCGGTAAAGGTGAGCATGCTGCCGGGCATGAGCGTATCATTTGTAAACGCTTGGCCGGGCTCCCCGAGCTTCGCGAAATCCGTTGTCACCCGGTTATCAACCATTGCCTCTTCTCGCGTGGCATCGTCCAATTTAGCAAGCTCGTCTTGGGTCACGGTCCGGCTGATCATGATGTCAGTGCCGACGCTTGAGAGCGGATTCAAAACAGTCTTTTGGGCGGCCGAAAGACTCTGTGAGACGGAAATAATCGCGATGATGATGGCACCGGCCACGGCCAGCCCCAGGGAGACCGTGATTGTCTTGCCTGGCCGATGTAAAAGTTCGCCTTTCAAGTAACGAAGAACAAACATGTGTGTGGTGGTAGTAAATCAGAAATAAATATTTCAACGTGATAAATGAAGGGTGTCTGTGGATAAGTGTAAACAGCAAAACTGAAACAAAGCTGAAGAAGTGTTCAATAAATATAAAAAACACTCTGTTCGACAAGAGAGTTTATATTGTCGTATTATGAGACGAAACGTGTCTTAGAATCCCAGAACTTCATTCGCCAGAATCAGCTGAAACGATCGACGGGGGGATGTTTCGCGTTCAAATATTAGGATTTTACCAATCGTGCTTCCCGGGAGGCCGTTTTTCTTCATCCGCTGATCTTCAAGCGGCAAACAATAATCACGGATCCGCTTCAATCCGTCTTCAAGCGTGGGGACGATTTTTTGCGTTCCGGCCACCCAGATGACGTGCGGACTGGAAAAAGCATAGGCCGGTATTTGGCTACCCGTGTTTGAGGCGAAAAGCACCTGCCCGGTTTCCGTTATGGCCTGGACGCTGCCAATGTAATAATCTGCCAACGTTGCCTGTCTCCGCAAAAGCGATTGCTTGACTGGATCCTTTTCTGCCAGGAGCTTGTCTTTTACATTGTTCCAGGGATGCTGACCATTTTTCAATAACTCAGTAAAACCGATTTGCTCGAGGGTGGTCGAGCCGCCGGTCATAAGTTCGACGCCCTTGGGAAGAAGTTTCCGTAATTCTTCGAGCGCCTGATCCTTGGTATCGGCCAATTGAACCTGAATGCCACGCGTGGCCAAGGCTGTCAGTGTGTGCGCAAGCTGTTTTTTGTTCGGTCGAATATTGTATGGCATGGTTCGGCTAAGTAAAGATAATTACGTCAGATCGTTTTTGCTATGTCACTATTATATCACGAATGTGTATTCCGCTCGCGGGACGAAGGTAGCTAGCCAGTTTGACCGGTTACGCCGCCGACAATGAAGCTAACGAATGCCCAGGCGAGTAAGACGATGATCAGACCAACGATCGCGCCAGAGATGGTCCGCTTGGCTGAATTGATACGCTCCTCGTCGCCGCCTGAAACCAACCAGAGGAAACCGCCGAATATAATCATAATTACGGCGACAAGCGCGAGAAAACTGAGGGCATACCGGATAATGTTGACGACAATATCTGGTAAACTCGCGGTCGTGGAAAAACCAAGCTGGTCACCGTAATTGTTGATAACGAGACTCAAGTGAGCGGGTGGTGTTGTCGTGAGTGAAGTGTTCATATCGCAATGAATAAAAAATGTTTCAAATACGATTTTCAGAAGGCCGATCGACAATCATGGTGCTCGGCGATGCGTGAAAAGAAACGAAGTCTCGGTGAGGAGTGTCCGCCGGTGGAACAGAAATATTGTTGCGGCCGGTTCAGGTCCGGCCAGCCGGCAGACGGACAGTCACGATCGTGCCTTTACCGAGTTCGCTCTTCACTTCGATCGTGCCGTGGTGCTGTTCAACGATCTGTTTGGCGATCGGGAGTCCGAGGCCAAAGCCCTCGACGCGATGTTTTGAACGTGAGACGTCAGCGCGATAAAAACGGTCGAAAATATGGGGTAAATCGGTCGCGCGGATGCCAAGGCCGTGGTCAGCAATCGTGATCGTGGTCCGGCCAGCCTTGGTTTGCGAACTGATTTCCACGTTCGTCTTGTCGGGACTGTACTTGATTGCATTATCAAGTAAAATAACGAGAAGTTCTACCAGGCTGTGGCTGTCGCCGAGGACGGTGCCGTCGAGCGCCTTTCGTTTGAGTGTAATACCTTTCTTCTTAGCTAAACTGGCCACGCGCTGGATCGCTTCGTCGCTGGCAGAAGCTATTGATACAGTCGTGGTTGGTTGGCTGTGTCCGTTATTATCATGTCGAGCCAGTCGCAAGAGGCCGGTCGTCAAACCCTCAAGTCGCTGAACCTCCTCCAGGTTGCTTCGTAAGATGTCACGAAAATCATGATCATTGGCAGCAGCGTCGCGCAGCGCCACCTCGATCTCAGTCCGCATAGCCGTGAGCGGTGTCCGAAGCTCATGCGAGGCGTCGGCTGTGAATTGGCGCTGTGTCTCGAGATTGTCCTCAATTGGCTTTAAGACGCGCCGGGCCAGGAAATAGCTGATGGCGCCGGCCACAAGAAGAATCGCGCCGTTTAAAATGATTAGGGTTGTGCGAAGCTGGTTTCGTACCTCGATAATCTGGGCTTGAAGAAATTCTTCCTCGATCGGGTTGAATATCATCGGCGGCGGATAGTCATCGTCGCGGCTGCGAAAAATTTCGGCTTGATGTCGGAGACCAACGCCAATCTGGCCAGGCGATATTTGATAGATAGCGACACTGAAGGAAATACTGAGGCACATCATGATGAGCGTGTACCAGCCAGCCAGACGAAGCGTCGGAGCGTTTAATTTCATAAAAAAATTTAGGCGGTTAACTGATAGCCAAATCCGCGAACAGTAGTGATCATTGGTTTGCCCGGGAACGGCTGATCAATCTTCTTTCGGAGCGAAGCAATAAACGCCTCGACCGTGTTTGGTAAAATATCGGAGTCAAAATCCCAGACATGCTGGATGATTTGATCTTTCGAGATTGTCCGGCCGGCATTCCTCATCAGATAGTCAAGCAGGGCAAACTCTTTTTTTGAAAGAGGAATACGCGTACCGGCACGCTTCACTTCAAAGGCGCGGGCATCGAGCTCGAGTTCGCCATGGCGCAGCACCGTACCGACGGTCTTGTCCGGCCGGCGAAGAAGCGCCCGGATTCGAGCCAGCAACTCCTCGAAAGAAAACGGTTTGACGAGATAGTCATCGGCGCCGCCGTCAAGTCCCTCGACGCGATCATTTGTTTTGTCGCGGGCGGTCAGAACGAGAATCGGCTGGTGCAAGCCCTTGGCCCGCATGGCTTGGCAAATATCCAGGCCGTCGCGGACGCCAGGCAGCATGCGATCGAGGATAAGCAGGTCAAACTGTCCGCGCAACGCGCGTGCCATGCCCTGCTCGCCGTCAAAGACTGCGTCGACCGCGAATGACTCCTGTTCAAGGCCGCGCTTCAGCGCCTGAGCGATTTTATGTTCATCTTCGATAATGAGGATTCTCATGTTTACAGAATAAAACACAATTCTGAATTATTACTGAATATTATACTACCAAGGGAAAAATGTGCCTCATTGAAGCAAATAGTAGCGCTAATAATAGCCATTTATATTATTTATCCCTGTTAATAACTCTGTCGCCAAAGTCGTGCTTATGCGGTCGTGGGCGCGGCAAATTGGCTATTATACAGGGAGGCATAATAGCCATCCCGGGCGAGCAGTTCCTCGTGTTTCCCTTGTTCGACAATGTTGCCGTCGCGGATGACCAGGATAAGGTCGGCGTGACGGATGGTTGAGAGTCGGTGGGCGATCACGAAGCTCGTCTTACCGCGCATGAGCCGTTCCATAGCTTGCTGAATCAACACCTCAGTGCGGGTATCAACCGAGCTTGTGGCTTCGTCAAGGATGAGCATTGGCGTTTTTATGAGCATTGCCCGCGCAATCGTCAGAAGCTGCTTCTCGCCCTGTGAAACATTATCCGCTTCCTCGCCGAGCATCATGTCATAGCCATGCGGGAGCGAGCGGACAAAATGATCGACATGCGCTGCTTTGGCCGCTTCAACAATCTCCGCCTCAGACGCGTCCGGCTTGCCGTAGGCAATGTTCTCGCGGATTGTGCCGTTAAAAAGCCAGGTGTCTTGAAGGACCATGCCGAACAACCGGCGGACGCTCGAACGCTTCAACGTCCGGGTGTCGACGCCGTCAATTTTTATCGAGCCGCTGTTGACGTCGTAGAATCGCATCAGCAGATTAACAAGGGTGGTTTTTCCGGCGCCAGTCGGTCCGACAATGGCCACGCGCTGGCCGGGATGGATCTTCGCGGTGAAATCCTTGATGATGGTTTTGCCCGTATCATAGCCGAAGACGACGTGATCAAATTCGACGGCACCGCTCACCCGGGCCAAGTCTTGGACATCCATCGGCTCGGCTGTTTCTTCGGCCTCAGCCAAAAACTCAAATACCCGCTCAGCCGAGGCCGCGGTCGACTGAAAAACATTTGCGATATTGGCCGTCTGAGCAATCGGCTGGGTGAAGAGATTGAGATATTGGATAAACGCCTGAATGTCCCCGATGTTTACACGGCCGTTGATCGCCAGCCAGCCGCCGAGCACAGAGACGGCGACGAAATTTAAATTGCCGATAAAATTCATGAGCGGAAACATCAAGCCGGAGAGAAACTGAGACTTCCAGGCGCTTCGGTAGAGATCGTTATTAATGCCGATGAATTTCGCGATGGAGCGTTGCTGGCCGTTGAAAACCTTCATGACGCTGTGGCCGCTATACATTTCTTCAATATGGCCGTTGATATGACCGAGCGTGTCTTGCTGCTCTGTAAAATACCGCTGGGAGCGCTTTGTGATCAGCGCGATCACGCCAAAACTGATCGGCAACGCAATAACAGAAACTAGCGTCAGCTGCCAACTGATCGATAGCATCATGGCCAGAACGCCAATAATCATAGTGGCGGAGGTGACCACTTGGGTCAGGCTCTGATTCAGCGTCTGGCTGACCGTATCGACATCATTGGTAACGCGGCTTAAGACCTCGCCATGAGTCTGTGTATCGAAATATTTCAGGGGCATCCGACCGATTTTTGTAGAGATATCACTTCGAAACCGGTAACTAATCTTCTGTGACACGTTTGTCATAACCCAACCCTGGATATAGCTAAACAGCGCGCTTAAGCCATATAGAAGCAGCAACTCTTCAGCGATCGTAATGAGCTTGTCGTAGTGAAAGATTGGCTTGGTGGACAAGTCGAGCGACTTGATAGCGTTCAACGCAGTGGAGGGTATTTTATCGACCACGGTCGGTGGCAAACGCTGAATGAGCTGTTCCCCGGTCGTGCCCGGCGGCAGTTGTTTCGTCAATTCGGTATAGGCGGTGCGATCGATGAAATCCGTCACGACCTGGTTTGTCATTCGGCCAAGGATCTTCGGGCTGACAATGGCGAAAACAGTGCTGGCGATGGCAAACACGAGGACCACGATGATTTGAATCCAAAACGGACGCAAGTACGAAATCAACTGTCGCATGGTTCGTTTGAAATTCTTGGCCTTCGCCCCAGCCACCATCATACCCATGGGGCCACCGCGACCCATTGGTCCGAATCGGCCGGGTGGTGTCGGCGGAAGATTGCCGGCGGTTGAGGTTGTTCGCGGCTGTTCGCTCATAGGGCCTCCGGTGCGAGATTACCGTTTTTAGAATTCTGGAAGCGTCCGCGAAGTTCTTCTTCCGAGAGTTGCGAGAGCGCAATTTCCCGATAGACGGGGCATGATTTCATTAGCTCGGCGTGTTTACCCTGGCCGACGATCCGGCCTTCGTCGAGAACAATAATCTTGTCGGCATCCATGATCGTGCTGATTCGTTGGGCCACAATCAGAACAGTTTGGCCGCGCGTTTCTGCTTTCAGGGCGTGGCGCAGGCGCGCGTCAGTAGCAAAGTCAAGCGCTGAAAAGCTGTCGTCAAAAATAATGATCTCGGGTCGGCGGATTAAGGCCCGGGCGATGGACAGACGCTGTTTTTGACCGCCTGATACGTTTGTTCCGCCCTGAGCGATCGGCGACTCATACGCACCAGGGAGGTTGGCTACGAACTCTTTCGCCTGGGCGACGTCAACCGCGTGTTTAACGTCCTCATCTGTTACGTGGGGTGCACCGTATTTTAGATTTGAAGTCACGCTGCCGGAAAAGAGGATGCCTTTCTGTGGCACATAGCCGATCTTGGCGTAGAGGTCTTCCTGGCGCATCTGTCGGATGTCGACCCCGTCGACGCGGATAACACCGTCGGACACGTCGTAAAAACGCGGTATTAAATTGATCAGGGTTGATTTGCCACTGCCGGTACTGCCGACAAAAGCCGTTGTCTGTCCGGACTGAGCGGTAAAGGTGATATTTTCGAGAACCGCTGTGTCAGCGCCGGGGTATGTAAACGTAACATGGTCGAATTCAACCTGTCCGGTGGCATTCGCTGGCGTTACGGGTTGGTCAGGGTCGGTGATAGTCGCTTCGGTCTCGAGCACTTCGGCCACGCGCTGGGCCGAAACAGAGGCGCGCGGCACCATGATAAAGATGATCGATATCATCAGGAAGGAAAAAATCACCTGGCTGGCATAAATCATAAAGGCCATCATGCCGCCGATCTGCAGGCTGCCCGACTCAATGAGGTGTGCGCCCACCCAAACGATGCCGACCGCCGTTACGTTCAAAATCAGCATCATGATCGGCTGCATAACCACCATTAAACGATTAACGAACAGGTTGACGCCGGTTAGATCGACGTTGGCCGCGTCAAACTTTTTTTCTTCATAGGCTTCGCGATTGAATGCACGAATCACGCGCAATCCTGTCAAAATCTCGCGCGTCACGAGGTTCAGCCGGTCAACCAATTTTTGCAGGCGTCTAAATCGCGGCAGGGCGATGGAAAACAAAACCACAATAATCGTCAGGAGCACGCCGACGGCTAAGCCCATGATCCAGGTCATGGAGGGAGCGTTTTGGTAGGCCTTTGCGATTGCCCAGATGCCCATAATCGGCGCCATGAGCGCGAGACGGAGAATCATGACGAGAACCATCTGAATCTGCTGGATATCATTCGTCGAACGGGTGATGAGTGAGGCCGTGGAAAAGGTATTAAACTCGGTCAGAGAAAAGCTCTCAACTTTGGTAAATACCCGTTCGCGGATCGTCTTGGCGAAGCCAGTGGCGATGCGGGCGGCAAAATAGCCGACCACAATGTTGGCCAAGCCGCCGCCCAGCGCCATGGCCAGCATCAGCGCACCGGTTGTCCAGACGAGATGTGAATTTTGGCCGACAATGCCATCGTTGATGATTTTGGCCATGTAGTCTGGCAGCGTCAGATTGGCGGCGACCATCAAGAAAACCATTGCGATGAGGACGAGCAATTGCCAAACATACGGTTTAAAATATGAGAGAAGTTTTTTCATTAAACGGTAATCGATAAGAATTAAGCAAGTCGGCGGTTTCGGCGCAGACTTTTATTACCCAGCCCGTTATTTGCGTCCGGTTTTTTTCAGGATATCCCGGAGTCCGGCTAACTGACTGGACAGGTGGGCGGCGAAACGTTCGACGTTGGCCATTTTCATGAGTACCACCGTGTTGTGACCCATGCTGAAAACCATGAGACGTTCGCCCTTGGCCAAAGCTAGACTTTGACGTGCATCGGCTGGGATAACAACTTGGCCTTTTTCGCCCAAGGTGGTGGTGCCATAAAAATGGCAGTGGTGTTGACGTGATTGAGACGTCATATCTTCCTTTTATTAGGATTATTTAGTGTCTTGCATATTCCTACAAGTAGGAAACGTAGGAATAGGCACAGTATAGCAGGCGCGGGCGGGGTGTCAAGGGGTAACAAAAAACCACTGGGAAAGCGGTAGTTTGTTTGAGCGGAAACAGCTCGGTCTTTGTTTTTTTCACAGCGCTAGAGCAGCGGGATGTTTCGTTTAATTTCGGTGGAGCAAAGAACGAAGCGCTGCCGCAAGGCCAGCCAGGAAGATAAGACCCCCGGCTGTCTCGAGCCACGCTTGGAGCGCTCCAGGCTTCGGTGTTATCCAAGCGAACGCAGCCGAGAGAATGACCGCTAGGTAATAGTCGATTGGAAAACCCAGGAACCAGCGCCGGAACCACCAGACATATTTGGCGCTATAGCGTCGGAGGCCATAAGCCGGATTCACGACGAACCAGAGAAAGTCCCAGACCGCCACGAGAAGAAGATACGACGCGAGTACCGTTAGTTCTTTTGCCCAAGACCACTCGGTCCAGAGTACAGGGTAATGGAAGAATAACAGAAGAAAGGCGGTCAGGGCGAGGTGGTAGCCAGTCACCGGCCGGCCGGCCGAGAAGCGAACAATCCAGCCCTTGGTGACGCGCCAGGTCGGAAGCTTCGCGGCCCAGCCGTTGTTTCCCTCAATCTGGACCTCCAGGTAGGCGAGGATCAGGGCGAGAAAGAAAAGGTAAATTGTGCTCGTAATATTTCCCAACATACGATTATTATATCACGACTGGGATACGGAAAAAACCTTGCTAATGCAACTAAAAAAGCCGTTCCAGGTGATTATCGGAGCGGATACTTGTTTTGATTGGTGCGCCCAGAGGGATTCGAACCCCCGACCGTTTGCTTAAGAGGCAACTGCTCTACCAGCTGAGCTATGGGCGCGTGAAGCTGATTGCTTCGACTAATATAGCTTAATTGCCGATATATTTCAAGGGTAAAAAAACGAGGGCGGGGAAGCCCTCAGGCGGACTGAGCAAAGACGGTCGCATCGATCGGATAGTGTCGGCGGCGAAGTACCTGCAGCAGATTGTTCAGACAATCAGGCGGTCGGTCGAGAATGGCCGTCACTTGTTCTCCGAGCTCGCTTAGCACGCGGTGGACGCAAGTCGATCCGTCGCCGTTCGTTCCCTTGGCGGCCAGGTAGGCGCCGCAGAGTGTGTTTGGCCGAACTTGCGGCAAGGCTTCAATGATAGCCAAGGCGCGACCGAGCGCGAGCGGATCGGCTGGTCCTCCTTCGCCCCAGAACCAGGCGCCGCGAAACCGCTTCGAGTCCGGTTCGAAAGCGGCGAAGCCGATACCGACGCACTGATGCTCATCGAGACCAATGAATGGTTCAACGAACAATTCTGTTCCGTTAATTCCCTCCTCATACACCCGTTTGATGCCGGCAGACCCATAATGGATGATCGGTCGTGAGGCTGTTCTGCGTCGCATAGCCCCCTCCTTATCGGAAGGATGGTGCCCAGAGATGGTGTGCTCGAAGAAGCCTTTTATCGTATCACAGCTTCGTTGGTGGTACAAATATTATTTTCTCCATTTTTTTAATTCGGGTCATATTCATAATAAAAAAATTGCCCAGACACACGAAATGTCGGGCAGGTTGTGCGATAGAACGATGCACGGATCACTTCTGGGAGGTGGTGATCCTGATCCAGTCCTGGTCCGTAGCCTTCGGCTTGATCGCTTGAGAACCCCGCTCACAGAG
This sequence comes from Patescibacteria group bacterium, assembly GCA_041650335.1. Taxonomy (GTDB): domain Bacteria; phylum Patescibacteriota; class Patescibacteriia; order JAHIZJ01; family JAHIZJ01; genus JBAZLK01. The sequence continues at coordinate 15,200 of JBAZLK010000006.1, forward strand.
CAGGCAGCCATCGGTGCCGGCCGGGTCCCAGTCGCGGACCCGCATTTCCACTACGGGCAGGATCGGGAAAGTGCCGACGTCGTCAATCGTGATCTCGCTGAGGCCGCCGCGGTTGATGATGACGGGGTCGCAGGGGAAGAAAACAGCCTGATCATGCAGGGAGCGGATGTGGATGACTGCCTCAGTGAAACCCGTGCCGCGCGTGCAGAAATCCTCCACCAGCAGCAAGACGTCGTTTGCCCGGAGAGCGGAGACGAGCTGGATCCGGCCGTCCACCTTCTGCATCTCGATCAGGTCGAGACCGAGGATTTCCGCCAGATGCTTACCCAGTATGGTCGCGCCGTCCGGCACGCCAGCCACACAGGTCGGACGAGGATTGGACGCGAAGGCCTCGATGCGTCGGGCCATCTGGCCGGCGATGATGCGTTGGATGTTCTCGGCCGCCAGCAGGATGCGGGAGACGAAGAACCCATCACTGTGCAGGCCTGACTTGAGGAGAGCGTGCAGTCCAGGCCGACCCTCCTCCAGCGCGCCATAGTCGTAGGTCCAGTAGGCGCCCAGTTCCTGGGCGATGTGCACCACTTCCTCCGGGGTCAGATTGCCGGTGACCTCCTTCGGGTCGAGGGCCAGTAGTCGTTCTCGGTCCAGGTCGAGAATGTTCATAGACTTCCTTTCGGTTCGGGGTTGACGGTTGCGCGATCGTTCCGGAGCGACCCCATCTTAACACGATAGAAAACTAAGTCAATAAATTGAGCTATATCAAAAAAATATTAAAATTGACAGTTGTTGTTCCTCGGTTATAATAAGAACATTCCAGCCCCTGGCGATTGGCGAAAGCAATGACGCCTTTGTCAGCGGGCCGGAATCTATGCTAAGGGAACGCACATTCGCTGATCGGTCAACGAAACTGTACGCCGAAAGAGCTTCCCGGCTCAGCATGATGAGAACCGAGCGCGTTGACCGCCGTTCACGACGGACAGGCTGCCTGATCATTGACCACGGCGCGTGGTCTTTGTCGAGCCTGCCCGATTTTTTATGCATATCAGTAAATCAGATCGGAATGATAATAAAAAGGCGAGAGTAAGATTTATTTTTCTTGATGCTTTACAAATGCCGGGTCGGCACCCGGCATTTGTTATTTCACGAATTTTTGTGCGGCAATAAGAAGTTATGGCTGTTCGGGCGGTGCCTCCTTGGTCGGAAAAACAACCTCGCGATTCATGGTCATCACGGTTTTCGGCCGGTTATGGAAAGCATCGGGTGAAAGTAGGTCCTCCACCAGCGTGCCCTTGTCGAACGTACCGATGTGGATACCAGCGCCAGCGGCAGCCGCTTGTTGAAGCATTTCTTTTTTATAGACCGCGGCAGCCAATGCGAGCGAAGAACCCGTATGACCGCGCAAAATCTCCATCACCCTTCCTTTCGGTGGCCATTCGTTGAGAAGATGCATCTCTTCCATCCAACCGCTGAGTGAGCGCAATTCGTCATTTGAATACCGGCTGGCCAGTCCAAGTCGTTGTAATACTGCTCCAATCTGTTGCGCGCCGCGGCCGAGATGGAATAGCGGTACAGTCTGAAAGGCGAAACGGACCTGTTCGCGTTCTGGATTTTGCCGGCTGAGCTCTTTTTCAGCCGTATCGATCGCATAAAGGGCTTCCGGCCGACCCGTTTGAATATAGGTGTGACCAGTGACGCCAGCCGTATCGAGCGCACCAAGAATATTTCTTATAGCTGCGCTGTTTTCGCTTGATACCTTGAAGTGGAGAAAAAGCTTAAGTCCGCGCCGGGCGTTCCGTGGAGCGTGCGGATCTGCCGGCAGGAGTTCGCGAATAGTATCAAGCAGGGTGGCCAGGGCCGGCGCCTGCTCCAACGCTTTTTTGCTATGCGCGTGCGTGACAACCGGCTCGCCGTCTTTATTTAAACGCACATCAAATTCAAATCCACCGATTCCTTGTTGCAAGTTTTCGCCGATTTCTTCAACGCGATAGGCGGGGTCTTTCAGGACAAATTTCGCGAGCAAACCGAGCGATCCGAGCTGATCAAGTTTCTCAGCGACTTTTTCTGTTGAAGCGCCGAAAAGGCGTTTTCGTAACGGTTCAAAACTGCCACGGTGGAGGATGACCCGTCGTCGTGGCAGGTATTCCTGGACCATACGTTTCAGAACGGTACGCTGTGTACGTCGGATGATAGTCTCGGCGATCGATGAAAAATCCGAAGCGAGATTCGGCAGGGCGTCGGGTAATTCAGTTAATAGATGATTGGCGCGCTCGCCAAGTTTTTCAAAAGAAAAACCCTGCCTGAGCGTTTCATCCAGCGCCTCGGCGATCGGACGAAGTTCTTCGCCGGTAACGCCATACCGCTCCTTGATATCCGACCACGATAGAAAAACTTCTTTTCCTTCGCTATCGTATGTGCCCGAGCCGAAGCGCATATCGGCGCAGTAGGCGTCAGGATCGTTCCGAAGCAATTCAAGCTCTTCGGAGAGTACCGCGGTATAGTGATCTTGCTGGTGCTCACGGAACCACGCAGGTAAATGGGGCGTCTCCGGAGAAGGATTGCCGGCTTTTTTTAATACGTCACCCTCTCTTGGCTGCCAAGATGGTTCGCCGGTTTCTTTCATAATATGATAATAATGTCGACGCAGCCCAATATTGAATTCATATACTACTGGTGCCCTCGGAGGGAATCGTGTCCTGGGCAGCGGCGGACTTGCCACCGGCAACTCCGTCGGCGTCTCGCAGCGCCCTTCGGGCGAGCTCACTGCTGCCCGTTCGATTCTTAAACCCACTTTTCTTCAATAGCACTTACTATATTTGTGTCATTGCCCTTACTGGTGCCCTCGGAGGGAATCGAACCCCCATCACTGGTTCCGAAGACCAGCGCATTATCCATTATGCTACGAGGGCAAAATTCAGCCGCAAAATAAGCAGCAAATCACGCTCACATTTGCCAATACGAGAAAGAATGCCTCCTCCTATTGGATTGAAAGCTTATGCAAAGGCCGTTTTAGGCGGCGGGCGGCGTCGGAGTCGGTTCGGCGGGCGGCGGTGTTGCCGCCGGTGGACTGGCTGGCTCAGTCGCGGCTGGCGCGCTACCTTGTTTCAAGGCGTCTTTCAGGGCTTTACCGGCCTTAAATTTCGGCACGGTCACAGTCGGGATTTTGATCCGTTCGGACGGATTTTGCGGGTTGACGCCCATGCGCGCGTGACGTTCTTTGGCCAGAAACGTGCCGAAGCCAGTCAGCGTTACTTCACCGCCGGCCCGGAGCGTTTCATAAGTGATGTCTTCGAACGCCTGCATCACGTCTTCGGCCTGCTTTTTTGTGACGTGGGCTTTTTCCGCCAATTTTTCCATGAGTTCGGCTTTGTTCATATGTGTTGGTCACCTCCTTTCAAAGGTGTATATATTTATTATACGTCGACTTCTTGATGAATTGATTCGATTGAGAGGGCGTGACTCGTTTTCGGGTCGACTTTTACGACAATTCCATTGATGCTGACCAGTCCGTTTTCCGGTATTGTGTGAGTGAAGGGTTGTTGGGTCAGAAATGATTTGATAATTTCATCTTTGTCCTCGCCGAGCACCGAATCCTTCAGCCCGATCATTCCGACATCGGTGATATAGGCGGTACCCCGGGGCAGAATTCGTGCGTCGGCCGTGGGAATGTGGGTGTGGGTGCCAAAGACTAGGGAGGCCCGCCCATCCGCGTACCAGCCGAGCGAGACGGCTTCGGATGTGGCTTCAGAGTGGATGTCAACAATGATCGCATGCGGCTTCTTCGATTCATATTCCTTTAGGATCGCGTCGAGCGTCCGAAAGGGATCGTCAAAATTCTCAGTGAAGAAGACGCGGCCGTTCAGATTGATCACGAGGATGTGTTTCGTACCGACGGTCAGCAGACGGCTGCCGACGCCCGGCGTACCCGGTGGGTAGTTGGCTGGTCGGAGCAAGACCGGTTCAGGTTTTGTCAGCAGGTCAATCACCTCTTTTTTCTTGAAGACATGATTGCCAGAGGTGAAGAAATCGACGCCAGCCGCTTGGCACTCGGCGAGCGTTTTTTCAGTCACACCGACACCATGGGCGATGTTCTCGGCGTTCGCGATGACCAGGTCGGGATCGTATTTTTTTCGAAGCGCTGGAATGACCTGAGCGAGCGCGGCTCGGCCGGGCCGGCCAAAAACGTCGCCGAAAATCAAGAATGTGAGCGGTCGGCTAGCGGGCATATTCGGTCACCCGTTTTTCACGGATCAAGTTGACCTTTATTTCACCGGGGTAACGGAGCTCTTCCTCGATTCGGTTGGCGATATCGCGAGCGAGCTGTTCAGCCTTCAGGTCGTCGATTTCGTCAGGTTTTACGAAGACGCGGATTTCGCGGCCGGCCTGGATGGCGTAGGATTTATCGACACCGGGAAAGGTATTGGCCACACCCTCGAGCTCGTTCAAGCGTTGGAGGTAGTTTTCATAGGTATCTTTGCGGGCTCCGAACCGGGCACCCGAGATGGCATCGGCCACTTTGCAGATAATCCCTTCAAGTGTTTTTGGCGCATCCTCGTGGTGAGCCAGGGCGAGATAGGACACGTCTTCCGGCAGGTTGAACTTGCGCATGATGTCGTAGCCGATCTGCGGATGACTGCCCTGGACTTCGTGATCGATCGCCTTGCCGATATCGTGGAAGAGACCACCTTTTTTACAGACTGAAACGTTCGCGCCAAGCTCTGAAGCTAACATGCCGGAGAGTAAGGCGACTTCGATCGAGTGTTTTAAGACATTCTGGCCATAGCTGGTTCGGTATTTCAACCGGCCGAGCAGCTGGACTAATTTCGGATCAAGTCCGGCCACGCCGACCTCATAAACTGCTTCTTCGCCCGCTTCCTTGATATCCCGGGCCAGCTCTTTCTTTGCCTGTTCGACTGTTTCTTCGATCCGGGCAGGGTGGATGCGGCCGTCCTGAATGAGTTTTTCCAGAGCGCGCTTCGCCAGGTGGCGCCGGATCGGATTGAAGCCCGAAACCAGGATTACCTCGGGCGTGTCGTCGACGATAATTTCCACGCCGGTCAACTGCTCGATTACTTTTATGTTTCGGCCTTCGCGGCCGATGATCCGGCCCTTCATTTCGTCGGAGGGCAATGAGACCGACGTTGTCGTTGTTTCGGCCGCATGCGATGAAGCACAACGCTGGATCACAACGCTGAGCAGATTGCGGGCCTCGTTCTCGATTTCCTCCTGGCCCTGCTGCTTCACCTTTTTAATGCGCTGGAGAATGTCGTCTTTTATCTCTTGTTCGGTCTTGTCGAGAAGATGGCGCTTGGCTTCATCAACGGACATACCCGAAACTTTCTGCAATTGTTCAAGTTGGCTAGCCTTGATCTGTTCAATCTCTTTCTTGATTGAATCAAGCCGCTGGGCGCGTTCATAAATCTTCTGCTGGCGACTCTCGAGTTCCAGCAGTTTCTGATCGAACATCGCTTCGCGTTTTTCGAGACGATCCTGGAGGCGGTGTGTTTCCTGGCCGCGCTTCGCTTCCTCGCGCTTCGCTTCGTCGATAATCTTAATCGCCCGATCCTTGGCCTCAAGGAGCAGTTCTTTCTGTTTGTTTTGCGCTTGCTTAATTAGTTCCTGAGCCTTGACTTCGGCTGAGTCTGCTTTTCGCGAGGCGAGTATTTTTTGGATCAAAAATCCGAGTGCGCCGCCAACTGCCAAACCAGCCACAATCAAGACACCTAATAGTGTCCCTGACATAGTGTTGTTCCGTTGTTAGTGAGTAAATACCGTACATATCGCCATAGTATCACAGGGGCTAAGTCTAGGCAAGAAATCAGACCGGTTTATATGAAAACCGCGACGAAACCGCCGCGGCTTTCGGCTCTGTTTTGTCGAGCCTATTTTTTGATGATTTTGTCAACGATGCCGTAGGCGAGCGCTTCCTCGGCAGACATGAAGTAGTCCCGGTCGGTATCGTGTTCAATTTTCTTGAGTGTCTGGCTGGTATGTTGGGCGAGGATTTTATTCAGGCGATCCTTTACCTTGATAATATGCCGGGCGCGAATATCAACATCGATCGCCTGACCTTCGGCGCCGCCCATGACCTGGTGGATGAGCACTTCGGCGTTTGGCAGGATGAAACGCTTGCCTTTCATGCCGGCGGCCAACAAGACGGCGGCCATGCTTGCGGCAATGCCGATGCAGATCGTCGAAACCGGCGCCTTCACGTATTGCATCGTGTCGTAGATTGCCAGACCGGCCGTGACCGAACCGCCCGGCGAGTTCAGGTATACCTTGATTTCCTTATTCTTATCCTCGCTCTCGAGGAACAGAAGCTGGGCCATGACGGAGTTGGCAACCGTATCGTCAATCGGCGAGCCGATGAAGACGATCCGGTCTTTCAGCAAGCGGGAGTAAATGTCATACGCTCGTTCGCCGAAATTAGATTTTTCGATAACTGTCGGTATGAGATACATAAAGTTTTTTTAAATTCTAATATCGAATTTCTAATGTCCCAAATTCAAATGTTCAAAATATCATGATGTTTAGAAAGCTTATTTGCATTGCGTTTTGGATTTTGGTCATTTGGATATTCGGATTTGTTTCGAAATTCGTGCTTCGGATTTCGTGCTTATTCCAAAAGATTGCCCAGTCGTACAGATTATTATAATCCAAACTATCTGACCTGCCAAGTATTTCCTTCCCGGACGAGCCGGCCGTGGAGCGTGAAGCCGGCCGCTTTCTTATGCCCGCCGCCGCCGAGACGCTCGGCTAGATTTGCGACGTTAATGCCAGGTTGGGTGCTGCGCAAGCTCCCTTTTATTACACTGTTCGGCTCTTCCTTCAAGACGAGAATCGCTTTTGGTCCGGCGAGATTATTGAGAAAATTCGCGATGCCCTCAGTTGCTTCTTCGTCCGCTTTTAGATCAATGAGGTCTTTTTGCAGAATGATCGTGGTAGAGAGGCCAAGGCGGGCGTTATGAGTTAAACGCGACAAGGCCAGGCCCCAGAGCCGCAAGGTCGGAAGCGATTTCGCGGTCGTCTGGCGAGTGATGGTTTTCAGGCGCGCTCCCCGCAAAAGCAGGTTCGATGAAATTTCAACAACCGAACGGGTCGTGTTCAGGTGGGCGAAACTCCCGGTATCGTAGACAATGCCCATGAGGAGGCAGGTGGCGACATTTTTGTCATAGGGGATGTTTTGCGTTTCAAAAAAGTGGTACAGGATTTCGGTGGTGGCGGCCGCCTCCGGCACAATGATATTGATCGTACCGAAGCGAAAATTCGTCGCGTGATGATCAATGTTGATAAACATTTTTGTCTTTAATTCAGCCAGCAACGGCTCTGAGAAGGCCAGCATTTTCAGGTCGGCGAAATCAACCCCGATGACAAGGTCGTACTCGGCCAGCCGCAATTGCCCAAAATCAGCGCTGATCTCCGAAAAACCCGGCAAAAAAGCAAGCTGGGGTGATGGCGGCTTAGCCGTAAAGATGCGATAGCGTTTTCCGAGTGAGCGAAAATAATGTCCCAAGGCCAGACTGGCGCCGATGCTGTCGCCATCAGAATCTTTTGGATTTAAAACGAGGATGGCGCGGGCAGCCGTGATGGTGCGCTGTACAATATTCCAAAGCGCGGGGTCAACCATGGCCTTTTTGAATTTGATCAAGCAGGCGCTCAATCCGGTCAGCGCGGTCTTCGGAGATATCAAGCTTCCAGGCGATCTTCGGGACAAACCGCATGACCAAGCGGTGATTTAATTGCGACTGGATGTCAGCGATATGGATGATAAGTTTATGGAGCACGGTCTTCGCTTGTTCGGGCGGATAGACCTTGATCCAGATCTTGGCGTGTTCTAAATCGACCGAGGTGTCCACCTTGCTCACCGTGACAAGACAATTCGCCGGGAATTCAATTTCCCGGGCCAGGAGAGTGCCGAGCTCAACGCGCAGGAGCTCGTTGACTTGCGCGATGCGTTTACTTGCCACGTTACGCGATAATAAGTTTTTTCTTGCGAATTTCTTCGCGGTATGACTGCAGGATGTCGCCGACGGCCGGCAGGGCTTGGAGCTTGAGCTTCAGTCCGCATTCGCGGCCAGCACCGACGTCTGCAACATTCTGTTTTTCCAGCTGAACCTGTTCGATCTTGCCGGTGGCGACGAGGGATTGGTTGTGAAGCAGGGCAACGCTGGTACCGGTGGCGATTTTTCCGCTCGTAACTTTTCCGCCCGCGATGACCAGCGGAAGCTTCTGGCGAAATATTGCCAAAACCTTTAGTTCGCCGAGCGTCTCGCGGATAACCTCTGGTTCGAGCATCTTCTCAAGTTCGGCGATGACAGTATTGATCAGATCATAAATGACCGTGAAGGTTTGAATCGTAAATTCTTGGCCCTTCGCGACGTCCGCTGCCTGCGGCGAGACCGCGACATGGAAGCCAAAAAGCATGGCTTGCGAAGCAGTCGCCCGAAGTACGTCAGCTTCGGTAATATTACCCAGGCCCTTCGCGACGACTTCAACGGAAGCCTCGTCACTCTTTATTTTTTTCAATGATTCGACGATCGCTTCGAGCGAGCCGAGTGTGTCAGCCTTGAGCACTAACGTGAGTTTTTTCACCTTTGGCTTGGCCTCGCTCTCGCCCTTGTGTTGCTCGACGTCTTTTTTTGTAATATGGACTGTCGCCGTCGATGGTTTGTATGATTTCTGCTTCTTGATTTTTGTCAGCTCTTTTTGATCGATCACGGTCAGGATGTCTCCGACCTTCGAAGCGGTTTTCAGACCGATTATTTCAACCGGCTGGGAGGGAATCGCTTTCGTTATCGGTTTGCCGAGATAGTCGCGCATGTCTCTGACCTTGCCGCCGATGGTCCCGCCAACGGTTATTAGATCATCGATTTTTAGCGTCCCGGTTTGGATGACCACCGTGGCCACTGCGCCCCGGCCCTTGTCGATATGCGATTCGATTACAGTGCCGATTGCATTCCGTTCTGGGTTGGCCATCAGCACCTGCTTATTCATATCGGCCACCAGCAGAACAACATCGAGCAACTCGGTAATCCCCTGTTTTTGCTTGGCGGAAATTTCGCAGACAGGCACCTGACCGCCCCAGCCTTCGACGAGAACGTTGTGGGCGGACAACTCTTGGCGAACCTTCTGCGGATTCGCTCCCGGCACATCCATTTTATTGATCGCCACAATCATCGGGAGCTGGGCTTCCTGCATGATGGTGATCGCCTCGATGGTTTGCGGCTTCACGCCGTCATCAGCGGCCACCACGAGGATGGCTAGATCCGCCACCCGGGCGCCACGCGAACGCATCGCGGTAAAGGCTTCATGTCCGGGGGTATCGATAAAAGTGATCCGTCGTCCCCGTTCAACCGCCTGATAGGCGCCGATGTGCTGGGTGATGCCGCCCGCTTCTTGATCAACAACATTTGTCTGACGGATAGCGTCGAGGAGCTTTGTTTTTCCATGATCAACGTGGCCCATGACAACCACCACGGGCGGTCGCGCCTGGAGCTGCTCCTGGGCTTCGGTGCCGACGAGAGCCTGCATTTTTTCAGCGTGTTCGTCGGTCTCACCTTTCAGAACAACCTCATAGCCCATATCCTGTCCGATGATGGCGGCGGTTTCAAAATCAATCCACTCGTTGAGCGACGACATCACGCCGCTTTTCATGAGCTGGGCAATAACATCAGTCACCGGCCGTTTCATTTTTTCGGCCAGCTCGCGGACGACGATCTTTGACGGTATTTCAATTTTGTTGGAATTCGTTGTTGCCATGGTTTGAAGACTTCCACGTATTCTACAGAGTACCACCTTTTTTGTCAATATAAAAGCCCTGCGAGCGAATCGCAGGGGGGTGAGCGGTCGATTGACCGTGGTGCAGTTGACGATCAGGTCTTCGGATTCAGGCGGTGGGACGCGTCAGGTAGTGCGTCTAGACGAGGTTCTCGGGGTTGAGGCCCTCGAGTTCCGGCAGGACGAAGCGACCATCCTGACGGATGAGCGTGTCGTCGAACCAGATCTTGCCGCCGCCGACTTCGGGAGTCTGACGGTGAACCATGTCCCAGTGGTTCATGGAGACATTGCCGTTCGGGGCGCGGTCGTAGGCTTTGCCGAGCGCCATGTGGAGCGAGCCGGCGATCTTCTCGTCGAAGAGCGTATCGAGGACCGCCTCGAGGATGTGCGGATTGAAGCCGAGGGCGAATTCGCCGACGTAGCGCGCGCCCTCATCGCGGTTCAGGAAGGCGTTCAACTTGTCGTTGTCTCCGTCGGTCGTGGTCTCAACCGCCCGCCCGTCGACGAATCTGGCGCGGACGTTCGGGAAGACGACGCCGTCGAAGAGCGTCGGAGTGTTGAAGAGGATTGTGCCGTTCACGGAGTCCCGGACTGGCGCGGTGAAAAGCTCACCGTCCGGGATGTTCAGGTGGCCATCGCACTTGATGGCCGGGATGTCCTTGATCGAGAATTCCAGGTCGGTGTCCGGCGCCAAGATCCTGACCCGGTCGGTCTTCAGCATCAGCGCGAGCAGGGGCTCCATGGCGGCCGACATCCGCCCGTAGTCCAGCATGCAGACCCGGTAGTAGAAGTCCGCGAACGCGTCCTGCGACATCTGGGCCTGCTGGGCCATGGCGTTGTTGGGATAGCGGAGCACCACCCAGCGCGTTCTCTTCACTCGGCAGTCAAGATGCACCGGCTCGATGAAAAGCTGGTTGAACAGCTTCATCCTCTCGGGCGGCACGTCGCTCAGCTCCCGGGTGTTGGACGCGCCCCGGATGCCGATGTAGCACTGCATCTTCTCCATGCGCGGCAGGGCGAATTCAGCCAGCGCCCTGATCTGGTCCTCGTCGGCGCCGAGGAGCAGCCGCCGAAGCATAGCTTCGTCCCGGAACTCGGTGTGCACCTTGGCGCCGCGCTCGATGGCGACGGTCACCACTTCCCGGCTGAGAGGCAGCGGGTCTGTCCCGATCGTCTCAACCAGGACGTTGTCGCCCTTCTTCACTCCCATCGAGTAGTCAACCAGCGTCTCGGCCAGTTGACGGTTTCTCGGGTCCATCTTCCCTCCCTTGGTTTGGGCCTGGACGGTATTGGTGTCCACGCTGCCGGCACCCATTGTGCGGCAGCTGCCGCCTTACTCGTTTGGCCAACGAATGTCAACTCGCGTATATATAAAAAAACGGCGCTTCTGCCGTCGCATATTTCTCTGTCTAAACTCTTATTAAAACTGCCTCGTTTTCCCGACGATGATCCGCAATTTTTTTGAGGCCACCTCAACGGTCGCCGGCAACGTAATAACCGTTTGTCCATCTACCACAACCGATTCCATCGTTTGATCACCTTCCAGCACAACGGTTTTTGCTGGAAATATGCTGGCATCAACGGTCCGTTTGCCAAACCACTTGCCCAGGCCGGCGGCTTTTCCGCCACTCACGACAACTTCCAAAAGCCCGTCGCTTGGATCGCTTTGACGACGACCATCAGACCAACCGAGATTGCATATTAAAACGCGCTGATCCGGATCGCGCGGTTTGATCGAGAATTGATTATTGATCCAGGCCGTAATATTCCCCGGCGGCACGTCGAGCTCAGTGAGAAAATACGTCGCATTCGCTTTGCCGAGATCGAGTCGTTTGATAACTCGGGCCGAAAGCGTATCGCACGCCTTTTCACTCTCAGGAATTCCGAGAAAGACAGCGAGCCGATTCGGTGATTCAATCGGGATATAGCCAAGCGTGACATTTGTGCCGGCGACGAGCGGCAATATTTTTGTGAGGGTGTGATCGTTCCCGACGGCCACAAGCGTGTCAGCCCCCTTTTTGATAGCCTCGGAAACGGACTCGTGAATACTGGTCAGGACGGACAGCCGGCAGATTTTTCCGGAGACGCCTAAATCAGTCAGGCGGGTTTCAATGCGAGCGAGCGCTGACCGGAATTTTGAGTCACCGACAAAGGTGTCGTAAAAATAGACGTACATGAAAACTGCGTTTAAGCTGTTCCGTTTTTCTTTTTCGGCAATGGTTCGGTCGACGGTGTGTCGAGCATAGGCTCGGATGACATTTTTACCTTGCCGTTGATGATCGCGCCAGCTTCCATTGAAATAACCGAGGCCGCGACGTTGCCGGATAGCTTGGCGGTTTTGGTCAACTCGATTTTTTCTTGGGCGACAATCTTGTTCCCGCGGATCTCGCCGGAAGCGTAAATGTTTTTTGCTTCCACATCGGCAACTATTTTTGCCTCCGAACCGACACGGAGATCGCCGGTAGTTTTAAAAGTGCCGTTGACGACGCCTTCAACAAAGACATCGCCGGTGCCGACAAAATTGCCATCGACTTGAACGGACAGGCCAATGACGGTTTCGGTTTGTCCTTTTGATTTTTCATCCTTGGTAAACATAGGATATGGTGATTAGTGGTTACTCGCTACCTCAAGTGTAGGGATGAGAAGGCGTTTTTGTCAAAGAATCCTTGAGTGAAAGAGTAGCTTCCTATACACTGAATAGGAGGCAATAAATATTTATGATATACGAGGCTCACATGAACGAACAACCAGCAGATCAAAATGCTACGCCAGAGGTCGATCCAGAAATCATCAAACATAAGACCCTAAAAAAGGAGTTATTGACAATATTTGCAACATTTGTTGTAATGCTGGTTATTGTGGGAGTACTTGAATATCTAGAAAGAACGTCCGGATTTGTTACAAAGATGTCTGAACAAATAGTAAATAAGATTATTTAATTTACGACACTTAAAATATACTAATATAAAAGAAAAACAAATACAAATGTATTACACATCTTGCCCTTGTAGCTCAACGGATAGAGCTAACCCGTCCTAAGGGTGAGATGGGGGTTCAATTCCCTCCAAGGGCATATGGGCCGTTAGCTCAGCTGGTAGAGCGCTGCATTCGCATTGCAGAGGTCGCCGGTTCGATTCCGGCACGGTCCACCACGGGTCATCGCGGTCTGCAAGTTGCACATTAAAAAATGTTCCACGTGGAACAATAATATATCATTATACATTAGCCAAAAAAGAAAGGGGGTGTTATATGAACACAATAAGTGACTGGGGAGACGTCTTAGTTTCATCATTACAAGACATTTGGAGAGGGATAATCAACTTCCTGCCAAACTTAATTGGCGCAATATTAATACTTGTAATCGGTTGGTATATTGCCCTATTGGTTGAACGGTTAGTTGTACGATTTCTTCAGATCGTTTGGATCGACAATGCGTTAAAGCGCCTTGGGATTAAGGACGGCTTTGAAAAAGCTGGTATTAAGCTCAATGTGGCGAAGGCTGGTGGGTTTCTCGTTAAGTGGTTTTTGTTCATCGTGTTTCTTGTGTCTGCGGCTGAGGTATTAAATCTTCGCCAAGTTACGCAGTTTCTTGATGGCGTGGTCTCATATCTTCCAAATGTAGTGGTGGCTGTGGTCATTCTTCTTCTCGGTGTTGTCTTTGCAAACTTTGCACAGAACATCGTCAAAAAAGCGGTTACAGCTGCTGATCTCTTGTCAGCAAACTTTCTTTCGAGTGTCGCGAAGTGGGCAATTCTTATTTTCAGTGTGCTTGCCGCGTTAGTGCAATTAAAGGTTGCGTCAAATCTCTTACAAACGCTGTTTACTGGATTTGTGGCCATGATCGCGATTGCCGGCGGCCTGGCATTTGGTTTGGGTGGTAGGGAAAAAGCCAAGGACGTGCTAGAGAAAATGAGTCGCGATCTGACTGATCGGAAGAATCGGGATTCTGAGCAGCACTTGAACTAGCTCGATAACATAAAAGCGGCCCTACACAAAGGGCCGCTTTTATTTATATGAAAAAGCCCGGCGGGAAGCCAGGCCAAGGTGCGCCAGAAACGTGGGTCATGAGAACAGAGGGCGAGCCTCTTCGCGAATCATCGATTCGATCCTGCCCCAGAACGCCCTCACCAGCAACGGCATGTCGCATTCGATCGTGACGGCTCCGGACTGAACCGTGATTGTACCAGTAATAGTGTAGCCGCTTGCGTCGATTGTGAGGGCGCAAGTGTTGTCCGTCCAGGACTCCTGCGTGACTGTCATCTCGCCCGCATGTTTGGTCCGCAACCGCTCGATCAAGACTTTGGTCTGAGCGATTGCGTTGGGCTGATCCAGGTGATGCTGGATCGTCATCTGTTTCTTTGCCATCAGATCCTCCTTGCCATCAGTGATACTGGTGAACGCTGATTGGCCAGAGTACCTTACTGCGGATCGGCAAATATGTAAAGATGTTCCACGTGGAACAATGATGAATGGAAAGTTGAGATAACACTATATTTTTCTAATTAAATTATCTTTGTGACATAATTTTTCTCACGCCCAATTTGCTTCGGGCGATCGAAATAGTTTTGTCAGATTATTGCTCTTCGTATAACCAGATCAATAGGGAATAAAAATCTACTGTCTCTTCTTGAAGACGCTGGATAAAAAAAGACCGAAATAACTATGTTCGGTATTTGTTCGGGTATAAAAAAGTCGTTTAAGAAAATGCTTTGTAGTTTTAATATGATGGTGGACCCTACCGGGCTCGAACCGGTCCCCGGGGTTCGGCGGTCCAGAGACATCGCCTCACCCGTCTCATCTCCTCGCGGGCACAAGCAGTTGTGTCCGCTCGTGGACTCGACCCTCTTCCATGCGCATGGAAGTTTGTATAAATAAAGAGGAGACTCATATTTATTTATCTATTTTGGTGGACCCTACCGGGCTCGAACCGGTCACCTCTTCCATGCCATGGAAGCGCTCTACCAAATGAGCTAAGGGCCCATGTTCTTCACGCCTGATTATAGCGGGTGATGGCAAAAAAATCAACTCAACCCTCGATGCAACGAACCATGTTGACAGCTGACATTATTATGTTAGGATGGGGCCGAACGCGATTTTCTGTCTGCCGGTCGACAGAGGGAGGAACCATGGCTGAACAGTCGACGTTCGATCGAGTCAAGAAGGTCACCATTGAACAACTCGGCGTTGCCCCGGAGAAGGTGACGCCGGAAGCCAGCTTCGAGGAAGATCTCGGCGCCGATTCTCTCGACCGGGTCGAACTGATCATGGGTCTGGAGGAGGAGTTCGAGATCGAGATTCCCGACGACAAGGCCGAAAAGGTCGTTACGGTCCAGGATGCGGTCAAGATGATCACCGACATTCTGGCCTAGCAGGTTGATCGTCTAGCACGCACGATTCTCGTGCCCTGCGCCCTCCTGTGTCTATACAGGATGGCGCTTTTATATTTTCGGCGAATCGGGCTGGACGTATAGCGGTATTTTTACTACAATACAAGAACCATATAATCATTAATTGGAATAATATGGCTGAAATTACACTGACTGATCAAAACTTCGAAAAAGAAGTAGTGAAAGAACATACCTTACCCGTGCTGGTTGATTTTTGGGCCACCTGGTGCGGACCATGCAAAGCGCAGGCGCCTATTCTAGAAGAAGTGGCGCGCGAGTATGATGGCAAAGTGAAAGTTGGCAAACTCGAGGTCGACCAAAATCCCGGCCGGGCAAGCGAATATAACATTATGAGCATCCCGACGTTAGCCATCTTTGTCAAAGGCCAGCTCGTGAAACAACTCGTTGGTCTGCAGCCAAAGAAAAAAATAGAAGACGAACTCGCCCAAGTCATCAAATAACCAAAGAGAGGAAAATTTCGATCCAGTGAAACACCGTGGGATCGAGGTTTCTCTATTCATCAGACGTGTACTATGTCTCTTTCCCGACGCGTTTCCCGCATTCCCGAATCACCCTTGCGCCAACTAGCTGACGTGGCTCGATCGACCGAGTCGCGCGGCCGGCAGGTGTATTATTTAAATCTCGGCGAGCCGGACGAATACCCACCAACTGAGGTAGGCGCTGCGTTGGCGTCGCTGGCCGGAAATAAAATGAAGTACGGCCGTTCCGAAGGCGAGCTGGATTTGCTGGCGGCGTGGCAGAAATATTTTTCCGACTCAGGGATCACGCTTGCAGATGGAGAAATGATTATTACCTCGGGCGCAAGCGAAGCCCTAGTTTTTGCGCTGGCCGCCACGACCGATCCGGGCGACGAAGTTCTTGTCTTCGAACCGTTTTATCCCAACTACCTCAGCCTCGCGGCGATGCTGGGTGTCCAGCTGATCAGCCTGCCGTTTGAACAGACGGAGGCCGGTGCAATCTTGCCGAGCCGCGAACAGATCCTTCAGCGATTGACGCCGCATACTCGGGCAATTCTCTTTGACAACCCCTCAAACCCAACCGGGCGCGTGTATACGAATGACGAATTAATCCGGCTGGGTGAGCTGGCCCGCGAAAAGAATCTCTGGCTGATTGCCGACGAAGTCTATCGTGAACTCGTATATTCCGGCGCACCAACCAGCCTGCTTACGTACCCGGATTTTTCTGAGCGGATTGTTGTAGTTGATAGCGTTTCAAAACGATTTAGTCTATGCGGTTGCCGTATCGGTTGCGTGGTCAGTCGGAACGTTGAGTTTATGGCCGCCATTCGTCGTCTGGCGCAAAGCCGATTATCGGCACCCATACCAAGCCAGCGCGTTGCCGCCGCCGCCTTGGCGGTTGGCGAGCCATACGTCAAGATGCAGTTGGAAACGTTTCGTCGCAAGCGAACGATTATAGCCGAGGCGCTGTCGACGTGGCCTGAGCTCACCTATCACGAACCGAACGGCTCCTTCTATGTTTTTGCCACCGTGCCAAAGTTGAAAGACAGTGAAGCCTTCAGCCGCTGGCTGGTCGAAGAATTTTCATTTGATAATGAAACAGTCGTCATTGCGCCAGGGACCGGTTTCTATCTCAACCCCGAGCACGGCCGGCGGCAATTCCGCCTTGCCTTTGTGCCCGCAGAGCCGGCGCTGACGCGCGCGCTCACCATTTTACATAAGGGAGTGCAAACATATCTAACTCGATAACATCGATTCATATGCCAACAAACAATCCATTCAAAAACGCCATAAACCAACTCGAACGCACCGCTAAAGTGATTGACTTGAACGAGGATATCCTGAATATTCTTCGCGCCCCGGTTCGAGTGCTGCAAGTGTCCATTCCAGTCCGGATGGATGACGGTAAGGTAAAAGTATTTCATGGTTACCGCGTCCAGCACAACGACTCGCGCGGGCCAACGAAAGGCGGTATCCGCTATCATCCGGCGGCTGATCTGGCCGAGGTGAAAGCGCTCGCCATGCTCATGACCTGGAAGTGCGCGCTCATGGATATCCCTTACGGCGGGGCTAAGGGCGGCATTGTGGTTGACCCGCGGAAACTCAGCCACGGCGAGTTGGAACGGCTAACGCGAGGTTATGTCCGAGGTTTAAACGGTTTTATCGGACCAAACCGCGATATTCCAGCGCCCGACGTCTACACCAATCCGCAGATCATGGCTTGGATCATGGACGAAGCCAGCCGCATGACTGGTTACAACGTTCCCGGAATTGTGACCGGCAAGCCGGTTGAAATTGGCGGCAGTCTCGGCCGGCAGTATGCCACGGCGCAAGGCGGCATTTACGTCTTGCAGGAAGTCTGCGGACTTGAAGGAGTGAAGTGCGACCGGTCGAGCCGTGTCGTTGTCCAGGGGTTTGGTAATGCCGGTAGCTATGCCGCAAAGATGCTGCACAAGCTGAACTTCCGTGTCCTGGCGTTGTCTGATTCAAAAGGCGGGATCTATAATCCCAAAGGACTCGACCCTCAAGCAGTCGAACTTTACAAAGAAAAGACTGGTTCGGTAATAGGTTTTCCGGGCAGCGTGCCAGTGACGAACAAGAAGCTACTTGAGCTGCCGTGTGATATCCTGGTGCCGGCCGCGCTCGATAATCAGATAAACAGTCAGAATGCCGGACGAATAAAGGCAAAGATTATCCTCGAGCTCGCCAACGGCGCGGTCACCACCGAAGCGGACGACAAACTCGACAAGCGGAAGATTATGGTGATCCCCGACATTCTCTCCAATGCCGGTGGCGTGACGGTTTCGTACTTCGAGTGGGTCCAGAACATGCAGCAGTATTATTGGGAGGAGGAAGAGGTGATGGCGCGGTTGCAAAAAGTCATGCGCCGGGCTTTCCGCCAAACCATGGACACGGCCAAACTGCACAAGGTGAATATCCGGACCGCCGCTTCTATTCTGGCAGTCAGCCGGGTGGCGGAAGCGATCAAGCTACGGGGGTATTAGAAGAAATTCAAAAAGTAAAATTCAAAATGATTGAAGGCGGCTGGGGCCGCCTTTCTTGGTGCTATTAAATAAAAAAAGAGTCCGAGGTGGTGGTCCACCCGAACCGTGAGCAATGAGGCTACAGCAAACCGTTGTATTCCGGCGGTAACGCTCGGAAGAAACGAATGTCGGCATCTTTCTCCCACCATTCGGGGTGGGAGCAGTTCGAAAGCCTGATCCGTTCGTGAATGAGGTCTTGCGCCGCCATCCAGGCGAACAACCCGACGTCCCAGTAAGGACAATCCTCGTCCAGTCCCAGGGCCTGGGCGATGTCGTCGTCCCAGGTGGCGTGAGGCCGGTTGAGGCCGCAGCCGGCTTGGTCGAAGGAGAGCTCAGTTATGAGCTGGCCCCACCGGCCGTTTGTGGTCTTATTCAGGGCCTCCATCCTTGTCTCTCGCCAGGCGGCTGACAGAGCCAGCCACTCATCGGAATACGCCTCCGGCAGGTAGTCACCAGCGCGCAACCGACAGAGAATGTGCAATAGACCGATGTTGCGAGCTAGGTCCGTGTTGATCCTGTCGGAAACATTGACCCTGATGATCCATCTCTGGCCGTCGTGGTCAAGCTTCACCGGCCACCACGATCCCGGCGCTGGTACAATGACGAACTTCGCAGCGGCATTGAGCGGGACGATGATCCCCTTGTTGTCAGCCGTACCGATTGTGCCGTTGGCGCATAGGTAGGCGTAGAGGTCAGGGGCGTTGTCCCGAAGGAACGCGGCCATGGCGACGACCTCCGTCTTCTCTTCAGCGCTGAACTGTGTCAGCGCTGACGGCGTGAGGAAGTCGATGGCCCAGACGAGTTGAGTGGACAGGCACGTGAGAACCGCACACGCAAGTACTGAGCCAAGAATCCGACGCATCTGACACCTCCATCTGATCTGTTGGACAGTCGCCTCGGGGGCAGCCGTCCTATGGTTTCAGTTTGAGCGACACACCGTTTCAACAATAACCCCTTCTTATAGCAGAGGATTACATTTGTGTCAATAGCTGGTCTGCGTGGGGCGCATCATTAAAGCAAACTACGGCCGTATCTAAAAAAAACGGAGCATACTAAATAACATAATCAAGTTAACCTGTCGGGAAGAAGAAAAAAACATGGCGCCGCCGGGCTGTCTTCTTCCTATGGAGCGCTCTATTGACAGTCGCTATTCATCATGATAAGCAGTCGTCATAGTGCGGTAGCGGTAATGTTGTTGGAGCGTTTGTTGGATCATCGGTGGCTGTCACGGTCACCGGGAAAGTGGGAGGGTGCCGTGCGTACGATATGGTGTCTGGTTCTTCTGGTGGTTGTTTGTTCCTTGATGTGCCCGGCGGTCGTGGGGCAGACTCCCTATGTTCCGGGCGACTATCCGTACTACCCTAGCGACGGCCAAGCCGTCAGCTCGGCTCGGGATTCTTCTCGGCCAGATTTCGGACAAGCTCATCCGGTCTGGATGAAGCGCCTCGGGGTGACCTACTACCGGGGCTACTACTCCTGGTCTTGGGGCGAGATCCGTTACGGCTCGCGTTGGCTGCGGTGCGAGCCGGAAGACAACAATAGCTGGTGGTGCCGTGAGAACCCCGATCGCTGCCCGGATAGCCCGTTGATCTACGAATCGCGTATCGAAGGGAGCCGCCGGTACTGCCGGTTCCATGAGGCTGACAGCCTCGGTGGATACGTCGAGGCGCAGATGGTTACGTCGGACCCGAGGCTATCGGTTTGGTGGATGTACTATGCAGCGGAACCGGCCACTTCGTTGTTCGAAGCGGTTGAACGCGGCGCTGGCGCCTACGATCGACCGGACGTCACGGAGGCAATCATCCGGCACATGATTCAGCGCGGTGCGGTCGCCAAGCAGGACATTTCCAAGCTAACCCCGACGGAAATCCGCGACGCGCTGTGCTGTTATACCAGTGAGGCGCTCATCGCCAATGCCGAACTGGTGTCTCAGCACGTGTTGCCTTTCAGGTTCAACGGCACGCCGGCCCCCGGCGACACGCTGGTCATCTACTATGATGACGACTACGGGCCGGACATGACGGTTGGCGCGGAGCAGACCTATATCGTGATGAAGACCGGGCTATCTTCATTCACGGGCGTACGTTATGTCGAGATGCGCGACTTGTCGTGCTGTCTCTACGTCAGCCGGCCTCTGGAGGAGCTCGGGAGGATCAATTCGTACGTCGCCGTTTACCCGCTGCGTCAGTAGCATTCGGTGTTCGAGCCCGACCCATGAAAAGGCCGGGCGTTTTATTTTTCCACCTACGGTATTATATAAAAAGGAGTATACTCAAAATATGATCAAACCAACCTGGCAGGAAGAAGAAAAATTACAGAAACTCGGCCACCGACGCGTGGCCGGACTTGACGAAGCCGGCCGTGGAGCCTGGGCCGGACCGATCGTGGCCGCCGCGGTTATTTTATTTCCCGGTACGAAACTTCCGGGTTTGCGCGATTCGAAATTATTGACGCCGAAGCAACGCGAGAAAATATTTCTCCAGCTGGTGAAAAAAGCAGTCGCCTGGAGCGTCGGTATTATCAGCCAGACCGAAATTGACAAACATGGTGTCGGTCGGGCCAACGAACAGGCGATGCATAAGGCCGTCGAACGTCTCCGAACCTATTGCCCGGATTTTCTTCTCATTGATGCCTTGAAAATTCAGCATACCCTGCCACGAAAAGCGATCGTGAAAGGCGACCAGAAAGTCATGTCTATCGCGGCCGCGTCGATCATCGCTAAAGTGACACGTGACTATATTATGGATGAGGCACACAAGCAATACCCTAACTATGGATTTCATCTCCACAAGGGGTATGGTACGGCCCATCACCAGGCAATGCTTCGAAAGCACGGGGTGAGCAAATTGCATCGGAAGAGTTACAAACCGATAAAAAAAATTATTGCAGGATAATCAACTTTCTGGTATAATACAGAGGCTATGGCGGAACGTATTGCTGGCGGCAACGAACTTCTCGATGCCACAAAAATTATCCAAAAGGCGAGCATTTCCTACAGCATGAAGGTCGGCGATTTTGGTTGCGGCGGCACGGGAATTTTCGCCCTCCAGGCGGCGAAGGCGGTCGGGGACAAAGGCACGGTCTACGCGGTGGATATATTAAAATCCGTACTTGCAAGCGTGGTCAGCAAGGCACACATGCAGACAATCAACAATATAAAACCGGTCTGGTCAAATCTCGAAATATATGGAGCAACAAAAATACCGAACGGCACCTGTGATCGCGGCCTGTTGATCAACATTCTCTTTGAATCAAAAAAGCAAAAAGAAATACTCCGGGAAGTAAAACGGATGATGAAACGAGAGGGCTTGCTGCTCATCGTTGACTGGAAACCGTATGGCGCGCCGTTCGGACCACTGGAAAAAGACCGAGTCTCGCCCGAAAAAGTGGAAACGATGGCGCGTGAACTCGGATTTCAACTGCTCGAATCGTTTGAAGCGGGACCGTTCCATTACGGTTTATTGTTTATTAATCCAAGCCCGGAAATAACCTAATAATATAGGCGAGAAAAGACGGCTTTTGTTGGGAGACAAAGGTTTTATTTTGTCTAATATAAAGCAAAATTTAGGTAATTGGGGTGAGAACGCCGTTAGTCGAATTTTCACTTCTTTTGGGTATGCGACCGAATGCCGGAACTACCGTCAGTGCGACGGTGAAATTGACCTTATATGTCGCGATCGAAATGAACTTGTCTTTATTGAGGTGAAAACTAGAAAAACGCGGGCTTTTGGCAGCGGTGAGGAGTCAATTACCGAGCAAAAAGAGCTAAGATTAGCCGCAGTCGCCAGCCGCTATTTGCAGGACCGTGATTTAATGTCGTGGCCGTACCGGATTGACCTGGTTGTTCTCGAAGAATGCGCGCCCGGCTTTTTCCATTTACGGCACCATCGTGGAGCCATCGGGGATGTGCATGAAAACGTGCTTGACGCACCCTGAGCTCACCGTGTAAGATAGGAAACTGTCTCTTTAATTTATTCACACATTCCATGTACACATTTTGTCTTGTTTCTTCGCCTCGACCGACCACGCGTCGTCGCCTGACCAGAACGCTGATTATGCCACTGGTCGTTTTTATTACCCTGGCGAGTCTGGTGGTAAATCCGGCCGTAGTCTTAGCCAAAGAAGTTCCGTTGGAATTGCCCTATCCGGCGCCGACCTTGTTATCCCCAGCCAGCGGGAGCGCCACTTTGCAAACGAAACCGTTAATCACCGGTCTGGCTAAAAACGATTCCTTGATCAAGGTCTTTATTGACGGGAAACTCAATGGTCAATTTGAAGTGGAAAACCACGCTTCGGGCACGGCAAACTTTGCCTATACGCCGTTTTTGCATCTCAAGCCAGGTGCCCACGAGGTGTTTGCGACAGCCACCGATACAAAAGGAAAACAAAGCCCACATTCCAATACCCTGCGCTTCATGGTCGAGTACCCCATGCCTGCCCCAACCCTTGTTGAGACAGTGACCAACACAGCGACAACTGCGAGTCGACCCTGGATCGTGGGCTTTAGTAAAAACAACACAGCGGTTCGAATATACATCGATGGTCGGGATGATGGCGAGTTCATGGTTCAAAACAGTCTGACTGGCACGGCGGACTTCGCCTACCGCACGCTCTATGATCTTAAGCCCGGTCGTCACACCGTCTATGCCGTGGCCATTGATCGAAAAGGCAAGGAGAGTCATTACTCGGACGTCATTGAATTTACTGTCCCAAAGCCCGCGCCGGTGCAGAATTCATCGGATCAGACAAGGCCAGAGGTTAAGGGAGACGAAACTCAACCAACCGATCAGACGAACGCGAATACGAATGCAAATACTAACAGCAACGCTAACGACAACACAAACGCGACCGGTACGACCAACACGAATAGCTCAACCGGTGCAAACACCGAAGAAAACGGCAATTGGCCGGTCGTTGTCGGCTTGCTGATCCTGGCTGTCGTACTTATTATCGTGATTGACAGCCTCATCCGTAAAAGACGGAAGACGGATACCGGAACCTCAGAGACGCTGTTCGGACCAACGGCACCACCAGGCTCGGACAAGGAAAAGAATAAACCGACGACCAGCCAGCTTTTTCCGCCACCGCCACCTGACATCAAGTAGTTGATACCCCGGAGCCGCGCGAATGCGCGGCTTCTTCGTTTCGTCCACGGAGGCGACTTGCGAAATTATGTACGTTCTGTATAATGAAGGTAGACTAGTTCTTTAGTAACTGGTCTGTTTTTATAAGATAATTCAAAATTGATAATTAAAAATTCAAAATGAATGAGTCCTGATGTAACATCGGAATAACAATAATTTTACATTTTGAATTTTGAATTATTAATTGCTTTACCCCATGAGTTCACCCATTCTCCAGGCCATGAAACAAATCTGCGACGAGAAAAACATCTCGATGGAATCTGTTATCGAAACGATTGAGGCGGCGCTCGCTGTTGCCTATCGAAAGGATTTTGGCGAGAAGAACCAAAATATCAAAGTCGAGTTTAACGCTGAAACCGGCGCCAGCCGAGTATTTGACGTGAAAACGGTCGTTGAGGTGACGGCCGAGCAAATTGCCGAAGAAGAGCGAGTGCGCGAGGAGCGGAAAAAGGCCAAAGCGGAAGCGGCCGAGGCGGCTGTCAAGGGTGAGGCCGAAAAACCGGTTGCGCCAGAAGAAAAAGAAGAGGTGGCTGAAGCTGAGCCGGAAACCGATGAAGAAAAAAAGCCAATCTTTGATCCAAAGACAATGATCCCGTTGTTTGAGGCGATAACAAAGGAAAAAGATGCGAAGGTCGGCGATGAGATCCGGACTGAATTATTTCCGCCGAACGCCTATGGCCGGATGGCCGCGCAAACAGCAAAACAGGTAATCATTCAGCGGCTGCGCGAAGCTGAGCGTGAGACGGTCTTTACGAAGTACAAGGATCGCGAGGGTCAGGTCATCAACGGCACGATCCAGCGGGTCGAAGGGCGAGTTGTGTTTGTCGATCTGGGCGATGCGGCCGCTATTATGCCGCCGTCAGAGCGCGTCGATACCGAAAATTACCAGCCGGGCATGCGCGTGAAATTTTACCTGGTCAGCATCAATCAAGCGCCGAAAGGGCCAGAAATTATTGTGTCGAGATCGCATCCTGAGTTAGTCAAAAAATTGTTTGAATTCGAAGTACCGGAAATTGCTTCAGGTGCCGTTGAGATCAAGTCGGTCGCGCGTGAAGCCGGCTCGCGGACAAAAGTCGCAGTTCTGTCGAAAGAGCCGAATATTGATCCGGTCGGTTCTTGCGTTGGTCAGCGCGGTACCCGCGTTCAAACCGTAATTTCTGAATTAGGGGGCGAAAAAATAGACATTGTCGAATATGAAGACGATCCGGTAAAATTCATCATCAACGCCTTAGCGCCGGCGAAAATTCTCAGCGTCAAAATCAATGAACCGGAAAAAACAGCCTTGGCCGAAGTGAAGGAAGACCAATTATCGCTGGCGATCGGCCGCGGCGGTCAAAATGTCCGTTTAGCTGCCCGCCTCACCGGTTGGAAGATTGATATCATCAAGGAAGGTGAAACGGGCCAAGCGGCGAAAGAGAAGCCGGCGGAAAAGGAGCCGGCGAAAGAAGAGTCGGCTGAAAAAGTAACAAGCGAGCCAGTTGAAGCGGTCACCGCCGAAACAGTCGTGCCGCCAGTTGAAGAAAAACCCGTTGACGAACCAACGGCCAAAAAAACAAAACGAAAAAAAAGCGAGTCGACCGAAGAATCCACTGATTCAGCGGACGCCGCCACAAA
The DNA here is from genome assembly GCA_041650335.1 of Patescibacteria group bacterium. Classification (GTDB taxonomy): domain Bacteria; phylum Patescibacteriota; class Patescibacteriia; order JAHIZJ01; family JAHIZJ01; genus JBAZLK01. Next base: position 40,141 of record JBAZLK010000006.1, read on the forward strand.
TAACGAATAAATTTTTAACGACGTTTTCTTATGTCTAGCGCACTTCTTTTTGCCTTATTGGCCAGCGCGGTCGCGATCGTGTATGGCTACATCCTTATCCGATTAGTCCTCCGGCTGCCAGAAGGCGATGACCGGATGAAAAAAATCGCCCGGGCGATCCAACGCGGAGCGAGCGCCTACCTTTCTCGCCAGTACCGGACGGTGGCGATTATCGCCGTGATCATCTTCGCGTTGCTCTGGGCGTTCCTCAATTTTAAAACAGCCATCGGCTTCGTCGTCGGCGCGGTTTTTTCGGCGGCCGCCGGATTTATCGGCATGAACATCTCCGTCCGGGCGAATGTCCGCACGACCGAACAGGCGAAGAAAGGTTTACGTGAGGCGCTCGCGGTAGCGTTCCGCGGCGGTTCAGTCACCGGCTTGCTCGTGGTTGGCTTGGCGTTGCTTGGGGTGGCCGGTTTTTACGCCCTGACGCATGATTTCAAGGCGCTGGTCGGCCTCGGTTTTGGCGGCAGTTTGATTTCCGTTTTTGCCCGGCTGGGTGGCGGTATCTATACAAAGGCGGCTGATGTTGGCGCCGACCTGGTTGGTAAGATCGAAGCCGGTATTCCTGAGGACGATCCGCGCAATCCGGCGGTCATCGCCGATAATGTCGGCGATAACGTTGGCGACTGTGCCGGCATGGCGGCGGATTTATTTGAAACCTATGCCGTGACGGTCGTTGCCACAATGTTGTTAAGCTCGCTGCTTTTTGTCGGGTTTGAAAACGGCGTTCTCTATCCGCTCGTGATCGGCGGAGTATCTATTATCGCGTCGATCATCGGTACGCTGTTTGTCCGGTTAGGGAAGAAGAGCACGAATATCATGGGTGCGCTCTACCGCGGTTTAATCGTCAGCGGGGTGTTAGCGGCCGCGGCTTTTTATCCGATCACGCGCTGGCTGATGAAAGATTTAACCGAATACTCAACGTTAAAAATATACGGCGCGTCACTCGTCGGCCTGGTTGTCACCGCGGCGCTCGTTCTCATCACGGAGTATTACACCGCGACGAAATATCCGCCGGTCCGAGGCATTGCCAAATCATCAGAGACCGGTCATGGCACGAATATTATCAGCGGATTGGCGCTGTCACTGAAATCCACCGCCCTGCCGGTACTCGTCATCGTAGCCGGTATCCTCGTTGCCCATGGGCTGGCTGGGGTGTATGGGATCGCCCTCGCGGCCGTATCCATGCTCTCGCTGACCGGTATTATTGTCGCGATCGACGCCTACGGTCCGATTACCGACAATGCCGGCGGCATTGCTGAGATGGCCGAGCTGCCGAAAGAAGTTCGAAACGTAACTGATCCGCTCGATGCTGTCGGAAACACGACCAAGGCTGTCACCAAGGGGTATGCGATCGGCTCAGCCGGACTCGCCGCGCTCGTTCTCTTTTCCTCGTATATCCAAGAACTGGAACACTCCGACAAAGTCTTCACTTTTATTCTCTCTGATCCGAAGGTGATTGTCGGATTGTTTATCGGCGGTCTCTTACCGTATATTTTCGGCGCTCTATCCATGGAAGCGGTTGGTCGAGCGGCCGGTGGAGTCGTCAAAGAAGTGCGGCGACAGTTTAAAGAAATTGCCGGGCTGATGGAAGGAAAGGCCGAAGCCGATTACAGCCAAGCCGTCGATATCGTGACTCGAGCAGCGATCAAAGAAATGATCATCCCGGCGCTTATCCCGGTTGTTGTGCCGATCGCGGTTGGCTTTCTGCTTGGTCCGGTTGCGCTCGGCGGTTTGCTCGTCGGGAGCATTATCACCGGTTTGTTCGTCGCGATTTCGATGACGACTGGCGGTGCCGCCTGGGATAATGCAAAAAAATATATTGAAGAAGGCCATCATGGTGGCAAAGGCTCGCTGGCGCATCAAGCCGCCGTGACCGGTGATACGGTCGGCGATCCGTACAAAGATACGGCTGGCCCCGCTATTAATCCAATGATTAAAATCCTCAATATTGTCGCACTCCTGATTGTCAGTTTACTGATCTAGCAATGGTATATTGGCTCGTCTCATGGCTGATCATGCCGTTCCTGCGCCGGCGCGTCCGGCGCGTGCTCGGCCGGGAACATATCCCCGAAAACGAACCGCTGGTCATTGTAGCAAATCACAACAGCTGGATTGATCCGGCGCTTATTATCAGCACGCTCTACCCAGTGGTGAAGCGGAAAATCTGGTTTATTGCCGCCTCGAAAAAATATCGGGCCCTGGGCGGCCTACCGATTGATTGGGCGAATAAAGGACGGGTAATTGATGATGCAACTGCCATCCTTCAAGAAGGTGGTGTAATCGGTATCTTCCCGGAAGGAAACGCCAACGGGACCGGCGAACTGCATCACGGACGAACGGGCGCGGCTCGGCTAGCCCTTCGCACAGGCGCCGCCGTCCTACCGATCGGCGTCCGAAATACGACCGGCACGAATCCGCTCGCCGCCATGTATACGGCGTGTACGGCCAAAAGCATTGCTCTTGAAATCGGTTCGCCACTGCTGTATCCAAAAACACTACCGGAAGAGATAACCTACGCACGGCTGCAAGACGTGACGGCAGATATCCTCAACCATTTAGCCATATTGTCAGGTAAACACAACAACCATGGCCTATCCAATCCTTCGTCAGACTCTCTTTCCCCTGATTCGCCGACGCTTTGAAGTAAAAGGCGAAGAGAATATTCCGGCGCAGGGACCCTATCTGATTGCCGCCAACCACGCGAGCTATCTTGATGGGATTATGTTGGGCGTAACACTGGCCCTGGTCAGAAATCAGCGTGCCTATTATCTTGCTCACGACAAGTATGCAAAAATGTTCACGCGGTATCTCTCGGAACGTTGGTTGGGCATGATTCCGGTACCGCTCCATGACAAGGCGAGAGTATTGGATCGGGCCAAGGTAAAGCTCCGGGCCGGAAAAATCATCGTAATATTTCCTGAAGGCACCCGAAATCCGCAGCCCAACCAGCTCCTCCGCGGGAAAACGGGATTAGCGAGATTAGCCTTAGCGACCGGTCTGCCGGTATTGCCAGTCGGCGTCATTGCTCCGCCGACGGTCACGTTCGGTGAAGCCTTCCGCGTCTATGCGGACAGCACCTTGACGCTTGGCCTCATTTTCGGACAGCCGATCCGGTTTCCTGATCAAGCGCCGGAGACATTCACCCACGAACAACTTGATCAAGTAACCCGCCAGATAATGACAACCGTCGGCGTTTTGTGCCATAAAGTCTATCAATACTAATATGGCGCCATACGCCACCCTTCGATTTTTCCTGATTCACTGGGTGAAGCGTCACCTGGCCAATATCGAAGGACTCGAACACGTGCCGACTGACCAGCCGTTTATCGTGGCCGCGAACCACATTGATTTTCTTGATCCCATCTACTTCCTTTTTCAGCTGACGGAAAAGACCGGGCGCGGCGTAACGATAATTTCAAAGACAAAAAACTATTACTGGCTCCGCTCGCTGACGCTGGCCATTGATCCGGTCGAGCGGCCGAAGGTACTTGAGCGAGCGCGCCAATATCTTCAGCAAGGGCGGATTATTTGCATCTTTCCGGAAGGCGAGCGCAATCCGACAGGCACGTTACTGCAGGGCAAAACCGGCGTCGCTCGGCTGGCGCTTTTTACGCGTATGCCGGTTGTGCCGCTGGGACTTCGAGGCCCGGCCGGCCGATCTTTCCTGGATTCGGTAAAATTGCTATTGTATAACCGCCAGCCGGTAACGGTCCGAATCGGCCGGCCAATGATGTTTCCCGAGTCATATGATCGGGAAATTACAGCTCAGCTTCTCACCGAGGTGACGAAAAAAGTCATGGTTGAAATCGGAAAACTTTCTGATAAGACATATAATTTTTAAATACCCACCGCCCATGCCATACAATTGGGCCAAGCTATCCCACCTTTCTCGCGAACAGATCGAAGCGCTGCAAAATAAAAGGCTACGGCATTTTTTTAAACACCTGGCGCCCTACAGCCCGTATTATCGCGACCTTCTGCAGAAAAACAAGCTGTCGTTTGACGAATTTCGGACCACCACCGATTTGTTGAAGCTTCCCTTTACGTCAAAAGCCGATCTGGCACCGACCGAAACGGACCCGGCTAAGCCGCGCCAGTTTATTCTCCAGCCAGACGAGCACATGATTAAAAAATACGCTCCGAAAAGCCAGCTCATAAAAATGGTTTGGGGCAAGCTTATTCGACAAGACGTTAAACGCGAGTTGGAACGCGAATTTAAGCCGATCCATATGCACTTCACGACCGGCCGCACCGCCCTGCCGACGCCTTTTACGTATTCCGAATACGATATTAATCAGATGCGCGAAAGCAGCGTTCGGATGCTCGACGTCATTCAGGTCGATCGGGGCCAGGTTGGAATAAACGGCTTCCCTTACTCGCCGCATCTGGCGTTTTGGTTGGCCTACAACGCGCTCACCACGCTCGGCCTGACCAGTTTGCAGACTGGCGGTGGCAAGGTTATGGGCACGCAGAAGATCATTGACGCCATCGAACGGCTGAAGGGCGGCCTGTTGCTCTTCATCCCGGGGTACGCTTACCACATGCTGCGGGAAGCAGTCCGGCAGAAACGCGATTTTTCTTCTGTTAAATATGTCGTTTTCGGCGGCGAGCGGGTCAGCCAGGGCCTGCGAGACAAAACACGCGAATTATTGACCGAACTTGGTGCGCACGATCCGAAGATATTCGCCACCTATGCAATGACCGAAGGAAAGACCGCCTGGATCCAGTGCGCCGAGGATTCCGGTTACCACCTCTATCCGGACATGGAATATTTTGAAGTCATCGACAAGGATGGTAACCGGGTGAAGGACGGCGAGCCGGGCGAGCTGGTCTACACGGCGCTCGATTGGCGTGGCTCGGTAGTCCTGCGCTACCGGACCGGCGACATGTGCCCGGGCATCGACTATGCGCCTTGCCCGCATTGCGGCCGAACCGTGCCGAGAATCAAGCCGGATATCCAGCGAAATTGCGATGTCAAGGAATTTCATCTCACGAAAATCAAAGGCGAGCTCGTCAACCTGAACACCTTCTATCCCTTACTCTCCGGGATAAAGGAAATCGAAGAGTGGCAAGTGACGATTCAAAAAAAGAATAACGACCCGTATGAGGTAGACGAAATCGTCGTTGAAGTAGCCTTAAAAGCGGGCGTGAATTTTGAGCAATACAAGCCGCTATTACACAAGGTAATTTATAGCGAGGTCGGCGTCGGTACGACGATACGTACGTGCGATATGTCCGTTCTGCTCCAGAAAATCGGGATGGAGACAGAGTTGAAGGATAAGCGGATAATCGACGCCCGGCCGAAATAGATTTTTTGCAACGACTACATAAACAAGCGGTGCTCTGGCCGCTTGTTTTGTTCTTGATAACATTAATCAAGCAATGACCACGTCTTATCTGGTCGTCTGACGCACGGGTATCAGTGGCTAGGCGTTTTTAATAAACGCTCATTCATACAATATCATGCTTGACTTTTGTCAATAAAAAGGCTACAGTCGTAGGCTCTTTATAAAAAAAGAGGGAAGCCCCGTGTTCGTACGCAGTACGATGTGCGACTACGGGGCTTCCCTCGTTCATGATCGAGGGAAAGGAAATGTGGTCACGGATGAAACGAACAGTCAAAGGGGGTTGACGATGCGCAAACCGTCCTGGCTATCGGGGCTGAGCTTGCTGCCGATGCGCGACGAGGAGTTTTACCGGCTCTTCGGACAAATGACCAGCCTGCTCGTATCGGCCAGTGACTTGGTCGTGGAACTGCTGAACGCGGGCGATCGCGATCGCGCTCACCGGTTGGCCGAACGCCTGAAGCAGTATGAAACGGACTGTGACAGCATAGTTCGGCAAACCGTCACCCGTCTCGAAGTCGCGGCCCAGCCGCCATTCGAGCGCGAAGACATCACCACGCTCATCAAAACGTTGGATGACGTGATTGATTGGATGGAACGATTTGCGAACCGTTATGTCACCTATTACGACTCCATCGACGCACGCGGGATCGAACAGCTCCGAGAACTGGCCGCGGTCGTTCAAGGGTCGTGCAAGACCCTTCACGAAGCCGTGGCGTGCCTGCAAAAGCGCCGCGGCGAGGTGGACGGATATTGCGTGAAGATCCACGACCTGGAGTCACAGGCGGATGACATCCACCATCACGCCATCGAAGTGGGCAACAACGGTGTACTGCAATTACTGGGAGAGGTTGAGCCGAGGATCGATGAATTGGTTCGTCGGATCGACGGTACGAACGGCCCGGTTGACACGACCGAGCTGACGCAGCGCAACACGCGCGCTATTTCAGACGTGCTGAGGGTTCAGCGCGACATGTTCCAGTTTTCGAACCTCAGGGTGTTGCTCGAAGCGCTGGAGCGCGCCAGTGACGCGAGCGATCGGGTAGCCACCGCCATGAAGAAGATGGTGGTGAACAATGTCTGACGGACTGCTCCTCTTTCTCGTCATCGGCGGTGCGCTCTGGTTTGACTTCGTCAATGGTTTTCATGACGCAGCCAACGCCATTGCGACCGTCGTTTCAACGCGCGCATTATCAGCCCGTCAGGCTATCCTCTTGGCCAGAACGCTGAACTTCGTTGGAGCGCTCGCTCACACGGCGGTTGCCTATACTATCGGCAAGGGGGTTGTCGACAGTGGTGCCGTGACACTGCCCATTCTGCTGGCGGCAGTTATGGGTGCCATCGGTTGGGGCTACCTGACCTGGTATTTTGGATTGCCGTCGAGCTCGACTCACGCCCTCGTCGGCGGCCTCATCGGTGTGGCGCTGTTCACCCACCACTTTGACTTTTCGATTCTCATCGGCTCCGGCATACAGAAGATTCTGATTGCCATGGTTCTGTCGCCGATCGCTGGAATCGTTGGGTCAATGCTGGTTCTGACGGCGCTCAGCTGGGCATCCTGGAAAACGCCCTATCGATCGTCAGCCAAGTTCTTCAAGCGTCTTCAGGTACTCAGTGCCTCGATGGTTTCCTTCTCACATGGCATGACCGACGCCCAGAACGGCATGGGTATCATCGCTGTCGCCCTTCTCGCGCATGGTCTGACCAAAGACTTCCACATTCCGATGTGGGTGCGTCTGGCCAGTGCAACAGCTATTGGGCTTGGCACCTCGGTCGGCGGCTGGCGCATTATCAGGACCATGGGAACCAAGATGGTCAAGCTTCACGAGCCGATTGCCGGGTGCTCAGCCGAGCTAACCGGCGGTCTGGTCATCGCCACGGCCGCGTTTTCGGGGGCGCCGATCTCAACCACGCACGTGATCGCGACCGCGATCATGGGCACCGGAGCGGCACGCAAACTCGGGAACATCAAGTGGAGAATTGTCCGACAGATCGTTCTCGCCTGGTTGATCACCTTCCCTGGCGCGGCGCTGGTTGGCATGATGTCGTACCTTTTCCTTCGTCTCTTTCTGTAAGACTCTGCAGATTCTGCGGGGTCCTTTTCTTTTTTCTGGGAGAGGAACACTCCCTTTGAGTGTTGGGTTTTTCCATAAAAAAAGGGGAAGCCGAAGCTTCCCTAGCAGATCGTGGAGCGGTAATGAGCAGGCCGATCCTGGAACGAAGCAATGCCGTCGCTCACCGACAGCGGCCAGAGCATGCAGAGGTTGCCGTCTTCCGGATCGTCCGGATGTTCGAGCAGTGCGATTGCCTGCACGAGTCCGGCGCCGATTTCGAAGTACTCGGGCAGTAAGGCCGGATTCTCGTGATTGTTCGGCGCGAAGCTGAAGACGGCCACATGCTTGCCCCACCAAGGCTGGGAACGCATGGTGGTTCCTCGCGTCACGCCGCGGAGATGGGCGGTGGCATGTATGGTCGGGGTCAGACGGCTCTTCCGGACCTGGAGTCGTCCGTCCCTCAGACCGCGAGAACAGGCGTCAACGACAGCCGCGTCGAGCTGCTGCAGGCCGTTACAGTAGATGTACGGCTGATCGGTGCGGATCGTGGTATCCGCGTTGATGAAGCGGAGACGAACGCGCCGCGAGTCGTTCGGGAAGTCGGGCTGATCGCAAAACAGCCGGCCGACGATGTGGACATCCTCGATCCGCTGGCCGTCCGGCAACATCGGAGTCGCGACGGTCCGTCGTCCGTACACGGCCACGTGGCGGGTTTCATCCCTTACCGGAATTTCGACCACCCGTTCGAGGTGCAGGGCGATCTTCATCGACGTTGATTCGAGCGTAGCATCTTCGCCGGGTTGGCTGAACGCTTGCTCGATAGCACCAAACAGTGGACAGGTCAGTACCATGACTTCTCCTCCTCATGTCGAGCCGACGACAACTGAAGAAGAGATAGTTATGTCCCGTGGTTCGATGGCTCTCACCACAGGCTCTGGTTTTGGCACCTTCTTCCAGCCGGTTTGGCCGGAAGGGTTGCCGAGCGGTCAATGGGCCAGCACCCTCGCGCTACTCGGCATAACTTCTCGACGGCGAGGACAGTGTAGGAAAGAACGCTTCGTCTGTCAAATTACGACTGACGAAGGTTTACAAAAGGCCGATAATAGGCTACCATACAAAAACGTAACACCTATTTTTTAAATGAAACATGCGATGAATGTTACCATCGAACAATTGCCGAAGAGCCTGACTAAATTGACGGTTGAGCTCGCTCCCGAAGAACTCCAGCCGTATTTGCAAGCCGCCGCAGGCCGCTTGTCGACCCGCGTAGATTTTCCTGGTTTTCGTCCAGGTAAAGCACCCTACGAGTTGGTTAAACAGCGTCTGGGCGAGGTTGCTATTTATGAAGAAGCGACCGAGGAGATTGTAAAAAAATCGTACGTCAAGGCAGTAATCGAAAAAAACATTGAAGCGATCGGCCGACCGGAAATAAAGGTTCAAAAAATGGCGCCAGGCAATCCGTTCGTCTTTACGGCGGAAGTGGCGGTCGTTCCGGCCGTCACACTCGGTGATTATAAGAAACTGAAGGCTCGGAAGAAAGAAACGAAGATCGATCCGGACGGAGTCAAGAAAACGCTGGACGAGCTCCGTCGTTTGCGGGCGAAGGAAGCGCTGGTCGATCGGCCGGCTAAAATGGGCGATAAAGTTGAGCTTGATGTCAGCCTTTATCTTGACGGTATTCCGGTCGACGGCGGACAGGGTAAGAAACAGCAGATTGTCATCGGCGAAAAAATGTTTATACCCGGCTTTGAAGAAAAACTTATCGACGCCAAGGCCGGCGAGACAAAAGAATTTCAGCTGCCCTATCCGAAGGAGTATCATCAGAAGAATTTGGCCGGCCGGAACGTTGACTTCAAAGTATCGGTCAAAGCCGTTTACCAGATTGACCTGCCGGAATTAAATGACGAATTCGCCCAGTCGCTCGGCAAGTTTAAGAATCAGTCTGAGGTGGAAGACCAGATCAAGCGAAACCTGCTCGAGGAATCGACCCTGAAAGAACAGCAGCGCTTCGAGCTCGACATGCTCAATGAAATCATTGAGCAATCAACGTTTGGTGAATTGCCCGAAGTATTAATAACTGCCGAATTGAACCGGATGATTGAAGAAATCCGTCACGACCTCGAACACCAGGGCGCCAACCTCGAGGATTACTTGTCACATATTAAGAAAACCCCGGAAGAGTTTCGCGCGGGACTTCAAAACCAAGCCGAGCGTAGGATCAAGAGCGCCCTCGTGCTCCGCGCGATTCGTGAACAGGAAAAGCTCAATGTCGACCCCGCCCTGATTGAAGCCGAGCTTGGGAAACGCAAGGGAATGTACAAAGACGACACAGAAACGTATAATAAAATTGATTCACCCGAATATCGGGATCAGCTCGAGGAAATGTTGCTCAATCGGAAAGTGCTTGAATTTCTCGAGTCACATATTTACCCAGCCAAGGCATGAAGATTGGCGCTCACGTTTCCAGCGCGGGCAACATCAGCGAAACGCCACAACGCGCGGCCGAGATCGGCGGTGAGTGTTTTCAGATGTTCAGCCGTTCCCCGCGCGGCGGGCCGGCGCCAGCGATAACACCAGCGACGGCTGCGTCATTTCAAAGCAATCTGAAAAAATTTCAGCAAACGGCGAGTTATATTCACACGCCGTACTATATCAATCTGGCTTCGTCGAACAACCGCATCCGTTACGGCTCGATCCAAGTGATTCGCGAGGAACTGGAGCGTGGCAGTCTGCTCGGCATCACCGCGGTGATGACGCATCTGGGGTCGGCCAAAGATTTAGGCGAAGCAAAAGCGCGGCAGCAGGTGGCCGAGGGAATAAAGCGTTTGCTCGATAGGTATGATGGGAGAACTGAGTTTCTGATCGAAATGTCAGCCGGAGCCGGTTTGATCATTGGCGACACCTTCGAAGAAATTGCCGAGCTGATCGAGGCGAGCGGCCAACGTGACATCGGTGTTTGTTTCGATACTGCCCATGCGTTTGCGTCAGGATATGATCTTCGGACGGCTGAAGCGGTCAAAGAAACGTTTGCCCAATTTGACCACGTACTCGGTCTGAAGCGCTTGAAACTTATTCACGCGAACGACTCAAAGGCGGAATTCAATTCCCATCGCGATCGGCACGACCATATTGGCCAAGGGAAAATCGGTTTGGCCGGCTTTCGCGCCCTGCTTCATCACCCGGCGTTACGCACAATCAACCTCGTTCTTGAAACGCCGTCAGACGGAGCCCGGATAGACGACGTAGAAATATTGAAAAAAATACGCGCTGAAAAATAATCGAACGTGAAATACGCCGAGCTCGATCACTACGTTGAATACCTACGAAAATTTCCGCGGTTTAGTAGCCGCGATTATTTGCAATTGCACCGGATACGCGCCCTGCTGCGAGAGCTGGGACATCCCGAGCGGCGGCTGCGCGGTTTTCAGGTGGCTGGCACGAATGGCAAGGGCTCAACCGTGGCCATGCTGGATTCTGTTTTACGGGCGGCCGGCTATCGGGTAGGCGCATTCTATTCCCCCCATCTGGTTTCGTATACCGAACGGTTCCAGATAAACGGTCGGCCGATCAGCCGGAAACGCTTAAGCCAAATAATTACCAGACTTCAGCCAGCCGTTGAGCGGGTCAGCCAAAAAGTCGGTGACCGGCCGACCTGGTTCGAAGTTATAACCGCCGCGGGCGCGGTGTATTTTGCCGAATCAAAGATCGACTGGGTGGTTTTTGAAGTCGGCTTGGGCGGTCGGTTGGATGCGACGACGGCCTTGGGCTTGAAGTACAAGTGTATTACGGAGATTGGATATGACCATATGCATATCCTTGGAACAACAATCCGCCGCATCGCCCGAGAAAAAGCCGGGATTATCACCGGGCGGAATACGGTTATCACGTCAAATACTGGCGAAGCACTTCAGGTGATTCAGAACCGCTGTCGGAAAACGCATTCACGATTATATGAAAGTCCGGCCATAAAGAATCAACAGTTGAGCGTTACCGGCACCGTCTTTTCGTTTATTGAGGCCGGCGAGTCCTATCGGGCGGCGATCAGATTCGTGGGTGAGCGTCAGGCGATAAATGCCGCCATGGTTTTTCGGCTGATGAGGGAGAGGCTGGCGCTTCCATCAAAGACAATATTGCTCGGGCTGAAAAATGCGACGCTGGCTGGCCGGTTTCAAATAATCAAAAAAAAGCCAATCATCATTATCGACGGCGCTCATAATGTCCCGGCAATACAGTATCTTTTACGGACGCTCACCCGGCTCGGCATCGAGCGTAATCGCCTCATAACCGTATTCGGAGCAAAAACCAGAAAAAATTATCGCGCCATGGCCAGATTACTCGCTCGGCGTTCAAAAACAATTATCTTTCCGAAGACCGGCCTGCCGAACATGGCCGCCCCGCAGAATTTGAAACGGCTATTGCCGGCCAGCCGAGTTGTCCCCAGCCTGCGCTCGGCCCTTCGGCTGGCACAGACAAAAGCCAATAAAAATGATATGATTTTAATAACTGGCTCTTTTTATCTGATCGGCGAAGTACTGCGCGAACGTGGCTACCGGCGAACAGCCTCAGTCGACCGGATTGACGACAATCAAATTGAGCAAAAACCATGACGCATTAGGCTAAAAACCAACCGTCCTATTTTATCCTTGAAGTTCGAAAGGACTGTCTATGGTTTTTAGCAAATGGTATTTTCCCTCGCGGCGCGATGTGATAATGGTCGGATTTGTTACGACCTACCTCATGGCCAATATCGTGTCCGTGAAGTTCGTCAAACTGTTCTGGCTGAATCTGCCGGCCGGCACGCTGCTCATCCCGCTGACGTTTCTCTTTGCCGATGCCTTCAGTGAACTCTACGGCCGCCGCGAAGCTCAACGCCTGATCTGGCTCGGTTTCTATGCCAACCTCCTGGTCGTTATTATCAGCAAAATTACTGTTTGGGTGGCGCCGGCGGATTTTTGGGTCGGACATGCCGAGGCGTACAATTATGTCATCAGCTCGGCGCCGAAAATAATCATCGCCAGCATTGCCGCCTATCTCATATCTCAGTCCTACGACGTCTGGCTTTTTCACCTGCTCCGCCGGCTAACGCGCGATCGCTGGTTCTGGCTGCGGAAAAACGCGTCGACCCTCACGAGCCAGTTTATTGATACGGCCGCACTCATTGGCATACTGGTACTGTTTGGGGTCGTGCCAGCGGTTGTGGCCTGGTCGGTCATCGGGTCAAATTATCTCGTGAAATCCGTCTTCGGGCTTATCGACACGCCGCTCTGCTATCTCTTGATCTGGCGCCGCCGGTCCGTGAAAGAAAAGATAAACGCACCGGAACAAATCCAGTGACAAAAACCGCCGTGAACATTATTAAAGGCCGCGTTATCCGGGGCGAAGGGCGTGGTCGCCAACAGGGCTATCCGACGGCGAACCTCGACCGCCGGTATTTTCGGACGCATCCGATTGCAAACGGAGTGTATGCCGGACTGGTTGAAATGCGCAAGAAACAACGCCGGTGCCTGGTCATAGTCGGAGCGCCGTATGCCGCTGGCCGGAAAAAAATAAAAAAAATTGAGGTCCATATTCTCAACTTCCGCGGCAACATCAGGCGTGTCAGACTCGAGGTTCGGCTGATCAAAAAAATCCGGCCGATGAAAACATTCACCGATCAGAAGTCACTCCTCAGGCAGATCCGGAGCGATATTCGACGGGCGAAAAATATATTTCATTACTATTCGAAAAAACATGTTTAGCGGCATGGTCTACGACATCGGCACAATCAAGGAAATAAAAAAACGCCAAAAGGCCTGGGCACTTCATATCCAGGCCAAACGGATTCTTGGGCGTCTCAAGGTCAGTAGCAGCGTGTCGGTCAACGGCGCCTGCCTGACGGTCGTAAAGAAAGTACCCGGCGGTTTCTGGGTCGAGGCGGTGGCTGAAACACTACGACGAACCGCGCTTGGCAAGTACCGGGTTGGCACCAGGGTAAATCTTGAGCCGGCCGTTCGGCCATTTGACGAACTGGGCGGGCATTTGGTCCAGGGGCACATCGACTGTGTCGGAAAAATAACGGACATATTTGATACCAAGCATGACTTGATTTACACGATCGAGCTGCCGAAAAAGCTCATGCGCTACGTGGCCAACAAGGGCTTTATTGCAGTCGACGGCGTTAGCCTGACTGGTTTCAATCCTGACACGATCGCCTTTCAGGTCGCCATCATTCCGTATACGAACAAACACACCGTCTTCCAATATAAAAAGGAGGGCGACCCGGTTAACATTGAAGTCGACATGATGGCAAAATATCTTGAGCGCTTACTGCCGAAAAAATGAAGCACGCGACCCTGAAAAAATCAACCGGCGCAAATTTCCGTTTCGCCGTCATCACTGCCCGCTTCAATCCAAAAATCACCGCTGGCCTGCTGAAGGGCTGTTGTCAGGCGCTGGAAGAATCGGGCATAAAACAATCACACATAACCCAACTCGAAGTGCCGGGCGCGTTTGAGCTGCCTTGGGCGGCGCAAGAAGCGGCGTTGAGCCGGAAGTTCGACGCCGTTATCTGCCTGGGAGCGATTATTCGGGGCGAAACCGACCATTACCAATACGTCGCTGCCGAGGCAGCGCGCGGCATTCGTGAAGCCGGCATGCGGACGAGGGTGCCGGTGATTTTTGGCGTCCTGACCTGCAATAATCTCACGCAGGCGGTGGCCCGTTCAACCGGCAAACACAATAAAGGCTATGAAGCCGGCTGGGCGGCAATCGAAATGGCTCGGCATGCAAAACGGCATCAGCAACTGGGTTTAAAAAAACATTAATAAAGGTACGGAACTGTTTGCTACCAGAGTAGTATGTATATATGAATTATCGAAATAACAATCTATTCGGCGTGCTCGGGAGTCCGGATTTTTGGCGTTTTGTTCGGTCGTCGATTAGTCGGCGAGTAATCTGGCTGCTTGTTATCGTACTTGTCGTTTTAACCATGGTCGGTCTTCGCGGTTATGCCGTCGGTAATTTTTGGATCATTTCCCAGTACCTGCAACTCTTTCCCTATCTTATTGTCGCACTCGTGGCTTATGTTTTTTTCAAACTTGCCGCCTATCAGAAATTCTTTTGGCAGGGCTATGCTCGTAAAATGGGTTGGTCATACGTAGAGAAAGGTCTTGAAACGGACGAACACGGTCTCATGTTCCGACAAGGCCACGGTCGGAATATTACCAGCGTCCTGACTGGTACGCTGGATAACCGGCCGCTACGTCTCCGAACATACAGGTTTCGGATTGGCAGTGGAAGATCCAGCACGATCTATGCCTACACGGTATATTCGCTTCGCTTCCAGGGGCGGTTTCCTCATCTCTATCTTGATCACCGCCAGGATGGTTTTGGCACGCAAGCGGGAGTGCGGTTGCCCGTGCCGCGTGAATTTGAGGAATATTTTCACCTGTATGCTCCCGAAGAGTATGAGATTGAGGCCTTAGCAATTTTTACGCCTGAAGTTTTTGCCGGTTTGCTCGATCGTAAACTGTACTACGATCTTGAATTTGTTGACCAGGAGCTGCATGTTTACATTGATCAGCTTGCGTATGACGAACAAACCGTCGAAAAGCATCTCGCGATTGTCCGCCAAACGGTTCAATTATTTACAGAGGCGCTTGACGCCGCACGCTACGAAGAAATACCTCGGCACTCATCCACCCTACGCGGGTAATATGATATCAATGGCTGAAAAAAACGAATTACTAGAAAAAATATCTGACGAGGTTAAAACCTGCCAGCGTTGTCCGTTGCACAAAGGCTCCATCCAGGCGGTGCCGGGCGAGGGGAATCCGCGGGCTGACGTGATGTTCATCGGCGAGGGGCCGGGCGCGGAAGAAGACAAACAAGGTCGACCATTCGTCGGTGCGGCCGGGAAATTCCTCGAGGAGATGCTGGGACTGATCGGCTGGAAGCGCGAAGACGTTTTCATCGGCAATGTTGTGAAGCACCGACCGCCGAACAACCGCGATCCCTTACCCGAAGAAATAGACGCCTGCTTCCCTTTTCTCAACGCGCAGATTGAGGCGATTCAGCCGAAGGTAATCGTCTTGCTTGGCCGACATTCGATGTACCGGTTTCTGCCGTCAAATTTTAAAATATCCCTCGAACACGGCAAGGTCTTCCGGCGCCACGGCCGATATTACGTGCCATTTTATCATCCGGCCGCGGCGCTCTATCAAGCTAGCCTGAAAAACATTCTTATCAAGGATTTTAGAAAGCTGCCTCGGATTTTGGAAAAAATATCGCTCGCTGGCGCCGAGAAAAAATCTGATAACATAGTCGAAACGCCATAAGTTTGGTATACTTAATTCCTAAGCCGATAACATTACCGTCCATGATTGATACGAAAATTCTCGAAAAGATACCCGTCTTGGCAGGCCTAAGCACACCCGAGCTGGCCGCGCTGTCAAAAATTATCACGGTGAAGAAATACAAGAAAGGCGAAGTTTTGTTTGAACGAGGCGATGTCCGAAAATCATTTTTCATTGTTTTAAGCGGACAGGTTCATGTCTACCGGATGTTCAACGATGAGGTTCAGACCCTGGCCATCCTCGGTAAGAACAATTTCGCCGTCGAAAGCGCGCTGACCAATCCACGACTCAAACATGACCATAGCAGCGAAGTCACTGAGGCCGGCGACATGATCGAAATTCTCGGCAAGGATTTTCTCCGGTTAGCCGATGACTATCCGCAAATCGCCAACAAGGTCTATGGCAACATCATCGCCAATTTAGCCGAGCGTCTCCATCATGCGAATAACAAACTGGTCACGATCTACTCGACCGGCAAAATCGCCTCGACCTATACCGATCTCGATAATCTGACCGAACTGATTACGACGACGATCCTGAAAATCATCAAGGCAAACCGCGCACTCTTTGCCTTTTATCGGCCGAAGGAAGGGACGGTCTCGATCATCCAGGCGCGCGGGTATCCGAGCGACCAACGGATAAAAAATCTAAAAATAGATCTCTTCAAAGATCCGCTCCTCGGACTGATGTATAAGACGCGGCGTGAAATTATCGTCACGCGCGAGATGTACCGGAAAAAAGCGGCGTTGCGTGTCGCCTATTCCAGCCCGGGCATGATGGGCGTGCCATTGCAGATCGGCGACCGGGTGGTCGGCGCCATCCTTCTGGGTGATAAAGTTGATATGCAGGACTTCAACTACAACAATCAAATACTCCTCAATATTATTGCCCGACAGATTGTCCTGCCGATTGCGATGGCGGAGTCAGCTGAAACTGTCTAGCCTCATTCAATATACTAAAAAACACTTGTCCGTAATGGCCGAGTGTTTTTTTTATTGATGGTGCCGCGGGAGAGCCCCGAACCATGCAAGATTCGGGGGAACTCTCATGGGGTTGCCCCGGACCCATCGCGGTTCGGGGTAAGTGTCGTTGGCAAGCTGTCTCTAAACATCAGTTTCAACGTAGATCTGCCTTTTGATGTTTTAAAGTAACGCTCGCGTCGGACAGCATCAAGTTTTGATAAAAAAGCTTCGTAGCCAATTATTGCCGGCCTGCCCATATGCGCAGTTGTCCAGCATTTACCATTGTTATGCTCGGTAATTCTACGCCTCAAGTTATTTGTTCTACCAATATACATTCGTCTCTGTGTCGGAGAAAAGAGGAAATACACATAATGCATAAAACTCATCGTGTGTCTCCCTGTCGTTTATTTCATTCCTGTTGGTGCCGCGGGAGAGAATCGAACTCTCATGGGGTTGCCCCCACAGGATTTTAAGTCCTGCGTGTATACCAGTTCCACCACCGCGGCACCAACAAGATTGAAAAGTTTTTTAATTTGATTTTATCCGGCACCACGCCAGGTGCCGGATATCCCGAACCCATCGTGGTTCGGGATAAGTCCTGCGTGTATACCAGTTCCACCACCGCGGCAGATACATTATCGAATAAGTTGGAAGAGAACAATCCCGGTGGCCACGGCGACGTTCAGAGATTCTTTCTGGCCGCGCATCGGAATTTCCACCACGCGGTCGGCCAGCGACAATATTTTCGACGGCAAGCCTTTTACTTCATTGCCGACCACGAGCGCGAAAGGCGCGCGTACCCGACAAGTGTTATATTGAACGCTTTTGCGGGATTGTTCAAGGGCGACAATCGTATACCCGTCATTCTTCAGACGCTTGATGAGCCGGACGGTCTGGGCGTGGTGTTCCCAGGGCAAATACTTTTCTGCGCCAAGGGCAACTTTGGCAATTTTGTGATGGGGTGGCCGAGGCGTAATGCCGCCAAGGAAAAGTTTTGTAACACCAGCTGCATCGGCTGTTCGGAACATGGCGCCGACATTGAACCGGCTCCGGATGTTATAGAGGACGAGGATAGCGTCATGGTTTTTCTTCACGACAGGCATTGCTGGACAAAGCCATCAACTACTTTTTGATACGCCCCGAAACTACATTCAGTATAGTTTTCTTTCGTCAGCCAGCGATAGCCCTTTGATTCCTCGTTGATAACAATCTCGCCTTCGAGAAAACGGCAGCAATAAAAAACTAAGAACAGATTCATATTCGGATGTCTAACATTCGTCGGTGCGACGCGAAACTTAAAAACGTCAAAGAGATTATTAATCACAAAGCGTATATTTAAGCCGAGTTCCTCCAACAATTCACGGCGCAAGCATTCCGATACTGGCTGATCGATTTCCGACGCTTCAATCCGGCCGCCGGGGACGTCCCAATATTCGCTATAAGCATCTTTCAACGCTAAGAAGCGCGAACCGTTCTGGAGAAAGGCTTTTATTCCTACCTGAAAATTTTTTCCTGCCATTGCCATGGTTTTATTCGTTCAATTATGTAAATTTACCATGAGGGACAGCAGGTGAACAAGCGCTTGTTCACCTGTGGTAGAGATTATCAAAAATGCCAATAAAATTGTATGAATAATTATTATAACTCTAATATTAGCCAAATATATTAAATAAGGTCTTGACAACAAGCAAAAAGTACGCTATTATGCCTTGTTACACGATTGATTAGCGAACTTTATACGATCAAACGAGGAGAGAGTTTCCGCTAATACTAGCGGAATCGCCGCCCTGAGAAAGCGGCAAAAAAGCAACATTAGCCATATTCCTAGTTTAGGGTGGTGGTTTGTTGCGGCGTTCTCTCTTCTGATTGAACATCGCAGCAAAGCGCCACCCTTTTTTTTCTGCCGAAGCTCAACGTGTAGGCAGGTTGTTTGTCCGAATATCGGGGCTGATAGAGGTCACACATATTACATGGGCCTGAACTATCGCCCCGGGATTCGGGGAAATAAACCAGAGGGGACGGACATGGAGGGGAGTAGAGAACGGTTTGGATAGCTGATTCATTCGGGCTAACCCTCGAGGCTTCAGTGAAACAAACCGGTCCGCCGAGCTTCGGCTCAAAGACGGACACCTCGCCTCCAGCTTCGTCCCTTTGGGCTTCCGCCAGAGCGTACCGCGGCTATTGTCGATGGTATGCTCCGGCGGGAAAAGGCACCTTACAATAAATATCCCCCCGCACCGACATGGAGGGGAGTAGAGAACGGTCCGCTGACCTGATTCTCCCGGGCTAACCCTCGCGGCTTCAGGAAAGCGCACTGGGCATGTGAGCTTCGGCTCAAAACATGTCAGTCTCGCCTCCAGTTCGGTGCTGAGTATGCCTCGAACGTTGACAATTTATCCTCCGCCTGACTTTGGTATAATACGAAAGTTAGACGGAGCCTCCTGACAATAGTTGTTGGGAGGATAAATTCAGGGTACGAGACACGGGGGTACGACACGGCAGAAATGCCAAGGAGGATCGAGATCATGAAGAAGTTCTTCGTCGGCATGGGTGGCATCGCGGTCACGGCCATCATCTTGACCATCATCTTTGCCTTCTGGGGCCACAATCTCAGTGAGCGCAAGGGCGAGCTGAACACCTGGAGCGGGGAACTGGCGAGCAAGGAGGCCGTGCTGAACCAGAAGGCTGAGGCACTCAACAACGCTCAGGCCGCGCTCAACCAGGCAAAGAACACGTTCGATGAACGCGTTCAGCGCGCCGAGTACATGCGGCAGCTCTTCACCGGCTTTCTGGCTCCGAGCTGGGAGCAGCAGGTGAAGATGGCGCGGGATTCCTACGGGGTCCTCGACCAGCGCTTCGATCAGTATCGCACGGTCGCCGAGGCGATGGCCAATCTCGGCAACTACAACCTCACCTGGGAAGACGTCGGCATCAACGGCAACGAAGTGCGTTCGGCGCACGACCGGCTCGGACGCACCCTGGCGACCGAGCTGATCCAGTGCCTGGACCAGCCGATCGAGTCACGGCGCGGACATTTCATCGGTCAGGGCGAAGGCTCGATCTCACTCGACGACCCCTGGGACGTCGGTCGCGAAATCGTCCAGCTGGTGAACGCCAGCGGGACGACCATCAAGGACTACGGCCTGAGCCCGGAACAATTCAGGGCCAAGCTGGTCCAAGACGCCCGCGAGCTCCTCGGCTATGCCCGGACCCTCAAGGGGACGGAGCAGTACCGCTGGGCCATGCAGTCGCTCGGTTCGTCCATCAACGAGTACAACATCGCCGGGCGCGAGCTCGGCCTCACCCAGAAGGAGAGGGATTTCCTCTGGGGGGAGTGCCGCTGCTACGTTCGGTGAGCCCGACTCTCGCGTTGTTCTTCGGAACAAGGCAGGCGCGAGAATTCCAATGCACATCGCATATCTTCGGAGACGTCCTGCCCGTCTCCACCTTTTCTGAGTCCGTAAACATGTTTTGTGAGCTCAGAGATAGGTAAGAAAACAATTCAAAATAGTGAATTTATAAGGAAGAATAAAGAAAATCCCGCATGGCGGGATACAATAATTATTAATTCTGAATTTTGAATTGTGAATTATTCTCCCTTGTGGCCGGCGATATCGAGGCTCCGAACTCTCTCCCGGAGTTTCGATATCTCTGGTCATATCACGACAGAGATCGGTTCTGAAACGCTCGTACCAGAGTGGTGCGAGTCATGCCTGAGCCGTTTCGTGGAGGATTGATCAATGCGTACGGCGTTGCTCGTGGTGTTGTTGCTCGCGGTTCTGACCGGTGTGGCGCTGGCTGACCAGTGCCGCGATACCGGGGTCCAGCTCCAAGTCGTGGCGATCGGCGACAAACCGCTCGCTGCGAGCGGTACGAAGGCGATCTTCATCGGTGAATACCTGAAGATCCCGAGTGCTAGTACGGGTGGCGAGATCTACTTCGCTACCGTCGGGGTCAAGCAGCCCCTGCCGCACGATTGCTGGGTCCAGCCGGCCGCGAGTTACCTCGGCGGCTGGTACGCGAAACACGATGCCTCATCGTTGGCTCTTACCGCTGGGGCCAAGGCTGGGCCGGTGTACCTGACCCTGGATTTCAAGCGCTTTTCGGCGGTCGGCAATCACCGGACCAAGTTCTGGTACCACACGGTCGACTGGAAGTTCAACGGTCCGGCCGATCAAAAAGCGAAGGACAGAACCGGCGAGTACACCGTCGGGATCCACTTCAACAAGGTGGATCAGTCCGAACGCTGGGGGCTTCATCTGGCCAACCAGCTGAAACCCCATATCAGGCTAGAGGCCCGGTACTACCGGGTTCTCTACGGCGACGACCCGGTTCAGTACTTCCGGGCGCAACTGGCTATCTCTTGACAGAACACCTCCGTGGCCGGGGCAATGGCCACAACCGGAGAGGCGCGCGCATTCCATGCTCAGCCCGCGCCTCTCCACCTCTTCCGAATCCTTGAGGCCATACCTCGATGGTTCAGATGAGTGACGCGGCATAAATTCACGTGGTTCGTGGGAGCTGACCGGAGTGCACATATGTGGGTTTCATATGTGTTCACTGCGGTCCGTTCTAGGACTTCGGTGGCAGGCTAGCCGCATGGTTTGTCTGACATCGATGGTAGTATAAGACGCGCCCGTGGCGTCTTTCGCGCCGGTCCCATAAAGCCGGCATCACTCAAGGGGGTTCCTGTTTCTGAGAGGAGTATTGGGAATGCGCAAGCTCATCCTGATCCTTGTCCTGATCCCGCTGGCATCCTTCGGGTTGGCCAGCCTGGCCTCGGCCCACGGTCCGATCGGTCCGCATTCGCACTATGCGCTGCGCGACCCTGACGACTGGGGGTTGTGGGGTATGTCGGGCGGCGACGAACGCGTCTGGGTCCTGCTCATGAAGGCAAACCCGGACATCCCGAACGACCGGCGCATGCTGCCTGGGTATGCGGTCAACATCCCGGAAGGCGTGGTCATGACTGAAGACGGTCGCGCGGTGCTCGCTGAGACGACGCCTGTGACCGAACCGACGATTCCTGCGCTCAGGCATGACAGCGGAGACTCTCTGCGGGCGGCCGTCACGAGGATGGTCGGGGCGCAGGAAAACCAAAGCCGCGCGCTGAACTTCCTCGTCTGGGCGCTCGTCGTCGTGTTGGCCATACTCCTCATCACCGCGTTGGTCGCGATGAGCCGGGGTAACACCATCAGGGCGCGCAACGACGAACTCGCCAGGCTGCGGCAGCGGCACGACGAGGAGATCGAGAGCGCGACCCGGGAGGCGGTCGAGGAGGAACGACGCCGGCGGCGCGAGCGTATCCAGCAGGATCCGTACGCGGGTCCGCCGGTCGTGGCTGCGGGGCTGCCGACAGGCAACCTGGCCGCTGACTTCATGGTGAACCTCTACCGGCGGCGCTTCCCCGATCCGCAAGGTGCGGAACGTGGCACGCGCCTGCTTCGCGTCGAGCCGATCTGGGTCGAGGGCTACGACATCAACGTCGGTTACGGCGATGACCGTCAGCGCCGTCGCAACCTTATGGACCAGCAGCCGGCCTGGCGCGGCGTCTTCTCCTCCGGCGTGGTGATGGACCTGCTTCAAAGGTGCGCGAACGGCCTGTTCTCCGAGATCGGCCAACAGCTTCGCGACGACCAGGTGAGTCCGCGACTGGGTATTCCGGCGCTGGACGTTAACCGGCTGGTCTGGCCCGAGCTGGCCACCGTGACCGCGTCCGTTCCCGTGCCGACGGCTCCGGTCGCTACCACCGATGCTTCGGTCGCGCCTGCGACACCGGGAACGACCCCGTCGGCCGTTCCTCCGGGACCGCGGATGTTCGTCATCATGGATGATACCGCCATCTACCGCCACCCGGGCGACACCGCCTTCCGCATGCTGTCCATCATCGGCCTCGACATCCAGTCCAGCGAGCGGGGCATCACGCTCCGGCGGGACGGGAACGAGATCGTTCTGGGAACGGATGCGGCGGGTGACGACCGGCAGGCGGCGAAGATCGGCGAGATCGTCGCGCGCGCCGGCACGGGCAGCGCCAGCTAGCACAACCTGAACGGCATCGCGCCGTTCAACAACCAGGAGGGGGCTGTCACCTGACGGCTCCCTCCAAACTTCTTTCATCAATCATCCTTCTGAATTCAGAATTATCCATTATTCTCCCCACCGAATTGATTGTTTCATGGAAAACAGTCAGCTCGGTGCGGATGGAAGTCAATATCCGCCGGGAGGATGAACGTGACCGGTTATTTCATTGCCGCTCTGACGGGGATTGTTACCATGATCGTCGTCATCGTGGCCTACGAGCTCAGTAAGAGAATCCGTCGGGTTGCAGTCGCAAACGCCGTCATTATTGTACTCATTGTCGTGGCGGTTTCTGCAGGCATCTTCGGCTTATGCCAAGACGACAAAGTAAGCGACATCCCGACGGCCCGTGTGTTCGTCTGGCTTGTCTCCTACTCCGTAGGTGCCCTGGCGGGATGGCTCTTGAGGATCCAAGATCGTATCAACCGCTGGTTGCCGGAGCGCGATTGAGGCTGACCGCGATCTGAATACTTCTCGTAGTCTACTGCATGGCAGTCGTTGAAACAACGCGGCGCGACAGCCGCACGGTGTACGAGTGGCTCGATCAGTTTGGCCGGACCGGACGGTTATCGCCGTCGGACCCCACAAACACGGAGGCGACCCATGTTCCAGATCGAACTATCCCACACCTTCAACGTCGCTGAGTGGCGCTGTCCGGTTACTCGCATCGTTGACCTCGACTTCGTCGAGCGGGCGATTCGTCGCGGCAGTCTCGTGACGTTCACCTGCGCCATCGTCGGCTGCCACCACGAGGGGCGAGCGGTCGAGATGCGGAATCTGGACCGTGCGAAGAACGACGGCGTCATCGTGATCCTCTGTCAGGGCCATGCCTGTCAGATGGAGGATCAGGGACATCGTACGTACTGGCTCGACCAGACCCTAAGCCACGCTGTCCGGGGATTCCAGCAGCACTTCGACGAGGTGGTTGTCCGGACTGCGGACAGCCGGCCGCACACGCACCTTGGCCTGGTTCTCCAGGCGGCCTGCCGCCAGCAGCTCAGCCGTCAGGTCGCCTGACCATCTGCACACCGCTCGTTACGAACGAGCCTACTTCTTACCTCGCTGGCACAGTCTTTCATGGCTGCGTCAGCGGGGTGCCTCTTGAAGCGCGTGATGGTTTATGCCATCATGCATTTCAAACGGGTATGAGTATCACGCGTTCTCAAGGAACACGTCTTTGGCTAGCGGTGGCATCCCTGAGAGGAAACGGCGGAATGCCAAGTTCCCTTTTGGGACTTTCATCACCGCAGGCTACTTGTGAACGTAGCGCTATCTATGAAGGAGGTGGGTTCAATGGGTTCGTGGAGCAGGGCATTGCTTATCGCGGTGAACGTCGTGCTCTTACTTCCCAGTGTCGCCGGATTCGTCATCTGCATCCGCCTGATGTGGTTACGGCCGCGACCCGGAGACGTGACCTACCAGCACTTACGGAAGCGGATGACGTTTGCGGTGCTGTTGTTGGGAGCGCTCGAAGCCCTGTTGGTTAGCCAGCTGGGTCTCGGGGTAGCCGGGTTGATCACGAAACAAGCGCTGTATTTCGCGATCGCCTTTCAGGCGGTTCCGCGCTGCAGCCGGCTGGTCAGAAGTCCCTAGACAAGGAGGTCGAGTCATGCAGGTCAAGAGTTTGATGTACCGGTTGGCCACTTTCCATGTCACCATGAGGGGCGGCCGCATCCCGTCCTTGGTTCTCATCACGGCGCTCTTGCCCGTCGTTCTCGGCGCGCTTGTCTGTGCTCCGCCGAACCCGATAGAACACCTGGTCACCCGTGAACAAGCGACCTTTGTACTCCAGGCGGTTGCCCAGGCGCAGAATGATCAGCTCGAGTCGGTACCGCTCTATCCCGCACCGGGCATCACCGGACTGGTTCCGGTGTGTCCGACGAAGGGTGCGGAAGTCTGGACGGTCTTTGACGGCGGAGTCAGGAACGAACAAACGATGCGTCGGATGGTCTGGACGCGGTTTCCTTCCACGGGCCGCCGAGCCAGCCCATTCTCTGATCCGTCAGCGTTCCAGCCGATGGACGACATCGGCAATCAACCCGCGTCCAAGACCTGTCCGGGCATCGCGGAAAATGTTCGCTACGTCTGGTATAATGTCGATCTGGCGCCGTCCGTCGAGCGACATTTCCGGATCTGGGGCGACCATTGGTACCTCGAGGTCCAGGGCGCGTCGTCGGGTCAGTACCGACTGTCGATTGCTCATGACCGTCAGGGGCGACGTAAGGCCGAGGACGTTTCCAGTTTGATCGAGAGGGCGCTCGCGTTCTGCCAGGCGAGACGTTAGCCGCCAGCACATTACATCAGGCTTATTGAGGAGACGCCTTAACCCCACACCAGTCGTCATGTACCAGACGGTTCATGACTTCCGGTGCGGGGACTCCTCACTTTTTCCGAATTCAGAAGCATCAGTTTCTGAATTCAGAGGAAGTGGTCTGACAACTGTATGAAGGAGG
This sequence comes from Patescibacteria group bacterium, assembly GCA_041650335.1. Taxonomy (GTDB): domain Bacteria; phylum Patescibacteriota; class Patescibacteriia; order JAHIZJ01; family JAHIZJ01; genus JBAZLK01. The sequence goes on from JBAZLK010000006.1 coordinate 65,411, forward strand.
TGTTTTTATGACCCATACATTGTCTACCGCATGGTTCCCGTTCCTGATCGGGTTTGCGGGTATTGTCACGATAGCGGCAATCTTCAGTCGGCTACCGGTATTTTACCCGCGTCCCAAACTGCTCCTCTTCGGCATCACCGGCATCATCGTACTCACAACCTCGTGGCTTCTCCGTTTCCGCGGGAATGAGCCGATCGTGTACGCCGGCACCTGGGTCGGGATGATGGCCGGACTGGCATATCCAATCGCGCTGCAGCGGTTGAAACGCCAGATCCGGAGAATGCTTGTCCGATGACCCACTTCTCTTTCAAAGGGTAGGCACGACCGATGCCGTCATGTCTACCCCTCTTCTCTAAATTTGTTAGAATAAAGCTAGCAGGTTTGGAGAAGGGCCCACCTTCGCCTCTTTCTCGACCGGCGGACCTCTGGATCGACTGTCCGGTGTGAGCGTTCGAAAAAATCTCTCTCCTCGGGCGTTTGTATCACAGTTGGTTTCACCGCTGCCGTTACCCCTGGCTATTTCCGGGGCTATGGCAATCGGCCACCGGTTTCGCCGGTCTAGAAAAAGGCAATCCCGCAAAAACCGCCTCACCTGGCGGTTTTTGTATTTACGCAATAGCCGATCTGCGCTATGATAGATGGGTAGGAAAACTATGCCGAACCAACTAACGCAAATCCAAAAGCCGGCTACTCCGCCAGCCAAACCGAAAAGGTGGCACTGGTACCGAACCTGGTGGGGGATTTTGTTTATCGTCTGTGGTGTTGCCTTGTTCGGCACGCTGACATTTTTTGCCTGGCGCTTACTCGTGATTTTTCAGAAAAACATCGTCGCCGCTTCAAACAACAATGCGGACGTCGTCCAGGCTGGCCCCTCGGGCGTAACCGAGGATGACCCGCGATTTGGCAATGCTCAGGCCACGATACAGATTGTTGAATTCGGTGATTTTCAATGTCCGTATTGCAAGGAGGCATCAACGATTGTTCGATCAATCATGAACGAATATGCGGATGACATCTTGTTTGTCTATCGCGATTTTCCGGTGGCTGACCTCCATCCTGATGCCGAGAAAGCGGCCGAGGCGGGCGAGTGCGCGCACGACCAGGGTAAATTTTGGGCGATGCATGATAAACTTTTTGAAAATCAGAATGCGCTCTCAGTGGCTGATTTAAAGAACTACGCGGTTCAAGTTGGCCTCAATACCGATACGTTTAACTCCTGCCTCGACTCGGGTATAAACGCCATCGAGGTTGCCAAAGATTTGCAGGACGGCGTCGAGCTGGCAAAAAATCTGACGACGATTGGCACGCCGTTGTTTATTGTCAATGGATATCCGATCCCCGGCGTCATCACCGATGAAAAATGGCACGAGCTGTTAGACGGATTACTTTCGGTTAAATAAATAGTCGAAAAACGAGTCATCAGCTGTTGTGAACTCGGTTTTTTTATGGTATAATCACCGCAATGAATCCGACATTAAAAAAACTTTTTTCACATATCCAGCGCGAGTATGTCCTCATTGCTCCGACTCAGAAGAGCCGGGGGCTTTTTTTGTCCACGGTTACCGATCTGAAAAAAATCGTCTTTTCGGCTCAACTTACCCACAATACCTTCAAAGATTTTCTTTTCCCGCAGCATCAAACGTTGTATCGATTTGAGGGTGAGACGATAACGGAACCAGACCACCGTGAATATCCGAAACAGGCGCTTTTCGGCATTCAAATCGTCGATCTCCGGGCGCTGGGACTGTACAATCAAGTTTTCCGACATGATGCCGTCTATCAAGCGATCAAGCAGCGCACGCTCGTCATCGGGTACCTGAAGGGGCCGGTTTCCGAGAAGAGTCTTGGCATTTTCAAGGAGCGGCTCGAGGAAAATACGCTCGAGCACCTCGAATTTGATATATTTGTGCTCGAAACCGGAGCCGACAGCTACCTCTACGCCGGTAGTAAAACCGGCCGGGCGGTTATCACTGAGGCTGGTTTAACAGAGTACGAGAACTCAGTCTACGTCGGCCCGATCAAGGAGTCCGGCCTGGATCCGGTGATGGTGGCGAATTATCGCAAGGTAAAAAATTCATTCGAACGTCACCGCGCGGTCTGGGAGGAGCTTGGCAAACGCTGCCTTGCCTGTGGAAAATGTTCCTTAGTGTGTCCGACCTGTTTCTGCTTCACGACTAACCATGAATTCGGTCAAAAGAAAAAGTCCGGCCAGCGTCAACGGCACTGGGAAACATGTTTTTATTCCGATTTTTCAAAGGTCGCGGGCGGCCATATTTTTCTCAATACGATCGCGAAACGGATCTATTTCTGGTATGAACATAAATTCGTTCGCATCCCGGATGAATATTCGGTTCCCGGCTGTGTCGGTTGCGGCCGCTGCATCGCGGTCTGTCCGGTCGGTATTGATTTACGGAAAACACTGGCCGCGTTGACGCCCGCGCCGGCCGGCGGGAAGGTCCAGCCATCATTCAAAAAAAATCCTTCGAAGCCATGAAAAACTATTATCTGCCAGCCCGGGCAAAAATAATCAAGATCCGAAAAGAATCGTCGCGGACGAATTTATATACTCTTCAATTCGTTGATGAAAAACTTCGGACAGCCTTCCGGTTTACGCCTGGCCAATTTGTCTTTGCCGGTTTACTCGGATACGGCGAAGGACCGTTCGACATCTGCTCGAGTTCGCTCGAGCGCGGTTGGTTTGAGATTGCCGTGCGCCGAGTCGGCTCGGTGACGGAAAAAATCCATGAATTAACAGTCGGTCAAACAATAATGATTCGGGGTCCTTTTGGTAACGGTTTCCCCATGGCCACTTTTGCCGGAAAAAATCTTCTCTTGCTCGGCGGCGGCTGCGGCTTTGTAACCATGCGAACCATTATTCTTGATTACATAAAACAGAAACCTGCCGACCAGAAAATTCAGCTTTTTCTCGGCGTGGGCACGCCCGACGACCTTCTTTTCCGGAGCGAATATCCGATCTGGAAGAAACACCTCGATCTTCAATTGATCGTCTCCGAGCCAACACCGGAATGGAAGGGACGAACTGGCTTGATCACCAACCTGTTCGACATGGTGCCGTTGCTTGATAATATCGCCGTCCTGGTCTGCGGTCCGCCGATCATGTATCACTTCTGTCTTGAGAAATTGAAACAGCGCAACATCCCGGACGAGCTGATGTATTTTTCCTTCGAACGCCGGATGGATTGTGGTGTTGGCGTCTGCCAGCATTGCGCCCTCGGTTCGAAATATGTCTGCAAGGACGGCCCGGTTTTTTCATATCAAACGATAAAAGATATTCCTGGCGCAATCTAACGATGTGTCTAACGATTCCAAAAAAAATACTCTCGGTTGACGGCGTCACCGCCCGCGTGAAAAGCGGAACCATTAACGTCTCGCTCATTCCGCGAGTCAAGGCCGGCGATTGGGTGCTGGTGAATGCGGATTTGGCCGTTCGAAAAGTACCGGCCGCCGAAGCAAAAAAAATATTAACACTCCTCAGCCATGTCTAAAGGTCATCTCTATATATTTCTGACGGCACTGATCTCGGGCGCCTCAGTCTATCTCAATAAATTCAGCGTCAGCGTGATTAATCCGTATATTTTCACCGGCGTAAAAAATGCTGCCGTGGTGGTCCTGCTTGGTCTGGTGATTCTCGGTGCCGGCCGCTGGAAAGAATTACGACGCCTTTCCCGTCGACAATGGTACAGGCTTATAGTAGTCGGGTTTGTCGGCGGTGGCGTGCCATTCCTGCTTTTTTTCAAAGGCTTGAGTCTCACCTCGGCCAGCCAGGGCGCCCTGATCCATAAATCGATGTTTCTCTGGGCCGGTCTGCTGGCGGCGCTGCTCTTAAAAGAACGTTTCAACCGGTGGTCGTTGGTGGGGCTGGCGAGCATCGGCGCCGGGATTTGGCTCATGAGCCAGGGGAAACTCCAGCCGCTCGGCCTGGGCGATGGGTTGGTGCTGATCGCGACATTACTCTGGGCAGTCGAGGCTATTCTGGCGAAACGCGCGCTGGCCGATATCTCATCACTGGTCGTGGCCTGGGGCCGGATGTTTTTTGGCCTGCTGGTGATTGTCGGGTTCTGGGCGGTGAGCGGGCAACTACCAGCGCTCGGGAAAATTACCGCTTCACAGCTGAGCTGGATTGGTTTAACGTCAGCGCTGTTATTTGGGTACGTTATGACGTGGTACGCGGGTCTTCGTCGTCTCCCGGTTACCGTGGCGACAGCAATTTTGACGCTCGGGTTCCCGATCACGAGCATATTGGCGGTTTTATTTGACGGAAAGTCGTTCACCGCTGATCAGCTGGTCGGTTTCGCGCTGATGACGCTGGGCGCAGTTCCACTCCTCCTGCTTCAGCGCAACGCCTCACGATTAATTATGTCAAAAAGCTCATGAGTTCCGGCATTCTCTCTTGCACAACCTACGCTTTCATGCCCAACCGTCTTTCGTATTGCGGTCCGGACAAAAATCGCGACTTGTTTGAATACGGAGCGACCCAGACGGTCGACGCCGGGTTGAAAGAAATCCTGATTGATTTTCAAACCATGTGGCCGTATCTGCGGCTGATTGCTTCGAGTAACCAAACGAATGATCCGTTCGATGAGAAAGTGGTTGAAGCCTACTGGATCGGAAACGAACTGCTCGAACAGACGCCGATCCAGGAGTTTTACCGGCACCTGGCCGAAACCATGAACTTCAAAAAACGGCTCGACGGAAAATCGCTCGAATATCTAGCCGGCAAATTACCCCTCGGCGCCAAGCCGCACCACACCTTCCATGTGCTTAATGTGTTTTGGCGGACCGGCCATCACGCAGTCCAGCATACGGTCGAGACAATGGATAACTGTCGGGTGAGCTGGGGAAAAATTGTCGCAGCGCGGCCGGAAGAATTCGACGTACGGAGCCGTCCGCTCGAACTCGTTGATCAAAAATTACGCCTCGGCCGCCCGGCCGATAGAACGATTCAACGATCGCTTGATGACAAAACATTCATCCGCCGGCCGAATATCGGCGACTGGGTGTCATTCCACTGGGGTTTCGCCTGTGAAATATTGACGCTGCGCCAGGTCAGAAATTTAGCACATTATACCCGCGAAGCGATCACGCTCGCTAATTTGACGATCTAAATGCCAACCTTCCCAAAAAAACCGACCATCGGCATCATCAGCCTGACCTGCTGCGAAGGCTGCCAATTTGCCATCCTCGATCTCGGCCAGCGCCTGCTGGAAATTTTTGAGCACTACGACCTGGGCGAGTTCGGGCTGGTTGAGGACATGCGCGAACGGCCGCAGTATGACATCGCGGTTGTCGAAGGCTCGCCGATCACCGAGGATAATATCCGCCGGCTCAAGGAAATGCGGAAGAAATCGAAATTTCTCATCGCCCTCGGTACCTGCGCGCACATCGGCTGCGTCCAGGCAATAAAGAATTATTTGCCGAATAAAGAAGCTACGCTCCGCACTGTCTATCCAAAGCCGGAAGAAATCGACAATCCGAAGATCGTGCCGATCGCTGCGCATGTCAAAGTTGATTATATTATTCCCGGCTGCCCGATAAACAATCAAGAATTTGCCCAGATATTATTGGATATCAAAGACGGAAAACTTCAGCCGATACCGGATCGCCCGGTTTGCTATGATTGTCCTTTAGCCCAAGCCGGCTGTTTGCTTCAAAAAAAGATTATTTGCCTCGGCCCGGTGACACAGACTGGCTGTAATGCGATTTGCACGCGGCATGGTCAGCAATGTCTCGGTTGCCGCGGCCCGGTGACAGAACCGAACCTGGCGAGTCTCGAAAAAACCATCCGGACATATGCCACCC
>JBAZLK010000007.1:0-36901 GCA_041650335.1 Patescibacteria group bacterium
CCTCCTCTGACGCAGTGACAGAACATCGTCTGACCCTAACCGGCCTTTCGTCCGACACCACCTACCATTACCGCGTTACTTCGGTTGGCAACACCACGGCCACGAGCGTTGACGGCACGTTTACGACGGCTACCGAACCGGTGCGCCCGCCCGCACCGACGACCACGATTCCAGCAAACCAGGCTACGTTAATAAATGTGCAACCGGTAATCTTTGGCTATGCCAAGAGCGGTAATACTATTCTTGTCTACATTGACGGTGACTATAAAGGTAAAACTGAGACCAGCCAGCATGCCTCCGGTACCGGGAACTTCACGTATTCGCCGAGTTCAGCATTAGGGCTAGGTTGGCATACGCTAGTCGTAAAAGCAGAAAACGACGACGGCATGAGAAGCAAACCATCGAAAACAGTGCGTTTCAAAATTGAGGCGCCATACGTCGCCCCAACAATTATAGATTCCGAAGTGCATGACGGCACGAGTCCGACGATCGTGATAACCGGACTGGCAAAGAACGACTCGGTTATCCAGGTATTGATCGATGGCGTCGTTGCCGAGGAGCATGCGGTATCCAACCACCCATCCGGTACGGCGAATTTTCACTACACGATAACGACTGACTCTGATTTATCGATCGGTCAACACACACTCACGCTCATCGCGCGCGATCGCAGCGGGAAACCGAGCGTAGCTACCGGCCAGATATACTTCACCAAGACAGAAATCAAAATACTACCTCTGCCTGGCCTCAACCCAGTCCTGACGAGTCCTGTGACATACATCGTGCAAACGGGCGACTCGCTCTGGAAAATCGCGAAGCGGTTTATCGGCTTCGGCGTCAGCTACAACGATATCGTTTGGGCCAACCGGCAAAACCTACCATCATTGCTCAAAAATCCCAGTCTATTGTTGCCGGGCTGGTCGCTGCTTATACCGGTAATCATCAAATAGTAATTGAAAATAAAAAAACCGCATAAACGGTTTTTTTATATACCTAGGTTTTTTATTTAATTACCATCACATTCGGTGGTACTGACGTGCGTGTGGGTCGGACTGCTACTTGGTTCTTTTTGATGGAACCCAGCCATGCCTTGGCAAGGACCATTTAATGCTTCGGCAATTTTGTCATACAACGCATCCTCGGTATGGCCACCGGCGGCATTGAAATCAACCCCTTCTGGTCCATTGGTGCCGCTGTGACCGCCATAATGGCAGGAATATTGAGAGTGAGAGCAGTCGCCGCAAACGCCTTGTCTACCGCGTATATAATTACAGGCCGGGTGATCCTGATCGCAGGTGTAGATTTGGTTTGTGTCTATCCAACCAGCCGGTACATTTTGCCGAACGCAAGAAATTAGGTTGTTCAGCGCCGCCGATCCAGATCCGTTTATGCACGGATAGGGCACGTCGTTTTTTAAAGCCAAGGCCCGAAAATCATTACATTGTCCGCCGCCGCTGGCTGGAGGGCCCTCTTCCCCAGTGGTCGGGATGGTGGCTTCCGTGGTTGGGCAACTGCTACCGAGTTTCCACCACGAGGAGCTGACGTTCTTATTTTTTTCCCCGACAAAGGCCGCAAAGAGCGTGTTAATTATTGCCCAGGCGGCAAAGACTAAGAACAGGCCAACTAAGGCTCCGGTTAATGTTTTTTTACCTGTTTCGAGCCGTTGCGGATTGCCGGAGGAAACGACCATAGTAAAAGCGCCATTGACCAGAAAATATAGGGCAAATAAAGCGGCTAGGCCCAGAAACCACGTACCCAAATTAACAAACATCAAGACGAAATCGCAAAAGTGACAATCGCCAGTGCAGGTGCATGGCGGCAGGATTTTTCCAACGGTGCAGGTGGCAGCGGCTGAGGTAGGCAGGGGAAATATAACAAAAACAAAGCTGAGAAGAAATAGCCCGCCGATGATGAAATTACGCTTGTTTCCTGCGATTGTAGTCATCTGCCATCAGTATACTAGAAAAATGGGGAGTGTGGAAGATAAGGGAAATGGTGTTTTGTGATGTTAAAACCGAGACAGGACAAAAGCAACCAGGAACCCCAAGACCGTTAATAAGCCGACGGCGGTTCCGCCTTCTTCGTATGCTTCCGGGATCATGCTGTCGGCCAGCATGGCGAGAATGGCGCCAGCCGCGAATGCTTCCAAAATACCAAGCGTATTCCGAGGCAAAGCATGCAGAAACTGGTAGCTGATCACTGTGACGACAAGAGTGGCCGCTGCCGCAATGCCCCAGAGGAGATAAATCCGCCTGTTTTTAAAACCCTCACTTTTGAGTCCGGCCAGCGAGGAAATACTTTCGGGAAAGTTTGACAGAAAAATCGCGACCAGCATGAGAAAGCCGGTGGCGGCGCTATTGAACAGGGCGATGCCGAGTGCCACGGATTCGGGAATGCCGTCGAGAACTGCCCCCAGCGTGATGACTTGACCGCTGGCATCGCGCTTCGGCTGATAAAGTGGACGACGTTTATGCTTCCGGCCGCCGTATATGTGGAGCAAATAATCACCGCCGATAAAGACCACCCCGCCAGCCAGGAAACCGATAATGACGGCATCAAAGCCGCCATGGTGGAACGCCTCTTCCATCAAGCCGAACGTTAGGGCGCAGATCAGGACGCCCGAACCAAAGGCCATAAAGGCGGCGACAACTTTTTGCTTCAAATGAAACGTCAGGCCGACGAACGCGCCGACGATGAGCGAGAGACCGCTGATCGCGCCATATAATATTGCTTGCGTCATAGAATCAGATTATCGGACTTTCGCCCAGAGGTAGGTATCGACATAGAGGCTGCCTTTTTTCACGTTTTTTCGTAGCAGCCCTTCTTGCTTGAAGCCGTTTTTCTCCAGTACCCGGCCAGAGGCTTTGTTCCAGGAAAAGGTAAAGGCGTACAATCGCTTTAGTCGTAATTGTTTGAAACCAAGGGCGATAATATGCTTTGCCGCCTCGGTCATAAAGCCGCTACCCCAGTATTTCCGGCCGAGCCAGTAGCCGATTTCCGCCTTGTGGTCGCTACGAACGAAATGAAGGCCGACGCCGCCGGCCACTTCACCATTTATGTCGATTGCCCAGGCGATCTTGAGCGGCTGTTTTTTCCGGCGGTCCTGCTGGCAGGAGCGGATCCAGTCTCGGGCGTCTTTCAGGGTATAGGGGTGGGGGATATGGAGCGTATTTCGGGCGATTCCCGGATCGTTAATGCTGCGTTGCAACGAAGCCGCGTCAGCGCTTCGGTAGGCGCGGAGAGTGAATCGTTTAGTCTTGATAGTTGTTGGCTTCATGGCTATAGTGTACGATTTTTCGATACTTTAGGCAATAAAAAACAGCTGTATCAAGCAACTGTTCGGTCTCGATGGTTCACGTTTTCTGTTCTGGGGACTCCGGAGAAGGCGGTTGATTTTCGATCCCCCCTGGTTTTGGCGATGTCCGCTCGGCATTTTTTTTGATCCGGTCTTCCATTTCAGCGATTTCCGATGCGTTTATAAGCGGTTCCAGGTCATCATCAAAGAAGAGATTTACATTTTTTATGAGGTTTGGTTTTCCGAAAAGCCGATCGATGAGCGACGTCGCCTCCCAGCTCAACCAAATGTCCTCGAAGGGCAGTTCATCGGTTTTTCCGCTGACGTAATCAGCTGATTTATTATCAATCGCCTTTTGAGAACGAATTCTCATCAGATCCACGACCATTTCTAAATTCGCCGCGCCTTTTGTCCGCCAGCTGCTCTTCAAGCCTTGCTCAAATGCTCTCGTCACATCGCGTTTCAATGAGTCCATTTCCATTTTTCGTGCATCCAGGTTCTTTTCTCGGTCGGGATCGCTATCATCCTCTTCTGCCTGTTTTCTTAATGAACCGGCCCTCATTTCGCCGCCGTTCTGGCCGGCCGGCATAACAATTCCTTCAGGCAGGTTCTCGCGGCCGTGCTCACTGACCCAACCATCCTTTTGGGCGTCGAGGGCGGCCTTTTCCTCCTGCAACCGAACAAGTCGATCCGTGTCAGCGTGTTGTGATGGCGATGATTCGGCCACCGCAGGTACACCCAAGCCCTGACGTGCCTCGTCGAGTTGCGTACGATTTACCTCAAGCGAGGCGGTTAGTTCGGCGATTTTTTCATCGAGCGCATTAATTCTTTCCAAAATAACTCCGATGGTCGGAGCCTGTCCTTCGACCTCTTCAGTTTTTCGATCGGCTGCGTCCCTGGTGTTTGCCTCAGGTTTTTCGAGACCAGCTGGCTCGATCGTTGGTTGGAGCGTTTCTTCTTTCGGCATGTTTTCATAATGCTCGCAGACTGTCATACTGTCAAGGTAAAAAAATTGCGTTCATGAGTAATGTCGGGTACAATATGAATATGAATACCCCAACAAATAAACAAAAATTATTACAGGAAGTTGATGCGCTGGCCGTTGCCGAAATCGAAAAAAACGGCCTGCCGCCGCTGTTCGAATACCGCGAGATTAACGCGATCGGCGAACGGCTGGCAAAGCAGCTTGGCGCTGATATCTTTATTGTTCAGCTCGGGACGCGGCTGATGGACATAAAGGTCGGCGAGGCGGTTTCAAAAAATATCTTCCCGGAACACATCGCCATGTCCGTACTCGTGGCAAACGAGGTATTTGAGAAATATCAGTTGGATACGGAAATCGCGAAAAAAGTGTTGAATTGTATTGAGGCGCATCATGCTACCGTGCCATATAGCTGTCTCGAAGCGGAAATCTGCGCCAACGCCGACGCGCATAAGTTTTTATTGCCAAAATTATTTATCAAACGCATATACGAACGCGCTGGTTCTCGCACGATCAAAGAAGCATTAGACCTGCAGGTTATGAAAATGGAGGAAAAACACAAGATCGTCTCACTCGATATTTGTAAAAAAGAGCTGGAAGAAAACTACCAGCTGCTCAAGAAATTTATCGCCAAAATCCGGCAGGACGGTGAATTATGAAGATCTACTTTGCCGGCGCAGTCCAGGCCGGGCGTCATGACCAGGAATGGTACCGGGATATTATCGAACACCTTGGACAGTACGGCGAAGTGTTAACCCACAAAATTGGGGCTGAAGATTTGGATGAACACGGCGAAAACCATTTAAAACCAGAAGAGGTCTACGACTGGCTGATGGATCGGCTGGATGAAGCGGACGTATTTGTGGCCGAAGTCAGCACGCCGTCGCTTGGCGTCGGCTATGAAATCGCGGCGGCCGAGGAATTGAAAAAGAAAATAATATGCCTTTTCCGCCGGGGCGGCGGACGACGGCTGTCGGCCATGATTGAGGGAAACAAGAACGTCGATTTGGTGTATTACGACAAATTAAAAGATGCGCAAGAAGCGATTGATGAATACTTTGGGTCAATTAAAAATTCAAAATTAAGAAGTAAGAATTGAATGAAACTCTGTAGCGCCTGTCTGCTGGGCGTACAATGCCGCTATGACGGCCAAATAAAACCGAACAAACAAGCCGTAAAACTGGCAGTTTCGGAGCCGTTGATCCCCGTCTGTCCTGAGCAGCTTGGCGGACAAGCGACGCCCCGGCCAAATGCCGAGATCAAGGGCGGCGATGGAAATGACGTGTTGGCTGGACGGGCTACGGTCATCGAGCCCGACGGTAGGGATATTACCGGACAGTTTGTCGCCGGGGCTCACGAGGTTTTGAAACTAGCCAAGCTCTATGGCGCCACGGAAGCGATCTTAAAAAGCAGGAGCCCTTCATGCGGCAGCGGCAAGATATATGACGGCACCTTCTCGGGCAAACTGACTGATGGCGACGGAGTGACCGCGGCACTATTAAAGCAGAGCGGTATAAAAATATTATCTGAGGATGAATTAACGTAAAGATTTATATGACACAATCGAAAACATTTCAAGAAATCGTTGAGCAGAATCGAGCGGTAATTAAGGAGTTTGAAAAAGTTGAGCAGAAACCTTGGGGCATTGAGGGCTCAATGATCGAGCTGGCCAAGCAGGTCGGCGATCTGGCCAAGCACGTCATGGTGTATGAAAAGTATTATTTGCCGAGTCGAGAAAACCGTGATGTCTATAAAACCACGAAAAACGAGATCGCTGACGAATTAACCGATCTGTTTTTTATGACTGTGCGAATCGCCGATCATTATCATATCGATCTTGAGGAAGCGCTGATTAAGGTGCGGGAAAATGATATAAAAGCCCTTGAAAAAGAAAAATCAGCTTAAACAAAATGGAAGATAGTGCAAAAAAAGTCGGCGTCGGTCTCGGGGTAATGATAATGAAAGAGGAGAAGGTGCTTTTAGGATTGCGCCACAGCGATCCGGCCAAGGCTGATTCCGAGCTGCATGGCGAGAACACCTGGACCATGCCGGGCGGCAAGCTGGAATTCGGCGAGGAGCTGGAGGACGCGTGCATCCGCGAAGTGTTTGAGGAGACCGGACTGACGATTGAACGGAACGCCTTACGGCTTATCAGCGTGGCAAACGACAAGGTCGCGGACGCGCATTTTGTCACGCTCGGTTTTCTCTGTTCCGAATTCTCGGGTGAACCGGCGGTGAAAGAACCGGATGAAATAGTCGAATGGCGCTGGTGGCCGCTGGCGCAATTGCCGGAAAATATTTTTATTCCAAGTAAAAACGTGCTAACAAACTATCATAGTAAGAGAGTATATAGATAAACGCCATTATAGTGCCAACGAGCATGGAACAACAGCCGGATATAATAAACGAAAAGGAAGCAAAGAAAAACGTCCGGACGTTTGCGGCCGCGTCATTTTTTAATGACATGGGCTCGGATATGATCTATCCGATCTGGCCGCTTTTTTTGACTGAGGTCCTGGGCGCGAATATGGCCGTCCTGGGCCTGGTTGATGGTTTAGGCGACGCTTTGGTGTCGATCTCCCAAGCGGTTTCCGGCTATATCTCGGACCGGATTCGCAGACGCAAGGTCTTCGTCTGGATCGGATATTTCTTCGGCGGCCTTTCGCGCATCGGGTACGCGCTGGCCGGAACGTGGCAGCACATTATTCCGTTTCGCATTCTCGACCGGGCCGGGAAGATGCGCGGCGCGCCCCGGGACGCGATGATCGCCGATGAATCCACCCAGGCCAACCGCGGATCGCGCTTTGGCTTGTTACGGACGATGGATAATCTCGGCTCGGTGCTCGGCGTGTTGTTCACCATTGCTTTTCTCGGGTTGCTGGGGTACCGGAAAATTTTTTGGTTGGCAGCAATACCGTCAATCATCGCGGTAATACTTGTCATGTTTATTATCAAAGAGCGAAAAGCGCCCGAGTCGAAGATATTTAAGGGCTTCAGCTTGAAATTTCTGCAGCGCGATTTCAAACTGTTTCTTAGCTTGAATGCCGTTTTTGCCCTCGGCGCGTTTAGCTATTCATTTCTCCTTATTCTGGCCAAGAATCATGGCTATCGGGATGTGACAATTCCCATATTGTACCTGGTATTCAGCGCCGTGGCCTCGATTTTTTCTCTTCCGTTCGGACGGCTGGCTGACAAAATTGGCCGGAAGAAAGTCATGCTCATTGCTTTTCTGCTCTGGGCGGTTGTCTGTCTCGGCGCAATATTTTTTACGAGCATTTGGATTATCCCCGTCATCTTTGTATTGTACGGCTTGCACCGGGGCGCGCTCGAGCCGGTCCAGAAGACGCTCGCCTCTGAATTGGCGCCGGTCGACTATCGGGCGAGTAGCCTGGGCGCGTTTCAGCTCATCACCGGTTTTGCGGCTTTGCCAGCGTCGCTCGGCGCCGGTCTGCTCTGGGTGAGATTCGGAGACACGATCCCGTTTGTTGTTTCATTAGGGTTGACTGTTGTGGCCGGACTTTTGTTATTATTCATTCGTGAAAATAATGAATTAATAATTAAGGAATAATAGTATGGAAGAAAAAAAGAACACTCCGGGTTTGAAAAAAAGTAAGCTAGCCTTCTGGTCATTTATATTTTTATTAGGTGGATTATTTTTCCTTTTTACTGCATTTGCATTCGAAATGAATATGGGATGCGGAAGTAGTTTAATTGCGTGGCACCAAAAATGCCCAGAAAATATTTATGGACTCTTCGTGTTAGGTGGCTGGGTATCATCATTATTATCAATAACCTTCGGAATAATGGGGCGGAATACCGAAAAGAGAATACTTGCACGAATTAGTATAACCGCTAGTATTATACTGTTATTCTTAGCCGTTATTAATTGGTTTATAGCAGGATGATTAAAGCCGTCATTTTTGACCAAGATGATACGCTCGTCAACACCTGGCCGTGGCACCGCGGCTCAATGGACGCCGTTATTCGCGAATACGGCCACAGTTTTTCGGAACTGCCCGAGCGCACTCAAAAAAGAATTGTCGGCCGCGAAACGACCGAAGCGATAACGTCCATTATTGATTTTTTTAAACTCCCGATCACCCCAGTTAATTTTCAGCAGAAGCGCCGGCCGATTTTCGTCGCCATGGCCAAAACCGGACAAACAGATATGCCCGGCGCTGACGAAACGCTTGGCCGGTTGTCACGGGCAGGGTATAAACTGGCTCTGGTTTCGTCGGGCAGCCCCTGGTATGTGCATGAGGTTATCCAGCGTCACGGATTTGAGAAATATTTTTCCGTGGTCATCACCTCGAAAGACGTCGTTGGGCACAAACCACTGCCCGACCCATATCTGGCGGCAGCTCAGTACCTCGGTTTACAACCGGAAGAATGTGTCGTGGTTGAAGACGCCGAAATCGGCATTGAATCAGCCAAGGCCGCTGGTTGCAAGTGCGTTGCCGTGCGAAACAGACAGGTGCCCGAGCAGAATTTAGGGCCGGCCGATGTGATAATTTCATCGTTATCGGAACTTAGTCTTGACCTCATCCGTTCACTATGAGCCAGTCAACAACCATTATTCCCTGTGCCGGCTGCGCCATCATTGAGGATGGCAAATTATTATTGCTGTTGAAGCGCGAACATCATCACTATGAATTTCCCGGCGGCCAAGTCGAGCCAGGCGAAACACTGGAGCAGGCGGCCAGACGTGAGGTAAAAGAAGAAGCCGGCTGCGAGGTTGAAATTACGAAATACTTCGGCTATAGCGACATGACTTTTGCCCGGGCAAAAGGTAAAATCTATCGCGGGCATGTCTTTCTCGCGGAACGTAAACCAGGAGAAACAGTCAGGCTGGCTGATCCGATTGAGCATGAAAAAATCATCTGGGTCCCGTTCGCCGAGTATCGTAAACAGCCGCTGGCGCCGAATGTCAAAGAATTCTGTAAAAGATACTTAGCAGAATAGGCTCATAATGTAACCATAAAATCATGACAGGCCGAGCCGTATTCGTTGTCACCTTTATTGCGCTCCTTGTTTTTGGGGCGATTCTGTATTTTTCGGAGTTTGCCCCGAGCAGCGGAACGACAACCCAGAAAAACACGAATACGGCGTCAGTCCAGCACGAAAACTGCAATCAGCGCTGTATCAACCGAGGCTTTGCCAAAGGACTGTGTCTGCGCGGGACGGCGGCCGAGTCAGCCAGCGTTTGCGTGAATCAGCGGGGTACGGCAATTACGAACACCAATATTCCAATACCAGATTGCGATTATCAGACGGACGCGCAGATCGGCGTCTGCTGCTGTCTATAAGTTGAATTAGGCACGAGCCTTCAGGTCTTGCTTTGTATTAGCAAAAAAACAAGTAATGTCTTGACGAAATGTGAAAAAGGGAGTAGTATACATGCCGTCGCGAGTTTACTACGTGGAGGAACAACAGCTCGCGATGTGCATGGGGCACTCGAACGATGGAGGAACATCATGAATCGTTCCGGATCCCCTCACGCTCCAGGCTGACGCCCTTTAACGGGGTAAACAACATGGGTGGCCAGGCCATCATCACGCTCATCACGCGGTGTTGGCAATCGCCACCCCTTTTATTATTCAGATCAGGCTTGCCGCCATTTTATACTGGAGTATACTTATGAAGTCATCCGTTTCCGGTACTGTCGTTCGCGGATGACGCGAGTCCATGGGTCTTCCCGGATGGGAGAAAGGGACAGCGTATGGCTCGAATCTGGAGGAGCATCCTCGCCTAAGTCCATTCTGAGGGACGTTCGGCGAGCTCATGCTTCGCAACACAGGTGGCTAAAGCCTCGCGCAGCGCGCATTCGTGCGCATTGGGTGTTACCTGGCGAGGGGGCTGAAGCCACCCTTTTTTAATGGCAGCTTTTATCAATGAAAAAAGCCGCCGGGTCAGTGCTTCTAGGGGGTGATGCGTACGGATTTATCTCCTTGATTGTTCCGGAACCGGTACACTGACTCCAGACGGCAGCCGTGGTGAGCAACCTGTGCTTTTCAGCACGGAGGGCTGGTGGTACGGCTACGCCACTACCCGGCAGCTGGTAGTATAGAAAATGATGACGTGCGCTGTCAATGATGATATTGACAATCTGTCGGTTCTCAAGTACCATACCGACGTCCCAACAACCATACACACCTGAGGGCTGGGCACGAGGGTTCGTTCTCCAAGGAGGGTCTCTAATGCACCGGAAACTGTTCCTGAGCCGTGGTTACTGGGGTGTTGTGGCGTTGCTGTTGTCGCTGGGGCTGGGCGCTACTTCGTGCAGCAAGCACGAGGCCGATCCCGTTCCCACGATGACAGAGGCTTCTCTCAGTGCGGCCGCGGCCGACTCGACTGGGGCAGCGCCTGTGGCGACGACGGATGTGCCGGTCGAGTCCGCGAAGGAGCGTGATCCGAAACTGGATTTCAAAGGCACCGTCGACGGCTATGACTACACGTACTGGCAGCGGCCGGGCAGCTGTCGGGAGTTGACCTTGGTCCATGGCGACACCACCTGGGTCGCCTATGACGAGAATGACGACAACGTCATCGGCAGCGATCCCTGGGACGAGTACCGGGTGACTATCGGCCAGGAATCCGTCAGGTGCGACTCCGAGGGGATTGAACGGTCGAAGCACTGGCCGGGCGAGAAGCTCGATCGCGCCACTACGCTGCGTCGCGCCACGGACGATTTCCAAGACTGGCGACGCAAGATCTTCATCAAGCACAACCAGCCGCTCTGATTGTTTGAGCGGCTGCGCTCCTGAGCGATCAGGAGCTTTTATTTTGGTATTCTCCGGGAAGAATCAGGGAGTCTAATATTTTTCACCATGTATGTTTCTTGCAGTCGATACCCAAGCTTCCGGTAATACCCACGCACCCCGATACCCGAAATAACGGCTATTCTTTTATACCCATGTTCTTTTGCTAGATTCTCGGCTTCACGCATCAACCGTTTGCCAAAACCGAGGTGTTGGACTGCTCGTTCATGGCCGCGCCGTAGCGGCAGCATTTGCCCGTAGGTATGGAGTTCGCGGATGAGCGCTGCCCCGCGTAAAACAGGGAGAGGTTTGTGGAGGCGAAGTTGGGCATCACCGCCCGCGCATGGAACATCCGGCAAACGCAAGCGGATGAAAGCATAGAGACGCTTTCTCGCCCTGTCTTCGAACGAAATAAAGTACTCAGTACCGCCAGCGGCGCTGTATTTTTCGGTCCACAATTTTGCCTGGGTGGAATTTGCCTGTGCCGCTCGGGCCTCGCGACAACGGATGCAATGGCATACTACCCCACGTTCATGAAGCACCTGCCGCAAGTTTGTGACGGTACTGCCGGCAGCAATATCCGGGCCGGGGATGTCGCGGACGAGTCGTTCCAGCCGGACCCAGCGCGGGACAAGGGCTTTCAGCTTCGGGATCAACGACAACAGTTGTTTCTCGGTGTACGGCCGATATTTTTTCCGCTGCCAAAGCCGATAGAGAGGCGAATGTTTTAACACCACGGTCGGATACAGTTTGAGATAGTCGGGTTTGAATCGCTCATCCGTAAAAACGCGGCGGAAAACGCGCACATCTTTTGCCGGCGTAGCGCCAGGCAGTCCGGGCATGAGATGGTAATTGATTTTGAAGCCGGCGTTACGGAGCAGCGCCGTGGCTCGCGAAACCGTGGCGAGATCGTGGCCGCGTTTTATGTATTTCAATATTTTTTCATCGGTGGTTTGGACGCCGATTTGGACGCGGGTAACGCCGAGTTCGCGCAACCGGACAATCTCCTCAGCGGTGACGAAATCAGGTCGAGTTTCAATCGTTAGTCCAATAATCCGGTTGTCGGTTTTTTCATTCCGTTTCTGCGCGTCGGCCAGACTGGGCTCATTTTTCTCATTGGCCGCATCGAAACAGCGCTTCACAAACCAGGCTTGATAACGTTTTAGGTACGCTGACCAGGTGCCGCCCAAGATGATGAGCTCGATTTTATCCGTCGGGTGACCGTTTGCCTGCAGGGTACGCAGCCGCGCCTGAACCTGGCGAAACGGATCAAAGTGATGGCTCAGCGCGCGTTGAGCGGCGGGCTCGGAAGCAAGGTAGCTTTTTGGCATGCGGGCTTCCGCGGGGCAGTAGATGCACTGGCCAGGACAAGGATACGGTTTTGTCAGGACAGTAATGACGGCCACACCCGAAAGTGTCCGTATTTTGCGCCGACGCAGCAGGGCAATAATAACGGGATCTTCCGGTCGCCCCTGTTGATGAATGAATTGTCGATACGCCTGTAACAGTGTATGATGAGAGGGTAGGGTAAGGCTAAATTTCTTGGCCACCCAACGCTTGAAACGCGCCAGGTCATCGGGCGTTTCAAGGTTCGCGGCTATCAATTTTTTTATCACGGGGGCGAGATCCATATGAAACCAGAATATGCGCAAACATTGCTCCGCAAAGTACGGAGCGACTATCAAATGATCGCTGATGAATTTTCACAGAGCCGATTCGATATCTGGCCGGAATTTTTAGAATTCAAGAAATATCTCCGGCCCGGTATGTCGGTGCTCGACGTCGGTTGTGGTAATGGTAGAGTAACGAAGATTCTCGATGATGTAAAGGCGGAGTATATCGGTTGCGACGTCAGCACGCGCTTGTTGGATCAGGCGAGGAAGCTGTGCCCAAACCGGAAATTTGTCATCGGGGACAATATCAGCTTACCCTTTCCAGACGCGAAGTTTGACGCAGTCTTCTCAATTGCCGTCCTGCACCAGATTCCCGGGAAGGAACTGCGCCAGAAAGCGCTCAACGAGATGGCGCGTGTCTTGAAACCGGGCGGCTATTTGTTTCTGGAAGTCTGGAATCTCTGGCAGACAAAATACCGCCGCCTTTATCGGGCAACCAATATTAAAAAAATATTTGGCCTTACCGCGCTCGATACAAACGACGCGTTTCTGCCCTGGCGACATTCGGACATCAAGCGCTATTACCATGCTTTTACCGAAAAAGAATTGCTGGAACGCATCAGTCAGGCCGGGTTTCGTGTTGAAAAAAATTTTCTCAGCCGCTCCCTGCCGCCGGTTGGCCAAAGCCAATCGGACAATATTGCCGTCATTGCCCAGAAGCCGTAGTCGGCTAACAATTAACGAAACATCGCGATGAAAAAAATCATACTTATCGGACTGCTCATGGTTATCGGCCTCACCGCACCGCGGTTTGGTCAGGCCGCGTTTGATCAAAACAGTATTGTCTCGACAAACGAGGTGGTGCAGGACAATTTCGTGAGTTTTGCCAATACCATCACGATCGACGGCAAGGTTGAGGGCGACGTACTGGCGGTCGGCTCGCAAGTGACCATAAACGGCGAGGTGACTGGCGATGTTATCGTGGCCGCGTATTCATTGACCGTGAGCGGCCGGGTAAACGGAAGTATCCGAGCGGTCGCCACCGATGTGACGGTTCGAGGAGCGGTTGGCCGTAATGTCACGGTCGCCGTCGCGAACGATCTGATGGTGACAAACATCGGCTCAATCGCGGGCAGCTTGTCCTATGTCGCCGGCAACGTCACGATCGCCGGTCCAATCGCCGGGAATGTGACCGGCCAGGCGGTGTCGCTTGACCTGAACGCCGAAGTGAAAAAAGATGTTCAGGTTGGGGTAAGCGGAAAAGGCTTAACCCTTGGTTCACTGGCGAAAATCGGCGGCAACCTCCGGTATGACAGCAGTGAAACGATACCGCTTAATGCCAGCGCCGTGGCTGGAACGATTGAGCATCGCGAACCGCGGGTCGACGTTACCAGTCTCCGCCAATTCGCCATCAAGGCTTCCTGGGCGTTTCGTATTATGAATTTTCTCGGCCTGCTTTTGATCGGGCTGATTATTATTGCAATCATTCCAAAGGGCGCCGCGGCAGTGATACACGACATGGCCACGCGGCCATTCATGAAAATCGGCTGGGGGATTCTTTTGCTGATCGGTTTTCCGATCGCCATGGTTGTCCTGGCCGGGTCAATCGTCGGTCTGCCGATGGCCGTTATTCTGGCAACATTATATGCCTTAGGAATCTACCTCAGTCCCGTATTTGTCGGACTCTTAATCGGGCAAAGCTTCTTTGCCTATGTCCTGCGAGGGAAAAACATGCCGATGGCAGTATCGTTTATCGTTGGTTTTACCGCGTATACTGCGTTAACCTGGGTTGTGTATCTCGGCGTTTTCGTTAGCTTGGCTGGGGTTATCTGGGGCTTTAGCAGCCTGGTCAGGGTCATCGTTAGTCATATCCGTCAAACAAATAATCTTCACGAGTCGAAATAAGTACCCGTCTGCGCCGAGCGCGCGAACGTTTTTTACGTTTACAAAACGATGGAATCTATTTCAAAAGACATCTTCAAAGCCTATGATATCCGCGGGCTCTACCCGACGGAACTGAACGAAGCCGGAATGGCTGAAATCGCCCGGGCGTATTATGCAATGTGCCGTCCGAAAAATCTGGTCATTGGCCGCGACGCACGACTCTCGTCAGCGCAACTAAAAACAGCCTTTGTTGACGCCCTCCGGGGCTACCCGGTCACGATTACGGATCTTGGTTTGATCCCGAGCGAAGTCATGTATTTTGCCGTCGGAAAATATGGCTATGACGCCGGTGCCATGATCACCGCTTCGCATAATCCGGCTGATTATAATGGGATCAGATTTGTCGATCAGGACGTACGCATGATCCCGGGACGGGACATACGGCCGTATCTTGGGAAGGCCGATGCGCCAGCTAATTCGTCGTCGCGCCTGCTGACGCGGAACATAATACCGGAATATATCCGGCACGCGCTAACGTTTATTGATCGAACCAAAATACGACCGCTGAGCGTCGTGGTTGACGCCGGCAACGGCATGGCCGGAACGGTTATCACGGAATTGGCTGCGCACCTGCCGATAAAAGTGATTCCGTTATTCTTCGAGCTTGACGGGCGATTTCCGAACCGGCCGCCCAACCCCGTTTTGCCCGAAGCCCGCACGGCCTGCTGCCAGCGCGTCCGCGACGAACACGCTGATTTCGGGGTGCTTTTTGACGGCGACGCGGACCGGGCAATGTTCATAACAGAAAAAGGCGAGTGGATCCGCGGCGATATCAGTTTATTACTGTTAGCCAAGCAACTGTTAAAAAAATATCCGGGCAAGGGCGTGTCGTATAACGTTGTCTGCAGCCGCGCCGTGCCTGAGAAAATAGCCCACTGGGGCGGCCGGCCGCTGCGCACGCCCGTCGGTTTTGTAAACGTCTCGGGCGCCCTCCGGAAATACGATGGTATTCTCGGCGGCGAGACCTCGGCCCATTACTGTTTCCGCGATAATTATTATGCCGATTCGGGCCTGATCGCGTTCCTGACGGTTCTCGGACTCCTGTCCGAGGCCAACCAACCATTGTCTCGCCTCGTGGCTGATTTTAACCCCTACCATCGCGTCGAAGAGTATTTTACGGTGTCAGACCAGCAGTCAATCGTCCGGACGATCGAAGAGAAATACGCCGACGGGAAAAAGGATCGGCTCGACGGCCTGACCGTCGAATATGACGACTGGTGGTTTAACGTTCGGCCATCGAATACCGAGCCGATATTACGATTAACGATTGAGGCAGTAACTGAGGCGAAATTACAAAAGCATTTGACTGATCTTGAAGACCATTTTCCGGCCGAGAGCAAGAGTGCAATAATTGTGGGTAAGCAGCATTGACGCGAGATGCATTCAACGGTAAAATCAACCAGTGCCTTCAAAAGCGCAGCTATCTAAAAAATTCAAAAAAATGAATGAAGATCAATCCATTCGTCTTCCGAAATTATGACATTCGCGGGATTGTCGATCAAGACCTCGATGTCGATAAGGTTGAAGCAATCGCGAAAGCGTTCGGTACGTTTTTACATCGTCGGAAAATCCGACAGGCGGTAGTTGGACGGGACTGCCGGTTGAGCGGTCCGGACTATCAAGCCGCCGTGATCCGGGGATTGACCTCGACCGGCGTCGACGTCATTGATCTCGGTATGGTGATGACCCAGATGATGTATTATGCCCAGTACCGCTATCAAACCAATGGCGGCGTTATGATTACCGCCTCACATAATCCTTGGAATTTTAATGGTTTTAAGCTGGGGATCGCCTATTCACAAACGACCGAGCCGGAGCACGTTCAAGAGATTAAAGACCTCGCCGATCGCGATGAGTTTTATGTTGCGCCAACGGCGGGGACGGTTACGCAGGCGGACGTAAAAGAAGACTACATCCGGGACGTCTTGAAGCGCATTCGCTTGAAACGAAAATTTAAAGTCGTCGTCGATTGCCATCAGGGAACAACCGGAATGTTTGTACCCGAAATACTCGAGCGCGCCGGTTGCGAGGTAATCGGAAAAAACCTGACCGTTGACGGCCATTTCCCGGTTGGCACGCCTGATCCGACCGATCAGAAGGTCATGACTGAGGTCGGCCGCATGGTCTTGGAGGAAAAAGCCGATTTCGGGTTGGCCTTTGACGGTGACGGCGATCGGATCGGCACCGTTGATGAAAAAGGCAGAATTCTCTGGAACGACGTGCTGGTAGCCATTTTTGCCAAAGAAATTCTCGAACGTTTTCCAAACACGAAAATTGTATACAACACCTTGTGTTCACAAGTCGTGCCGGAAGTGATAAAACAATCGAACGGCATACCGGTTATCTGGCGGACCGGACATTCATTTATCAAGGCGAAGATCGCGGCCGAGAAGGCGGCCTTCGGCGGAGAGTTGTCTGGCCACTTCTTCTTTGCCGATAACGCGTATGGCCACGATGACGGTTCATATGCTGCGCTCCGTCTGCTCGAATACCTCTCCGACAAAGGTTTGACGCTGAGTCAGCTCTACGAGACCTTTCCGCCCTACATTTCCTCGCCGGAAATCAAGATCGGTTGTCCGGATGACAAAAAAGCCCAGGTGGTCAAAGAAATTTCGACCAAATTCAAGAATGATTTTCCAAACGGCCGCGTAACAGATGACACGATTATTCCGGGTGACGACGGCTGCCGGATTGATTTCGACGATGGCATGATCATTTTCCGGTATTCGCAAAACGGGCCGTATCTGACAGTTAAATTCGAGGCCAAGGACAAGGAAACATACGAACAGCGTCGTCTCTACGTCCGCGATACCTTGAAATCGTACCCGGACATGATTTGGGAAGACCAGCTCTGCGTTAATTTGGCGGTGCTTGAATAAGTAATAAAACATTATGGATTATCAGATTGCTCGGAAGGTTGCTCAGACTGCCGTGCGTCGAGCCGGACGTTTGTTATTGAAGAATTTTCAGAAAGTGCAGCGCGTTGAGATAAAAACGCGACGCGATTTAGTATTGGCTATCGACCTCAAAGCAGAACGGCTGATCGTGCAAGAAATTCATCGGCATTTTCCGGATCACAATATTCTCTCCGAACAGGCGGGCTTTACCGACAAAGGATCGCCCTATACGTGGGTGATCGATCCGATGGACGGTTCGGTGAACTATTATAATGGCGTGGCGCCGTTTTGCACCAGTTTGGCCCTTGTTTATCGCCAGGCGACGATTCTCTCGGCCATCTATGATCCGATGGAGAAAAAACTGTATTTTGCCGAACGGGGCAAGGGTGCCTGGGTAAATGATCGGCGCCTCAGGGTCAGCCGGCACGCCGACATTCACAACACGCTGGTTATGACGCACCTTTCTTCTCGGCGCATCGCGCGCGCCCTGACGCTGAAAACTTTTGGTCGGTTGTATGATTATGATATGCGCATTCGACTGTTTGGTTCCGGGATCGCAGCGCTCACGTATGTCGCCAGTGGAACATTTGACGTCTTTTATAATATTCTGACGTATCCCTGGGACATAGTTTCAGGCGCGTTATTAGTGGAAGAGGCAGGCGGGAAGGTGACTGATTTCCAGGGCCAACCGATCACCCTGAAATCGACCTCGGTCGTAGCCACGAATCGTCGATTCCATAAAACCATCCTTCGGATCGTGAAAGGAGCGCATGTCTCAAGTCAGGTCATTCATAAGGCGATTTTTCGGACCATACATGGAGACAAGGCTGTCCGTCACTCGAAATCATCGAGGCATTAATATTTCAAATAATACGTAAACACTATCGCATGTCATATCAGGGCATACTATTTGATCTCGATGGCGTACTGTTGGATTCAGAGGCGGCGATTGAGGTAATATTCAGAAAAATACTGAAGGAGATAGGGGATTTCAATTTGACGCCGGAGTTATACCGGAAGTATTTTCTCGGCCGGTCCGACAACGAAGGATTCGCCGCCTTCCATGAGGATTACCCTGATATTCCGGTACATCTCGTGGATAGTCATAAGGAGCCTGCCTATCGGGGGCTGATTGGAGATAAAATTGTGTTATATCCTGGGGCGCTCGATGTAATAAAAAAAGCGCAGCAGGTCGGCCGATTGGCTTTAGTGACCGGTTCAGCCCGTTGGCAGGTAGAAGCCTTGGAAAAAATCGTGCCTTTTGGAAAGTATTTTTCCGTAATCACCACGGTTGAAGAAGTAACTCGGGCAAAGCCTGACCCCGAAATATATCAAATTACACTGAAGAAAATGAATCTGCCGGCCAGCGCCTGTTTAGCCATTGAGGATACCCCGTATGGGGTGCGTTCGGCCAAGTCGGCCGGACTGACGTGTTGGGCGGTTGAACACAACGTGCCCCGCGAGGCCTTACGTGAAGCGGACAAAATATTTCCTGCCATACGTGATCTAACTTTTAATGAATCAGCATGATCGGGATTTTTGATTCAGGCATTGGCGGCCTGACTGTTGTCAAAGAAGTATTTCGGCAATTGCCGGATTACCAGATTGTGTATTTTGGCGATACTGCCCGGACACCGTACGGAAGCAAGAGCGAGGAAACGATTACCAAATATGCCCTGCAAGACGCTCAATTTCTGATCGAGCAGGGGGCAAAAATAATCATTGTGGCGTGTCACACCGCCTCGGCGGTGGCTGCCGAAACACTCAAGAAACATCTCCACGTGCCGGTCTTTGAAGTGGTCACCCCGGCGATCAATAAAGCCCTAGCCGTAACAAAGAAGAAACGGCTTGGCATCATTGGTACGACGGCCACGATCGCGAGCGGCATCTACCAGCAACGGCTGAAAGCTACCAATAGGGATATCGCTATTATCACCCAGGCCTGCCCGCTTTTCGTGCCGTTAGTGGAGGAGCGCTGGACGAAAAAGCCGGAAACGAAGATGATCGCCAAACGCTACCTGTATTCAATGACGCTTAAACAAATTGATACGCTGGTGCTAGCCTGCACCCATTACCCGCTGATGCGCGACGTGATCCAGCAGAAGATCGGACGGCGCGTCAAACTCGTTGATCCGGCGGCTGAGGTTGTCGCTGAGGTAAAACGTTTCCTGGAAGCTCAGCCGGAGATCGAAAAATCATTAGTGCAGGGCGAGGCGCACAAATTCTTCGTCAGCGATATCACGGATAAGACACGGCAATCGGCCAAAGATTGGCTGGAACGGCCAGTGCGTCTTGAAAAACACCTGTTGGAATGAAGAACTCGTCTTTCTATTATCTGTTTCAATAAGAAAAGCGCTTCGTTCATCCGAAGCGCGAAAGGGCGGGAGCAGTCGAGACACGGTAGTCTAGGATGAGGCACTGCGTTTTTCGGCCGTCGTCATTCTGGCCAACTCCTCATACGCTGCTGCCTCGGGGCTTTTCGGATCGAAAACGCTCCACTGAGCGGCCACGTCACTACCATCCCTGAGCGTAAAGAGGACGGGCTGCTTGAGCGACAGCTGGACCGGCGCGGCGGGTGAGTCAGCGAACGATGGACCGTCAGGACCCCAATTCAACTCTCGGCCGTCCTCCTCGAAGAAGAGATACTCGATTCCGTCCGTCCCTTCAAGGTAGCCAATCGTATCCTGGCCCTGTGGGATAGCCGCGACTCGACCAGCTCTGATACCCGCTGGCAGTCTTTTGGCGCACATACTGATCGCCTCCTCCAGTCTGGGTTGAGAGAGCAAAAAAAACACTGTTTTGTATAGTATTCCTTTTGGACAAAAAAGCAAGCTTTTCAGCTTGTTTTAAGTGAATTATTTTTAATATAGATTAAAGTAGCCCCATTTTTCGTTTGACTTCAGCCAGGGTGTGGCGGGCGATGGGCCGGGCTTTCTTCGCTCCGTCAGCGAGCGTTTTCCAGATGGCTTTCGGGTCTTCAGCCAGTTCAGCACGTTTTTTCTGGAACGGCTGGAGTTTTTTTACCACCGCCTCAGCCAGGGTTTCCTTCAGCTCGGAATAGCGGATGGTTTTATCGGCGTAGGCTGATTCAAATTTCTTGTTGTCCGCGGCCGAGCCGAACTCGTGCAACAGTAAAAACAAGTTCTTCACGCCCGGACTCATTTCGTTTTCGTTCGCGCCCACGTCGGTTACGGCGCTTTTTATTTTTTGCCGGATCGCGTCAGGCGTATCAGTCAGCGCCAAATAATGCTTTGGGCCGAGCGATTTGCTCATTTTCTTCGCCGGGTCGGCCAGCGACATGATGCGCTTCGATTCGGACAGCTGCGCTTTTGGCATGATAAATGTTTCGCCGAATTGGTGGTTGAATTTCCGGGCAATGATGCGGGTGAGTTCCACATGCTGCTGCTGGTCATCGCCGACTGGAACCAGATGAGTTTTGTATAACAGAATGTCGGCAGCCATAAGTATCGGATAATTCAATAAACCCGCGTTCACTTCTCTCAAACGATGCAATTCAAGATCTCTAATAAGTGATTTATCATAAAACTTAATCTCGTTCGATAAATCAATTAATGGGGGTCGTTCATTTTTATCTTTGTTTGTGGCTTTACTCAACGCTCTTTCCCAAGTACGTATTTTTTTTATTGTTTCGGGTTCGGCGTTTAGATATTCTGATAATCGTTTTAGAAGAAATTTAGCAGCTGACTCATCTGTAGAGTTGCTTTTTTCTTTCCATTGCGTCATTCTCGAGAGCTCACCAAAAGGCGTTATAGTATTCAAAAGCCACGCCAGTTCGGTATGCTCTGGCACATGCGACTGAACAAAAATGATTGATTTCTTCGGATCCAAGCCGGCGGCGATGTAGTCAAGCGCGGCATCGAAAATCCGGTTTGGCATTTCTTTCGGCTCGTACGGGGTGGTGATGGCATGATAGTCGACAATGCAAAAAATGCAGTCGTGGTTTTTTTGTAATACCAACCACTGCTTAATCGCTCCCAAATAATTGCCGATGTGGAGCATGCCCGAGGGTTGGATGCCGGAGAAGACGGTTTGTTTGGTAGGCATAACGGATGTATTGTAACATATCGCAATAAAAACAAAAAGCGGATTGTTTAGGAATTGTCATCCTGAACTTGTTTCAGGATCTCAAGAATATTAACAGGTTTTTCCGACCGGAGATGCCGAAACAAGTTCGGCATGACAGACTGAGGAATTGTAAGCGTTATAATGAATACCAAAAACCCCCGCTGGTGGCGGAGGTTTTTGTATTGAGTTGTCTAGAGTTGCTAGATTGCCGGGCTGATCGTGATACCGCCGCGGAAACCAGGGTGGTGCGAGAAGAATTGCGACAACGCCTGGCCGTCCTGGTTGAAGGTGCGCACCTGCGGTCCCATACCGGTACCGGGCGCGGTCACGATTTCCGTGGTG
This sequence comes from Patescibacteria group bacterium, assembly GCA_041650335.1. Taxonomy (GTDB): domain Bacteria; phylum Patescibacteriota; class Patescibacteriia; order JAHIZJ01; family JAHIZJ01; genus JBAZLK01. Next base: position 21,918 of record JBAZLK010000007.1, read on the forward strand.
CCGTCGCCATTGAGGTCGGCCACGAACGAGGTGAAGTTGCCACGGAGGGTCGAGGCATAGGCCCAGAATTGCGAGAGCACCGTACCGTCAACCTCGAAGACGCGGACTTGCGGGCCGGCGTTTGATTCCGGCGTAACCACGATCTCGAGATTGCCGTCGCCGTCAACGTCTCCACCTGAGGCATAGATACCGCCGCGGAAGGTCTCGGCGTAGGCGAAGAAGCGACCGAGCAGATTGCCATTTCCGTCAAAGGAGGCGACCTGCGGACCGAGGCCGGCTTTCGGGCTGACAACGATGTCGTAGACACCGTCACTATTGACGTCGCCGAGCGTGAGGTTGAAGCCGCCGCGGACGTTTGAGGCATAGGCGAAGAATTGGCTCAGCAGCGTGCCGTCGGATTTGAGAACGCGGACTTGCGGACCAGCCGCGCTTTCTGGAGCGACCACAACTTCTTGCGCGCCATCGCCGTTGACATCAGCAACCGCCAGTTCGACGCCGCCACGGAAGGTTTCGGCATAGGCGAAGTATTGGCGTTTCATTTCACCCCGGCTGTTGAAGATTTTCACCTGCGGGCCACCGCCAGCCATCGGAGCAGCGACAATATCATAGACGCCGTCGTTATCATCATCAATAACGGAGAGGTTCACGCCCATGCGCAGACCGGAGTCATAGGCCCAGAATTGGCCCTCAACCTGGCCGGCTTTGTTGAAGATGCGGATCTGCGGTCCGGCACCGGCGCCGGGCGCGGTGATGATTTCGACCTCGCCATCGCCGTCAACGTCAGCCGTAACAGCCTGGATGCCGATGCGGAGACTTGAAGAGTAGGCGAAGAAGTTGGTAACGGTCTTGCCGTTCTCGTCAGCCACGATGACCTGCGGACCGCCATTTGAAAGCGGCGTCACGAGGATATCGTTTTGCGCTGTCCCGAGTCCGCCAAGGATATTCGCGCCGGCAACGAGAGCGAAATTCGTAAAGTGAGTGGACTGGAAGCAGATGACGTTCGCAGTCGTGTCTTGGGTGGTGCCTTCCGGCAATTCCCACGTGCCGGTGGTGGCGTTGTAATACTTCGCGATCAGATTGTTTTCATCGAGTTCCTGTTCATCGACTACGTCCTGGCTGTAGGGGATGCAGACACTGACCGCGCTGTTGAATGATTCAACGAGGGCGCCGTCCGCGCCAGTCATCTCGAAATTCCAGGCGAAATTCAACGGCTTATTGTTCTGATCGAAGTAGAGTTTGATATTCGGTGAAGCCACGAGGGTCATGGTGTCGCCTTCGGGGCCGAACGCGCCAGGTGAGGCTCTGAGCGTCGTGCCGTCGGGCAGCGTCAGGCTGAGCTGCGTGCCGGCGTCAAATTGGGTGGTAAAGCCTTCCGGCATCGCCCAGTTTTTTTCTATCAGCGTCAGTTCGCCGACTTCGATGTCGCCTTCTTGGTACACACTTACAACCTGTTCATCTGACCGGCTCATTTTTCGGTTATTATCCGAATCACAGCCGATCTGCCAGGATTCGCCTTTATTTACGGGGATATTGAACTTACCATTTATTACTTCGCCGCCGGAGAATTTGCCGCTGAAGGTGAAGGCATGGCAAAAGCCCCACGACACCTTCTGACCGTTCTCATAGACAGCCGTACCTTTAATGGTGGCATCAGCCTTGCCGAATTGAAGGGTGATAGTCTTCGTGTCACCGTCCACGAGCGTTACTTCCTGCATATCCGGCGGCATCCAGTTCGTGTTTGTTGATTGGTCTATGCCAGCGCCGCACTCAAAAGTACCCGCAATGACATTGACCTGTCCCTGACCGTTTCGGATCTCGCCGCCCGTGTCAACCATAGTGCTCTCAGCTTCGACCTTGTTTTCCATTTCCTTGCGGTTTGAACACCAAGCCCAGCCGAATTTCACCGCTTTGCCGTCAGGATCGAGCAAGCTTACTTTCACATGGGCTGTGGCGCGGAAGGCTGTCAGGACCTTCGTCACGGTACCGTCAACCGGCACGGTAAAAGGATCCATGTTTGGCGGGGAGTTCAGGAAGTCGCCGCTGCCGGACCCCATATTCGGGAAATTGTAGCCCATGACGTATTTCACGCCACCTTTGACACTGAGTGAAAAGCTTCCATCAGCTTGATTTACCCGCGTACCGAGCCAGACACCGCCACCGCCTTTGTTATCTCCGCCGACCACAGCGTAGACTTCTGCATCAGCGCCTTTGATAGCCTTGCCGTTTTGGTCTTTGAGGAAACCGCGGATCCTGGCATCCGGACGTTCCATGACCAGGGCAACGTTGGCGGACTCGCCCTCATCAAGCGTAACCTCAACTTCCTCTCGGAGTAGCACGACGTTGGCATTATCAGTCGGTACCTGTGCTCCGACAACGTATGTTTGGCCGCCAAGTAGGGCGATCGTGGCGGTGCCGCGGTCGATGCCGCTGCCGAAGTTAGAGCCGCCATTAGCACCTTTTTTCCGAGCATAGGCCCAGCCATAGATATTTGTGATGGCGTTTCCATCGGTATCAACCAGCCGAACACTGATTTGGGCATCAGCTCGCTGGACCTCGAAGTTCACGCCCGAAATCGTTTCGTTCGCTGACAAATCATAGAGCTCTGATGGACCCGTTTGAGGCATGATATATTCCGTATTGCGGTCATCCGGCCGGCATTCATATTGGCCGGGAGCCAGCCAGATAGTGAACGACCCGTCAGCGACTGTGGTGGTTTGACCCCAGCCGGAGCCGTTGCGTGTCCAGCAGTTTAAGCGGAGCCCCTCGACCGGATCGCCGGAGTCCACCAGTGTTACTTTTCCAGTTATTCTTGAAGTTTTTTGTTGCATCGTCAGCGTGCCGAGATCAAGCGTCTGGTCAGTGGTGACTGTTACGGTCATCGTCGGGAGGTAGTATCTCGCCATGTCGGGATTCTGGTTGTCCGCATTGATCGTGAGCTGATACGTCCCAGCGGTGACATTGGCCAAGAAGCGACCATCGTTATTTATACCGGTGCCCATGCCCTGGCCCTGGCCCTGCTGGAGATTGACGCCGCCGCCGTTCATCCAGTTCCCATTCGGCAGTTTGACGCGTCCTTTGACGATCGCGTCGGTTTTTGTGACGGTGAGCGTGACATTTTTCGTTTCAGTCGTATCGTTGTCGGCGAATTGGACCAGTTCGCCTTGGCCGTTATAGGTCCAATTGCAGACGCGCTGCTGTTGTGTTTCCTGATCCCAGCCGCAATTCGGTCTGATTTCCCAGGTGCCGCCGGACAAAAATATCTCGAATGTTCCATCAGCCCCGACCGAGGCGTTCTTGCCGCCGCCGCCGCCTTGCTTATTGGCGTTGACTTCGGCGCCGGTCGTAACGAGCTGACCGGTGTTATATCTCACCGTACCGTTCACTTTCTTTTTGGCGACTTTGAGCTGTGAGTCCAAGGTGATGGTCGTGCCGGCATAGGTCAAGGCCACCGGGTCCGGGGCGACATAATCACCATAATCAGGATTGAGATATATCGACATGAATACTTCTCCAGTGGGAAAACCGGATTTTGGAATGGAATAGAATCCATAATCATCAGTATTCGTGTTACCGTTATAGGAATAATCGGCGGTGTAGAATCCGACGCCTAACCGACCGGCTGGTTCATTGCTTGGATCGGTAATTGCACCTTTTACTGCGACTGGCGCAAAGAAATACGGATCAGAGGGCGTACTCGGTGCCCGCTCACCCTCGGGCGGCGGCTCTTCACCAAAGGCCTGGCTGCTGGCTGCGACTCGGTAATGGCTCATCAGCTGGATTGGGTTCCGGACGCCGCTTAAGACCAATGTATACGTTCCCGCGGTAAACGGTTCAGCCCGGACGCCAAAGCTTTGACCGTAAATATCAAACTGGCCGCCTGGCAAACCGGAGACCAGGGTCGCGTTTTCAAAGTTTGGCAGGCACAGCGACCAATCCATATCGCATTTGCCAGCGCCGTCAAAGTTGAAGTTTATAAACCCGCCGGGAGACAAGGTCTGATCGAGCGTGAACGAGACGGTATAGTTGGTGGTAGCGCCAGCCGCCGTGCTTGTTGGCGTGAAGCTCACGCTGCTGATTCGTTCGTCGGGTTCGACTTGAATCTGAACGTCAGCCGAGGCGGCATGCGCGGTAAAGAAGAAAACGCACATCACCAGTGCGCTGCCGAACCCGAGCGCGATTTTTCTATTAACATTGAGGTTTTTCATACTTTTTTCGTTAATGTTTTTAGTAGGGAGATATCCCCAAGACTGTTTTAATAGCATTTATTGATATATAAAAAGCCACGAAACGTGGCTGTTGTTGTTAGAAACCGTATTTTCCTAACAAAAAAGAAGATATTTTTATTTTCCTCAATGTTTTCCACTCCAACATGAGGTAATTTTATTAATTACCCTTTCATTATACCGGATTTGGGGAATATTGTCAAAACAGTGTCTACACCTCGATGATGACAGGCAAAATCATCGGCCGTCGCTCGGTCTTCTGGAAAAGAAATTGACCGACGTCATCGCGGATTTTATCCCTGATATAGGTGTCGTTGAGGGATGATTTCGGTTCGCGGTCGTCGAGAATCGCTTTCACGCGGTCACGGGTCTGATCAATCAGCTTCTGATTCGCTTTCATATAAATGAAGCCGCGGGAGATGATATCGGGCTGACCAACTAAATGTCCCGTCTTTACCTCAGCCGTGATAATCACGACCACCATGCCGTCGGAGGCGAGCTGGTTGCGGTCGCGCAAAACCACGCTGGAAACGTCGCCAACGCCCAAACCGTCGACCATGACGTACTCAGAAGGAACCTTTTTATTCGTCAGCTTGCCGCCCTGCTTTGTAAACTCGATGATCTGACCGTTGTCCGGGATGAATATTTTATTCTCATCAAAGCCCGCCTGCTTTGCGATCTTCGCGTGTATTCTGAGGAAAGAATGATTTCCTTCGATTGGGATCAGATATTGCGGGTTCACCAGCTTCAACATCAGCTTCAAGTCCTCTTGTTTGGCGTGGCCGCCGGCATGGATATCCATCATCTTATAATTGATAACCTCGGCGCCCTCGCGATAGAGCGTGTCGACCAGCCGCTGGACCGAACGCTCGTTACCCGGGACGACCGAGGATGAAAAGATGATCGTGTCGCCTTTTTCGATCTGAGCTTTTTTATGTTCTCGGTTGGCCAGGCGCATCAGCACGGCTTTACCTTCACCCTGCGCGCCGGTGCACAAGATGATGAGCTTTTTGCTGGGATAATTTTTCATCTGATCGTAACTGATGAGCGTACCCGGCTTGATCTTCATATAGCCAAGCTGCTGGGCGATCTCGACGTTTGTGCGCATGCTGTAGCCGTCGATGATAACATGCCGTCCATACTGTTCGGCCAGCTGGATGATTTGCTGAATCCGTCCGAGCAACGAGGAAAACGTGGCAATGATCAGCCGGCCGGTGGCGGTGCGGAAAATATCCTCCATGTTGCCGATAATCTCCTGTTCGCTGAACTGATGGCCGGGCTGGGGCGCGTTGGTGCTGTCAGCGAGCATGACGAGGACGTTCTCTTCGCTTAATTTGGCGATTTTGGCAATATCGACCGGCGTATCACCGGAGGGCTGGAGGTCGATTTTGAAATCACCCGTGTGGACGACCGGTCCGAGCGGCGTCCGGATGATCACGCCAAGCGAACCGGGAATATTGTGGCTGACGCCAAAAAACTCAACTTCAAAGACACCGAGCCGGAGCTTTGTCTCATTGTCGACCGCCTGAAGGTCAAGCTTTCCTCCGTTTTTGTAGTCTTCCTGGCGTTTGGCGATGATGCCAAGCGTGAGGGGCGTGCCAAAAACTGGGGGTCGGCCGAGCCGCGGAATGAGATGGGGAATTGCCCCGATGTGGTCGTAATGTCCGTGGGTAATGATGACGCCCTTTACGAATTTTTCTTTGCCCTTGAGATAGCCGATATTTGGAATGATATAGTCAATTCCGGGCATGTCTTCCTCGGGGAATTGAAGCCCCATATCGACAATAAGGATATCTTGTCTGTATTCGATCACGGTCATATTCCGGCCGACCTCCTCAACGCCGCCAATCGGGATAATCCGAAGACGATCCGTTTTCTGGGCTTGGGAAAAGACGGGTGGATGTTTTTTTCGTGAGCGTTTCTGATGTCGTGCCATCATGTCAGTTCAAAATTAAAAATGTAAAATTCAAAGCTATGGATTATTAAATATTAATGCTTTGGTTTATTATCGGGTTTTTTAATCAAACGAATGCTTCTTTCAGTTCGGCGGCGGATTCATCGCGGAATCGGGTGTTCGCGTCCCTATCTTTGAAAAGAATCAACTTGCCTATTGCGGGAACAGCAATCACCGGTGTTTCGGCGGGATGTAATCTATGCCAAAGGCTGGTATTTCTGGTGCCGGGAAGAGGACTCGAACCTCCATGGGATTGCTCCCACACGGCTCTGAACCGTGCGTGTATACCAATTTCACCATCCCGGCGTACCGTGGTTATTTCCACTGACGCTTCGTCTTGATATACCAGTCTTCAATGTTTGTAAAGCGATCAGCCGGTACAGTCAACTGCGTCAAATCAAAACCCTTCACCTTTTTATTTAAACCGTAGGTATAGGTTGGATTATAGAGGAAGAGCGCTGGCAGCTCGTCAGCCAGGATGTTTTGAAAATGGAGATATTTCATCCGGCGCTGTTCTGGATCGGTCGTCTTGCGGGCTTCTTCGAGTAATTGATCAACGCTTTTATTCACATAGACCGAGAGATTCAAGCCCGGATCGCGGCCTTGGGAAGAGTGCCAGAAAGAATACGGATCCGGATCAGTACCGACAATCTCGCCGACTAGGAGCGCTTCGAAGTCGCGCGGTTTGATAACAAATTTTTCGATCCGGCTCGGATCCACGATCCGCAGCTCAACACCGATCCCGACCTTTTGCCAATAGCCTTTGATCAGATTCGCCGTCGCGACAAAATCGGGCTGGTCGATCGTCGTGAGGGTCAATTGGAGTTCCTGGTCACCCTTTTTTCTGATGGTTGAACCTTCGGGCAGTACCCAGCCGGCTTGGTCGAGCGTTTCAATCGCCTTGGCCGGGTCAAATTCGTATTTGCGGATTTCCGGATTGTATCCCAGAAAACCAGGCAGAATCGGCGCGTGGATCTGCTCACCCTCGCCTCCCAAGACCTGATCGATAATCTCCTGTTTGTTGATGGCGTAGGCCATGCCCTGTTTTATCTCGAGCGTTTTTAAGAGCTGGTTTTTTTGATTCAAGAAAATCGCCGTGTACTGAGGCAAATGAAGCAAGCGAGCCTGAATGGCCTCATTTTCCTCAATTTTGTCTTTTGATTCTTTCGGAATATAACCGACGCCCTCGACATTTTTCTTCTCGCCGGCTTGGACGAGGCTGTCGAGATTTGCGAAAAATTTGAAAGTAATTAATTCCACGTAGGGCGGCCGGCGATAAAAGCTCGCATTTCGTTCCAGGGTGTAGGATTTGATCGAGCCAGAGCGGTCTTTTTTCAACGATTTAAATCGGTACGGACCAGTCCCGACCGGCTTTAAATTCGCCTCGGCGAGGTGAAAGGATTGGGGCGGAATGTCGCTCCAGATGTGCGCCGGCAATATGCCGAACGTCAGCGAGCTTAAGAACGGCGCGAACGGTTCTTTTAACGTCAGGACAATCGTCGTATCGTCCGGCGCTTCGGCCGTGACGCCGCGGAGATTTCCGGCCAGCGGGCTTTTGATCTCCGAATTTTGGATCTCGTCAATTGTCAGGAGCACGTCCTGAGAGCTAAACGGCTGACCGTCATGCCATTTCACGTCGGCGCGGAGCTTGATCGTATAGGTCTTCTGATCTTCGCTGATGGTATAACTTTCAGCCAGGTCAGGTACGATCGTGCGGTCACGGTCGTATCGAAACAGGCCCGAGTAGACCAGCCGGGAAATATCCAGGTCGACGTCATTTGACTGAGCGAGCACCGGATTTATGTAGGCGGGATTGCCAACCAGGCCCTCGGTATATTCTCCGCCAACGATCGGTACGGGTTTTGTCTGGTGCAGGTACAGACGGGTACCAAGCGTACCGAGGGCGACGAGAAAAATAACCACACAGGCGAAGAACAGCCATCTCTCCGTTCGTGAGAGCACTTTTGGTAAGCGCATCAATTGACCGGTGGAAGGAAGTCGATGATCGGGATTTGACCATGACTGCTGTCGGCCAAAGGGTAGCCGGAGCCCGTGGAAGCGCTCGCGGCGGAAAAGATTTTTGAACCAGTCAGAAAAACGTGCCACCCGAAAGGTTTAGCAGGTTAGGTGTTTAGGCCAAGAGAATATTCGCGACGGCCACGCCTAAGAAGAGAATAGCCACCACGATCGTAAATACAAAGAGGTACCGTTCGACGCCCCGGCGGGTTTCGAAGACGTTCCCTTCGCCACCAAATACGCCGCCCAAACCCGAACCACGCTGCTGCAGCAAAATGGCTGCGGTCAGCAGGACGGCAAGGACGATCAGGGCGATATTGAAATAAAATTGCATAGTAATTATTACTGAAAAAAGCCAAGGCTGGCTACTCTAGAGAGTATCACGAGCGGTAACATTTGTCAATCTTGGCGCCGGGATTTTCGGATGATCAGGCGCTGTAGCTCCCGGACGCTCCGGCCGCTGACCTTCATGGTCGGGTTTTTCTTTTTTTCACGCCGGCGGGCGCGGCGTTCAAGTTTTTTTTCAATTCCCTCGATTGGTTCGGACATGGCGTTGACAAAAGGTGAATGATATGATAGTATGCGCGGTTGTTGAGTTCGGTGTTCACGCGAGACTCAGAGAAGGGACCGGAAGGAAGGAACCGAAAGGGGGAACAGGATGTTCATGGGATCTTTCAGAAGCAGGGTCGGCGACTGGCGGACCAGCGGCCTCGTCGTCGTCGCGGTGATCACGCTCGTTCTGGGCGGGTTTCTGAACTGGTGGCTACACCCGCGTGTGGTCACTCACGTCGTTTACCAGTGGACGGATGCTTTTGCGCCTGAGCTGGGCCGGAGTTACGATCTCGAATCGGCGCCACGGCTAGTGGAGGTATTCAACAGCCAGTTGGCGACCGAAGGCGAGCTCGGCGTAAGCGTTGAGCTGAACCTGCCTCAGCAGGTCGATCCGCTGATGCGTTGGTACCCGCGGCTGGTCTACCCGCGCAACGAGGTCATCTGGGTTGACCAGTTACCACCCAAATCGGCAGTATTTGTCCAGGCTGGTGACGGTTCGATCAAGCTGCTGCTCAGCGCGCCGCGACCAGACACCCGACAGCCGGACCGCACGTTCGCGCAGTTCTGCTCAGTCGCTCAATAGCCGTACTGCGCCTCGACCCGCTCTTTCATCATCCGGGACGCCCTAAAAAAGCGTCCTTTTCATTTAGCCGAGTATGTCTTTTATAGCGCGGGCGACCTTTGATCCGACTTCTGTTGACAGAACGCGTTCTGAAGCCAGACGGATACCGTCGACCGAGCCGAATACACGGAGTAACTTCTTTTTTGTTTTTGGACCGATTCCTGGTATGTCGTCGAGTTGTGAGGTGATCGTTTTTTTCCGATGAGTTTTTCGATAAAAGCCGATGGCAAACCGATGGGCTTCGTCCCTCATCCGTTGGACCAAGTAGAGGCTGGGCGAGTCGGGCGGCAGGATGACCGGATTTGGTTTGTCGAGGAGATAGAGTTCTTCGTTGCGCTTGGCCAGGGCGGCGAGAGGAATGTTTAGGCTATGCTCGGCGGGGACGCCTCGCGTATTGTTAGTGGGGGTACCTCGCGCCCTATTGAGTTTGGCGAGGACGCCTCGTACCACGTTGAGTTGGCCCTTCCCGCCATCGAGGATGATCAAATCTGGTTTTGGCCAGGCTCCCGGACGGGCGGTATTAAGATGACCAAAGCGCCGGCGGAGCACTTCGGCCAGCATGGCTGGGTCATTCGCGCCGGACACAGTTTTGATTTTAAATTTCCGGTAGTCTGTTTTCTTTGGCCGGCCGGCTTCAAAAACCACCATTGAACCAACCGCGTTTACACCCTGGATATTCGAAATATCGTAGGTTTCGATCCGGTGCGGTATCGCCGGCAAGCGCAGGTATTTCATCAGATCAGCCAGCGCTTGGTCGAGCTGCGTTTGGCTGGCCTCGTCCTCGGCTCGGCTTTTGGCTAAGGCGTCCCGAGCGTTTTCTTCTCCAAGTTTAAGGAGCTGAGCGAGTTTGCCGCGCTGGGCGGTTCTGATCCGTATCTGCAAGAGCGTCGCGATGCGCGTTTGATTTTCAGGCAGCTCGCGAACATAGAGGTATTTCGGGTGGTCGGTCGATTGGGCATAGTATTGTTCGATGAAGCTTGCGAGCAGCGCCGGATTCTCTTGCGCCTGGATATTCTTCAAAATAAAATGGTTCCGGTTTACTAATTTCCCGCCGCGGAAGGAAAAAACATTCACGCTGGCCAGCCGTGAACCAGAACGGTGCACGGCCAGGGCGCGCTCACGGATCAGGCTGATCAGGTCGAGGCTCTCCGTCGTTGGCAAGATCATTTTTTGGCGTTCGGTCACGCGCTCGATGGCGGCGATCCGGTCTCTCGCCTCAGCCGCTTTTTCATAATCCTGGTTTTCCGAGGCCGTGGCCATATGCCGGCGCAGGTCGGCCAGGACCTCATCGCTCTGACCCTCGAAGAAGTGGATAAACTCACGGACGATTTCCTGATATTCACGCTGGCTGGTCGGCGAGGTGGCGTGGCCGGCACAGCGATGGAGGCGATATTCGAAGCACGGCTCCGCCGGTTTATTTTTGCAGGTTTTGATCGGGAATATTTTTTTCAGATGCTTCAGGGTCAGGCGGACGTTTTTGGCCGACGTATACGGTCCGAAGAAACGCGCTTTTTCCTTGGTGAGCCGGCGGACCAGTGAAACCGACGGATAGTCCTCAGCCAGATTGATTTTAATATAGACAAAATATTTATCATCCCGCATGACGATGTTGTAGGGCGGGTGATAGCGCTTGATCAGCGTGGTTTCGAGGAAAAGCGCCTCGGTCTCGGAATCAACGATGATATACTCGAGGTCGGCGATCTGGGAGACCATGATCTTTTTCGAGGCCTCAAGCGCCGCGGATGGCTGGAAATACGACCCGACGCGATTTTTTAAACTAATCGCTTTACCCACGTACAAAACCGACCCCTTGGCGTTTTTGAAGATATAGACGCCCGGTTTGGCAGGGAGAGTGCGGACTCTTTTTGTCACTTCGGACATATTTGTATTATACCACTGGGGCAAAAAGAAAACCCCGCACAGCCACGCGCGGGGGGAGAAGGAGCAAATCCGGCTAACCGCTGTCAGGTGTTGCCGGCCGCCTGATTGGCTGCCAATGGAAGGACGCCGACCACGCTGATCTTGATGGTACCGGGGTCGTTCGCTGGCGGATCTTGGCGCGAACAGAGAGCTAAATGCTGTTCGTATCGTTCGGCGATGATGTCACGGCCGCAATGATCACAGGGGATACAACACGTCGGCCACTGACACGGGCCAAGGTTCGGGTGCTGGCAGACATCTGAATCGTTCGTACTCATACCGACCTCCGTGTTCCTGCTAGAAGAATCCATGAACGATAACAGAAAAATGCATGTAAAAGGCAGTATAGAGGTACCCGGATACCACGGCAAATGTGATGAAATATGAGGAAAAATATTTATTTTGGCTAATATTAAGAAAATACCAGCTTTTAGGTCTTGACAATAGCAATAAAATGCGCTATTATGCCTAGTTATTAGATGGAGAGAGGTCTTTTTATGGAGTAATTAGAGCGCTGGGTTGTACTGGATAACGGGTATCCAATGTATCCCAGCGCTTTGATTCATTAAGAACCAAGGAGCAATCAACCGCGCAATGTCACAATTGCGCATGCACCTTCCACTATAAAAACCCAGTTATTTCACCGCTTCACGGGAAGCATCTATCATACAGGAATGTCACGGCTTTCGAGCCACGGTCCAACCACGGATGAATAGGGGGTAACTGCCATGAGTACCATGAGCGAAATCGCTGCCAGCGCCGCTGCGGTCCTGAAGACTGCTCCGGCCAAGATCTGGGTCCGTTTCTACGCGGGTCCTCCGAAGGGCTCGTCTATCCGGATCGTCCAGCGCGATGACGCGGCCGTCGAGGCCCGCCAACGCGCCGAGGCCGAGGCCCAGCGGATCGACCCGGACCGCCTCCAGCGGCTCGGCGACAAGCCCGACTCCGGCCGGCAGATCCTCAGGGACTGCCAGCAGGTCACGCCCGGGATGCTGGTGTCCGACTTCGCCAATGCTGGCTACCGCCTGGTGGACGCGTTCTGCAACGAAACCCGTCGCACCGACGGACCCGGCATGAAGAGCGTCGTCACGCTCCTCTTCGCACTCGAGGGTGACGCCATCACGCTGTCGCCGGTCGATCAGGACTGGGTCGCTCGTCGCATGTCGGCGACCTACGACCACCTGTCGATCTTCGCCAATCCCAAGCGGGACGGTGTCGACGGCCCCTTCACCTACCGGCTCGACACGCTGAACTACCGCGGCATGCTGGACGGCCAGAAGCCTCGGAACGTCACCCGGATGCTGGTGGCGGGCCACTACTCGCACGAGTAGCTCAGCGACTGCGCAACTGACTCAACTGGGTTTCGCACATCGTAGACCACTCGGTTCTACGCAACGCTTCATGGCCGGCCTTCCTTCGGGAATGTGCCGGCCTCATCTTTTTTATAATAATAACGTAGGCGAACGTTAACGCTCGCCTACGGATGGTGTTATTCCTCGACCGTGTTTGTTTCAGCCGCTACTCCGCTCAGGTCCAGCCGCGAAAGCATATATTTGCCGAGCACTTCTTTTATCGGTTTGATTGAGCCGAGGCCGACGAGCTCCAAAATATCTTGTTCATCCGTTTTTACCCAGTCCGGCACAGTCTGGCCGGAAACAAGGTCGAAGAAATGCATCAGGAAGGTGGTGGCATAGACGCCCTTCGGAAGGGTGAAGCTTAATATCACCCCTTCAGGCGTTATCCGCGAGGCGTGTATGTCTGGTTTGATTATTGTTGCGACGTTCCGTTTCGCCGGCCGGATGAATGGAAAAGGTTTTATATATTGAAGAAAATTTTCGGTTTGATCCGCTTGCAGATACGAGGCATATGGCTGACGGTCAGCCGGGTCAGCGCTTAACAGCAGGGGCAATGTTTCGGGCAGCGATTCACCATGTATTGTGGCGTCGGATAGTTTCTTGTTGAAGAGATAACTGACGTAGGCATAGACCCAGAGCCGCGTATGCTCGGAAATACACGCCAGCGCACCAATCGGATCGTCCGGGTGCTGTTTCAAATATTCCAGAACCTTGATCTCGTTTCGGAATGAATATGGGAAGTGCTGAAATTCAGCCAGCATGGCCCGGCCATCTTCGAACAGCGTCTGAACTTTTTTCCGCACCGCCTGGAAATACGGCGGCTCGGACTCGTTTGTGCCGGCTAAGTACATACGCAGTGCTTCAACATACTTTCCCTGCATCACCAGCCGGCCGAACTGGTGGACGGAAAAGCGGCTACCGAAACGCTGGACGCCGTAGTAGTTTAAGAACCCGTTGGTGCGATATTTTTCTAGTCGTTGGTCAAGCCAGTTTTGCCCGACCGGTTTTTCGGTCCGGACAAAGATGGTGAAGCGATTACCGAAGAGTTCACCGACATTGACCACGCCCTTGCCATAGGAAAAGTTCTTCAGGTACAACCCCGGTATTGAATGGCTGGCCAGTTCTTCGTATTTCACGTTTCGAAGGCTGATCCGCTGGCTGGTGACAGCGATCGCATCTTTGATGCCGGCGTGCCCGACGCGTTTTGGCTCCAGTTGCAACGTTTCACACAACCGTTGGATGGCTTCGAGCGTGAAGACCCCCACTTTGATCAAATCAAAAAAAAGCGTTCGTTGGTCAGTAGCGTCGAGAGGCGGTGCGGGCGCCTCGGGTATAACCGTTCTCACCGTCCCATCAAGCGCCACCTCCTCGACGATGAAATCTTGAAGATAGAGACGGTAGTAGCCGCGCGCGCGATCAGTCGGCAAGGCGGTGATGCCAATGTGTTCAAGGATGCGCTGGGGATTGAGTTTTTCGTCAGACTGAAACCACTCCGGTTTTTCGCGACGGAGCTGTTCAATATATTGGCGCTCTTGTTCCCAAAGTTCGTGAGAGGAGGTATTTGCCATAACAGCTTGAGCGTATAAAGGGCGGGCGGTTTTGTCAAACGTGGTGTTTTGACATGGGTAACAAATGGTGGTATGACGGCAGTAGTACGGATCGAGAGGGATTGGTTCCTCGAGGGAGGTGAAATGAGGATGCCTCAATCATTGATCCAACTATGGGATGCGACCTGGCAAATGGTCTGCCATGGGCTGTATGGCGCTTTAGTGCTCGGTTTGTTCGTCGCGGCGGTGGCCCTGACAAGTCTCTTGCCGAGCCCACGTCGGTCGGCGAGTAACGAAGCCTGGCAATGGGATCCGCCGCATTAGCGGTGACGGAGAATCGTGAAACAAGCGTTCTTTGCGGGTCTTCAAAAGACCCCTTTTTAAATACCCGAGACAATCGCGGCTTAGGGACTTGTCAGACTTGACAGGCGGGTGTATACTGTCTCTCAGTTATTTTTCAGAAAGAATATGGCCGATAAAATCACAATCAAGGGCGCCCGCGTCCATAATTTAAAGAATATCAGCCTGGAAATACCCCGTGACAAGCTGGTGGTTATCACCGGCATCTCCGGCTCGGGAAAATCGTCGCTGGCTTTTGATACGATTTACGCCGAGGGGCAACGTCGCTACGTCGAATCACTTTCAGCGTACGCCCGCCAGTTTTTAGGTTTAATGGACAAGCCGGACGTCGATCAAATTGACGGTTTGTCGCCAGCCATTTCGATTGATCAAAAATCAACCTCGCATAACCCGCGTTCGACCGTCGGTACGGTAACTGAGGTGTCTGATTATCTC
>JBAZLK010000008.1:0-36024 GCA_041650335.1 Patescibacteria group bacterium
GCGATACTTCCAATGAACCAAAAACCATGATCAGCGTAAAGGCAATGATCAGCGTACTGAAGATTTTCTGGGTCAGGGCTTGTGTTTTGTTTGCCATGGAAGTATGGAAAGTGTTTGTTAACTGACGGTCAGCGTCAACGTGGCCGAATAGTTACCGGCTTGATAGGATGGCTGTTGAGTGAAATTAAGAACAGTGTTGCTGATCCGGTAGGCGCCTAAGCCGTTGCTGGCCGTGGCCACCATCAGATTCCGGGTGGTATTAAGATAGACATCGTCAGTGCCGGCAGTCACGCCCGTTATGCTTGACCCGTTGACATTTTCGACATCGCCCGGCGACCACTTGAGAGCATTATTTAAAGTTATCTGTTTATTCGAATCGGTGACGTCGACGTAATTCTCGATCGATCCGGTCGTGGCTGACCAGCCAGCGCCGGTTCCGCGGTAATCCGTCACTAGGACATTGTTCATGTTGATCGCCGCATTCTGTAACAAACCAGCGGCGATATTGCCGAATGAGATATTCGTGTTCTGAGCGGCGATGTCCAATGAACCGGCAGTGATGTTTTGGTAGAGCTCGGAATTGGCCGTGTTGGCCGCCCGCGATACTTCCAATGAACCAAAAACCATGATCAGCGTAAAGGCAATGATCAGCGTACTGAAGATTTTCTGGGTCAGGGCTTGTGTTTTGTTTGCCATGGAAGTATGGAAAGTGTTTGTTAGCTGACGGTCATGGTCAACGTGGCCGAATAGTTACCTGTCTCATACGTCGGGTCCTGGGTGAAATTAAGGACCGTATTGCTAATTCGGTAAGCACCGGTTCCGTTGCTGGCCGTGGCCACCATCAGATTTCGAGTAGCGTTGAGGTAGACATCATCGGTACCGGCAGTCACACCGGTTAAGCTTGAACCGTTTAAATTCGTGATGTCGCCGGGTGACCAGCGCAGGGCGTTGCTTAACGTAATCTGTCTGTTTGAATCATTGACATCAACGTAATTCTCGATCGATCCGGTCGTGGCTGACCAGCCAGCGCCGGTTCCGCGGTAATCCGTCACCAGGACGTTATTCATGTTGATCACCGAGTTCTGAGAATAACCGGCAGCCAAATCGCCAAACGATATATTCGTGTTCTGAGCCGCGATGTCTAATGAACCGGCAGTGATGTTTTGGTAGAGCTCGGAATTGGCCGTGTTGGCCGCCCGGGACACTTCAAACGATCCATATACCATCAATACGGTGAAAACAAGAATAATTACCGCAAATACTTCTTCTATTAAAAGCTTTTGTCGAGTCATTTTATTTTTTGTTTTTTATTTTTTACCCAAGAAAAAAACACTCTTCCCAAAAGCAGAGCGTTTTCAGAACCGAATCTATCGTTTTTGTCTTTTGTTTGCCCTACTTTTGTTTTTTTTGGATTTTGGGCGTTTTTCTCTGTAAAAAAGCATCGTACATACTTAAGTATATCGCATTTTTTCCTATTTGTCAAGTTTATTCTCTAATCCTGGCTGTAAAGCCCGCGAGTTGACGAAACGGCTTATTCGTTTCCAAAAAATGGCTAGTAACAGCAATATGGCTGTTGAAACAAGTGAAATGTTCCGACCGGTTGCTCGAATCGGTGTTAATCCAAATTTTGCCGCGACTTCATGCTTCCCGGCCGGAATATGCATTTGCATGACGCCTACGTCGCTTGTCACAATCGGCTCACGCGTCTGGCCGTCAATGGCAATCTGCCAGCCCGGAAACCACAACGTGTTTATTTGAAGAGTGGATTCATTCTTTGCCTCAACGGTGGCTGTATAGCGGGCCGCCTCGATCACGGGCGAATTGATCAACGCGTCGCCGCTTACAATTTCAAATTTCGCTGGAAACTTTATCGCCGAGTCCGTGTGATTCACCACGGCGTTCTTATAATCCGCGAGTGCCTGTGACATGAGCTCATGAAGCCGATCAACATTAACGGCTTTTGAAAAGATGCTCGGTATCTCCGAAAAGAAATAGACCTGCGTATTCAATTGATCCGTCTCGAGGATATTTCGGATTTCAGTTTCGCGTTCGCGGAACGGACGATAGTCAGCGTCCGACAATGGCGGCAGGGTGTATTCCGGATACGCATAAGAAGAATTCAGAACCAGCGTTGCCCCGATGAGAACAATTGAAAGAACGGCCGGAACGGAAAACCGGCGGACACTTTTTCGATATACAACCAAGACACCGCCGAGGACGCTGACCGAGAGACTGGCCAAAGCCAGCCAGCGCCATGGGAACTGAAAGTCGCGCAACACGCTGATGTGGTCCCAGATAAATTTTGAGCTGCGGCTGGTCATAAAAACCGCCAGCAATAAAACAACTAGCCACCACCAGATAGTCGCTCCATAGGTTTGGCGCGTTTCTGGTTTTTCAAGCAGCGTATATATTGCCGTGACAATGACGATCAAGCCGGTAACGCCGATCAAAAAAATGTATTCCTCCCAGTTCCCAATAATTAATTGTTTCAGATTAATGAAGTAGTTAGCGTAGTCGCTGAAGTACGGGTACCAGAGATTGAAATTCGCCTGGCGCATCTCAACGATTGCCGGCAGCCAAAAAAACGCGCCCAGCCCCCCGCCGAACAGTATTGCGAGCAGGGCGGTGAGTATTTTTCGCCAGCGGCGCCACGCCAGAATAACGGCGTAGGCAACGGCGATTGGTAAAAACATTACAGCTAGAGCATTGTTCGTGAGTAACAGCGCGCCGGTGATAACAGCAATCGCCAGGAAGTATTTTCTGGCCGGCGCCGCCAGATACCGAGTCAGCGCGATTAAGAGAAGCGGCCACAATCCCATGGCGAGCAGTTCCGCATACGAACCCCGGAGGTAGAGACTGCCGAGGTGGTAGGGCGACCAAATATAGAGCGTGGCAGAAGCCAGTCCCGCCCACGAGTTTTTCCAGATTTGCCGACTCCAAAAAAACATTGAGACATAGCCCAGGATAACGCTCACAACAATAACGGCCTTGACCGAGTTTAACAGATTGAACCCGATGAGATGAAACGCTTCGGCGAGATAATAGAACCCCGGCTGGATGAAATTGAAGATCGGCGCGCCATAGCCGATCCAGACGTCCGGCGCCCAGCGCGGCTGGATATTTCCCTGCCGAATGCCGAGATCAAACTCATACAGCCAGTTCATGTAGAGATTCCGGTCATGATTCGAGGGAAAACCGGCTTGCATGAGCGCCGCCAAACTTAAATATACGACGAGACCGCTGATACAAACAAACAGCGCGACTTGGTAATATTTCCTTATCCTGCTGAGGGTGTTTTTTGTCTCCATATCAATCCCGAGAAGATGTTCGTGTTTCTTTCGCCCACCGCCAGAGTAACAATGAACCGAGTCCGATAAGGGTCACGAATGAGATCAGGTCAGCCACCGCTCGAATTGTCGTATTGAGGTAATTGAGAACCAGCGTGTGCCGGCCCGGTGGAACGATAAATTCCATCAGGCCGTAATCTGAATTCAAGACGATTGCAGCCGGCCGGGTATTCAGTTCCGCCGTCCAGCCAGGGAAATAAAAGGTGTTGATCCGGATGCGAGCTTCGGTCCGAGCGGTAATCGTGTATTCTTGTCGGGTGGTTTGGAGCTTGAGTGGCGCGACAGCGGCTTCTCCATTAATAACCTCCGTCTTTGAAAAATCGACAGTCTGACCGGCAAGAACACGGTCGCGCATTTGATAGATATTTTTTTCAACTAATCCCTCAAGCGCGTCGAGGTTATTGTAACGCGGAAAGATGGCTGTTTTTATTCCAAATGTGTTGTATCGCTCTACAGTAAGAAATTGGTCGATGAGCGCCTGCTTCGGTTGGTAGTGCGGATCGGCTTTTTCAGAAAAATACCCGCCCAGCGGGCCAAGCCAGTCGGTCGACCCGAGAATCAATAGGACAATGAGCGCCCCGCTGATCGGCAAGAACGAAAATGTCCAGCGCGGCCGGATCTTCCCCGCCAGCCAGGAGAACAAGCGCTGCACTTCTGGCCAAACGATCAGGCCGGCCAGGAAAGCAACGCTCAAATCAAATAGCCCTAAGAACCTCCAGGGAAACTGGATATACTTCAGCAGCGGGATGGCTTCCCAGGCCGGGCGCGAATAGGCGGTTGTGGCAATAAGTGCGCTGACCGAGAGCAAAAGAAAATAGGCGGCCGGACGCGCAGCTTTCTGTCTGCGCCAATTTTTTACTATCAAGACGGCGCTGACGAGACAGATAAAACTGGCAACGAAGCTTACCTGGAGAAAAACAACGCCATTCGACCAGTAGTTCGAAATTAATATTTCTTTCAGTGAACTAAAATTATTGTGAAAGTCATACGGACCCGAGGTAAGGTTGTCGAGATTGAGATATTGTCGTTCAAAAAAAGCCGGTACCCAATAAAAGGCGCTGAGTAAAAAGCCGGTGGCCACGGCGGCCGCCTGGACCAAACAGGCTCGGATATTCCGTTTCGAAAACAGAAGGATGAAGAGAAGAATCGGCGGCAGAAATATCAGCATCGAAATATTGTGCGATAAAACCAGGGCGGCAATGGCTCCGGCCAGGAGAAAAAAATTGCGGCGCGACTGATCGCGTCCGAGCCGAGCGGCGGCGTAGAGACAGAGCGGCGCGAGACTAATCGCCAGATATTCGGAAAAAGCGCCTCGGTCGTAGACAAGACCGATATGGTACGGCGCGAGCATAAACACGCTGGCTGAGAAGAGAGCGCCTAGCCGGCCGAAATATTGCCGGGTAAACAGATACATAAACCAGCCGCCCGCAAGAGTTGCAAAAATCAGTGTCAGTTTAATTGAAGTAATGATGCCGAACCCAATGAGGTGCCAGATCTCGGCGAGATAAAAAAACAAGGGTTGCGTAAAATTGAAAAGCGGGCTGCCGTAGCTGATCCAAACGTCGGGCGACCAGCGCGGTAAAAAATGTCCTTCGCGTATCCCAGCGTCAAATTCAGTCTGCCAGATCGGATATAATTCGAGGTCGTGATTTTTTGGATACCCGCTTTTGAGCAACGAAAAAACGGCGGCGAAGATCACCAGGCCGACCAAGGCCACAGTGAAGATAGTTTTCGATGAGGGCGGTCGCACGGACACGATGTCTCAATGATAACAACGCCTTTATTCTATCGGATAACCGCCCAATCAGCAACTAGCCGACCTGGTCAATATTTGGTACACTGACAGGGTCGAGAATAATCTTTATACTCGAAGCGCGTATGAAAAAAGCAAAAATCATCATCATTATTATCAACCTCGCGATCATCGGCTTTCTGATCTGGTTTTTGTGGGGTTTGGATTACAAAAAAATCGGCGATCTACTCGCTCAATCGAATAAAATTTATCTTGTTGTCGGGCTTCTTTTCTTCGCGCTGAGTTTACTCTTCAAGATCACCCGCTTCGGTGCGGTGACTCGATATTATGGCTATAAATTCTCTTTTTCGCAAACATCATTCATCCAGATGGTCGGGATTGCCATCGCCATGATGACGCCGGGTCGGCTCGGCGAGGCGACAAAAATATACCTACTGAAACAGCGCCAGGTGCCGGTTCTAACCGGAACGGCGCTGACAATTTTTGAACGTGTATTCGATTTTCTCTTTCTCAGCCTGGCGGGTCTTTTTTTCGCGCTCCAATTCATGAAGGGCTCAAAACTCACCTGGGGCTTTATCGCGCTCCTGGTCGTGATGATTGGCTTATTGATCGTGCTGCGCAACCTTCACTGGCTGACCCGCTTCGTGCCTGTGCGATTTCGTAACATATTTGAGAACTTCACCAGCGTCAAGGCGAGCGGCCAGAAAGCTCAACTCATTCCCCTCACGCTATTCACGATACTCACTTGGTCGACCCAAGCCGTGCTCTCCTGGTCGGTGCTGGCCTCGCTCGATGTTCATGTTTCTCCCCTGGCTGTCCTGGGCGTCGAAGCGATTGGCACGCTGGCCGCCATCCTTTCCTTTTTGCCGCTCGGCATCGGCGCCATGGACCTCTCAATGCTTTTTCTCTACTCGCTCTTGGGGGTAGGCAATGAACCCGCCACCATCGCCGTTTTTATCTCCCGGACGGTCGGTTTTCTCGCCCCGCTCCTGATTGCCCTTATTATGACGAATGTCGCCGGCACCTCATTTAAGGAAATCCGGGCCGGGCTGTCGCAGCAAAAACCGAGCGCGTAACGATCTTTTGACGAATACCAATAAGTGTTTTATAATTCTTGAGCATGACTCTTTTACCGTCCAACAAGGTAGACCTCAAGCCTTCGCCTGAGAATAAGCCGGTGGCTGAGCAAAAAAAGCCTTCTGACCAGAAAAAGAAACGCTGGCCGATTTTTATATTAAAGACCGGCCTATATCTGATCGTCTTTCTGCTGATTCTTGGCTTCGCCTTTTCGTATAAAATCATTCTTTCGGGCGAGGGCATTTTTAGCCGGCAAAACGTCGGTTTTTTCGATCAAATCAAGCGTTTGGTAACCAGCGGCGACAAGCAAATAAAGGGCGAGGAGAATGACCGGGTGAACATCCTACTCGTCGGGATGGGCGGGGCGGGTCATGACGGCGCCTATCTCGCCGACACGATCATTGTCGCGAGCTTAAAACCATCGACGAAAGAAGTCGCCCTGCTCTCAATCCCGCGCGATCTCGTGGTGGATATTCCGAAATACGGCTACCGCAAGGTCAATAACGCCAACGCCTTTGGCTATCTCCAGACGCCCGAACAAGGCGGCGAATGGCTGCTCCAGGACGTCTTAGAAAAAACGCTCGACCAACCGATCCAGTACTACGCGTCCGTTGATTTTGACGGCTTCCGTAAAATCGTCGACCTGGTCGGCGGCCTCGACATCACCGTCGAGAACGCGTTTTCCGATTATGAATACCCCGACTACAACCATGGCTATCAAACCATTTCATTTAAAGTCGGGCCGCAAACCATGAGCGGCGAAAAAGCCTTGCAATATGTCCGTTCACGCCACGGGAATAACGGCGAGGGCTCGGATTTCGCCCGTTCGCGCCGTCAGCAAAACGTCCTCTCCGCCCTGAAGAAAGAACTGCTCTCCCTTGGAACCTTAACAAATCCCAAAAAAATAATGGACATCTCTGATGCGCTCGGCACCCACTTAAAAACCGATATGGAACCGTGGGAAATCCTTCGCTTGGCAAACTTGGTGGGCGATCTCGATACGTCAAAAATCATGACGCGGGTGCTTGATACGACGGCGGGCGGACTCCTTAAAACAACCACCGGCATTGACGGTGCCTACCTACTCGAGCCGCGCATCGGCACCGGCAAGTATTCTGAAATACAGGACCTTTTTGAAAACATTTTTCAATACAGCGAGCTCGTAAAAGAAGGCGCCAAGATTGAGATTCAAAACGGCACAACCATTGCCGGGCTCGGGGATACGATCGCCCGGCAGCTTCAGGGTTTGAATTTCAATGTGATAAAAGTGACGAATGCCCAGGACCGCACCTATACCGAAACCCAGATCTACGATTTGACGCTTGGCCAAAAACCGGAAACGCTAAAACAGCTAAAAAGCGTCATCGGCGGAACAGTCAATTCCTCCGCTCCCCCGTTCTTAATAAATAACAGCAACAACTCAAATCTCAGTAATAGCGCGCTCGAAAACTCGCTCAGCAACCTAAGCAATACCCCGGAGCCAAAATCGGATAATATCGACATTCTCGTCATCCTTGGCACGGATGCGAAAAAACCCGACATACCCAAGAAATCCACCACCAACACAAACGCTAATACCAATCGTTATTAATCCCGGCTATGCCTGATTTGAAAACTGCCGTGATTATCGGTCGGACTAATGTCGGCAAGTCCACGCTCTACAACCGACTGGCCGAGACCGCGAAGGCGATGACCTCGAATATTCCCGGCACGACACGCGACCGAAATGAAACCTTTGTGCAATGGCGGGGCGGCCAATTCCGCTTGGTTGACACAGGCGGTCTTGATATCGACCCGAAGAACGTGATCGAGCAGCAGATCCTGAAACAGATTCGACTGGCCACAAAAACGGCCGACCTTCTGATTTTTGTAGTGGATGGGCAGAGCGGTTTACTGCCTCAAGATCGCGAGGCCAGCCGGTTCATCCAAGCGCTGAAACAGCCAACGCTCGTCGCGGTCAATAAGCTCGATAACGTGAATCACCGCGAAAGCGCCGCCTCAGAATTTACCCGGCTCGGGTGGCCAGACATCATCCCCCTCTCGGCAAAAAACGGCAGTGGCACTGGCGATCTCTTGGATGCCATGTACCAGAAGTTGTTTCCAAACAGCCAGGCGGCCGAGCAGGCGCCGAAACCCGACCTGCGGATTGCCGTCATCGGTCGGCCGAACGCGGGAAAATCATCGCTCGTCAACGCCCTGGTCGGCGAAGAACGCTCGATTGTCACGCCCATTCCCTACACCACTCGGGAATCACACGACACCTATGTGCACTATCAAAATCAACTCATCTGTATAATTGACACGGCCGGATTGAGGAAACACAGTAAGATCCGGGAAGCGTACCGAAAAACAAAAACCCTAGAAAAACTGAGCGAGTCGAAAACCCTGGAGACTATCCGCCGGTGCGACGTCGCGCTGCTCGTGATCGATCTTTCAGAACCGCTTACCCACCAGGACAAACACCTCATCCAGTGGATCATTACGGCCAAAAAGGGCTTGATTATTTTAGCGAACAAAAGCGACCTGGTGAAAAAAGACGCGACAACAACCGATCAGACCGTCGAAAAGGTTGTGGCTGACGCAGTTCCCTTCCTTGACTGGGCACCGATCGTGGCTGTTTCGGCAAAAACGCGGGCCGGCGTTCATAAAATATTTCCGCTGGCGATCGACGTCGCAACAAACCGAAAACGCTGGCTTGATTCGAAAGAGCTGAAAGAAGCGTTCGTCGCCCTGCTCCGTCAAAAGCATCCGCCGCTGGTGACGGCCAAACGGAACATCCACGCGACGCTCACCATCACGCAATCCGCGACGACACCACCGTCTTTTACCGTCGGTGCGAACATCCCAGGTAATCTGCCTGATTTCTACCTCAAATACCTCGAGAAAAAATTGCGCGAACGCTTTCACCTTACTGGTACCCCGCTCGTCTTCCATTTTAAAAAATTCGTTGGCCGCTCATGAAATGCATTATCGGGCTCGGTAATCCGGGCAAAAAATACAGCGCCACCCGCCATAATATCGGCTTTATGGTACTCGACGCTTTGGCGAAAAAGGCCGACCGAGCATTTAAAGCCAATAAAAACCTCCGGGCAGAAATTGCCAAAGGCGCGCTGGCCGGACAGGCAGTCATTTTAGCTAAACCGTTAACCTACATGAATCTGTCGGGTCAGGCTGTGGCCGCGGTCCTTCAGTATTACAAACTTGAGCCAAACGATCTGATCTTGGTCTATGATGACGTTGATATTGACTTTGGCAGGATACGATTGAAACCTTATGGAACGTCCGCTGGTCACAACGGCGTTGCCTCAGTCATTGAGCAGCTAGGAACAACTGAATTCTCCCGTTGCCGCGTCGGCATCAAGCTCGGAATCGCTGAGAAAGACCTGGCCCGCTATCATAAACGATCGATGGCCCGGTTCGTTCTAGATACGTTCTCAGCCGAACAGAAAAAATTATTACGCGAGATCATCGCTGAGTCCGCCGAAGCGATCGAGCTAGCGCTGAGCAAAGGGCTGGCCGAGGCGATGAACAAGTTTAATTAATACGAACAAATTCGGATGTTGTTGGTTCCCGCTGTTAGTGGGTTCTTTTTTGTTTCAGCCTCCTCTCCAACCAAAAGAAAAAGAGAGTGGCCGAAACCACTCCCGGTGTACAACGGACAGGTAAACTGGCCGCCCAGAGCAAACTCTGATCCCCGCCCAACCGCCTCCAAGAACCACGCGGCCAGTCTACCGTGTTAGAACGTATGATAGCAAATAGGTTTTTCTTGGCAATAGCTAATAAAAAACTGCTGAAACAGCAGCCATTTTTTGACCTTCTCATTACTACCAACAAGCGCAAGATCGGTCCGAAAATCGGATAATCTATGCCTTGTGGCTACTGTCGCGAATAGGAGGGGTAATCGCAATGTTCGCCGCTTGCTGGTAGTAATGAAAAGGCCACCCCAGGTATACTCCTGTCGTGGCCGCGCAGATGTGTGCAGTACGGATGAATGTCGAGTCCTAGGCGAGCTGCCTCAGCAACTGCTGAAACATCGACACGTCGCCGCCGGTGACCATAACGAACATCATGCCGCTCACCCCAGGCCAGCTGCCGGCGGTCACCCGAATCTCGCTGACCCCTTCAAAGTTCGGGACCGCAGTGCAGTTGACAGTGATGGCGGCGCCTGCCGGAAGCCTATAGCGTTCCAGCAACGGCCGGAGGTGATCAGCAACCGCCTGGCCGAATTCCGACTCGCGGGCTATCGCCTCGCGTATCTGGGTGATCGCGACGCCAATCGCTTCTTCGTCCGTGAGAGCCCAACAGCCGCCTTCCCTTGCTTTCGTGTCCAGCAGATGCTTGTATCGGACGAGCTCCCCGTCATCCAGTGACGGCTGGTCGTCCGGCGACCCGACAAACGCGCGCGCCTGCTTCTCCCCCTCCGGCAGGTAGCACAACGGCCGGGCGCCCAGCCGTTGAGCCAGCGAAACGACTTCCGGCCTGTTCAGCAGATACCGTTCCACACCCGCCGGACTGTGGTCTCTCTGAAGGGCGCTGAGCAGTTCCCGGCAGAGCGTGGAAACGAGGTAGCAGCTGAAGACGTGGACGGACGCCTGGCGGTTCTTGAGCAGGGCATGAAGGCTCTGCAAGAGATAGACCAAGGCGATATCCACGCGTCCAGGCTGGCCGAACTTCTCAGCCAGCGCCGTGGCGCGGTCGCAAAGGAACACCGGCAAGGCTCGCGGCTCAAAACCGTCCAGCCGCCTGAAATCCGCATCCGGACAGGCCCGCGTCAGGGTCAGCTCGAGCGCGACCGTGAGATCGCCCAAGGTCAGTTCGGGAAAGCCGAAGTCGTCACCCAGCGCCTCCTGGATTCCTTCCAGGGGATGGCCGAATTGCCTTTCCGTCAATCGCGCCAAACCCCTGAGATTGACTGGCTGGGTCGATGGAAGTATCCCGCTCATACCGTCCTCCTCCTTCTTGTCTGTGAAACGGAGCCCCTGATGTGCCATGACCACCGTACGATGTATCAGAATATCATTATACGATTCATTGTCAAGTGATCACGGTTCTGATAATAAAAAACGCCGCCTCAGCGGCTGCCCGGTGACCATCTCATTACTACCAACAAGCGCAAGATCGGTCCGAAAAATCGGATAATCTATGCCTTGTGGCTACTGTCGCGAATAGGAGGGGTAATCGCAATGTTCGCCGCTTGCTGGTAGTAATGAAAAGGCCATTTCCCGCGGAATATTCAACAGATAGACCATCTTAGCACAGAAAGGAAACTTGTCAAGGTGACCTTGCTTCCATCCCGAGATTGTGCTAAAATTATAGTAGAAATGAATATTTTGCACCCCCTGAGACGCGATGCCCAGGGTATTTGCCATATTTCTGGCGTGCCATCGCTCTCAGCCAAGACATTTCTCCTGACCAACCGAGATACCCCGTTTCAGAAAGACGAGCGGATTTTGTGGTTGACGCAGACCGCGGCTGAGGCCGAACAAGTCGCTTATTTTTTGAAGATTTGGCAGGAAAAAACGAAGCGCGTTCAGCCGGTTTTACTGTTCCATGATCACCAGCTCTCAGCCTGCCTCTGGTGGTTTTTAACGGCCCAGCCTGGCTGGCTGATCATCCCGGTCGAAGCGTTTCTTGGCACGGTCCCGACGCCTGACGACTATACCAAAAAAACCTTGCGCCTCAGCGTGACAGAACAGCTCTCGCCAGCCAAACTTTCATACGAGCTGGTTGTCCGAGGCTATGAGTTCAACACCACTGCTGACGCGATCGGCACGTTTGCGCGCCGCGGCAATATCGTGGATATTTTTCCGCCCAATTCAGCGCACCCGTTTCGGTGCGAATTTGGACCAACTGCCATTGATCAGATTACCCGTTTTGACAGCGTCACCGGCCGCAATCTAGAAAAGTTGGCTGAGCTTGAACTCTTACCTGCCCGCCTTGAACTCGCTGACGCGCAAGGCTCTCTTTTTGACTATCTCACGCTCGCGGCCAAGGCGCCGTTTACCGTTGTTTATTCAGATCCTGATGAATTAGAAAAGACCAGTCCTGACTGGTCAAAAATCGAACAGCGGGTTGCCCAATCGCCGCAATACGTTTTCCACGCCCTCCCAACCGGACGGGCTGAAAACACACTTGACTTCAAGCCCACCCCGCTCTTCCACGGACGGTTGACGGAATTTCTCACCTCGCTCTCAGATTGGCAGCGAAACAAATACTCTATCTTTATTCCGGCTACCCTGAAAGACGGCCTCAAGCGTCTCTGGCAAAAGGAAAAACCGAACTCCGCCCCGCTTTCGCTGACCGAGCTTGACTTCGACCCGACGATTCGTCCGGAGCCGGGTTTCGTTTCCCGCGAGCGCCGGAGCGTCCTGCTGACGGAATTTGAGCTGTTCGGTTCGCCGCGCGGCGAAACAAGTCCATCCGCCCGTCCGAAAAAAACCAGCCGGAAAACCCGCCGCGAGATTATCAGTTTCATTGCCGAGCTCGAGCCGGGCGATTACGTCGTCCACCTCGACCATGGCGTCGGCCGGTTCCGGGGCATGACCACACACGTCGTCGACGGCATCGCCAGAGAATATCTCGAATTGGAATATGCCGAACGAGACAAACTCTCCGTACCCGTTGAATTGGCCTATAAAATCGATAAATACGTCGGCTCGGAGCGGCCGGCCGTTCACCGCCTGTCAAACACCACCTGGCGTCAGGTCACGCAAAAAATCAAAGAAGAGGCGAAACAAATCGCCGACGAACTGATCAAGCTCTACGCCAACCGGCGGCTGGCGGTCGTCGAACCGTGCGAACCGGCCACGCCGGCCGAAATCGAGCTGGCCAAATCATTCCCCTATCAGGAAACCGCCGACCAAGCCAAAGCCATCCACGACGTCATCAGCGATCTCGAAAAAACAGAGCCGATGGACCGTTTGATCTGCGGCGATGTCGGCTTCGGTAAAACCGAAGTCGCGATCCGTGCCGCCCTGAAAATGGCGATGAATAAAAAACAAGTCGCCATCTTGGCGCCGACCACCATCTTAGTCCAACAGCACTTTGACACCTTCCATAGCCGGCTGTCCCGCTTTCCGGTGAAAATCGAGGCACTCAGCCGATTTAAGACAGCGGCGCAGCAAAAAGAGGCGGTGGCAAAATTAAAAACCGGCGAGGTAGATATTATCATCGGCACGCACCGACTGCTCTCGGCTGACGTGCATTTCAAAAATCTCGGACTGATTATCATCGACGAGGAACAGCGCTTTGGCGTCAAGCACAAGGAAAAACTGAAAGCCCTGCGGGTCGACAGCCACGTCCTGACCCTCACCGCCACGCCAATTCCGCGCACATTGAACCTCGGCCTCTCGACGCTCCGAGACATGAGCGTCATCCGAACCGCGCCCGAAGGCCGCCAGCCGATCGAAACGATCATCCGTCCGCACGCCGATGAAATTATTAAAGAAGCGGTTGATTTCGAGCTGCAGCGCGGCGGGCAGGTCTATTTCCTCTATAATAAAGTTGAAACGATAAATCTCAAGGCGAACCAGCTTCAGCGTCTGATTCCGAATGCGACCATCGGCGTGGTTCATGGCCAGCTCCCCGACGTCCAGCTCGCCCAGACGATGTCCGATTTCGATAATCAAAAACTGAATATTCTTGTCTCGACGACGATTATCGAAAACGGCCTCGACCTGCCAAATGTGAATACCCTGATCGTCGAGGACGCAACTCGGTTCGGCCTGGCCCAGCTCTATCAGTTGCGCGGCCGGATCGGTCGGGGCCACCGCCAGGCCTTTGCCTATTTTCTCTACCCCCAGAGAAAACTGACCGGCGTCGCGAAGAAGCGGCTCCAGGCGATTCTCGACGCCAAAGAGCTCGGCTCCGGTTTCCAGCTGGCGCTGCGCGATTTGGAAATCCGGGGCGTCGGCAATCTCCTCGGCCGGGAGCAGCATGGCCGCGTCAATGCGATCGGGCTGAGCTTGTATTCGCGCCTCCTCAGCCAGGCGGTTGAAGAGCTCCGATCCGGCAAGCCGGCCAAAGAGTTACGCGATATTTCCATTGACCTGCCCTTGCCGATTACCATCCCGCCTGATTACATTGAACAAGAAAACCGCCGGCTCCAGGTCTATCGCGACCTGTCCGACAGCGTCGACGCGGATGAGCTCGACGAGCGGTTTGCCAAACTGGCGCAATCATACGGCCCGCCGCCGCCGAACGTCGAAAACCTTCGCCGTTTGCTCGCGCTCAAACTCGCCTGCCAAGACACCGACGTCGCCACGATTGATACGATTGATTTAGCGCTGGAGCAGGGCGTGACAAGACGCCGGCTGATCATTGAATTTAAAAATCTCTATACCCCCGGTCAGATCAAGAATTTGCTGGCTAAAAATCCCGATTGGGTTCTCGGCGAAAACCAGATCCGGATTGATTTCGACAAACTCGGCCAGGACTGGCTCGCCGAAATCGAACGGGTCATCCGGTGTTTTGCTAATACCGTTTGATTCAATATAAATGTATCTCTCGACTGAGCCCTCCCAAGCTTTAGCGAAGGAGGGTAAATGGGGAGATATCTTTTCTAAATAAAACGCCCCACGCCTTCGCGCAGGGCAGACCCAATTTGTGCGCGCAGCCCCCTTCGGGCTACGGTTTCTTGATACAGGCGAAGCAGGCGTTCTCGACCCAGATGTTGTCCTCCAGACAGGTGTTGACAGAACGTTCCGTTGAGCTGCCCCGGAGAAAGACGATCTGGTTCGGCGCGTCCTGCCGCTCGACCTCCTTGTTCGATTCTCGATCCTTGTAGAGCGATCTCTGCACCCAGACGGTGCCGAGGCAAGCGATGTGGTAGTGGCGCTGGACTTCCGGATAAGCGGCGCCGAAAGCCAGCAGCTGCGGCAGCGTGACGGGAATGAGCCCGTCCTTGTCCAGCCGCTTCCGTAGTTCGCCGGTTTTCAGCGGCCGGCCGTACTGCTTCAGGACGATCTCGAATGTCCCCGCTGTCATCACCGGCCGGAAATTCTCGTTCGTGACATCAGGGTTCACTCGATCATAGGCGCCAGCCTCGATCAGCTGCGCCAACGAAGCCGACTCGGTGAGTGTCACCGGGTAGGTTCGCTGAAAATAGATCGGCTGGGCAGACGCGACGGTTACGCTGGCCAGCAACAGCACCAGCAGAAACAGACACCAGAATCGTCTCATCAACACCTCCTCCTTGGACACGGTGTGATTGGCGCCCGCCAAATAACCCGCGACCATAGGCCGAGTGTACTGAAACTATACAAAAAGTCAAGGTCCAGCCTCTCGTTGCGTCTCTTTTGTTGGGATAATGTGCGCTCTTGCCTCTTCGTCGTTTATAATAAAAAATTCTCGCCCGTTTTCAGCTCTCCTTCAGACAAATAATTTATTATGTGTTTAGCAGAGAAAAATGTCGGTTGTATCTGTGCGTAAAAATATGACGACATCATGCAACGTGACAAATTTGCCTGAGATACCATCAAAATAACAATTGACCCGGTGCCGAGGTCGCACCCCCGCCTCCAACCGGGAAGAATACTAACAATTAACACTGGCAAGGAGACTGAATATGGTCAATAAAGCGAGCCTAAGCACCTTTATTCTTCTTCTGTCAGGTTGAGTTCTCAAGGCATTCCTGCCTAACAATTAATGCGTACGAAAAGGACCCCGTTTCCACTTCACGGGGTCCTTTTTTATCGGCCAAGGCGCAGACTAGGCTTTTTTCTTGGCCGATTTTGAGACGAGATAAATAAAGCCGCCGAGCAGTAACAGAAACGCCCCAGTGCCGATTGGCGAGCCCCAGCCGAGCACGGAATAGATGTCGCTCATAACAAAATGTATTAAATTATTATTTTCCCTACAAACCCAAGCCGCTAAAATCGAGCGCTTTCAAATACATCGGGATAAGAAACATCAGGATGATCAGCGGAATGATAAAAAGGAGGACGCTGCCAATGACCGACCAGAGAATGTATTTCCGTGTTTTCTCAGTTGATTTAAAAATTTCGGCCAGCAAACGGTCGTGTTCCTCAAGTTTTTTTTGAATGTCTGGGTCCATAATATTTTTTCTGAGGCGTTAATTCTGCGTCCTAGCTAAAGGGTGGCACCTATCGGAGCGTCTGTGAAGTATATACTATCCGGCACCTGGCCAGAATATATCAGCCACCGTGCAAATGGTACGACTCCCCGATCCAGCCGATCAGTTCGCGACTGATTTCTTCCTTTTCTTTAATGTCAAAATAATACAAATAGCGGTTAGCCGACATCCGCAACTTCTTAAAATGACGCCGGCTTTTGATCGGATGGTCGACCCGGAAATCAATTCGGATACCGTCCTTCATTGCCCAGACCCCGCCAAAGGTATAGCTGCTGACAAAATGGATGCAGCAGGGCAAGGACTCAACTTTAACCGGACCAATGCTGGCTCTAATCCGTTTTTGTAAATGCTGAAAAAGTTCTTTCGCGTACGGCTTGTTTTCGAAATGCTTGGCCAGCGGGTAGACAACGCAGGAATGCTGCTGGTTCTTTTTGGCAAACTCGCGTTTGCATTTTGGGCATTGCCAAGTTTGATCCATATGTGGTTGCATGTTTATTATCGAAATGATTTAATCAAGCTTTTTGTTACGGCGCGGAAAGTTGAAAATGGCTGACTTGGATATTAGAACCTTATTTATTGGTGAGTTGGCACTTTATTTTTCCTCGGACGAAACAGCCAGGCGGCCAGGCCTGACACGATAGCGAATGCGATCAGGTCAACGGGCAATATGTTCGAGGTGATCGGCAGACCTGGTAAATCCGCGCCAGCTCCGATCAACTGGTTGGGACAATCAAGCTGCACAGCGACGATTGAGCCAGGCGACCAACCGTCGATAAAACAGTCGGGACAGGTATTGCAGGTACCGTCGATTGGCACGGCGATAAAATATACAGCGGCCAAGGCCGCGGCAACGGTCAGGGCAAGAAAGATAATAAACACCGTTTTCATGATTCAGTTTTTTGTTGACCAATAATACCTTTTGCCCACTCCTTCGCCCGCTCGATCTCCCCATCCTTCAGCGGGCCTTCTTTGTCGAGAACAAAGAAACCGGCCGGCTCGGCGGCGGGCTGGCCGCCTTTTTTCACCAGCGACGCCTCGATTTTTTCCGCGGCGTATTTAATCGTACGGACCAGCAGTTTCAGCCAGAAGTTTTTTCCGGTCACGTCGATTCGGGTATCAAAAGCCGCCACTCGGATATTCTGTAGCGACATGGCCGGCAGTTTCTTCAGCCATGACTGTAATTCCTGCATCGGCCGGCCTCCCTGAGTGGCTGATCCGACGATCAAAAGACCGGCACGCTTAACTAGTTCGGGGGTGGCCTCAGAGGCCTTCACGAGGCGGGCATCTGAACCACCGACTGACGCGATCGTTTCGGCAATCTTTTTCGTATTGCCATAGGTGGAGGTGTAGACAACGAGGATCATCTTTTATACCTTGTTAATTCTTATTTATTACTTGTTATTTGCTTTTTTCTTCAGCGGCGTCCAGTAGTAATCACGCCAACCCTGGGCCACGCCCTTGGCCTTTGACGCCGGGACGCCGGTCTGGGTAAATAGCAGTTTCGTGCCGCCCTTGGCCGGCAATAATTTGAGCGTGATCGTGGAAAAGACGCCTTCGGGCCAGTCGTCGCCGCGCCAGGTTTGGACGATTTTTTTATCCTTGACCAGTTCCATATTGACCCCGGTCGCCCAGCCGCCGAAGGCGAAAAACAAGCCTTTTACCTTCCGGCTTATTTCAGCCTCGTCGCCGGTCAGCGCAGCATGTTTCTTGCTGTCCAGCCAGATTTCGTACAATTCGTGCGGTGACTGGGGGAACATCCCGCCTTGTTTGATCGTTATGGTTTTCATAAGCCGATATTCAAAGAATTATTACTTAATGGCCACCTAAGTATACCACCCTTGCTCAGATAAAAAAACCAGCAAAACCAGGCTAGCTCCGCGTATTCATGAAAAATAAACGTGATTCGTAGTATACTGTACGTATGATACCCCAGGTATCACAAAATTCCCGGCCTGATTATCAACGCGTCCTTATTTTTGGCGCCAGCGGCCGGACCGGTCGCCATCTGCTCAGCCAAGCGCTCGAGCGCGGTTTTACCGTGACCGCGTTTGTCCGCCATCCCGAAGCGCTGCCGATCCAAAACCAAAAACTCGTCGCCTTCACGGGTGATGTCCTAGACGCCGGCCAAGTTGCGGAAGCGATCCGCAACCAGGACGCGGTCATCAGCGTGCTCGGCAATCCGACCCGTCAAGCGATCCGCGGCCGGATCAGGGCCGTGTCTGAAGGGACAAAGAACATTATTGCCGGCATGACCGCAGCCGGCGTGCGACGGCTTGTTTTTGTGACTGCCTTTGGCGTCAGTACGCATATATTTTACCCGGAGAAGCTTTTCATCCGGTTGTTTCTAAAAAACCTCTTCGCCGACCTGCCCGACCAGGAGCGGCTTATCCGCGCCAGCAACCTGGATTGGACCATCGTCCGGCCGGCCCGGCTGACCAACGGACCGCTGACCGGCGCCTGTCGCTCAGGTAAAAGCCTCTACATCCACCCATTTTCCAAGATATCACGCGCCGATGTGGCCGGTTTTCTCTTGAGAGCGCTCGACACACCGGAAACGATCGGCCAAACACTAACCATCAGCTCGTAATATACAAAAAATATTCCTCGACTACCCCCACGCTTTTATATAAAATGCGGGGGTTCGCTCGAGGAATATTAGCTATTTATCACTCCTTCCCCACTTATCCACACAAATGCCGGAAAAATAAGCTTGTCTTCAGCTCTATCCGCTATCGTGAAAATAACCTAACAAAGAGGGGGATAAAGGAGGTGATACCTATACCCACCAAGAAACAAGGATTGATCGTCAGTCTGGTCGTCGGAGCGCTTCTCATCGGCGCCGGCGTCGGTTCGCTCCTGCGGACCCATCCCGCCAACGCTGAAGATACCGCCACGACAGCCACGACAAATTCTTCGACCATCACGACCCCATCAGCCCAGCCTGACCCGACCAAGGGCGGGCATATCGGCGCAAACGGCGTGAGAGAGGAACTCCTGACCGGCGACACCGCCGCTAATGTCACCAAGGCCGCGCTCGCGGCCGTGCCCGGCGGGACCATCCAGCGCGTCGAGACGGACGCGGAAGGAGCGGTCTACGAGGCGCACATGACCAAAGCGGACGGCAGCCGGGTCACAGTCTACTTCGACGCGAACTATCAGCTCACCGGCCAAGATGCCGGCATGGGCGGACATGGTATGCGACCAATGCACAACAATTAAACAACGGATGATAACAGCTCAGGCGCTCGACGAGAGCGCCTGGGTTTTATTATTGTAAAACCGCTGACGTTGGGAGAGATTCCTTACAAAAAACACCCGCATACACGAAGTGGGCATTTCATTTAATTTTAGATATTTAAATCTTCAATGTCTAAGCCTAGATCTTCCAGTCTTTCCAACGTATCTTCTGGATCAGTGTCATAATCATCTGACAATTCGTCTATTAAACGATTTTCATCTTGGGATTGTTTTTCTTCATCATCCAAATCATCCCAAGTAATTTTTGGGTTTAAATATTTTTGTGCTTTATTATTAATCATTAATACCTCTTTGTAATATGTTTTTAGATCCAGATCTTCATCCAATAGTGTAAATATTTTGGTCGAAGGATCAAAATGTCTTATCCAAACTACATTATTAATATTAATTGCGGTTTTTGAGCCTATATTTTTATCAAGTATGTTTATTCCAATTATTTTTCTATCAATCCATTCTTTTAAATATTCATCATAATGTTCTAAAATATTTCTAAATTTATAACTTTTCAAATTAATATCTTCAGAAATACCAAGAATAGTTGCTAACGATTTGCTTAAAACATTGTTGCTTAATTCAGATGACCATAGCAGCTTTGAAATCATGGAGCAGTGGGTTAAATAAGAATGAATCGAAGAAAATATTATATTATTATTTATTTTTCCTTTAAAATTAATATTATTATAAGCCACAATAGCATATTGTGTTTGATTCAAGACTTCTTCAATGCCCATTTTTATTATTCTGTCTCTCATTATTTCTATTGGTCACATGCACACCCAGGTCCTTTATGGCAGGTGTAACTTCGTGAAATGCAGGAATCACCACATGCTTTACCTTTAGAACAAATTTTGCAACATGTATTTTTCGGTGGTGTCACTACTTTTGGCGCTGGTTGTGGCTCTGGCGTTGGGGTAGGCGGCACCTGCAGCTCTGTATTCTTGGGTTGCGGAATTACTTCGGGTTCTGGTTGTGGCGTCGGACGTGGCTCAGGCTGGGTCGGAATGAGATTAGCCGCCGGAGGTTCGGCTGACTCCCCTTTTACTTCACCAATAGTATTTTGATTGACCTCGGTGTTGTTGTTAGCAGATACTGTTGTATTGGTATTTGCTGTATTTATGTTTGTGTTCGTGCTTGTTCCGTTACAACCAGCGATAAACAACAACGACAGAGCAAACAAACTCGTGAATAGATACTTTTTCATAACCCCGTCTAGTTAATGGAAAGTATAATATTATTATTTTATACTACGATGCAGTCTCAAATATTTTTTTCACTAGATTTGTGCGAGCGTAAAACGCACGACTAATTGATCCATGTCCCGGACCTTTTGTTCTTGCTTGTATCCATTTACCGTCAGCACCTGTTAAACTACTAAAACCGTGCTTTATTAGTTTCTCGCGAATAAAATCATAATCACTTTTAATTTCCTGTATCAATTCATCGTCTTCTGCAAAATCTAAACTTGCAACATTTATTAACTCAGCGCTTTCTGAGTTTTTACCATGCCACATTACTGCACAAAACACGATTGATTTCAGTTTTGCCCAACAATGGCTTTCATAAAACGAATGGGCTTTTAGTTCTTCGGGATTTATCATTGTTATTGCCATTGTTTCTTTAGGCACAAGTTTACCTTTTACATGATGAAAGGCCACTGATTTCAACTCATAGGATAATCCGTTAGGCGCTTTGGACACATTAGTTTGAAGCCCTGCTAACCGCTCTAGTACGAGGCCTTTCCAACCTTTATTCTGCTTACCGGTTTCATAAGTCGTGATGTTGTGTTCAATAGCTAGTTTTCTTAAATCCTTTCCAATATTTTTTTTCAGGTTTTGTATAGCGGTTGCTCGTGTTATTATCTTCATATTTGTTTTATTAGCTTGTTTTCAATATCCCTATTAAGATCTTTAAATCTATCTATTGACAAATCTAAATAGTTCGATTCAGTATCAATTCCAATATACTTCCTATCTAAAATACGCGCCGCGATTCCGGTCGTAGAACTCCCAGCGAATGGATCGAGAACAAAATCTCCTTTTTTTGTACTTGCCTGTATTATTCTATTCAATAAAGCGATTGGTTTCTGGGTCGGGTGTTTTCCGTACTTCTTCTCATTTGGCTTCGGCGTTGTTTCGCTCCACACATCTTCATCCTTTGGTATATTCCATACACTTCTCATCTGCTTACCAGGATTCTTAAACATATCATTCGGCCAATTACCGTTTTTCATATCTTTATAGTTATATGTGTGCTTTGCCTTTTCCTCTTTTCTCGCCCATATCAATGTTTCATGACTGGCCGTGAAATACCTGCCGCTTAAATTTGGAGATGCATTAGGTTTGTACCAAGAAATATCATTAAGAATTTTATATCCCAATTTCTGAAGCGCATACCCACATTGATAAATCGAATGATATGTTCCACTTATCCAAATTGTTCCTTCGGGTTTCAAAACACGTCGACATGCCTCTATCCATTTCAAATGAAACCGAAAATCATTTTCTACCCCTTTACTCTTGTCCCAATCCCCTTTATGAACTGACACTCTGCGTCCAGCGTGGACAGTAAAACCGCCATTCGAAAGATTGTATGGCGGATCAGCAAAAATCATATCTATTGAATTTTCTTTTGTCTTTGCTAACACTTCTAAACAATCACCATGAAATAACCAAAAACCAGGTTTTGCAAAGTAATTTTTATACATAACTAACTCACATTTCGTCTTCCCTGCCTTCTTTTTCATATCAACATCATACGCTTATTGTATCAATAAATCAACCATAAAAACATGTTTTTCTGGCGTTCTTTTCACAATTCAAAAAGGCGTTCTAGAGAACGTCCGGTTTTTTACGCTAGCTTTTTATAGTTTCGTATGAGTAATAGTTTCTCCTGCCGCGTGAGCTGTTTGATCCGGTATTCCTCCCGCAAGGCTTTGGCGCGGGAGCGGAATGCTTTCATGAACGCAAGTTTCACCGGCCGGCGCGATCGGGTGTATCTCGCTCCGCGCGGTGACTGATTGTGCTCCGCTACCCTCTTCGCAACGTCCACCGCAATACCGGTGTAGAGCGTGTTGTCAGCGCAGCGGAGGATATAGAGGTGGTACATCGCGGTGTTATTTCTGAGTCTCCGGCGGATCAACCTTTTGTTGTTTTCTCTCCGCCTCGATCGACCGCAGAATGCCGGTCGCGCGCCGTTTGGCAGCCGCGAAACAGGCTTCCGGGATCTCGTCCACCGATAAGGCGCCTTGGGTAGCGGCCACCTCTATCTTCCCCTTCCATAATACAAATGTAATCTCATAGCCCTCAACCGAGATCACGGCGCTCGGTCGGCGGCGGTCCACCTCGACCACCCGCTCGATATTCTCTCCGTGTTTTGCTTCAGCTGATTCCGGGAATAAATCTCCCTGAATTGGTTCGGGCTGTCTTTCTCGATGCATAGGTTGAAGATAAATATCACGTATCGTATACACGGGAAGCATACCCCGAACAGCGCCTTTTTTCAAATGACAAGCATGTCTACAGATAATACATCGTTGTCTGTATAATAAAGACTGTCATCCTGAACTTGTTTCAGGATCTCCGAACCACTTAGCGGACAGATCGACTAATTTCTGATTATTTTTCTTAATGAGATTTATTTTCCATTGACGGTGCCAATTCTTCAATTGTTTTTCCCGCGCGATGGCTGCAGTCACATCATCCGTTTCCTCAAAATATAGTAGTTTGTGAAGATGATAACGGCTACTAAAACCTTTATTTAATCCTTTCTTGTGCTCGTATACTCTGCGCAGTAAATCATTGGTAACACCAATATATAATACAGTTACAAGATCATTTGAAATGATGTATACATAATATGAATTCATGGTGTGTTATGGTATTGAGATGCTGAAACAAGTTCAGCATGACATTATAAAAACAAACAGGGCGCGTCTCCCTGTTCTTTACTGTCTATTATACTCCTCTGCGCTTATCTGTAAATGAAAACCCCACGTGCGAAGCACGGGGGCAAGCAGCGGAACAGCGCTCGATCGCGCTGGGCGTCACTTATGGAACCGGTAGCAGCAACGCGGACACTCTCCGATCGGGCTGGCCGGATCGGAGAACTGGAGCGGGACAGAACAGACCGGGCACTTGTAGACCGCCGTAAACGGCGTGGCCTGTCCGTCAGCGGCGAGGCAGGCATGGAGCTTGTCTGGCCGCTCCTGCTCGACGAGGCACTGCGCACAAACGTGCATCAGTTTGGCTTGGCCGATCTTCTCGGCCGGGAGAGTCGTTCCGTCAGACATGGCACCCTCCAGATATTACGCGACGGAAACGGAGACACGCGGGAAGTATAGCGAACGACAAAAATGTGTCAAGATAAGAAAAGCCGCCGGATTGTACCCAGCGGCGATGAAAGATCTGACTGCCTCTCGCTAGTCATCGTAGTCCATATTCATGTCATACGTACCCCAGCAGGAATAGCAGCGCCCATCGCTGTAGAGCTCATCAAACTCTTGGCGGCAATCGATGCAAACATGATCCCGCTCCCACTGCCACCTAGCCGCTTGCCTGTCTTTCTCCTCCTGGCGCTCAATCTCCGCTTGCTCGGCCGCCTCTTCCTCTTCCAGCTCTCGGGCAAGCGACAAGGCGTTACCGAGCCCAATCGCGTAGAACAGTGCTGCGCTTCCGTTATGGCCGTCCTCTTCGCACTTGTGGGCTGCCGCGATACTGCCAAGCGCGGCCAGGGCTTTCAGTTTTCGGCCCATAATCCGTACCTCCCAGGCCTTTAAGACCTGTCCATGCATAACGATCAACCCTCTGCGCCCAGCCTACGCCATTAACTGGAAAATGGCAAGAAAAAAGACCGGCCCATCACAGGTCGGTCGAGAACAGGAACCGTCGGTTACAGCGACGGCGGCGGGCTACGCTGCGGTAGCGATGGCGGCGGGCTCGAAGCACT
Source organism: Patescibacteria group bacterium (assembly GCA_041650335.1). GTDB lineage: Bacteria > Patescibacteriota > Patescibacteriia > JAHIZJ01 > JAHIZJ01 > JBAZLK01. The sequence goes on from JBAZLK010000008.1 coordinate 24,473, forward strand.
CGGGTACGACCTCGATCAGGCTATCCTTCGGTACCCAGGACGCGCCCGCGCAGAAGCGAACCGGCGGCAGCTCGACCTCATGCTCCGCGAGCCAGGCCCGATAGAGCGCGTTGAACTCGTCGTACATCGCCGCGCACGTCGTCGGCTTGCCATCCGGGTCAAACAGTGCGACGGAGATCTTGATGAGGTTGAACACGGTCAACCCCGCCAGCCCGAACCGTTCCATGAGCTGCCCGAGCACATCCGCCACCTGGGCCGCGAGGTCGCAGCCCTCGGTCTGTTTCGGGATGATTCCCGAGAAGAGCACCTGCCGACCCGCTGGCGGTCGGACCGCCATCGAGTACAGCTCCGTCCCACCCATGAACTCGATCCCCAGCGGATTCGGCTTCCACTCCATTGAGTGATCCTCCCTCTCCATGTGCCTCGTAACCGATTCGGAACGGGGCTATCGTAGCTGATTGTCGGCCGATTGTCAAACATTAATCCGGCGCGATCAGAACCTTGACATTTTTGTAAATTATTGCTACACTTCTTTGTCCCTTGGGTTGAATGATGCTGTGTTGTCCCTCACCAATAAGGAGGCTCACTCTTGAAAACGAAGGATCTCTGGACAGTCGGGTTGGCGGTCCTTCTGGCCGCCTTAATTGGAACAAACTGCCAACGCACGCCCGCTGACCGGCAGCAAGCGGCACCGAAGGCTCGCCCTCAGGTGCAGAGCGCTCCTCCGGCTGCGCCTCAGCGGCACGTCCATCCGTGGACTCCCGAGGAAAAGCGCGCGGTTGATGAGACCATCAAGGGACTTGAACGGCTCGCCGAGCACAGCGCTCAGGCGAAACACTCGTTCGACTTCCTCCGTCAGAACTCCGTCCCGGCCTGCCTGGACGATTCAACGGTGGCAGTCTATCCGGTAGACACTACACAGGTGCTTGGTCCGACTGGCTTCTATCTGGCGCCGTTTCCCAGCGGTTTCTCGGTCGGAGCCGGCGGCACAACTATGGCCGCGGGCTATCTGCCACGCCTTCGGACGCTCCTGGTCACCGTTACGGATCTGTCCACGCTGGTGCGCGGTCTGCTCATGGCGCACGAGCTGAAACACGCCGAAGACAACCTTGTCAACGGCTACACCCTCGGCCAGCGCGGTTCGGAAGATGAAGTGACGGCGGAAATGTCCTCCTATGGTAGCCAGCACGTCGTACTCGATGAATACACCAACGGCGGCTGGTCTCGGATCGTGGCGGAAAGCTGCCAGGAACGGGCCAAGTACAAGGCTGACCGGCAGATTCCGCCGCATCATTTCACGTTTGCCAGCGTTCCCGGCGATTCCGCTCGGATCGTCAACCTTTTGCCGGGTACGACCGTGAAGGACCTCGGCCCGCTGACCGTCATCCTCACCATGGACGCCAACTACGCCCTGGTCGATCAGTTCGCGCAGGAAGAACAGGTCCGGTTCCAGGGTAAACGGACGTTCGTACGCCGGTATCTCGACCTGCTCATCAACGGCTCAACTGCCCACTAACACCAAGCTCCTTCGCCCGCTCGCTTCCTTCACGGATCGGGCGGTTTTCATTTGGCTATCGTAATATCAAAAAAGGTGGAGTTATATTTGCGTCCTAATTTTAAACTAGAAGTGAAAATAATAAATCAAAAAACCCTCTGTTCAAGGGTCCCAATTTACTGCTGACGAGCGACGCTTGCGATCCGATAAGCCACTGAATGAATTGGGCTGGACGCTTCTTGGCGTTATCAAACTCGATTCCGCAAAACTGATACTGCCTGGTTTCTTGTTACGTTATTCTTCGCAGCACCGCATGTTAGAATGCGCGTGCCTGCATGACTTTCTGAAGTGCGTTAGAAACCTACAAATACTTGATTGGTAGTATGATAGCACATCTATCCTACCGTGTCAAGGGCTACCTAGTATGCGGCCGACGACGACGCTTGGGAAAACTCATATGAAACGGTCGGCTGTTGCCGTACGGCGAGGTGGCCGGTGCTTGGCTTATTTGCGTTTTGCGCTGGAAATGCTGCAATTGCGGGCGGGCGGGCGGCGTGCGCTGGAAACGGGGCGGCTGGGGCCGAGCCGGCGGCAGTTCAGGCAGGACTGACACGTGCAGGGTCGTGCGAATAAGACGTTCAATCGCTCGTAAATCGCCGCGCTGGTCGGGCATGGCAAAAGAAACGGCCCGGCCCGGTTGTCCGGCACGGCCAGTGCGGCCAATCCGGTGCACGTAGTCCTCGGCTTGGGCGGGCAGATCGTAATTCACGACCAGCTCGATGCCGCGCACGTCAATGCCGCGGGCGGCGATATCGGTTGCGATTAGTACTCGGTATTTTCCTGATTTAAAACCATCGAGCGAGTCGCGGCGCTGGTTCAAGGTCCGGTTTGAATGGATCTCGGCGGCCGGAATACCCATCGCCTTGACCGCCCGGGTCAGTTTTTTCGCCGTGTGTTTCGTGCGCATGAATACGAGCACAGAGCCGCGCGTATCTTGCAGTAATTTCTCGAGCAGTCTGGTTTTTTCCGCTTTGGCCACGATATAGACTTCCTGCTCGACAGTCGCGGCGGCTGTGCCAGACCGGGCCACTTCGATCCGGACCGGCAGGCGCATTTGCCGCCGGGCAATCTGCATGATCGTATCGGGGATCGTGGCTGAAAAAAGCATGGTCTGCCGTTCGGCCGGCGGCGGGACGGCTTGTAAAATCCGATTGATCTGGGGCGCAAAACCCATGTCGAGCATCCGGTCGGCTTCGTCAAGAACGAGGATGTGAACGTCGTCGAGGTGGACATTCTTTTGCTCGAGGTGGTCGATCAGCCGACCCGGCGTGGCAATGATAATATGCGGTTTTTTCCGAAGACTCTCGAGTTGTTTGCCCATGGAGGCGCCGCCGATCAACACGGCCGTCCGCAAACCGACGCCCCGTCCGATGTCGTGGAGCGCTTCATCAACCTGCAAGGCAAGTTCGCGTGTCGGGAGGATGACCAAGCCGCGGCCCTTTACCTGGGCCAGACGCTGGATCATCGGTATGCCAAAAGCGATCGTCTTCCCGGTGCCGGTCTGCGCCACGCCGACCACGTCTTTTCCCTCAATGCCCGGGGGGATCGATTGGTGCTGGATCGGCGTCGGCGTCGTAAACCCAAGCTGCTCGAGCGTGTCGAGAAGCTGCGGCGCGATGCCAAGACCGAGAAAGTTTTGCTGCTCTGTGGTACCGTTCATAGAACGCGGAGAGTATACCGCGTTTGTGCCGACCCGTCAACAATATTGGCGCGCACTGAAGAACAGAAGCGCGCGGCCGAATGAAAAACAGAGCCTGATTATACGGCCCTGTTTTTTATATTGCCGGAGTAGTTGAATGTTTCGTTATTGCACGATGATCGTGCCGGTCATGGTCGGATGGATGCTGCAGCTGTAGGCGTACGTACCGGGCGTCGAGAAGGTAAAGGTGTAGGTCTGGCCTGGAGCGAGATCGCCGGAATTGAACGCGCTCGCCGTAACCGTGTGTGTGACCGAATCGTTATTGACCCAGGTAACCGCCGTGCCGGCCGTAACCGTCAGGGTCGCGGGCGAGAAAGCGAAGTTACTGATCGTCACGCTATTACCCGTCGTTGCATTGGAGTTCGAGGTGCCGGTATTCGTGGTGTTTGTGTTCGTTGTTGATTTGGACGAATTGCCGCACGCAGCGCCGATGGTGACAACAACCGCGGCCAGTAAAATGGCGATGATAAGCGTTTTTTTCATAGCCGGGCCATTTACGGATTAGTCTGCCAATTCTAACACAAAGGTAAACCACAGGCAATTTCTTCTAGAGCACGAGCGATAATGTGACTTCAAACCCTCTTAGAGCGATCGCTGAGCAGCTGACATATTGAAATCATAGACAGAACCGTTCAGGCCAAATACCGGGTATGTGCCGGTCAGATCCCATCCCTGCAGGTTGCCGGGTGACGAATAAACCTGTTTGACTGGGGTGACACCCTGTTCCGCGGTGAAAAGCAGTCCTTTATATTTTCCGCCTTTTGTCTCTCCAGAAAGAACAAACCATCGGTTGTCAGGACTCACGCCATTTCTCGGATTGCATGGATTGTTCATATTATCAGTCTCCTGATAATCGAAACTACCGTTACCACCCGCTATGTCTACCGAAATATCTTTTAAATTCACAAACTCTAGGGTGTCATAGGTGCCGCAGCCTTCGCCCCCGGGAACACCGACAGCTACCTGATGAGCGCTGTCCCAGAAAAATCCACGCATGTGTGTGCTCGTAGTATGCAGTGCAGCTACATACTGGGTCAGTGGATCAGGAGAGCTGCTGAATGTATTCGAGGGAATGTCGTAGACGAGCCCGTGCGTTTGGTATGGTTGTTCTTCATCGAGCCCGGGAGCAAATAACGGGCTTTCGGTATCATAACTACCAATTTCAATAGCCAGCTTCGGTTCGGTCGATGAAAAGTGTATGCTATAAATTCGTTCGAAAAAACGATCCTTATTATCCAGTCTTACCGCTGGTAGCGCCACATACTCCTGCGTCGTGAAATCATACCAATGAAACTCAGGGTTAATACCGTCCTCGTATTCGAATTCATAGGGTTCATAGCCATATGCGTCGGTCGTCATTGCTTTTTTCACTGCACCCCGTCTCCAGAATAAATACCCATACGGCGACCTATCCGTATGATAGTCTTTCAAATCAAACGGGGTTTCTATGCTTTGGTGCGTGCCCGATTGATTGACATAAAAGACGTTGTTTTCCACGCCAAAGTCTTGCCAATTATTAGCCATTACTCGCGGGACGGAACTAACTGGTATTGGCTGATTTGTATTCACCTGACTCGCCGAACTGTTTGTTGGCGTGTTATTGCTCATAGGCTCGGACTGTTTCGTTAAAGTAGACTGTTGACACCACAACCAGACACCAACAGCGCCGGCTATAATTAACAAGATAAGAACGCCAATTATCGTGTTGATTTTTTTCATGGCAATTTTATGTTATTGTAATATAAATTTACTCAGATTATCCTATTAATTTTTCACCTCCACTCCGCCAAAAAGCGCCGTGCCGGATATCTTCAGTGTTTTCGTGGCACCAGCATCCGGCTGGGTCTTATTCGAGGCGCCGCCAAAAAGCGGGAGGACATCGGTTTTCACATTGACCGATTTCGGGACAAAGACGTCGATCCCGCCGAAGGCGGCAAAGACGCTGATGGTCGCATTGTCTTGAATGTTGGCGTTGCGGAGATCGAGTTTCATGCCGCCAAAGGCAACGGACAAGTCCGTGCCGGTAAAATCGCCGGAGACATTTTTATCTACGCCGCTGAAGGCCGCAAATGCGTTTTTCGTTTCGCTGCCGGCCACGGCGCTGTCACGATGCGAGCGACCGACAATAACGCGGATGCCGATCAAGACGAGCAGGCCGGGAAAGAAGTAGTCGCCCCAGTTGCCGGGCAGGATGTCGAGGTTGCTGAACAGGAAGGCCATACCGATCAGCATGATCAGGACCGGTCCGAACCAGTTGCGCGGGTTCGACCGGAACGATAATAAGCCGATGCCAATGATAAATGACGGCCAGACGATTTCCATGATCCGGTCGCTGTTGGCCGCGCCGGTGGCATTAAGGAAAAGACTCACACCCAAGACCACAATAAGCAGACCAATGAGATAACGCATAAAAATACGCTAAATTATTAGACGCCTATAGTGTAGGTTGTTTTCAGCTAAAAATCAACTTCATACTGTACGGTTGCCATGAAATCGTGGGCGTGATATCCTAAAACAAAAGGCGCAGGGAAGACCTGGGTTTTTCTATTTACCCGGATTACCTGCGCACCTGGCTGCACGAGAGACGGAGCGACAGCCCCCACGGCAGAAGGAATGTAATCCCGCCGAAAATGAGAGCGAGCAGCTGGAATAGGAGCGAAAAGATGCTGCCGAGCAGAAGGAAAACCGCACAGCAGCCGTAGAACGCATACCTAGCGAGCGAGCGCATCGTCACCTCCTTTCTGGCAGCACCGCGTCGCGAACAACCTCACTCTAACGAAGTGAAACCCAGGCGTCAAGGACACCAACACCATGTCGAATAGCCGAATTGAAACCGTTCATCCGTCCGACCAATTGTATCCGCCCCTGCTCAAAGAGATCTACCATCCGCCGACTACCTTATATTATATAGGTAGTCTCGCAAACGCGGGACAGTACGTTTTATCGGTGGTCGGCACACGCAAACCGTCGACCTATGGCCTCCGGATAACCGACGATTTGGTTACAGCGACCGCCCAGCGCGGCGTCATTATTGTCTCCGGTTTGGCCTACGGCATCGACGCCCGAGCGCACGCGGCCGCGCTTGCGGCCGGTGGAAAAACCTGGGCGGTGATGGCGAGCGGCCTTGACCGGATCTACCCGGCCGCGCACCGAGCTTTAGCTGAAAAAATCGTGGCTACCGGCGGGGCTTTGATTTCCGACTACCCGCCAGGAACCGAACCGTTGAAACAGCACTTCCCTGCCCGGAACCGCATCATTGCCGGGCTCTCGCTCGGCACGCTGATCATCGAGGCGCCGGACAAGTCGGGGGCGCTGATCACCGCCAATTTTGCCCTTGATTACAACCGCGAGGTCCTGGCCGTGCCCGGTCAGGTTTACACGCCGAGCGCGGTTGGCACCAATCGGCTGATCAAACAGGGGGCGAAAGTGGTGACCGAGGCGGCTGATATCCTCGAGATATTCGGCCTCGCTGACACGAATAATGCTCCGAAAAACAGCCGCTATCAGCCGGCGAACGAAGCAGAGCGACGCGTACTCGATCTCTTGCGCGCCGGCCCCCAGACAGTTGACCAAATTTGCGAGAAGTGTAAACTGGGGATTAGTACTATGAATTCCACGCTCTCGTTTCTGGAAATGTCAGGCGCTATTATCCAGCTCGAGCCGCAAACCTACGCGCTCAATCTCTAATAAAACTATGCCGAAACAACTCGTTATCGTCGAGTCACCGACGAAAGCCAAAACCATCTCCCGGTTCCTCGGGAGGAATTTTATTATCAAATCATCAAACGGCCACGTCCGCGATCTGCCGAAAAGCAAAATGGGCGTTGATATTGAGCATGATTTCGCGCCGCAATATATCATCCCGACGCGCAGCCGAAAGAATGTCACCGCCCTAAAGAAAGAGGCGAAAGCGGCTGATTCCATACTTTTCGCGACAGACGAAGACCGCGAAGGCGAGGCTATTTCCTGGCATTTGGCGCAATTACTGGAAGTACCTGATGATAAAGTGAAGCGGATTACCTTTGAAGAAATTACCGAGGGCGCCATCAAAAAGGCGGTGGCCAACCCGCGCCGCATTGATACAAATTTGGTGAACGCCCAGCAAACCCGGCGGATTCTCGACCGGCTGCTCGGCTATGAACTCTCCCCCTTCCTCTGGAAAAAGGTCGCCAAAGGCTTATCCGCCGGCCGCGTTCAGTCGGTCGCACTCCGCCTCATCGTTGAACGGGAACAGGCAATTTTAGCCTTCAAACCGAAGGAGTATTGGAACATTGAAGCCGAGTTTGAAAAACAGGATCACGCTGAACCGAAGATAACCGCCCGGCTCTACGAGCATAAAGGCAAGCGCCTCGATAAAATGGCGGTCCACGACCAGAGCGAGGCGGAACAGATCGTGAAAGATTTGAAACTAGCCAGCTATGCCGTTCGCAATTTAGAGCAAAAAGAAACTAAGCGCTGGCCCTTGCCGCCGTTTACTACCTCGACGCTCCAGCAGGAAGCGAACCGCCGCTTTGGCTTTTCAGCCCGGCAGACCATGTACATGGCGCAGCAGCTCTATGAAGGGATTGTGTTGGGCAAGGAAGGCTCGGTCGGTCTGATCACCTATATGCGGACAGATTCCGTCAACTTGTCCGAGGAGTTCTTAATGAAAGCGCGCAGTTATATCGTTGAAGCCTACGGTAATCAATATGTGACGCCTGAACCGCGCCGGTACACGACGAAACAGCGCCTCGCCCAAGAAGCGCACGAGGCCATCCGTCCGACCGAAGCGTCTCGTCCGCCCGAGGCGGTCAAGGAATACCTCGATACCGCCACCTATAAAATATACTCGCTCATTTGGTCGCGCGCCGTCGCCTCGCAAATGCCGGAGGCGCGCCTTGACCAGACCACGATCGATATAAAGAGCTCGTCTGACTACGTCTTTCGGGCCACTGGCAGTGTCGTGCGCTTCGATGGCTTCCTCAAAGTCTATGTCACAAACCAAAAGGATGTCGTACTCCCAAGCGTTAAAACCGACGAACCGGTAAACATCCTCAACCTCAAACACGAGCAGAAATTTACCGAACCGCCTGCCCGGTATTCCGAGGCCGGCCTCGTCAAAGCGCTCGAAGAACACGGAATCGGCCGGCCGTCGACCTACGCCCCGACCATCGCCACCATTATCGAACGGAAATACGTCGAAAAAGACAAGCGGCGGCTGAAACCGACGGAAATCGGCATGCTCGTCACCGACTTACTGGTGAACCATTTTCCCCAGATCGTTGACTACCAATTCACGGCCCAAATGGAAGAAGGCCTTGATGAAATCGCCGCCGGCAAGAAAGAATGGGTGCCGCTCCTCAAAGACTTTTACTACCCATTCAAGGAAAACCTGACAAAAAAAGAGCAGGAAATATCAAAGAAGGACCTGACCGAAACAACCACGGACGAGGTCTGTGAAAAATGCGGCAAACCGATGATTATCAAGATTGGCCGCTTCGGAAAATTTCTGGCTTGCACCGGCTTCCCGGACTGCAAAAACACCAAAGCCCTGAACGGCGACGGCACCGGACCGGATAAGAGCGAAATTGTCGACGAAAAATGCCCCGAGTGCGGCAAACCCTTACAGCGCAAGGTCGGACGGTTCGGCCCGTTTCTCGGCTGCACCGGCTATCCTGAATGCAAATTCATAAAAAACATCGACAAATCGACGGGCGTCACCTGCCCGCAGTGCAACGTCGGCCAAATCGTTGAAAAGCGCAGTTTTCGCGGCCGGGTATTTTATGCCTGCAACGAATACCCGAAGTGCCGCTTCGCCCTCTGGTCAAAACCGACCGGCGAAAAATGTCCCGAGTGCGGCAGCCTGCTTGTTTACGCCAAGAAACAAATTACCTGCGCCAGCAAGGAATGCAAATATTCTAAACCGATCGATGAGATACCGGCTGGATAATAACTACTCTGACAGAAAATCGTTTATACAAAAAACCGTAGGCGAGGATGATCATCCTCGCCTACGTTGCCTATTTGTCTAAGAACATTTAACTCGCTATACTGATTTTATGGCAACCGTCACCTTTCAAGATCTGAAGGCAAAAGCCAAAGAGATGCACCTCAAGCTCGACCTGACGTTGCTCCGGCTGGCTTTTGATTACGCCGAACAGGCGCATCGGAACCAGGCGCGGAAGTCGGGCGAGCCCTACATCGTCCATCCGGCGAAAACCGCCCTGACGCTGATGGAATACAAGCTCGACCAGGCGACGATCCTGGCCGGCCTGCTTCATGATGTACCCGAGGATACCGACGAATCGATCCACGAAATCAAACGGAATTTCGGCGACGAGGTCGCCTTTCTCGTTGAAGGGGTAACCAAACTCGGGATTATCAAATACCGCGGCCTGGAACGCTACATCGAAAATCTCCGCAAGATGTTCATCGCCATGGCGGCCGATATCCGCGTTATGCTCGTTAAATTCGCCGATCGGCTCCACAACCTGGAAACGCTCGACGCCCTGCCGCCGGAGAAACAGCGCCGGATTGCCCTGGAAACGCTTGAAATATACGCGCCGATCGCCAACCGCCTCGGCATCGGCGAACTGAAGGGGCAGCTCGAGGATCACGCCTTCCGCTATGTCTATCCGAAAGAATACGCCCGGGTAAAAGAACAATTTGACTCCGTCTATCAAAAACACTTCGACTATGCCGAGAAAATCAAGAAGATCGTCCGGAAAGAACTGGTGGCCGAGGGGATTGTCCCGATCGACATCCACGGCCGGACAAAACATTTGTATAGTTTGTATAAGAAACTACTCCGGCATGATAACGACATTGCCCAAATCCACGATCTGATTGCCCTGCGGATCATCGTCCGTGACGTCAAGGAATGCTATGCCGCGCTTGGCGTCATCCATAAGCTCTGGAAACCACTTAAGGGTCGGATCAAGGACTACATCGCCTCCCCCAAACCGAACGGCTATCAGTCGCTCCACACCACGGTCTTCTGTGAGGGTGGCCAGGTGGTCGAGTTCCAGGTGCGGGATATACAAATGCACGATTTAGCCGAATACGGCATCGCGGCCCACTGGCACTACACTGAAGAGGGTAAGCGTTCGACCATTCCTCCAAAGAAGCTTGAGTGGATCAATCAGCTGCTCGACTGGCAAAAACAGCTTCACAACCACCGTCAGTATCTCGAGACACTGAAAATTGACATGTTTCAAAACCGGATTTTCGTCTTTACGCCAAAAGGCGACGTCATCGACTTGCCGGAAGACTCGACGCCGGTTGATTTTGCGTATTCGATCCACAGCGATCTCGGTGACCGCTGCGCCGGCGCAAAGATCAACGATCATATTGCCCGTCTCGATACGCCCCTACGCAACGGCGATGTCTGCGAAATCATCACCGATAAGAAACGAAAAAAGCCAAATCGTGACTGGCTGGATTTTGTAAAAACAAGTGCGGCCCGGTACCACATTCGGAATGCTACCAAGCGCTAGAAAAAACACAAACCGCCCCCGGAGGGGCGGTTGTTTTTATGATTGTTCGTGTGCGCGTTAGAGCGTCACGCCCAATTCCTTTAGCTTGTCAATCACCGTCTGATTGTTTGGGTTGTTCTGGTAAACGCGGAGGAAGAGCGCTTTGGCGGTTTCCTTGTCGCCGTCTGCCAAGACCAGCTCAGCCAGCTGAAAGGCGGCGTTGGCGTGATCGGGAACAAGATTCAGTACCGCCACGAATTCCTGTTTGGCTTTATCCTTTTGGTCCGTTGCGACATACATCCGTCCCAGCTCATAAAGCACGTCAGTATTGGTTGGATATTTCGCCGCCAACTGCTCCACTTGCGTAATGGCGTCTTCGCGATTGCCCATCAGTTCGCTCATGAGCGCCTTTTTCAGCAAGGCGATGACATAGTCGTTTTTCAGTGTGCTTGCCTTTTCGTAATAACCGCTCGCCCGGGTATAGAATTCCGCCTCCTGGGCCTGCGCTTGTTGTTTTTGTTCGTCGGTTACGTCAGTGGCCTGAGCGAGAGCGCTTTCGATCGCCTGACCGGCCGCCACTGCGTCATCACCGGCGCCCACGTAATTCAAGGGGTTATTTGGATCAAGCTCAATCAGTTTGTCATAATGCTCAAGCAGCTGGGCGCTGACATTCGGGTCAAAAACGCGGAGCGCGCTGCTGAAGTTGACGAAGTCCTGTTAGTTGAGGGCGTCTTTCGGACTAATATCAAGTCCGCTCTTCGCCGCTGCTGTTGCCAGAGTAATGAGCTGTCGCGCCTTGTCAATGTCGGCTTGCGTCGTTGGTGAAATACTGCCGGCTTCCTGA
>JBAZLK010000009.1:0-32436 GCA_041650335.1 Patescibacteria group bacterium
CTGATCGGCTTTTTGGCGTTTCTCGACCCGCCGAAAGAGACCGCCGCCAACGCCATCAAGCAACTTAACAAATATGGCGTCCAGGTAAAAATCTTGACCGGTGATAACGAGCTTGTGACCCGAAAAATCTGCAGCGAGGTCGGCCTGAAAATAAATCGGATCTTACTCGGTACGGAAATAGAAAATATGTCTGAGGCCGAGCTCGCGGTGGCGGCGGAAGAGGCAACGGTCTTTGATAAACTCGAACCGAATCAAAAAGAACGAGTAGTGCACGCGCTCCAGAGCCGCGGCCACGCGGTTGGTTTTATGGGTGACGGCATTAATGACGCGCCTGCATTGAAAGCGGCCGATGTCGGCATCTCCGTTGATAGCGCCGTCGACATCGCCAAGGAGTCCTCAGACATTATCTTGTTGGAAAAGAGCCTCCTGGTGTTAAAGGATGGAATTCGGGAAGGGCGCAAGATTTTCGGCAATATTCTCAAATACATAAAAATGGCGGCCAGCTCAAACTTCGGCAATATGTTCAGTGTAGTCGGCGGCAGCATTTTTCTGCCGTTTTTGCCGATGCTTCCGATCCAGGTCATCACTAACAATCTGCTCTATGACCTGTCGCAAGTGACTATTCCGACGGACGGGGTTGACGAGGAGTATCTGGTCAAGCCGCGCCAGTGGCGGATCGATCAGATTCGCAAATTTATTATTTGGATTGGGCCGTGCAGTTCAATCTTCGATTACGCGACGTTTTTGCTGATGCTCTTTGTTTTCAATTGCTGGAACAACCCTCAACTTTTTCATACCGGCTGGTTTTTTGAGTCGCTGTTGACTCAGACATTCATTATCCATATTATCCGGACGCGAAAAATTCCTTTTTTACAAAGTCGCGCCAGCCTGCCGCTTATTGTGTCATCAATCGCGGTTGTTGCGATCGGAGCCTGGCTGCCCTTTTCCCCACTCGCGAATGCGCTTGGCTTCGTGTCCCCGCCACCAATCTTCTGGCTCTACATGGCTGGTTTTTTGGTCACCTATTTGCTGATCACTGAAAACGTCAAACGCTGGTTCATCCGGCGCTACGGTTGGGAATAGGCGCGGTGTTTTGATTGATGCCTGCGCCGCAAGAGTTATTGCGGTGCGATTTTTTTTGAGCCCCGGTGCTTTCTGAATATCGCCACGCCCAGACCAGCGGCGATAAGCGCAATGACCGCGATGAGCGGCCAACGATCCATTGACTGGTTTGGTGCGCCGGTCAGAGCGGTTTCCTGAGCCTGCACATCACTCGGTTGATCGGCCGAGTTAGCCGTAGACAGCACGGCAATATCTGTTTGAAATCTCGGGAGGATCCGATAGCCGTCCGTTTCATCGGCCACGACGATCCCAATGATGATTACTGCATCGCTGTTGTTCAATCCGGTCAAGCTGAGTTTTGCCGGCCGTTTTAAATACACCGACACGTCACCGTTGCCACTGTTGACGAGAAGATTCTGGCCGGATTTTGAAGCGACGGTGCCTTCAATCGAAATCAAGCGTCCGAGATACCGATCATCAAGCTCAGAGCCGGTGATGCGCTGCGGTGTTGGCGGATCGCCTGGTCCGACAATGATGATATCTTCTGGCGATGAAATCGTTAGCTTTTTGTTGTTTCCTGAGACACGCAAATTTCCAGTCACCGATACGCGATCGCCCGCTGACAGTATCGGCAGGTCGCCTTTGGCCAGTGTTAAGAGGAGTCCATCTTCGCCGGCCTGGAGATAGGCGGTTCGGATGCCGAAGATGTCGTTTGGAGCCGTAACAATTGCTTCGAGCGACGTTTTTTCTGAAGTGGCCGCTGAGACTGGCGGGTCATTTTCAGTATTCTCCGCATCAATGAATTCATTCGGTTCGTTTGGCGTGGTCGCGCTGGACCAGAGCCAATCGGTTGTTTGATCTCGCCGCGACCAAGACTGTCCCGTGCCAGCCTTTTGATAGGATACGCCACTGATAATTTTATCACCTGGTCCAATCAAGAAAACTTCATCGCCTGGATTATTCAGGGCAATATGCGTTTCTGACCGGTACAGGGCAATATATTCACCCGGTTCGATAACCGTAGATTTGTCAATTTGGTAGTAGGTTTTTTTATCAGTCAGCTGCCAGCCAATCAGATCAATTTCGCGAGTGTCGAAATTGCCGATTTCGATAAATTCTTCCTCAGCTTCTTCGCCGTCCGGATTTGGCAGCAATTCTGTCAGTGCAACGCGGGTGGAGAAATCTTCGGTTGGTTTTTCCGGCTCAGCCGGCGGCTGATCGTGGTCCGGTTCCTGGTCGTCGTCCGTTGATGCCTTCTTTGGTGCGGTGATGATATTCTCACCACCCTGGGTGATGGTGGTGCTCCACAGCCAGCCGTTCTCGGTGAAATTATACGATTGTCCTTCGGCGACGGGCGGATCATACGTCACTTCGTCCAGGATCGCGTTGTCTGGTTGGCTGAGACGGACGGTTTCCGGCGAGGCGTTGTTTAAAGCCAGCCGGGAAATATTTCGCGGCAACACGAAGAACCCGCCAGCGTTGATTATGGCGGTGGGTAGATCCTCGGTATGGATCGTATACGACCGGCTGGTATCCGCAATTTTCCAGCCCGACAGGTCGACATCAGCAGCGCCGGTGTTTTTCAGTTCAATAAATTCGGTTTCGAGATCGCCGCCTTCGGGATTTGGCAACAGCTCGTTTATTCGAATGTCATCTGAATATTCGATCGTCTCATCAACGTCATCGTCCGGAGTCGGCGCAGGATCTTCAACTGTTATTGTGAGCGTGTCAGTATCCTCGAGTTCGTCGTCTGCAACCGTCAGACTGACAACGTAGTCGCCGGGCTCAGTATATACGCTAGTGGTGGTTATTTCGGTATCGGCGTCGCCGTTGTCAAAATCCCAGCGGAAGTGCAATTCGTCGCCATCTGGATCAGACGATGCCGACCCGTCAAAATTAACCGTTTCGTTAACTGCGACGGTTTGATCGGGCCCGGCGACAGCGACTGGCGGCTGATTGGGAACAGAGTTTTTTAATAATGGCGTGCCGTCAGTTAAAGCGCCGACATCGAAATTGACTGACTCGGTCGCCGTATGCCAGGCAGTCGGCAATGCCCCGTCTTCATAGAGGTCGTTTCGTTCCATTGATTTCCAGACCGTTCCGGAAGAGTAGTCGCCGGCCAGCGGTTGGCCAGTACCGTCATCGGCCGTGTCGATCAATTCGCCAGTACCAGAATATAGCTTTATCCGGAGGCTCGTATTTGCCAGGGCTACCGCCGTGTCGACGATATCCGGCTGGATATTGAGTGTTGACTGGGCCGACTCAGCGGAATAATTGCTGATCAGGAAAAAACCGGACGGCGCGATCGTTTTCCCGCTCGGGATGGTCAGCATTGTTACGTCCTGGCCGTTGCTGAGCTTGGTCAATCTCCAGCCGGACAAATCGATTGGCTGGTCGGAGAGATTACGGAGCTCGAGCCATTCGTCGGACGCAGACAGCGACGAGCCCATCCACATGAGCTCATTGATGACCACGGTCGGTAGTTCTTCCGCCCGTGCCTGGAATGGAACGACGATAGAATAATTTGTTAACCAGAGAAAGAGCCATAAAATCTGTCCGACGACAATACATTTTTTCATTACAATCCTCTTTTGTCGTCTCGCCTGCCGTCTGATTGAAATACGAATATCGAAATCCGAAATGCGAAACAATTTCAAAATCCAAACTACAAATGATCAAAGCTACTCCATTTTCCTGATTATTGAACCAAAGATGCTCATTAATTCAGTCGACTCCCGCAACAACAACTCTTTGACATTGCTATTATAAATAGTAGGTTCCGTCAGATTCAACCAATACCGCGCTTCTTTCGCTTCCTTGCGACAGATTTTTACCCTCATCAAAAAGTCCTTTTTACTCAAGGCTTCGTTCGCTTCGATATAATTAGCACCGACCGATCCAGCGGATCTAATTAGTTGTTTGGAAATTTCAAAATGGCTGATATTTCTGGCCAAGTTTTTACAATAGGCGATTACCATCTTTGTGAAACGAAGAGTACGTTCTTCTAAGTCATATTGTTTTGAATTTTGAGATTTGGTCATTTAAACTTGTTTCGTATTTAGTGCTTCGAATTTCGGATTTTTAGAAAAATAAAAAGCCTCTCGTCAATAAGAGGATAAGCGTGAGAATTTGCCCCGTCATAACCAAGCGCTTCATAACACTGCCTTTCGGGCAAATCTCGCCTGCCGGATACGACGAGTGTAGCAGAGTATGAATATTTGTCAATAAAGGCAAGACCGACAATCAATAGCATCGCAGCGAAGGGGACGGAAGGTTGACAATAACAGCTGGCTTTGCTAATATTTGGCGTCGACCTTTCCCGTACGTATTACCTGGTCACGAAAGGACGACCATCATGACAATTGTGTACGTTCTCTGCGGCATGGCAACGCTGGAAGGCGGTATCGTGATCCTGCTCGGACGGAGCTGCTGGAAGAAGTCACGAAAACGTTCAGTAGCGCTCATGCTGATCGGATTGGTGCCCATCATTCTCTGCGTCGCTATCCTTCTGATGATCCCGAGGGTAATGAGCAGCTAAGCACAAACAGCTCACACGGGGTAACGGTAAAAAATCCAATACCCCTTTTATGTTGATCAAGTGTTTAACGTTTCAGAATTTGTTATTTCATTTTTTAGCTTATCTGGTGGAATTATCAATAGGATCTGGTAGTGTGAAAGCATATGCCATGCGTTTGAGGCCAGGTTTCTTCTATGCTAGGATGGGAGTATGATAGAACCGGCGAAAAAAGCGAATCAGTTAAAGTTGCCCGGAACGGTTATTTTTTTTATGGCCATGGTGGTATTTGGCTTGATCTATTTTACCTCACGTCGCCTGACGTCGACCGAGACAAAGAATACGAACGAGAATGTAAACGTCAACCAAAATAAGCAAAGTTTTAACACGAACAGTAATCGCAATCAGCCGATTAATAAGAATTCGATCAACCAAAATACTAATCGCAATAGCAATGCGAATACAAATACAAAAGACGAAAATAGCAATTCTCGTCCGTAGAAAACTACATACTCACTAGACCTTGGGGCGTTGCTTCGTGCGGTCCGGGCGCAATATCGTCAGTGCCAACTTCCAGGGTATACACAAGACTGTAAAAATTGTATGGCGCCGTTCCAATCGGCGTATAGACATATGGCTCGCCGCCGGGATTGGGATTTTCAGGTATGAAATCAATACGGTCCGGCAAAAGCGCGGTCAGGCTTTCGGGATAGTTGCCGTTCTCATTGAAATAGGCGGTTAGGGCGTCCATTAGCACCCGCATATCAGCCACACGTTTTGTGTCGCGGGCCAGGGCCACCGGATACAGCGGGCTGTCTTTCGAAATTGACGGCTCGCGGTTAACATTGACGTTCGCATTGTCATTTGTTCCAGCCGGCAGCGAAATGTCGTCATTGATATTCTTGACGGTGTTTTTTGAACTGTTCTTCGGAGGGTAAACAAGGAAATAGGTGAGTACCAATGCTCCGCCGATGAGAATCCCGCCCAGAAGATAAAGTTTCTTCGCGTTTCCTTTCATATAGTAAGTATAGGGTGAATGAATAATTTTGACAAATTCTCTTTCCCGACGTATTTTGCTATATTACCTATATAGGCCGTCGTGGCGGAATTGGTATACCCCGCAACCTCTCCGTCTCGGCAGACTCGACGTCGGGTGCGGGGCAGGCGCACACAATTACATAATACAAGCCAAGGTGGCGGAACTTCCGCCAAAGGCGGATCAGCCTATGGCTGAGGTATACGCGTCCCGCATCTGTGGTGGGCGAGTGGCGAAATTGGTATACGCACTAGGTTTAGGACCTAGCGCCGCAAGGCATGAGAGTTCGAGTCTCTCCTCGCCCACCACTAGTGCGGGATTCCCGCAAGGGATTGGAGGTTCGAGTCCGACCGACGGCACCAACATCTAGCATAATGAAGAAAACAATTACCGATAAAACATCGGAGCAGTTACACATAGAGCTTCAGAAAGAGCGTATCCAGGAAATGGCGTACTACCGAGAGATGGCGGTAGGCGCATTTCATATCATCGCCTACCCGGGGGTTTTCGGTCCTCATCGAGATGGTGTTTGGTTTGCTGGTCAGCTGGAGATTCATAAAAACGATGAAGTTTTAGATATGGGAACAGGAACCGGCATACTCGCTTTTTTTGCCGCGAAAAAGGCTCGAAGCGTATTAGCCGTTGATTCCAGCAAAAATGCGATACGAAGCTGTAAGAAAAATATTTCGATAAATCGAATAAAAAACGTCACAACAAAAGTTAGCGATCTATTCGATAATATAACAACATCACAAAAATTTGACGTCATTATTGCCCAGCTTCCTTATCGAAATAAACAGGCAGCATCAGAGGCGCAAAGAACCGTTTGGGACTCCAGTTTCCGAACTAACAAAAGATTTTTTTCGCAGGCCGCCCGATATCTGAAACCAAACGGAAGAATATATTTTGGACATTGCGATGCAGCGCACCCGGAAGAGATTCGCGATATAGCAAAAAAGAATCATTTGTGTATTCAGTCTGTTGCGTCAAAAAGATTTGGCAAGCTAACTTTTTTTATTTGGAAACTTGGACGGCTATCTGAAAGTTGATGATTGTATCGGCCAGAAAACAAGTCAGGCTCAAATAAAACGGAAGTATTTGATATTCGGAAATAGCTGCTAGAAATAAAATCCACTCATACGAATGAGTGGACACGAACAGACGAATGATCGGACTCGGCTATGCAAGGCCGAGTTTTTCGCGCAATCCCGGCACAGAATGCTTCTGATGGGTGTCGCTCGGAGGTGGAAATGCGCCAGTAACGGCGAGGTCGCAGAACGTTTCAAAAAGCGCTCCCCCAACCTCGCGCGCGATCCGTTCGATCTCATCCTGATCCGGATGGACGGCCAGCGAATCAGTGATGATGGCGGCAGAGGTATACGGGTATCCGAGCTCATGACTGCAGTACGCTTCCGGCAGAGCCGTATGCATACCAGCTATTGTCACGCCTTCCGCACGCAACTTTTTCGCATCGACATCAGACTCGAAACCGGGACCCCGAATAATCCTGAGCAAGCCATCCGTGACCGTTACATGGCCTCGCTGGTGAAGTGCTTCGACAAGCACCGGATGGAGGTCTCCGCAAAAGACGCGCCCTTTAGGCTGATGGAACTCAGGGCCGGAATCCTCGCTGGCAAATGTGAGGATGCCGAATTCCGGGGTGCAGTGGTCGCTCGGCAGGACAATCCCTCTGATCGGGAGGTCCTGCGGCGTGCCGACCGCGGTTGTCGATAGGATGCGCTGAGGACGGAAGCAGGCCAGTGCGAATATGAGCGGTCGCGGATCGAGGAAGTGTTCACCGCCGGACAGGTCGTGGTACATGGGAAGTCGCCAGCGCCGTCGCGCAATCGGAGCGTGAGCGGCATGGCGGTTCGCATGGACGAAAGCTGTGCCCGAGCGAGTGAAGCGCTGGACATAGACCGTACCATACGGCGTGGACACCGACTCCTCGGCGAAGTCGGGAACGAGCTCAGTAAACCGGTCGAAGCCAGTGCCGGTGATGATGGCAAAGGACGGAGCAGCGGTTGTCGGCAGGTTCATCGGTAATCCTCCCCTTGGGGTTATCAGAACGTAGTCGTTTCAATTTCTGAGGACAGCGGCTGAGTATACAAAATCCCAGTGTGTTTGTAAAGCATTGACGCTGAAAAAGCAAAGGCGTATATTTTTAACGTGTGTTGACACCCGGTCACGCATCGAACCCTCAACCGTTCACCGGTGGCCCAGGAGGTTCATCATGAACATCCGTGCACCCAACCTGTTCTCCATCGAGAGCACGCGGGAGGCGACGACGAAGGCGTGAAGACGAACACCAACTACCCTCGGATCCGGGCGCCGGATCAGATGACGGCAGGCATGCGTTCTTCCTCCGACGAGGACGGCTAGCCCAATCTAGCCCAGTGCTTCCTCGTCCGGGCAGTGGCGAGAGTGATTCCCGGCAGTATCTCGCGCTGCCCCTTTTTTATTGTTAAATAATTACCAATCAGGTATAATGAAAATATCAAAGGTCAGTTTTCCATATCCTATGAGTTACGGGAGGAGGTGAACACTACCATGGCCAAGAAAAAAGTACGCAAGGTCAAGAAAGTGAAAAAGGTAAAAAAAGTTAAACGGACCAAAAAGGTCAAAAAGGCAAAGAAACGGCGACGCTAGTAAGCGCCTGCTTCCGTAAAACGAAATTAATAATTCCGCTCCAAAAATAGGGACGGGATTTTCAAAAAAGCTGCAATCGCAGTCTGTTGACACTCATATTCAAACCTGCTATGATGAATATGCAAAAATAAACAGTTTATCCACAAAATACCCATTATGACAAAGAAAACCTTAGTATTTACTTCACCAGGCGGATAGCTTCGTTAGCCTGTTATTGGTCGAATGGCCGATAATCCGCCTGAAGGCGGTTTTTTGTTTCTCCGGGCCCAGTTCAGTAATAACCAAAACAAAACAGGTTGAACCGAGACCGGAATGAGCGAGCGATCGTTCGTTCCTGCCTCTGCTCAACAGAGGAATGAACATTGACAAGTGAATAGAGGAAACAACGATATATTGCAATTCGCAACAAACAATCACAATTTCCGATTGTGGTTAACCCGAGTAAATCGGGATATCAACAAGGGCGCACGGTGGATGCCTAGACACTAAAAGCCGACGAAGGACGTAGCAGCCTGCGATAAGCCCCGGGGAGGTGGCAAGCAACCTTTGATCCGAGGATTTCCGAATGGGGAAACCCGTTTTGACAGAAGGTCAAAACATCATGCACTGAATCCATAGGTGTATGAAGAACACCCGGTGAATTGAAACATCTTAGTAGCCGGAGGAAAAGAAATCAAACTCCTTCACTAAAGTTACGGCCAGCAGGACGTCCGTTTACGGATGGCTTGTGAACCGGAGCTTTAGCGGAGGTTCATTCCCTGAGTAGTGGCGAGCGAAAGGGGAGGAGCCCAAACCATTGAGGCCGTCTCGCGTAAGCGAGACAAGGGGTGCAAGCCCTAACGCAGCAGTGGGGTAGTGAGATATTATGTCTGGAGCTTGTTTTTCCAGGATAGAGCTTACGAACGAAACTTCCTTAGAAGAATCCGCTGGGAAGCGGAGCCAAAGAAGGTGATAGCCCTGTACTCGAAAAGGGTTTCGGCTCTATGGTAATATTCTCGAGTAACACAGGACACGTGAAATCCTGTGTGAAGTCGGGACGACTATAACAATCTTGTCACCCTTTGCTTCGGACTCGTTCCGAAGTCTAGGGTGATGAGGTGTCCCAAGGCTAAATACTTTTAGTGATCGATAGTGAACCAGTACCGTGAGGGAAAGGTGAAAAGCACCCCGGTGAGGGGAGTGAAATAGTATCTGAAACCGTGTGCCTACAAGGAGTCAGAGTCCTGAACTTGTTTCAGGATGATGGCGTGCCTATTGAAGAATGAACCAACGACTTAGTTGGGTACAGTTTGGTTAAGCCCGTGTAGGGTGGAGCCAGAGTGAAAGCGAGCACGAATAGTGCGCATGGAGCTGTAGTCTTTCGGCATCCGCTTCGGCGGCGTGTCGAGGGACTACGTGCTTCCGATTGTACTCACTAGACCCGAAGCCAGGTGAGCTATCCATGGCCAGGATGAACCCCGCAGAAATGCGTGGGGGAGGTCCGAACCCACTAGCCGTGCAACACTAGGGGATGAGCTGTGGATAGGGGAGAAATTCCAATCGAACTTGGCAATAGCTGGTTCTCCTCGAAATAGCTTTAGGGCTAGCCCGACAGATTGCCTCTTCCGAGGTAGAGCACTGAATGGGTGCGGATGGCTTTGCCTACCGCGTCCAACCAAACTCCGAATGCGGACGGAGGAACTGTCGGAGTCAGACCGTGGGGTCTAAGCTTCACAGGTCTAAAGGGAAACAGCCCATGATCACCGTCTAAGGTCCCTAAATCTCAATTGAGTGTTAAAGGTGGTGGAACGACTTTTACAACTAGGAGGTTGGCTTAGAAGCAGCCATCCTTTAAAGAAAGCGTAACAGCTCACTAGTCAAGTTGTTCTGCGCCGAAAATTCCCGGGGCTAAATTGAGTACCGAAGACGTGGGCTTGTCGCGTTTACGCGATGAGCGGTAGAGGAGCATTCCGTGTTCAACGAAGTCGTTTCGTGAGGAACGGTGGAGAGCACGGAAGAGAGAATGTTGGTATAAGTAGCAAAAATCCGGGTGAGAACCCCGGACACCGAAAACTCAAGGTTTCCTAGGCAACGTAAATCGTCCCAGGGTTAGGCGGTCCTAAGCTCAAGCTGAAAGGCGTAGGCGATGGACAGCTGGTTAATATTCCAGCCCTTCCTGCTGATTGTACGTGCCTGACGCATGGCGAACGTCCGAGCGGATTCATGGAAATGTCCGTCGTTTGTTCCACGCAAGTGGAATGGACGGAAGATGAAGCTTCGGCTGATTCGATTCGGGCACACGCTGTGCCAAGAAAAGGGCGCGTGCGCGTGTCAGCAGGAAACCGTACCGTAAACCGACACAGGTGAGTGGCCCCGCAGAAGGGGTAAGGTGAACGAGAGAACCCTCGTTTAGGAACTCGGCAAAACAGCGGCCGTAACTTCGGAATAAGGCCTGCCTGTACCAGGCGCAAGCTTCGGTACAGGCCGCAGCGAATGCTCTCAAGCGACTGTTTACCAAAAACACAGGTCCCTGCTAAGCCGTAAGGCGACGTATAGGGGCTGATGCCTGGCCAGTGTCAGAACGTTAAGCCAAGGGGTGCAAGCCTCGAAGCTAAGCGCTGATGAACGCCGGCGGTAACTATAACCGTCCTAAGGTAGCGAAATTCCTTGTCGGGTAAGTTCCGACCTGCACGAATGGCATAACGACTTGAGAACTCTCTCAACGAGGGACTCGGCGAAATTGCAAGACCGGTAAAGATGCCGGTTACCCACAACTAGACGAAAAGACCCCGTGAAGCTTTACTACACCTTGATATTGACTTAGCGCTGATTCCGTTTGAGTATAGGTGGGAGACTTTGATCCCTGGGCGCCAGCCCGGGGGGAGTCAACAGTGAGATACCACCCTGACTCAATGTTAAGTCTAACCCTTCGCCTTTACAGAGGCTGGGGAACAGTGTCTGGCGGGTAGTTTGACTGGGGCGGTCGCCTCCCAAAAGGTAACGGAGGCGTTTACAAAGGTTGGCTAAGTCCCGATGGAAACGGGATGCGTCGCGTAAAGGCACAAGCCAGCTTTACTGCAAGGGCGGCAACCCGAGCAGTTACGAAAGTAGAACTTAGTGATCCGACCGTACGTAATAGGACGGCGGAAGCTCAACGGATAAAAGTTACTCCGGGGATAACAGGCTGATCGCGCCCAAGCGTCCACAGCGACGGCGCGGTTTGGCACCTCGATGTCGGCTCATCGCATCCTGGGGGTGAAGAAGCTCCCAAGGGTTTGGCTGTTCGCCAATTAAAGCGGTACGTGAGCTGGGTTCAGAACGTCGTGAGACAGTTCGGTCTCCTATCTGTTGTGGGCGTTGGATGTTTGACCGAGGACTCTTCTCTAGTACGAGAGGACCGAGAAGAACGAACCTCTAGTGAACGAGCTGTCCCCCATGGGCATGAGCTCGGTAGCTACGTTCGGCCGGGATAAACGCTGAAAGCATATAAGCGTGAAGCCTTCCTCAAGATAAGACATCCGTATCAGATCCCAAGGAGATTACTTGGTAGATAGGCTCCAGGTGTACGGCCCGTAAGGGCTTTAGCCGAGGAGTACTAATTGATCGAGTATCCCGATTTACTCTGGCTGACCAGAATCGCGGATGCAATATATGGTTGTACCTCTATTCACTGGCAGGCGTATGATTAAAAAGTATAAAATTTATTTGACGTTGGTATTCTTCGTTGTTTTGGTGACTGTCTTTATTGGTCTCGTCTTTCTGCTCACCCCAGCGCAACTTGCTCTCTAATAGTAAACTTCAGTTCAGAGATCCGGGTGTTTCAAGCGACTGGGTCACACCTGTTCCCATTCCGAACACAGCCGTTAAGCCAGTCAGCGCCGATGATACTCGCCCCATAGAGGGTGCGGGAAAGTAGGCCAATGCCCGGTTCCTTGAACTGAACAATGCGAAAAGACTCCCGAGAGGACGGGGGTTTTTTCTTTTGTCTCATCATAGGAAGATATGCTATACTAAGCGCACGAAATCATTAAAAAACCTCGTATATGACCAAAAGCGGACGAACTCGTCTCACCATTACATTGCGCAAGGATATTCTCAGCCAACTTGATAGTATCATCGACGGTGAGCGGATCCGAAACCGGTCGCACGCGATTGAATATGTTTTGAGCCAAAACCTCGGGCCGAAAATACACCACGCGCTCATTTTGGCCGGCGGCCAAGGCGTAAAAATGCGGCCGTTCACCTATGAAATGCCGAAACCGATGATTCCGGTAAAAGGCCGGCCGATCCTCCAGCATATCATCGAATCGATACGGAATTGCGGCATCACCGACATTGTGATTGTGATCGACAAACAGCTCGGCGAAAACATCAAGAAGTATTTCGGCGACGGTTCGAACTTCGGCGTGAAAATCACCTATATTGTCGAGAAAGAACGCGCCGGGACAGCAGGCGCGATCCGGCTGGCCAAAGACAAGCTGACCGAGCCGTTTCTGCTCTACTACAGTGACGTGCTGGCGGAGATTGATTTGCCGGCGTTCATGGAGTTTCATAAGAACACCGGGTCAGTCATGAGTGCGGCGCTGAATGCGACCGATAAGTTCTCTGATTACGGCGTCGTCAAGCTCCAGGGAAACACGATCGTGAATTTTGTCGAGAAGCCAACTCATAATGACACCTTTGGACTGGTAAACGCCGGCATATTCCTGGCCGAACCTGAATTGTTCGATTTGCTGCCGCAAAAAACACCCGCTAGTCTTGAGCATGACGTCCTCCCGAATTTAGCCAAGCGCGGCCAGCTCTCCGGCTACCCGTTTTCGGGAAAATGGTTCGATATTTCCACACCGGAAATATATGAACGCGTCTTGAAAGAATGGCAAACCTAAGTGGTGGAACTTAAAATTCACAACGCAGAAGGAAGAAGGCTGGTTGTCCCCCGAACCGATCGGCCAAAGGCCACTGGTTCAGGGGACTTCAATAATTATTCCTTCTGAATTATGAATTATTAATTTCTGATAAATGGTTGTTGAACAAACACTTGAGAAGCTCGGTTTCAGCGAAAAGGAAAGTGCTGTCTATTTGGCGTTGCTCCGGCGCGGGCCGTCGGCTGTCCGGGCACTGGCCAGTGAGGCCGGGATCAACCGCGGAACAACCTATGATATTTTGAAATCACTCCGCGAACAAGGCCTGGTTTCGTATTACCACCAGGACACCCATCAGTATTTTGTGGCTGAGGATCCGGAAAAACTGACCGCCCTTCTCGAATCCAAGCAGCGGTTATTGGCGGAGACGAAGTCGGAACTGTCGCGCCTCATTCCCGAGCTCAAATCAACCTACGACAAACAGGGTGAGAAGCCGGTCGCCAAGTATTATGACGGCATTAAAGGTATCACGACAATTCTGCGCGACGTTATCGAAACAATGGCCAAAGCGCCGGCGCCGAAAGAATACTATGTCTATTCATCGGCTGATATCCGAAAATATCTCTACCAGGATTTTCCTGATTTTACAGAGGAACGAAAAAAACGGAACATCCACGTAAAAATAATCGCCCTCGGCGAAGGCGGCAAACCGCTGGGACTGGACGAACGGCGCTGGCTTAGACAGAAGAAAGGCGCGCCAACCTATATCATTATTTACGATCACAAGACCGCGCATATTTCGGTGGCTAAGGACGGTACGCCGCGAGGTATTATTATTGAAGACGCCGGCTTGGCGCAGACGCAACGGGTGCTATTTGAACAATTATGGAAAACGCTGGCATAGCAGCCACCTAATCAGCCCCTTTCTTATGGTGTCGGTCAAACCAGAAAAAACTGCCAAGGAAAGAACAGTGGGATTGTTTCCGGTTGCGGCGGCGCTGATCGGAAATTTTTTTGTACTGATCATCAAAAGCCTGGCCGCTATTATTTCCGGATCAAGCGTTTTGTTTTCCGAGGCGATCCACAGTTTCGCCGATACCGCCAACCAAGCCTTATTAGCGATCGGTCTTAGTCGATCCCGGAAAAAACCCGATGAACTCTTCGTTTACGGCTATGGCAACGAACGATTCTTTTGGGCGCTGATTTCGGCCTGCGGTATCTTCTTTATCGGCGCGGGCGTGACGGTTTTCCGCGGGATAACGTCTTTTCTGACTGGACACAGTATTGTGGCTGAACCAATCATCTATTTCATCCTCTCAGCCTCTTTTATTATCGAGTTGGCCACCCTACTGATTGCGGTTCGAGAACTTAAGAAAAAGTCCGAACATAAAAGTATTTGGCACATAATTAATAACGGCGATCCGTCGACCTTAGCGGTGTTGTTTGAAGACAGTGTGGCTGTTCTAGGCGTGGCGATCGCCTTTGTCAGTATCCTCTTGACTGAGTTGACCGGGCATAATTATTGGGACGCGACTGGCTCGATCGTTATTGGCGTTTTACTGGGAGTAGTCGCAATCACCTTGATCGTGAAAAACCGTAAATATCTTATCGGCGCGACCATGCCGAGACATTTGAGCGCTGAGATAATTTCCTATTTGGAAGCCGACCCGGCGATCGAAAAAGTCCTCGATTTCAAGTCCACGGTTCTTGACATCGGTGTGTATCGCATAAAATGCGAAATGGAATTTAACGGCCACGCGTTATTGAGGGAAATCTATCCGACCTCAGATCTGAGAAAAAAGTTTAATCAGGTCAAGAACGACTATGAAGAATTCAAAAAATTCTACGTTGAGGTGGCCGATCGCATTCCGCGACTCGTCGGCCGGAAAATTGACGAGATTGAAGATCGCTTGAAAGTAAAACATCCAGGGATAAAATACATTGATATAGAAATAAATTAGCTCAGAATACGTTATTATTGGTAACGATAGGCATTTCCATGGCAAACGTTATCAGTGATCTTCATCTCCACTCCAAATACTCCCGGGCCGTGTCTCAGGACATGGACCTCGAGCACATGGCCGCCTGGGCGGCGAAAAAAGGCATTGATGTTATCGGCACGAGCGATTTCACCCATCCCGAATGGTTTCGAGAACTGACGGGCAAACTCGAACAACAGCCGAACGGGTTATACAAACTGAAAGCTTCATCCTTTCCGGTTTTTTTCATTCCGGCCACCGAACTCTCGTGTATCTACAGCCAGGGCGGCCGGACGCGGCGAATCCACACTGTTATTATCGCTCCAGACCTGAAGGCCGTCGAGTTGATCCGGACCAAACTCGGCTGGCAAGGGAATTTGAAATCCGACGGGCGGCCGATTCTCGGTCTCAGCTCGATCGAGCTCGCAAAAAATATCTTTGACGCCTCGCCCGACTGCTTGATCATCCCGGCGCACGCTTGGACGCCGTGGTTTTCACTCTTCGGCTCGGAGTCGGGCTTTGATTCGCTGGCCGAATGTTATGGTGAGTTCTCGGACCGGATCTACGCGATTGAAACCGGCTTGTCATCCGATCCGCCGATGAACTGGCGCTTGAGCCAGCTTGATAGTAAGCAAATTGTATCATTTTCAGACGCACACTCCGGCGCGAATCTCGGCCGGGAAGCCACGGTCTTTGAATTGGAAGAGTTAAGCTTTCATAATATTTCTCGGGCCTTAACAGCGCCAAGCGTAAATAACCGAATTGCCTACACGATCGAGTTTTTTCCCGAAGAGGGTAAATACCATTGGGACGGCCACCGAAAATGTGAGATTCGATTTTCGCCCCAGGAAACAAAGGAGCACAATTCGCTCTGTCCGAGGTGCGGCAAACGCCTGACGGTCGGCGTCATGAGTCGGGTGGAAAAAATAGCTGACCGGCCCGAAGGTTACAAACCCGATAGTCGACCGCCCTTCAAAAGTCTCGTGCCGCTGGCCGAGGTGATCGGCGAGGCGCTGGGCGTGGGCAAAGGATCGAAATCCGTCATCGCCGAATATGACAAGCTCATTCAGGCCGGGAAGAACGAATTCAATGTTTTGCTAAATGTTGAGTTGAGTGAACTTCAGACGATGACTCAGCCGCGTATTGTCGAGGCGATTCAAAAAGTCCGCGAGGGAAAAGTGCATATTAACCCGGGATATGACGGTGAATACGGCACGGTGAAGATATTCGATGAACAGGAAGAGAATGTGGCGACTAGGCAAAGCTCCCTGTTCTAAGGCGGGACATTATTTTTGCAGCTGAAAAGCTGTTTTATTATTATAAAGTTGATTATTTCCCCAAAATACGGTACAATCGCAACGATTAGTGACGTCGTGGAGAGGTGCCAGAGCGGTTGAACCCCGCACCAACGCCAGAGCGTGATGCGGGACAAGCGGGCTGGTCTCGAAATGCGGTACCCAGTACTGAGGTGGAGGCGTGCCAGAGCGGTTGAATGGGCCGGTCTCGAAAACCGGTATGCCTGCAAAGGTATCGGAGGTTCGAATCCTCCCGCCTCCGCCCTAGTGCTGGGTCGGATCCCTCCCTATCCGCCAGACAATAATGAATAGTCATTTACTAAATGAAAGTTACCCGCAGTGAGGCAACTAAGAAGGAAAAACACGGCATCAACCTTTGGGTTTATCCAACCGGTCAGGAAGAGGCTGGCGTGGTTTACATTGAGGTAGCTGAAGGGCATTTAGAAGAGTTTTTTCATCGGCGGTGTACCTTTGTCTATTATGTGCTTGAGGGCGAAGGGACATTTTACTTGAACGGCGAACCGACGCCCGTCCAAGCGACCGACCTGGTCGTCATTCCGCCAATGACTAAAATTTACTATCTCGGTACAATGAAATTAACGCTGACGACCATACCGTCCTGGACTGAAAAAGATGAAGTTCACGTGCGGTTTATATCTAAACCTACGCCTAAAATCTAACCATGATCGAAAATAGCATTGTCTATCGCGATCTGAAAAAGTACAACTTCTTCCGGATGTCGAAAGCGGAAGGTTCGTTTATTTGGGACCGGGACGGAAAACGATACATCGATTTTACGTCCAGTTGGAACGTGACGAATCTCGGCTGGAATCACCCGGAGGTGAATGAAGCGGTGGCCGCGCAAACAAAAAAGAATGTTCAGGGATTATTGTGGGGCTCGGATCCGATCCAGGAAGAATATGCAATGAAACTGACGTCTGCTTTACCCGATTCTTTAAATGCCTGCGCGAAAGCGACGGGCGGCACTGAAGCCATCGAGGAATCGATTAAAATCGCCCGCGCCGCCACCGGCCGGAAAACCATCGTCGGGTTCAAAAACAGTTATCACGGCCAGCTGTTTGCTTCGTTGGCGCTCGGCTATTCGGCTGAAGCGCTCGACCGAATCGCTCCCCTCGTACCGGAGTTTGTTCAGCTGGATTTTCCGAAAGAATCATTGGGCGAAGCGAATAATAAGCTTTTTTTGGCTCGTCTGAATGAAGTACTTATGAAGAAAGACGTGGCGGCGCTCATTACTGAGCCCGGAATTATCACTGGTTGGGGCTCGACCGCCGTTGCTTACCCCGGCTTTACAAAAGATGTCCGGGCGTTGACGCAAAAATATGGCACACTCCTCATTATTGATGAAGTAGGCACGGGATTTTCTCGAACGGGAAAGTTGTTTGGCATCGAACGCGAAGGCATTGCTCCCGATATGATCGTCTTTGCCAAAGGAATTTCAAATGGTGCGGCGGCGATCGGCACGGTCGTCGGGAATGCCGAACTGTTCCGATCCACCTTCCCCTATACGAGTCTTATTTCCACCTTCGGCTGGACGCCAGTGGCCTGCGCGGCGGCTTTGAAAACACTTGAGATCCACCAGCGAGACAAGGTTTGGGAGCAGGCCGAGGCAAAAGGAAAACGCATCAGACAGAAACTCGAGCCACTCGTTGGTCAAGCCATAACCGATCTTCATGGCTTGGGCATGGAAATAGGTTTTTTGGTCAACAACGAGGGAACAGCGAAGAAGCTTATTGACGAAGCATTGGTGAACGGGCTGCACGCTGTCATCGGCGGCGGACAAAACATCCAGATTATGCCGCCACTGACCATTCCGTACGATGTTTTAGACGAAGGTCTGGATATATTAATTAATACAATTAACAACGTATCGTAAGGAGACAATATCATGATGTCCCAAATTCCCATCCAATTACAAAAAGCCAAACCCGAGGAAATCGATGCGGAAATTCTCCGGGCCGGCATCATTGCCGAGTATGACGCCATAAACTTGTATGAGCAAATGGCCGCGCTGACCGGAAGTGCCGACCTCAAAAAAGTGCTTCTGGAGATCGCCCGGGAAGAAAAAACCCACGTTGGCGAATTCCAGGCCATGTTACTGAAACTCGATAAGGAACAAGTGACCGAGCTCGACAAGGGGAAAAAAGAGGTTGAAGAATTGACCGGCAAATAAACACAGCGTTCGATCGTCTATTCATCCCCATGTATCGAAGCAAAAAGATTGATAAAAAACCGCGCCGGAGGCTGGCCATTGATTTTGATGGAGTGATCCACCGATATTCAAAAGGTTTTTATGACGGCTCGCTCTATGATATTCCTGTTCCCGATGCCCGCCGGACACTAATCAATCTGCGAAAAAAATGGTGGCTCTACGTCTACACGACTCGGGCTCGCGACAAAAAGGGCCGGCAAGCCGTGGAGCGATATTTGCGTAAATACGGAATTCCCTTTGACGAAGTGGTCGGGCAAAAACCGATCGCCTTTGCCTATATTGACGACCGGGCGATTACTTTTACTGATTGGCCGAGTACGGTGAAAAAACTTACGGCCATGAACCAGAAGTATTTGAAGAAATTACGGAGCGTGGAAAAATCATGATAACCATTTCTGAAATTAAGGGGAGAGACGGTATCAAACGGTTCGTTCGTTTTCCATGGTTGATCTATCGAAACGATCCAAACTGGGTGCCGCCTCTGTTGAAAGACAAAGAGGATTATTTAAACCCGGAGAAAAATCCATACTACAAACATTCCCGGGTATTATTGCTCATGGCCCATCGGGATGGGAAGCCGGTCGGCCGCTTATCGGTTCACGAGAACGCCGAGCACGTCAAACGACATCGGGAAAAAATCGGCTTCTTCGGTTTTTTTGAATGTGTGAATGACTTTGACGTTGCCAAGGCCATGTTCGATCATGGCAAAGAGTGGCTGCAAAAGCTTGGCTACCTCAAAATGCGCGGCCCGGCAAATTTCTCGATCAATGGGGAATATTCTTTGCTCGTCGACGGCTTTGATTCCCCGTCAATGGTAATGATGACCTACAATCCGCCGTATTATGCGACACTACTTGAACGCTACGGGTTTAAAAACTCGCAGAACATGTATGCCTATCAGATTGATCTCGGCGTTGGTTTGCCGGACGAAGCTTTAAAATTTGCCACGGCCGTTGAAACAAGCCGGAAGGATTACCGGGTACGGAAGGTAGATATGAAGCACTACGATCGTGATGTGGGCATCGTGCATACAATATATACCCAGGCCTGGGATGATAACTGGGGCGCTGTGCCCGAGACCGAGGCCGAAATTAGAGCGCTGGCAAAAGATCTCAAAATGGTAATTGACAAGGACATTGCCTTCGTCGGTGAATTGAACGGTCAACCCATCGGCTTTTCCTTATCAATCCCGGACATCAATCAGGCGATTCGAACGGCCAACGGTAAACTATTCCCTTTCGGATTGTTACGGATCCTTTTAAAAAAACGGCACATCGACTCCATGCGCGTGCTGGTCATGGGCGTGTTGAAGGAACATCGGCACCAAGGGTTTGACGCAGTTTTTTATAAAAGAACACTTGAAGAGGGAAGAAAAAAAGGGTATAAAACAGCTGAGATGTCGTTAATAAACGAATCCAACGCACCTATGCGCCAGGTTTTGGAACGAATCGGGGCAAAGATATACAAGACGTATCGGATGTATGACCTCGATATTATCTAGTAATAGTGCATCGTCAAGAGGAATAATGTCTAATTTTTAATTGCCGGTACACACATGTCACCAGAGGGCGAACCAATACCAACTGTCGACAACGAAGCAGCCAAAGTAGTTTCCGAAAGAGATGCGTTAAAAGAGAAAGAGCGTCAACGACAGCTGGCGCAGGCAGAAATGATCGCGATAATCGGTCAAGAATTACGCAATGGCGCTTTTGATGAGTACGGGGAAGTTAAGCTTGATGCGATTGTCTTCGATGATGGCGCGGGTCATCATCACGAACATTCGATTTCCCAGGATGAGGCTGAAATCGTGGTACGGGCGATGTGGGGTGCTAGTACGACCGAATATGACTCATTGTGCACGCATGTTTATAATCAGCTACAGGCGGCTGGGTTCGATATACAAGAACCTTCGGCTATTAAAGTCAGATTGGTAAAAACCAGCCAAGAGCAGAAATGATCAGGCGGCTTTTAAAGAAAGGGGGCTGGCGAAGCGAAGGCTTTCAGCCTTTTTTGTTTTTGCTACCACGCGATCGGTCTTTCTTGGTATTACCTAACTGGTGTATGCTGTAGCCATGGAACTGATCGACATCGTTAATGATCACAACGCTGTAATTGGCCGAATTTCAAAGGACCAACTCTATGACGGCCCGAATAACCACCGAATCGTCCACGTTTTGATATTCAATAACAAGGGCGACGTCGCCTTGCAACTCCGCAGCCGGACGGTTGCCTTTTTGCCATCGCATTGGACCACAGTTGTCGGCGGACATGTTCAGGCTGGCGAAACTGTTGAACAGGCGGCGAAACGGGAAATGGTCGAAGAAATTGGCGTGGCTGTTCCATTTAAAAAGCTGTTTGAAATTATCTACGTGCCGCCACAGCGGCCGGATATGAAAAAGTTTCTGACAATCTTTAAGGCGACGCACAATGGCCCCTTTACCC
Source organism: Patescibacteria group bacterium (assembly GCA_041650335.1). Classification (GTDB taxonomy): domain Bacteria; phylum Patescibacteriota; class Patescibacteriia; order JAHIZJ01; family JAHIZJ01; genus JBAZLK01. The sequence goes on from JBAZLK010000009.1 coordinate 21,049, forward strand.
CCAATCCAGAGGACGTTGAACGTGTTGAGTTTTTCAGCCCTAATAAAATCAAACAAAAAATCGCACGAGGCAAGAATTTGCATCATGAAATGGTGGTAATTATGAAAACCCTTTTACAAAATAAAAACAGATGAACAAGAAATTAACCCCCGAACAATACAACGTCTGTTTTCTCAAAGGCACCGAACCACCCGGCAGTGGGAAGTATTTGCATACCAAGGAGCCGGGTGAATACCACTGCGTGAATTGCGGCCAGCTTTTGTTTTCTTCGGAAACCAAATATGAATCAAATACCGGTTGGCCGAGTTTCTGGGATATGGCAGACCCGAAACATTTCAGGTTTGAAGAAGACCGATCGCTCGGCTTAGTTCGAATGGAAGTCTTGTGTTCGAAATGCGGGGCGCACCTCGGTCATGTTTTCGATGATGGTCCGACTGACCGGACAGGCAAGCGATATTGCATCAATTCATTGGCCTTGGAATTTCAAGCCAAGAAAAAAAATGAAAATCCTTAAGCTAGCGCGCAGTAAAATAATTACCCAAAATACAATGACCCGTCGAAACAGAAAAACCTTCACGACCCGGTTCGTTCAAGGATTTTTTTGGACAGCGTTGTTTTTAGTCGGTTTTAGCATGCCGCGTCTTCTTGATTCGACGTTTGCGACCAGTATGGTTTTATCAAACAGGATATCAAACCAGCCGACAAATTCCTTTCAGACAAACAATGAACTTCCGCAAATTCAAAAAAAAGATGCGCCTTCGCTGACAGTGAGAAATTTCGAGAAACGTCTCCCGATGATTTCCGTGAAACGTTCTGATACATTTAGTATTCCGATCGTGATGTATCACTACATTCGGTATCGTGATCCGAACGACCCAGGTGACATCGGGTTATCCGTCTCGCCGGAGAATTTCCGCGCTCAACTGGCTGATTTAAAGAAGAAAGGCTATCAGACAATTACTTTTCGCCATGTCCGCGAGCAACGCTTGCCGGCCAGACCCGTCATTCTCACGTTTGACGACGGGTATCAGAATTTTTACGAGGCGGCGTGGCCGGAACTAGAGAAACAGAACATGACCGCCGTGGTTTATGTGATCGCGAATTTTACTAAAAAGGAATACCTCAGCGACACTGAAATCGTCAGACTGTCAAACGCCGGTATCGAGATTGGCTCCCACACGCTCGACCATCGCTTACTAGACATTCTTTTGCCGGAAGAACAGCAACGCCAAATTCAGGAAAGTCGAAGCCAGCTTGAGCGCTTGATAAAGAAACCGATTGTCAGTTTTGCTTACCCTTTCGGCGACTATTCTCTCGAAGCGGCCAGAGAGGTGCAGGCAACCGGGTATTCATACGCCGTCACGACAGCCAATACGCTGGCTGACTTTTCATCGCCGTTCACGTTGGGCAGATACCGGGCGCACGACCGGCCAGAACTCGAATTTCTTGATTGATTATCCGTCAATTTATGAATAACAACATGAAGGTTGAAAACACATTCACGGTCCAGAAAATACTGCGGCGCCTGCGTGCGCACGCCAATCCAAAAAACGTGGCTGGCATGGCGCGGTTTGGCATAAATCCAAAAAACACGCTTGGGATCAGCATCCCGATACTCAGAAAACTTGCAAAAGAAATCGGCAAAGACCACGCGCTAGCTGAACAACTGTGGAAGACAAAAATACACGAAGCCAGAATCCTGGCCGGTTTCATTGACGATCCAGCGCTGGTGACGCCCAGCCAGATGGACCGTTGGGTGGAGGATTTTGATTCCTGGGACGTCTGCGACCAGGTCTGCTGCTTCCTTTTTGACAAGACGCCATATGCCTATCAAAAAGCGATTCAGTGGTCACGCGCCCGGGAAGAATTCGTCAAACGCGCCGGCTTCGCTCTCATGGCCGGGTTAGCCTGGCACGACAAGACGGCAGCCGATAAACAGTTCGTACCATTATTACGCTGCATTGAGCAACAGGCTGATGATCCGAGGAATTTTGTAAAAAAAGCAATCAATTGGGCGTTGCGCCAGATCGGGAAACGCAGCCCCGTCCTTGCGAAGAAAGCCGTACCGGTAGCCAGGAAATTGGCCGCATCAAAAAACCCGGCGGCCCGCTGGGTGGGCAGCGACGCGCTCCGCGAGTTCATTAAAAAGGGCATGGTGACATAACTGTTGACAGTTTACATCTGCCATGGTAAGAAGACGCCGTCTGGAATCAGGCGGCGGTTTTCAATGTCCGGCGGGTTCGTGGTCGTTTGGTAAAGGGAGGGACGGATGCTCAGCTATTTTCGGAGTCATTGGCTGATGGTCGGACGATTCTGGCTGTCGGTACACGCAATCACGATGTCACCGGGGGTGATGAAGCGGTTGGCTGAAGGAGGCGTTCTATGAACGAACAGCGGTCGAGTTCTGCTGCCTGGACGGTTTTCATCGTACTTTGCGTGCTCGTTCTCATCGGCCTGATGGTTCCGGCGATCGTCTGGACGGTGCTCATTGTGCTGGGTTCGCTCGGTCTGCTTGGCTGGATAGTCTTCGCGACCGCCAGCTTCAGCGCAGCGACCAAGGCACACGGCCCGCTCATGGCCTTTGCCAAGTTCTTCCTTCTCGGCACGCTGGGCACGATCATCTCCACGGTGCTGGTCAAGGGGAACTGGGCGATCGCGCATGGAGTCGAGCAATCGCTGGTCTGGGGGGTTTTCGGCGTCTGGATCGGTGCGTCTTTTGTCTATGCCCCGGCCGGCGTGAACGCATTACTGGCCAAGAACTGGTGGCCGAGCCTTTCCTGGCTGTGGTCGTTCCTCGGCTGCCCGAACGGCGGCGCGCGGTGGTGGATGGCGTTTTCGACGAGCGCCTGGATCAACGTGCTGGGCGGATACGCCTATACGATGATGGTGACCCACAAGTACACCGATCATCTGATCCTCAACCACTGGCACGGCATCTTCGGTCTGACCGACTTTGCGGGCAGCGTCGATCCGAACGTGGTTATCGCCTTCCTCTGGAAGACAATCTGGCTCTTCTGGCTCTGGGCGCACGCTATCACGTTCCGTTTGCCCGAGGAGTGGAGGGTGATCTTTGGCGCCCTCCTGTCGGTGGCTCTGGGTATCTTGCTTGCCTGGATGCGATGACAGAGGCACCTTCAGATGAGGTAGCTGCAGGGGCATTTCCCGCCCCTTTTTATTTATCTAATATTAGCCAAATGTATTTATTTTTTCGCATTAAACACATATTTTGTTTAAATTATTTGACATTAGTACAAAAATAAGGTATAATACTAGTAGTTAACGAAAATAAAAACAATAAAAAAGCCGAATATATGGAACGAGCGAAAAGCAGACACTCTTTACATCTCTGCTTTTTATTGTTAAGAATACATGTTTCCTGAAACGATAAAAAAACCTAGGAAATACTGCAAAATGAGGAGTCTATTCCTCAGACAGATACGAAAAGCAGACCGAGGATTTTCGGAGAAAAAATCCAGGTTTTGGCTACCCGCCTGGTCTTTTATAATGAAGGTTTTCTTGATTTTGTGTTCCTGGCCTGCGTATCTGACCAAAACGCAGCAAGAAAGCTTCGCTGAATTTGCCGGTCGCGATGAACGCGGGTTATATCTCGAAAGTTATTCGCAACACATCCGGTATTATCGGGCAGCGGTGACGTCATTTCTTTCGATGGTTGCACTGATCGGCTTAATTTTCTCCGGAATAACACTCCTTGGCCTGGCGGCATTTGAGCCGGTTCGGACGACGGCAAAAACTGATGGTCAGGAAGCGGTCTCATGTCTCTCGCCGGGCGTTGTCATGTCTTGGCCGGAAGAAACAACATATTGTAATACCGGCGATGAATTCGATATCATCAGCCATTGGTACGGGTATGGCACGTGCCTGAATACCCACAATTTATACTGGATGTTTGTTCGCAATCAATCAACAAACGTTGATATGCTGCCGACCGGTACGGAGTTGACTGCGCCGACAAATCCAATGGTCGGGTATTCGGAAAACCAGGAAGCCTGGACGCTTGCTACCTGCCAGACCACCGGGAAGTACCAGGTAGGCGTCCGGTCGGAAAACAACAAGTACAGTTCAAAACTCTGGGTCTATGTAAATCCGCCAGCCAGCCCCACGAATATCGTTGAGACGGAAGCGACGGATACGTCGATTACCGTCAGCTGGACGGATAATTCAAATAATGAAGAACGATTTCGCGTCCAACGTCAAACGAACGTTACGCCGAGTATGGATTGTGACGCGCCGACAGATCTCGGGACGGCGAATGTGGACCAAAGTTCATACTACAACAATAACTTGACCGCTAATACAGGATATTGTTATCAGGTGCGGGCGGAAAATGGAAACGGTAACACCGACTACACCAGCGCCGTGAAAACATACACTCTGCCGGTCGCGCCAAATCTGTCTGCTGACCGATCAGCCTCAACCTGGTATAATACGCCGAGTTTTCAATTCACCAATAGCGCTGGTTGGAACGAGGGCGGGGTCAGGTATTACCGCTCAGTCTGGGATACAAATCCAACCCACACCTGGGCCGATACCGAGTCGCTCTGGAGCGAAGCCGAGAATGATTGTCCGCCCTTTGACGGCGGCAACGGTTCATGCGGAGCGACCGGCAATACAATCACAGAAACAGCCGTCAGCGAAGGCAACAGTCTTTATTTACACGTTCAAAGCTATAATTATGCCGGGGCGAATAATGGCAGCCATGATTACGGACCGTTTTATTATGACGCGACCCCGCCTGGCTCGCCAAGCGCCGTCCGCGACGGCACGGGTTCAAGCGACAGCGACTGGTCAAACGATACGACGACCCTGAGCGGCGCATGGGAAGCGGCAACAGACAATCTCTCTGGTATCCAAAAGTATCAATATGCCATCGGCACAACGGCCGGTGCCACGGATGTGGTCAATTGGACTGACAACGGGGCCACAACCTCGGTTAGTGCAGCCAGTTTAGCGCTCGAAAATGAACAGACATATTATCTCACCATTCGTTCGGTCGACCAGGCCGGTAATACCGGTTCTGAAACAACCTCTGACGGCATAACGATTGATACGGAAGCGGCAACGCCAGCCAGTATTGTGGCCGCGCCGGCGCGTACCAGTGTCACCATAACCTGGACGACCAATGAACTAACCACCACCCAGCTGGAATGGGGTACGACCGAAGTCTACGGCAATCTGACGAGTGAAAACGCTGAATTGACCACTGCCCACGAGGTCACTCTCACCGGTCTAAATGAAAACACCCCGTATCATTTTCGGGTTCGCGGGACGGATCGGGCTGGTAACAGCACCACGGGCCTTGATGAAACGTTTACCACCACTGAGCTTGAGCCGACGATTATCACAAATACGGCCAGCGAGGTTTTGAGCACCACCTCGGTTCGAATCACCTGGACCACAAACCATCCAGCCACCTCGCGCGTCCGCTACGGCCGGACGACTGCGTACGGTGCCGAAGTGTCAGACACCGAACTGGTTACCAGCCATCGTTTAACGCTGACCGGTCTCACCGCCGGCCAGACGTATCATTATGAAGTTTTATCGGTCGGAAACACCTCAGCGAATGATGCTGACGCGACCTTTACCACCTTGGCCGCAACAACGCTGAGCGGGCTCACGGTTGAGGTTGTTGATGAGCATACCGCGACGGTCAGCTGGACCACAAATCACGGGGCGAATTCAAAAGTCGAATACGGCGTGACCACGGCCTACGGAAAAGAAATAACCGAAAGCGGATTAACGACGGCGCACAGCGTGTTGCTGACCGGGCTGACACCCGAAACAACCTATCATTATCGCGCTACCTCAGCGGGTAATACAACCGTTACCAGCGCCGACCAGAGTTTTATGACTCCGGCGGAGACAGAAGCGCCCACCGATGGAAAGGTTATCCGTCCGACGATTATTAGCCCGACAGCCTCTCAGGTGACCATTAAAACGAAGCCGATTATCACGGGTGTAGCGCGCAGCGGCAATACCGTTCTCGTGTATATCGACAACGTCTATAATGGAAAGACAATGGCCACAACGCATAGCTCCGGCACTGGAAGCTTTGCCTACACGCCATTTCTTGACTTACGACCGGGCTGGCACAGTGTTTTTGTGAAAGCGGAAGATGCTTCCGGAAAAAAGAGTGCCGCGACTAGCGCAATACTGTTCAAGGTTGAATTGCCTTATGTGCCGCCGACTATTATCCAGCCAGAGGTGCACGACGGCGCCAATCCGACCATCGTGCTTACGGGCGTGGCGAAGAACGATTCAATCATCCGGGTGATGCTTGATGGTGAGGTTATAAAAGAGATCGCGGTCACGAACAGCCCCTCGGGTACGGCTAGTTTCAACTGCGAGATTTCGACCGACGGTACCGTCGCGGTCGGCACGCACTCCGTGACGCTGGTGGCGCTTGATAAAAACGGCAAAACGAGCAACGCGACGGAACCAGTTGTTTTCACAAAGACCGCTGTGACATCTGTTTCGTCCTCGGTGCCAAGAATGAGTTTTGGCGAATCTGTTTCATATACCGTTCAATCAGGTGATTCATTGTGGAAGATCGCTGAAAAATATATCGGCCAAGGAATACATTATAACGATATTGCGTGGGCAAATCGCGATCGCTACCCGTCGTTATCAACAAATCCAAGCTATATTTTGCCCGGCTGGAAATTGATCATACCTGGGAAATAACGGAGGAAAGCAATAATACCAAGGAAACTCAACCACGTTCTTTTGTATACATTGCTTACTTGGCAAAATAATGATGGACGCGTTATAATTACCACAATGCGAAAAACACAAGCTCATCCGAATAGGAATAATCTGGCCTGCCGAAAGGGAGGTTTTCGTTTACGTCCGTTTCCCGCCATCGCCGTTCTTGTCGGATTCGGTCTTGGCGCTCTGCTTCTCATGGAATCGACGGTTTTATTTCCCTGGCGGGCGGAGGCGGACACGACAGCCACGCTGACCCAAAATGCCTTCCGGTTCTACGTCGACAATGACGCGGTTCAACCGACGGACGCGTGGCCAGCTGGGGCGACCGATTTGGCTGAAAACGCTGCTATTACGACAGCTGATGTGCCGCCCGACGACAATACGCTGATCCGAATTCGCATGTCACTGGGTATCACCGGCGACGCGCTCGCGGCTGGCTCGCAGGCGTTTAAGCTACAATATGGCGAAGGCACTGATTGTTCAGCTATAGTTTCCTGGAACGATGTTGGCGCCGCTGGGTCGGCCACCATCTGGCGCGGCGAGTCTGACGCTACACCGGCTGACGGCACGACCATATCTTCTGCGCTGCTTTCAACGGCCGGAACATTGCAGTCTTATGAGGAGCAAAACAATTCAGCTCTCAATCCAAACGAAGCCACCGCTGGCCAATCCGCAGAATGGGACTGGCTGGTTCAAAACTATGGGGCTCTCCATGATACGACCTATTGTTTTCGAATGGTCAAGAGTGATGGCACGGCGCTGAGTGCCTATACCAATTACCCCAAAATTCAGACCGAGGCCACCGTGTTTGACAGTTCGTTTGAAGGTGGCAATGGCACGAATTTTACAAAACCGTATGGCGGCAGTGCGGCCTCAATCAGTTATGAGAGTGAGCTGGACGGGGTGGGAACCGATCATCTGCGACGATGCTCAAAAACAGAATTGGTTCTATTTCAGTATTTCAAACGCGCAGTATCAGTCGTTCTCGATGAAGTTTATTAATGCCGACGCCAACAGCAACCAAACCAGCTGGTGGACCGAGTTTCGGCCCGTGTATTCATATGACCGAGTGACGTGGACGCGCATTGCGGCGACTGGTTCTTTGAACGGCGTCGACTATGACTATACTGCTCCTGGGGGAGGGGCAACATTTACCTCGGATACGGTTTACATTGCTTTTACTATTCCCTATACCTACTCGGATTACACCGCCGATCTGGCGGAATGGGATGCCTCCGATCTCGTTTCTTACGTGGATATCGGCGATTCGGTGCAGGGTCGGGAAATGGATCTTGTCACCGTGGCTGATACGAGCTCACCGATAGCGGCGGCTGATAAAAAAGTCTACTGGATCATCGGCCGACAACATTCGACTGAAACAGCGGGCAGTATCAGCATCGATGGGGTTATCCGGTTTTTAATCGGCGGCAGCGATGAAGCAAAACTGATGCTGCGCTCCTCTATTTTCAAACTGATTCCGATGATGAATCCTGACGGGGCCTATAATGGGTGGACGCGAACGAATGCTCAGCGCTGCGACATCAATCGTGAGTGGGAGAGCACAGGAGCGAATGCAACTACCGAAACAGCCGAGATCTACAATGCTCATACGGCGATTGAAGATTGGATGACCAATGGGACGCCAAACACGGTCGACGTGTTCTCTGATTACCATCATCTCACGAGCTCGGAGATGTCGCTCGTCTACGATGGCGATGCAACAATGGTTGGCGCGTCCGACAATCCATATGAGAAAATTTTCGGTTGGCTGGACCCGAACACTCATACGTCGAACTTCACCGCATCAGGGACGACCGGATTATTCAATGTCGCGATCTACGACCAGTACAATGCCTCAAAAGGGTCGCTGTCGTTTACGGTCGAGCATGCCGGGATTAAGTTTTCGAATGGCTGGCCGACGAACGAGAATATCCGCGCCTACGGTCTGGCCTGGTTAAAAACGATGTTTTCAGTCAATGAAAGCGATGCGAAAATATTCGGGATGGAACCGCCAGACGGCGGTAGCGGCACGGATTCACGGTTCTACGTGGTGACGTCGCCTGGCCAGATGACCCTGTCTTTTGATGAAGATGCGGGCGGGGGGATGACCCATTGGTTTGATTTGGAAAATGACCCAAATATGCTCCAGGAGCTGGCCGAGTCGACGCTCAGGAACGTTGACGAGGTGTCTTGGCATGACGGAACGGATTGGCGGCTGACCTCAACGACTTCGAATGCCACCTTAGCCGTAATCAGTAATTCCGGAAACAGATTACGATTTAAATATACCGGCGTCTGGGAAGCGGTCTCAGGATATGACTATGAGCATGAGCGGGTGATGTGGGGAAACGGCATCAGCTGGCAAAGCTTTAAATTTACTAATAATACCGCGGGCAGTATTAATTGGGGAAATATGTATATGCAGGCTTCGGTTGAAAATCTTCTGGCCTCAAGCTTTGCCTTTGATTATGACAACACGGCTGATCCGCCGACGCCCGGTACTGACAACTGGTTTGGAATTGTCGGAAACGGCACGGCTGGCATTAAAGCGGTTGTGATGGCCTATCCGTACGGACAGACTGGCGGTTGGGTGTACAATGATTATCTGTCTGCAAGTTCTTTGAGCGGCCATCGAAACGAGTATTTCATAATAGACGGGCCAACTCAGGGAACCGGAGCCGGAAACGCGATCACTACATACGTGGCGTATCAAGTCGGATCAGACAATGACATTGTTGGCAGTGAAGCCCAGATAGACGAGTATTCTAACTATATTCAGAATCCTGATACGCCGACCATGACGACCGGGACTTTTACGGAATTTGATAAGCAGGAGGGAAGTTTAGAATTCGGCGCCGCAACAAATCACGTTACCTTTACCTACACTAATGCTGACACAGTAACAAAAAAAAGCCCCAGCTATGTCATCACGGATTATACTGCCAGCACGGCGCCCGTGTTGAACATTAATGGCGCCTATCTCGATAGCGAAGACGGTTCGGCACACAGCGGGACAACTCATGTCAGCGCTTCCTATACCGCCTCGGTCGATACGACAAATGATATTGCATATGTCCAATATCTCGGTGACATCTCCGCCAATCAAGTGGTCATGCTTGGGGATGAGTTGTCTTATACTCTTACCTACACGGCTGGCGCCAACGGATCCATTACCGGCACTACGCCACAAACGGTAAATTACGGAGAAGATGGCACTGAAGTTACCGCTGTTCCCGATGCAAACTATCACTTCACCAGCTGGTCGGATGGTGTTTTAACCACGGCCCGGACTGACACAAACGTAACCGATGATATTACCGTGACGGCTAACTTTGCGATTGACACATTCACGCTGACGTACACCGCCGGTGCGAATGGCACCATCACGGGCACCACCCCTCAAACAGTCAACTATGGCGCGGATGGCACAGAAGTCACGGCTGTGCCTGCCACCGGCTACCACTTCACCAGCTGGTCTGATGGTGTCTTAACAGCGGCTCGGACTGACACAAACGTAACCGATGATATTACCGTTACAGCCAGCTTTGCCATCAATACCTACACCCTTACCTACACGGCCGGAGCAAATGGTTCCATAACTGGTACCACCCCTCAAACAGTCAACTATGGCGCGGATGGCTCAGAAGTATTCGCTGTACCCGATACGGGTTATCACTTTACCAGTTGGTCAGATGGCGTGTTGACAGCCGCGCGCACGGATGAGAACGTCACTGGTAATATTTCCGTCACTGCCAGCTTTGCCATTAACACCTATACATTAACCTACACCGCTGGTGCGAATGGCTCGATCACCGGTACCACCCCTCAAACCGTGAACTACGGCGCGGATGGCACAGAAGTCACGGCTGTGCCTGATACCGGCTACCACTTCACGAGCTGGTCTGATGGTGTGTTGACGACTGTACGAACAGATACAAATGTAACGGCTAATGTAACCGTGACGGCTAATTTTGCCATTGATACGTTTACTCTTACCTACACTGCTGGTTCCCATGGTTCTATTACTGGCACTACACCACAAACCGTGAACTACGGCGCGGATGGCTCAGAAGTCACGGCTGTGCCTGCCACCGGCTACCACTTCACCAGCTGGTCGGACGGTGTCTTAACCGCGGCTCGGACAGATACGACTATTGTGGCAAATCTTACTGTTACCGCCAGCTTTGCCATTAATACCTACACTTTGACATATACGGCTGGTTCGCATGGCTCGATCACCGGCACCACACCCCAAACCGTAAACTATGGAGCTGACGGATCAGTAGTAACAGCCGTGCCGTCAACCAATTACCATTTTGTCGATTGGAGCGACGACAGTACCGAAAATCCACGCACTGACACAAGCGTAACGGGCGACGTTGCCGTAACCGCCAACTTTGCGGCCGATACACAGATCACGGATGTGGCAGAGACAAATATTACAACTTCAGCCGCTACCATCACCTGGACGACAAATCATGATGCCACCTCGCTGGTAGAGTATGGCAAAACCACCGCCTATGGCGAGGAAAAAACCTCCTCTGACGCAGTGACAGAACATCGTCTGACCCTAACCGGCCTTTCGTCCGACACCACCTACCATTACCGCGTTACTTCGGTTGGCAACACCACGGCCACGAGCGTTGACGGCACGTTTACGAC
>JBAZLK010000010.1:0-29602 GCA_041650335.1 Patescibacteria group bacterium
CGGGGTGCCTGCCCCAGACCGTGGGCGGCTACCTCGACCTGCCCGGCCTGACCAGCCTGACGCCGGGGTGCCTGCCCCAGACCGTGGGCGGCTACCTCTACCTGCGCGGCCTGACCAGCCTGACGCCGGGGTGCCTGCCCCAGACCGTAACCGGCTACCTCGACCTGCCCGGCCTGACGGAAAAAAACAGAAAAGAAATACTGGCCGCGTTGAAAAAATGAGGAAGGCATGACCCACCCCGATCTATTCCAAAAGACGCCATGAACTTTGAGGACGCAAAATCTTGCCAGACCGTTTGGAAATCACGCGAACTTCTGGCTGTGGCGTGCCAGTTGGTCGAAGCCGGTCTGCGGTGCCTAAACGCTGGTATCCCGTATTTTGGCCCCGACGACGTGCCGGAATCATTCACGGCGGATGGCCAGGGGTTAACGGGTAGCGCAGTCCACATGTTGCGTGCGGCACACATTATCACGGATTACTACGGGCACCATCCGGAAGATGGGGTTATGCACGGCCGGCGCCGATCCAAGCGCGAGTCAGCGAACGGGAGGAAGATATGCCTTTATCAACTGACCGGGCGCGGGTTGGCGGAGGCGTTTCTGGAACGGCACGGGCGTATGGTGGCGGGAATGCAAAGGGAGTTGGCGATATGACCCCCACATGGCAAACCGATGACGGGCGCATACAGCTTTACTGCGGCGACTGCCTGACGATCCTGCCGCACATCGGCAAGGTGGACGCGGTGATTACTGATCCGCCGTATGGAATAAAAATGGATGAAGGTTTTGAAGGTTTTGAAGGTTTTGGAGGTTTTGGAAAGCCGATTTCCAGAAAACGGTATGTCGGCGGATGGGATAACGACAGACCTTCAGCGGAAACATTTCAAGCAATAATCGGCATGAATATACCGACGTTTATTTTCGGCGGTAATTTCTTTTCTGATTTGTTGCCCCGTTCAACTCATTGGCTGGTGTGGGATAAAAGACAAACCATGCCGACTTTTGGCGACTGCGAACTGGTATGGACTAACAGTATCAGAAAATCGGTAAAGATTATCTCAAAAGAATGGAACGGCTTGCTTGGAAAAGAGGAAAGTCGCCAGCATCCCACACAGAAGCCAGTCAAAATTGTGGCGTGGATTATTGACGGTTATGTGGCGAGGGGGGGGGATATGCGCGGATTGCTTCATGGGTTCCGGCACGACCGGCATCGCCTGCATCCGCACGGGGCGCAAGTTTATCGGCATCGAAATAAGTCCTGAATACTTCGAGGTTGCGAAAAACCGAATCCAGATCGAACTGCAACAACAGTTGTTAAAATTATGAAACCTGAAAACACCTTTGACCCCATCCTGCACCGCTACACCATCGCTGGCCGCCCCGTCCCTTCCGTCACGCAAGTCCTGCGCGACCTGATCCCCGGCTGGTCGGCGTCGGACTGGTACTTGGAGCGCGGGAGAGCCGTCCATATGGCCGCCGCCTTCATTGCGCGGAATAAGTCTTTTGACTGGGACCCGCAGATCGAGGGTCAAGTTGCGGCCCTTCGACGCTTTTTTACGGAGGTCAAACCAGTGGTCGTCGAGACTGAATTTCCAGTGTATTCCGCGCGATATCAATACGCGGGAACCTTGGATTTACTGGTTGATGGTCGGCAGAATGTGATAGCGGATTTTAAGTCAGCGCTTACATCGGCCGTCCCTTATCAGTTAGCCGCCTACGCGTTGGCTCAAAACGAAATGGGCTTCCCAATTGTCGGCCGGGGTTACGGCGTCGAGATACGCGAAAACGGAACATATAAAATGTCGGAAGTCTACGACCTGCGAAAATATCAACAGGACTGGTTAAACCTTTTGGGGTCTTACAACGTGCGGAGAAAATGCGGGATTAAACAAATGGAGGATGCGGCATGACGGAAGCAATCGCAACGGTAGAGGCGCTCAAGACGGAAGTCGCTCCGGTGGTCCAGCGGGCAAACGAACTGGTGATAATCACAGCCGATGACTACGCGGGCGCGGCGGAGTTTTGCAAGACCGTCAAGGGCGCACAGAAGCGGGTGACGGAGTTTTTTGCCCCGATGGTCAAAGCAAACCTGGAGGCTACCAGGGCCACGAACGCGGCTAAGGCGCAAGTGCTGGACCCGCTTATGCAGGCCGAGGGCGCGATCAAGAAAAAACAATTGAACTGGTCTATGGGGCAGGAACGCATTCGGCTGGCCGAGGAAGCGCGACTGAATGCCATCGAAGCCTGTCGGGCGCGTAAGGAGCGGGAGAAGGCGGAAGCCGAGGCCCGGCGCCAACGACAGATCGAAGAAGACGCCCGCCGACTGGCCGAAGATGCCCGACGTAAGGCGGAGAAGGCAAAGGGCGAGGAACGGGCCCGACTGGAAGCGGAGGCGAACAAGGCGGACCGGACGGCAACGGCAGCCGCAGCCAAGGCGCAGGCCAAGGAGGAAGCAGCGGCGAACGTCCAAACCAATACGGTCACGGTGGCCAGCATCAAGCCGGACGTGAAGGGCCAGAGTGAAAGGACCACATTTAAGGCCCGCATCATTGACGTGGCCAAAGTGCCCCTCGAGTACATGGTCCCGAACATGGACGCCCTAAACGCGATTGCCAAGTCCACGAAGGGCGCAATCACAATCCCGGGTGTCGAGATGTACCCGGAGACGACGATGGCGAGTTCGAGCAAATAAACGCGGTAAAATCAAATCAAAGGAGGTGTCAGATGGTCAAGAAAACGACAGCGGTGGAAACGACGGAGCCGGTGAAACCCGCGCCGTTATCACTGGAAGATAAAATCCTCGTTCAGGCGTCTATGGATGCCGTCAATCTGCTGAAATCAGACTGGCCGCAAATCTACCAGGCGTATCGCAAAGCGCATATCGAATCCGGCGAGGAAAAATTTGCGTTTAACATCGGCTTAGGTATCAAGCTCCAACCGGAAGCGAGCGACGTGAAGGTGACAGTCAAAGCGGCATGGAGCATCAAATACGAGGACGAAACCGAACCGGCGACGGTGAGCAACCAGCCGGATATGTTTCGGGCGTAGGCGGGATAAATAATCCGGACATGGCGTCCCGGATAACAAATAACGGGGAATGACGCCACCCCTGACAGCCGGGAAAGACCGGCATCAATAAATAAAACAAGGAGGATTGGTCATGGCAGAAAACGAAACAGGATTAATGCAACGCAACGAGGAAGGTGACATCCGCACAATGGTGGCGGCTGTCAGGAATCGGCTGGCGGCCGTCCGCGAGTTGATGAAGTCCGAACTCAAGGGGCCAACGAGGGAACACCCCGAAGGCCGGGACTATGGCGTAGTGCCGGGGACCAAAAAGAACGTATTGCTACTTCCCGGCGCCGAGAAGATCGCGCTCATGTTCCAGTTCGTGCCGAGTTTTGAGATCACGCATGAGGACTTGCCGGGCGGACACCGCGAATATCACGCCACCTGCACGTTGACCCACGGACCCAGCGGGCGCGTGGTCGGCCAGTGCGCGGGGTCGGCGTCCACGATGGAAACGAAGCACCGCTACCGAGGGGCATCCGGTAAGACCTGCCCGGCGTGCGGAGCTATGTCCTGCAAGGCGTCGAAGAAAGAATGGGGCGGCGGATATTATTGCGACGCCAAGGCGGGCGGGTGCGGGACACGGTTTAAGCCAGGGAGCGATGAGTGCAAGGCGCTTGACGAACTCCCAACAACGAAGCAGGAAAACCTTGACCCGGCGGATCAATTCAACACAGTCAACAAGATAGCGCAGAAACGGGCCTATGTCGGGGCCGTCAAGGGCGCATCGGCGGCGTCGGAAGTGTTTACGGCCGACTTGGAGGACGGTCCGCCGGTAGAAGGAGTCGAGCCACCGCGCCCCCCGGTAACCATGCCGGTAGAAACAAAAGCAGGGAAGTCGGCGCAACCCGTTGGCGCTGAACCGCCCCCGGGCAACACCCACACCGTCACCGGCCCCATCGAAGCCGTGTCCGTCAAGGAATCCCCGCCGGACGCCAAGAAGCCGTGGAAGAAGTACGGCGTCAAGATTGGCGACAACTGGTACGCCACGTTTGACGAGAAGGTGGGTGCTGCGGCCGTGAAGGGCGTAACCGTGACTATCGTCTACATGACCAACGCCAAGGGCTACCACGACATCGTAGCGCTGCAACCGGCCGGCGCGGCCACGGACACGCCAGAAGAACAGGGCGACACCCATGAAGGCGAGCCCTCTACCATTGAGAAGATAGAAATATTCTGGAGTGAGGCCGGCCTACCGATCGGCAAGCTGCTCACCCTGCTCCGCAAGGACAAACTGATCGGCGAGTACGACGACCTTGGGAAGCTGGCCGAGAACAAGCAAGCGGAAGTCCTGGCGGCAATCGGCGTGTATGCGTCGCGGTGCAAATAATGGACAAGGAGGGTGTCAGTCGTATGGACCGCAAACCAGACAGCGGGAATCTGACGGCTGGCATCCTCTGGGAGAGAAACATGAAAACTCGACGACATCGTAATAATTCGGTTCTACCTCCGGTTCTTGATGCGTGTTGCGGCGGACGGATGTTCTGGTTTGATAAGAATGACGAGAGGGCACTATTTATTGACAAGCGCCGCGAGTCGTTGGTGGCTGATTCATGCCAAGGACGCCGGCGCATCGAAATTGCACCTGACCAGTTAGCGGACTTTACCGCGCTACCGTTTCCAGATTCGAGCTTTGCGCTGGTTGTCTTTGATCCGCCGCACTTATTGCGTAATGGCAAGACAAGTTGGATGGGGAAAAAATACGGACGACTGGAAGGCGACTGGCAAACTGAATTGCGGCGGGGATTTGTAGAGTGTTTCCGAGTGTTGCGACCGAAAGGAACGCTGGTGTTTAAGTGGAACGAAGGAGACGTGCCGGTGTCGCGGGTGTTGGCCTTGACGCCGGAGCGGCCGTTGTTTGGAAACCGATGCGGGAAGACGGCGAAGACACACTGGATCGTGTTTCTTAAACCGAACAAGACGACCAATATTCTCTGGGCGGGTAAGTCATGTACACGACCGGCGGCAGGGAATATTTGACGTAAGGCGATTATCTCGACAACGATCACGCAGGATCAATCCTACGCCATGTACACGACCAAAGGCGGCAAAGGGACGTTGGCGGGACGCGAACGAACGTAGGGCAAACAAAAAACATGGGCGTACAACATCATATTGTGGCTTTGAGTGGTGGGAAGGATAGTACGGCTATGGCTTTGCATTTACAAGAGATCGAACCTGAAAAAGATTTCATTTTTGCAATTACACCGACTGGCGATGAACTCCCGCCCATGGCGGACCACTGGCATAAGTTGGAGTGTTTGCTTGGAAAACCTCTGATTATTGTTTCGCCAGGATTTACGCTGGTTGACCTGACGAAGAAATGGAATATGTTGCCGCGATTTAACGCCCGATTCTGCACAAAAATGCTCAAGATTATTCCGTTCAAATCTTGGGTCTGCAATCATCTTCCTGCCGTGTCCTATGTCGGCCTCCGGGCCGACGAGGAAGGCCGCACCGGGATGGAAACCGATGATCTTGGACTTTTCTTCTCTACCAGATTTCCGTTGCGCGAATGGGGATGGGGAATCTGTGAAGTGTTGGCGTATTTGGATAAACGCGGCGTGACTGTACCGGCACGCACGGATTGCGCCAGGTGTTTTCACCAGACACTGCACGAGTGGTGGACACTATGGACGCAGTACCCGGACATCTGGGCGAGCGCCGTTGATGATGAGGACAGAACTGGACATACATATCGCTCGGAAGAACGGGACACATGGCCGGCCAGCTTGCGGAAATTAGCCGAGGCTTTTGAAACGCGCGGTGAACCACCGCAAAGAGACAGAACAAGCGGTTGTCGGGCGTGTCAGATATAACGGGGCAAATATAGCAACATGAAATGTCTCTGGCATAAATGCGGCGCAGAATTTACCCCGACGCAAAAGAACCAGAAGTTCTGTCCGGGTGGCAAGTGCCAGGTGGCGTACAACAACTACCGAAAATTGCACGGACATCACTTAATCCCGCGCATTGAACAGAAATTACAGGATGCGGCCAATGGACAAGAAAAGCCGGTTGACCAAATGCTGAACGAGATCGTGGATATGGCTATACCGACACCTGGTAGACCGTTGACGGACTCCGAGATTAAGGGCGTCAATGAGATTGTGTTGAATGTGGGAGAGGAAGGGAAGGAACCATGATTGACTTTTTTATACCCTGTATCCCGCCAAAATCCACACACCAGGCGGCGCTGCGAATCCTTAAACGCCACGACGGCACACAGTTTGTCGGTAAGTTTGCGACATCAAAGGGCAAGCGCGTGGAGGGTGAACTGATGATGTTATTCGCACCGCACCGGCCGCCAGCGCCGATGCAAGGACCGTTATCGCTCTGGGTGACTTGGTCGTATCCCTGGCGTAAGTCCGAAAAGAAGATCAACCGAGAGCGCGGAGAAATGCCCTGCGACGTGCGGCCAGACTGCGATAACCTGGCGAAGTTTGTTTGCGACATCCTTACCCGGCTGGCGTTTTGGAATGACGACGGGCAGGTATGCGATTTACGGTTTAGAAAATATTGGTCAAATACCCCAGGCATAAGAATAAATATTGACTCGAACGATATAATTACGGAGGGAAATAATGCAGGTCTATAAAATATCTGGATGGGATAAACATTTTGAAAACAACCGCACCCGCGAGTTAAAGGTATTGTCGTGGGTGCCGTTTCCAAATAAGCAAGACGGGGACGGATACACCGAACTTATGGCTCACCGGGAAGCCGCCGCGTATTTCGGTTGCTGGTGTGCAATTGTAGAAGTCGCATCCAAATGCGACCCTCGCGGTACCCTCCTGCGAGACGGTCAAAACGGATCAAAAAGACCCCACGACGCCGCAAGTTTGTCGCGAATGACGCGAATTTCGGAAAAGATTTTGAAAGCAGCAATAGAAAAACTTGTAGGTATAGGCTGGATAACGATTTATGACGATCCCGCACTTGGGTGCGACGATCCCACCCCCGTCGCCGCACTTGGGTGCGCCTCGCGTGCGCGCGTTCCTGAAGGGAAAGAAGGGAAAGAAGGGAAAGAAGGGAAGGGAAGCACCGCACCTGAAATACCCCCCTCTTTGAACACCCCAGAATTTATGAAAGCATGGGAAGATTGGAAACAACACCGCAAAGAAATTAAGAAACCATTAACGGATCAATCGGTAAAAATGCAGATGAAGGATTTTGCCGAATGGGGAATTATAAGATCAATCGCTGCAATCGAACATACGATTAAAAAAGGATGGCAAGGAATACGGGAGCCTGATGCAAAGACACCGGGAAATCTATTACCTCTCGCCGGCCAACGCAAACCCTTCCCCGGTGAGACCCTAAAAGTTCTCGACGAACTCCGGTCACAACGCGCGATAGTTTACAACCGGAACGAAGTCAACGGGACAATCCCTGACACCAAACCGGAGGCGCAAAAAAAACATCGGGAACTTAACGCGAAGATTCGGGAGCTTGAACAATCGCTGTTAAAATAAAGGAATGAAAGGACGCCATGCCAACAAAACCTAAAAAGGGGAAGTGGGTGAAACGGTTTGTGGTGCAGGTGAATTACAATTACGGAAATGAAAAAAAAGATTGGCGTGATAGTCCGGGGTGGAAACCATTTAAGACAAAACAAGAGGGCTTGTTGGTATTAAAACGCACATACAACAATAAAGATTTTCACCTAATCGAACGCTGGGAGCGCGTCGTGTCCGCAAAGTGAGGGGTTATGGGAACGAAAATACCTTGGGCAACTGACAGTTGGAATCCTATATCGGGTTGCGATCCTATCAGTGAAGGATGCAAAAACTGTTATGCCCGGCGCATGTCGCATCGTTTGGCTGGTAGATTTGGGTATCCTGAAAGTCCGCATGAGTTTGATGTGACGTTACACCCCGACCGTTTAGAGTTGCCGTTGCATTGGAAGAAACCGCGCATGGTATTTGTTAATTCGATGGGGGATTTGTTTCACGACGATGTAAAAGACGAATGGATTAAGACTGTGTTCAATGCGATGGCAACCGACATTCTTCAACCGTGTTGGCACACTTATTTGATTTTAACCAAACGTCCACAACGAATGGCGGATTTCTTTGTTAAGAATACGACGCGCGGAACATTGCCGTGGAAAAATATTTGGCTTGGCGTGACGGCAGAAAACCAGGTGCGGGCAGACGAACGAATACCTGTTTTGCTTTCCATCCCAGCGGCGGTGCATTTTGTGAGTGTTGAACCAATGTTGGATCAGATGTTTTTGAGGGGATACTTAATACATCCCGGCAATAAACTCGACTGGGTAATCGCCGGACCAGAGACAGGGGCGGGTGCGCGACCATGCAACCCCGCATGGATTTTTGATCTTTGGAAACAATGTCACTTGGCTTGCATACCTTTTTTTGACAAACGCGATTATGTAAATCTCGAACGTCGTTGGCCAGACGCTAAGGCCGACAAGGTGGAGGGCGGCAAATGAGCGAAGATAAAAAATCGTGTGAGAATTGCTTAAATCGAAAACATAACGGA
Source organism: Patescibacteria group bacterium (assembly GCA_041650335.1). GTDB lineage: Bacteria > Patescibacteriota > Patescibacteriia > JAHIZJ01 > JAHIZJ01 > JBAZLK01. Next base: position 8,574 of record JBAZLK010000010.1, read on the forward strand.
GATTGCAAAACCCCGAAACAGGCGAACGGGAATTTTTCGTGTTGGCAACGCAATCCCTCTCTCTGGCTCTCCATCCCGCCGGACACGAAGGATTTTAATGATAAAGTTGAAATATGGATGTTTTGGCGTAGAAAATCCACAAAACCTTGGACAATTATAAAGGTCGGGTATTTCGATCAGATATGCGCTTATTTATACGGAAGATGGACAGAAGTTTCAAAACTTAGCGGTCAATGGCAGGGTCCGATAACACCACACGAAGGGGCGCGATGAAAAGTCTTAAAGCACAACTCGAAGATAAAAACCTGATAGTAAATAAACTCTACAAAGACCGCGACAACTGGAAGGCCCGTGCGCTGGCATACAGGGAAATTATAAAAAGAGCACGAAGTCTTGCGTTAGACGACTATACAGGAAGCGTCGTGTTGGTTCTCAACGAGGCCGACAAATTGGATAAGGAGCCCAAATGAGCAAACCTTTGACAGTGGAGCAGATGATCGCGAAGTCTTTTGTTGAGGCTCCAATTTCAATAAGCGCATGGGGCGACAAGGGGTTACGGGTTCTTGCCAAGTGCGCCCGCCGGTTCGTGCGGATGGAGGAAAAACAAAAAGATTCCAGCGTAAAACGCATAAGGTCTAACACTCTTTGCGGCAAATGTGATAACAAGATAAATTGCGGTTGTTATGGAAATAGCGTGATCGAATGTACAGGATTCTCGCATAAATATTAGCAGAATAACATGTCGCAAAACAAGGAGGGGAAGTAAATGAGTATTATACGAATCGGATACAACGAGAGTTTGCCGAGTATTGTATGGAGGTTCGTCCGAGCAATTTATTGGATGAGTCATCGGCCATCATGGGCAAACCATTTCTGTGCCGGAGAATCTGGTAGTGGTGAATGGAGTTGTAGGTCTGGAGTTGGAAGTATTTGCGGCTATTGCAAACAACCGTATAAGGAGTCCAAATGAGCAAACTTTTGACAGTGGAGCAGATGATAGATAAATGTTTTACCGAAACCGTAGTGAGTTGTGTTACTTACACGGAAGTAGATGCAAGAGAACTGGCCCGTGCCGCCCGCCGGTTCGTGCGGATGGAGAACGAGCAGAAGGAAAAACTTGAACGTCAGAAACAAGACAGGGAATATCTGAAAACACACAAGCCACCATGCCACTTATGCGAAAGAGGATTTCCGTTGGATGGTTCCGGTAAATATCATATGCCAAGTCAAAGCCTTGGAATGATACCTATAAGTCCATGCGTTAATGTTAAACTCCCAAAGCACTTCGGCGAAATGAGATTCAAGTCCGCGTGTTGCAAAACAAGGAGGGCGGGAAAATGATCTGGGTAATTGGAATGCTGTTCACTTATGGACTGACAATGGTGGACGACAAGACGGAAGACACATGGGCGCATGCCCTCAAACTAATGTTGTCCGTAACACTTCTTTGGCCATTGTTGCTGGGCGTGTTTGTGGCGATGGCGATGAAAGAGTCGGACAAGGAGAAAAAATGAAATCTTTATTGCCACTCGCGGCAGCCGGGATGCTGCTGTTTGCGGGATGCGACGCATTCGACCAAACTCCGGTCAAGGTTCGCGTCATGGTTGTTTGGACGCTGGATGATTACGTAAGATCGCCGTCGTGCGGTGGCCAAGTTCCATACCCGCACACGATAGTCGAAAGATTGGATACCGGAGAACGTGTGTTTCTTAAAGGACATACATGGGGAAATACCGGCGACGTGTTTTCAATCAGACAATGCAACTTACGTTGGTAAAGGAGCGATTAAATGAAACGTCTATCTCTACTCGCGGTAACATTGGCGATGCTGGCGGTGACGATACAAGGACAGACAAGTGATGTTTCCGGAATAACTGTTTATCCCGACCGTTGGGAAAGAAATTGTTTTGTATCCGAAATCGAAGGAAAACTAATTTTATGCGCCAAAGCACATGAAATCGTTTCTTTCGATATTGCCAGTCAAAAACTTGTTTTGCCGTATCCTGAAATATTTACTCGACTTCTTGTTGGTCAGTCCATGACAAACCTCGTCAACGACCTTGCCAAAAGCGGGGATATTTGCCGGGTGAAGGGACATTCATGGGGAGCATATGTTCTAAAATTAACAAGTGAAGACGGCAAAACAATAGATGTAACTTTTGACGCCGATGTCTTCCCGTTTACAAAAAATTGGCGAACTTGTCGCATCTGCGGAAAGTGCGAGTCGAAAAGTGAAGGGGAATGGAAATAGCAACCACAACCGAACGACGGGAGGATGAGAAATGAAGTACATGCACACTCTAAATAATCAGCCAGCTTCTTATGATGGACAACAAATATGTTTTTCAACCTTCACTCAGCCGATTCGATTGTGTAGAGATTTGAGACAGATTAAAAAAGAGAGAAAATTAACTATTAAATGGCGATTAAAACAGGGTTATGTTGCTGATTATGCAATATTCGGTCACAGAAGAATAAGGGAGGATGAGAAATGAAAACAGTAATACTTGTATTTTTTGCGACAATCTTCTTGGGATGGGCAGTTGTTCGGATTGAACGCGGCGTTAATTTTTCAATGAATTGTTCTCAATATCTGAAACGAGCAGCAGATGCTAATACTATTGAATTAGCGCAAGCCAACCTCAAGACTGCTATCGAATATGCCGAACACGAATCTTTAACCAATGGTGTTGTTTCGATCTTTCTGCATCAGCCGAGCAACGACATCGGGTTTTGGTATAGCAATCTGATTGCTTCGCAGAAGGAATTGGGTCAGGTAACAGCAAATACTACGCAGCTGGAAAAATCCAATCTGTTGATGAAGTTGCGAGAAACACTAACCGACAACAGCAAAGAAGGTACAACAATTACCCGTCCCAAAGGTATATCTATCTATCCCGCCAATTCATTATTCTTTTGGTGGGCTATAATAGGGTTTGGAGTATCGGGCTTGATGTTTGTTTTAATGGCTTTTGAATATTAAAGGAATATTTAACATGAAAATCTTTAACGAACATGGCAAACCAAATCCGGTAGAACAGGACGGAGTGTGGTTCGAGCCGACAGAACGCCGAGCCGCAAGGATTGGTGAAGATTATTGGAACGATCACTGCGGCAGGATAACGAAATGCGGCGGGTGTGACAACTGGTTTTCGACTTGGATTATGTTCCCGATTCCCGCCCCTGTGCCGGAGCAATTAAAGGCCATCGGAATGAAACTCGACGGGGACAGGCCGAGGGAGTGTAACGAGGGAGATAAAATATGGCATGGTAGGGCTGTGACGTACTATGAAGAATGGGAACCGATGATCCGCTGGCATTTGGTAAAGGACGAACCCCAAAAGTCAAAACCAAAAGAATATTATCCAATCAATCCCGGAAAGACTATTCGCTTCCAAGATTCTGGCGAATATAAAAATCGTTTAATCGAGTTATTCAGAACGGATAATGGTTGGTTTATAAAAGCAAGTTCTGAACAAGTTGGAGAAATTATAACGCACAAGATGGGGCTGACTGATGATGCGTTTTGCGCCCTATTGAAACTCTATGCGTGTTATCAAGAAGAAAACAAAATTAAGGGCGAACCCGCGAAGGCGACGGGGGAGAATTGTCTTAATTGTGGAAGGGATAATCGCTTTTATTGCATACCTAAATGTCAGGGATGGATTCCCAGGCCGCCCGTCGCCCAGGCCGGGCCAGGCGGTGAATACATCTACCTGAAAGAGGGCGATGTAATTAAAGAGGGCGACGAGTTTGAGTTAGGTAAAGGAAACTGGGTGGCAACGGGTGATGCCAGACAAATTGTCAGCGCGTTAAAAATAAGAGCAGGCATAATCTACCGCCGCAAAGTTGAACCCGTCCAGCCGCCTAGGGGGGAGGATGCGACCGCCAAACTTCCGGATTGCTTTTTTTGCCATAAGCCGCAAACGAAACCGGGAGGACTATTGTTTGGCCCGCCGAATGATGAAGACTGCAGCAGAAAAATACATGTTTGCGTAGATTGCTGGTCGAATATCAACCCGTACCCAAGGACGGCGAAGGTGGAGGATGTGCCAAAATCGAAAGAGGCGGATTCGATGGAGTATGTCCGTACGTGGTGGGTTATTCTTAATTTGTGCGAGGAACTCGGATTAGATATGTCGGGAAAAGGAACTCCAGTCGAACGGATTGTGGCCTTTATCCGCTCCCTTTCCGAGAAAGCAAAAACGCCGAAGGTGGAGGATACGCCAGACTATCAATCCCTGTGGCAAGAGATTCGCTTCTGTTGCGAAAATAATGGTATGAATATCCCATCAAGCAAAGCAAATCAGATGGATATTATCGCTTTCATCCAATCCCTTGCGCGGAAGGCGGGGGAAGAGAGGTATAGTACAAATGAAAGTTGTACTCACTGGTAATGTTAAACAGTTGGAAAAAACGCTCAAGGGCAAACAATATAATTATTGGCGTCGCAAGGCCAAGTCCTACGAAAGAATCATTCGAGAAGCAAGCGCAATATCTTGTAAAAACAGAACTTGGTATGAAATGGTTTGTCTCTTTAGGAACAAACTCGATGAAGCTGATTTCTGGAGGGGTAAATTGAAAGTCCGGTGCAATAGGTGGAGCAAAGAATGTATTGTACGTGATTGTTTTCATGCTATATATCACGACAGGAGTGATGATTGCGCTATTGATCCATTCTGTAGCCATAAAAATAAAACCTGCAAATGCGTCCCGAGAAGGAGGGGAAAATGATAGACATATTAGCACCTGATCCGACATGTAGAACTTGTGTAAGACTTTGTAATCTTCGCGCTGCCATGTCGCAACACGAATTAGATTGTCCCACGGATTGTAGGAGTTATACAATGTTTTCCGAACAACCCGCGCCGCAGGTTGCGCTGCCATGCCCTGTATGCGGTGATGATAAATGTATGGCGGGTCATTCTATACTCCTCACCGGCGACTTCATGCCGGTCAAGACCGCCGCGCTTTTGGGGTACAATGAAGACGATCTCAAACAAGATATTGAAAGGATAAATGCGGAGATCTTCGCGCAAATTAACGGACTGCCGCATACGGAGACAACGGAAACAGGGACAGTTGAATTGTTCTTATTACGTGGCGAAGTGGCGAGATTACGGAGGGAACGTGATTGTATCTTGGCAGTCCTGAACGACGGCGCGCTGGCAGATGAAACGGTCAATAAAGTCGTGTTGGATATATGTGATAGGAGTGGTTTGCAAAATGAACGGGAAGAAATTGACGACGAAGTTAAAGAAGAAATAAAAACCATTTGGGCAAAGATTATCCAAGACGCCTACCGCGCCCGCGTGCTGGCGGAGGTGGAGAAGAAAAGGGTAGCATGAAAAATGAATAAAGTATTACCTCGTCACGTTGAATTCGCAAGAAGGTTGGCCGGAGGTGAAGCCGCCTCGGTAATTTACCGGGATCTTTATCCTAAGTCTAGACTATGGAAGGATGCGGTCGTGCATGTTAGAGCGTCGGAGTTGGCCCGTAAGGTTGCGGTAAGGGTGAAGGCCATCCAATGCAAGGCCGAGGACGCCACGGTCGCCACAATCTTAGAGCGCAAGCAAGCCTTAACCGAGATTATCCGTGGACGGTTGGGTAATTTTGTGACCGCCGGTGCCGACGGTGTCATTCCAAACATTGGGCCGGAGAATCTTAACTCGGCGGCATTGGAGATGGTTGAGTCGCGTTGCATTACCATGGGTGAGGGCGACGGGAAAAAAGACGCCGTTGTGACCAAGGTTAAGGTTAAAGACCAGGTTGCGGCTATTTCGGAGCTCAACAAAATGGAAAAGGTTTATGTTGATGGTGGTGGCGACCGGCAACTGGTTATTATCCTCCGCGACGCTCCCCGCATCGGGGTTGAAAAACCGGCGATAGATGTATCGGGTCCTAAGAGGATCGCGGGACGTAGGGCAAAGTAGAGGGTGTTTATTTTGAGTATTTAATGAAAACCGAGCAAGTCGAGTTTAAAATCAGTTATTGGCCGAAGCAGTTAGCGGCGTGTAGGGCGGCTGACACACATAAATATACGCTATTTGGCGGAAGCCGCGGGCCCGGAAAAGCTCTGGACATAAATACGGAGTTGCCTACTCCGGACGGATGGCTGCCGTTATGGGCGCTGCGAGTAGGCGACAAAGTAATTGGTCGTGACGGACTTCCATGCACTGTGACGTGGTGCTCTCCGGTCTGGAATAATAGGTCGTGTTATCGGTTGACCTTCGACGACGGGGCCGTTGTTGTTGCCGACGCCGAGCACGAATGGCTTGTGTTTTCAAAGGATGACCGAGTTAATTTAAAACACCGGACGGAAGAATGGCGGGCGGCCAGGCGGATTCGGAGGACGAAACGTGGAAAGGGCAAGAAACCGTGGTTGGCGATACGCAACGCCGAACGTGCTAAGGTTAATACAATTTTTTTACAGCCACCAACCGGTCGGATAGTCACTACTGATTATATCTCAAAGACTTTAACGGTTCAGAATGGACGCGAGGTTAATTGGTCTATTCCGTTATGCAAGCCGTTTGATTGCCAAGAAGCAGAGTTACCAGTCGATCCGTATGTGTTGGGTGTGTGGCTGGGAGATGGTTCTAAATGTGGCGGGTCTTTTACGACCGCGGATCAAGGTGTGTTGGACCAAATTCATGCTCACGGGTTTGAAACTACAAAATGGCGGAGTGCAAAATATGCTTACAATATTACAGGATTCAAAACCATGCTTAGGCGTGTAGGGCTTCTTAATAACAAGCGTATTCCTCGCGTATATATGCGGTCAAGTCTACAACAACGCTTAGAGTTGATTCGCGGATTAATGGACACGGATGGGTTTTGCGACCGTGATGGATACGCAGAGTTTAATAACACAAACAGGTCGCTCGCTCAAGACATGCTTGAGCTTTTGCGTTCGGTAGGACTGAAGGCGGCATCTTCCGAAGGCCGTGCAAAATTATATGGTAAGGATTGTGGGCCAACATGGACTATTAGAGCAAGCGGCCCGGTTCCACTTTTTACGTTGCCGAGAAAATTAAATAGGCAAAAGTTATCGGGGTTCAACGGGATAAACAGTTTCCGTTATATCGTGAAATGCGAGTCGGCGCCATCCATACCTGTTGCGTGCATCGAGGTTGATTCCCCTGACCACCTTTACCTGTGTACGCGTAATTGGATTCCAACGCACAATTCCCGATGGATTCGTTGGTATCTATTGGAATATCTACTGCGGTGTCGGGCTGAGGGATTAAACGGTGTTCATGTAGGATTGTTCTGCGAGGACTATGTGTCTTTGACTGACCGACAGATCAGCAAGATCACGACGGAGTTTCCGAGATCGTTAGGCGAGGTTAGGAAGTCCACGACGGAAGGACTTGGTTTTCATTTTCACGATGGAAACGGGTTTCTGGCCTTACGCAATCTTGACGATCCCAGTCGTTATCAGTCGGCAGAATTTGCTGTAATTGGTGTTGATGAACTTACAAAAAACCCGCTGAGCACGTTTAATATTCTTCGTGGGTCATTGCGTTGGCCGGGGATTAAGGAGCCAAGGTTTGTTGCCACGGCAAATCCAGGGGGTATCGGCCATGTTTGGTGTAAATCGTATTGGATTGATCGCGCCTTCCCGCCCGAACTTCAATCTGAGGCCGGTCAGTTTGTCTTTGTGCCGGCATTGCCGTCCGATAATCCCAGTCTCCCGAAGTCGTATTGGGATATGCTCAACACCTTGCCGGAACCATTGCGTCTGGCCTGGGTTGAAGGGCGATGGGACGTGTTCACCGAGCAGGCGTTCGCGTTCAATCCTAATATTCATGTGCTTCCTAAGCCGTTGCCGGTCCCAGCCAATGCGCCACTTTATATGACTTTCGATTACGGATTTAGCAAACCATATTCAACGGGTTGGTGGTGGGTGGATGCGGATAAACGGTTGTATCGTTTTACGGAGTTGTACGGCGCCATGCCTGGTGGGATGGATATTGGGTTGCGACAATCTGACGACGAGATTGCCGAGCGTATTGTCGCGCATGAGAAACGGGAGGGGTTAGGCGGCGTAAAGATAACCCGATTGTGTGACCCAACGTGTTTTAACAAGAAGCCTGACACGCGCGGCGGTGGTCAAGGGCCATCGACGGCCGAGGTGTTTGCGCGCGCTGGGCTGCGGATGATTCCGGGTGATGCCAGCCGGGTGTTGAAATTCCGACAATTACACCAGCGTTTGCGAGTTATACCTGGACAATTGCCGATGTTGGTCGTGTATCCGTGTTGCGTGGACTTTATTAGGACAATTCAATTGATGCAGGTGAACCCACACGACCCAGAGGAGATTGACACGAGACTCGAAGACCATCCAGTCGATGAGGCTTGTCATGTGGTTATGGCTCGTCCGATGGGTATAGTGGTCGGCGGGGAATCAAGGGCGAAACTTGGGACATTGGAGGATTGCGGGAGATGAGCAACCTCAATCTTGACGTGTCCTTAATTGACGTGGTTGACTATATTGAGGCAGGTGACGACGAACGGGATGGGATTGATGGCGAGTTTGCGGGAGTGCCGGCAGAGTGTGCGGCGTTGCATGTAGTTGGTCCGGTGGGAGCCGGATGTACGGGTATGGACCCAACAACAGAACATCGGATGCATGGCGTGAGAATGAAAAGGAGGAAGTTAAATGAAGAACAGAAGTTTTCTGATAGTGGCATGGATAAAACCGAGTGGCTATTAAAACAAGGGGTATAAATAACACAGGAGGAATGATGAAAACCAGCGTTCAAACGTGTCTTAACAAAGCGACCGGTGAGATCACGCAAAAAACCACGTCGGTTGTTGAAGGATTAGCCGACAAGATGTACGTGGCGATTATCAAGACACAACAAGAGGGTATTCGGCGGGCCTTAATTAAACTGGGGTGGACGCCGCCGAAAGGGAGATGACAACCGTTTGTCACCTCACGGACGTGGTTCACTGGCATAAACTGGAGAAATTTCAATGATAATTAATCAGTTATCCGGTCTTTACCAGCCTGATCGCAACACTGTTATCCTGCGGTTTGGGTCCGACGATGACGTACGCAATGGCGAGTATTACGTCCGTGGTGGCATCTGTTGGCCGGTGGCGGTCCGTAATAGTGATGGCGGGTCAGCCGTCGGACACAGCGTTGTGGTCGGGTTTAATCTGCAATCGAAGTTATACACAGTATTCGAGGATAACGAATTCGTGTGCGTGGACCCGATCGTCGAGGGTGGGCGTCTGACGTTTGAGGGTGTGGCGTCTTGGTTTAATACGTGTTGGGCACGGTATTATTGCCGGTATTGGTATCATCATCAGGACGAGACCACGCATAGGACGTATTTGATGCAGGTCGTTCGGTCTAAGATGATCGAACCCAAACCGGGGTTTATTGAGATCCCATGGACGGATGAGAAAGCGGTGGCTCCGGTGTTCTGGAGGTTGGTAAACACAAAGCGGTTAAAATTCACGTCGCCGGCAATCATGGACCAGGCGGGACAATATCAGGCGTCTTTAGGTGCAGAGATGGCGATGTTCCCGGCGGTGTATGCGTTAACGTGTGCATTGGTGGCGATGGAAAGGTGGCCTTGGCGGGAGAGGTAATGAGTTACGATCCACAGGATACACGAAGTGACGATGAAATAGAAGGCGTCGTTTGGCCACCACCCGAGCCGATGACTCCGGAAATGGAGCGGTTTTATATGGAGATGATGCGACAGGCTGGAGAGGCGTGCGCGGCAACGCGAGATACAATAATTATAGAGGTGCTTAATCAATGAAAACAAAGCGCGTGTATCGTAAGCGGCAGTGGACTCGACAGGCGGCAAGGAAAACCGCCGAGATGTTTAGGCGCATGGCGATTAAAATGAAAAAGCGCGGGTCGGCGAAGATGAAGCAGGCGCATCTTAGCAAAACGCATCGGTTGTTTTTTGGATGCAAAAATAAATCTCCTCGTAAAATATCAAGGGAGGTGTTTGGCTGGCAGTATAAAAGCATGATCCGCAAGGCCGCTTTAGCCGACGCTTATTCTAAAGGCGAAATATTGCAATTTCGGCTGGTAAGTAGAGATGGAAAATTCTGCGGCTGGATGGATGAATGTGATCCGAGTAAGTCGTTTATTCACGGGCATGATTATACGGCGCTCCGGGTGAAACCGAAGGAGATAGTCAATGAGAATAAAAAATCGTTAGAAAAATAGTGGCCAAACATTTAAAGTTACTTATTTACGGGCGCGGGTATCCGCACAACGAAAGGAAACCATGAAAGTAATCTTTGAGTCATTGCCTCCGGAATCATACTTAAAGCGGTTGTGGCGAAAGATCGTTAAAAAACCAAGACGGGATGAGAACGTGTGTGTTAGTTGTAATGGACGTACTCTTATTATCAAACGCGGAGTCGTTGTTGACGTGCCGGGCTGGGTGCCAGAGGCAACGATTTACGCGCCTGCATCAGCGCGGTATAATTGTTTTGTGTTATTTGAACCAAGTAAGCCTTGACTTTCGCGCCCTAATTTGGTATAAGCGTTTTCACTTAAGGGTAATTGCCTGACCACCACTTAAAACACCTATTGTCGAGGTGTTTTAAATGTTTGCTTATGGGTTGCATCCTTGAGGTCAGGCCGAGGGATTACTGACGGATTTTCCCGTCACGCCTAACGGTGCTCGGTAAGGAAACCCACGCCCCGTGAGATTCGGGGCAGCTTTTACGTTAAAATATTTGATCTGCCAGAGAACCACTGAGTTCCCGCGCAAAACACGAGATCAGTGGTTTTCTGTTATGGATCAATCTTCTCAATCCTCGGTGAGTCCCTCCGGTTTGGCAGACTTCGTTTTATCCCGCTATAAAAATTGGGCAGAGAATCGGTCTGCTGTTCAAAACAAGTGGAATTCCAATAACGCCGCGTTCCGCGGGGTATCTGAAAACAAGTGGAAGGCTAAAGAAGGTGAAAAGTGGCGGTCCAACACTTTTATTAATGTCACTAAGCAGAAGGCAGTGTCGGCCTGTGCGTTGGTGATTGATATGCTCTTGGCTGGGGGCAAAATACCTTTTATACTCAAGCCGAGTCCGTGGGACGATGTTCAGCTTGAAGATATGGCTCCGGATGCCCAGGAGGCAACCAAGAAAAGTATTGACGACATGCGCCGAATTATTGAGCAACAACTCTTGGACTGCAACGCAGACCGCGTGTTGATGAAGGGGGTTTTATCCGAGGCTGTGTACGGCGAAGCTATCGTTAAGAAGATTGTCCACGAAGTAGAGCGCAATAGTTGGCAGAGCGGCGTCCAGATTGGCGAGCAGGTTACCGATGTTGGCCGCGTACCGGTTGAGTATAAGACCTTCGAGAAGGTTACGCAACGCAATATGGCCCCCGGTGTAGCGTTCGTGCCGGTATGGGACTTCTTCCGCGACATGGAAACGGAAGACTTGCGAGCTGGTGTCGGCTGCCTTCATCGTCAACTGGTTTCGTCTTTCTGGTTACGCAATAAAAAGGGGCGCTCGTTTTACATCGACGCAAATATCGAGACCGCACTTTCGATTGCGGTGCGAGCGGATACTGGTTCAAAGCAACCCGAACAGGATTCGTCTTCACTCGCTCCATCTTTGCGCGACATCAAATATCGCCAGAATACTATTCTGTATCTGGAATTTTGGGGCAGGGTTCCGAAGGAGATCGCCGAGGCATTTGAGGCCGAGATGTTCAAGGGCGCTAATGCTCCCACCGTGGCCTTTGAAGATCAGGGTGAGGCCGGGGATGAGGTTGAAGTCATGGTTTGTGTGGCTGGCGATCAAGTCGTGCGTTATACGCGATCCGTGGCGTCTGAACGGCCGTTCTATCGTGCGGTGTGGGAAGATAGTCTGGATGGTCAGGGCGCGATCAGCGTGGCCGACAATGCGGCTAACAGCCAATTTATTTTAAACGGCGCAATACGGTCTTATGAGGATAATAAGACGTTGTCGGCCAACGTAATTTTGGCTGGTAAACGGCGGTACATCGAAGGAGAGTTTAAGGAAATATCCACCGGTTTATTTCTTGATATAGCCGAGGACTGCGACGATGTGCGTAAGGCTGTGACGCCGATAGTAATTCCAGATGTGGGTGAATCCTTGCTTAGTCTGATTGCTCTGGCTGAGAAGTATTGCGACATGGACACTCTGATCCCGAAGTTGACGCAGGGATTGGATGTTAAAGAACCCCAAATGAGGGCCTATGTTGCCCAGCAGCAGGTCGAAAAGTCCGGCAAGTATATCGGGTCCGTAATTCGGAATAACGACGAGGGGTTAATTGAGCCGATTGTAGAGGGGTTCTATGACTACAACATGAACGACCCGAGTGTCGTTAAAGGCAAGGGTTCGTATGTCGTCAAGGCGTTAGGGTTCACATCGTTTCAGGATCGGATCGAGCGCATTGAAAAACTCAAGAGTATGTTGACGTTAGTGTTGTCGAGTCCGGAGTTGATGAAGGAATCGAAATTGCGTTGGTATTTGGATGAGATTGCAAAGGCGCTTGATATGGACCCGGAACAGGCCGTGAAGTCCGAGCAGGAAAAGGCCGTGGAGGCGCAGAACGTACAACCCGATCCGTTGGTTCATGCACAGACGGCGAAGTTAACAGCCGAGGCGGCGCGCGCCGAGGCTGACGCCCAGGCAAAGACGGCCGGGATACAGACGGACGCCGAGAAACTAATCCTTGACCGAGCCAAGACAGTACACGCGATGGAAACCAAGTCCGTGGCGCCCATGGTTGGTGTGCCAAAAGGTAACAATGGACAAAATGTCCCAGCAGGTGCGACGTAATGTCTCTATTTTCTTGACAATAAGACTTGGTTTTGGTATAAGGAGGGCCAGAAAAAAGGAAATCTCTGTGAATCTGAAAAAATGTCTGTCTGATGACGAGATTTTGCAATTGGCGCGATTGTCGGAGGTGGGGCCGGGTCAGGCGTTTTTAAAGGTGTCGGCTTATGAATTAGAACGCGCCCAAAGAGATTATGACGAGAACCCGATGGTTGCGGATGGTAAGAAAGATTTTCGGTTCAAGGCGGGATTGATCGAAGGAATTAAAACGGCCGAACGAGCACTTCATGATGCCCGGCTCATGGTGGTAAAAAGCGAGGAAAGGGAAACGTCATGAAGAAGATTTGTATGATTGGGATGGTGGTGTTGGTGGCCGGCGCAGTTCTTGCGGTGAATGACCGCGGGGATAAGAATTTTACGGGAGATATTAATTTCGACGGCTACTGGGGCGTCAAAGGAACCAGGGTTACGGCGACGGCGGCCGAGTTGAACATTATGGACGGGGTGACGAAAACGGCCGCGGAAATTAACGCGATGTTGACTACTTCGACGGTGTGTACTGGCGATGTGAACGGAGTATATAACGCCCTTAAAATCACTACCGGCGCAGTTACTAACGAAGACGTTGCCGCCACAGCCAATATTGCGGCCACAAAGATTGCCGGCGAAGCGTTGGTTAAGACTACTGTTCACACAGGCGACGTTAACGGCGCGTGGAACGCTTTAGCGATTACAACCGGTTCAATCACTAATGATGACATCGGGGCAAACGCTTCGATAGTGGCTACGAAGATCGCAGGCGAAGCATTAACAAAAACTACCGTGCATACAGGTGACGTCAATGGAACATGGAATACATTGGTCATAACCACCGGATCGATTACTAACGACGATATTGCTGCCACGGCTAATATAGCCTCCACTAAAATTACGGGAGAAGCGTTAACGAAAGCCACCGTAATGACTGGCGATGTGGCCGGGGTATGGAACGCCTTGGTTATCAATCCCGGAGCAATTCATCCGGACATGCTTGACCCGTTGATTGTGACGAATGTATTAGCGGATGGAATGGTTCTCCCCGCGGTAAGTGGTATAGCCATTACAAATATCAGTCCCACCAACATAAATATTGGCACACTTAGCGCGGGAGTGAGCGCGAGCGGTTCTAATTTGTATGGAAATGTTCCTATAGCCGCTCTGACAAACGCTATGGGTAATGTGGCTGCTCGCGTAGTTACTAATTCGTCAACACTAATGACTAATATATTCTATTTTGGTGTTGGTGGTGGATTTATTAGCAACACATTTATTGGTCCGTAACGATGACGGATTAACATAAAAATATAAAGAATCGGCCGGCCAGCCGATCCGAAGTCGGGAGAGGGCGCAAATTACGTTGCGTAATCAACGTGTTGCGCCCTCTTTCTTTTGCGATACGAAGTGACCGAAACGAACAAATAAAGGAGAGACACAATGCCAGACGACACCATTGATGGTCAAGTCGCAGAGCAATCGTCCGATAAGTCGTTCGGAGATGGATTTGCGGATAAACCCGAAAGCGGCGATAAAGCCGCGACAGAGATCAAGGCCGACGTAAAATCGGACGTCAAAGCGGATGATGCCGCAGCGCCAAAGGCAGAAGAAGTAAAATCTGATGCGGCAGAGAAGGTTGAGCCCGTAGCTAAAGAGGTTCCGAAGACGGCCCAGGAGCGCATGGAGGCGTTAGCGGCGGTGGTTCCCGATACTCATACGGAGTCTGTGGCGGCAACGTCAGTTGAAACTAAGCCAGCTCAAACGCCGGTAGCGACAGTATCGGCGCCCGCGGTGCAAGTCAATTGGATTGCGGACCTGATTAAGTTGCCAGACGTGGGTGACATTAAGGTCGGCAAGACTTCAGACGGCAAAGATATGACGGTCGCCGAGTTTGCCGCGGAATACCCTGAAGCCGTGGGCGCTCCGACAGTGTTAGCTAAAATCATGATCGAGAAGGCACTCGGTGACGCTGAGACGAAACACGGCGTTGAAATGCAGGCACTTCGCGATCAAGTGGAAGGAATGCAGTTTTGGGATGGTGTCCATCAGGCGCATAGCGATGGGCGCAAAGTGGCTGCAAGTCCGGAGTTTAAGGAGTGGGCGAATAAACAATCGCCTTTGGTGAAGGCGTTATTGACATCAAAGAATATTGCCGACGCCGTTGCGGTACTGGACGCCTACAAGGAATCGCTTGCCAAGGCAACAAAGGAGGGTAAGGACAAAACGGCGCGCGAACATAAAGACGCCAGGGATGCCTTACATGGCGAAAGTTTGCGTGGGGCAGGGGCGGCGCCGGCGGCAGCCAAAGACACAGAGGATTTCGATGCCGGCTTCAACGGTAAGAAATAACGTGTGGATGGGAGGGTATGAAACCCACGCTATCCCAATGGATGGCGGGAAGGAGGTGCGTTGTTCAGTGTGCGGTCAATTGCTTTGTAAAGGCGATATTGCGCCAAAAAGCAGGTTGGAATTTAAGTGCCACAGGTGTCGTAACATGATTCGGTTTTGGTTCAGGTAGTTGACAACAACGGAATGCGGGTGCGTTCCTTTTAATAGTGTCCGCCAGAAGGCCATAGAGCCTCCGTGCATCAATGTAATGCAATAGGAGGTTTGAGCTATGGGAACAAACATTTATGGAGATATCTCTCCCCGGACGGCCGGTTTTGCCGTTCGCAAACTGCTGGATCGCGGTCAATATCTGATGGTGTTGGAACGTTTTGGCCAAGTTGATCCGCAAGGTCAGAACAAGACCAAGACGCGCAAGTGGCGGCGGTATAACAGCCTACCGCGGGCAACCGCGCCGTTGGCTGAAGGTATCAGTCCGGCCGGCCAACGTCTGACCTACACGGACGTTAACGCCACGTTGGAACAGTACGGCGACCTGGTTAAGATCAGCGACGTCATTCTGGACACGCATGAAGATCCTGTACTTGACGAGACCGTCAAGATCATGGGTGAACAGATGGCCGAGACCGTCGAAGTCGTCCGGTATAACGTGGTAAAGGCCGGAACGAACGTGTTTTATCCCGCCGGTGCTACGACCCGCATAGGGTTGGCCAGTCCGATTACCCGTGCCGTTTTGCGGCAAGTGGTCAGGTCGTTTAACCGCAACAAGGCTCGCACAATCAGCGAAATCGTCAAGGCTTCCGGTTTGGTCAGCACTGAACCTGTGGCGCCTTCGTTCTTCGCGCTCGCGTCCACCGACCTTGAGTCGGATATCCGTGGAATCACCGGGTTTGTTCCCTGCGAACAGTATTCCAACAGCGATAAAGCCCTACCGGGTGAAATCGGCAAGGTTGAATCCACGCGGTTCATCCTCTCTGCGTTATTGGAGCCATGGCTGGCAGCCGCGACGAGCGCGAGTACGCAGTCAACCTATCTGAGCAATGGCGCCGTCACCGCTTCGGGTAGCGCGGATGTGTATCCAATCCTGGTTATTGCCCGTGATGCTTACGCCATTGTTCCGTTGCAGGGTAAGAGCGCCGCATCTATTGCGGTGGTCAACCCCAAGCCGGTGCATGGCGACGAACTTGGTCAGAGTGGTTTCGCGTCTTGGAAGACCTACCAGACGGCCGCAATCCTTAACCAATTGTTCATCGCCCGGATCGAAGTGTGTTGCACGGCGACGCCGAGCTAAGACAGAAAGGAATGAAATACCCCGGCTACGCTAATGGGCTACGCCGGGGTAAGTGGATATCGCAAACGACGGTGAAACATCGAATTAAGGAGGATTGGTTATGTCAAAAAAAGTAAGTGGGACGATTAACGGCACCGGTGCAACGGTGTATATCTGCCTGGGTTTTATTCCTGACAAAGTGATTTTTCGTAATCTTATCGCCACGACCTGTTTAGTGGCGAAGTGGACGAAGGATCATCGCGGGTCGGAGCAGGTGGCTGGTGTGTTGGAAACGCAGGGTGTGTCGGCGGCCCTCGCGATTGGTACGGGGATCGCCCCTTATCGTGGCGGGGACATGTTGACGGCGGCACTTCAAACCAGCACCAGTTACGGCGAAGGCGTCTATCTTGGCTGGGACAAGAAGGACTATAAGGACATCGACATCGCTTCCGGCGATGGAATCAATGCCTGGACGTTGGATACGGCGGGCAATCGTACGGGGCATTTCAACAACGATGTGGTTGGCACCTATATCGGTGTTGGGTCCGAGATCGTAATTGGCGGCAAGAAGTACATCGTCCAGGCCCTTACGGCCGGGCAAGGTGTTTCAGCCGACGAGGTGACGCTGAACGAGGCGGCCGCTTCCGGAACGGTCGAACAGATCACCGGTAAGTACGACATGGCGCCTATTGCGGTCGGATTGGTTACGCCGGCCGGGTTCAGTGTGGCGAGTAATACGTTGAATGGCAACGGGCAGATGTGTCGGTTTGAGGCCGAGTTGTTCGACAACTAAGTCGGAGTCTGGTTGTGTCAAAAACTTGGAGACGCAGGGGTTGGGACGAAACCGGCTCCTGCTTTCCATTAACAAAAAGAAGGAGAGACTATGAGCCGAACTGCCAAGAGCACAGGGCCGGAAGTCCAGGCGGCGGACGATGGAGCCAAAGAGGTCGCAGAGAAGCCGAAAGAGAAGTATTACCGCATGAAGTTTCATGCGAAGTCCAGCCCGAATGACCAGGATGATGTTGTGTTGTCGGTCAATGGCGAGAGCGTCGTGATTGAACGTCAGAAAGAAGTGGTGTTGCCCGAGCGGTATAAGGTGTGCGCCGAAAATGCACGTTCTCCGCAGTTCCGGCAGATGCCGAATCAGACACGAAAGATTGTGGGCGAGGTTATTACCTTCCCGTTCGACCTGCTTGGCGAGGGTACGGAAGAACAATATCTGGAAATGAAGCGGTCCGGCACGAAGGCGACGCGCGACGCCGTGGCCAAAGATGGCGCTGCCGCATAATAATCCGATGGGTAACTGTCGGATAAAGGATTAAACCCTATGGCGGTCTTGACTGCCTATTCCGACTTATACCCCTTGATGACGCCCGAGTTGCCTGGGTGTCCTGAGCCGTTCATATTGCAGGCACTTAAAAAGTCCCTGCGAAAGTTCTGTCAGGACAGTGATGCCTGGCGCGAACAACTGGCGTCCATTGATCTCAAGGACGGCATACTGGATTATTCATTAGTGTCAGCCGTTGACGCCGAGATTCGACACGTTGTCGAGGTGCGGATAGGTGCGGAAATAGTTGATTTAGCCGGGGCTGACGTTGTGACTACGGCAGCGATTGGCGCAACCACGTTTAATGTGCATGGTATTGCAAGCGTTACCGGCACGATAGCATCCGGCGATCAGTTTATCATTTCCGGCAACGACGGAACGCTCTACACGTTGAGTGCTGACGCCGTTATTACGGCTCATACGGCAACATTGGTATTTACGCCGGCCTTAACAGCCGAGGCAACTGCCGGCGACAAACTCGCGGTCGTGCCCCAAAAAGACCTTGGCACCTTAATCAGTCCCGATCTTTACGTCTATCGTGCCGAGGCAACCACTCGATTGGGCGTGGCGCAAGCCCGCGGAACCTTATCGTTGGATGCGTCGCTTGAACCAACAGAGGATTTGGTTAGAGGGTTGGATGTCAAAGTAAGTTTGGTTCCGCATGTTAATAGCGACGCTGTTGACTTGGATTTTCTAACACGATGGGCCGAGGCGGTCAGTGGCGGGGCATTGTTCTCCTTGATGACAATGAAGGGGCGCAAGTGGACGGACGCGGGTAGGGCCGCGTTGTTCCTTTTGGATTACAACAAGGGGTTGAGTAGGGCTCGACGCGAGACGGCCGAGGGTTACAAGACAGAATCGGAGGGGTTATCGGCATGAGTTTCACCGGCAAACAGGTAGTTGACGACGTGCGACCTCTGGTGAATGACAAAGACCAGACAACCTGGGCGGATCCCGCTTTCCTGCCATTTCTCAACGAGTGCATACTTCTACTCTATACCGACCATCCTGAATGCCGGTTGACGACGGCCGGCGCCTTGACGGCTTACGCGGTGTTGGCGAAGGTGGGAGATGTTGTTCCATTGAACGACCTTTATCGTCCGGCAGTGTTTGAATACCTTGCCTATCGTTATTTCGACTCCGACGCCGGTGACACACGGGATAAGTCACGCGCGGCTGAGCATCTTCAGCGTTTTACCGACCTGATTGGACCTTCCAAGTGAGGACACTCCCTTATGGCCTATGAACAAGAAAAGAAGTTCTTGGCCGAGACGGCGGCAATCCGCGTATCGTATTGGTCAAACCCCCAGACTGGTAACGCCATCTTGGTGCGGCGGTGGACTACCAGCCGAGCCGAACTGCAATCTTCCTGTCTGATCTACCTGAATACCATTAAGACTGTTAAGGACCCTATTGCCGATAAATGTGTCTATCCTGGCATTTGGCGGGTATTCCCGAATCAGGCGCCACAGAAGAAAGGGTTTCCCGAGGACCAACAGGGTATCACGCAGACCTTGGTTCTGTCGGTTGACGGTGATTTTAAGTGGTCTTCCGAGGATTCGACGCTTGAGTGCATGTATTCCTATGCCTATCAGAACAAGGCGGTTCCGATCCAGGCGAAGGTGGCGGTTCAGGGCGAGGTCACGGAAGTACAGAACACGCTCAACGACCAGTTGCGATATGACTCCCAGACACGGATTACCCATTCCCACCCATGCCAATGGGTGACGCACACGGCCGAGAACGCCTTGGCGACGACGGACGACATTGGCTATAAGAACTCCCGATATTGCCCTACAGCGCCAGCCAGCACGGTACAGGGCACGGTCTATGACGCTAAGAGCACTCTGAACAAGGATGGTTCGTATGATGGTAATGTGGATTACGAGACCAGTAAAGTCAGGGAATTGACCGGAACGGTGTCTGAGTCGGCGTTGGGGGTGGAATATGAGGTTGCCTACGTGAATGGTCGGACTCGTCCGGTTGTGCCCTCTGGGACTGTCCAGGGCGTGGTGTACGACGCTAAGAGCACCGTCAATAAGGATGATACCTATAACGGGGTGGTCGGATACGAGGCTAGCAAACAGACGGGTTGGTCGGATGTTACCGAAGCCATATTAGGGACGTCGTCTGCAAACTCCTATCTAAACTATCGGACAAAACCCACCGCGCCGTCTGTTGCGGCCGTGGGGTTTGTGTATGACGCCAAACTGACGATAAACAAGGACGGGACCTATTCAGGTGGTGTTGGGTATGAGTATTCTAAGCCAGCCCAATGGCGGGACGCAACAAACACCACTTTAGATACGAAGACGGGCGACTTCTATCTCAATCAGCGCGCCAAGCCTGCGGCTCCTTCCGGAACTGTTCAAGGTACAGTTTATGATGCCAGATTCACTTTGAACAAGGACGGGACTTATAGTGGCGGGATTTCTACTGAATACAGTAAGCCGGCGCAATGGGTGGATGCGGCCGATACGGCGTTAAACACTGTGGTGGGGAACTCTTATCTTAATCAGAGGACGAAGGTGTCTGCTCCCGCATCCGCGGCGCAAGGATTTGTGTATGACGGTAAAAACACGTTAAACCGGGATGGGACATACAATGGAACGTTAGGGTACGAGTACGCTAAGCCAGTGATGATGTCCAGTGTGACTCAGGATGCGTTAACGGCGGGGTACGCCTTGGACTACCTGGCGTATCGGACGAGACCTACAGCCCCAGCCAGTGCGGTGCAGGGCGTGATCTATGACGTGAAGTCAACCCTCGCCAGAGACGGCACATATAACGGCGGAGTGGGATATGACTACTCAAAACCAGTAATGTGGTCAGATGTTGCCCAGACAGTGACAGGGGTTTCTTGCGATAACTCCTATCTGAACTACCGGACAAGACCGACGGCGCCGACAACATCTGCGCAGGGGTTTATATACGACGCCAAGAGCACAACGAATCGGGATGGGACCTATTCAGGTGGAGCTGGGTATGAGTATAGCAAACCGGTGATGTTGACCGACGCCGTGCAATCCTCGTTGGCGATAAATTACGATATTTCCTATCTGAACTACCGGACAAGACCGACGGCGCCGACAACATCTGCGCAGGGGTTTATATACGACGCCAAGAGCACAACGAATCGGGATGGGACCTATTCAGGTGGAGCTGGGTATGAGTATAGCAAACCGGTGATGTTGACCGACGCCGTGCAATCCTCGTTGGCGATAAATTACGATATTTCCTATCTGAACTACCGGACAA
>JBAZLK010000011.1:0-25887 GCA_041650335.1 Patescibacteria group bacterium
CCGGACTTCAAAGCGGGTAACCCCGTTATCTTGGATAAGGAAATCACCGGTGCCGTTAAGATTGTGGGTGTAGGAAAAGTTACCTTGAGTGATGGTTGTATTCCGGATAAGACCGCCGTCTAAACCAAAAGCATTCCCATTAAGGGTAAGGCCGTTCTCAGCTGTGTATGAGCCGCCAGCACCGCCATCATCAGGTTCGCAGACCACGGTTCCATCCGCGTTAATCACCCGGATGGAGTTCCCTGCCGCACAGTCGGAAAAGAACTTGGTCGTGCCATTGAGTTTGTACATCCCGCCGGCGATGGCCAGGTCGCCGCTGACTCCGAGCTCCTGGTTTGGGGTGGTGGTGTTGATGCCGACCCGACCCGTTTTTGTGATCGTCATTACTGAATTCCCCAGACGCAGGTCCTTTGTTTCAACGCCGGTATGACGGGCATAGATATATCCGAAATCACCGACATTATCATACCCAATAGTCACGCCCCGAGCCGGGTTAGCGGAATGAGAAACAAGCAGGCCGCCGAAATCCTGAACGCCGGCCGGTGGCGTCGCGACGATGTGTAAAACATCAGCCGGCGTGGCCGTCCCAACCCCAACCTTCCAGGCTGTGTTCTGCGGGTAGAGGGCATCGCCTGTTAGTGTCCATAGGCCCCCACCCCAGTTTGAGATACACTTCAATGGGTCCGGATTGGCCGGATCGTCATTGAGGCAGAACTGAACGGGGACGGCATTGCTGCCGATCTGGACCTTTTGACCGCCGTCGTAATTGAGAAACAGCGGGGCGCCATATGATTTAATGTCGACGCCTTGGGCTCCGGGTTCAATAGTAAGTGCCAGGCTTCGGTCACTGATTGTATTATCAAGCATCAGCGAACCGGCATTTGACCCCAACATTGCAATTCTGACATCACCCTGAATCTCCGTCTGTACGCCAGTCTCTCCAGGGGAGATATAGAGATTGCCGCCGGCATATTCGATATGCGCCTTAGTCGGATCCGAAGCCGTCCCCCAAAAGATCCCCCGGTCATCAGCGGCAAACAGGGCATCCCCACCGCTCAAACTCAGGAATTCCCCGCCAATGGTTAAACTCCCTTGTTTCGTCTGTGACACTCCTGAAACATTCAAGGGGGCGGCCGTGTTCCCGCCCGGGGGAGCGGAGGTGGGCGGCGCCCAGGCGGCCTGGACAAACCGGACACCAACCAGCGTAAGTAAAGACAAAAACGCCACCGCGAAAGCAAGCTTGGTGATCGCCGTGGCTGAACGGAAGAGTTTCATGGTATTTGTTGTTTAGAGATATACATATACGGAAAAAGATACTTATTATTGTACTCAAAAACAATAAAACAATAAAGACGATTGCCTTGCCCCGGTTCGAATATCAATACGCGGAAGGCTAAAGAATGAACCAGTTTGAGCCATTGCTCTGGATGATGGCGGACTGCTGTAAGGCCAAGGTGAGCGTTTTGGCGCCGTCAATCGCCTCCAGCAAATACCCGTCCACGGTAACGGTATTGGCGCCGGCTGCATGCTTAATAACATAAATGCGACCGGTCGCAGTCGAGGCCTGTGGCAGAGAAATGGTAATCGGCACCAGCGTACTATCAGCCAGAATAGTATAGTCGTCATTAGTGAGCGTCCGGTTTGCCGTAACGGTTGCTATCGGTAACGTTAATCCGCCGGTCACTTTTACCGGACCGTCGAAGTAGCCGGCCCACTTGTTCGTCCCGCCGCTGCCGTCAGAGCCGTAGATTCCGGCACAGGTGCCCAAGCCACAGGTCAGGCCATTTACCAGTTCGCCGTACACGCCGCTACCGAGGGCGAGTACGCCCGATTTGTATCCGGCCAGCGCGTTGTAGCTCGTCGTGGAATTGTTGTAGCCGGCGATCGTGTGGTTGCCGTTGTACGGGCTGATGCTGCTACTGACGGTCAGTAGTGAGGCTGGAGCGGTATTGCCAATTCCGATATTTCCGTTTCCCAGGATGGTCAAACGCTCGGTGTCATTCGTCCCGATATACACTTCAGCATTCTCGTAATTCCATAAATACGCCTCGTTGTTGCCGATCGATAATTCCAAGCCATCGCCGGAAGCCGTTCCGGTGACGCCGTTTTGGATCCTCAGAATCGCGGCATTGGTTCGATAGAGGTTTAACGCGCCGGTCGGGTTTGACAAACCAATGCCGACATTGCCGGCATCGTCAATGCGCATGGCTTCGGTCATGGCGCCGTTCACCGCAGTGTTGAATCTGAGCGAAGCGTCTTCCGAATCATTGGTGGCGTCTTCCCAGACGGCGTCCAGGCGCGCGGCCGGATTGGACGTACCAGCCGAATCAACGAGCGAAAAAAGGATTGAGCCGCCGAGTCCGGCCGCTCCGACGCCGCTGGTCAGGGCGCGTTGTATCTGGACCACGTCCTTAGTGTCGTTTACGGTATCGGAAAACGAAAGCAGGGTTTTTCCGGAAAAATATCCAGCCCAACCGTTGGCGTCGCTTTGCTCGCCGTAGACAGCCACATTCAGAGAATTGGCTTTTACCGAGAGCCGGGTGGAGTCGTTGATATCGTTGTGTCCGATCGCCACTTTGTCCGTTGCTTCATCGATTGGATTAATGGTGTTGACTGAGGCGCCTGTTTCCCAAAAACTCGCGCTCGCAACGCTACTCCAGGACAAACCGCCGCTGCCGTTATTTGTCAGGACGGAACCGATCGTACCTTGGGCGATTGGCCAAGAATACTGAAGATCGTTGATTCGAATAAGATTGCCCGAAGAATCGACCCGGAATTGATCGGCGGTGCCGACAGTCAAGAGGGATAATGGCGAGGCGTCGCCAATGCCGACATTACCATTCATGACGACTGTTTTTCCTGACAAATAACCGGCAAAACCGTCGGTATTTGATTGTTCTATATAGATGGTAGAATTGACGGAATTGTTTTTTACCGACAGCTGGGTCGAATCAGGGATGGTGTTATGTCCGATCGCCACTTTGTCCGTTGCTTCATTTACCGGGCTGATCGTATTCGCGGTGGCGCCGGTCTTCCAGAGGGACGTTAGGCCGGCCGCATCGATCTGAAGGGATTCATTTCCGCCGCCGCCCACTACGGTGAGAGAAATATTTGAGCCGGCGACGAGTTTTGTGCCGAGATAATTGTCGGTTGTGTCGTTTTCGCTCACTTTTACCGTATAGTTGTCTCCACCGACGGCGCCCGCGTCGACGCCGCAAATGATATTTCCGTATTCATCCGTGTCAAGCGTTTGGTCGCCGGTACAATTCGGCAGGGTCGAGAGGCGGACATTGCCGTTCGGGTCGATGAGGAATTTCGAAGCCGTGTTTGGATCGGCGCTCGCATCAGAGAAACGGGCGATCGACGGGATAATATGAAATGAGAGGCCGTTTGCCGAAGCCGGAAACGGTTGAGTGACAATAAGCTCGTTGTCGTCGGTGACGCGTTCAATCGTTCGGCTGACCGCGGGCGTGCTCTCGAGAACAAACATATCGCCGGGACCGAAATACGTAAACGTGGTGGCGCCGCAGGTCGCGCAATGATACACTCGTTGCAGATTTTCTACGTCTATAGAAACCGTGCCGTCATCGCCACTTCCGCCTTCAGTCCGGCCTTTTACGTTTAGCCGGGCGGTTGGATAGTCGGTACCGAGGCCGGTTTGACCGATGTGATTTATAACCACCGATTTTTCCGCATACGCGCCCTGGGCCTCAATGACAAATTTCCCGGCGCCGTATGCATGAGCAAACGCGGTGCTATGGAGATTCCAGGCATAACCACCATCTGGTGAGGCGGTGGCGTCAAGTTGGATCGAGGCGCGATTATTGTCGGTCAGGCCAACGCTGAGCCGCGCGTTCGTTGGATTTGGATCGCCAATGCCGACAGCTTTAAACCCGAGCGTGTCCGTTTCAATCATGATTGAATCGATGAGCCCGTCGCCGGTATCGTTGAATTTTGGGATATATCGGGCCGTGCCGCTCACACCACCACCGCTGATAATGTCCCAGTTGTCGATACATTCCAACCCGTCGCCCTGATCATTCAGACACAGTTTTGAGGGCTGGATTTTTGAACCGACGTTTACGTTTGTCCCCGTATCGGCATTCAGATAGAGCGGTGAGGCATACGATTTCAGGTCGACGCCGGCGGCCGAATCAGCCACACTTAACTCTCCAATATGCGAGGCCGGCAAAAAGGAATTATTGACGATTTGGATCTTGGTCGATTCCGCAGATAAATAATGAAGCGCACCGTCATTATCGATTGTGAGGCTTCCATTATTTCCGCCCGCCTTGCTTACTTTCACGGGACCCTGGAGCTCAATGTGGTCGCCCGTGTTTCCCAGCGAGATAAATAACGTTTGTGATGAGTCGTAATTTATGTGGGCAATGGCATTGTCCGGTGGATTCGAAATGGCCGACCAGTATAAACCGGTGGTGAGCGACGGCAAAAAAATGTCGCCAGCTGAAACAACAAGATCGCCCGAATCAACCGATAAAAACTCCCCGCCGATTTTTAGCGATCCCTGTTTTGTCTGGGTTACGCCCGATACGTTGACTGGTGCGGCGGTGTTACCGGTTGGTGGTGCGGCCGTTGGCGCTCCCCAGTCAGCTCGGGCGACACGCGATCCGACAAGAATCAAAATAAACAAAAAAGCTACTAGAAGCAAAAGACGTATTCGTCGTGAAGCGGATGTATGCGAAAGACGATTATCCATGCTGTTTTGTTTTACCCCCTTATATTGTGCGAACCTGCCAATATTTTTGCCAAAGACAATTATATTATAGCAAAAAATAGAAGAAAAATCAAGTCTTCGTTGGCGAAACCGGGATTATTTTTTCCAGTGGGCACGAAGGAGCACGCGAACGGCCGCTTCATCGTTCCAGGGCACTTTTTTCCCGCCGTGTATGACCATGTTTTGTTCTGAACCTTTACCAGTCAAAACAACGACGTCATTCGGGGCTGCCAAGGCAAGTGCTTTTTGAATGGCTTCCTCGCGGTCAAGTATTTTGAAATAATGTTGTCCCTCGAGTTTATCCGGATATTTCTTTATTCCTGCCACGACCTCCTCAATTATTTCTAGCGGATCATCATCATACGGATCCTCGTTTGTTACAATCGTATAATCAGTGTAACGGCCGGCCAGCTCGCCCAGAAGTGGCCGTTTGCGCCGGTCGCGGCCGCCGCCTTGAGAACCGAGCAGGCCGATAATTTTCCTGGGATGGAAAGACTTGATCGCCAGGTAGACTTGTTCCAGGCCGGCCGGTTCGTGGGCGTAATCCACGATGACCGTGAATGGCTGGCCTTCGTCGATCAGCTGCATGCGACCGGGCACGTTGGTAATTTGGCCGAGCGTCCGGATCATGATCGCCGGGTCGATATTTTGGGAAAAGCCGACGCATAGGGCCGCGAGAGCATTGAAGGCGTTGAACCGGCCAAGCAGGTGTAAGTGAACCGGTTGTCCGTCAAGGGTAAAATCTACACCTTGCGGCGTATCGGAAATCCCATGGCCGTGAACGACCCGAACGCCCGCGGGCGCGGACGCGTTTTGGAATGTGTAGCCAATTTGCTTTTCCGCCGGGAAAGAGAGGAAATAATTTGCGGCTGGATCATCGAGATTGACGATTGAAACTTTTGGTACGTCTGCTTTCGCGGAATGGTCGAGCGCCGCAAATAGTTTTCCCTTGGCCTGTTTGTATTTCTCGAATGAGCCGTGCGATTCGATATGCTCCGGGGTGAGGTTGGTAAAAACCGCCACGTCATAGGCGATGCCCCAGTGTCGATACTGCTTGATCCCTTCAGAGGTTGTTTCCACGATCGCGTATCGGCACTTGGCCCTGACCATTTGCCGGAGGAGCGCTTGGAGTTTAAATCTTCCCAGCATGGTCATCTTCTGATCGTTGAGCCATTCCCGTTCGGCGATTTTGAAATTCACCGTCGAAGTCAGGCCGACCCGGTGGCCGGCGCTCTCGAGAATTTTCGCCACCAGATTTACGACGGTTGATTTTCCGTTCGTACCGGTGACGCCGATCACGATCATTTTATGTGACGGAAAACCGTAGACGATCGCCGCAACCAGAGCCAGCCCCCGGTGGTAGAGGGTAAGTGCAGCTGGCGGTAGAAGTTTTTTTAGCAGCTGTTTCATTTCGTATATCTCCGGGCTCATTGTATCATTGAGCCGAAAAAAATGAAACAATTTGATTCCTGGCGCAATTTATGATAAGGTATGCACCGAAGCTGGACATTGGTGCTCCAGTTATGGAGGATCTATGAAGCTCAATCTTCCCAGCGATCGGCCGGCGTTCCGCATCCCCGACAGGAAGGGCGAACGGGCCACGGACGAGACTATCCCGGCGGGAATCCATGACTTCGTCGAGATCCCGAATCCGGATGGCGGGACGGGCGCGCCGCCGTGGCTGGTCCTGGCGACTGATCGCAAGGTCGGCTTGTCGAAGCCGGCGCTGCTCAGGACGCCCGGCTTGAAGGTCGTGCCGGAACCGGCGCCGGCCGATCCACCGCCCGCGGTGTGACCTGACTGCCAGTTCGTTCTCCCGCTGCTACCCTCCGCTAGGTCGTACTAGCGGAATTTTTTTTAATAAAAAAAGGACCCAGTATAGTCCGAAACGGATTGCGAAGTCAGAGCTCGCGACAGAGCCTGATGCGCCTGGAGGGTGCATCCGTGATGTGGCGAGGTGTCCTCGTCGTAGAGAAGGCTGTACAGTTTTCAAGTCGTCCTTTGAGCTTCTCCAAGCCCGAGCGGTGGCAAGCCACTGCTAGTAGCCGGATATCATTGCGGGACGACATTGAACCCCCTCGTAGACTATCCAATCCCTGACGTAACTGGGTCAGCCTCCGCCAGTTGATTGAGCGCGGAGACATAAGGCAGAGGTTACTGCATCGAAAAAATACTGTCAAGCAGTTACCGCAGGTATTTATCCACAAGGATTCGTACCGCTGTTTCGTCAGCAATCCAGTAATATAGTTTTTGATTGAATTCAGGCGTGTAAATACTGTCGCCGTGGCCAGGCAGCGCCTCGGTATAAGTATTTTCAAGATTGAATTTTCCGCCGCGCCGGAGAAAAGCCGCCAGGCCGAATATGTAAGTAGATGTTTTTTGATAACGCAGCCGGGTTTGATTGCTGGAGCCGAGAAAAGAGTATAGTTTTTTGGCGGCGGCTATGCTTGTGATTTTTTTGCCGAGCTCGAGGAAGATCTGCCGCTGATCGCGCGTGCGGGCGAAGTCGCCGCCTTCTCGGTAGCGGTCGCGGACGATTTTCAAGGCCTGTTCGCCGTTGACGTGGCCTTGCTCGGTTTCGACGCCGCCGAAGGCATCAACCATTTCCTTAAAACTTTCGAATGTAAACTCGGCCGTGGCGTGGATCGGAATGCCGAGGAAGTCCTTGACCGTTTCCTTGGTCAAGGTAATGTTTCCGAGGATCGAGCTATCCTCGCGTTCGCCAAGCGCATAGGCATGGGTAATCTTCTGTGTGCCATGTTCCGGCACCTCGACGCGGGTATCGCGCGGGATAGTGATCAGGCTTAAGGGCTGGCTCGGCGATTTCGGAATGGAAAAAATCATCAAGACGTCGGAACGCGCCCGTTCGGTCCCGCGCTGGTCAGAACCGACGATAAGGATATTGAAACGCTTCGGTGCGCCAAGGTAAATAAAAAAAAGCGCGCCGCCAAGTACGAGCAGGATAACCAGAACGACAAAGACTGTTATTTTTAACGGTTTTGATCGAAACATCAGCGCCGGAAAACTAATTCTGTTAGTTGTCGACGCGGCTTTCGCTGCGGCTGTTCGTCCGGGTAGCCGATTGGAAGGATGGCGACCGGTCGTTGATTTTGGTTTAGGCCGAGGAGTTTCTGTAATGGCGCATCTTCAAATTTTCCCATCCAGGTACTACCCAGGCCGAGCGCGGTGGTGGCCAGCTGAACGTGGACGGCAGCAATGGTGGCATCCTGAATCGCGTACAATGATCGCCCGCGTTCGCCATAATAGGCAGACCGTTCCGGTTCAGCACAAAAGACAAGGACGATGGGTGCCTGAGCCACAAACTTCTGTCCGGCGGTAATATCGACGAGGGCGTGTTTTGTCCTTGAGTCGCTGATTACCACTATGGAGTAAGCCTGCAAGTTTCCAGCCGACGGCGCCTGATTAGCGGTTTCTAAGAGACGGTTGATTTTTACTGGCTCAACCGGCTGGTTAGTAAAACGGCGGATGGATTGGCGTTGATTTGTGACGTCAAAAAAATCCATATGAAATATTGATTATGATTTACTCTCCAATAATAGTCAGAACAACCTCGCGCGTTCTCGGACTGCACAGCTCGACGAGAAAAATCCGCTGCCACCGGCCGAGCTTCAATTTTCCCGCCATCACCGGCAGGGTCTCTGATGTTCCGAGGAGCATGTGCTGGCAATGCGAGTGGCCGTTTTTCGTACACCGATCATCGTCGCAATCGATATTTTCAGTTCGGATTGATCCGTCGTTATGTCGATAGTAGGCGTTCGCCGGGGCAAACTTAGCGATTAGCTCTTTCCAGTCTTCTTGAAAGCCGTGTTCGTTCTCATTGATCCGAATCGCCGCCGTCGTGTGTTGTGAGGTAATGGCAACGCTACCGTTTTTGATTTCGGTTGCGGTAACGGCGGCGCGTACCTGGTCGGTGATATCAATAAATTCAGGCGCGCCTGACGTCTGAATCTGAAGCGTATGATGGCGTATTTTCATGATGGAGGGTGGTTTATTGCTTTGAGATTAGCCAGAATACCAAGGGAAACAGGTCATTCTGGTGCATTATAAAAGATACATTGCGACAATACCGACACCAATTAGGATAGCGCCGCTGATTTTTTGTGGCAAGCGTTGTCGTTCGCGGAGGAAGACAAGGCCGGCAATCAACGCAAAGACGACTGAGCTCTGAGTAACCGGAATTACCCGCGAGGCCTCGCCGACCCGCAAGGCATAGAATAGAATTACCTCGAAGCCGCCGAAGAGCAAGCCGGAAACGACTAAACCCCATTTTTGAAGACGCAGCTCAGAAACGAGTGGCTTTGGCCGGAAGCCTAGGCAGGAAAACGCCAGGATGCCGATCAGCATTAATTCAAGCGAGGCAGCGGCAGTTTCGGAAAAATCGCGCACAGCCAGCTTGGCAAAGAGAAAGGCGACAATGGCAAACAGGGTGCTGATGATACTGAGTATGACGCCGCGGTTCAGCGTAAAACGGGTTTTTTCTGAGACAGCCACGCCCACGCCCAGGGTGATCAGAACGATGGCTACCACTTTGATCCAGGTGATTGATTCTTGAAAGAGGAGCAGGCCGCCCACCAACACAAAGATGTGCCGGACTTGATTGACGATTTGATACAATGAAACATCAATCAGCCGAAGTGCCAGAAAAGCCAGCCAATCGCAGAGAAACGCGAACACAACAACGCCGGAAAAGTATAGCCAGGTGATCGGCTGAGTTGGCCAATGGAAGCCGATGAACAGAAATGGGAGGAGGCAGAGGCCGGCGATAAAATCGTGGAGCGCGGTAAACGCCAGAGCATTGCCCTGTTTCCGTAACACAAAACGGGCGACTACCCGTGAGGCGGCGAACAGTAGACCGGCCAGCAGCGAGAAAGTAAACCAATTCATGGTCGAGCCTGATGGCGGTTAGACGATATCCTCGTCGACGTCAGTGTCGGCGGCGTCAGTTGTCTCGGCCGCCAAATCCTTCGAGAACTTTTTCTTGATAATCTCAACCCGGTTTTCAACCTCGGTCAGCTTTTGTTTCAATTCTTGGGCGAGTTCCAGTCCGCGTTTAAATTGCTCCAGGCTCTCATCGAGATTGGCCGTACCGGACTCGAGTGACGCTACGATCATTTCCAATTCCTTGAATTGTTTCTCGAAGCTTTCTTTGGTGGTCGGAGTTTTCTTTGGCATATTACTGTTTTTTAATAATGGTTGAGTCAAGCCGCCCGTGTTTCAGGCGGGTGGTGATGGTATCGTTGAGGCTTACTTGGTCGGCCGAGGTGACGGGCTTTCCGGCCGAGGTCAGTGTAATGCTATAGCCACGCGCGAGCACCTTTTCCGGGTTGTACGACCGGAGCAGATTATTCACGTGGATCAATCGTTCCTGCGCCCGGGCCAGGCTCGTTTGGAGTGTTAGGCCAAGGCCTCGTACCCGTTCGGCAATGTCTTTTTTCAGATAGCCCAGACGCTGATCAAAGAGCCAGAAGTGCTTTTGAAACGACGCCATGAGTTCGCGCCAATGCCGGATTTTATCATGGAAGACCGATTCGATCCGATGAACCGCTTCGGTGACCGCGCGCTGTTGTTCGCTGACGCGGTCGGTCACAGTTTTTTCCATCTCGCGAACCATCGAATTGAGTTGGTAAAGGATGTCTTGCCGGTTCGGCACCACTCGCTCAGCCGCGTTTGATGGAGTCGAAGCTCGGACATCGGCGACCAGGTCAGCGATGGTGACATCGCGTTCATGGCCAACGCCGCAGACAATTGGGACAGTCGAACCGAAAACGGCACGTGCCACAGCTTCAGAATTAAACGCCTGAAGATCTTCGAGCGAGCCGCCGCCGCGCGTCAGGATAATAACATCCGGCTTAGTAACCTTGTTTTGATAGGCGATTGCCCCGACGATCTGACCGATTGCCTCGGTCCCTTGGACGCCGACCGGCGTTAACACAATATCAAGCCCACTCCAGCGGTTGTTTAATATCCGGAGGACGTCGGTATAGGCGGCGGCGTCCGGCGAAGTGATCAGACCAAGCCGCTGCGGGAAACGGGGCAAGACGCGTTTCCGTTCTATGGCAAACAACCCTTCGGTTTCGAGCTTCTTCTTCAATAATTCAAACGCCCGTTGGAGCGCGCCTTCGCCCACCGGCTCAAGCTGCTCAACGCGCAGGTGAAACCGGCCGGCCGCTTGGAACATAGACGGGTAACCAGTTGCCTTTACCTCCATGCCGTCTTCGAGCGGGATGTTCTGCTGCCATTTCATCAAGAAACAGGTCACGCGCGATTGCTTGTCTTTCAGTTCAAAAAAGACCAGCGTCTCTTTGGCTGTTTTATATCCCGTCACTTCACCTTGGACGGTCACGCGGCCGATCGCGGTCTGGAGGTGCATCTTCACCAGACTGATAAATTCACTGACACTGAGTGGTTTAGCCAGGGTTTTTTGCATGGCGCTCGATTAATTCTCTGATCCGGCGCTCCTGTTCGGTGAGATCGGAAATCTCGCGACGGAGCCGGGCTTTCTCCGCGCGAATGAATTTACGGATACCTTTGCTTAAACGTTTTTTGGACATCGGATAAAATAAACAAACTTCGCAGGCGAGGATGATCCCCGTAATAAATACGGGGCCAGCTATCCCCGCCTACTCGATTATATAGGCGACAGTATTACCGCTTCTCGACGGTATAGGTCGATTTGCTTTTGTCCCAGGTCAGCGTGTAATTGATGTAGTTGTGCTCAAACTTGGCCGGGCCATAGAGCCGGGCCTCACGCAGGAGCACTTTTGCTTCCTCGGCGTCGAGGTGGTCGAGGTAGGCGACGGCCTTGTCCTCGCCTTCGACGAGAAAGCCGTTGATACGCGTTGAATACATGGTCGTGATCTCAATATTCTCTCATCACCATACCACAAAATTGGGCAAAGCAAAAAGAATGAAAAGCTGTCTCGTTTGCTTCAAACGGTTAATCGCGACGGCATTCATTTTGGATTATCTTAATCAATTCCCCAAAACTTTTTTGGTCCGATGGGATCAGGACCGAGAATACGGAAGTGAAAGAAATCGATCAGGTCGCTTACGAACAGTCCAGCGCCAAAAAATAACATCACTTTGCCAATCGTCCTTTTTCTGAAGGTCAAGCCGAGAATAATCAGCAGTGCGCCGTAAATCCAGTGATGCGGCGCGACGGGATTTCCTGCCAGATCGGTTAAATACGCATGGCTCCAGCGGCCGACGAGATAACCGATAAAGGCGAGAGCGGTGAGCAGGAGAGATTTTTTTAGTGACATGGTTATATTGTGTTTTTCAATGGTTCAACTATAATCATATGTCAGCCAAAGCGTCGTGGCAAATAGCTTGCAAAATTAGCCAAAATATGATATAATGGATATACAAACAAAATAATAAATTATAAACATTTTACGCAAACCTATGTCGAAACGAGGAGTTGAGCAACTTTATCTCGAGGGCATGGAGAGGAGAACTGAAGCTCCAAAGGTTGATGCGAAAGACCAGATTCGTGATGCCGGCCGCCAGCGCTTAGACGCTATCAAAGGCGGTTTTCGTTCTTTTAAGGAAGGTTTGATGAGTAGATTTCGTGGTATGGGGAAGAAGTTAGAAACGGGGATTATGTATGCGCTCGGTGCACCTGAAGCGGCAAAGGCTGGCGGTAGGGCAACGAAAGAGTTTGCGGCTGGTCAGTATGAAGCAGGAAAAAAGAAAGCCGGAGCAGCCCGCGATTGGACAGTGGAAAAAGGCGTGGCGGCCAAAGATTGGACCGTGGCAACTGGAGCGGCTGCGCGGGATAAAGCCGTCGACACGGGTCGAGCCATTGGCCGTGGCGCGCGAACTGGTGCGAAAGTCGCCGTCGGCGCGACATTGTATGGCGCGGAAAAAGTCGGCCAAGGCGTCAAGGCTGGGTACGAAAAGGGTCGGGAGACGGTTGGTGCGGGTAAGGAATGGATAGTGGATCGAGCGACTGATATTCATGATCGGGCCATGGCGGCGCGCGACACGTTTGCTTCACGCGTCGAAGGAATTCGTGACGACTATCAACAACGATTAGCTGAACGGCAGGCGCAGCGGGAAAAAGAGCCTGAATTTGCCGAGTATCAAAAACTGTCAGCGCAACGTCAGGAACTTCTCGCGGCCGTGCAACGGCTCTTAGAACTGGAAGGAAAGTTTGGTTCTCAGCCTACTGAATAATTATCCATTAACGAGCCATATCCATGAATACAAAACAAGCAATACAATTACTTCAAAAGTCGGATCTGCCCGAAGCGGATAAACAGCGCTTGATTCAACTCGTTGAGGATAAGGGCTGGAATAACGATGTTCAAGCGGAAGTTCTCGCGGCGATCCGAAATGCCGCAACTGACGCGAAGAGCCAGCTCGCCGATGTTACGAAAAAGACGGAAACGTATGAGACAAAGGTAGCGGCTGAAGATAAACAGCTCTCTGATGAAGCGGCCGCGCAGATGGATCAAGCTGTGTCTGATTATAACCAGGAAATGGCCAAGCTGGAACAGGAAGCTGATCAGCTTGCGGCCGACGCGAAGAAAGCGGAATAGAAATATCAGAGTTTCAATAAAAACAAGAACCGCCTTCCATCATCGATGGGCGGCGGTTTTTCGACGGCGACAGGCGTCGCGCATCATGTCGCGAAGGACGACGCAGGTGTCGAGAACCGGATAGAACAGTCCCTTCTTGGCATCGAGCCAGAGGAGCCGGAGGAAACTGCGCGGTGACATGGCCAGGCCTCGCTTTCCGTATTTTGGACCAGACAGAGCAAGCTGATGAAGGACACCTCACCCTACCGCTATTCTATATAGCTGTCAAGAAAGAAGGAATAAAAAAACACCCGTGGACATATCCAACAGGAGTTTTTATTATATTACGGCGTTATAATCTGGTGCCCCCGGTAGCCCCGCACCAATTGGTGCTCCCACCGGGATTCGAACCTGGATTTTCAGCTCCGGAGGCTGACGCTCTATCCATTGAGCTATGGGAGCTTCAGCTGGTGCGGGGTCTTCGCTTCGCTACGAGAATCAAGCGACATCTTTTTATTTAAGAGCCTGCCCCGGCGAATGCCGGGGTTGTATCCATTCAACTACGGGGACAAAATCTTTTAGGTATCTTGAGTTTTCAGGAAATCGGCAACTTTGTCAATATCCTCGGGCCGGCCGAAATCGTACCAATAATCTTGCAGCGGCAAAACTTTCGCGAGCCTCAGTTCGGCTAGCCGGTTGATAGCGTCAGTGATTTCGTACTCTCCGCGCGGCGACACGCGAAGTTGCTTAATCACGGAAAATATTTGGGGCGTAAATTTATACAACCCGGTATTAATGAGATTCCCTACGAATGTAGTCGGCCGCTCAATGATGGCTTTTAGAAAATCGCCATCTGTCTGAAGGACGCCATAACGCTCCGGGTGATCATGTTTCCAGCCGGTGGCATAGCAGAAGCCATCGTCATTGGCGATGCGTTTGAGATCATTGACCGAATAGAGATTATCGCCATTCACAGCGACGAAGCTTTGACCGCCGATTTCAGCCTCAGCCGCTTCGATCGGACAAGCCGTACCGTATTTATCGCCCAGCCGGTCATGTTGATTGATCACCGTTACAGCGACAGGCAATCTGGGAAAAAGACTGGCCCAGCGCTCTTTTTTGTAGCCGATGTTCACAATAATGTTTGTGAAGCCGGCTTTTATGACATTGTTCAGCAGATAGCTGATGAAGGGACGGCCGTTGACGGAGATAAGGTGTTTTGGCAGGTCATTGGTTAGGGTACCCATGCGCGTACCCTTTCCGCCTGCCGAGATGACGATGGTGTGAAGCATACAATAAGTCCTTTGATGAAAACAGGTTTATTACCGGCTCCGACGGAAGGTCCGGTACAAGATATAAGGTATTGAATGATAGACAATATCCTGCGTGCCCCAGTAGCTGATCACGTTACCGCTAAGTCCTTTTTTGAAACGCGTCAGCCCGGCCCAGGGATGTTTCGGGTCATCGGTCGGAGCAATGCCCCAGAAATCATAATAATGCGCCCCGTGGGCTTTCGCGTCTTTGATTGCCTGCCATTGAAGCAGATATGGCGCCATGAGATTACGCCCGTCATTGCTTGAGGCGCCGTGAAGATAGGTCACAGTGTCGCCGTAGGAGAGAACGAGATTCATCGCCAAAGTTTTTCCTTCGTGCTCGGCGCGGTAAAATTGTACCCCACAGAGATCGCGCGTTTTCCAATTTCCGCCAAGCGCTTCCACCATTGTGGCATAATAGTGTTCCGGATGAGGCGAAAAATCATCCCGCTCGGCCGTTTCTTGGAGCAGTTTCCAGAAGTCAGCCGCCTCCTTGGCCGACCAGCCAGTTGTGATCGTCAGGCCTTTTTTCTCAGCCAAACGGATGTTATATCTGGTTTTTTGGTGCATCTGCTGAAGTAGCTCGTCTTCGGATCGCGTCAGGTCGAGCAGCAGCGTCGTCTGGGGCTGAACCGATTTTTTCAAATATTCGACCGGGTATTTCGAGGTCAGGATTGAACGAAGATCAGAAGGTTCTTCACGGGCAATCCCCGGGTCCATCCGAAGAAACAGCGCGCGATCCTTTTTGACGAATTGTTTGCGTAGACCGGCAACAATGGTCCGCCACATCTCATTCTGATCCGGCACGGGGATTTGAAGATAGACGATCGGCCCACGCGGAATGTAGTAATAAGTAAAACCGGTTGTTAGCGGCATGGTCACGACCATCAATCCGGCCATCACCGATTCGATGGTTGGTACCTCGACCGGTGAAACCTCCTCGTCAACGACTAAAAACTGCCGCGTCTGCCGGCCAAGCCGCCGCTGGAATTCCGCCCAGTCCGATGATTGTAAAAACTGGTTCGGATGCTGAGCGAGCACGAATTGATTATACAAGGTGACATCCGACTGAAGGATGAGCTTCATGGGAGTTATTTTTTGCCTAGGATTTTTAAAGCCTCCTTCACCCGCGCCTGAGGATCCTGATGTTCTTTGGCGACTTGTCCCAGGGCCCGGCGCGCTTCATTTCGGGCGTAGCCGAGGTGGACGAGCGCGTCCAGGGCATCCGCAAAATTATTGTCCATCGGTTCGCCGGACAAGCCGAGTTTTTCCAACTTTTCCTTCAATTCAACGATGATGCGTTCGGCAGTTTTCCGACCGATGCCGGAAACGCGGGTCAGGAGCGTCGGATCGTTTTGAACAATCGCTTGCTGGATATCGCGGACCGGCGCCACGGAGAGCACGCCCATCGCCGACTTCGGACCGACGCCGGAAATGGCGATTAGGTGTTCGAAAAAATTCAGCTCCTCGAGAGAATTGAAGCCGTATATTTCCGAAGCGTTCTCGGTTTGATGAAGATGCGTCTGCAATACGCATTCTTGCTTCACCGTCGCGTGTTCGATGGTGGCCGGCAAGACAAAAACACGGTAGCCAACCCCGTGAACATCGAGCACAATATCCTTCTCACGTTTCATGATGACGATGCCGGAAAGACGTGCAATCATGCCTTTACTATACTGAATGATGAAAGAAAAAACAAGGATAACCAAGGGTATTTGCGTCTATTTGTTTACGGTACCCCGTGAGCGCATGTGCATTGATTATATTTGATATTGTTGGTATACTGTTCAAACTATGGGTTTTAAACTCGTCTCAAAATTCAAGCCAACCGGCGATCAGCCTCAAGCGATTGAAAAGCTCATTGTTGGACTGAAAAAGGGGCTGCGCGACCAAACCTTACTTGGCGTAACGGGTTCGGGCAAGACGTTTACAATGGCGAACGTGATCGCCCGCGTCAACAAGCCAACCTTGATTATTTCCCATAATAAAACGCTGGCCGCCCAGCTGGCCTCGGAGTTCCAGGAATTTTTTCCCGATAATGCCGTCCATTATTTCGTCAGCTACTACGATTACTACCAGCCCGAAGCGTATATTGCACGCACGGATACCTATATTGAGAAGGAAACGGATATCAACGAGGAGATCGATCGACTGCGTCACGCGGCTACGGCCGATCTCATGACCCGGCGCGACGTGATCATCGTCGCCTCGGTTTCATGCATCTATGGACTCGGCTCGCCCGCCCAATATCAGGCGATGAGCCTGAAAGTTGAGAAAGGGCAGCGGATAAAACGCGGCGAATTCTTAAAAAAACTCGTCGGTCTGGCCTACGAACGCAACGACATGGATTTCTATCGCGGGAAATTCCGCGTTCAAGGCGATGTTGTGGATGTTTTTCCGAGTTTCGCCAACGAGGCCGCTTATCGATTGGAATTCTTTGGCGACGCGATTGATCGGTTATCAACCTTTGATCCCTTGACCGGCGAAACGAAAGAACAACACTCGGCAATCATGATTTTTCCGGCTACGCACTATGTCTCGGTTCCGGATGAGCTGAGCGAGGTCATGAAGCAGATCAAAATCGATCTTGAAGCGCGCGTTACCCAGCTGAAAAAAATGGACAAATTACTGGAAGCGCAACGATTAAGCCAGCGAACGCGGTTCGACTTGGAAATGATGCAACAAACCGGCTACTGCACCGGGATTGAGAATTATTCACGCTATTTTGACGGACGAAAGCCGGGTGATCCGCCGTATACCCTGATCGACTATTTTCCGAAAGATTTCCTGATGTTTGTTGATGAGTCGCACATGACCATCCCGCAGATCAGCGGCATGTATCACGGCGACCGGTCGCGAAAAGAAGCGCTGGTTGAATACGGCTTTCGGCTCCCCTCGGCGTTTGACAACCGGCCGCTCCGCTTCAAGGAGTATGAAGCCAAGGTGGGCCAGCGGATTTTCGTATCGGCGACGCCGGCTGATTTTGAGCGCGAGCACGCCCAACAAACCGCTGAACAACTCATCCGGCCGACCGGCCTGCTCGATCCCGACATCGAGGTCCGACCGACCCAGAATCAAATCGACGACCTGGTGGCGGAAATCAAGAAACGGATTGAGTTGAAACAGCGCGTCCTGGTGACGACGCTGACGAAACGGATGTCCGAAGATCTGGCCGACTATTTGAAAGAGATTGGCGTTAAGGTTCATTACCTACACTCGGAGATCGACACATTCGAGCGCCTCGAAATCCTTCGTGATTTACGGCTGGGAAAATACGACTGCGTGGTTGGGATCAACCTGCTCCGCGAAGGTTTGGACTTGCCGGAAGTATCACTGATCGTCATCCTCGATGCCGACAAGGAGGGCTATCTTCGTTCCGCGACCGCACTCATTCAAACCATGGGCCGGGCGGCGCGTCATGAGCAGGGGCACATAATCATGTACGCGGACAAAGAAACGAAATCCATGCGCACCGCAATTTCTGAAGTGCGGCGCCGTCGCAAAATACAAGCCGCGTACAATAAAAAACACGGCATTACGCCGGTGGGTATCCAGAAGGAGATTAAAACCACGCGCTTGACGGGCGCGAAGGCGCCGGAGCAAGCCCGACTTGAATTCTCGCTCAAGGATATCTCCAGTCGGAATATCGATCACCTCCTCCACGACCTCGAGGCGAAGATGCAACTAGCGGCAAAAAACCTCGAGTTTGAGCAAGCCGCCGGCTACCGCGACCAGATCGCGGAGCTGAGGAAATTAAAAAAGTAAGACAACGAATATGAAAATCATCATGGTCTTCGGCGTCTTTGACGGCATCCACCCCGGGCATGAATATGTATTTAAGCGGGCGAAAGAGCTCGGCGATTGGTTGGTCGTGGTCGTCGCGCGCGACCAGACCGTAAAGAAAGTCAAAGGTCATTTTCCTAAACATAAAGAAACGCAGCGCATCCAAGCCCTGGAAGAATCACCGCTGGTTGATCAAGTGGTGATGGGATCAAAATCAAATCCCTACACAATCTTCAACTCAATCAAGCCTCAAGTCGTCTGTCTTGGGTATGATCAGGAGGTTTTCATCGATAAATTGCCTGAGGCGCTCAAACAGCGGAATATCGAGGCGGAAATAATCCGGCTTGAGGCGTATCAGCCCGAACGGTATAAATCAAGCCTGTTAAATACATAAGAAAAACCCTTCACCATCTGGGTCATGCGACGGATTGCGTCCACCAGCGACAGGCCGTGTTTCGTCCTGAGATACTCGATCGTTTTAAGGAGCAGCTCGCCGTCGTTCTCGGTGTTGATCTCGACG
Organism: Patescibacteria group bacterium; assembly: GCA_041650335.1. GTDB lineage: Bacteria > Patescibacteriota > Patescibacteriia > JAHIZJ01 > JAHIZJ01 > JBAZLK01. Next base: position 18,895 of record JBAZLK010000011.1, read on the forward strand.
CCTTCCCGCTCCAACATCAACCGTACCTCGCGGTAATTCGCCACATCGCCGTTCGAGGCGATGACAAGTCGACCGTTGACTGGCTCGATGTAGTGCGGTTGCGCATTGCGCAGGTCGGATGATCCGGCGGTGGCGTAGCGGACGTGGCCGATCGCCAGGCGCGGTTCGAAAGGAACGCCATTATAGAGTTTCGCGAGATCCTGCATGGTCGATCCCGGGATAGCAGTCTCAACTCGCCCCCAACTCTTGTGCTTCCGTACATGCCGTCCGTCTGCCAAGGCCAGCCCGGCCGCTTCCTGACCGCGGTGCTGGAGCGAGAGCAGTCCTTCATAGGTCAGGTCGAGCAGACGGTGGGCGGGATCGCCACGAATGATGCCGATAACACCGCATTCATGCATCCAGCCATCAATGTCGAACATTGCAACCCCCTCATATGTTTTCGTGGTGACACCGATTGTATCCGAAATTCAAACGTCCGCACGAACCGTGCGAGCTGGGTAACGTAGCAACGATTTCATCCACCGTCAAGCAGACCTTTTCATATGAATACTTGCGAAATATTGAGGATATGGTACTATCACCACATCAGTTTTATCACCATTAAGAAATTCGGTACGTATGCCAGTCAAACGCGCAGCCATGAAGGCGCTCCGACAGAATCGGAAACGTCACGATCGCAACGTCGCGATAAAAAACAATGTTCGAAAAGCCGTCAAAGAAGCCCGTCGGCTTTTAGCGACGAAAGATAAAGCCAAAGCCGTCGAAGCGATTACGATTGCCGTGAAGAAACTCGACAAAGCGGCCCAAAAAGGCATCCTGAAAAAAAATACCGCCGGTCGGTTGAAATCGCGGCTCAGTCTTGGGCTACGGAAGCTCTAAATCACTCAGTCGCTTCCACCGCAAAGACATCAAAGAATATTCGCTGGTCGAAACCGGACGATTTCATACGCTCATCCAGGCGTACCAACTCCTGGTATATTTTTTTTAATTGGTCAAGGGTAAACCGCTTTGCCTGGGCCACCGCTTTTTGGGCGACAAAGGGATGGAGACCGAGGGTTTGGGCGAGCTGACGGGGATCCTCGTTGCGTTCCAGGTAGTCTTTCACCTGGATCAAGATGCGGAATTGCCGGATGACCATCGTCACTAAATACATCACTGGCGTCCCACCGCTAATTTGGTCGTCGAGCAGTTTCAACGCGGTCACGCGGTCTTTTGTAGCCAGCGCGTCGGTTAATTTAAAAATATCCATATCAAACTGCGCCCGGACGACCGCCACCACATCTGCTTCGGTGATCGCCGCTCCTTGGGTATAGTTGGCCAGTTTGTCGATCTCGCTCGACATCCGCCAGAGATCATCGCCGACGAGCACGATGAGGAGAGCTGAGGCTTTTGGCTCGATGGTCACCCGCCGTTGGGCGCACTCCGCTTTTATCCAGCCGGACAGCTTGGCGCCGGCCAGCGATTCGAACGTTTCAATAACCACGCCCTTACCGGGTTTCAAACCAAAAAGCGGCTCAGTTTTCTTTTTTCGTTTGGCCTCGCCTCCGGGCTTGCCTTCCCAGAGGATGACGATGTTCTCTTCGGCCGGCAGCTCGCTCAAGGTATCGCGGACCGTCTCGCGGACCACTTTGCTCTTATTGTCACTCAGATTTTCAATGACGAGCATCCGCCGCGTTGAAAGAAACCCATGGGTGGCCACGGCTTGATTAAAATTTTCCTGAGTCAACGTCTTGCCTTCGAGCGTGACAATATTGAGGCCGCGCGGGTCGTATTTTTCCTTGAAGGCATTTTTTAGTTTGATCAGGCGCTGACGGGATCGATACGTGTCTTCGCCGGAAAGGAGGATAATCACCGTCGTGAGGTTAATAATGTTGAATTTATGACAGTCGACTGCGCCGGGATATGCGGCCTTGACTCAGATAATCCATTGTAATAAGTTTAGTAGCGGTTGTCGAGCGGTGCGAGAACGAGGCATGAGAGGAGGCTGCTATGTTGACAGAAGCTGAAGAGATTCGCGGGCCGGCAGTACTGCTATTGGGGCCGGAGTATGAGGTGCTTGATCCGGCGGGCTTGCGGGCGCGCAACCTGACGGTCATTCAGCTGAGGGTTACCGGCGACCTGGGGCCATGCAGTCGGCCTAACTGCGATGGCCGGATTCTCGAGATATCCGTGCCGGTGACTCCGTTTCCTCCCGGTTCAGGCCCGACAAGTCTGCACACCCGGCGAATGTGTTCTCATGAAAGCTGCTGGTCGATCATGGCCAGGAGCGACGACACGGCTCGGCGGGAGTTTATCGCCGGACAATGTCGGTATCTGAAACGGATGGGGATGCCGAGAGAGCAGATTCAGCGATTGCACCTTCTTCGCGCCGGCTAGTCCGGTGGACGGTTTCGTATGGGCCCGCTTGGTCAGAAAACCACGGGCTTTTTCATTCGACCACGAGTTCAAGCTCGCCCCAATTCGGACCAGCCTCAACCTCGACATTAATCGGCACACGAAGCTTATAGATACCCTCCATGACTTCGTGGATGTGAGCGCTCACTTTTTTTACTTCTGTTTTTGGCACTTCAAAGACCAACTCGTCGTGGACTTGGAGAATCATCTTTGTTTTTGGGCTGAGGGAGGGAAGTTTCTGAGCAATTTCGATCATGGCAAGTTTCATCAGGTCCGCCGCCGTTCCTTGGATCGGCATATTCACCGCCATCCGCTCGGCCGCCGCCCGGACCTGCTGCATGCCCGATTTGATCTCTGGCAGATAGCGGCGCCGGCCAAAGAGCGTTTCAACATAACCAAGCTTGCGTGCAAGGGCCTTGGTTTGTTCAATATACTCGCGGATGCCTTCGTGGTGATCGAAATAGGCCTCGATGTAATCCCTGGCTTCGTCGAGATCGAGGTCGGTCGAGCGCGCCAGGCCGTAGGTGCCCATGCCGTAGATGATGCCAAAATTGATGGCCTTGGCCGAACGACGCATGTCCTTGGTGACGGCGTCGATGTCGCAGCCGTGAATTTCGGCAGCGGTACGGGCGTGAATATCCTCGCCGTTTTGGAAAGACTCAATCATATTTTTATCGTTGGCCAAGGAGGCCACGATACGCAGCTCGATCTGGGAGTAGTCGGCCGAGACAATGACGGAACCCGGCGGCGCGATAAAGGCCTTGCGGATCTCACGGCCGAGTTCGGTCCGGATGGGAATGTTCTGGAAATTTGGATTCGATGATGAGAGGCGGCCCGTTGTCGTGATGGTCTGATTAAAGCTGGTGTGGACACGCCCCGTTTTCGGATTTATCAGTTCGGGCAGTGACTCAATATAGGTTGATTGAAGCTTGGCCAGTTCGCGGTATTCGATGATCAGCGGAACAATCGGGTGGGCGTCCTGGAGCTTTTCGAGTTCAGAGGCGGCGGTTGAATAGCCGGTTTTTGTGACGCCAATCCCTTCGGTATCGAGATCAAGCTTGTCAAAAAAGATATGCTTCATTTGCTGCGGCGAATTGATGTTAAATTTCTCACCCGCTTGCTTGTAGATGCTTTTTTCTAACGCCTGAATCCGTTTGCCAATCTGTTTTTGCATCCGGCCGAGAAAGGCGGTGTCGATCAAAACGCCAACTTGTTCCAAATCGGCCAAAACATTCACCAGCGGCATCTCAATGGTTTCAAACAACTTTTGCTGAGCGTTATCGGCTAGCCGTTTGCCCAAGGGTGCCACCAGGCGGAACGTATAATCCGCGTCCTCGCAGGAATATTCAGCCAGTTCCTCGACCGGTACGTCAGCGACGGAACGCTGATTCTTGCCGCGTTTGCCGATCAGCGCTTCGATCGGTATCATCTCGTGCCCGAATTCGTTGAACACGACCGTATCAAGGTTGTGCTGCCGGTTTGACGGGTTCAGAAGGTAGGAAGCGATCATGGTATCGAAGCTGAGCGGTTTCAGATCGATTTCTATGCTCCGGAGAACGAGCTGGTCGAATTTCATGTTATGACCACATTTTTTAACGGCTGGATTTTCCAGGAATGTTTTTAACGGTTTCAACCAGAGCGCGCGATCTGGGAGATCCGGTCCGACGTTACAGTAGTAGGCCTCGCCGGTCAGCCAGCTCAAGCTGACGCCAAGTAAATCGCAGGTCAGCGGGTCGAGGCCGTTTGTTTCGGTGTCGACCGCCACCAATTCTTGTTTGGACGCTGTGGCGAGGATAGTCGCAAGCTCAGCAACGGTATCGATAAGATGATATGTTTTTGTTCGCGCACGTTGCTTCGGTTGCGGCGCGCCTGCTAAATCAAGCGCTCCCTGGACGTGCGTTTCGGGCAATTTTGAAACCAGGCTTTTAAATTCGAGCTCCTGGAAAAGGGCCACGGCCGCTTCACGGTCGTAGCCTTTCTGGAGACAATCAGCGACGTGAAAATCCAGCGAGACATCGGTTCGGATGGTGGCCAGCCGCTTGCTGAGAAAGGCCTCATCCTTTGATTTTTTTAAAAGCTCGAGCACGCGCGGTCGGAAATTTTGAAGCCGCGCGTCGTCTTTCGCTAGGGCCGCATACAACTCCTCGACCGTATCAAATGTTTGCAGCAGCTTGGTCGCGGTTTGGGCGCCGATGCCTTTCACGCCGGGAATGTTATCGGAGGAATCGCCAGCCAGCCCCTTCAGATCGATAATCTGACGCGGTTCGAGGCCGAATTTCTCTTTCACCGTGGTTCGGTCATAGGTAATCGTGTCGGCGAAACCTTTTCGCAGCGTGTAGACTTTCGTATTCGCGTCAACCAGCTGAAGCGTGTCGAGGTCCCCGGTGACAATAATTGTTTCGCGGTCTGGCTGATCAACCTCTTTATGAGAGACGATCATGCCGATGACATCGTCGGCCTCGAAATTCTCATGTTCGTAAATCGGTATATTCAGCGCTTTCACGATCGTGTGGGTGATCGGAATTTGATCATACAGCTCCTGTGGCTGTTTGATACGCGTTGCCTTGTAGGCCGTGTATTCTTTGTGGCGAAACGTTTTTTTACCCATATCAAACGTGACCGCGACATGCGTCGGTTTGAGGTCGCGGAGGACTTTCAAGAGAATGGAGGTAAAGCCGTACGCGGCGTTCACCAACTGACCCGTTTTTGTCGTCAGCGGCGGTAAGGCGTGGAAGGCGCGATGGATGAGCGCATTTCCGTCGATGACAATAAATTTCATTTTTTTCGTTGGCATGATAGCTCCATTGTACACTACCAGGGACAGAAAGGGAACTTGTCTAGGGACAAAAAAGATAGCCAAAAAATTTCGTCACACAAAATGTTTGTACGTTGACGTTTATCAAAATTGGTGTTATAATAGCATTATGGTTTTTCAAGAAAAAAATAAAATCGAGAAAGAAAAATCAGAAAGAGTAAGTATGTCGCACCGCTCAACAGCGGATTTTCTTTTGCAAATTTCTCAGCGTGAACCGGGTGAAGCGCTGGCCCTACTGAAGTCCTCTGAAAAAGGTTTGTCGCTTTCAGAGGTTGAACGACGCCGGACAATGTATGGTTTGAATCAAATCGCTGCCGAGCGAAAACGCGGCTGGTTTCTACGGCTGGTCGGAAATTTTACGGATCCGCTCAGCCTACTCCTCTTGGCACTGGCGGTTATTTCCTACCTGACACGGGACATTAAGGCAACGATCGTCATCGGAGCAATGCTTCTCCTCAGCGTTTTGCTCCGCTTTATCCAAGAACTTCGTGCCGATGCCGCTGCGACAAAGCTCAAGGCCATGGTGCATACGACTACAGGGGTAATTCGAAACGGTCGGCGACACGATATTTCCTTAGAAACCCTGGTGCCGGGGGATATCGTGCAGTTGTCAGCCGGCGACATGGTTCCAGCCGATCTGCGTATTATAAACTCAAAAGATCTTTTTATTAATCAAGCGGCGCTGACTGGCGAATCGCTGCCGGCGGAAAAGCACGCGCCGGCGGTGAAGACGGGCGTCGGGAATGAATTCGACGTACAAAATCTTTGTTTTATGGGCACGAGCGTTGAAAGCGGAATTGGCGTGGCAATAGTTGTGGCGACTGGAAACCAAACGCGTTTCGGCTCACTGGCCAAGACAATTGTTCATCGGCGCGAGCTCACCAGTTTTGACAAGGGCGTCGGGCGCTTTACTTGGCTGATGATTCGTTTCATCGCGATCATGGTGCCGGCCGTTTTTTTAATAAATGGTCTGAGCAAGGGAAATTGGCTTGAAGCATTTCTCTTTGCCATGGCCGTGGCTGTCGGGCTAACGCCGGAAATGTTGCCGATGATTGTCACCGTCAATCTCTCAAAAGGCGCCCTCGACATGTCGCGCCAGAAGGTAATCGTGAAACGTTTGAACGCCATCCAGAATTTCGGTGCCATGGACATCCTTTGCACGGACAAAACTGGCACGCTCACTCAGGGACGCGTCGTGTTGATTAAGCACCTGGATATTGACGGCCGGGAAAATCCGAAAATCCTTGAGTACGCCTGGCTTAATAGTTATCACCAGACCGGCCTGAAAAATCTGTTAGATGAGGCGGTTCTCCGCCATGACAGCAATCGAACCCATAGCATCAGGAAAGCCTACAAAAAGGTGGACGAAATCCCGTTCGATTTTGTGCGGCGGCGCATGTCGGTCGTCGTTGAAGACGAGCACAACCGCCATATCATGATCTGCAAAGGAGCGGTTGAGGAAATTATCGCGCATGCTCGATCGGTTGAGATTGGGGGCAAGGTAATTCCGTTAGAAAAGCTCCATCATTCAAGCAAAGAAGACATTGTCCAACAGCTCAGCGCGGACGGTTTTCGTCTCATTGCCTTGGCCTATCGGCAGATGTCAGCGACAAAACACGTGTATACTGTTGCCGACGAACAGGATTTAACGCTGATCGGCTTTTTGGCGTTTCTCGACCCGCCGAAAGAGACCGCCGCCAACGCCATCAAGCAACTTAACAAATATGGCGTCCAGGTAAAAATCTTGACCGGTGATAACGAGCTTGTGACCCGAAAATCTGCAG
>JBAZLK010000012.1:0-20733 GCA_041650335.1 Patescibacteria group bacterium
TTCCAATATAAAGTTTCTCGTCTTTTCCGCTTCTCAAAATATACAAGTAGAACATCCTGTTATCTCCTGCGCTCCCCCTGGCCTGGAAGGCCGGGGCCCCGGTCGCTAAAAGCGACCAGGGGTACCAAATGAGCTAAGGGCCCTGATTATTGTTGTCCGAACGCACCCCGCAGCCCGCTCGTATCGCACCGGCCGAACATGACCACCATCGAGAGGATGACGAGGACAATCCCAATCAGCTGAAAAAAGGTCCGCGAGCCTCCAAAGGTCGCGATCACGCCTCGGTTGGCGAAATCAATCTTTCCAAACATATTAAGAAACCAATTCGGTTTCAAGGCCATGGTAAACCCAACGGCCAGCATGATCAGCCCAACAAGATAACGCATAGATATTGTAAAATATTACTTACGAACGTGGTGGAACCGGGAGGACTCGAACCTCCGACTCCCTCGATGTAAACGAGGTACTCTACCAGCTGAGTTACGGTTCCGTATTCTGTTGATATTCTTTAATTACTGCGTGTTTCCGCTTACCCGCTCCGGGAGTGTGTTTTAGTAACCATTCTTCTCTCGCCGCCTCTTGTCTGGTTGAATATTGTTTCAAATATACTACCTTAAACGGCCTTCGCGACCTTGTTGAGCGTACCCAGCCGCTATTATGTGCAGACAAACGACTTTCGATATCATGTGTTATTCCAATATAAAGTTTCTCGTCTTTTCCGCTTCTCAAAATATACAAGTAGAACATCCTGTTATCTCCTGCGCTCCCCCTGGCCTGGAAGGCCGGGGCCCCGGTCGCTAAAAGCGACCAGGGGTACCAGCTGAGCTAATCGTCCGTAAGTCGGAAGATTCGCCTGCCTACATGGTATATAAAACCATGATTCTCCATTTCTGACAAGAGGACGGATTCGATGAATTCCACAATCCTTGCTATACTTCCAATAGGTATTAATAGTAATAATAAAAATCAATGGCGTGTTTCCTGGCACCGACGACCGCGGCAATAATATTAACCAGGGTCAGAAATAAAATCCCGCCCCGCTATCACATTGAGTGGCTACTCACGCTGCTCTGGGGCGGGGTGGTTTGGCTCATACCCGAGCATATTTTTCACGGCGAGATTGTATTCTACCTGCCTTTTTTCACGGCCGGTCTGTCGAATATTATCCATGAGGTTCTGAGAGTCGGCGTTCCCATGACCCTGGCCGCGATCACCGTATGGACGGCTATGCTCGCACTCCCGAGCGTATTCAAACGAAAAACGTTGCAGCCGCGTTTTGTCTACCTGATGGTAATCGGCGCCCTGCTCATGGTCGCGGTTGACCGAATAGTATCCTAATAATTTTCGGCAATATATATCAGAAAAGACCTTCATAGGTCTTTTTAATCTGAAAATAAAAGGACCGGCCGCGGGGCAGGTCAGGAACAAAGGGCTAGGCGTTGTGTATGAGAAAAAGAATGTCAGAAACTTGCTGCGAGGGCTCACCGATCTGAGCGGAAAACGCGGCGATGATGTGCGGTGGACACGGCACGGTCTCCCAGTGGCTGGCGCGACCGTTCGCGTCCAGGAGTACCCGCTGAAACGCGAACTTTCCGTTGGGGATACCCATGCCGTACTCGATGCTGGTCTGAAGGCTGTAGAAGATACGGAATCCCCGGAGATCGAGCGCCTCCGCTTCGGCAATGGCGGCGATTACCTCTTCAGCACAGCAAATTGTGTTCGGTCCGCCGTGCGCGGCGGGCATAGTGCCGCTGAAGACGCAGCACCAGCCCGGGAACATCGCATAAACTATCGTTGAAACGCATCGACTGTTTATCCGATATTCCAGCGTCTTCAGTACTACCGTACTGGACATAGGCCCTCCTTTCAGGTACACCAATACGGCACATATTAGACAATATTATGAAAATTGTCAAGACTGATGTCACCGCAGGCCGCTTTCGCTGTTAACATCGCTTCCTGTCATTGAACACAAAAACCGCTGTAGCTAGCGGCCTTTCGTTATTTCTGTTTGAACTTGGTCTGATTGTAACGTTAGCGGAATATTAAAAACAGTAGCGACTGGTGCCCAGGGCGGGACTTGAACCCGCACCCGCTTACGCGGCTAGGCCCTCAACCTAGTGTGTATGCCAATTCCACCACCTGGGCGTAGTTATCAAAGGCCTTACGGCTTGCGTTTTGCCTTTTTTGGCTCCACCACATCTTTCAACGGCCGGGCTTTTTTATCCCGCAAATAATACAGTTTGGCGCGCCGCACTTTGCCTTGTTTCACAGCTTCAATCTTGGCAATCTGCGGCGAGTGCAAGGGGAAGATCCGCTCGACGCCAATGCCTTCAGATATCTTTCGCACCGTCATGGTTGCATTCAGACCCGCGCCGCCGTGTCGCGCGATGATTAACCCTTCGTACACTTGAATCCGTTCCTTGTCCCCCTCTTTCACTTTTTGATGCACGCGCACGGTCAGGCCTGGTTTTAAATCCGGCAGATCCGTCTTGCGTTTTTGTTGCTCCTGTTCTTTCAAAACGTCCATACAAAAAATAACCAATAATTAGACTAGAATTAATATACGCTATCTTTATGAATCAGTCAACCGTCTCTCAGTTCGCGGAGCGCCTCCTCAAACGGCTTCGGTAACGGTAAAATATACTCCTTTTTTTGGCCGGACGGATCGATAAAAGAGAGGCGATCGGCGCTGAGAAAAAGCCAATGCCAGTGCTTTGTGTTGGCAAATCGTTTGATTTGATACAGCGTGTCGCCGACCAGCGGATGGCCGATACCATGAAAATGCGCCCGGATCTGATGCGTTCGACCGGTAAAGGTCGTTACCCGAACAAAGGTGTGGTTTGGAAAGCGCTCGAGCACTTCATATTCCGTTTTGGCCCACTTCGCCTCATCCGATGGGCGACCGCTTTCCGGCACGCTGACCATTTTGCCATCCTTTGATCGCTGAAGTGGAAAGGTTATTTCACCGGTCGCCGGCAAGTCGGCGCCGTAGACGAGGGCGGAATATTTTTTCGAGATGGCATGCGTTTGAAACTGTTTTTTGAAATATTCAAACGCTGGCTGGGTCAGCGCGACGATCATTAAACCAGCCACCTCTTTGTCGAGACGATGAACGATGCCCGGTCGGATCAGATCGTCGCCGACCTGGGCGATACTCGGATACTTCGCCAAAAGCCCGTTGACGAGGGTGCCGCGCTTCGTTCCCTCCGACGGATGGACGACTAAACCAGCTGGTTTATTAATTACCAAATAGTCCGGCGTGGCCTCAAGCGTTTGCCAACCAATTGTGGCATCCGGCGTCAACTCGATCTCGGCTGGCGGCTCAAGCGTTCCCGCGATCGTATCACCCTCACGCAGACGATAATGCGCTGTCACCGTCCGTCCGTTTACGCTAATTCGCCCTTGGGTAATGTGTTTCTGTATAACCGCTCGGCTGAATTCCGGGTACTGCGCGTGCAGAAAGACATCAAGACGCGGACCGCCGGACGGTGCGACGATGTGTATTCTTTTTTCCATAGTATCGTTCCAGAAAAGACAAGGCTTGCTTTTTCGACCGAATCACTTTTTTTAGCTGGGCTGCCCGCAGACGGGCGAGGATCTGGCCAACGCGCGGACCGGGCGTCAGCTGGAGCGCTTTGATGACCTCGTCGCCATTGAGAAGGCGTACTGGCTGATGCGTTTTTTTCGTGTAGCCGATCTTTTTTATTTCATCGATTACCTCAACCAAGTCGTAAAAATTTCCCAGGGACGGTTGATTGTCCACTGTTCGGCTGGCAAAGCGATCAGCCCAGATAAGCTGCAACAATTTCGTTCCCCGATCGGGCATGAGAAAATATTTCTCAATCGTCGCCGGCTTGAACTGCGACGGCGATGTGTGCAAGACCAGCAAATGATGACGGATCAGCCAGGCGACCCGCTCACCGTCGATAAGACCGTCATAGCTCGACAAGCGCAACCGCTCGCAGATGTCCTGCGCCAGCCGGCTGCCAACAAGTTCGTGACCATAGAACGAAAGCTTTCCGCCGGGTAGGCGACGGAAGGTGTAGGCCTTGCCGAGATCATGGAAAAGCGTAGTCAGAATGAGTTCAAGATCCGGCCGTGTTTTCGGAAACTGACGGCGGAATTGGCTGGAAAATAGGGCCTCAACCGCTAACCGCGTGTGCGTCCAGACATCGCCCTCGGCGTGATAGTTCGGTCCTTGCGGACAGCCTTTGAGGTGGATGATCTCGGGCATAAGGACGCGAAAAACTCCGGCCAGGTCGAATATATCGATCGTGTGAAGCGGATCGGCGGTAAACGCTTTCCCGATTTCTCGGGCAATGGCCTCGCGAGGCAACTTCGTGCTATTTAGAAAGCCGATCATCTTTTTAATAGCTCGCCAGGTTTTATATTCAAATCTGAAGTTCAATTGAACGGCGAACCGGAGACCGCGGAGAATTCGTGAATAATCTTCGCTCAGACGCTGCTCCGCCTGCCCAACCGCCCGGATTGTTCGGCTGGCGATATCAGAACTTCCGCCCACCGGATCAATTAGCTTTTTGCTTCGAATATCCCAGGCCAGCGCATTAATCGTATAATCGCGCCGTTTCAAATCGTGCTCAATCGGCAAGCGGTAGTCCGGTTTGACGGCAAACTCGCGATACCCGCCGGAAAAATAGAGCGAGTGCTCGGTGCGCGGCAAGGCAATGTCAATCGAATCCGACGCAGACGCCCCCTTTGGTAGGAATTTATAAACCCCGAACGTTTTGCCGACAAGATCAACCCGGCCGTGCTGTCGTAGAAACTTTTCCAAGACCGCTGGTTGGATTCCGCGAATAACAAAATCGTAATCCTTTGAATGACGGCCCAGGATGATATCGCGCACCATGCCACCGACTAAATACGCTTCCGACCGACGGTATCTTTTTAGTAGTGCCGACAGAAAAACTAGGTCTTGGTTTTTATCGAGTTGATGTTGAATCTCGTGCATATTATCATTGTAACACACCTACCTATGAAACGCATTACCAGCTTTTTACTTACCTGGCAAATACGGTATACTATCAGTGGATTGGGTACTGGCTGTCTCTTAACGGATGAGGAGGGTAGCCATGCCAAGCATTTCCGACCCTGGGCTTACGGCGCACGACAAAGGGCCGAAATCACCGGAAAATCCACCGACTTTGCCACGGAGGATTTACATCGGTCCGACCTCTGACAACTGGGTGGCAATCGTACAGTCACAGGGAGTTGATCCTTCGAAAGGCGAGGTCGCAAATGAGGCCGGTGGGTATTACTGGGAATTGCGTCCCGAGGAAATCACCGATCTCAAAGAACGGGCGCAGGCAGAACGCGAGCGCTCCGCGTGGAGCGGTTGACGATGACGCCACGGTTTGCACCTTTGTCCATGTCCCGTTTCGGAAAACGGGATTTTTCTTTATTACAAAAACGCTCGCTACCGGTATATAGCGGGTTTCGTTATTCTCCGCTGTTCGTTTTGCCGACCGACTTTATAACGTCGGACTAGGCTGGACGATTGTTCCCCGTATCTGCTGGCGGGTTCAAGAGGAGTTGAATCCCCAACCCAGTCGGGGACAGGCCCTCTGGCCTCCATCCCCCACTTTCCTGGTGCGCGTACCTGGACTCGAACCAGGGACCTTCACAATGTCAATGTGACGCTCTAACCAACTGAGCTATACGCGCGCACCAGGAAGATGGGGGATCAATGGTGACGCTCGAATATACGTAATTATGAAATGGCATATCGACAGCTTCCGTATTCTTATCTGTGGTAGGTGCGGATGGATTTGAACCATCGACCCCTGCCTTATAGCGACGCTTCTTATATTTTGTTAAATATTTGTAGCGTCGATATATCGATGACCTTCCCTTTTTATTTTCTTATGGTGGGCATGGATGGATTTGAACCATCGACCCCTGCCTTATAAGGGCAGTGCTCTAACCGCTGAGCTACATGCCCACCATTAGAAATAAATGTGTTGGTCATCGCTATAAGGGCAGTGCTCTAACCGCTGAGCTACGCACCCGTAAAAAAACTCGCGCCTACCACAGAAGATAATATTTTAATGTTGCTGTCGCTATAAGGGCAGTGCTCTATCCGGTGCTGGCCGGTCTATGACAACAGCCAGCCCGTCTCAGCGGCACACGACTGAAGCAGTTCAGTCGCTCTCCGGCCGCTTCGACCCACTGAGCTACATGCCCAGAAAAACGCACCGCGTTTCATACCGTACTTTTCGAAAAACCAAAAACACTATCCTTTTGTGCCGATGCACCATGCAAGCACGCTACATCTTGGCTGTGTTCTTCGTTCTTGTCAAGCCGCGAAATATCCGCGTGAAGAACCCGACCTGCTTGCCCTGATCAAGCCGCAAGAAGAGAAGCACCCAAGCGCTTAACTGGAAGCTTGAGATGCCGGAACCGACGACGATTAATATCATGAACGAAATCGCCGTTAAGAGATAGATCAGCAGCGCGCCCAGGCTCGGCAGCGCTCCTTGATTGAGGATCATGGTGAGCAGCAGGAACGGAACGGCAATGAGAACAACTACAAACAGTATAATTAGACTGACCAGGAAATTTATTAAGAAAATTATGATTGCCAGTTCCAGGCTCGTCATCCAGTGCTTGATAAAAAGTCTCCAACCTGAACGAATTGCCGCCGAGGCGCTTTGGTTACGCGCCACGACGTAACAGGCGGCGTACTTAGCGACGAACGAGAGAATTAAACTGACAAAAACTGAAATAATCACCAGGATCAACGCGATGGTCGTTTTCAAGGCGCCCAAAAACGCCAGTGAAGCGAGCAAGCCAAACCCAATCAGCACGACGTAGTCAAAAACTTTGGCTAACAGATAGATGAAGAAATTGGGTCGGAAATTTTTCTGCCCAACATGCATGCTCTCGTAAAAAAGATAGGGTTTATTGTTTTCAATCTGCATCGTCCCGTGGATCAAGCCGCCGACCGACACCACTGTCAACCAAACAATAAACGCGCCGACGACCAGAACCATGAGGATAAATAGAGCGGTGCCGGCGGTCGTTTGGGTGATAGTGTCCCAGAGTGTGGCGTATCCGCCGCCAAAACCGTTTTGAAACAGCGTGCGCCAGCTCTCGAGCGTCAAGGTCTTGTCCTGATACGTATAAATATTCCGCAAGACGATCTCAATTTCCTGGCCAATAAACAAAACGAAGAGGCCAAAAAACCAAAGCGATTTGTGATGCCAGATGGTTTGCCAGGCTTTTTTGAGAATTTCACTGTACAGTGAGTTCATAGACACCTCCGTTATGCTTCCTGATCGCTACCCGGGCGCGTCAGGAAAGGTAATTATGTTGTGGCTGGTTGGGGTTGAAATAGCGCCTGGAATTCGTCTTGTTCCAGCGTTTCCTTCGTGATCAGCAGATCGGCGATCTCTTTTAATTTCGGCTTCATGGTGACCAACATTTTTTTCGCTTTCACGTAGCACTGTTTGATTATCTTCAGGACCTCCTGATCGATCAATGATGCCGTCGCGTCGCTGTAATCACGCTGTTCGTGAATCTCGCGACCGAGAAAGATCATTTCCTCGCGCTCCCCATACGTCCGCGGACCGAGGGCGTCGCTCATGCCATATTGCGTCACGAGCTTCCGCGATAAGCGAGTCGCTTCTTTCAAGTCATTGCTGGCACCAGTCGTGACTTCTTTAAACGTGAGCTGTTCAGCCGCGTGCCCGGCAAGCAGTACCGTGATTTCATCAACGAAATAGGTCCGGCCATGCATATGGCGGTCTTCGCTGGGTAATTTCAAGGTATAGCCGGCGGCTGCGCCGCGGGCGATAATCGAAACCTTTCGCACCGGATCCGCGTTCGGCAGCAGGTGGGCAATGAGCGCGTGACCGGCTTCGTGATAGGCGGCAATCTTTTTTTCATGTTCGTTCAAGATGTGGCTTTTCCGTTCCGGGCCGAGCATCACCTTATCAATGCTTTCCAGGCATTCTTTCATGCCGACCTTCTTCAGATTTCGACGCGCCGTAAGAATGGCCGCTTCATTGAGTAGGTTTGCGAGATCAGCCCCGGAGAATCCGGGTGTGCGCACCGCCAGGGTGCGTAAATCAACATCGCTCGACAACGGTTTGCCGACGGCGTGCACTTTAAAAATCGCTTCACGGTCATTCACGTCCGGCAAATCAAGTACCACCCGGCGGTCAAACCGACCCGGCCGGAGCAGCGCCGGATCGAGCACGTCCGGCCGATTGGTGGCGGCAATAACAATGACGTTCGTATCCGTATCAAAACCGTCCATCTCAACAAGGATTTGATTGAGGGTTTGTTCGCGTTCGTCGTGCGAACCGCCCAGGCCCGAACCGCGCTGGCGGCCGACGGCATCAATTTCATCAATGAACACGATGCAAGGCGCGGATTGTTTCGCCCGGCGAAAAAGATCCCGGACGCGCGAGGCGCCGACACCGACGAACATTTCGACAAATTCTGAGCCCGAAATATGAAAGAATGGCGCATTCGCTTCGCCGGCCACGGCCCGAGCTAAGAGTGTTTTTCCCGTACCAGGCGGGCCGACTAAGAGAACGCCCTTTGGAATTTTTGCCCCGAGCGAGAGAAAGCGTCGCGGCGATTGGAGAAATTCAACGACTTCCATCAGTTCCTCTTTCGCTTCTTTCACGCCGGCCACTTCTTTGAACGTAATTTTGTCGCGCGCCTGGGGCTGGCTTTCTCGCGCGCGGCTTTGGCCGAACATGAGTGCGCGGTTATTTTGTCCCTGGACTTGGCGCATCATAAACCAAATGAAACCGCCAATAACCAAAAATGGCAGTAAAACATACAGCACAATGTTTAGCCAAAATGAGCTGCCGGAACTGTTAGTGACGTCAACGCTCAGGCCGCGTATTTTATCGGCTGAAACGCCATAGGTGGTCAGCAGATCGCTTAACGACTGACCGGTTTCTTTATAGGCAACCGCCTTCGTATTGTCGTTTAGAACGATGTTCAGTTTGTTGTTGTCAACGACAACCTGTTTCACCTGTCCATTATCGACTTGATTCACGAACTGATTGACGGTTTCCGTATTGACCTTCTGGGTCGAAGACTGGTAGAGGCTAAAGACGCCGCCGACCACGAGAAATAGTACGATGAAGAAGAGAAAATTTTTGAATGCTTTGCCCATATAGTGAAGGTAGGTTAGATTGCTAACGCGTGTATTATACAGAATTTATCGAGTTTTGACAAACGGTCTGGTCGCCCTCGTCACGGACGCGGACAGGAGATAACAGGAAAAATGTCTCCCTGGCAGCGTGGCTGCATCACCGTGTCCGCTATTCCGATTTCTTCTCGGTGTTGTCGGGAGCAGCCGCCGCTTCTGGTGACGGCGTTTCAACCGGCGGATTTTCTGACGTCTCGGCCGGCGCCCCTTCCTCTGGAGTCGCTTCCTTCGCCGGTTCGGCTGGCGGCGTCGGTTTCTTTTCAAGCGCTTTGAGCGAGAGACCGAGCCGGTGGTTATCGGGTTCAATCGATAAAATCTTAAACTTTCTCGTTTCGCCGACTTTCACGATTTCGCCCGGATGACGGACGAGCTTATAGGATAGTTCTGAGATATGTGCTAAGCCGTGGATGTCCTGGTCCAGCTCAACAAAGACACCGAACGGATTCAGCTTGAGAACTTTGCCAGTGACCACTTGTCCGACCTTATATTTCTCGAGCGCCAAGCTCCACGGATCGCGCATGAGCTGTTTTATACTCAGGGAAATCCGCGAGTGTTCCAAGCTGATGATCCGCGCTTTGACCGTTTCGCCGACCCGGACGATGTCCCGGGGATCGTCGATGCGCTGCCAGGCGAGCTCGGAGATGTGCACCAAGCCTTCAAGCCCGTCGCCAAACTCGACGAACGCGCCGAAATCAACCACGCCGGTAATTTTTCCTTCGACGACGTCACCGACTTTATATTTTTTCAGCTTCTCGACGTGCTGTTCTTCCCAGGCCATCTTCTCGGATACAATCAGCTTCTCCTCGGCCTCATCAACGTCAATCACCTTTACTTTAAACGTCTGGTTCATGAAACTCATCAAGCGCTCGAGGATTTTTTCTTTATCGCCGCCTTCGACTCGGGGATAGTGTTCAACCGTCAGTTGGGAGACCGGTAAAAAACCGCCCACCCGGCCGACCTTAACCATCAGTCCGCCGCGGTTCGCTTCGGTGATGACCACGTCGACGACCGTCCCTTTGGCTTTCAAGTCCATCAGGTGGTCCCAGGCTTTCTTATGGCCGGCTTGCCGGAACGATAATTCCATGATCCCTTTTTCGTTTTCCAGGTCGACCACGGTCGCTTGAACCGTATCGCCGACTTTCAGGTCGGTGTATTCGCCCGATTCGTCGAAGAGCTCGCGGCCGCGGACGATCCCGCTCGACAATCCGCCCAGATCGACGTGGACTTCGTTTTTTGAAACGCTTAAAATCGTTCCTTCAATGATGTCGCCAACTTTCGGAATGTGAAAAAGACCCTGCTCGTTAAGGAGTTTTTCCATCTCCCCCGACCCGGTCTTTGGTGTATCGATTGGCTCGTTTTTTGATGTTTTCATAGATTTTTCTTAATAATTATGCAACAAAAAAAGGCAGGTATTACTGATTATAAACGACAACTTCGATCCTGACAAGGGGGCAAGCGAAAGAAAAAATAATATTGACAAAAGTGTTATTTCGTGGTATTATTTAAGCATGAAAGTATCGACTGGCCGATTTAGCCAACAAACGTTGCGAAGTACGATTAAGAGCCAGCTGCGGTCTGGTTATGAGGTAAAACCCGGCAGCACTGTTGGAAATGTTTTGCGTAGCAAGAAAATGTCCGGCGTGTTTTATAAACCCTCCGTGAGCAAAAAGGAAATGATGGGGGCGATAAAAGCTGTACGGACAAATCGAACCATTTACAAAAACCTTGGGAAAAGCGTCCAATATGTCGTCAGCAAAGCAAAACAGGAGCAAAAAGAACAGCAGCGCGTCGAAAAGGTTGAAATACGAAAAGGCCAGCAGCGCCAGGATCGGATGATAAAAGAAATGTTCGGCTGGCGAAAACAAGGCGAGGAAAAGCAGGGCCTGAGTTTGACTGACCTGCGGAAGAAGTCGGCCGGCGCCAGTCAGGGTACTGCTACCGGTAAATCAGCTGCCGGCAAACCAGTCGGCGCCAACGCAAAATTCGCGCCCCGCAGTCGTGCCGCCTTGAGCACTCTCCCACGGTTGTATCGGTCCTCAAGCGTCGAACGGCCAGAAACGCATCAAGTCAACCTTGAAGAATTACAGAAAGAGGCAGTGGCCTCCTCGACGAAAGAGGAGAAAGCGCCGGCTGAAAAGCCCGAGCCGACCGAATCAAAATCCGAAAGTACGAGCAACCCGGACGACATGATGTTGGACTAAGATAAACGACACGTAAAATAAAACAAAAACGGATTCAGCAGAGAATAAATTAGCGCGGTTTCTTTATATTAACAGCGCTTTTTTATTGCCTTGCCCGCGTCGGCACGTTGGCCCTTCATATCAGCCGCAAATATCAGCGTGCACGACGCGCCCACGACCCTCCAAAATCGCTTTTCAACCACCGGATATCGAGGTATCTGCCTCGATCAACACCTATATCGTGATGTGACAGATTGAAAAAGCCAAAAGGTTTTCTGATAAACCTGATTCTACTTGGTGACAGCCGACGCCTGGAATGATGCGTATGCGACCGGCCTGATCACTCAACACACCGAGATCATAGTAACAGCCAATCATCGCAAGCACGTGGCATTACCGTCGTTTTAGTTAGTTTTCACGTACCCTAATTATTTTCCTTTGCCTAATTTTTTCATGATGTCGCTGTTGAGCTTTTTGCGCCAGCTTTCGGTGGCGTGAAAAAGATCGTCGCAGAACCCCGCCACATCCTCGCCAGTCACATCTAGTACGCTTTTGCCATTTGCCGCACCTTCTTCAAATAGCCCAAGCAGATCATCTAAAACGGCAAAATTACCCAGATCGTTACCAGCTGAAAACCTCCATAAATTCCACATATATTGTTTAATTTCGTTGTAAACGACCTGATAGTCGCTAGGCAACGCTTTAGCGCGCGCCTCCATCTTTTTCCATTCTTTTTTATCCCCAATGATTTTTTTCAAAATATTATTCATTGCGCTTTTCCTTTAATGTGTTAATTGTTGATGACACGAAGTTCCATTTTGCCCAGAAGCGGTGCAGTTCCCCGCGTCCGGCTTTATTTAAGGTGTAAAACTTGCGAGGAGGTCCAATATCAGATGGCGTTTTCTCAAGATCCACGAGTTTGTTCTTTTCCAGCCGCACTAAAATGGTGTAGACCGTCCCCTCCACAACATCTGTAAAACCGCGCGTGCGCAGCTGTTGTGCTATCTCATAGCCGTAGGTCTTACCCCGGCTGATGATTTCGAGGACACAGCCTTCAAGCACGCCTTTTAACATTTCCGTTAGGTTTTCCAAAATTATTCTCCTTTCTATTTTTTACCGGTATATAGTTCTACTTACTACCACTATATCGTATCACTGTATAGCAGAGCCTGTCAAGAGCACCAATAAAAAAACAACAACGGCCGGACAGCCGTTATGTTATGAATAAATCTTAACTTTCCTACTTGCACCGGCCCCGCCGCCCAGGCAAGCGAGCCTCGCTTTATATCACTCTATAAAATCTGGGCCCCCAAAACATTCTGATGTTGTGGGGAAAGGGACGTGCACGGTAAATCTGAAACTATCGGGGCCCCCGTCGAGTTCCGACTCGATGGGGAGAGGGGCACGCGTCGTAAGGACGGAGCGGAAGCTACTGGTTTGCTTACGCGCAGTCCGCACGACGCGATGACCCGTGGAGCGGGTGAGCGGAATCGAACCGCCTTCTCGTCCTTGGCAAGGACGCATAATAACCGTTATACGACACCCGCGTATCTTTTGAAAATATGGGGCCCCCATCCGCCTCTGGCGAGATGGGGAAAGGGGGCATGCACTGCAAATGTGAAACTATCGGGGCCCCCGCGACATTCTGATGTCGTGGGGAAAGGGGCATGCGCCCTAAGGGTGGAGCAGGAGCGACTCGTTCGCTCATGCGCAACCCGCAGGGCGCTTTGACCCGTGGAGGCGTGGAGGGGACTCGCACCCCTGTACGCGGTTTTGCAGACCGCTCCCTAACTCCTCGGGCACCACGCCGCAAATCCACGCCGGGGATAACGCTCCATCAACTATACCAAAAACAAAGCGAAGCGGTCAACGGCGCCTTTTTTGCCAGCCCTAGAGTATTTCGATCACGAGCGTTTTTACGCCCCACTGCTTGGCTTCCGTTTTACTGGGCAGCCAAATGTCGAAGTGGGTGCGGCTGGCGCCGGCGCGCAAACGATCCTCAACCACAAATATTTTATCGCCGTATATTTCAGGAATCCGAATTCTCGTGCCGAACGGCAGATGGTTATAGGCGATGATGCCGGAATGCGTTTTCGCGCCCGAGGCGGTCGTAAACGGATCGCTGTCCGTTTCATCAATCGAACTGGAATAGGCGGTGACGGTCGCGCGCAGCGTTTTTCGGGCCGGTCGATCGGCAATCTCCGGGAGCTTACAAACAACTTCGGGCTGGCTGGATGATACTAAAAGAACGGGCGGTTGAGCCGTTTCAGGCTGCGACAAAGCAGTACCGATTTCAGCGGCCACGGATCGGGGGTAAATAAACTCGAGTAAGGCGATAACGCTCAGCCAAAAAACAAACTTTTGGCTGCGGGCAAGTTTATTGAATGTTGGCTTAAACATTAGGGTTCCGGTTAATTAAAAAAACCCTGTCTTTTCAGGATTTTTTCGTTTTCTGGCCGTATCCTATCACACCCCACCCACGGTGTCAATAGTCGGGCCCGGCTCTTTTAAACTCTCGCTTGGTGCCTTGGATTCCTCGAATTTGCCGTTATTTCAAGGAAATTGCCTGACTTGGACAACTGTCGACCGCCGCCTGACAATCGCACTCGCCCGTTTCACAACTCGCCTGGTTGATGACGTCGGATTTACCGTCGTCACCAATGGCAAAAACTGTCGGACAGAGTGATACGCAGGTTCCGCAGCCGATGCACTTTTCTTTATCTACTTGTGGTTTCATTGTTTTGAATTAACTGTTCCTGCTTGGATAAGCTTTTCCTTCGAAGCAACCCGTCGTCGAATCGTCTCGGCAATAGTAAATCCGGCCGTGACAAAAATGAGGTTACCAACCAACTGATACTTCAAAAACGGCAAACCCATGTAATAGCAGTAGAGCAGTCCATTGAGACCGCGTTCGTACCACGGGGTTATGAGCCAAACGCCAAAATTGGTATAAAGGTAGAAGAAGAGCGTAAAGAGGAGACCGAGACCGACGCCCTTGGCGGTGAGCCAGCGCCGCTGACGCGCACTGCGGAGCAGATACCCGGCCAATCCGCCGATCAAATAGGCCGACCAGGTGAAGAGGAATATTCCGGTGTTGCCAATGAAAAAGTCAGATCCGGCCATGACGCCAAATGGCACGACAAGCGCAAACCAGCCGCCCAGATAATACCCGGCGAGCAATGACAGGACCGTGACAATTTCAACGTTCGGCGCGATTGGATGGTCGTGGAAAAACAACCGGCTGGCAATTCCAACCGCGATCATTGCAACAGTCAGAAGGAGTTTTTTTTGGTGTCGTTTCATAGACGTTAAAAATTGCTTTTCTCAAAACGAAACTCGATTGCGTCGCCGACTTTGACCTGATATTGATCCGCCGCCACTTGGCCGAGCGTTCCGTTCACATAGTAGGCCCAGTATTTATCGTCAGTACCGTTCGCCACCGAACCAATGCCCTCAACGAGCGTGCCCATGTCGCCGTAGTCTTTTGTTTTTAATTCGAGATTGTTCTTTTGTGCCGCGTAGTTCAAAAGATCAAGGGCGGTAGCACCGTTCGTAGGCAGATTTTCCACGCCTTCGGTCAGCGGTTCTTCCAGCCCTTGGATGGCAACGGTCGCTTGCGCGCTCGTCGACACGCCTTTCACGCTGGAGCGATACGGTGCCACAGACACGACATCGTTTGGCATTGCCTGTTGCGACGACGTGAACATGAGCACGCCAGCAATAATGGCGACAATCCCGAGAATTGCGAAATGAATACGTGTGCGTTTCATACTTGCTATATGTTACGAATTAGTGAAACAAAAAACCCGCGTTCCTCGATCGGGGCGGGGGCGAAAAAACGCCCTTTCTTTCGACCGAAGATTGGCTGCATGAGGGTATCCTGACTTGTGGAGGACTGGCTTAACGCGCCTTCCCGCACCAGTCGAGTGAGGCTCGGCTGACGCAGTGGTCTTGGCGTCTTGCTTCTCCACATACAGTGGCGGGACCGTGCTGGATTCTCACCAGCTTCCCCTGTTAAATTGTGAAGCTACTCGGCGTTATCAGAATAGCGCGTCGTCGCGCCGCTGTCAATTACTAATAATCAATACCCGGCTGGGCGAACTTGCCTTTTTGAAACGGGTGCTTGATTTCTTTCATTTCCGTGACCAGATCAGCGAGCGCTACGAGACGCGGACTGGCCTGCCGGCCGGTTAAGACGAGCGTTACGGCTGGCGGTTTCGTCCGGATGAGTGAGATAACGTCGGCCAGACGTATTAATTTCCCTTTGATCGCACCGTTTATTTCATCAAGGATTAGAACGTCGCAGCGTCGGACCAAGCCTTTTGCCCGACGCAAGGCGGCGCGAGCAGCCCGAACGTGTTCATGGCGCTGGCGTCGATCGTTTAAAATCCCGACAAAACCGAGACCAAGCGAATAAATCCGAAAGGGGAGCCGTACATGCTTGGCCAAGAACTGTTCGCCTGACTCGCGATCGGATTTCACAAATTGGATCATGGCCACCTTCTTCCCCCGGGCCGACGCGCGCAAGGCTAAACCGAGCGCCGCCGTCGTTTTCCCTTTTCCGTTACCGGTGTAGATGATGGTTAAACCGGGAAATGTCGGTTTCATGGACCTAGGAAATACTGCAGGCAGAAAAACCGCAATTGGTGCATGTCTTGCACCCTTCTTTTATCTCAAGCTTCGCTCCGCAGTCCGGACATTTGTCTTTGTCAACGATTTTGCTCAAAGCCACCTCTTGCTTCGTCGAGGCATTCCCAACCGCATCGTCGTTCGTGGCCGCCACCTTCTCCGGATTGGCTCCGATATTCAGCACCTGGGTATCCCGACTGCGATCGCGGTAGATCGTCACGCCTTTGCAGCCGAGCTTATAGGCCAGCATGTATACTTTTTCGACATCCGCAATGGTCGCGTCGTGGGGGAAGTTCACGGTCTTCGAGACAGCGTTGTCCGTATACTTCTGAAACGCGGCCTGCATCTTGATGTGATCTTCCGGCGTGATGTCGTGGGCGGTCACGAAGACTTTGCGAATCCGCTCCGGTATTTCTGGGAATCCTTGGATCGTACCCTTCTCCGCGATTTTTCGCATCAATTCATCACTGTAGAAACCTTGCTCTTTCGCTACTTTTTCAAAATATGGGTTCACTTCGACAAGCTCGTCGCCCGAGTCGAGAATATTCCGGCGAATATAGGAGATGGCGAACAGCGGTTCGATGCCCGATGAACTGCCGGCGATAATGGAAATGGTGCCGGTCGGGGCGATTGTTGTCCGCGTTGAATTTCTGATTTTCTTGCCCTTTTTCTTGTTGTAGGTGCTTTGAGGGAAGCTTGGAAAAGCGCCCCGGATTTCAGCCAACGCCTCAGAGGCTTCACGTGCCTCGTTTGAGATAAACTGCATTATTTTCTCGGCCAGCTTCAAGGCCTCAGCCGAATTATACGGAATTTCCAGCTGGATCAGCAGGTCAGCAAAACCCATAACGCCCATGCCAATTTTCCTGTTTTTCTCAACCATTTCCTCGATCTGAGTCAATGGAAAACGGTTCATGTCGATCACGTTGTCCAAGAAATGGGTGGCCGTCTGCACCACGCGGCGCAATTTGTCCCAATCGATTTCCTTTTTCTCGCTGACGAGGCGCGAGAGATTAATCGAACCGAGGTTGCACGACTCATAGGGCAGGAGCGGCTGCTCACCGCAAGGGTTGGTCGATTCAATTTCACCGAGCGCCGGCGTTGGGTTGTCTCGATTGATCCGGTCGATAAAGATGATGCCCGGATCGCCGTTCTTCCAAGCCATCGTGGTCATGAGATCGAAAACTTTCCGGGCCGGCATCTTCTTGAAGACCAGGCGGTTACGGGGATTAATCAGGTCATACTCGCGGTCTTTCTCGACCGCTTTCATGAATTCTTCGGTTATCGCCACCGAGATATTGAAGTTATTAAGCTCGGCGTTATTTTCCTTGCAGGTGATAAACTCAAGAATGTCCGGATGGTCCACTCGGATAATGCCCATGTTGGCTCCGCGCCTGGTGCCGCCCTGCTTGACCGCTTCGGTCGCGGCATTAAAAACCTTCATGAACGAAATCGGCCCAGAGGCGATTCCGCCGGTCGACTTGACGATGTCGCCGGACGGACGCAGCCGGGTAAAGCTGAAGCCGGTGCCGCCGCCGCTTTGATGAATCAAGGCGGTATTTTTGATCGCTTCAAAAATGCTTTCCATTGAATCGTCGACCGGGAGAACAAAACAACCGGCTAATTGCTGGAGATCGCGGCCGGCGTTCATCAGCGTCGGGGAATTCGGCAAAAATTCCATGTTGCTGAGAACTTCGTAAAATTCCTTGGCCGTGTCCTCGATGTTGACGTCCTGATGATACAGCGTCTTATACAAATTGTCCGCGTAGGCAATATTGTTGGCCACCCGCTTGAACATCTCTTCCGGCGTTTCCGTGACCTTGCCCTGTTCGTCTTTGCGGAGATAGCGCTTCTGCAAAACGACCATCGCGTTCGGCGTCGATTTCACCTCAACGCGGTAGGATTGCAACATTTTCCGGGCCTCGCGGATTTCCTTGTGTTTCTGACGGTAGAGGATGAACGACTTCGCCACCCGGTACTGGTTTTCTCGGATCAACACCTCCTCGACGATATCCTGGACCCCTTCAACCGTCGGGATCTCACCCGCTGGAAGGCGCTCGGTCAAGATAGCGGCTACTTCGCTGGCCATGCGCTTGGCCTGGGCTTTATTTACTTCATTGACGGAGTGCATGGCCTTCATGATCGCCAAGGCAATTTTATTCTGATCGAACGGTACGATTTGACCGTCGCGTTTCCGGATTTGTTGCGCGTTTTGCTTGACGAGCCGGGAGAAGAGCTTAGTCGGAAAATCGGTCGAGGGGGTGAACTTTGCCATATGGGTATTTTTATAATTATTGAGTATTTTTCAGCTTGTCGATTTCCAAGTCAAACGTCTGAATGTCCGGAAACGATTTATAGACCGAGGCAAAACGGAGATAGGCGACCGGATCAAAGCTTTTCAGTTTTTCGATGACGATTTGGCCGATTTTTTGGCTCGAGATGTGCGGGCAGGCGTTCTTTTGGATCTCTACTTCAATAGCAGCGATCAACCGCTGGATTTGTTCTTCGCCGGCCGGTCGCTTTTCGAGGGCTTTTCTGATGCCGGATTCCAGCTTCGAACGGCGATACGTCTCGTGACTGCCGTCCTTCTTGATCACCTGAACGTCGAGCAGCTCAATTTGCTCGTGCGTCGTAAAACGAAACTGGCAGCTGGTGCACTCGCGGCGGCGGCGAACCATCATGTCGCTATTCACCGAGCGCGAATCAACTACCTTGGTCTCAGCGTGACATAACGGGCAGAGCATAGTATCGATCGACTAATGATAATAGGCAAATATCGGTCCATGAATGAGGTGCAAAAAAAATCGCCGTCAAATTTGCGCAGTACAATCGCCGCACCCATATCTCGTGGTGCAATTTTTATTATATCACCAGGTAAGGTGGTGTCAAAACGAGCGAAAATACAATTTTTTTCGCTCAGGTCAGTGCTTTATCGCTATGTGTCGGATAATGCAATATAAAAATGTGGATAACTTCGCCTGTACTAAAAAGAAATTCGCCATTCTCATCAAGTTACTTCGTATCACCCTCAATTTCTTGGAGAATACAGTCGTGGCCGTCGACGTGACGGATTATTATCTCGGCTTTTCCGGCGATCGTATCCTGGCGCAAGAGATTGAGATTAAACGTCAGGTTTTCTGGGCTAATAACATCACCGTGGTCTTCAATGTGACCGAGCGATATAACCAGCTTTGTTATTCTCTTCAACTTTTTTTGTTTCGCGGTAGCCAGGGCGGCCTTCAGAATGTCCTGGGCAGCATAGAGGTCGTGCATAGTCACATCATAAATTAATTAACAATTCAAAATGCATAATTATTGTTCCCGCCTTTGGCGGGCTCAATCATTTTTAATTCTTAATTTGTATTTTTAATTTCTTCAGTGGGTGGCACAGGTCATGCAGGGATCGTAGGCACGCACCATTGTTTTGATCCGCTGTTGCGGAACTGAGCTGGTGGTTTTTCCCTGCAAATATTCCTTCAAATCAGCCTCGAGGTTCGAAAGCATTTGAACCGTTGGCGTAATAATGTTGCAGGCGGTTATTTTTCCGTCTTTCCCGAGGGTGTAGGCGTGATAGAGCGTGCCGCGCGGCGCTTCGACCGCACCGACGCCGCGGCCCACCTTCAGCGCATACGTTTTCATTGGGTTGGTCAAGGTGTGCGCACCGAGGGAACGGAGTAATTTCTGGGCTTCCTCAAGACAGTGCATAATCTCAATCAGCTGGGCGAAGATATTATAGAGCGGATTGTAAATCGGACGCGGCGGCAAATATTTTAGAATCGACCTGGCTTTCGGATTCAGCGCCTGTTCGTTTAGATGAAGCCGGGCGAGTGCGCCGACGAAATAACTCTGGCCTTTCCAATAGGCGCGCTTTGACATTTCGTACGGTCGCTGAATCTCCGTAACGTCGTGCTCAAACCGTTTCACCGGTATATTCGCTCCCGTCGTCGAACGGATGGCGTCGCCTTGATAAAAGGCGTAGTGACTGTTGCTGACCAGCGCATAGTATTCGGTCGGTCGGCTGAATTCAGGGAATTTGATACCTGTATACACTTCGACCAGCGCCCAGACATGATCAATGATCTCTGGAATCTCCCGACTCAGTTTTTTGAGCTCGTCCAACTGGGGGAGTTTCGTAAAACCGCCCACCGTCGTTCGGAGCGGATGGATGCTACGGCCGCCGAGCGTGGCAATCAGCTGATTTCCGAAATCGCGTATTTTCAAAGCGTTCAAAGTGGCAACTGGAAATTTCTTCGTCAGATCAAAAGCGTGCGGCAGATTGAAATAATCGCCTAAGGCCATGAAATAGGCGTGCAAGGAATGGCTCTGAATCGTTTGGCCGAGTTCCATGATTTCCCGGAGGATCGTGTTTTGCGTGGAGAGCCGGATATCGAGCGCATTTTCCAGGGCTTTCAGGGAGCATAAATTATGGACCACCGGGCAAACGCCGCAGATACGCGCGGTGATCAGCGGCGCTTCTTGATACGAGCGGCCGACAAGCAGGGCTTCGATCAAACGCGCGCCCTCGTTCGTCTTGATCTTGGCCTCTCTCACCCGGCCGCCTTCCAGATCAGCCACAAACCCGCCGTGGCCTTCGATCTTCGCGATGTGTTTGATGGTTATTTTCATGATGGTGCAATTATCGTTTTTTTGTGGTAGCAACTTTGGCCGCGGCGTCTTTCGCCTGGACAATAAGCATCTCCTGAACGCCGTAGACCTGGAGTGCGTGTTCGTATT
>JBAZLK010000013.1:0-16778 GCA_041650335.1 Patescibacteria group bacterium
TGGTCGGCCACGACCGGATCGATCGAGAATTACGTTGATGTCAATGATTCAAACAGACAGATTACGTTAAGCAACGCCCTGCGCTGGTCACCCGGCGACATCACGAATTTAAACGGGGCTAGCTCGACGGGCGTGTCGGCCGGCACCGACGATCAATATCTGAACGCGACGCGCAATCTCATGGTGGCCACGGCCAGCAACGGCTTAGGCGCCTACCGGATCGACAACACACTCCTTAACTTCACCCAACAGCCGTCATATGCAGCCGGCAACTATTCGGCCACGTTGACGCTGACCGTTACCTAAACCGATCGACAACGCGTTTTCCGCCGTCCCCGAGATTATTGGGGCGGTTTTCGTTTCAGGAATATTTTGGTATACTGTTTGATATGAGTACGGCCTGGCTCAGGAAAATTATTACCCCGAAAACCGTTTTTTTTGGTTCGGTTATTCTGATCATGATTTTTCTTGGCATGCGGGTTCCGCTGGACCCGGATTTAGGCTGGCACCTGCGTTCCGGACAGTATATCTGGGAACACAAGGCGCTGGCCAGCACTGATCCATTTTCACACACCTTTCCGGAGTACCCCTGGATTGCTCACGAATGGTTGTCAGATCTCACCCTCTATGGTTTGAACAGCCTGGGAACAACCGCCGGCCCGATCGCCATGTCGGTGGTCTTTTCATTGATTGCTGGTGCGGCTTTTTTCGTCGCCGGACGGAGTTATCCGGCGCGGCGGGAATACCAGATTTTGGCGGCGCTGCTCGCGTTATTGGTGAGCCTGCCGATCCTCGGCGTCCGGCCGCAGATGATCAGCATGCTCGGTTTGGCCCTGGTGTTTTTTATCGTGTATCGGTTTCGGGTGAATGAACGGAGCCGAGCCATATATTTTCTCCCCCTGTTGTTCGCCGTCTGGGTAAATTTCCACGGCGGATTTTCTTTAGGTTTATTTGCCCTGGCGGTTTTCTGGCTGGTCGAATTATTGCGCGCGGTATTTAAAAAAACATATGCGAAGATCTATCAGCGCTGGCGAAAGAAAACCATCGAGCTGAAGGTGCTGTCGCGCCGGAGCTTATTAATGCTCGCGATCATCGGGTTCGTCAGTGGGGCCGCCACGCTGATAAACCCATACGGCCCGAGAATCTATTATGAAGTCTATAACACCTTCGTAAACACGACCGGATCGGCGCTCGTTCGGCAGACCATCGGTGAATGGACGCCGGTGAGTTTATCGCAGCAGCTCAGCATGCAGTTTAATATCTATCTGATTCTTTTCGGGCTATTGCTTCTCTTCGCCTGGAAAAAGATAAATTTTACCCACTTATGCATCACCGCTGTCTTTTTCTACCTCGGTTTGTCGAGCTGGCGGAATCTGCCGTTGCTGATGATCTCAATCACGCCTTTTTGGGTGATGATCGCGCAATACCTGACGGGCGATACGCTCGCGCGAATTGTCAGGCGGAAGTTTTTCCTTCTGGTCCTCATATTCGCCGTCATCATCATCGGACGGCAGCAGATCACTGGGCTATTGGAGTTTGGCATCGATCCGGCGAAAGCGGCCAACAAAGGCGGTTATCCCTACGCGGCGGTTCAGTATCTCAAAGCCCACCCCTTGAAGGGCGAAATGCTCAATGAGTATAATTACGGCGGTTATCTCGTCTGGAACTACCCTGAACGCAAGGTCTTTATTGACGGCCGGATGGCCATTTGGGAACGGAACGGGAAAAACGTCTATCTCGATTGGATGAAACTCGGCCACCTGGAAGCGGGCTGGGAAGAGGTTTTGGACAAATATCATGTCAGTTATGCTCTGGTTCGAAAGAATCTTGCGGTTACCAAGATGATGAAAGATAGCGGTAATTGGGAAGCCGTCTTTGAAGATGCTGTCTATTCAATTTTAGTGCGCCGGGGCTCCCAAGAATAATCAAAGACGTCTATCCAGAAAACTCGCCGGATCGGGCTCAGCCCGATTTTTGATGCAGCGACGGTAATTTGCTACACTGAGACCAATGATGAGAAACACACAAAACGGAAAAACGTGGCGAAAGAAAATCTTCCTGGGCTTGCTGCTTGGCATTTCTTTTTTTCTCACCTTTCGTCCGCCGCTTGACCCGGACCTTGGCTGGCATATTCGGACCGGGCAATATATCTGGGAACAGAAGCAGGTGCCGGCAACGGATCAATTCTCGCACACGTTTTCCGAATATCCTGTGATCGCGCATGAATGGCTGACTGACGTCGGTCTGTACGGACTGTCGACGCTCGGTTGGCCGGCCGGCTGGTTGATAGCCGCCGTATTTTCCACACTGGCTGTCGCAGCTTTTGGTCTGGCAGCGAGGATTGTTTCGGCTGAGGCGCGTCTGCAGGCATTGGCCGTATTGCTCGGTGCGGCCGTGAGCGGACCGTTGCTCGGCGTCCGGCCCCAGGTGGTCAGCGTGTTTGGACTGAGCCTGGTCGTGTTTATGTTATACCGATTTGTGACCAACGAAAAAAGCCGGGCGCTCTATTTGCTTCCGCTTGTCTTTTTGTTCTGGGCAAATCTCCACGGCGGTTTTGTCCTCGGTTTGTTTGCCGTCGGTTTAGTTATCGTCGCTGAACTGAGCCGGCACGCTCTCAAGCGCTGGTATCAGTCGATCGGGGAACTAGTTGCAAAACGCACTCTATCCGTCCGGACGCTCCAGCCAAGCCGCTTAATCCGATTAGCCGCGGTCGGAATCGTCAGCGCTGTCATGACACTCGTCAATCCCTATGGTCTTCGGTTATACCACGAGATCTATAATACGTTCATCCAGACTGTTGGCACGGCCGATGTCCGTAACACGATTAGTGAATGGCAGTCGGTCAGCCTCCAGCACATTCCAGGACTAGAGTTATTGCTCTTTGGCGCGCTGCTCGTATTGCTGATGATACGGGGGTGGAGAAAGATTGATTACACCCTCGCATTCATCGCGGTCATCTTCTTCTTTTTAGCGTTGACGAGTTGGCGGTATCTGCCACTATATATGGTCGTTGTTACCCCGTTCTGGGTTTTGCTTGCCCAGGCCTGGCCATCAGGAGCGATTGACCGGCTGACAAAAAATATCATTGTAATAAGTATTGGCGTGGCCACACTCGGACTGGTCGCTTGGTCCCAAGGATCGACCTATTGGCAGTCCAGCGCGTCGCCAAAAGCCCTGGCCGTGAAGTATCCATACGAGGCTGTTCAATATCTGAAAAACCACCTTCCGGCCGGAGCGATGTATAATGAATATGATTGGGGTGGATATCTTCTCTGGAACCTGCCGGGCGAAAAGGTGTTTATTGACGGCCGCATGGCTATTTGGCGCCAGAACGGAAAAAATGTGTACCGGGACTGGCAGGCTATTACCCGCCTCGATGAAAATTGGCGCAGTCTTCTGGATTCATATCAGGTAGACTGGGTAATTCTGCGTCATAACCATCGCTTGGCCGAATTACTTCGGCGCGACCCAGCCTGGCGCGAGGTCTACGTAGATACGATGGCCGCAATAATCATTCGAAAAACGGATCGGCAATGAAAATCGATGAATATCAGAAAATGTATGATTTGGAGACGCATTACTGGTGGCATCAAGGCCGGCGGAAGATTATCGAGGTATTATTGAAAAAATATTTGACAAAAACCAATTCGAATGTTGAAATATTAGACCTTGGCTGCGGGACCGGCATCAATTTTGAAATATTGCGAAAGTTTGGTAAAGTAGAAGGGATAGATTATTCACCTGAGGCCCTGAAATTCTGCCAACGGCGGGGAATTACCGAGGTCCGTCAGGGCGACGTCGAGAACCTCACAATTCCTGATAATTCCTACGATGCCGTGACCGCTTTTGATATTTTGGAACACCTCAAGCATGACGAAAAGGCCATTGAAAACGTATATCGCATACTGAAGCCTGGCGGAGTCTTTTTTCTCCTGTCGCCCGCGTACCAGTTTCTCTGGTCACGGCACGACGAGGCGCTGCACCATTATCGACGCTACGTGCTCTCGGATATGCACCGGAAACTGAATACCGCCGGTTTCGAGACGATTAAGCGCAGCTACTGCATCTTCTTCCTTTTTCTTCCGATCGTTTTCTACCGACTGATAACGAGCCTCTGGTCTGATGGGCAGCCCAAAACCTCCTACGTGCTGTTGCCGGGCTGGCTGAACGGGTTCTTTGTCCTCTTGCTTCGGCTGGAAGCGTACGTTCTCAAATATTTTAATTTCCCGTTCGGTGTCTCAATTTTATGTATAGCAAAAAAACATGACTAAAAAGGCAATCCTTCTATCCGTTTTTTGCGCCTGCGGACTCTTATTCTTATTTGGCCTTCCGTCCGGCGTCTCCGCGCTCGCTGTCGGTGGCCGCGGCATCATGCCGGCGCATCCGGACCCGGCTGTTCAGTATTCTGATTCCTGGTTTATTTATACGATCAACCCCGGTGAGACGAAGGAAGACGCGGCCATTATTTCAAATAATAGCGATGAGACACTGACGTTTCTGCTCAACGCCGTGGACGCGGAAACAACGTCTGACGGCGCTTTTGCTCCGCTCGAAAACACCGCCCCGAAACAGGACGTCGGCAGCTGGGTAAAAATGAGCCAAAGCTCGGTTGTGGTACCGGCGCATAAGGAAATTGAAGTACCGTTTACTGTTACAGTGCCAAAAGACAATATTGACGTGGGCGAACATTTTGGGGCGATTGTCATGCAGGAAGTGAAGGAGCAGACGCCGCATGGTCAGGGGGTCGGTATCGGCATCGTCACTCGAGTGGGCGTACGCATGTACGTCACCGTGCCCGGCGAAATTCATAAAAATCTCGACTTTACCAAAATTGACTACAAATTTTATAGCCGGCTGACCCACCAAAAAGAAATCATTTGGTGGGATCGGGTGCTCGAATACCTTGGTTTTAAACCGGCGGTTCAGTACTCCCTAGTTCTCCATAACGGTGGCAATGTCCGCGTCGAACCGTTTGGCCAGATCCGGATAAAAAACATTTTCGGCCGGACGATCAAAACCTATGATCGAATGAGCTTTGGCATGGTCTTGCCGGGCAAAGATATTACCATCCCGGTGAATTGGAATGACCCGCCGTTTATCGGCAAATTTCGAACGACCGTTGACGTGACCTATGAAGGCGGCGGGCCGCTAACGAAAACGATTGACGTCTGGATCATTCCGTACCGGCTGTTGATCCTCATTGGTTTGATAATCGCGCTGGCCGTGATTTTCCGGCTACTCTTTCAGCTGGTGGTCGTCAAGGAACAGTCGAAGATGCGCATTCATACCGTGGTCGCGGGCGATACGATCGACAGCATTGCTTCCCAATACCAGGCAAACTGGAAATACCTCGCCCGGGTCAACAAGCTGAAACCGCCGTACAAACTCGAGCCGGGCCAGCAAATAATGATTCCAAAGGAGAATCTCTGGCTGTCATTTTTCAAGTCGTTTTTCCGAAGCAAGCGAAACGTCATCATACTCGCCATTGTCCTCGTCGCGATTGGCGGCGCCATCTATTATCGGCACTGGTGGAAGGACGAGAAAGTCCGGCAACGAGTAGAACAGATGAACGTGCAGCAGCAGGAGGAAGACGCCCGGCTGCGGGTTGTCCTCGGCGAGCAGATAAAAGTTGACAACCAACGCAAAGCCGATTTGCACACTATTCAGGCGGCGCTCGAGGCCTACAAGGCAAAGGAAGGTCACTATCCGATAGTCGCCGGCCGGAGCAAAACGACCGATGAGAATAATGTGTTTCAAGTCGAACTGAAGGACAAAGGCTATCTCGAGACGGTGCTGCTTGACCCAAAGCACCCGAACTATTATTACGGCTACGAAACGGACGAACAGGGCACGACCTATAAAATCACGAGCATCTTGGAAAATCGTTCTGACCAGGAAGGGGTCATGATCGACGATTTTGTCTTCTATCGATTAACGCCGGAAAGTAAATAAATAGCGATGCGACGGGAGGGGAAATAATCCGGCGCTTTCTCTTTTCCGCCCAGCGGAATTATTCTGATTTATTGGTTGTCTAATACGTTTTTCATGCGGCGAAAAAAAGCACGCAATTTAGCAAAAAAAATCGCGGTTGTCTTTTTCACCCTTCTTTTTTTATCGGACAGCGGGCTGGTTTCGGCCGCCAGCCTGTATTCGATCGCCGGTGGATCTGACTTCTGGGGCGGGTTTTTCCCGGCGGGCGAACAGCGCTCAGTCGTAAAAGACCGAGAAATCAATCCTGTTTCGGAAGTGGCGAAACGGGCGGGAGGATTTATTTCGCCGCTCGATCAAGAGTCGGGCGAGATTGTCAATGAAACGTGCGACGTTGTTCGGTCCGGGACGGAAAGCAAAATGCGCTGTTCGCGGACCCCGCGTTTTCGGCAGATCGACGGAGCCTGGCAGACATTTTCTGAGGCCGCTACTGAACTATTCAGCGAAAATCAGTTGCGTTTCTCCGTGGCTGGAAAAACTTTCGCACTCCGGCCGTATATCGTCCAAAAAGGAAAACGAAAATATATCGACGAGCTGTCAAAAAGACAAGCCAAGAAGCTGGGTTATCGCGTCGAATTTGACGCTCAAAACCGTTTTACAAAATGGACCAGCTATTTCGAAAACGACGGCTCGATCAGCGAGTCGGGCTATACGCTCGTCACCAACCTGTTGAGCCGGTTTGTCGAATCGCGAGACAATGGAAAACTTACCGCGCTTAACCTGATTCTCGATGACAGTATCCAGGTCAGCTTTGACGATCTCGTCTCGAGCGGCTTTACGATTGACCGACGCGATAACGACGTAGCGATCACCGGCTTTGGAACCGGCGAAGTGTCACTTGATCCCAGCCTCTTTTTCTTTTCTACCGCAGCGGTCGATGGATATATAAAAAGCGCAGACTGCACATCGGGAACAATATACGATATTTATACTACCAGTACAGTAGCTTCAGTCGGTGAGGATCATTATTCAAGCTGCGCAGGAGCTACATATAATGATGATCGCATGTATCTTAGTTTTGATACGTCGGCCCTGAGCGACTCGATTACCATTACCAGCGCGACCCTGAATATCTACGCCAATTCCTATACCTATTGGAAATATGCTCCGTCCACCTGGGATATTGATTATTATATGGGCACTGATGATATCGGCGCTTCGCTTGACTCGGGCGATTGGGGCGCGGTCGGATCATATGACGGGACGCTGGACTGGGCGGGATCAACTGGCTGGAAAGCATATGCCATCGCCTCGCCGACGAACGTATCAATAAACGGCGATACCGACTTTGAGCTCCGGTACGCCTGGACGCCGAACGGCAGCGACCGCTATTCGTGGGCCAACGGTCGGATGAGCGAATACACGGGCGTCAGCTCTGATCCGTATCTCGAGATCGGTTGGGGCGAGTATTGGGGGAACCAATTCATCACCTCGACCGCCTCAAGCATGGGTAATTTGAACGGATCCACGCTTCGGTCCGCTATCAGCTTCACCGCTCTGTCCACTCAGAAAGTGACCGCCATCCGACTCTATCTGCACGCTGTTTCGTCATCGCCGACCTATCGGTTTGGGATACAGTCCGATTCCAGCGGCGATCCTTCCGGCACCTGGCTGTCGGGCTCCGGTGCCAGCTCGTATGTTGATGTGGCACCAACATCCACGGGGTGGAATGTGTTCACCTTTGCCGCGAACGCCCAACCCTCGCTCACGGCTGGTACGGCTTATCACATCGTCGTCCAGTATGTTTCCGGCACTATCGGGGGATCCAATTATATTGGCATACGTCGGCAAACGCCGAACAACCTCATGACACCGTACCGGAACGTGAGCGATTCAATGCAGAATACGGAGTGGTACAACGGTTCCGCCTGGTCCAATCAAGGATACCAGCCCATCTATTTCATTGACGCAACGACTGACGAAGGAAATTCAAACACCACCTATACTAATTGGGCTATCTACGTCAACTATTCCCGCGCTGAAAAGATCACGGTCTATGGTCCATCGAAGAAAGCCGACACGGTCGGTTTCTATATCCAAAAAGCAGGTACCTGCGGCAGTATCCCGACCGGCGATCTCACCTATGATATTCGTGACAGCAGCGACACGCAGCTCGCCACCGGGACGGTCGTGACGGCCGCGGCCGTCACGACGACTCTGACCTGGTATGACGTGGCGCTGTCAAGCACGGTTGATCTGAAGACCGGCCAGACATATCGCGTCCAGCTGACGACATCCGCCTCCACCGCATGTTATTACCAGACAACGTCCAATTATTCGTACGTTGCCGCTGGCGGCGACTATTATAATCTCAATTATAACGCCACGGCCTCACGAGGCGGGTACTGCACCACGACGTGCACATCTGATGCCAACTGGACGTATTATGATTATTACGATATCGACTTTCGTTTCAACGTGAGTAATATATTTTCGCCGTATTCGCAGAACTGGCGAATGTATGGTGATGAAGACGTGGCCACGCCGGTCGTGCCATACGCGGCCGAAAATACCATCCCCCCCGATAAAATCGGGAAAAAAGAGCCGATAAAACTGCGCCTATCAATTGCTGAACTCGGCGGTGCGGGAGAGGATAACATACGCTTCAGGCTGCAATACTCAACAAGCTCAACGTTCGCCACGGCAACAAATGTGGTTGAAGTCGGGCTGTGTTCTTTTTCTATTTGGTGTTATTACAATGGCGATAATGCGACCGATGATGGCACAATCGCGAGCCGGGTCCTAAGCGATACCGACACCAGCGGCACATATAACGAATCGGGAACCACCTCGTCAACCTTTGATCTCACGGCCGATAAAATAACTGAGTTTGAGTTTACCATCTGGGGCAATAATCCTGCCGCGAGCACAACTTATTATTTTCGCGCCTATGATACGGTAAATTCGCAAGCGGTGGCGATCAACCCCACCGGCGGCTTTTCGTATCCATATCTGACCACAACGGCCACGTTTTCATTGAGCGATAATGGCCCGGCCAGCGTTGCGTTTACGGATTATACGCTGGGTACGGCCGGCGATTCCACAAAATCCCTGCTTCAGTCAAATAGCCAGGAAATTGAGGTTTGGGACGATCGTGGTACGGGCGTGGGCTGGTCGGCGGTGGCGACGCTCGAACATCTACGTTCGATCACGACCGGCTCGTTTTATTCGCAAAGCACTAACGGTTTACCGACCGTCCAGCTGAGAAATATCGCCGCCACTGTCGGTGGCATCATTGTCGTTGCCTACAATGATGGCACGTCCGTGAGGTTTAAAAAAAGCTCTGACAAAACGGCTACCTGGTCCGAAGCCATTACCGGATCGCCGTTGGGCGCCGGAGAGTCAAGTAGTATTCCGGCGACCTATATGGACGCGAGCGAGAATATCCATCTCTGTTACGAAAGAGGCGATAGCATAAATTACCGTCTCCTGACAAAATCCGGTACGCAGTGGTCGATGGGGAGCGAGGAAACGGTGGTGGCCGCTGGCGGCGGCATACTCTATACGGAATGTTCAATCGTGGCGGAATCTGACGGCGACCTCATGGTAGCAGTCAAGGGCGCATCGGCGGCCAATGGCATTGCGGTCTATCGTAAACCGAGCGGGGGAAGCTGGGCTTCCTCCTGGAGCTGGGCGATGACGAACGACGATCCTTCGCTGGTATTGTATGCAAACGATAAAGTAATGCTCCTCTACCGCAATTCAGGAAACAATCTTTCCTACGACACCTATACGGGTTCCTGGAACGGCGCTGCCCAGATCGATACCGCTGATCCCAACAACGGATTCTCAGCGGTGGGGGACAGCGGTGGCAATGTATATTTAACATACGTGGAAACCGTTGGAATCAGTGATACTGGCAAAATCCGTTTCCGGAGATACAACGGATCGTGGGCAAGCGAAGACACGATTTATGATGGCTCCGTCATCGGTTCTACCGGGTCGAATCCATCGATTACGACTGATGGCACAAGTTTGTGGGTTTTTTATAACGTCACTGACGCAGACTTAAATAGGTACCTTTATTATACGGAATATGACGGTTCGGCTTGGCATAATGCTATTTATATCGGAACGGGCACATATGCCTATCTGCCTCATACGCCGTTGCAGGTAAACAGGAATCAATTTTACTTGGTCTACGGATTGCAAACCGGCGCATCGACCTATACGGCTACCGGCTGGTATAACCATGACCTCATCCGAGCGGGCGACGTTACCTTTGATCCAAATGACACAGTCACCGCCCTATATGCCGCCGAACTCGGCTCATGTCCGAGCGCCGGCGTCTGCGCCGCCGCGAGCAACACGTTGGATCCTGATTCGAGCATCACGATTGTTGACGCGGACGCATGCACAACTGGCTGCCCGGGAAACCCGAGCTATGGCATGGGCAAATATTATATCGAGCCGGTATTAACCATCGGCAACCTCAATCTTCGGCGAATTGGCGATTATTCTGGTACGCTAACGATAACAATATCGTAAAAAGGGAAGCGCTAGAATGTTTGCTTTTTTATTTTTCTTGTGGTATAATAGATTCACTTTTTGCGAATATTAGCAGAAAAGGATAGTTTTATTTAAAAAATTGCCGGCACGTGAATTCTAATACGGTCGTGTAGCTCAGCTGGTTAGAGCGCTGCATTCACATTGCAGAGGTCGCTGGTTCGATTCCAGCCACGACCACCAGAAAAGATGGCTTGGGAGCGCACGATACACATTTGTGAGGTCGGAGGTTCGATTCCTCCATCGTCCACCACGGGTCATTGCGCCCTGCAGGCTGCGCGTAAGCCGACAAGCTGCTTCCGCTTCGCCTTTAGGGCGCATGCCCCTTTCCCCACGACATCGGAATGTCATGGGGTCCCCCAGACAGAAATCATTGCGCCCTGCAGGCTGCGCAAAAATACGATACTAAACTCGAACCTATAATAAATTATTAAAAAATAGACATGACATTTCTCGAAAAGATCAACAAACCGCGTCCCGGTGTTGAGCTGCCAAAAGAAACCGATGATCCGAGAGGCACCGGCTTTGTGAAATCGGCCGGCGGTTTCATGATTGAAATCATCAAGGTAATTGTTATTTCGCTGGCGATCATCATCCCGGTTCGGTATTTTCTCATCCAGCCGTTCTATGTAAAAGGCGCTTCGATGGAGCCGACCTTCTATGACAACCAGTATCTCGTCATCGACGAAATCAGCTATCGCTTTTCAAAACCGGAGCGGGGCGATATCATCGTCTTTCGGTACCCGCAAAACCTCTCCCAGTTTTTTATCAAACGAGTGATCGGCCTACCCGGAGAAACCATCCAGATCCGAAACGGTCTTATCACGATAAAAAACAGCCAAGCGCCGCTTGGCGAGGTGCTTCAGGAATGCGACTATCTCGGCGATCTCAATACCAGCGGTACCGAAACCGTTACCCTAGGGTCAGATGAATATTACGTCCTCGGCGATAACCGACCGGAAAGTCTTGATTCCCGGCGCATCGGGCCGATCGCGAAGAAATACATCGTCGGGCGGACCTGGATTCGAGCCTGGCCGTTTAACTCCTGGACCGTTTTCCACCAGCCCGATTATTCGAAAAACTGTCACCCGACGATATAACCACCCGCCATGCCATTGAAAGACGCGAAAGAATCAAAAGAGCCAAAAGAGGTGAAAGAAACAGGCGAGCCGATCGCGAAGAAAACGAACGGCAAAGCCAAGTATGAACAACCCCATCTTATCCGCGGGATGAAGGATATTTTGCCGACTGAAATGGTCTATTGGGAGCATGTTCGCAAAACCGTCTTTGCGCTCGGTCAGATCTACGGCTACCAATACATTGAAACGCCGATTCTCGAGGAACAGAGTCTCTTCGTCCGGTCAATCGGCGAAGCCACGGATATCGTGGAAAAAGAAATGTATGCCTTCACTGACCAGGGCGGTGATCAAGTCGTTTTGCGACCGGAAAATACGGCGCCAATCGTGCGGGCCTTTCTTGAGCACGGGATGGTTTCTTGGCCCCAGCCGGTGAAACTTTTTTACTATGGCTCGATGTTTCGGCGCGAACGTCCCCAGGCTGGCCGCTATCGAGAATTTCATCAGTTCGGTTTTGAGGCCTTGGGCGACGGCCAGGCGGTCATTGACGCCCAAATTATGCTGGTGGCCTATAACTTTTTCAAGATGCTCGGCCTTGATGTCAGTCTGCAGGTCAACAGTCTCGGTAATCTCGCCAGCCGCAATCGGTATAAACGGGAACTGACGGAGTATCTAAAGCCGCGTCGGAATCAGCTCTGCGACGACTGCAAAAAACGTCTCGTCAAAAACCCTTTGCGCGTGCTGGATTGTAAAAATCCGACCTGCGTTGAACTCTCATTAGACGCCCCTCAGATTATCGATTTTCTCGACGAAGAAGATCACAAACACTTTACTCAGGTATTGGAATACCTGGACGCGCTGGAAATACCATACACCTTAAATTCGCGCATCATCCGCGGCTTGGATTACTATTCGCGGACAACGTTTGAAATCTGGCCGAGCGAAGAAGCCAGCGGCGGACAAAATGCCCTCGGCGGCGGCGGTCGGTATGACGGTCTCGCTGAATTGCTCGGCGGTCGGCCGACGCCGGCGGTCGGTTTCGCCGTCGGCATCGAACGCGTCATCAACCTGATAAAAGAACGAAATGTCTTTGTCAAAGGCCAGGAACCGCCGGACGTCTTTGTCGCTCAGCTCGGCGATCTCTCGCGGCGAAAGGCCCTGAAGCTTTTTGAAATGCTGCGTCGTGAAGGCATTGTCGCTGGTGAAAGTTTTTCAAAGGACGGCATTAAGCCGCAGTTGGAAATCGCCAACCGTTTGAATATCAAAATCGCCCTGATCCTCGGACAAAAGGAAATCATCGATGGCACCATCCTGATGCGTGACATGGAGAGCGGTACACAAGAAGTGATCAATTTCGAAAAAATTGTGCCGGAGTTGAAGCGCCGTCTCATGAAGGCGTCGCACAACAACGGAATCATTATTTCTCATGCCACCACTGATGAGCCAAAACCGAGCCAATCCTGATTGCCTCTTCTGCAAGATCGTTGCCAAAAACCTGCCGGCGGATATTGTCTACGAAGACGACTGGGTGTTGGCGTTCCGCGATATCTATCCCAAGGCCGAGACGCATATCCTGTGTGTTCCGAAGAAACACTATGAAACGACCATGGACATTGTCCCGGCTGAGGCTGAGATATTTACCCGACTTATGCAGGGTGTGCAAAAGGTTGCCGAAACACTGGCGCTTGACGGTTTTAAAATCGTCATTAATAACGGTAAGTCGGCCGGTCAAATTGTGCCACATGTCCACATCCACGTGCTTTCAGGCCGGAAAATAAAGGCGGTTTAAACAATTTGACCAATCGAAAAATCCGTGGTATATTAAAAACGATATTTTTTCAAATTATCTAACAACTCTTCAGGTAAGATTCCCAAAGGGGAGGTGACTATTTGTGGTAGAGGTCCGTCGCAAAGAAGGTGAATCTGGCGAAAGTCTTATTCGACGGTTTACGCGGAAGGTACAACAAAGCGGACTACTCATTCGGGCAAAACGTCGACGATTTTACGAACGAGACAAAAACAAGCGCCAAGTACGCGAAGAAGCGATCCGTCGGAAAGAACTTCAC
Source organism: Patescibacteria group bacterium (assembly GCA_041650335.1). Classification (GTDB taxonomy): domain Bacteria; phylum Patescibacteriota; class Patescibacteriia; order JAHIZJ01; family JAHIZJ01; genus JBAZLK01. Next base: position 13,637 of record JBAZLK010000013.1, read on the forward strand.
GATCATCGCGAATATTTGAAGAAAATCGGGAAACTTGATGATTGGCTGGAAAAGGATGGCCGGCGCCCGTATCGAGGGTTTAAAAAGAATTGAGCGACCAGCGCGTGGCGATCGCGAAAGACATCGAAAAAAAATTGACAGCAGCGCAAAAGCAGCGGAACGAGGTGGAAATATCGACGTTACGCTTGCTTTTGTCTGCCTTGAAAAATTATGAAATCGCCAACAAGCGCGAACCCTTGACCGATGAGGCGGTGATGAAGGTCATAAAGACGGAAACGCGCAAACGCGAGGAATCGATCGCGGCCTACAAGGCCGGTAATCGGAATGAGCTGGCCGAGCGCGAACAGCAGGAGCTTGAGATATTGAAGACGTTTTTGCCGGCTGAACTGTCGACTGAGGAAATTCGCCAGATCGTTCAGTCGGTCATTGACGAGAACCGGGATCCGGCCAGGCTCAATTTCGGCCGTGTCATGGGCGAGACGATGAAACGCGTCGGTCCGCGCGGCTCGGGCAATCTCGTCAGCCAGGTGGTCAAAGAGCAGCTGGCCAAGCCAAAAGCCTAACACGCAGACATGAAACAGACACAAAAAAATTTCTTTCAAGGCGTCTTCACGGCACTAATTCTCGTGGGGGGTTTTTTGATTCTCGGTTATGAAATACTTGCGCCGTCGAACGCCCTAGCCCTCTCAATCAGCAACCAGTTTGCCCAGCAGATGGGGTATTCGACGATCCCGCTCGACCAGCAGATTGTTACGATTATCCAGTGGGCGCTCGGCTTTCTGGCTTTGATCGCCGTGATCATGATTATCTATGGCGGCATTTTATGGCTGACGGCGGCGGGCAACGCTGACCGGGTTGAACGGGCGAAGAAGGTTATCATGGCCGCGATCATCGGCATTGTCATTCTTTTGCTCGCCTGGGCGATCGTTTGGTTTGTCATCCAGGGCGTGACCGAGGGGGGCAGCGGCGGGCCACCGGGCGGACAGGCGCTCCAGTGCGTCGGGAATCAGTGTGTGATGGTCGCGGGCGGCAGCGGGAACTGCATCGACAATAGCGATTGTTCGGATCCGGGCGGCGCCGGGTCATACATTACGGTGACCATGCGTTCACCCCATGACAATGAAACGGACGTCAGCCTCTGCCGGTCGGTCCAGGTGAAATTTAGCGAGGCAGTCGTTGAAAATAACAGCAATATCACGCTCGATAAGGTGGCGGGTGGTAGTGTGGCTGGCGCCATCAGCTATGCCGGAAACGATATATACATGAAGTTTCAACCGACCGCCGACCTTGAGCCGAACACGGATTACGTGGCAAATATTCCGCTTTCCGTTGTCGCCCAAGACGGCGATCCGATTGACCAACAATACACCTGGCAGTTCAAGACGGGGACGACCATGGATGAGCTGCCGCCCCAGATACTCCAGACTTCGCCGGCTGACGGAGCTACCGACGTCTGTCTGACGCCGACGTTTGTAGTGGCATTCAGCGAAGCGATGGACGTATTTACCTTCAAGCCTGAAAATATTACCATCAACGGTCCGGGCAATCTCACGGCGACGCGGGTGGACGCGATGAGCGACACGGTCATGACATTCACGGCCAGCGGACCGATGACGGCCAATTCAAATTATACAATTACCTTGAAAAGTGGTCCGGACGGCATCACTGACGCTTGCGGCAACCCGATCGACGGCAATGGAAATGGCGCAATGGACGGGACGCCGGCTGATGATTATTCCTGGGATTTTACGACCGGCAGCCAGGCCGACTGCAAGCCGGAAATAACGAATATCAATCCAGCCTTTGGCTTGTACGAGCAAGCGGTGACCATCAACGGCAACAATTTTACGGACATCGCGAACACGGTAGTCTTCAATAATAACGATGAAGTTGATAACCGTTGTTTCGACCCGAATTTTTATGCAACGAACGCTTGCATTCAGAGCTGGAACAATACCCAGATCGTTGTTCAAGTTCCGGCTGGCGGCGGCAATAGCAATGGCGCGATCGACGGCGGCGTAAAAGTACTTGTCGGACCGCAGGAGAGCAATGAAAAGGATTTTGACGTCCAGTCGCCACATATTCGGACCATGAGCCCGGATGATGGCGCTGACGGACGCTTTGTCACGCTAATGGGAACGGATTTTGGCGCCGCGCCCGGCCGTGTCTGGTTTAGAAAAATGGGTGGCAATAGCCTCCAGGGCGATCAGCCGACCTGTGCGACCTGGTGGTCTGACGATCAGATTATTATCAAAGTGCCCACCGGCTTTGCGGTCGGTGACCAACTGCTCGTCCAAGTTGAACGGAGCGATAACCGTCGTTCAAACCTGAACCCGTTTGAAATTAGTACCAATACCGGCCCCGGCGTGTGCGATATCCAGCCCACCTGTGGCGGCGACGGCACGGACGTAACATTGACCGGCGACGGTTTTGGCACGACGGGTGATTTACTTTTTGGTACAAATACGGTGACAACCACCTCGTGGAATGCCACCGAGGTCAAGGCGACAGTAACTAATACAGAGGTGCCGGATCGAGCCGCCCCCTACCCAGTCAGAGTGCGCGTTGGCGGGAAAAATAGTAATGCCGTGTCGTTTGATAAGCCATGTTCAAGCGGTTCCAATGACCCCTGTGACTCGGATCCCAATACCCCGCAGTGCGATCCCGATAACACCATGTGCCCGGCGGGCGAGGAATGCCGCGCGACTAATTGTCGTTGCTATATCCCCGGTTCCGGCTCGAATGACCCCTGTGACTCGGATCCCAATACCCCGCAGTGCGACCCCGATAACGCGATGTGCCCGGCGGGCGAGGAATGCCGCGCGACTAATTGGCGCTGCTATATCCCCGGTTCCGGCTCGAATGACCCCTGTGACTCGGATCCCAATACCCCGCAGTGCGACCCCGATAACGCCATGTGCCCGGCGGGCGAGGAATGCCGCGCGACCAATTGTCGTTGCTACATCCCCGGTTCCGGTTCCAATGACCCCTGTGACTCGGATCCCAATACCCCGCAGTGCGACCCCGATAACGCGATGTGCCCGGCGGGCGAGGAATGCCGCGCGACCAATTGTCGTTGCTACATCCCCGGTTCCGGTTCCAATGACCCCTGTGACTCGGATCCCAATACCCCGCAGTGCGA
>JBAZLK010000014.1:0-15740 GCA_041650335.1 Patescibacteria group bacterium
TACGCGTGTAGGTCTCATTTTGTTGGCTGCCCGTCTTGGACGCGCTTAGAACCGCGTCTTGGAAGGCACTGGGGCAGGAATTGGCTCACCTAGACGGAATACACAAAATCCGTGCCTGCTCCCCCATCTAGGTTTTCACTGAAATCCGACCAAGTCTAACAGCACCGAGCGCCAGTTCGTTGATTCTAATCTTTTGTGGCATCTGTTTGGTTACTTGCCACTTTCACCGGCGTCGTCCGTGGACACAAAAACACGCAAGGATAGCAAATCTTATGACAAGTGGAGACTAACAGTGCGGCGAGGTGAGATCATCTATCCATTTCATCTTTTTCCCGACGAAAACGACCCAACAAAAACCCGCCTGCGGCTGAAATGAAAGCAACAAAACACCAATATTCCCTGACTGCCTCGTTCTGTTTCTCGCAGCCCTCAATGAATGAGTCGGAAACTCCATCACACTCTTTCGCCGCGTATTCCCAACCAGCATGGTGGCCCGTCCCTTTGGCATAAGGATTAAAGTGACCAACCAAATAATCAGGAATTATGTAAAACGCAAGCGAAAACACAATGATAATCGCAATAAAGATTTTCATATTTTGTGGAGCGTGGGTTGGAGTAATGAGTTGTTAGCTCTGGAACCCGCTGCACACGTAGCCGTAAGCGTCCCCCTCCTCGCCGAAGTCCATCGGGCGGCGGACCGGCTCGCCGGTTTCCTCGTCGCGGATGTCGAACATGGAGAGAAAGGCGTCGTATATCTCATCATCTATGTCCTTGTCCTTGAGGCCCGCGCGGGAGAGGACGGCCCAGCATCCGCCGTAGATGTCCTCCGTGACGGCGCACATCTTCTCCCACAAGTCGGCGACCCTCACCGAGCCGTATTCCCTCGCGTGCTCCATGGCCTCCTCGGCCGCGGGGCCGTCGAAAAGGCCGTCCAGCTCCTCCGGCGACACGCCGACGCCGCCCAGGTCAATCTCGGCTTCCCCGACAAAGTGATGGTCGCCAAAGGCCCGCCTGGAGAACTCCCTGACCATGAACGCGAGGGCGGCGGCGTGCATCATCGCCCTCACGCGGGGCGGGAAGGCCGCCACCTCGCTCGACGCCGCCCCCCTGGCGTCCAGGGCGTCGTAGATCATCAGGCAGCGCTCGGTGACGCGTTCGAGGGTGAGGTAGTCGAGCGCCGTAGGCATGACCTCACGGAACACCTCCGCCGCCGCCTCCCTGAACGGGACGCGACTCTCCGGCCCGACCTCCCTTCCGGTCAGCCGCCGCGCCAGCCTCTCGCGCCACGGGCGCGGCACCGGCCTCGCGGCGAGGCGGAGGAGCGGGTTGAACCTCACCTCCGTGGGCCTACAGTCAACGTGCGCGGTCTCCACCGAACCGTCCTCCAGCGTCGTTGTGATGCAGCAGGCACGCCGCCCATCCTCGCGCCACCGGAAGGGGCTGATGTCCTTCGTTGTCTGGCTTTTAATGCGAGGAGCACCTCCCCTGGCCCTCCCGGGCCGGTTTTCGCCGTCTAGCGCCATACTGTTAGGGTTATGTTGCTTACGCCGTGATTCTTCTGGCCCGGCTCAAAGCGACTCGCACGCGCTCCCATCCGAGTCGCCGTCGAGGCGATGAACGACGCATCCCGTCGCCATACGCCACAACCAAAACAGACCGCCCAGAACGACAGCTGCAACCAAGACGATCATTAATACTATCTTGAGTGGCGCGATGAGCAGGACGAGAAACAGCTTCATAGTGTTTCCTGATTTTAGCCGTCTGCGGCGCTAACACAAAGCCCGCCGCTAGCTCGGTGGCTTGCGCCACACGCACGCCTTTCGGCGTACGACCGACAAAAGCTTGCTAACGACGGGGTTAGTGCTTTTGTCGGCTTTTCCGCCATGCCCAGCCGTTAAAGGCAGAGTTTAGGCGTTTGGTTAATTTGTGCCTCAATCTTAGCTGAACTCAAGCATTTCTACAAGCCGCGCGAGGTCCCGCCCCCCTGGAGAAGGCGGGTTATTCGGATGCCGTGGCGAGGGCCCCCTGCAAGACCACTGGCTCCAAGGCCTCCCGCGAGCTGTTGCGCGAGCTTGTGCCGGACGACCTCCAGATCGAGATGCGCCGGCTTCTGCTGTGCGCCGGGGTCTTAGGGCACGAGGACTTCCCTGCGGTCGGCGGAAGGGGCGGGGACGGCTTCTCGCTGACGGCACTACGGCGAGCCGAGGAAGAGCTGGCCAACAGCCTATGAGCAATCGCCGATTAATGGGCAACTCGTTCCCCGCGCTTAGAACAATTGATTGGCACAAAATTAGCTCTAACCTGGCGCATTATGAAGCACCGCAAAGCGGATTAGCCGACCTCACTTCTAAGTGTTGAGGCAAACCTGCTACATTAATACAACGATCGCCTAATCATGTCGCCTCTAGCGGTTTCATGGTGTCTAGTTGACCGTCCTAGCGCCGCCGAAATTGAGCATTGCCCGCTTGGTTTTTGGTATCCAACAAAATTTAATGTTGGCACTGGGTTCCCGCTGCCGTTCATCGCTGGATAATCGCGAAGATGTCTCAAGCGCGGGGCGAGATGGAAAGCGAGAGCGGTTCCTGTAGGAGTGACCGAGGGCATAACCCAAATTAGGTCGTGTTTAAGCTTCCTCTTCATTTCGACGACAGTGACAATCGGGAACTCACCGTTTATGACAACGATAAAATCGAACTTTCCCCTGTTGTGCTGCAACCTCCCCTCACGGACAGCCCACATGCACCTTTCCACAGTTGTCTGACCAGTCAATTGGTCGCTGGTAAAATTCGCAAGGGCCTTGCTTGCCCTATAGGCGGGTGAACTTATCACAAGCATGTCGTCCCTCACGCATGTGCTGACCAGCGGGCTATAGCTCAAGTCGTCACGGTTTACTATAAATACGATGTCCTTTTGCCAATGTGTTCCACTTTCATCTAAATACGCTCCTACATAGGCACCGCCCACACCCACGGTCATCATCGACATGGTCATCCCATATGTCTGAAGAGCGCCCAACAACTCGGCTGTCCTCTGCTCTGCCGTACCACTGTATGGTGTTAATTGCGTCAACAAATTGCGGGTGCAATCTTTGATGGGTTCGGGAGCGCTCCCGAACTGCACCAGGTTCGGTTCGTCCACAAATTGTTCGTCCCCATTCGCATTAAACGACAGCAGAATCCTATCTTGCCCCTCGTTAAATGCGCTGATTAATTGAATTCGGCTATCGCCGGGATTTACGTTTACACCAACGGCCATTTTAACAGCTTCACGTGGTCTGACCCCGATATTTAAGTCACGTCTGATTGCCTTTGACACCTCATGGGCCACTGTAGTGCTGCCCGCGAAGGTCAGCAACATGTTCTCAAAACGGTATATTTTTAAGCCCCTTTCTTCAACGACCTCACCGTTCTGCCTTATGTGAGGCTCACCAAAGCTGGAGTGCTGTACGTTTCCGGGAACAGCGCCACGCTCATCACTAGTGATTGCGGTATCGGCTGCAATTATTATTGCCCCGCCCGTTTTCCATCCTATACAATAAGTCATAATGGTAGGCAGCTGCCCCGAACTCTATATTCTATTGAATAACCCAAATCCGGGGCCAACCGCACCCGCCCCAACCAACGAGCGATTTTGGGTTAACTGATAAAATTCTTTATTGAACGGGTCAAAGGCGTGACCGCAACCAAAATTTGGACGGGCGAATTGTGCAGGGAGATCGCCGAGGATAATCTTGTTTTCCATGAGGCCAAAAAAGTTTATCCAGGCCACCAAGCGACCGGATTCTGCCCCAAAAGTTATCCTGTGGACGAGCAAGCGGGTGCCGCTGGTCATGTCATCGAAAAGCGTCGTATGTTGCGAAACGTCCTCGATTACTGTTCTGATGGGCGGATCAATCCTTCCAAGGATGTAGTCTTTGACAACATTAAATTCGCTGCCCCTTAAAACATCCACCAGCCCGCTATTGGACGCACAAAACGCAACGTAGTTAAAAGCTACTTTTGCCAATATCCTAGCCGCATCTCTGCCCAAGGAGACGGAATATTGGAGTTCATAACGTGAATCAGCTCTATAAGTATTGGCTTGGTAATTCGATACCCTCTCGTAATAAGTAACGCCCAAACCGTTCAACAGCGCGATGCCCCTTTCTCGAACATCATTACCACCGTCTTGATTCGTGAACCCGAAAATCTGAATACCAGAATATTGCCTACCACCAAGACTCTCCTTTATTTTTCTGAACTTTCTGGACGTTCTCGGTAGAGGGTCAATCTTATCCATCAGCAGTATCCTAACCGCGCCAGCCTCCCCCGGAATGATGATTTGGGGCCGAAAGACAACCTGGTGTCCGGGCAATATGATGTGGGGGAACGGCTTGATGCCGTCTTCTCCGAAAAAACCGGGCAGCTGCGGACGGCAATTCGCGTTCTTAAGTCTCACCTCGTATTGACCAGCCACGTCATACATCTGGCAGAACAAGCCCATGTCCGTATCTTCCTTAAACCTCGTCTCTAGAGGGCTAAAGACACCGGAATTGCAGCCGTCGCACACCAACCCGGCAGGAAGGACCAGGTTGCTACCGGTCGCCCCGAACGTGCCAAACGATTCTGGTATCACGTGCTCAACGCCTCTGACGTTAGTTGTATCGGCCTGACAATAGAGGCAGTTAGCCATATACGCCCATCAGTAGACCCGATGACTAATCGCTCTCAACACCATACTCTCTATATTCCTCTGGAAACGTCACCAAGACAGGATTGCGAGGTGAAAAGCTCCTAAGACTGCCAATCGGCTCAAACGATATGACTAGTCCACGCCTTGAGACTGACTCGGCGGTCAGCGTCAACGCGGAATCAGCCACCATACGCTGTTTTCGGTTGAGGGGGAGGAAAATATACTGCTGGTCATATTTCCTAATCAACGCATATTCAGCACCACCGATGATTGTCGTCCCGAAAACCGTCTGGCCTTTCGCCTTCCAGCCGCCGAACAGGGAGGCAAACGTCACGACCACGATACCAAGAAGGGCCACGGCTACAGGAACGCGACCGAATTTCAATTTCAAGGCATAGACTAATCCGCGTTCCGTTGATCTGCGAACACGGTCGTGTTGTCGCTGGCCGATGCGTTTAAGCCACCCAATAATTTCAGGATAGACACTTCTCGGAACCCAATAAACCCTCCAAGCATGGATTACCGCCCCCGCAACGCTGATTATGACCAGGACAGGCCAACCAATAAGAAACCCGACAGCGAAAAAAGAAAGCAGGAGCCCGAGGGTAGTCACTTCTTGAACCACAAACAGCACCGTCATCCATCGTCCGTGCAAGAAATCCCGCCGAGACACCCAATCCAGGGCTGGGATTAAAAAATAGGACGCCGCCAACAATGCGGCGACCTTCCCGATTACGCCCGACAACGTTACGGAAACAAAATCAACCGGAACGCCAAAATGCCCCAAGAAAGATGCCTCGTAGGCGAAATACGAACAGTAACCGACCAAGGAAACGGCGGCTATCAGGGTCGTTTCCGACAGTACCTTGGGAGCGGCGGGGCCGCCCCGTTTGACCTCCCCCTCTGTTTTCTCACAAGCACCGTTGGCCAGATTAGAGGCGGCAGGATTTTCGTTGTCACCGGCCATAAATCGCGCATTACTCGCTGCTCTCAACGCTTATCCTGCAAGACGCCGACTGCGGAGCACATTCGTAATACAGCGCCACCTCGTCCAAGGTCGCTGGCCGCAAGGACGAGATAAACACGTCAAACCGAATCTTCGCCCCCTCGCGAAAAGAGGGCGACCAGTCCGCCAGTACGGGTTTCCTGTTCTCCGAATATGGCTCCGAGGGCAGATAAGGGACGCTGTTGACCGCGTAAAGAAGTCGTGATTCCGTGCCGGACGGAACCGGCAGGCTCAACGGCCGGAACAGGTGGCCGCCAACGTTGTCGATCTTGGCATACACGCTTTCCCACTGCGTCAGCGGCTGCTCGCCGACCCTGGCGCGGATGTAAAGGTAGGCCCTGGCTACGTCACCACCCTCGACCATCAAGACTGTCTTGGCCTTGTCGGGCTGAACCACACCTTTTGGCGTCCAGCTCTCGAAACCCTTGACCAGCGGGAGCAGAACCATCTTCTGGGCGGAATCGAAATCAGGATATGGAGAGCTTGGCTGTTGGGGCAATGACCTTTTCAGTTCCTCACTAATCAAGCGGGGCAGGTTTTCCTGCAAATCGCTATCAACTTGTTCGGCGACCAATTTAGAGATATTGGCTGGCAAATCGTCCTGTGCCTTGTCCAAGCTGCCTTGACGCCAAAAAATGGACGCGACAACGAGTACGGTCATCACGAGCAAAGTTACTGTAGACCACGGAAAGGGTTTATGGCTCATTGTTGGCATATTTACGCAAACCTACCTGCCGAAGCACCTTACTGGCTGCCGGAAGGATAGTCAACAACATCAGGGCGTTCAGCACTAGCAGGGCCGCGACCGCCCATCTTGGCATCGAACCGACGAGCCTAGAAAAAATCTTTCCACTCAATAATTCTGCCGCCCAAACAGGCACGAAACCGTCCACCGCCAAAACGGGGCCAAGGAAAGCCAGAAAAGAAACAACAAGAATCGCAACCAAACTTCGGACACCAACATCTTTTGCCCCGATTTGGGCCAACATAAAGGCCGCCTGATAGATGGCGGATTGCCAAAGAACGAGGGCGGCGACACGTAGCGCAGACCCCTCCCAACCCCCATCGGCATCTTGGGAAAAACGCGAGGTTTCTTCCTTCACCCAACCAGTCAGGTCGGAAAGGCTGGCGATTTTTTTCATGTTGGCTTGTTGCTAAGGCTGTGACGGGACGCTTGTCTTTTGCTAGAAAGCATTGTTATATATCGTCATGTAAAGTCAAGAAAATGCCCGACCCTGAATCGACCCACGAAGAGCTCGCCCCGCTCTACCGCCCGTCCGACTTTGTTGAACGGGATTTTAACCTTCTTTTGCTCCTAATCATTTGTGAGTTGGCGGAATCTAAAAGGGAGGAATTCTACCTGTCTGAATTCATCAAGGGCAACCTGATTTCCACCGAAGACGTGGTTAGTGAACTTCAGGACACGGACGATTACGAAAGCCTCGAAGAGATGGTGCTTGGACAGCTGCTGTTCGTGCTGGAAGACCTGCGGCTCGCAAAGGTAGAAAACGTTGGAATCGACGATACTAGCCGCGCCATGGACTCTCTGGCCAAATTCATCCATGAGGCCGATTGGAGCGAACCAAAGTCAGAGGAAGGGTACGGGTATTTGATAGCGAAATATGCCAAACTGCATGGCGAGGCGGAAAGTGCCCGCGAGAAACGGGTGAAAAAGGTCGGCGTAGACGAATGGTTCCGCCAGCCAGCCAACGCCGTAACGGCTCTACCGCTATACTACACGCCATCTAGTTATCACAAACACCTGGGCGCAGCCATTTCATGCACCCCGGACAGAATCGTCGTTCGTGCAAAATTCGACAGTAGTAGGGTCGGCGATATCCGAGAAGAGATTGCTAGATACATGAATTTCTTCTCTTCAAGAGACGGCAACGGAAAAAGGGCGGACGCCTTCCCCTATGGGAACGTCCGTCCGTGCTTCACGAAACAAATCGAGAATTTTTATAATTATTTAGCCAAGCTGCCCCAAGTCGGCAACGTTATCCACGTCCCCTTTTCCGCGTTGGGCGAGGACGGATTCGAGGTCGTAAAACTCATGCGACACCTACAAGAAAGCGGGGCGGCGACGCTTAGCTGGTCCGATGCAGATTTTTGGCGCGTAACATTCGCAAAGACTCCGATCACCATTTCCCTGCTGCTAGGAGAAGTGAACGTGGTTCAGGACGCTTTAATCGCCGTCAGCCGTAAAGGTATTTTGGAATTCAATTATGACACCGGGGAGTTAACGCTCGACAACAAGAAAATCAAAATTCAAGGCAGCGACCAGAAAGAACTATTGCGTATTATCTTTTCTGACCGCAAAAGACTTGGTAAGGCATGGTTTTATTCGGAAATCGCCGAGACCTTCGACCGGGCGGACAATCTAGACGACAAAAAGTTCTACAATGCCGCCTACCAAGTCAACCAAAAAATCATCAAAAGCGTGGCTATCAACGATTTTCTTATTACAACCTCGCAAACCGTGACCGTAAATCCCAAATACGTGCCGCAAACTTAAGCCGCCTTAAGTTTTCAGGCAAGTCTCTACGTCCCGCTCGTCGAAACTACACGAAAAACTTAAGCAGACTTAAGCGCGTCCGCATGTAGCCTGACAGAAAACGTCAGGCTATTTGTTTATGGCGCACGAGACGCTGGACAACCCGCGAGCCAACCAGAACCCGCAGATGGACGCCGACGCCGAAGCGCGGCGCAACCTTGTCGGGCTGTTTTCGGTGCTGCTGAAGGTTGACCGGCGGATCAAGGACAAGGCGCGACAGGAAAGCGCCGAGGGGGAGGCCGTATGCTAGACACAGTAATCCTGCGGCTCCCCCGCCACCAGCTGGTAGACATGGAGCCGGGCGGCGGCGCTCGCCAGCCGTGGCGGCTTCAGGCGCGGGGCGCTGGCTACACGAAATACGTCAAGAACCCGACCGCCAAGGACAAGTTGGCCGGCCTGTATCTGCCGAGGCTCACCGGCATCATGCGCGGCAAGGCTGACAAGAGCGTCCGCATCGAGTTTTCCGCGCCCAAGCTCCTGTTCGGCAACAACCTAGAGGAACTGCGCGACGAGGACTTCCCGCGCGTGGTCGCGACCCTAAGCGAAAGGTTACGGCTCATGGGCATCCGCGTCTTCACGGCTCACCTTGAGCAAGCCGAGGTCATGGCCTTCCACCCGTCGAAGAACGTCGCCCTGCGGGATGGCTACACGTCCGCCGGAGCCATCGCCGAGCTGGGGAAGCTGAACCCGCACGGACGCATGGACTTGACCAAGGCGACCTACACGAACGGCGCGGCGATTCATATCTATTCAGTCGCCCATTCGCTGGTCTTCTACGACAAGGTGGCCGACCTGAACCAGCCCAAAAAACGGGCGGTAGACAAGGACAAGGCCCCGAAGCAACAGGGCCTGATCAAGACCCTTGGGCCGCACACCGAAATCCTGCGCGTGGAGGTGCGGCTGTGCCAAAAACGGAAGGTCATCGAGGCCATGAAGAAATGCGGCAAGACGGGGCGGATAGCCTTCCGCGACGTATTCAGCGAGACGGTCTGCGGCGGCATCCTGCGCCGCTACTGGAAGGAATTTACCGAGGGCAGCTACGGCCGCCTGCTCGCCTCCACCTGCTCCCCCGAGCGGCTGCTGGCCAAGGCAATCGCGTCCGGCCTCAAGCCGAAAGAGGCGGTCTACCTGGTCGGCCTATACGGGTTAAGCCGGTCGGAAGGCGGCATCAGGGGGCTTAGGCGTCAGATATCGGCAGGCCGGTCGGAACGCGGCTGGTTCAGGACGGTCAATGACCTCAAACAAGCCGAATCGTTGCTGACATCCAGCGAGCGGCACGGCTGGTATCTGCAAACCGAAGAGGCGCTGAACAAGATGGAGCCATTCAGGGTTGTGGACAAGTCAAAGGCAACCGCACCCAAATTAAGCCAAGTAAAGGCAAAAGCAGGCCAGTTGGCCTGTAAAGAATAGTTAAGTATAATAACCCAAGCAACCAATATGCCAAACGAGCAGATGCTGACAGCCCAAGAGATCGCCGATACGCTCAAAGTCAACATAATGACCGTCTACCGCTACATCAAGGCGAAGCGACTTAGGGCATTCAAGATCGGTAAGGAGTTCCGAATTGAGAAGGCCGAGTTTGGCAATTTTTTGAAGCGCGTAAGCACAAAATGACTATGGTCAGCAAAGAAGAGCGGCTGCAACAGCAGGACAATCAAATTTTGAGACTTCAGAAAGAGATTGAGAAGCTCAAGAAATCAATCAAGGTCCAAAAATACGGTCTTGTGTGGGCTGACGTGCCCGAGGCGTTTGAAGATGATTTTGAAAACAAGCTGCCGGTACTTGAAGAAGTACCAAGGTTAGCCATCAAAAACAAAGATGGGAAGCCGACGCATATTCTTATTGAGGGTGACAACTACCACGCGCTTACGTGCCTCAACTACACGCACAAAGGAAAGATAGACGTGATTTACATAGATCCACCCTACAACACCGGAGAGGACGGTTTCAGGTACAAGGATAAGCGCATTTTAGATAAGTTCCCCGATGGTACGGAGGTACCCAAAGACCACCCATTCAGACATAGTTACTGGCTTTCGTTCATGCGCAAGCGATTGGAACTTGCCCAGACTCTTCTTTCAGATACGGGCGTTATTATCGTTCACATTGACGAAAACGAGGTGTTTAATCTCGGGCTATTGATGAATGAGGTTTTTGAAGAAAAAAACTCCCTCGGTGTTGCTATTTGGAATAAAATGAACCCGAAGGGTGACGCGCTTGGTATTTCAGTAATGCACGAATACTTGCTTTGCTACGCAAAAGATAAGTCTAAGTTTATCACGCAAAAAGACACGCTTTTGAAGAGAAAAGAAAATGCCGAAAAAATCTTAAATAGAGCAAAGTCACTCTACAATAAGCTTGGCAAAAAAATTATTCCGGAGGCGATCAAAGAAGTCATCAAGCCTTTTGGTTACTCTCAAACAAAACTCAAGGAGTTTGAAGTTGAATACACATTAGAGCTTATCAATAAGGAATTTCAGAATTGGCTTTCTCGACAAAATTTTTCAGGGGGCGAAAAAGCGTATAAGTACATAGACAAGAACGGTATGGTATACCGTGGTGTATCAATGGCTTGGCCAAATAAAGAAACTGCGCCCAACGAGTATTTCCAACCGCTCGTGCACCCGATAACTGGGAAGGAGTGCCCCGTGCCTAAGCGTGGATGGCGAAATCCGCCAGAAACAATGCGCTCCCTGTTAGAGAGGGGTTTGGTATTATTTGGGGCCGACGAAACAAACCAACCGGAGCGGAAATATCTGTTAAAGGATAATTTGTTGGAAAATACATCTTCAGTTTTCAACTACGCGGGCAGCGACGATGATTTACTTGAATTGCTCGGCATTAGTTTCCCGTATTCAAAACCCGTCAATGTAGGTAAGTTCCTATTGTCTGCTATTCATCCTAACCCACGCATTATTTTAGATTTTTTCGCGGGGTCTGGTACGGTCGCCCAGGCCGTCTTGGAACTTAATGAGGAAGACAAAGACAAAAAGAGTAGACAATTCATTCTTGTTACTGATAACGAAAACAAGATAATGAGCGATGCGTGTTATCCACGTATTTCAAAAATCATAAACGGTTATGAGGGCTCAACGCCCACCGGCGGGTCTTTGAGATACTACAAAACCGGCTTTGTTGGAAAGCACAACATCCTTGATGCGGACGACAAGGACAGAGTGCAGCTTGCGTATCACGCGGGGGAGATGCTTTCAATCGCTGAAAACACCCTTGAAGCTATTGAAAAAACTGGCTACTGGCAAATCTTTGAGAGTCGCGACCGCTTCACGGCCGTCTATTTCAGGGAGGAATACGATGAGCTTGATGCGTTCGTTGAGAAAGTGAATAAGCTCAAGAAACCCGCGTCCGTCTACATCTTCAGCTGGGAGGACGACCCGTTCGTCGCCGATTTTGAGGACAGCCCAGGCGTAACCGTAAAGACAATCCCGCAGCCGATACTGGAAATCTACAAGCAGATCTACAACCTCATATGAACCTCACCCCGCTCAAGTTCCAAAGAGATGCTGTAGACGACCTGACCGCGCATTTCCTGACGTTGTGGAAGAGGGGCGGCCGACAACTGCCGCTTGTATTCAAGGCACCGACAGGCAGCGGCAAGACCTACATCGCGTCGCTTTTCATTCGCGGCCTCAATCATTTGCCACAATGGTCCGAGGACAAGGCGTTCATCTGGATTACCTTTAGCGACGACCTTGCCATGCAGAGCAAGGACAAGTTCAAAGACTATTCTGAAAACACGCTTGAGAATAACCTTTTATCGGTCCAAGACATCAACCGAGGCAAGCTGTATGAAAACGACATACTATTTTTGAACTGGCAGAAAGTCGTATCAAAGGCAGCTGAAAATAGGACGATTCGCCGACCGGAAGGCGAAGAGATGCGTAAGGAAAGCGGAAAATACTTTGAGGATGTAATTGACGCGACAAAACTCGACGGGCGCGAAATTATCCTTATTATTGACGAGTCTCACACGCACGTTTCTACTGCTTTAGCGCAGAATATTGTCGACTACATTGACCCGAAAATCGTTTTGCATGTCTCGGCAACCCCCGATAAGGCAATCGTTGCCGAAGCCGCAGAGCATGACAGCTTTTTGAAGCTGAACCGTGACGAAGTGGTGGCGGAAGGGCTTATCAAAGAATGCATAGTACTACAGAGTGAAGAGGACTTGAAACGCATGGGCAAGCGTGACCTAGACGAGGTGCTGCTTGGGCTGGGTATGGAACGCCGAGAAGAATTATTGAAGGAGTTTCGCACTCTCGGGAAGCACGTAAACCCGCTCATGCTCATACAGCTGCCGAACGATGATAAAGACCTCATCGATACGGGAGAAAAGACCAAGGAGGAAATCGTCACATCATTCTTGCTCAAGAAGGGCGTCAAGGGGGGCGAAATCGCACGGTGGTTTGACGGCAAGAAAGAGAATATGGCTGGCATTACGGACAACGAGAGCGACGTTGACTTCATGCTCTTCAAGCAAGCGGCCGGCACTGGCTGGGATTGCCCACGGGCTTCGGTGCTCGTGATGTTCCGCGAGGTCAAGTCTGACAAATTCTACACCCAAACTGTCGGCCGCATCTTGCGCATGCCAGAGCCGCAGATGAAAGACGACTACAGGAACAGCCCCGCATTGCGGTTCGGATACCTCTATACGAACTACAAGCGCAATCAGGTACAGGTGCCCGATCAAGACGACAAGAATAAGGCGCGGACGCAGATGACGGTTATGAAAGCGGGTATTGAAAATGTCGAACTTCAATCTGACTACATTTCTCGCGCCGACTACGGGGACATTCCGCGCTCGTTCAAGTTTCAGGACAGCTTCAGAAAATCAATGAACGAGTATTTTAGGATAAAGGGCGATGACATACTCGGCAAAGCGCAGAAGAAGCTCGCGGACGCTGGTTTGGACATCTCAAAAAGCCTTCTGAACGAAGTGGTGGCGAACGCAAAGTTCGAGGACTTCGACCAGCTCGCGCTTGAGTTTGCCAAAAAGGGAAAGGACGTGTCGCTTGAGATGTCCGTTAGCGACGTGGAAAAAACATTCAATTACCTATGCTATCAGGTGCTAAAGGAACAGCAGGACGAGCAGGCAAAATACGCGAACGTAGCGCGTTCATGGAGCGTTTTGAAGTCTGCAATCCGTGTTTGGTTTAAGAACGTGCTGACTGACGACAGCGACCACTTTTATCGCGTGTTCGTAAAGGATTTGCAGAAAGGGGCCGAGAGCGTTTTGCGGCCAGCTCTCACGAAAGCATTGCGTGACTTCAAGCCGGTGGCCCTCAAGCTCGTTGAGGAAAAAAGGAGGCAGACCGAAGAAAAAGAAGCGCCCACTTTCAGTATTCAACGCGAGTACCTATACACTGACGACTACGAAGAGGTGTCGCAGAAGCTATGCGCCTTAGAAAGGTTCTACCTGCTGCCGTCATACAGCGGCAGGGACAACGAGGTAAAGTTCGCTGCCTACTTGGACAAGAAAGCGGGAAAAATAGACTGGTGGTTTAAGAATGGCAATCAAGGCAAGGATTACTTCGCGGTTCGTTATGCGCACTCTGACACTGGCGATGAAGACCTTTTCTATCCAGACTGGATAATCCGCTTCAAGGACGGAACCGTTGGAATCTTCGACACCAAAAAAGGGCGTACCGCGACGGATACAGAAACGTCTGATAAGGCATCGGCGCTTCAAAAGAGACTGAAGGATCTGGGCGGCAAGCTTATTGGCGGCATCGTGCTTGAAGAAGCCGGTGTTTGGTATTACAACGATAGCCACACTTACTCATTCAAAGACGGCCAATCTGTAAACGATAGCAAGGATTGGAAGCCCTTTGAGGGACTTTTCAAGCAATGAACTGCCTAATCATCGCCCGCGTCTCAACCGAGGAACAGAGGGAAGCCGGTAACTCCCTACCAGCCCAGATTGCGCGTCTCCAGGCATACTGCCAAAGAGGCGGGTTTGAGGTCATCGGCCAACACAGCTTCGACGAGAGCGCCTACAAGACCAAGCGCGACGAGTTCGATAGGATTCTGGCGCGGCTCAACCAGTGCAAGGACAAGGTGGCAGTCTGCTTCGACAAGGTAGACCGCTTTTCGCGCAACGTGTTCGACAAACGCGTTGCCGTGCTCTACGAAATGGCTGTCAGTGGCAAGATCGAGCTTCATTTCGCCTCGGATGGTCTGGTCATCAACAACGAGATGTCGGCCCCCGACAAGTTCCACTTCAGCATGAGCTTGGGACTGGCCAAGTATTACTCGGACGCCATCAGCGACAACGTAAAGCGCAGCTTCGAGCAGAAGCGCCGTCGCGGCGAGTGGACTGGCCGCGCCCCGATCGGCTACCTCAACGCCACCAACGACTTGGGGGAACACGACATCATCCCCGACCAGGCCACCGCCCACATCGTGCGCCGGATGTTCGAGCTTCACGCCACCGGCAGTCACTCAATCCGCACCCTGCGGGGCGAGGCCGAGCAGATGGGGCTTCGTGGGAGGTCAGGGAAGCCTATCCCGACCAGTATGGTCGAGCACATCCTAAAAAACCCATTCTATTACGGCACGGCACGGGCCAAGGGGGAGCTTTACCCGCACAAATACCAGCCGCTCATCGACAAGGAGCTTTTCGACGCCTGCCAGCGCATCCGGCAGGGCTGGCACAAGAAGCCGTTTGCCTACGCCGCCAAGCCGTTCGTCCTGCGCGGGCTGATCAGGTGCGGCCGGTGCGGGTGCGCCATGACCCCGGAAATCAAAAAAGGCAAATACGTCTACTACCGTTGCACCAACGCCCGGCCGGAAATCTGTAGCACGAAGGAGTATATCCCCGAAAAAGACCTCCTGAAGCCCGTCAGGGCCGTCCTGGGGGCTCTGGGGGCCATTCGGCAGGAAACCGTGGACGAGCTAATCACGGAACTTAAGAAGTCCCACGAGGCCGAGAGCGCGTTCAACCGCCGCGCCTTCGAAGGGCTGACCAGCGAATACGAGGAAATTCAGACCCGGCTGGACAAGCTCATGGACTTTCTCATCGACGGCAGTATTACTAAGCCCGACTATGACAAGAAGTTGAAGCAGCTCAAGGAACGCCAGAGCGAAATTACCGTCCGGCTTGAAGAGCACACCCGAGCCGACGAAAATTATCTTATTAGCGCAACCACCGTGCTAAATCTGGCACGGAACGCTTCGGAAATTTTCGAAAGTTCGGAAGTCGCGGAAAAACGGCAGATTCTCAACTTCCTACTTCAGAACTGCCGCGTTGAGGGGAGGGAGATGCTGTTCGACCTCAAGAAACCCTTTGATGTTATCGCAAAATCCGCGCTTGCGTCCGCTTCCGCGCAAACGGAAAACAGCGCTTTTGGCGCTGTTCGTCCGATGTGGCTGCCCGTCTTGGACGCGCTTAGAACCGCGTCTTGGAAGGCACTGGGGCAGGAATTGGCTCACCTAGACGGAATACACAAAATCCGTGCCTGCTCCCCCATCTAGGTTTTCACTGAAATCCGA
>JBAZLK010000015.1:0-14872 GCA_041650335.1 Patescibacteria group bacterium
CAAAGCCCGTCTTCTTCGTTAATTCCAGTATATACTAGCCACAGGAAACGTCAAGTGCATGCGTTAATGCGAGTGAAAAATCGGCCTGACCGCCGGCGACAACCGCGTAAGTGAACGAGTAATTTGGGTGAGCTAATAATACTCAATAATCGACAGTTTCCTCACAAACATACAGTCCCGTACTAGTTTGTGGTGCTTTACAGTTTTTACCACACTCGTATTTATCATCCGAATTGTTTCGTTGCTGCTTCAGGTTAGTAGCCCAAGCCAAGCAGTCAGTTCTGTTATGAAATGTAGGACTAAAGATATATTCGTCCTGGCAAGTTAAACAACCGTTCGGATAATAAAATCCGGTCCAAGTATCTTTTCTGAAAATGAGGAATGCAGCTATTAGTAATACTGCGACGGATCCGGCGATGATAATTGGTTTATTTTTCATAAGAGATTATTGAGTATTATTCACGAACCAGCTAGCCCGTGTTAAGCGATGTTGGTTGCCCAATTATTTTGCGATAAATCCTATGGGCCGTACAGAGGTATTTTTCTTTGACCTAATTTCCTTACCATTCGAAAGAACGACGTAAACATTGTTAAATACACTTTGGTGATCAATAACAATATCTTTACGAAACCATGTTTCCCAAACATCAGTTTTTTCAAGCTTATGTGGCAATGGTGTTTGTGGATTAATAATATCTTTCTCGTCAGTACCATCTCTCA
Source organism: Patescibacteria group bacterium (assembly GCA_041650335.1). Lineage (GTDB taxonomy): Bacteria > Patescibacteriota > Patescibacteriia > JAHIZJ01 > JAHIZJ01 > JBAZLK01. The sequence continues at coordinate 721 of JBAZLK010000015.1, forward strand.
CCCAAATATGCGTGATTGTAAAGGTATTGTTGGGTGAGTTATTGATAATCTTTACAAAATAATAAGGCGTTTGTGATTGATCTCCGACATGGTATGCCTGGTGTACTAAAACCCTTACTACGATCCTCGCGTCTCGCGCCTGTAGGATCTTATCTGCTAGCCATGTTAATGGGTTGAAATTCATGTGATTATTATAAGCATCAAATATCGCTTAATGTTTCGTTATATACAATGCGGTGAGTGAGTATGGCGGTATACCATCCTGACTGCCTTAGTGAACGAATCCATGTCGGATATACTTTGTTAGGTGACGTGGTGTCTTCTATTATCCCACGGATAATTAAACTTATCATCTTCTATTAGCACCCTAGAAAGAATATTAAAATATATCTCGTTAAACTTTTTTATATAAATGAAATTCTTTTCCATTTGTTTTTTCCATTTACTACGTATTTCACTGTATGCAGTCTTATACAATAATTTCATTATGTTTGTAAAATATTTATCATCTGACCGTAAATAAGTATCTATTAGAGATAATCTATCAACATCATTATCTGAATACCGGATTTGATGAACATGCGACCCCCTCACAAATATCGATTTATTGAACGTGTTCTTAATTAAATTACGTAATTTAGTCGTTGATAAATTAACATCCTGTTTCAGCGTTGTTTTTTTATAAATTCTATCAATCACATTCAGATTATAAGCGTATCGCTGCACCAAAATATACAATTCATTTAAATAGTTTTCGATGTGATATCTTAAATAACCACACCTAGATACATTCTGTTTATATGGAAAACGGCTAATGTATACTGGAATATTTTGAATTGCCTCGAGTGAGTTTAAGATTTCAGAAAATGGTCTGAAGAGTTTAACTGTAAACTGTTCTTTATCGCTCAACTTCCTTGGGGCCATTACTCTAGGACCCGGTAGATCCAACAGGGTATTCTTTATTACCTTACCAAGTTCCTCCGCATCTTCTTTGTACGTTTCAAAGAAACACTCTCTAGCAAGTGAAAAAAGTACTTCAGAATACTTGTTATTTTTTCCTGAGAAGAAATCCATGTTTAGTTTAGGGCGCCATGTCACATAATAGAGTATATGCAAACCTAGTGAACTATTGGGCTAAATTCGCCCTGTCCTAACCCCATCCTACCCCTTCTACCAAAAAATAACAAACTAAAAGAGGGACCCCTGCCCCTCTGCCATCAGATCGGAACGCCAATGGACTCGACAATGGCGATGACGCCGGCGCTATTGCTCCACTTCTGCGTCCTGGAAGCGCTCGGCCAGCATGTATTCGAGCTTCTCGTGCGCTTCTTTGAAGTCGAAATCATCGGGCAGGATGCCGTCATTCTGCTTTTCCTCGAGGATCTCGTCAATCAGGGTTTCCCAATTGTCCTTCGCGAACGAGCCCTGGGTTTCCATGCGGGAAATGATTTCATTAAAGATTTCGTCGTAATTGAATTCGAGATTTTCCATACGGGGAAGTGTCTAAGGATATTAGTACTACTGACAGCATAACATAGCATGCGACAGAAGCAAGGGGATAAAAAAGGGGTGAACCGATGTTCACCCAACAGACAGTGCGTGTACGAACCGTGCCCCTACTCCACCGTGACGCTCTTCGCCAGGTTGCGCGGCTGGTCGATGTCACACCCGCGCAGATCCGCGAGATGGTAGGCCAGGAGTTGGAGAGGGATACTGGCCAGAATGGCGGAGCAGACGGACAGGGTGTTCGGGATGGCGAAGCTGCAGAGCACCTTCCCGTCGGCCATGAGCCGGGCCGGCAGGTCGTCGCCCTCGCTCGCGATCAGGATCACCGTACCGTGCCGAGACGCCACTTCCTCGATGTTCGACCGGACCTTGTCGTAGGTGGTGCTGTCATCCCTCAAGGCGATGAACACCACCGGCATGTCCTTGTCGATCAGCGCAATCGGGCCGTGCTTCATCTCAGCCGCCGGATACCCCTCCGCGTGGATGTAGGAGATTTCCTTGAGCTTGAGCGCGCCCTCGAGTGCGGTCGGGAAGTTGTAGCCGCGGCCGAGATAGTAGAAGTTGGTGCTGTCCGCGAAGCGCTCGGCTAGGGCCCGGATCTCCGCCGACAACGTAAGCAGGTCCTCGATCTGTTCCGGCAGCCGCCTGACCGCTTCGATGATCTCCCGTCGGCCCGTCTCGGTCACCCGATCCGTACCGCGGATCTCAGCCAGCTTCAGCGTGAAGAGGATGAGACAGACGATCATCGAGGTGTAGGCCTTGGTCGAAGCCACGCCCTTTTCCACGCCGGAGTGCAGGAACATGCCGGAATCGGCTTCTTTCGTCAGCGTCGACCGCGGCACGTTGCAGATTGACCAGATGCGGGCACCCTGCTTTTTCGCCTTGCGGACGGCTTCAAGCGTGTCCGCCGTCTCACCCGATTGCGAGACAGCGATGACCAGCGTCCGATCGTTGATCGGGTTGTAGCCAGTGATGAATTCCGACGCATACTCGACCTCGACCGGTAGGCCGATCAGCTTCTGCAGCATGCGTTGTCCGACCCGGCAGGCGTGCCAGGCCGTACCGCAAGCAACGAGGACGATCCGCTCAAGGTCGACCGCCAGCCATTCGGCCAGTTCCGGCTTCGTCCGAATGCCTCCCAGGTCGATGACCGGCGAGCCGTTGTCGGAAATCCGGCCAGCGAACGCCCGCCGAATCGCCTCCGGCTGCTCGAAGATCTCCTTGAGCATGAAATGCCGATAGTCACCGCGGCTGATCTCCTCGAGTGTCAGCCGAAGCGGCTCGGTTGCGCGACAGATGGTCTCGTTCTCGAACGTCCTCAGGTCATAGGGAGCGCCCTGTTTCAGGATGACCATTTCGCCGTCATTGAGCTCGACCAGCTCGGTCGCTTCACCGACGAACGCCTGCTCGCTCGAGGCGACATAGTAGCCGTCAGCCGCGATCCCGATCACGAGCGGACTCTGCCGTCGGGCGGCGTAAAGCACCGGCTCCGGACCGGCAATGAGAATAGCCACCGCATAGGCACCGCGCAGTACGCTCAGTGTCTTCTGGATGGCCGTGATCTCATCGTCGCCATCGTCGAGGTACATCCGGATCAGATGCGGAATCACCACCGTATCCGTTACGGACGTGAAGTAATGACCGCGCCGCCGCAGCATCTCTTTGAGATCATCGGCGTTTTCGATGATGCCGTTGTGGACGACTGCCACGCGAATGGGTGCGCCGTCTGCTTCCTGGTCGGTCTGCGGATGGGCATTCCCATCCGATGGCGGCCCGTGCGTGGCCCAGCGCGTATGTCCGATACCCACAAAACCCCGGACTGTGGCCGGCGCCAGCGCCTCAATCAACACCGGTATCTTCCCCTTACGCCGCACCACCTCGATGATGCCCTCGGGCGTCTTCCATGCCAATCCGGCCGAATCGTAACCGCGATAGTCGAGACGCCCCAGTTGCTCCGGCAGTTCGTCTTTCAGCGTGGCGCCGTCTTTGCTTCCTACATATCCAACAATTCCGCACATCGTTCAATTCCTCCAATCCATTCCGTTGGTTATCTATCGCCACTCGGCTCATTTCAATGTCCATTCAGACCTATGGTACTATAGCCAGTATCTACTATATTGTCAAATATTTTCCTACATACACCATATGATATATTAAAAAGTACCATATTATGGCACTTTTCTCCTATGTAAGCTGTCAATAATATTTCTACATGATGGTTTTAATAGTGTAAACGGCTCTATGTATTCGGTTTTTTCGATTCTTTTCCCATTTCCTGGCGCAAATAGGCTTCGATAAACTCGTCAAACTTGCCATCGAGAACGCCTTGCGTATCGCTTGTCTCATGCTTGGTGCGGTGGTCCTTGACCATCTGATACGGCTGGAGGACGTAGGAGCGGATCTGATTCCCCCACTCGGCCGAGGCATATTCCCCGCGGAGGCGCTGTTTTTCATCGTGCCGTTCCTGCTCGGCCAGGGCGTGCAAACGGCTCTTCAATATTTTCAAAGCGGTTTCTTTGTTCTGCTGCTGCGAGCGCTCGTTCTGGCAGGTGACGGTAATTTTCGTCGGCAGATGGACAATTCGAATGGCCGAGTAGGTCGTATTCACGCTCTGCCCGCCATGACCGGACGAGAGATAGGTGTCGATCCGCAGGTCCTTGGGGTCAATCTCAACCTCTTCGATTTCGTCCAAGACCGGCAGCGCCTCAACGAGCGCGAATGAGGTGTGGCGCTGGTGGTCGGCGTCAAAGGGCGACAAGCGGACTAACCGGTGGACGCCGGCCTCGGCCTTTAGATAGCCGTAGGCGTAGCGGCCGAGCACTTCAACCGTGGCGCTTTTTAGGCCGGCTTCTTCGCCGACCGACTTGTCGAGTATCCGCACCGACCAGCCGCGGCGTTCGCAAAAGCGCAAATACATGCGCAACAACATGGCCGCCCAGTCCTGCGCTTCGACTCCGCCCGTACCGGCGTGGATCGCCAAAATCGTATCCCGCTGATCGTACGGTCCGCGTAACAGCACGGCAAACTCCAGGCGAGAAAATCGCTTCTGGAGCGCTTGATAATGCTCGGCCAATTCAGCGGCGAGATCTTTTGACCGGCTGGACGACTCTTCTTGGGCCAGTTCCAAAAGCTCCTGGGCATCGCGCTCGAGCGTATCCCAGGTGGATATTTCTTCATTGAGTCCGTCAAGCAGGCGGGTAACCTTTTTTGCCCGCTCAGTGTCTTGCCAGAATTCTGGCCGGCTCGCTTCTGATTCTAACTCTGCCCGCTCCTGTTTTTTGCGGGCAACGTCAAAGTAACCTCCGTGTTTGTCTTACCCTTTCAACTAACTCCTGAAGGTCGGCCAATAATTCTTTCATGGTATTTCGATTATGAATTCGTGGTGGGATATTCTTGGAGGACGGCCGTGACGGTTTTTTCCGCCCCGTCATGCAGTATTTTCAGGGTAATCGTCTGGCCGACGCTGAAACTCTGCATCATTGAGGCCAGCGTGTTGTCTTCGGTTATTTTCTGCCCATTGATTTCAAGAATGATGTCGTTTTCGACCAGGCCCGCTTTGTCGGCCGGGCTGCCGGATACAATGGCCGTTTCCGTGGCGCTCGCCCGGATGATCAGGGCGCCATAATCAACGCTTAGATTGTTCGCTTTCGCCAGATCCGGCGTCACCAGCTGGTAGCGGATTCCGAGGTAGGGACGGACGATTTTTCCCGATTGTTCGACGCTTTGAATTACCGGCTTCGCGGTACTAATCGGGATAGCAAATCCAATCAATTGCCCCTGCTGGCTGACCGCGGTATTGATGCCGATCACTTGTCCGGCTAAGTTAATCAGCGGCCCGCCCGAATTGCCCGGATTGATAGCCGCGTCGGTTTGGATGACCTTGTCGATGGTTTCAGACGATCCGGAGCCGTCGCCGGCGGTGATGGTCCGGCCGATGCCGCTGACGATTCCCTTGGTGACCGTGTTCGGGAACTCGCTCAGGGTATTGCCGATGGCGATAACCGTTTGGCCTAATTGAACGGTGCTGGTATCGCCTAATTCTACCGGGGTGAGATTATTGGCGTCGATTTTCAGCACGGCCAAGTCATTGATCGGATCGGTGCCGACGAGCGTGGCGCTGTATTCCTTCCCATCGTTGGTGATGAAGGTGTACTGGGCGTCGCTGACCGAGACGACGTGTTTATTCGTTAAGATGTAGCCGTTCTTCGAAACGATAAAGCCGGTGCCGGCCGCTACTTGCTGCGGACCCGTGGTGCTGCTCCCCTGCGGGCCGAAGAAGAAAAACGGCGAGCTCGAACTGACGTTCTGCTTGACGATGATGCTCCCGACCGACGGCAGGACTTTGGCGACGGCCGTTTGGGTTTGCGACTCTTCCTGAACTTTCAGGGTCGTCGCGCTGCCGGTACTCGCCGTGGTCGCGGTGTTGGTCGTTTTCTCGCCCAGAATCACTCGATCGAACCACGGCGATATATTATGCGAGATTGCCCCGCCGGTGACCGCACCGACCGCGCCGCCGGCAATTCCGCCGATCAAGAGGCTCAAGACAGCCACGGTGGCAATGTATTGTTTTGGCTTCGCTGACGGTTTCGGTGGCGTTGGTGTTATATTTTCCATAGTGTTTATTCGTTACTTATATGATAGGCAATTGTTTATCGAAACGAACTAAGCATAACGCGAAAAATCAGCCTGTCTGGTCTGTGGATACTATATCTATTCATTCTGAATAATGGCTGAAGGTTGTGGATAACCCTCACATCATCTTTTTCCGAATAAACGCCGGGATATCGAGCTCTTCTTCCTCTTTCGTTTTCGGGGGCGGGGCGAGATCGTCATCCTTCGCGACGCGTTCACGGAATTGACGTTGATCGCGTACCGGCTGCGCGGCTGAGCGCGAGACTGGCGCAAACGCAGGCGAAGTCTTTTCCTCTCGACTAAACGGTGTGGCCAATTCGCTTTTTACCTTCTTGGCTTTTTTCTCGCCGAAGCCGGTCGCAATAACGGTGATCTTTATTTCATCCTTGAGATTTTCATCGATAACCGATCCGAAGATGATCTTGGCGTTGGGATCGGCGCTATTGGTAATAATCTTGGCGGCCTCGTTCAATTCGTACATGCCGAGATTTGAACCGCCGGTAACCGTGAAGAGGATGCCCTTGGCGCCCTCAATCGACATTTCCAGGAGCGGACTTTCGATCGCCATCTTGGCCGCTTCAACCGCCCGGTTTTCGCCAGAGCCGCGGCCAATGCCCATCAAGGCCGAGCCGGCGTTTTGCATAATCGCTTTGACGTCGGCAAAGTCGACGTTCACTAAGCCGGGCACAGTGATCAATTCCGAGATGCCCTGGACGCCTTGCTGGAGAATATCGTCAACAATGCTAAACGCTTCGAGCAGTGATGTTTTTTTATCGATAATCTGGAGCAAGCGATCGTTCGGGATGGTGATGATTGTGTCGACTTTTTCAATCAGCTGTGACAGGCCGCTCTCGGCAATGCGCTTGCGTTCCTCGCCTTCAAATGAAAAAGGTTTGGTCACGACCGCGACCGTGAGCGCGCCGACGTCTTTGGCAATGTCCGCCACCACCGGCGCTGAACCGGTGCCCGTGCCACCGCCCAGCCCGCAGGTCAGAAAAACCATGTCCGAGCCCTTCAGATTATCATAAATCTCGTCCTGGTTTTCTTCGGCGGCTTTGCGACCAAGCTCCGAATCCATGCCCGCGCCTAAGCCCCGGGTGGTCGTCTTGCCGATTTGGATTTTGGTCGTCGCCTGATTGTGATGCAATGCCTGCGCATCGGTATTGATAACGACAAATTCAACCCCTTTGATTTTCGAGGAAATCATTCGATTTATGGCCGAACCGCCGCTACCGCCCAAACCCACAACTTTTATTTTGGCGAAGGTTTCGATGGCTGGCTTGACTTCCATGAATTTATTCCCTTTTGAGAGACCGGACTCTCCGATGTCTCTTTTAAACTTATTTTTCATACCCATACGTTGGTTCTCAACATTATCACACTCTATCAAAAATTTCCGCCGTCCGTCAAGCGTCTACGGAATGAGCGAGCGTAGCCATTTCTTGGCACGCCCGACGACCTGCGGGATAACGGTAACGCTCGGTCCGCTAAAACCGCGGCCGCGATGCGTCGCCTGCATGCCCCAGACCAGCAGGCCGAGCGCGGTCGTAAACGCCGGATCCGATATTTTATCGATTGAGCTGACAAAATCACGCGGGTAACCGAGAGTGCTGGGCAGCTTGAAAATCCGCTTCGCGGTCTCAACAATGCCGGGCAGTTTCGCGCCGCCGCCAGTCAGAACGATGCCGGCCGGCAAGAGTCCGCTCCGTTCAATCTTCTTCAGTTCTTTGTCGGCCAGGGTAAATATTTCCTCGACTCGCGCTTCGGTTATTTCCGCGATTTGTCGCCGCGAGACGACCGTCGTTTCGTTCGGCGATATCTCGGCTAAATCAATTTCGTCCCGCTTATTTACTTCGTCGGGCAGGCAGCTGGCAAATTCAAGCTTCACTTGTTCCGCCACCTCGATTGAGGTGCGCAGACCGATGGCGATATCGTTCGTGATATGGCCGCTCCCGACCGGCAGAATCGAGGTATGGATAACGTCGCCTTCTTCAAATACCGCCAGACTGGTCGTGGCGCCGCCAATATTGATCAGGGCAATGCCGAGTTCTTTCTGCCGTCGCGTGATCACCGCTTCGGCGCACGCCAAGACGCCGAGAATGAGATCGTCGATGTCGAGACCCGTCCGATAGATGCACTTGGTGATATTCTTTATCTGACTGGACAAGCCTTGAATGATTTGGGCGTCGACCTCGAGCCGGATCCCAGTCATGCCGACCGGGTCTTTGATGCCGGTCTGATTGTCGACCGAGAAGCTTCTCGGGATGACATGGAGGGTTTCGTAATTCGGCGGAGTGGCCACGGATTGCGCCGCTTCGATCACCCGTTCAACCTCCTCTTCATGAATTTCGCCGTTTGCCTTTGAAACTGCCACGACGCCGTGGCTTTGGATTGAGGTAATATGGGCGCCGCTGATGCCAACAAAAGCGTGTTCGACCGGCAATCCCGTCATGCGCTCGGCTTTCTCCAGCGCGCCTGAAATGCTTGAGACCGTATCCTCTATGCTGGTAATGACGCCTTTCGCTATCCCCTCGGACGGATGCTCGGAAATGCCGAGGACGTGGATTTTGTTGTCAGCCTCGGTTTTTTGGCCAACAACAATACGAATCATCGTCGAACCGAGATCCAAACCGCAGATTATTTCTTCTCGCGCCATAATATCGGGGGTTTACTTCTTGATGAGTGTATTATAATAAAAATATTGATTTCAGGCAAATAGCGAGGCTAGGTGTGGCCAAAAAATGATAATACCGATGATAAGAGCCGCAATCGAGACCACTAAAACAGCGGCGGCCATGAGATCTTTAACGATTTGGACGTAAAAATGAATCCGTGGCTTTAAGACATCGATAATCTTTTCCACAGCCGTGTTGACGATTTCAAGCACGAAGACAAGCGTGATTAATAACGTTACGACGATCCGCTCCCACTTGCTCAGAGGGAATATCGACATCAAGAAGATGACGATGATGGCCGCGACAATGTGTATTTGAAAGGTGCGCTCTCGCTTAATCACATACCATAATCCCCGAATGGCATAGCCAAAACTTCGAATCGTTTGTCTGAGACGGAAGAGCGGCATTAGCGTGTGATGATTTTCCGGCTTAGGTTGTCCATTTTTTTCTGGTCTTTCTTGTTTGAATGGTGATAGCCGAGCAAATGAAGGAAACTGTGGACCGCTAGCTCGTCGAGCGCTTCGGCTGGCGTCTCTTGGGCCTGGCGGGCGTACTTGGCGATTTCTGGCCGGCAGAAAAATATTTCACCAAGCGAAAACGGGCCGGCCGGCGTGTCTTCAGCCGTGATCGTCGCCCGACCGCGCGGCCCGGCGGTTATTGTTTCTTGTGAAAAAGAGAGTGTCGTTGTCGCCCGTGGCCGATGGCGATAGCGCTGATTCAGCCGTCGCATCTCGGCGGTCGATACAAAAACCAGCGACACCTCAGCGCCGACCGGAATTTTGAAATACCGCCCAGCCCGTCGAAGCAGTCGCTTCAGGCGATTGGCGGTCGGCTGTGAAACCCTCCCCTGGGCAGTACGAATATCAATCGTCATTGCGACCACGCTATTCTGGAAAGGGCGTCTCAATATTGACTGGCGCAACTATATTGGAATTTTTGTTCGTATTGGTGTTTTGGTTTGCATTTTCATTGGCATTCGCGTTACCGCACGTCGGGCACGATTCTTCAGCGGGCGCGACGGCTTCGCCGGTCAGCGTAAAACTGTTCGCAAACATGGCGAAGGTCGTCATAAAATTCGCTTCAACTTGTTCGGCCAGATTGTAGTTCAGTACGTAGATCACGTTCGTCTTGCCAAGATAGTAATTCAGTCCGTCCGGGCTCTGGACGCCCATCAGACCATTGATGATGACCTCTTCCACGTCATCCGGATTCACTCCGGCTTTGTCCAGATACCACTGCTTTGGCGAGAGCCGTTTCGTGTTGCTTTCGACAAGCACTTGGAAGAATTCGCCCGTGTCAGGGGACATGAAGACCGCGCTCGATTCATCCGCGGTTGTCTTCTGTCGGGTCCAGGTGGCGGGATAGAGGATGCTATAGCTATAGACGGGGTTTTCCCAGCTGCGGACGAGGGAAGAATCCTCAAGTTTGGCGCCGCCCGCCGCTGTCGGGTCGTACTCCTTTACGACTTCGGCGCCGTCAGAAAAATTATCGCCGTCCGTATCGGGCTTTTCGATGTTCGTTTTAAAGAGGAGCTCCTCGCGGTCGGTCAAACCATCGCCATCGGTGTCACGACTGCGGGTTGGCGGTTCTATGTTCACGTTGCTGTTGGCATTGCTGTTCGTATTTACATTCGTGTTCGTATTTGCGTTACTGTTTGAATTCGTATTTGTATTGGTATTTTTATTTACCGGCGGGCGGTCCTTGTCGTACTGCTTCATCTTTTCCAAGACCTGCTCGCTCCAATCCTTGATCACGTCCCATTTTGCCAACGTCCCTTTGGCGATCTGGATTTTTGTTGTTACCTTGAGGTATTTCCAGGTAAACGTCAGGTCGATGACATCGATATTGTCGCTAATATACAAATACGACGATTCGCCGATCGCGATCGGTTGATACTCGCCCTCCTTTTTTTCGACTTGCTTGTCTCGGTTGGTCTTATCAAGCGCATAGATTGTCTCGGCGTCTTTTTGTGAGGCGGCCTCGTACACTGTCTGCTCGACGCTGATTTGCTGGTCGGCTTGTTCCAGCGCAAAAAAAGCGCGCGCGCGCATGACATTGAGCTCGGCGATTAATGCCTCGTCAACCTCAACCTCGCTCTCAGTATAAGCGATGAAATCGTGGCCGAGTTCTTGTTTAGTCAACACGACATCGCCCAGTTCTTCTATTTTGACAACGGTATTTGTATTCGCGTTGGCATTGGCGTTGATATTCGTATTGACGTTCGCGTTCTGGTTCGTATTCTGATTGACGTTGGTATTCTGATTTGTCGGTTTGATAATGCGGCTAAGCAAAACGATTGCCGCCAAAATCAGCAGCGCCAACACCCCTAAAATAATGATGATGACCAGCCAATTCTTTTTCTTTCCCGGCTGGGCAATTTTATTATCAAGAAATTTTTCGGGCATTGTCCGAATGCCTTCCGTCTTGACTGGCGGAGCCATCACGGCTGGTGTTGTTTCCGGTTCAGCCACGGGAGCTGCCTTTTTCTTACCTCGTCCGAACATAATTAGGGCGCACTATTTATCGCTTTGTTTAGATCGTATAATTTCCCGCCGCCAGCTGGATTATAGCCGTTTTGCACCTCAGCGCCATCGTTTATGCCGTCCCCGTCCGTATCAGGTTTTTTCGGATCACTTTTATACAGCACGACTTCCTGTTTATCCGAAAGACCGTCTGTGTCGGTATCGCTGGCTTTTGGATTTGTTCCGAGTTGTTGCTCTTCTGCGTCTGATAAGCCGTCGTGATCGGCATCAGCCGGAACTACGACGCTATTCGTCGGCGGACTATTGGTGTTTGACTTGTTTGTGTTGATGTTTTCGTTCTTCGGCTGGTTGGTGATGCCGGTGTTCGCGTTTTGGTTCGTATTCTGATTGACGTTTTTCGTTTCGTCGGTCGCGTCCGCTTTCGTCCGCACCAGCCAGTAATAGGCACCGCCGCCGAGAGCGAATAAAATCACGACGATCCCAATCAGTATAAGGTATTTTCGTCGGTTTGACAACGCTGCGCCCGTGCTCGGCGGGATGGCCGGTCCGCTCGGCGGTGTTTGAATCGACCGCGCCGGTCGTTTTGTTCCGCTCCTTTTTTTTGCCGGGTCAACTTCGCGGAAAATATCATCGGGCGGCTGGGTTGTGTTCGTTGGGAGTGGCATTATGGTGGCGTGATCGCTTCAATATAATTAAAGCAGTTGCAGGTGGAATCGCCGCTGCAGGGATTACCCGCCCCGGTATCCCAGAAATCGTTCTCGAGGCTGCAATATAAATTCACTATTCCGGGCGGCGGGCCAACATATTGGTAGAGCAAGATATGCGACGGATTCACGCAAGTAAACCGCTTATTCGTTTCGTCCCAACAGGTATCTTGTTCATACGGCGGGGCCGGACAGGCAGCAATATTGAAGGCATTGGACGGATCAATCGGCAGGTTTTTCCCGAGGGCATTACCGAGCGTCGCCTGCCACGATGGCCAGGCGCTGGTCGAAATGTTTTTGATATAACTGCCGACTTCAACGTTCGGATAATATTTGTTTTTCTCGTAGAAACGCTCGGTGTATTCCCTGACGTCGTGCAAGGCGCCGATCCGAGCCATGTCATGCCGAAATTCGTCCTTCATCGATTCGTCGATCCCAATATTGAAACGGAGATTCTTAAGCATTTCTTTGGCGATCTCCTGGGTAACGGACTGCGCGTTTTCAGAGTATGACAGGATATACATGTTGGCGAAGAGCTGTCCGGCGAGATGGGTGGCGGCGATATAGGTGGAGCGCGAGACCCTCATTGATTGATAGCCGTCGACAGTGCCGTAGGGAGAGGCGGAAGACCCGCCTTGGTCAGGGACATTCTTCTCAAACCAAAGCTTTGGCGAATATTTCGTATCCGTATTCATCATCACCCGGACGCCAACGGCGTCTAAACTATAGGCCTTGCATTTTGCCGGATCACCGCAGACAGCCGGCCCGCCGGCATAGGTGCTGCAATCTTTTTTGGTGTCCTCGCACAAATTGAGTCCGCGGAAAAAGACTGATTTAATGACGTCTGGCGCCCCGCCTAGACTTTCGATCGGTGGTTCCTCGAGCGCTGGTAAGCCGCCGTCAAGACAGTACCAAGTCGAAAAACCCGTGTTGGCATCAATATATGGCGCGCCGGCCGTTGGCCACGGATGTTCGCAGAGCGCGACCTCAACTTTAGTCTGGCCGACAACTTCTTTCTGGAACGGCACCGTTGTCACTGTCGCCTTGGCCTTGATTAACGTAATTCCGTTTTTATTATCAATAGTGCCGGTCTCGCTTTCTGTCGCGCTACCAGTCACTGTAACAATGCTGACATCATCTGATTCCCACGACCAATCCCATTCATACACGCCCGGGATCTCGGTAATCGGTTGGTTTATGTACATGCCATCGGCAATGTACGCCTGCGTCTCGTTCGCCTGGGTAAATAAACGGTACCCGGGCGTTATCCGAACGCGTGTTAATTGACACGGGTTATCCGAATTATTTGTAGTGAATGAATAATTTTCCGGTCCGGCCATCGTTAACCCTTCCATACTCTTCACCCCCGTCGCTCCGTCGCGGATATAAACGTGATAGGTCGCGTTTTTCAGCATCAGGCCCATGTTATATTGGACGATCGATGAGCTCAAAAAGCGCAGCTGACCATCGACCGAATCGCCAACACAAGCGCCAGTAGTACAGACGCCCGAACGACAGTCGGTCGGAGCGGCGCAGGCATCACCGTTGTTGCCATTGCCGACATAGACCTGGAAGGCGCCGTTTCCGAAACTCGAACCCATCATCGGCTTGTTAAACGTCACTTGCACGACCGCGTTGCGACAGACATCGACCGCGCCGGCCGCTGGCATACGGTCGATCACGGCTGGCCGATCAGCGCATTCACAATTCTCGGTACACCCTTGTGCGCCCGGGCAATTATCAATCGGCGAACACGTCCAGATATCGGAGCTGCAGGCGTAGGTTGGTGGAATCCAGCAACGGCAATCGGAACCGCGGCACTGCTCGCCCGGGACAGTACAGGCTGCGGGTTCGCACTGAGGCGTACCCGGGTCAGTGTCACAGCTTGTCCCAGAGCCATTCGTCGGCATAAAACACGTACAGGTAGTTGGCCGGCACTCTTCACCGGGCACAGTGCACATCGCGTTATCGGGGTCGCACTGCGGGGTATTGGGATCCGAGTCACAGGGGTCATTCGAGCCGGAACCGGGGATGTAGCAACGACAATTGGTCGCGCGGCATTCCTCGCCCGCCGGGCACATGGTGTTATCGGGATCGCACTGCGGGGTATTGGGATCCGAGTCACAGGGGTCATTGGAACCGGAACCGGGGA
>JBAZLK010000016.1:0-14667 GCA_041650335.1 Patescibacteria group bacterium
ATGATTATCTCCGGCTACTCTTTGCCCGGATCGGCATCCCGCATTGTCCGAAGTGCGGCCGCGAAGTCTCGCGTCAGACCGTCGATCAAATTGTTGAACGGCTTTTGGATTTGCCGAACGGAACGAAAATTCACCTCCTCGCCTCGTTGATCAGGGATCAGAAGGGCGAGCATAAAAATGTCCTCGAAAAAATCCGCCGCGCCGGCTACGTCCGTATCCGTTTTGATAGTCTTATCTACACGCTTGAGGAAGCGGCTGAGCTGGTGGTTGATAAGAATAAGAAACACACGCTCGAAGTATTGGTTGATCGCTTAGAGATATCGGACGATATGCGGAAAAAGGCGGCGCGCAAGGAAGCGCAAACTGCTGATCGGACACGCCTGGTTGAGTCGGTTGAAACGGCGCTTGATCTCGGTGGCGGAGTAATCTACATCCAGGTCGAGGGCAAAGACGAAGACCTGATCTTCAGCCAGCATTTTGCCTGCACGAAGTGCGATATCAGTCTGCCGGAAATCGAGCCGCGCAGCTTTTCATTCAATAATCCCCACGGCGCCTGTCCTGACTGTACCGGTCTGGGCACCAAACTCGAAATTGACGCCAACTTAATCATACCCAATAAAAAACTGACCTTGGCCGAAGGTGCGGTCCGACCGTGGTCGCGGACCTCAGCCAACCAGACCTGGTATTTTCGGGTGCTCGAGGCAGTGGCGAAAGCGCATGGTTTTTCAGTCAATGTGCCGATCGAAAAATTAACGAAGGAACAGCTGAAAACCGTGCTCTATGGCACGGGCGGCCAGACCTATGATGTGAATAACGAATTCGCCGGCGGAAAAGTACGCGAACTCTGGACGACCTTCGAGGGCGTTATTCCGAATCTGGAGCGTCGGTACAAGGAAACCGATTCTGATTACATCCGTTCGGAAATCGAGCGGTATATGCGGATCTATCCCTGTCCGACCTGTCAGGGAAAACGGTTGAAGCCGACCGCTCTGGCTGTGACCGTCGGCGGGAAATCGATCGACCGAGTTGTCGCCCTGACGATCGACCAGGCGATGGAGTATTTTGATGGCCTGACCGTGAAAAAGAATAATCCAGCGGTACTTTCCGAGCGGCATCAATTCATCGCCCGGCAGATTATTAAAGAAATTAAAAGCCGTTTGCTGTTTCTCCATAATGTCGGTCTTGATTATCTGACCATTGATCGGGCGGCAGCCACCCTGGCCGGGGGCGAAGCCCAGCGGATTCGGCTGGCCACCCAAATCGGCTCGAGCCTGACCGGCGTGATCTATATCCTCGACGAACCGTCGATCGGCCTGCATCAACGCGACAACGATAAACTGATTGATACGCTCAAGCGGTTACGCGATTTAGGAAATACCGTGATCGTCGTCGAGCACGACGAGAACACGATCCGGACGGCTGATCATGTCGTCGATGTCGGTCCTGGCGCCGGCGAACACGGCGGCGAGATCGTGGCGCAAGGGACGCCCGCTCAGATTATGAAGCACCCAAAATCGCTGACCGGCAAATATCTCTCAGGCACGCTCTCAATCGAACCGCCGAAGAAATACCGGCCGGGGAACAGCAAGACGCTGAAAGTGATCGGCGCCGAGGAATTTAATCTGAAGAAAGTCGATCTAACGATCCCGCTCGGGAAATTTGTCTGCGTTACCGGTGTCTCCGGTTCGGGCAAGTCAACCCTCGTGACTGATATCCTGGCGCGGGCGCTCTCGCAGCATTTCTACCGTTCCAAGGAACTGCCGGGCAAGCACAAAGAAATACAGGGCCTTGAGCATCTTGATAAGGTGATCAACATTGACCAGTCGCCGATCGGCCGGACGCCGCGCTCGAACGCCGCCACCTACACCGGCGTCTTCACTTATATCCGCGATTTGTTTACCCAGATTCCTGAAGCGAAAATCCGCGGCTACAAGGCTGGTCGGTTTAGTTTCAATGTCAAAGGCGGCCGCTGCGAGAATTGTCAGGGCGAAGGCTACACCCGGATCGAAATGCAGTTTTTACCGGACGTGTATGTCGAATGCGAAGAGTGCCACGGCCAGCGGTATAACCAAGCGGCGCTGGAAATCCATTACAAGGGCAAGAACATCGCCGACATACTCGACCTGACGGTTGAGGAAGGTTATAAATTTTTCGAAAACATTCCAGCCATCCGCCAAAAACTTCAAACGTTGATTGATGTCGGTTTGGGCTATATCCATCTCGGTCAGTCGGCTACCACTCTGTCGGGCGGCGAAGCCCAACGGATCAAGCTGGCGACCGAGCTCTCCCGGCGGGCAACGGGGCGGACGCTCTATATTCTGGACGAGCCGACGACCGGTTTGCATTTCGAAGACGTCAAGCGCCTGCTCCACGTTCTGAACAAGCTGGTTGACAAAGGCAATACCGTCCTTATCATTGAGCACAACTTGGACGTCATTAAATCCGTCGACTGGATTATTGACCTCGGTCCCGAGGGCGGTAACAAAGGGGGAGAAATTATTGCTGAAGGCACGCCGAAGGAGGTGGCAAAAATCAAGAAATCCTACACCGGGCAATATTTGAAAAAAGTGTTCGAGACAAAGTAACGAACAGAAAAGGCGGCGCGAGCCGCTTTTTGCGTAGATAAAAAGACTTCCACGTTTCCGCATAGCGGTGAGTATTTCAAAGGGTGACTGAAGATTGCATTTCTGAAATAAAACCGCCATAATAGGTTCATGGCGCCACCGAGTGAAATAGCAAAATCAATCCTGTCCGAACTTGTCTATTTTGACGTGTTCGAGCATCCGTTGACAGCCATGGAGTTATGGCGTTATTGCTCTGTGGCCGGGGCGCAACTGACGAACATTCTCGACGAATTGGGTCATAATGATTGGTTGCGGGCGCGCGTCGATCAAAGATGGGGCATGTATTTTCTGCGCGGCCGCGATCATGTCGTCGAGCTCCGCATGATCCGGTACCGCGAGTCTGAAGCAAAGTATTTGAAAGCGCTGCGTTTTGCCAATCGCCTGGCGGCCTTTCCGTTCATTCGGATGATTGCCGTCTGCAACTCGTTGGCGTACAGCAATTCTCGCTCCGACGGAGACATTGACTTGTTTTTTATCACTGCGCCCGGTCGGATCTGGACCGCTCGGTGGCACGTGACCGGCTATCTGAAGGTGTTGGGCGAACGGCCGACGCGCCAGGTGACGCGGGACAAGATTTGCGCCAGTTTCTTTATCGCGCCGGAAGCGTTTGATCTCCGAACCATGAAAATATCCCAGTCCGATATCTATCTGGCGCATTGGGTCAAACAAATCGTACCGATTTACGATTCGGCCGATTGGTACCAAAAATTCATGGCGGCGAACGCCTGGGCGGAGGAGTATTTTCCGCACGGCTATCCGATCCAGCCAGCCCTGACGCGCCGCGTCGCCTCGTCCCGTCCCCGCCTGGCGATGCAAAAAACATTTGAAACCGTCTATCGCGGTGCGGTCGGCGATGCGTTTGAGAAAATGTATGAGCGGATCCAGCGCCGCCTATTGCCGGACGAACTCCGCCGCCTAGCTGGCCAAGATACGCGCGTGGTGATGACGCCGACGATGTTGAAATTCCACGAGAATGACCGGCGCGCCATGTATCAAGAACGTTGGCTTGAGAGATGCAAGGAGCTGGGCGTATGAAAAAACTCTGGCACTATCTGCCGGCTGCCGGTCTCTACCTCTACGTTTTTCTCTTGCCGTGGCAGACGCGGCTGATTGTCCGGCAAGGATATCTAAACGGTGGAAATTGGGAATATGGCACCGCCAGTTTATACGGCACGGAGATTCTCTTGCTGCTGGTATTAATCATTGAGCTATTCCACCGGCGGAAGAAAACACCGGCCAAACGGCTCGGATATGATATTGCGCTGATTGCCTTCTTGGTGATCGCCGGACTGTCGTTTCTCTTTTCGATAAAACAGGAACTGACCCTGACCGTGCTGATCAAGCTGCTCGAAGGTGTCTGTCTGATCTGGCTCGTTGTCCGGATTCCGTTTTCCTGGCGCTGGCTGGCGCAGTCCTGGGTGGCCGGAGCGCTCGTGCAGGCCGGTTTCGGTATTTGGCAATTCTTTAGCCAGCAGACGATCGTCAATAAATGGCTTGGCTTGGCCGCTCATGATCCGTCCCAGCTCGGTACGTTTGTGATTGAAACCGGCGGCGAACGGTTTTTGCGGGCCTATGGCGCGCTGCCGCACCCGAATATGCTCGCCGCCTGGCTGGCGCTGGCGATATTTCTCATTTTTGGTCTGTATTTTGACCTCTATCGGCGGATCTACCACTGGTTTGCCGCCCTCCATCCCTCACAGCAAAAGAAATTTTGGTCGGCCGCCGGTAACCAGGCGATCAAGTTCTCGCTCGAAATTGTCTGGTACCTTGTCTGCCTGGGCGTGTTGACGATCGGCCTACTGCTGACGTTTTCACGCGGGGCTTGGCTCGCCTGCCTGATCGGTATTGGCGTGATGGCGATTGTTGTTGTCGTAAAGAATGACGCGAAAAAATTCCTAGCAATGGTTAAGCTCGGCATTGTTATCGGCGTCGTCTCCGCGGCGACGATAGCGATCATGCCCCAGCCATTTTTCACGCGCTTCCAGCCCGAGAGCCGGCTTGAAAAGATCTCGATCGATACGCGGCTGACCTATCAAGACCAAGCCCTGACCCTGCTCAAAAAATATTGGGTCGTCGGCACCGGTCTGGGGACGTATACCCAGGCGGTCCACGACAAAATAGACAACAGCCTCAAGACCTGGGATTACCAGCCGGTGCACAATATTTATTTGTTGGTCGCCGTGGAGACGAGCGTTATCGGATTGATTGTTTTCGGTTTTTTACTCTTTGAAGTCTTCCGCGAAACAGTGCGGCGGCTGAAGAAAAGCCCCGCCGTTGATCGCTGGTTTGCTGTGATCATTGGACAAATCGTGTTTGTCGTCGTGATGGGCTGGGTTGACCATTTTTGGTGGACGCTCGCCTTTGGCGTCTGGGTCTGGTGGCTGGTCTTTGGGTTGTGGCGGAGAGAAGTAACCGCGAAACAATAAGTATTTGTTCGGCCCCAACAATCATATTTAGTGGTCGGTATATTGCCGTCTAGAACAAACAGGGAAGCGGCCTTGACGTGTTCCTTTTTTTTGCTAAAATAAAGAAACGGAATTAGCACTCGAAAATATGGAGTGCTAATATTCGAGAAAAATAGGCTAATTTAAGGTTAATTTATCCACAAAGGAGAAACGTATGAAGCTGAAACCATTAGGCGATCGCGTAATCGTCAAACCTCTCAAAGACGAAGAGGTGACGAAATCCGGTATCGTGTTGCCCGACACGGTTGAAAAAGAGAAGAAAGAACAGGGCGAAATCATAAGTATTGGCAACGGCGAAAAGATCGCCAAGCTCGGTCTTAGGGTCGGCGATAAAGTCCTCTTCGGAAAATATTCCGGCGAAGACGTAAAGGTCGGCGAGGTTGAGTACAAAGTGCTCAAAGAGGAAGACGTCTTAGCCGTCATGGAATAATTCGAATATTAAATCAAGGAGAAGCATATGCCGAAACAACTCAAGTATGATGAAGAGGCCCGCGAGGCCCTCCGGCGCGGCGCGAACAAGCTGGCCAACGCCGTGAAAGTGACGCTCGGTCCAAAGGGCCGCAATGTCGTTTTAGACAAGGGTTTTGACTCGCCGACGATTACCAACGACGGCGTGACGATTGCCAAAGAGATCGAACTGAAGGACAAATTTGAAAACATGGGCGCTGAACTGATCAAAGAAGTGGCGTCAAAAACGAACGACGTTGCCGGCGACGGCACCACGACCGCGACCGTCCTCGCCCAAAGTATTGTGAATGAGGGTCTAAAGAACGTAACCGCCGGTTCTGATCCGATGGCGATCAAACGCGGCATCGAAAAATCAGTCGACCTGGTGGTCCAAGAGCTGAAGAAGCTGTCGAAACACGTTTCGAGCCAGGCTGAGATCGCCCAAGTGGCGTCCATCTCCGCCAACGACAAAGATATCGGCAAGGTGATTGCCGAAGCGATGGATCACGTCGGTAAGGACGGCGTCATTACCGTCGAAGAATCCCAGTCATTCGGTCTGATCAAGGAATTTGTCGAGGGTATGCAGTTCGATAAAGGCTATGTCTCACACTACATGGTGACGAACACCGAACGCATGGAAGCGGTCTACAATGATCCCTATATTCTCATCACGGACAAGAAAATATCGGCCCTGAACGAAATTCTGCCCCTGCTCGAAAAACTCGCCCAAAGCGGCAAAAAAGAGCTTGTGGTCGTGGCTGAAGACATCGAGGGCGAAGCGCTCGCCACGTTCGTGGTCAATAAAATCCGCGGCACCTTTAACGTGCTCGGCGTGAAAGCGCCCGGCTTCGGTGATCGCCGCAAGGAAATGCTTCAGGACATGGCGATCCTGACCGGCGGCAAAGTAATCTCCGAAGACGTCGGTCTCAAGCTTGAAAACGCTCAGATCGAAATGCTTGGCCAGGCACGCAAGATTATCGCGACCAAAGAAAACACGACGATCGTCGAGGGCAAGGGCAACGACGCCGATATCAAAGCGCGGATCGAGCAAATCAAGACGGAGATGAAAGAATCAACCTCGGATTTTGATAAGGAGAAACTTCAAGAACGTCTGGCGAAACTTTCCGGCGGCGTGGCCGTCCTGAAAGTCGGTGCTGCGACCGAAACTGAACTCAAGGAAAAGAAGCACCGGATTGAAGACGCAGTCTCAGCTACGCGCGCGGCCGTGGAAGAAGGCGTGGTGGTTGGCGGCGGAGTCGCTTTCCTCCGCACCCTCTCGGCGCTCGAGAAGAACCAGCTCGACGGCGATGAAGACATCGGCCGGCGCATCTTGCTCCGTTCGCTGGAAGAACCGATTCGCCAAATCGTGAAAAACTGCGGCAAGGAATCGTCTGTCGTTGTTGAAGAGGTGAAGAAATTGAAAGGTAACGGTGGTTATAACGCCGCTCTCGACAAATATGAAGATTTAGTTGAAGCGGGTATTCTTGATCCGACGAAAGTGACGCGTTCGGCGTTGCAACACGCGGCTTCGATTGCCGCCATGATCTTGACGACCGAAACACTCGTGACGGATCTGCCGGAAGAAAAGGAAAAAGGCGCCATGCCCGGCGGAATGCCTGGTGGCATGCCTGGAATGGGCGGTATGGGCGACATGGACTACTAAAAAGCACGGTCATAAACAAAAAACGGGCAGCCCAGCCCGTTTTTTGTTAGCCGAGATCCGTTGGAAGAGATATTACTTGCCAATACGCGCCTCGCCGTCCTTGCCTTTTTAATAAAAATAGTGTATAATATACTACGTTGAAAGACAAAGACCAACAAAAACAACAGAAATGACACACCAACATCAATTTTTACAACCCGAATTAAAGCTCTTACCCGCGCCGAAGCAATCAGAGGCTGAAGCAATAGTGGCCGGCAAGCCATTGAGCGATTATTTGCGATTAATCATGAAGCCGGTGCTCGTAGCGCTTGCCCTGCTCATGGCCTCGGAGTTTACCGACGTCTTTCCGTATTTCAATCTCCTGATCATGACCGGCTTGTTTGTCTATCTGGGGCTGGCCGCCCGGAGCCGAACCTTTCATACGGAAGCAAGCATCATCGCTGGCGGTTTCGCCGGCGGCGTGCTCGGTCTCGTCTATGCGTTCTTTCGTTTCATCGTGCACTTGAAATTTCCCATGTTTTTTCAAATGATTACCGACCCGGTCATGTTGGCAGTTCTCGGTATGATTTTGACCGGCTTGGTGAACTGGCTGGTAACCGAAAGCTTGGTCAGTCTGCGCCAGGTATTTATAAAAAAATAATAACTATCATTTCTTCGGAGGAATACGCCTCAAGAAGAAAACTAAAAAAGGAGAACATTTTATGCCAAACGGTAAACCGACGATGTCTCAAGACGACAAGCTCATGGGAGCGCTATCGTATCTTTGGATATTGAGCGTCGTCATGCTGATTGTTAAAAAGGACAGTGCTTTTGTAAAATTTCACGCCACCCAGGGCCTTATCCTTTTCGTGGTATCAATCATCTTCTGGTTTATTCCGATTGTCGGCTGGATTTTAAATCTTGGCGTCGTTATCCTCGTGATCATCGGTTTCTTAAAGGCGTTGTCCGGCGAACAGTGGGAAATGCCGGTCATCGGTCTCTTGGCCAAGAAGATCAAACTTTAATATCATGTGACGACATAAAGACAGCTCTTCCTGACAACTTCGGGAAGAGCCTCTTTATACGCACTTACAAGTTGCTGTTAAAAAAATATGCCTACAAAAAACAAGAAACTTGTTCTCTGGTTTAAAGAACTTCGGAAAACCGATGTCGGTTTAGTCGGCGGGAAAAACGCCAGCCTCGGCGAAATGTATCGTTTTCTCGTGCCGAAAGGCGTGATCGTGCCGAACGGATTTGCGATTACCGCCTCGGCCTATCAGTATTTTCTGAAAGAAGCCGGCATCAAAAAAGAGATCCAGCAGATTCTCAAGGAAACAAAGATTCATAATATTACCAGCCTTATGGCCGGCGGCCGGAGAATCCGCGAAACCATTCTCAAGGCCCAGTTTCCGGCCAAGCTCGATGCTCAGATTATCGAATCCTATCAGAAACTCGAAAAAGAATTCGGGAAAAATTGCGACGTTGCTGTCCGTTCTTCGGCCACGGCCGAAGATCTGCCGGATGCCTCTTTTGCCGGTCAGCAGGAGACCTATCTCAATATTCGCGGGCCGAAACAGCTTCTGGAGGCGTGTAAAAAGTGTTTTGCCTCGCTCTTCACGAATCGGGCGATCTCCTATCGTGCCGACAAGCATTTCGACCATTTCAAAATTTCTCTTTCAATCGGCGTACAAAAGATGATCCGATCCGACCTCGCCGCCTCGGGCGTTATGTTTACGCTTGATACTGAGAGCGGCTTCAAAGACGTCGTGCTTATCAACGGCTCGTACGGTCTCGGCGAAAATATCGTTCAGGGCAAGGTCACGCCGGACGAATTCACGATTTTTAAACCAACCCTCGCCCAGGGGTACAAAGCAATCATCTCGCGTCGCCTCGGTCAAAAGTCTCCGAAGATGATTTACAGCAGGAATCCAGCGAAACCAACCGTTGATGTGCCGGTGAAGCCGGCTGACCAGGAGAAATTCTGCATCACCGAAGCCGAGGCTTTGAAGCTGGCGAAGTGGGGCGTCATTATCGAAAATCATTACCAGCGGCCGATGGATATCGAGTGGGCTAAGGACGGACAAACGGGCAAGCTCTTCATTGTCCAGGCTCGTCCCGAAACAGTTCAATCGCAGCGCGACTATTCCATCCTCGAAGATTATGCCCTGGCTAGTCGCGGCAAGGTGCTTGTCACCGGTTCGCCGGTCGGTTCAAAGATCGGTGCTGGCGTCGCGAATGTGATAAACAACGTCAAGGATATCAGCAAGTTTAAAAAGGGCGAAGTGCTTGTTACGGACATGACCGACCCAGACTGGGAGCCGATCATGAAGATTGCCTCAGCGATTGTCACCAACCGGGGCGGCCGCACCTGCCATGCCGCGATCGTGTCGCGCGAACTCGGCATCCCGTGTCTCGTCGGGACGGAAAACGGGAGCAAAAAGATCCGGACCGGTCGCAAGGTTACCGTCTCGTGCGCCGAGGGCGAGAACGGCTATGTTTATGATGGCCTCCTGAAGTTTACGGTCCGACGAACGAGCATCAAAAATCTCAAACGGCCGAAAACTAAAATCATGATGAATCTGGGCGATCCGGACCAAGCCTTTTCTTACAGCTTTATCCCAAATGACGGGGTCGGGCTGGCTCGCGAAGAATTCATCATCAATTCATACATCAAGGTCCATCCCGGGGCGCTGATAAATTTCGCCAAGCTCAAGGACGCCAAGGCAAAAAAGATCATCACTGAGCTGACCAAGGGCTATCCGAATAAGAAGCAATATTTCATTGATCAGCTGGCGTCCGGGATCGCGACGATCGCCGCCGCGTTTTACCCGAAGGACGTCATTGTCCGATTATCCGACTTTAAGACGAATGAATACGCCGGTTTGATCGGTGGCCGGCAGTTTGAGCCAGTGGAGGACAATCCGATGATCGGCTGGCGCGGCGCTTCTCGATACTATGATCCGAAATTCGTCCAATCATTCGGCCTGGAGTGTCTGGCCTTAAAGAAAGTCCGCAATCAAATGGGCTTGAAGAACATCAAAGTCATGGTGCCATTTTGCCGGACAGTTGAAGAAGGCAAGAAGGTGCTGGCTGAGATGGCCAAATACGATTTGATCCGCGGCAAGGACGGTCTCGAGGTGTACGTGATGTGCGAAATCCCATCAAACGTCATCTTGGCTGATGAATTTTCAAAGATCTATGACGGTTTTTCTATCGGCTCAAATGACCTCACCCAACTGACGCTCGGTCTCGACCGCGACTCGCAACTTGTCAGCCATATCTATGACGAGCGGAACGAAGCCGTGAAAACGCTGATTGCCGAAGTGATCCGAAAGGCCAAGAAGAACAAACGGAAAATCGGCATCTGCGGCCAAGCGCCGTCTGATTACCCAGAATTCGCCCGCTTCCTGGTGCGCGAAGGCATTGACAGCCTGTCGCTCAACCCGGACACGGTCATCCGAACAACGCTTGATATCGTCAAACAAGAGAAAGGACTGAAGGGCAAACGTTCGCGATAAACACGCCGTCGATATTGACAAATAGGGAAAAGAGGGCTATATTCGGTATCAGCCCTCTTTTTCGTTATACACCCCTCGGGTACGATGACGCGCTCGAGTGGGACAGGCTTAGTAGTTAGTCACAACGCGGCTCACAACAACCGGAGAGGAGGTCTACATGACATCATGGCAAAAGATGCCAAACTAGACACGATCGATCCAGGTAGCAGTCTCGTACCGTTGAAGTCGTGTCTACAGCCAGCAAGGGGGATTGTTGTCATGAAGCGTCGGGGTGCCACGCGCGCCGTAACGGTTGCTCGGAACGTATCGGTGCGCCGAGTCGTCATGCCTGTGTTTGATCGCGGCTTCGGAGATGTTCTGCCGTTCGTCCGCGGCGGGCCGATCCACGGATGCAGTTGCCATCGGACGCGTTCCAACGCGATCATTCTGGAAACGTCCGATCAGCCGGTCAGGGTCAACGGCCAGGTCGTCCAGCCGCACACGCGCAACCGGATTCCTTCCGGCGCCAGTGTCGTCATCGGTGGTAGGCAGGGCGAGCTCAGGCTCGAACTCGTTGAGATCAGCGGTCCCGAACGCCCATGAGGAAGTAGGCCGCGCAGGCGGTCTAGATCGTACGCGCCTTCCGTTCGCGGAAGAATTGCGCCAGCCCCAGACGAGAAACCAATCTCGGCCGGGGCATTTTATTTTGGTGAAAATGACGATTAGAAGGGGCATTGACAAGCTATTTTCTTCAGGGTAACCTCCAAAATGTCCGGCTACAAAGGCATTGTTTGTGAAGGCAGAGACGCGATTGGCAGCACAACCACGGGAGGTTCTTCTATGGGCGGTGGTCACAGGTCGAAGCAGAAGCGCGGCGGGAACGGCAAGCAGGGCAGTGGTGGCTCTTTGGTCATCAAGCTCAGCACGGGCGTATGCATCGATCCCCGGCGCGGTAACGCGCCATGCAACGTCAGCGTCCATCCGGCGGGCGACGGACTCAGGCTGAACAACCACGGCGGCACGGTCATTGCCGCCGGCCGGCAGCTCCAGGCGTACGAGGCGGTGGAGCTCAAGTCCGGCGATCGCGTCTCGATCAACGGCACCAATGGCCGGGTTGTGCGCGAATAGCACTGCCGAGCTGAGCGTTATTGCTTTTTCCTCTCCCTCCGGCGTGCCGGCGGGAGTCTTTATTTCCTAGCCAATTTCGGTTATAGTAAGGGCAGTTTTGGAGAGGTCGCATAGTGGTCGAGTGCGCTTGCTTGGAAAGCAAGTAAGGGTGAAAGCCCTTCGAGGGTTCGAATCCCTCCCTCTCCGCCAGACTACGCCAGAGCTTTGTCTGGCGGGCCAAAGGCAAACCCTTAGTTTAGAATTTTAGCCGACGAAGCATTTTGCGCAGTCGGTCCCTCCCTCTCCGCCAAGCCTAGCAAGCTTAGTGAATAATTACGTAACAACGGAGTAAAAAAATGATCGATCAAACCATCAAATCAACCGGCTGCTGCGAGCCGTTTAACCCCGAACCGTGGCAGGACAAAGAAATTGCCTGGCAGGATAAAATGTTTGTGAAAGACCGCGTCACCAGCATTTTTCACATTCCGGTCAACATGGGAAAAAAGGTAGTCAAGAATATGGCGCTAATTGAAAAAGCAACGGCTAAGGCGCCCCAGCAATTAATGCTGACCGATGAAAAATCGATGTGGGGATCGGACATCTATATTGATGTTTCAAAGGAAGTCCCAGGCGCGCAGATGGCCGCGCTGTCAGGCACGTTCCTCACGAAAGTTTTTGAGGGGCCGTATCAAAGAGCCGGCCAGTGGGCGAAAGAAATGGAAGCGTACGTGGCAAACAAAGGAAGGAAGATAAAAAAACTATATTTTTCTTACACCACGTGTCCAAAGTGCGCCAAGGCCTACGGAAAAAATTACGTGGTGCTTTTTGCGCAAATAAATTAAAAGTAATTTACCGCTACCTCGTCGTCGGGACATAAAAACCAAAACGGTATAAAAATTTATCGGGCCAATCATTATGAACAAAAAAACAGCCCCGAGAGTAATCGGCTACGGTCTATTGCTCTTTATTATTACCATGGTGCTGCTCTTCGTGATGTCGGTGATTACCGGGTCGGATCAGCCGTTAGACAAATGGTGGGTGAGCGTGGTTATGGCGATTATCATGATGGCTGTTTCGCTCTGGTTTTCCAGAACGCTCCGGCCAGGCACCGTCAGCCAGGCGCTTTTATACGGCGGTGTTTGGGCAATCATGATCGCCGGGCTGCTCCTCGCCATTGCCATCCCGAACGACACGACCAGCATCGTCTTCGGCCAATGGCCGACGTATCTGGTATTTATCGGTGTGGCCGTAGGGCCGGTGTTACTGAAACCAAAAGCAATCCCGCCGGTTGTCGGTGAGACGCAAAACAAGGTTTAATTACTAAGCCAAAAAAAATGAAAACCGCTATAAAAATCGTCGGCTTCGGTTTGCTTTTATGGGTTGTTATTGTCCTCGTGCAATTGATCATTTCTGCCATCACCTCATCCTACGAAACCCTTGATAAGTGGTGGGCGAACGGCATCGTGGCCGTGTTTATGGCATTTTTTGCCGGCGTATTCTCGCGTCTGCTTCGGGCCGCGAACACAAAACAAGCCTGGATCCATGGAATCGGCTTTGCCAGCGTCCTGGTGGGCATCAGCGCGATCCTGATCATTCCAAACGGAGCGAACGCCATGTTTGGCCATTGGAGTACCTATCTGGTTTTCGTCGGGGCGGCGGTCGGGCCGGCGTTGATGAAATCTAGAAAAACATTAATGACAGGTAAAAACAATGGCAACCCCAACGCCCAAAAATAGAAGCGGATCATTTTTCAACCCAACTTCGCCGAGGCTACATCGGGCAAGACGCTACGGGTGGATGATTATTCTGCTGGTTGTTCTGTTAAGCGGCGCTGCCTGCACTCGATCAAAAACCGGCGATCAACTGGAAAACCAGAATCAGAATGCCGCGCCGAGTTCGGTTTTACCAAGCGGCAATATTTGGCAGGATCAGGGCGTGGTAATTCCGGGTCAATTTGCTGACGCGGAAATTGTCGCTCTGGGAAACGGCCGATACCGTCTTTATTATGCCGCTGAACCGGACAGCCCGGATTTTCAAGGCCAGGTCTACTCGTCAATTTCCTCAGACGGAATAAACTGGGTGAAAGAGGAGGGGATACGAAAAACCCAAGCGGTCTTTTTTGACGTGATACAGTTACCTGACGGCCGTTATCGCGCCTATTTCCAAAACGCCCAAGCGATAAAAAGCGCGATCTCAGCTGACGGCCTGGCCTGGACGGATGAACCGGGCGTGAGAATCGACCAGAACGAAGCCGGCTATAATTTGGAAAATGTCGGCGCCCAGAGCACCTTTTTACTGCCCGATGGCACCTATGTCATGGTCTACCGGGGAACGATCAATGAGCCGTATCAAACCGCAGAAAAAATTCCCAATTCCACCACCCAGCTCTATTTCTGGGCTGTTTCCGAAGACGGCTTGAATTTCGAAAAAAAAGGCTTGGCCATTGATTCGCGAAATGAAACACTCTATGGATTGGCCGACGGCGCGGAGTGGGTTACGTGGGAGAGCGGCGAGCTGCGGCTGTATTTTTGGAGCTACGCCGGGATCTATCACACCGCCTTTGCCAACGAGGTTTTTTCTCAGCCGGTTTTTGACTGGACCAATAATAAAGACAGCCGCGTAAAATTCGCACCCGATCCGCCGTGCGACCCCACGATATTAAAAATCAACAGCCGATGGTTCATGTATTACGGCCAGCACTCCCGGGGAATTTATTACGCCACGTATGGAGAAGAGTAATAATAATTTTTTCGCCAACTTATGAAGCTGTCCAAAGCCACAATTATCTTTCTCTACTGCATCGCCGCTTTTTGGATTGCGTTCGGCGTTTTGTGGCTGTTCCGTGAATCGGATTACCGCTGGTTCTACGCGACCGGCGCGTTCAG
>JBAZLK010000017.1:0-6074 GCA_041650335.1 Patescibacteria group bacterium
GGTCTCGCGAGGAAAGTGGTACCCCGGAGAGGATTTGAACCTCCGACCTGCCGATTAGGAATCGGCTGCTCTGTCCAGCTGAGCTACCGGAGTATAAACAATGCTATCAAGGCTCAAATAGGCTTTTCGTATTCCTCATTCTTCCCCACCAGTCGTTTTGCTCGCTAATTTGCTACATTTTGTTCTTGCAAAGCCCTTTTGACATGCGATGCTTACTTTTGAAACGCATAGAAACCCTAATTTAAAGGAGGGCTTATGGCAAGAGTATTCAGAAGACCAGGGAGTGATTTTTTCTATGGCCGGTTTAAGCTGGACGGCAAGGATGTTTGGTTCTCGACCAAGACCGCCGACCGCAAGGACGCCCAGGAATTCGCCGATGCCAAGCAAAAGGCTGCCAGGGGTGAGGGCAACATTGACGATTATTTCAATGGCCTATCTGCCCTACTCGCTCGCTTGACTAAAGAAAACGCGGACACCAAGCGCCAGGAATACGCGCGCCGGCTGATGCAGGGGCAATCCTCCACCCTACCCGTTGCCGATACCTGGCAAGCCTGGCTTGATTCACCGATGAAAGGCAATCCGGGCAAAGTGACAACGCGCGGCTATTACGCAATATGGCGCCGCTTCTCAAAGTGGATTGCCAAACACCCGGCTGAATATTTGCACGAGATAACCGCCATTCAAGCGCAAGATTATCTGGCCGACTTGTGGAAATCCAAGGTTTCGCCGCGCACGTTCAACGGTCACGCCATGTTTTTAAAAAGCATGTTTCATGTTTTACGGGTTAAAGCCGGATTGATTGCCAACGTGTGGGACAATATCAAGAGCATGGATAAGGAAACCCAGGGCCGCCATAATTTCACGCCGGAAGAACTGAAAACGATATGCTCCAAGGCCCAGGACGCGCTCCGCTACATGATAGGCATCGGGCTATATACCGGCATGAGGCTGGGCGACGTGGTTAATCTGAAATGGACAAACATCGGCAAAGACAGCATTGTGCTCATGCCGTCAAAGACCAGACGCAAGGGAAAACAAATCACGTTGCCGATCCATCCCGTATTGAGAGTCCTCTTAAACGAACTACGAAAACAAACCGGCACTGGTGAATATCTATTTCCGGATGATCATGCTGATTATCAGAAAGACGCTTCGGCCACATCAAAGCGGTTTCAGAAATTCTTGGAGGATTGCGGCATACAGACCACCGAACAAGGCGGCACGCACCGCCGGAAGGTCATAGTCCGCAAGGGCTTTCATTCGCTCCGTCATTCGTTCGTCAGCCTTTGCGCCGCCAACCGTGTGCCGCAGGTGGCGATCCAGGAGCTTGTCGGCCACGGCAGCCCGGCCATGACAGCGCTGTATAGCCATGCCGATTTTACGCAGAAGCAGGACGCTATAAACGGATTGCCGGCAATGGTGTTTGATGGGCAGAAATTAGACAACGAAAAGATCGCGAAGAAGTAACAACCGTCCGGGATTGATCATCCCGGAAAGTCCTGCCGGGGCCGGGCCGTATCCCGCGTCCCCGGTGGGCAATCCTGTACGGAGGAAACGCAGATGAAAATAATCCCAGTTAACGGCAAAAACGAACGCGCCTATGCCATTGTCAGAAACAGCGAGAGTATAACCTGTGACTACTCCGCTTTAATGAAAAAGGGTAACGCCCAAGCACAGCGGGATGTTTTCGACATTTATTTTCGGAATCGGATGTTTACATTCCCGCTGTACTCCCAGCCAGCAGGAACTGTGTTGACATTGGACAACATCGCACGGGTTGATTACAAAATGCAGCCGATGTCCCTTGAATGGTCTGGAGATCCGGAAATGAAAAAGAAAGACTTTGAAAAACTTCTGCACGCGGCCGCCCCGCAGTTTAACTTTGATAACTTTCTGGAATGGAGCAGGGTCGTGCTCCTATTGCCAAATGAGAAAATAATCAAAGAGAGAGAGGAAGTGGTTGAATTGCCTGATAAGAGTAAGGTCAGGGTCAAAGTTCCAAAGGGGAAAACACTCATGATCGAAGGCGCTGAGGGCGGACCGTCGCCGATGAGAGCGCTCCTTAAAGACGAGCAAGATTTTGTAGACCGGTTGGAGGCATCGGAGCGTAGAGTTGTTTTGAGTGTGCAAAAGCCAGCGGAGAAGGCAAAGCCTGCTGTAACTTTCAGCAGCGATTTTCTTGTTGTTAATTGTGACGTATGGAAAAAATCTGAATCCCGCAAGCGAGCACGGCAAGCTAATACCGTTTTGCGCAAGCTGTACGAGAATTATGAACACGGCAATAAGCCTATGTCAGTTGAGAAAATACTGAAAAACATATCAACTGAACGAATCGACAAATTGCTGGATAAAACTCGCTATCCTCAAACATTCAACCTGATCTGCCAGAAAACTAATGAACAAACTGGCGAACAGAAAATATGGCTTTCGGATAATTACAAATACCATGCCGAATAGGACTTGCCCTTAACTGGCGCTAACTGACACCCCTGCTAATCCCCCTGATTTTATTGAGTTATATCGTTTTTTCTCCGCGCCTTAACTGGCGTTCAAGTCTTTTGCCGTCCATCGATAATGTCTGTATAAGCCGTATCAAAAGGACAATGGTGTCTTTTTGGCGGCTATTTTTTTAGCCGCGAACGACAACACTATTATCGGAGGAGATTATGCCTAAAGACCTAAAATTTAAATTGGCGCGAATAAGCGCAGGCCATACACAGCAAACCCTGGCCGATGCCGCCGGTTGCCGTGAAAGTTTGATCGCCAGAATAGAAAGCGGACGTGTTAGGCCAAACCGGGACACCGCTGAACGGATCGCAAAGACACTTAACAAACGGCCGTTTGAAATCGGCATTTAATAGAAAGGAAAACCATGCAAAACAATGCATCCTTTGAGGGAATGATCAAACGTATGGTCATAGCGCCAGCCGCCCGGAAGGCCGCCGCCATTGAATCCGTGATGGCCCTTTTGGACGGCAAACCACCTGATCGGTTGTTGTATTCCGGCGCCGATGCCTGCCGTTTGCTGTCAATCTCGCAGACAAGTTTGTGGAGACTCCGCCAAGCCAGGAAAATTATCCCGGTTTGTGTTCTTAACCGCCCAAAATACAGGCACGAGGATTTGATGCGCTTGGCCCAGGGCACGGTGACGCCATGACCGGCGGCCTTGTTTCCATGTGGAAGACCGCGAAGGCCTGGACCAATACGCTGGTTACGATCGACACAATACTGGAGGACATCCGCGCCCCCAAGTGGAAAGCATCAGTCGAAGAAGTCCGGGCTATTCTTGCCAGCAAAGGCAAGGATGCTGCCGACGAACGCAAGGTAGACCTGCTGCCCGCAGTCACCTTTACAGGAACGTTCGATAGAAGGCACAAGATCGAATTATTCAAAGAGCATAGCGGATTTGGTGTGCTCGACTTCGATGATCTAAATGACCTGAACAAAGACAAGGCCCGGCTGGCCAGCGATCCTTTTGTTTATGCCGTTTTTATCTCCCCCGGAGGAAAGGGGCTAAAAGTCATCGTAAAAATTCAACCGGATGCCAGCAAGCACAAACTGTTTTTCGCTGCCGCTACCGCGTATTTCAAACGGGAGCACAACCTGGACACATGCCCCACAGGATCAGATATTTCCCGGCTATGTTTTGTCTCTTACGACCCGGAGCTGGCCCACAATCCCGACGCCGTCGTTTTCGCCACACCACCCGCAGAAGAACCAGCGCCGGCACCAGCGAGCAAGCCGCGCCCGGCACCGCGGCCCGCCGCCACGCTGGCGCGCTACATTCAGGCGGCTGTCCAGGCGGAGGTGCAAGCTGTTTCAACAACCCAAAATGGCCAGCGAAACGCCCGGCTGAACCAAGCGGCTTACGCCCTGGGGCAGTTTGTCGGCGCTGGATTATTGCCCAAATCGGACGCGGAAACGGCGCTTATGGCCGCCGCCCGCGGATGTGGCCTGCCGGACCAGGAAGCCGCGCAAACGATCCGATCCGGACTTACCGCCGGCGAGAAATCACCGCGACAAATTCCAGAGCGGCCCAGCGCGAAAAAACCAAGGAACGATAGAACAACGCAAACGGCTAATGTTTCCAGGCTGGACGTTACACGCGATCCACTTGACGCGGCAAAGGAAGGCCAACCACTTGCACGAACAGACACCGGACTTGCAGAACGGTTTGCTTTTTATCATGGCGCCGAAGTCGCATATCAGACGGAAAGCGGCGCATGGTTTGTCTGGGACGGCAAACGCTGGGCGCGAGATCCCGGACTTGTTGAAATCCGGCGCCGGCTGGCAGAAACCGCGCGAAAGATAAAAGACGAATGTTCGGCATTGCCGGAGTCTATGGGAGCGCAAGCCCGGATGGATTATTTCCGCTTTGCGTTATCTTGTGAGCAGATCAGCCGGATGGACGCCGCCGCGCGCCTTGCGCCGAGCCTGGGCCTTGCGCGTTCGCTGACAATGTTTGACGCCGACCCGATGCGATTTTGCGTTAAGAACGGCACGATTGATTTACGCACAGGAACACTACACCCGCACAAGCGTGAGGAATTCATAACGCGGTTTTCGCCCGTTGCCTTTATTCCCGATGCAACCGACCCGATTTTTCGGCAATTCATCGACCATGCGACCACCGGCGACGCCGAACTGGAATTATATTTGCAACGCGCCGCCGGTTATACCTTGTCCGGGCATATCCATGAAAAATGCCTTTTTATCGTTTATTGCACGGCGACAGATACCGGAAAAACATGTTTTGTCACCGGATTATTGACGGTGTTAGGTGAATACGGAATGACCATTGGTTTTGATTCATTACTTGAACCTGATCACGGGGGACAACCCAATTATGACCTGGCCAAACTATGCGGCGCAAGACTGGCAGTTGCCAGCGAGACGAAGCCGGGACGAAGGTTTGCGGCGGAACTCATAAAACAGTTGACCGGCGGCGACACCCTACGAGCACGCGAAATCCGGCAATCGTCAGTCGAGTTTCGCCCCACGCATAAACTTTGGTTGAGCACAAATCACGCGCCAATGCTATCCGACGGCGGCGACGCGGCGACCTGGAATAGGTTGCGCCGTGTTCCATTTAACAATCAGATCCCACGGGTCGACCGCGATCCGCGGATTCTGGCAGCTCTTTCCGACCCAAACAGCCCGGCAGCCCGTGCTTTCCTTGCCTGGGCTGTTGCCGGCGCAGTTTTATGGAGCGAGCAGGGCCTGGGCACATGTTCAGCCGTGGAGCAGTCAACAGCCGAATACCAGTCAGAAACCGACCCGCTGCTGGATTTTATTGAGGATTGTTGCGAATTGCACCGCGACTTTTGCACCATATCTGCCGACTTGCGCCGTGTATATGAGGACTGGTCCTCGAAGAACGGCCAGCGATACCCGCTTTCCAGACAGCGTTTTGCGGCCGTTTTGCTAAAGCACGGCTGCAAAGAACACCGAGGACACGGCGGCGTTCGCTCATGGTTAGGAATTGGTATAAAGACGACTGGGTGACGCAGGTGACGTAGTTGAGGCCAAAAACGGGAAACTTTCTATAAGAAAAGAGTGTAGAAAAGATACTGAAAATCACTATCAACTACGTCACCTACGTCACCCGTTTTAATAAAAAAAGCCCGAAAATGAAAGGAAACCGGACCATGAATACCGACCTACAGGCACGATTGGAGACGGTGGAAAGACTGAACAAATGGCTAACGGCAGGGCTGACCGGCGACGAGGTCGTTGCGGGGACCATCGAACGCTTTAACATGCAGTCAGGAACCCGGCACTACACGACGCTGGCGGCGATACACGAAGTGGCGGAAGCCCTCGATAGACTGGCCAAGACGATTCAGAACAACGGGAGGACATTACCACCATGAACACGACATAGCCCGGTGTGGGAGGCCGATAGTACCTTATCCCTAACGTCATAAATTTGGAGACATAACATAGCATGTCGCGGCCGGTCAAAAACGGACGATTTTCGCCGGTTTGAAAATGGATCAAAAATATGATTATGTTGCCGTCAAAGGCGATAACATTTTCACAGGTAGGGCGAACCCTCCGGGTGAGCCGTTCTT
>JBAZLK010000018.1:0-5941 GCA_041650335.1 Patescibacteria group bacterium
GCAAGATCGTGCTCTATCCGCAGATTTCCTCGATGGAACTGTTGCGCGTCAAAACCTGGACCCGCCGTGACGAAACCGATTTCCTCGAATCCCGCCGGAAAATCTGATTTCTGCGTGATTGTCAATTGCCCGTGCGCTATGGTAGCTTGCCGTTGCCGTAAGACGTTTATACTCCGGTAGCTCAGCTGGACAGAGCAGCCGATTCCTAATCGCGAAAAACCTCTCTAAACCCCATAAAATAAGGGGTTTATGCGCATTAAATTGCTTTGAATAGATTTGAAAAGTAGCAGGGCGCGTAGCAGTTTGTTTTAAGGTCAACTGATTATTGATCAGTTGTCTTGCGGGCGTATGCGCAGAGAAATAAAAAGGCAAAAAATAGACTTGCATTGGTTTAACCTATGGGTTAAATATGGACTTAGAGCTGATATTGGAGGGTTCGGCATTCAAAATCTACGGGATGCTGGTCGGTGAAGGTGTGGGAGCATTTCTGGAGAGGCTGCGCCAGGAGAACCCGGCCGAATATGCCAGGATGGACCGGCGATTGACGCAACTGTCAGAGCGCGGAGCATCCAAACATCGGGACGAATTCAATAGTTTAGGGAGAGGCCTCTTTGAGATGAAATCCCGTGGCGGGACACGGATCGTTTTCTTCTACGATGCCGGCCACTTGGTCATCTGCACCCAGGGATTTGCCAAGAAGGCGCAGAAAATGCCCCGGAGGGAACTTGACATGGCACGAGCAAGAAAAGCTGACTATGAACGGGTGCGCCAACAAGGCGGCAAGTTCAGGATCATCGTGACAGAATAATAGAAAGTACCGGAGAAAAAACCATGAACACCGAGATCGTCAGGGTCAAAGGCGGGTACAACTTCACCAAAGCGCACGCGGAGGCCCAGAAGCATCTCGCGTACTACGAGGAGGGTCTTTTTATTGACGTGGCCGCGCGCGTAATCGACGCGATGGAAGCCCGAGGGGTCACGCGCAGTGACTTGGCTCGACGGATGGAAGTCAGCCCGGCTTACATTACCAAGGTTCTCCGGGGCCATGCCAACCTGAGTTTGGAGAGCCTCGCCAAGCTGGCGTTCGCCCTTAACCTGAAGTGGGAATGCATCCTCGTTCCAAAGGCCGCCCAAGTCGGGGCTTTCTCGCTGATCAATGAATTCGGCGACCCCACCATTTGCACTGTCAAAACGGCTGTCATCAAAACCTTTGCAGAGACCATCACATCCAGTGAAAGTGAATATGATCTCAACGTTGAGGAGCAATATTATGAATCGCGTATTCCGGCTTGATCGTTATCAGATTGAATCGGTAGCAGTCGTTCTCAATGAGAGTTACGATGCCAAACTGCCCTCTCATGCGGGGGATGTCTCCGTCAAAATGACAATTGCGCCTCATAAGGAAGATCCCACCAGGTATCTTCTGTCTCTGGAGCTTTTTGTTCGCCCGAAAAAAGATCATGAGAAGGCATTTTTCCCTTACAATATAGCCATCAAAGGACGCGCGTTCTTTGTGTTCAAAGACAACTGCCCCAAGGACCAGGCAAAGCATGTCCTGAGTTTAAACGGCGCTTCGATCCTTCACGGTCTCCTCCGTGCCCAAGTGGCCCAGATCACGGCTCAGTCCGTTCACGGACAATTCCTGTTGCCGACCATGAATTTTGTGGAAATGGCTCAATCGCAACAGGCAGGCAAACCCACCAAAGCGTCCAAGGGGAAGGAGCACGCCAAACCATGAATCGTTGCGGGCGGTTGATTATGGGTCGGGGTGCGACAGGCGGCTACAGTGGCAATCCGGGCGGCTTTTAGCGGCGGGAATCGCGTCAGTCGGCATTGAAGCGTCGCAGAGGATGCTGGTGCTCGCTTTTTCTTTTTTTTAAGTTTTCTGCAAAGTTGATTTACAGTTTGAACACAACCACGTTGGGGCATCAGCAATATAATCGGCAGGGGTGTAAGTGGCGCCGCATTTAGGACAAGATAGCTCGCATGGTTTCACCGGCAGTTTCCCCTTCAGCTTTCCGCCGTCTATTGCCTCTTGAGCCCTTAACCACCTTTGCACATCCTCTCTCCGTTGTTTTTCCGTTGGGCTTACAGCCGCTTCTGAAGCCCTTAAGCATGAGGGCGTAGATCCTTTTTTCTTCCACAAAGTCCGAACGAAAAAAAGTAACAAGGCAATCGTGCAGCCAATAAACCCGAACACAAGGCCAATCGCGGCACCTCGAACCCCCCGTTGAATGGGAGTGGTTGGGATTATCTCAAATGATCGCATGCTTTCGTCAAAAATGGAATCGAGCGAATCCCCGCCTTCCGCGAGCGCAGTACAAGTTATGACAAAATATTTTCCATGGCTACCGGGAAAGAAATAAAAAATCTGACGGACCATATTCTTCAGCATAAGTGAAGTCGTTACCATCTTTTCACCTTTTATGCCCTTTAACGTTACAAAACTACTTCGTTTAATTAACGTATATTGGACAAATACCTTTTCGGTGTTCTTTGCATTTTGATCGACATAGCTCTTTAGATCCCCATCGTAAACCTCATCTACCACGTTAATATTTGGGCTAAACAAATTAGCAGCCGGGCCAACAGCTGCCTGGTATTTAAGGCCAGGGAAATCACGGAACATCCATCCTCTTGGAGCTTGCAGGGAAAAGCCTCCTGCCTGTTCGACATGCCTATCACCTACGGCAGCGTGAGCAGTAAAAGCTACCAAAAAGAAGCAAAAAACAAGTAACGATATTTTCATAAGCACTCCTTCCATTGTGGCTACGCCGACCCCCGCCTTGTTATTAACCAGGGCGATTGTCTTCATGGTGCTTTCCAGATTGGCTTTCCGTTCTTATCCATCATGTGCAGCTCCGGTACATCCTTGATCACGACCATCGCGGCGCGGCCCTTGCCGTTCCCGTCCCAGATGACCATCAACGGTCCGTCCTTGCCCACGCCCATAGAGGCGCGGAGATTGCCGTTCTCGTCCTGCATGTTCAACGCTGGCCCATTCTTGCTCACGTCCAGCACGGCGCGTGTTTTCCCGTTCTCGTCATACATGGCCAACCCCGGCCCACCCCTATCCTTGCCCATGCTCAGTGAGGCGCGGGTTTTGCCGTTCTCGTCTTCTAATATGAAAGAATTGGCACGGATTATCCGATTGTCCCCCGGCGTTGCGGCTATAGTGAGACAACCCAGGATCAAGACGGCGCCACATCCCAGCGTCCAGCGATTACGGCGTTGCGTGGCGGTCAGTTCGCGTTCCAGCTTCTCCAGGCGTTCTTCGGTTGTCATGGTGTTTCCCTTTCGGTTTGCTTTTGCGATATTCCCGGGGCGGGACAGGATCGGCAAAAACCGGGGATTACAATGATCCTTTTGAACCGCCGTTTTCGCCCCCGCATGATTAGTGGTGTTGGAGCAGGGATCGAATCACTTTCCGGTGGGCCGTTTCGACTCACTCTCTGATTCGGATTGATTTCTTGATCTCGTTGATCGTTGGCGCAAGGAGCGATATCTGGGCTGCGTCATGACTCATTGTGACTTTGACAATCCTATTACCTAAGAAGATGGTGTAAATGGCGACGTTCATTGTATGGGCTGGCGCAATTTCTTGATAGTCGGCCCGAATAGCGACATAGCCAGATATTTCGTCCTTGGTCATCTTGTAGCGCGTGATACGTGTTGTTTTGTTTCCCGATTTTTCAAGCGCAGAGAGAGCTATCTTGTATGCTGGGTCTACTTGGGCATCAAGGTCCGACTGAGTCATTGCTGTAACATCACTCTGCGAGGCCGTTTGTTTGATTCGGACGCTTACACGTGCGGTAGCTGCTGTGGTGCCGGTGTCGCTGTCATAGTAATTAGCCGCGATTACGATGTCATTGTTGCCTTGTCCAATCCCAGTCATGATTTCTGTATTTGTGTCAATCGAATCCATCAATTGTTTATCAAGAACGCGCCAATGCCGCGGGAGTTTGATAGTAATGCCGTACTTTAGATTGTATGACTCAAATACGCTCGGGTTCGCCGCAAATAAATCGCCGCCTGCGACAATTGAAAAGAATACCAAAGCGACAATACGGCTCTTTGGGATATTGAATAGGTTTATGGGTTTCATCTTCATTAATTCGTGTGGCTCGTTACTTGTTCAACGCAATCACTGGCTGTCTCCATGCCGGAGCCAGCCCGAAAAACGAAAAGGCGGGACTCCAAGCCCGTGCCTCATTCAAGGTACAGCCAAGCACCCATCCAGAAACACAAAGCAAGGAGCCGCGCCCCCTTATCGGAGCGCGTCCCTCACAGTGTCGCCTCTGGACTACAAAAATTGGCTGTTTTTGAATGAGCCGATTACTGCGATTAACGCGAAATTATTTTGTCAGATATCCGAGCTTGTCACCTCCGCTTTATTGTTGGCGGCACACGCCGACTGACTAATTAAAATTATAGAGCCGTCACCTGCCGAAAGACAATCTAAATAATTCGGTAGTCGCCCGCTGCGCCGGTTTCGCCGGTGTTGTTGGCAACATGAGGGCGAGGTGTGTTTTCGTCGTGGGTGGCATAATGAGACGGCCTGGATTGGCCGCGCTCGTTGGTGATTTCCGATTTCGGAAATGAGGAATCAAAAACAGCTCTATGTACCGTATCAACACTTACCCCCATAGCCATGGCAATCTTCTGGAGTGTCATGCCCTGCTTACGTAGGCCGCGGATAACAAATCCGTTTTTCAAAAAAATCCCCCGCGTTAACCATACATAGAGGTATGGCATACCCCCCTCGCCAACCCCCTCGGCGGGGGCGGGGGTGGTCCGGTCAGTTTGTGCTGGTGCTGGCAGCGGCTGGGCCTGCCTATGGTCGGCGGTGCCTGCACGCGCACGCAGAGCAAGGGTGGGCATCCAGTCGCATCCATTGAGGGCGTGAGTAGCCGGTGCCACGGTCACGCCAAGGGCGGGGCGGTCTGCTGCTGACACACACGATGTCGCCGGCCAGTAAGCCGTCAGCTTACATGCCGCACGCAGGGCATAGAGCGGTCAACGCCGGGCAACTATCTGTTCGGTAGCCACCAGCGCCCGGTCATACGGTGGGCCGGATTTGTCGCCTTAGGATATGGTATCAGAAGATAATCCGTGTTTGAGTCAATAGAATTAAGGCTAAGTTGTAACAGGTGCTTGGATTGCTACACTTTTTACTACACTTTAAGACGTGGCTGGCGTTGGATCGGGCGTTTGGGCGTTTGCCCTATTTGCCTCCGGCGCAAGCGCGGCCTGGAAATCAGCGCGCGGCAGGCCGAGCGTGCCCAGTGAGTCTATCATCCTCCGGCAATAGGCCGCGCGGCCAGCGTCATCCAGCCCGGCGTAGTCACCGGATATAGATAGGATATGCCCGGCGATGATGGCGGGATCTGATATCTGCTGGGCCTTGCTGTCCTGTTCGTCTTCGCGTAGCCAGTCCCGGAGGAGTTTGGCGGCAGCAATAGCCTCCGGATTACTACCGGCATTGACAGCCTGCCAAAGCCGCGCCAGTAGCGCCTCTTTCGGCATTTTAGGGATCAGGCCTTGTTCGGGCGAGAAAGCATGTGCCTTGGTCGCAATGACTTGTTCGCTCAAGTAGGCAACCCTGGCGCGGACGCTTGGAATCGCTATCAGGCGTGAGCCTCCAACTTGGGCGCTTTTGGAACTTATGCCAATTTTAGCGCCGGCCAGGGCGTATGCTTCGGCAAGTGTTTTTCCGCCAGCCCTGTAGAAAGCAAACTTCTCCAATCTTGGCTTGGCAAGACGGCTCGTTCCATTGGGATATTTTCGGTCATTTTTCATGATGATTTCCTTTTTTTTATGCTATTGCAAACGCCGTTCTAATTCTACCTGAAATGGCCGGTTTGAAAATGGATATAGTTCGGAACCTTTTTTAAAAGATATTCTTATCTGGTTTGCTCGGTATGGCTTTCTTATAGGATTG
>JBAZLK010000019.1:0-5146 GCA_041650335.1 Patescibacteria group bacterium
CCTTCCTCCTGCCGCAGTCACCAATAACCATTATGCCTCGCCCGAAATTTTGAAATCGCTGTATGCCGGCATGGTGCTTCATAATCAGGGGCGATATATTGACGCGCTCCCTCTTATCGCAGACTCCAAATCCCGCAAAATCCACATTGATGAAACCGAAGCCTGGATTGTCAATTGTTACCGGTTGGCTGGATTCCCTGAAATTGCCGACACGGTTGCGATAGATAAACAGCCGGGGCAGGTTGGCAAACAAGCAATCCCAACTTTGGGCGCCCAGTCCGAGCCGGGGCTGGCTTTGCTCGGGGTGACAGCTGACGCTGGAATTTCGCGCGGGCTGGCAGAACGTCTGGGTATGCTGCTCATTGACCGTTTGCACGAAGCGTCGGGAATGACGGTCCTTGCCTCGGAAGACATTGCGGGACTTCGGGATGAGTATGACCTGCTCCTGGGTCTTGACAAGGTCAAGGGGACAACCTGGCGGCAGGCGCCGCCGATTCTACTGCGGGACGCAGTGACAGGTCATCTTGCGCCTGACAAAACAGGTGTCCGATTGCGGCTTTGCCTGATTCGCAACTGCAATCCCACCTCGATTTATGACGCGGTTACCTCATTGCCCGCCGATCATGCGCAATGGCGCCTTCCGATTGACAAAGCCGTTAGCGAACTGCTTGCGCGCCGCGATCGGGGATCGCCTGTCTGGTCGCCGCCTGATGTTATAGTTGAAGAAGATCAAGGCCGCCTGTTGTCGCAATTGGAAACATCGTTTGGGTCGTGGATCTATCTTGGACATTACTATAAACCCATCACGGAGGCGTCGCCCACAGCGTGGATATACCTGTATCTCAAGGTGTTGACGAGGAATTCGGATCTAACTAAATATCGCGAGCAAGTTCCCTGGCGGATGGGGTTGTATAAATGGTTCCTGCGTGTGCTTCCGGAAGGACATCCCGATCGGCCGGTGCTTGAGTTCTCGGTAGCCTCTCTGCCTCTCGCCGGTTATAGACAATGGACACCTGGTGCTCTGCAAAAAAGCCGCGTTGAATTTCAGAGGATTGCGGAAAAATATCCCGAGCATTTCATCGGACTATTTTCGCGTTATAATTTGGCGCTTATTGACATGACGCCTGCCAATTATTCGGCAACCCAAGAGCAAATCGGTCGCTTGCTTCCGAAATTGATGCCCTTCCAAAGCTATAATAGCGAAACAACCCAAGAGCAAATCGGTCGCTTGCTTCCGAAATTGATTCCCTACCAAAGCAGTGAATGTGCCAACAGTATCGCTCGTGTCCGCAGGATGAATTCCGCCCTGCGTTACGCCCTCGGTCTGCCAAATGGCAACCCGGATGATGTCATGGATTGCAGTAGTCTAATTACTGTGCATGGCGTCAGTTCGATAGCGCTGTTTGCCGAGGGATTTATGGCGCAGTACTTGATACCACGGGACAAATTTCATAACCCCGACAGTTATTTTCTGCCGAAAACACCGGAACAAATGCGTGTGGATCTCGACGCTCTGTGTTGTATGCGCGATCGGGGGACGATCTCAGCGCGATTTCTGCGCGACATCATTGAAAAAAACGGCCTGGACTCGGACTTGACCCGTTATGCCGTTCTTAAGTATTTCAAAGTGATGACCTATACACCCAACTCACCCAACCGGCAAGGTTGGCCCGAGGCTGATTTATGTGTGGTCTGTCCTGTGTTTGCCGATTGTTTAAAGAAATTGCTTGCGCGCAATCCGCAGCCAATGTCCGAGAGCGGAGTGAGCATGTTGATGGGTTCTACGCTTAACAAATCCGACAATCCGCTTCTTTCTGGCGCGGCGGAAAAAGCCCGGCAAGTTTTTGAAACGGCATTTCCGCATGTGACTGTTAGCGAAGATCAGCGCCGGAAGTCGTTTGATGAATCATGGAAGGTCGGCCCGCTTAAAGATTCTGCCTGGATCGATTCTTGCTCGGGCTGGCAGAAAAAAACGCCTATTATTGAGGATTATTATCCATACCTCCAGCGTCTGCATGAACTCTATGATAACGAAGTGAAATCCCATGTTATTTGCAGATTCTATTGTCAGTTCGGCGTGGCTTTTTTTTACGGGAAACGTTATGACCTGTCAGAACCGCTGTTTGAGCAAATCGTCTCGTGGCGGGATTACAAAAACCGTCCTCCGGATAGAGAGGTCTATGCGATGTCGCTGTATTTGCTTGCCTGGCTAAAGCAACGCAACGGGGATACCACCGCGGCTTTACGATTGTCCAAAGATGCGTTGGCCTTTATGGATGAATATCCTAAAAATAAATACCAGTTTTATAATAATATGTTTTACCCGAGTATCCCATTAAAGGGCGTGTTTCACGGGACTCGTGAATTAAAGCCCATGATCGTTGCGTTTATGAAAAAGCTCCGAGAAAATCCAAAGGCGCCGTTCAATCACCCGTTTATCGATAGGCCATGAAAGCTTCTTTCCAATATTCTATACGCATCATGATAGGTGCTATCGTTGTGATCGGGATATTGCCAATGGGCCGGAGCGATGTGGGTCCCGATATTTTGACGCCGCTGGCCGGCGGCGATCGGGAGGCGATGCGTCGCATGGATGATCGCGCCAGTTTGGCCGTGCAGGAAGGCAATCGTGTTGCCCAAGCGATTGTTCAGGATGCCAAAATAGCGCAAGGACCGGACGCGTGTAGCAACCGTTATATGACAGTATGTATATCTACCCATCCCGGGGCGCTTCTTTACGAAGACACCGAAAAAGATTGGCTGATTGCCGTGGAAAAGAAAGCGACGGCTGGCGACCCGTTCTTCATGGAAGTTATGGGCCACCTTTGGTTTCGAGGTTCT
Organism: Patescibacteria group bacterium; assembly: GCA_041650335.1. Taxonomy (GTDB): domain Bacteria; phylum Patescibacteriota; class Patescibacteriia; order JAHIZJ01; family JAHIZJ01; genus JBAZLK01. The sequence goes on from JBAZLK010000019.1 coordinate 2,842, forward strand.
GCCGGTCTTTCAGTAGATAAGCAAAAGGGGCTTGCCTGGTGGAAGAAGGCGTCCGACTTGAATTGCGGGGTGGCTAAGCTTCGTTTAGGATTTTGTTATTCTGAAGGAAATGGGGTTCCGCGCGATTTGGAGAAGGCGGCGGTTTATTATCGAGAGGCGGGTGAATTAGGCGTGTCATGGGGGTGGTATTGTCTGGGGTGTTTCTATGATGGTTGGGGAGGTTGGCCGCGGGATCTCGCCAAGGCCATGGAATGCTGGGCCAAAGCCGCGCCCATGGGCCATGCTTTGGCGCAATATAATCTCGGTTGGACATATGCGGAAGGCACGGGAGTCCCTCAAAACATCGAGTTGGCGCGAAAATGGATGGAGGCCGCGGCCGCGAGGGGACTTGAGGATGCCAAAACGTATCTCAAAACTCATCCGAATCTCATGACTTCCGGCTCCCACACGAATGGAGCGGGAGCGTCACATCCTTCAGATAAAACGATCATTCCGGGGAAGGCTGGCCGATTTCACGAATGGTAAAGTGACGTCATTGATTCAGGAAATATTATTCTGAAACGTCATCGTATGGAAAACAAAGCAAGGTGGAATATCCAATGAAACCGATTGCGATCGCCACCGTATGCGTGGGATTGTTTGCGTTCCAGCTTGTCCAAGGCGAAGAATCGAACAAAATGGACAAGATGATGTTGCCAATAAAATGAAAGCAAAATTCGTCAACGCCACATTTGCGGGGCTTGCTTTGCTGTTAGGCGTCGTTTGGCTTTGGGGGGCCCTTGTGTCCCCCATTATCCGTTGCTTGTCCGAAGGCACGGGGAACCGGGGCTGCGGATTTCTCTTCACGATGCTGACATGGATGTCTTTGCCTGGAATCCTGGCTGTTTATTTTGGAGCCAGGTTGCTGAACAAAAACAACGAGAAGAACATTAAGGGCGCGATCGGAATACTGATGGTGGGATTGGCGTTCTTCGTGTCGTTCCAGCCGGCCGTCCTGGCGCTGTTCCCTGTTGGCATTGACCGGGAGATTGCGCGAGATGCATCCCTTTTGTTCGGCAGTTTTATCGCGTTGATCGCTTACTTGTTTTTATCCAAGTGGGCGTTAAGAGTTTCCGGTTTTCCAGTCGCTGGAATTCGCGAAGTGATTGGCCGAGTCCCTTTTCTGCTTATCGCTGTGCTAATATGGCTTTTCGGCAGTGGCTTATTCAGAATTTATTCGCCAAAGGAAGAAGGATACACGCATGTTCACAAAGCGCCTTGGGAGCTTATGGGGGTGCTTATTCCAATTCTATCGGCATGGTTGTTCTACAAGATTTCGATCAAAGCCTGCGGAATAAAAAAGACGGAATTAAACCCCCAGGCGGGTTCGCCGCCGGTCGCCGCTACCGGTGAGACTGTCGGAAAAAATAAAAGGATAATAATGCGAAGTCGACAAAAATCGGTCGGCGACAACGAAACGTTCGTGACACTGATCCGTGTTGCCCAGGAGGACCCGGAAGTGCGGAAAACACTCGCTGGAATCCTCGGCCAGTCGCCGTTTCATCGGAAGTCCCTCCTGAACACGCTGATTCAGGAGATGAAACTTAAGGGCGCCCCAGCCGATTTTGTCTTTGCCATAGGCGCGTTACTGGATGAGGCTGTGGCGCAACAGGCTGCGGAACTGATCGGCAATGTCCGGGAAAACCGGGGATAAAAGCAAGAAACTCGCAATGGAAATGGGGCGTGGCGATTTTTTGGGAACCTGATAATCCAGGACAAGAAACGCACTGATTAATCATGAAGTCTCGAAACCAAAGGATTTTCGCCCTGCTGTCGATCCTTGCCGGGATTGGAATGGGGTATCTATGGCCGGCCGAAGCCGGCGCGGCAGGGACGGCACCGATCAGTCTGAGCGGGGCGGTCTATCATGGCAATGAGCCGGATTTGGGGTTGACTGACTTTTGGTTGGCCACTTTGTCGAAACAGGCAACCATTAAAGTGCTTGAGCGTGCAGATATGCGCGCCATTCTGGGAGAGCTTTCCCTGGCGGGGGTGAGCGACGACTCGGCGCGCCAGGTCCGGTTGGGCCGCTTGCTGGGGGTCGAATATTTTGCATGGATTAAAGCGTCGGACGATCAGGCCCTTTTGGAAGTTGTCGAGGCGGCGACCGGCCGGGGTATCGCGGTCATTCCTGTACGATTCGCCAAGGGGCATTTCGCCGATATCCTGCCAAAATTAGCGGAGCAAGCGGCTCAGGCGGTTAGCAAGCCACCGCCAGCTCCATCGCAGGTCGCGCCATCGCTTGCGTTTTCGAACCCCCGCTTTT
>JBAZLK010000020.1:0-4620 GCA_041650335.1 Patescibacteria group bacterium
CGAATCGCGCCGATGACCTATGCGGTAGATTTTTTGAGAACCGTATTTTATCAGGGAAGACCTGATTACGCAGCTGCAACAATATTTACTCCATTGCTAAATATCATTGTTATGGGCAGTATGTTTGCGCTGTTTATAATTATAGGGACATACTTTTTTGTGAAGAACGAGCGTAATCGATAATTTCCGACTTCTTTGTATATAACGATCTCTCCCGAAAATCTTTAACAGTTTACCGATTGCCAGCTTCTGTTAGACTGCTTACACGAATTTGAGTCGGTATACGGTATGCTTTTAATCAGGCGACTATATGTTCTGCTTTATATGGAAAGCACTTCGGAAAGGAGGTGATTACACCCATGAAGAGAAATATTATCGAAACTATTGCACTCATTTTACTTATTGTCGGCGGGCTTAATTGGGGATTGGTCGGATTATTGGATTTTGATCTCGTTGCTGCCCTTTTCGGCACAATGTCAGCCCTATCAAGAATCGTCTATTCCCTTGTCGGCGTTTCGGCCGTTGTTGTTGCTATTATGGAACTAAGTAAACAATCATCATCTCAGGTGTAAAGGAATTTTTGGCGGTATACCTCGCGTATACCGCCGCTAAAGGTCTTTACATATTCGACCCCTCGTATCTGTGATACAATTGTTATATTCACGAACGATATAATTAGTGACAAAAAGGGGTATACATGAAGGACTTTATTTTCCACAATCCTACTAAAATTATTTTCGGAAAAACTGCATTGCAAAAGCTCTCAGAGAATGCTTCGGTATATGGCAAAAAAATTGCATTAACCTACGGCAAAGGGAGCATAAAACAAAATGGGTTATATGATAAGGTAATGGCTGAGCTGAAAGGGTTTGAGGTACGAGAATTCGGCGGTATTGAACCCAATCCGCGGGTTGAAACGATACGGAAAGCAATTGAGGAATTCCGTGATTTTAACCCCGATTTAATTTTGGCTGTTGGCGGGGGGAGCGTTATTGACGGAAGCAAACTGATTTCTGCCGCATTACACTATACCGGTGACCCTTGGGATATTCTGATCAATAGCCCGGCTAAACCGAAGCACTACGTACCGTTGGCAACAGTTTTAACATTTGCCGCAACATGCAGTGAAATGGATTCATTCGCGGTTATTACTAACTGGGAAACCCATGAGAAACTGGCATTCAGTCGGGATGAAGTCTACCCGAAGTTCTCGATTCTTAATCCTGAGTTTACCTATTCGGTATCACGAGAACAGACCGCATACGGACTGGTCGACGCTTTTTCCCATGTTCTCGAGCAGTATCTGACCATCAGTGAAAACGTTATGCTCCAGGATAGATGGGCGGAATCACTGCTGACCACAATGAAAGAGAATGCGCTGACAGTATTAGAAAATCCGACTGACTATCACTACCGTTCGACTGCGATGTATAGCGCAACAATGGCATTAAACGGTTTTATTTCTATGGGGGTTAACCAGGATTGGGCAACTCATGAGATAGAGCACGAATTAAGTGCGTTTTATGATATCCCGCACGGAGCGGGGTTGGCGATAATTACGCCCCGTTGGATGCGAGTTATGAAAGCAGAAAAACTGCCGAAACTAGCGCAGTTCGGGCGACGAGTATGGGGATTGGCAGGTGACGAAGACGAGATGGCTGAGGGTGCGATACAAAAAACATTCGACTTTTTCGAATCTCTCGGCATTCGTATGAATGCCGCCGAATGGGGGATAACGGATGAGCATTTTCCGGTCATGACCGGACGACTTGAAGAGCGGCAGGTTGGAGAAATCCCTCTGACAGTAAAACAGATACGCGCAATCCTTACCTCAATATAATTAAATACGTTTGAAATTAAAAAAGGCTCCCCGGCGGTTTAAGCAGAGGAGCCTTCGTGTTTTTACGGTGGGCGAGATTGCGCACCGGATTGGGGTAGGTTACTGAACGCACCCCTGCCGGCAGTCGAGGCCGACGATGGCGAACTGGTACTCCTGAAGCAGGGCCTTGTCCCAGGCTGGCCGGACGATTCGGAAGAGGCGTGTGTCCCACCAGGAGAAGTGGTCTGTTGTCGCCTTCGCGCTATTGGGCGCGATCAGGAAAAGCTGCCCCCAGCTCAGCTTGCCGGTATGCGTATTGAGGCGCAGCAGCATTGGCTGATGGTCGTCGTCAATGCCAATGGTGAAACCGACCTCGTCGGAGAGGGTGATGCCGTCGACGTTGATCCACTTTCCGGCCGGAAGCTTCAGATCAGCACCGTATTCCATCCCATCCCAGAGGTAGAGCCGGTACCGGCTTTCCGGCATCTCATATGCGACGAATCCGGTTCGGGCGAGGAACGCTCCGGTACTGGAGTCTGAGCGCGTGTAGATAGGATTGTTGCACCCCGTCTGGGCGAGCTGCGTCCAGTCGTAGAGCGAGTCGTCCGGCTGCCACTGCGGTCGCTGTGCGAAGACCTGGCACATCTCGTCGGGAGTGAAATCGCCGATCGTAAGACGTCGTTGGGCGGCACCGAACACAACATCGCCGGCCCGAACCATGGTTTCCCAATAGGGAACGACCGTTCCCGGATAGGTAATCTCCAGTTTGGCTTCGGAACGCTCCGTCCGGATCAGGTACGTGTGGCTGTACGGACCGGGCTTCATGCTCTTTCCGTCGAGCGTGATGATCGGTTCGGTGTCAGCACCCGCCATCGAAAGATAGAAGAAGCCATGGCTTTTGGCTTCAGCATCGAATGCCAGAGCGAGGCGGAGCAGCGCGCTCTCTCCCGGCTCCCAGTGAACATAGGGCGCGAGGCGAATATGATCGACGACCCCGTCGGACTCCCAATCGCCGTCGCTGCCCCGTGCGCCCCAGGTGTCTTCGATGCCTGAAATAACCATGCGCCGGTCGTAGGGGACGGTCTCGGCGGTATAGCCGAGTTTCGCGCTGGCGATGTGGATATACTCGGTGGCGTAGGCCCAGGGGGCGCTTGGGTCAGTACCGATCTCGCGAGAAAACTCCGCCCATCCCATCCCCTTGGTCAGGGTGACGAGATCGCCGACTTTCAGAATCGGATTGTTCATGAGCGAGTAGGGGAGGTCGGAATTGATAGTATCAACATCAGTCCGAACCTCGACGACAATAGCGTCGACGACGCCGTCAGGACCGCCAGTACCGGTGGCACCGTGAAAATCCTGCCATTCGAGTACCGTCAGATAGTCGAGACGCTTAGGCGCCGGAAGCGGAGAAGCCGCGCGCTGCTCGAGGGAAACGCCCGGGAATGTGTAGTAATGCACCTCATACCCCGCCCCCAACCGATACTCGAAGCGGAGCAATACGGGCTCGTCAGCGGTGGGGTCCGAAAGCAGTTGAACGGCAGCGTTCGCCGGGAACGGCACGTCGCTCAGCCGGAGGAACTGATACGTAACATCCGTGTCGACAATCTCCCCGCCGGCCGATGCCGTCGGGACGATACGTGTGGGCAAGAAGCAACCCAACACGAAAAGCAAGGCCAGCAGAAATCGTGCGATACTCATGGTCTCCCTCCTGAGACGAAGAAATTGTGTGCGATTGTTCTCGATTGAACAGTTGCCAGCACTATATCAAATAACTATAGGTTAATCAAGGTACACTACCGGTTGAAATATACCTTAGGAAGTATTACTCTGAGTAAAGACATAATAAACAGTGAGGAGATTACTATGGAAGAACCGATGATCGAAAAGACAATTCAACCTCAGGCACAGCCGCCGAAACCATCAAAAAGCAGCACCATGTATATCTTAGGCTTACTGTTGATTGCTGTATTACTGATAATCGGCTTTGTGTGGTGGCAAAAAGCGAATCAGGGAGAGGAAACCGGCCAGCCGAATAATCAGACCGCGACGGATACGAATGAATCGACGAATTCCGGCGAAAAAGTATCTACTCCGTCTGCGCAAATAGACGAGAGTATAGCTGAAGACCTTGACTCAACCGTAACGGGTATCAATAACGCTCTTTCGGACCTCGATTCTATTACTGCCGACATAGATGCAATAGATATGACGCAAGATAATGCGCCGGAACTTTAAAAGGAGATTATAATGATAAAAAAACTTACCGTAACTCTAACTTTTTTAACACTTCTACTTACTCCTGTGCCGGTTTTGGCGATAATCAATACAGAAGGCTTACCGGCCAACAGAGAAACGAATAAGACCGATGTTGAGACCGCCCTATCGGAATATAAAGATGCCCAAATAGAAGAAGCCAGAATTACGAAGCTGAAAGAACTTGCCGGTAAGGCGATTGACTTACGTATTGCCCATATGGAACGGCTAAAAACGCGGATAACGGCAAGTAAAATTTCCGAAAGCGATAAGGCAATGCTGACAGCGGATTTACAGACCAATGTTGACGGAATAACAACATTAAAAACTTCTGTAACGACGGAAACCGATTTGGTTTTATTAAAACAAAAAGCGCAGTCTGTATATGCCGACTATCGGGTATATCTGGCAGTTCTACCGCGGGTTCATGCCCGGTTTGGTGCATTTCGACTCAATGCTGCCATAGCGCAGGCATTGTCAGCGGAATCTAAAGTATTTGAGACGATCGAACGGCTTTCGGAATATGATATTGATACAACAGAACTGGA
>JBAZLK010000021.1:0-3894 GCA_041650335.1 Patescibacteria group bacterium
TCTACGCCATCGGCGACGGCAAAGACGTCATCACCGACGGTGCAGGTGCCGATACGCTTGCCTTCGGAGCGGGGATAACGGCGGAGAGTCTGGCCGTCAGAATGGTCGGTGCCGATATGATCATCGCCCTCAAAGAGGAGGGGAAAACGTTCGATACCCTCAGCGACACGATCACGATTCGCGGGTGGAACAGTACCGCCAACCGTCTCGAAACCATCCTCCTCGTCGACGGCACGAGCCTCGATCTGAACACGCTCCAAACGGCTACGGAAGGGGACGATACGTTTGTCTTCGGAAACAATGCGGTCACTGCCGATCTCTTGGGAGGCAACGATACCGTCCTCTCCGGCGGCGGCAACGATACGATCGGAGGGGGAGCGGGCAACGACGTGATCAATGCGGGCGAAGGGGACAACGTCATCACCGGAGGTGAGGGGAACGATACCCTAAACGCCGGCAGCGGCAACGACGTGATCGACGGCGGAATAGGGAACGATAAGATCAATGCGGGCAACGGAGCCAACACCCTCAGCGGCGGCGAAGGGGATGATACACTCACCTCCGGAAGCGGAGCGGATATACTAGAAGGCGGCAGCGGAAGCGATACGCATCAGGGGGGACTTGGCAATGATCTCTACCTCTTTAGCCGGGGTGACGGTAAAGATACCATTATCGACGAATACCGCATCGGCTACAATAACGCCAATCAATACAATGCCGGAAACGACACCCTCCGCTTCGGCGAGGGGATTACGCAGGCCGATTTGATCGCGCTCATCCGTCCGGGGAGCGACGACCTGATCTTGGCATTGCGTGAGGACGGCAAGACATTCGAAGAACTCGGTGACGTCATCACGATCAAAAACTGGGTCAACATCGACAGCCGTATCGAGACGATTGCCCTCTTTGACGGCACCATTGTCGATTTGGCAGCGATTCAGTCGGCAACCGAAGGCAACGACAATCTCGTCTACGGCGACAGTGCCGTGAGCATCGATGCACTCGGAGGTGATGATACCGTCACTACGGGAGCCGGAAGCGATACGCTTCACGGCGGTGACGGCAACGATTCGCTCCGAAGCGGCGGAGGCAACGACGCTCTCTACGGTGACGCAGGCAATGACGCCTTGAGCGCGGGAAGCGGTAACGATATTCTCAGCGGCGGCGAGGGGAACGATACCCTCACCGGTGAAACCGGAAATGATACCTTATCAGGCAATGCCGGAACGGATGCCCTGATCGGCGGTTTAGGGGACGATCTCTATCTCTTTAACCTCGGAGACGGACGCGACACGATCATCGACGAGTACGTCTACGGTTCCGGCGGCAATGACACCCTTCGCTTTGGAGAGGGGATCACTAAAGCTGACCTTGTTGCCCGCTCGGTACCGGGAAGCAACGATTTACAAATCGGGATCCGTGAAAGCGGCAAAGGGTTCGATGCCCTCAGCGACATCGTGACGCTGAAAAACTGGTTTGACGCCAACAAACGGATCGAAAATATCACCCTCTTTGACGGTACGGTCGTGACCCTCTCTGAAATGCAGGGGGGGACCGACGGGGACGATTACCTCGTTTTCGGAGATAGCGATACGATGATCGATGCGATGGGAGGCAACGATACGGTGATCACCGCCAACGGCAACGATACCCTCGGCGGCGGAGCGGGCAATGATATCCTCATCTCCAATAACGGCAATGACACCCTAGAAGGCGGTGAAGGCAACGATACCCTAAAAGCGGAAGCCGGAAACGATACCCTGATCGGCGGGACAGGAGCGGATGTACTGGAAGGGGGCGGCGGAAATGACACCTACCGCTTCGCCCGCGGTGAGGGAAAAGACCGACTCCTCGATTATCTCCATAACGGAAGCTATCAGCAAGACGGCGGAAACGACACGATTGTCTTCGGCGAGGGGATCACCAAAGACGATCTCGTCGCCCGGTTCGTCAGCGGAAGCGACGATCTGCAAATCGGATTGGCCGAAGCGGGCAAAACCTTCGATCAACTCACCGACGTCATCACGATCACCGGATGGCGCAACACCCTCCAGCGGATCGAAAACCTCCGCCTCAGCGACGGGACGGCAGTATCCCTCACCGAAATCGAGCGCTCTACCGCCGGAGATGATTACCTCGTATTCAGCGATGAAGGAGTAACAGTCGATGCATTAGCTGGAAACGATACTCTCATCACCGGAGAGGGTAACGACACGGCAAGTGGCGGGGACGGCAACGACACACTCCTCAGCGGCAGAGGCAACGATACTCTCACGGGTGGAGCAGGAGCCGATACCCTCAAAGGGGGAAGTGGAAATGATACGTACCTCTTCAATCGAGGGGATGGAGCCGACAATGTGTTTGATGAACTGGGGAATGATACGCTTCGATTTGGTGATGGGATTACGAAAGATGATTTGATTTTTAAGCAGAAAGGGTATGACCTGATCGTGGGATTGGCAGAAATCAACAAAACGTTTGATCAGCTAAGCGATGTGATCACAATTACCGATTGGTTTAAAGAAGAAAACAATATCGAAATGTTCGTCTTTAGCGACAGTTCATCCCTTACCAAAGGAGATATCGCGACTAAATTCGTCCCCAATGATATCTATGCGGCATTGTATAGCAAACCGGGTGCCGATATGCATGGAGGAAGCGGCAATGACACTTATGTATACAACAAGGGAGATTTTGCTGTCGTTATCGAAGATAGTTATTATCTAGGACAGATCGAAGCCAATGCAGGATATGACACCCTGTATCTAAACGGCGGGATCAATAAAACGGATATCACGATCGGGACGGTAGGCAACGATTTGATTATCAAAGTGACGCCGACTAATAATACCTATGAACAGCTGCGGGATTACGTCATCATAAAAGATTGGGCAAACACCAATCGGGGAATCGAAAAAATCATCTTCAGCAACGGCGAAACGATGGCGGTCAATAAAAGCGATACCTTCCCGGTGACGACCTTTAATTACGGATGGCTCTCAAACGGTTACCACATTTATGGGGATGAAAATAACGCAATAAGCGGAAACGCCGCTAATGAAACATTTGAAATGAACGGCGGCAACGATACGGTATATGGATCGGTCGGAAATGATCGATTGTACGGCGGCGACGGAAACGACACGTTGATAGCGGACGATGACGGTAATTATCAGGAACCGGCGTATGCGGATTTTTTGAACGGCGGGAAGGGTGATGATTCTTTGTATGGCGGAGCGGGTAATGATACGTATGTGTATAACCGCGGCGACGGGAAGGATTTGATATACGACTATGACGCTTATACAGGGAATCGCAATTATATAAGTGGGGGGAACGATACGCTGCTGTTCGGCGAGGGGATTAGCCAGACCGATTTGATCATCAAGACCGAGGGGAATAATCTGGTTGTAGCGCTCAAAGAAGATGGGAAGTTGTTTGCCGATCTGAGTGATAAGATCGTGATTACTGATTGGTACAACGCCAATAATCGGGTTGAGACGTTTGCTTTCAGTGACGGGAGCAGTATCGGGGTGATAGGTATCATGGCGCATCTGGGTACGCCTGAGAATGATGGACTCACCGGTACTGAGTTTGGTGATACGATTTACGGCGGAGACGGTAACGATGTAATCAATGCGGGGAATGGTAGCGATACGATTTACGGCGGAAACGGGAATGATGTTATTATCGGGTCGAATGAGAGTGATACTTTGTACGGTGATAACGCCAACGATGTGCTATACGGCAATGTGGGAGCTGACTTTTTGTACGGCGGCGACGGAAACGACACGTTGATAGCGGACGATGACGGTAATTATCAGGAACCGGCGTATGCGGATTTTTTGAACGGCGGGAAGGGTGATGATTCTTTGTATGGCGGAGCGGGTAATG
>JBAZLK010000022.1:0-3491 GCA_041650335.1 Patescibacteria group bacterium
GTGCTATTCCGACAATCAAAGGCAATGTTGTCGTTCTGGAGCTCGGTGATCGTCGCCGACGCGTTACCGTCCGTCCGAGCGGAACGGAGCCAAAGATAAAGTTTTACGTACAGTGGTATGAAGATGGTAAGAGTACCGATGTTTCGTCTATCGAAGCCCGATATGAACAAACAACGGAATTACTCGAGAACGTGTCACGCGAACTCGAAAAGATCCTTTTCGGTTAGTTTGTTACCATAGAGATATGAATCTTAATACGCCACTCCAATCCGTCAAAGGTGTAGGACAAAAAATTGGGGAGCAATTAAGCCTGGCCGGATTACACACGGTCGGTGATTTGATAACTTTTTTGCCACGCGGCTACGAAGATTTCTCTGAGATAACGACGATAGCAAACATCAAGCCTGGCAAGCGTACAATCCGAGCAATCTGCGAGTCAGTCGTCACCAAGCGCGTACGACGCGGACTAACCGTTACGACTGCCGTGCTGGCTGATGACACCGGCAAGCTGCAAGCCGTGTGGTTCAACCAGCCGTATCGCGCGACGCAGCTTAAGAGCAAGGACACATTCTATTTTTCGGGTGAGTTTGAGTTTAACTACAATAAATATCAACTGTCTAGTCCAAGTGCCGAAAAGGTAACGGATGTCCCTGTTTCAACCGATCGCATTGTACCGATTTACCGTTCTATCAAAGGGCTCAAGAGTCAAGTGGTTCGTAAAATACTGGTCGAACTGCGGCCGCTCATGATGATGCTGCCCGAAACATTGCCGGCAGAAATTGTCGCCAGCGAAAAGCTGCTTTCGTACTCGGAAGGGATCATGGCGCTGCATTTTCCGAAAGGGACTGATGACATTGAGCGTGGCCGCGAACGGTTTGGATTTGAAGAACTGTTCAGTCTGCTCCTTGCGGCGCAGCTCAACAAAAAAACCAACGCGCAGCTGGCAGGCTGGAGCATTCCGTTTGATGTTGCCGTCGTAAAAAGCTTTGTCGAGCAGCTACCGTTCAGGCTGACTGATGCGCAGCGCCGTGCTGCATGGGAAATCATCCAGGACTTTGAGCGGGCAACGCCGATGAACCGAATGCTACAGGGTGATGTCGGTAGCGGCAAAACGGTTGTGGCGGGTCTTGCGGCTCGACAGATCGCTAGCAGTGGTTTTCAGTCGGCTATTATGGCTCCGACGGAAATCCTTGCGACGCAGCACGCCGACACGCTGACGAAACTGCTTGCTCCACTGGGTGTATCGGTAGGACTTCTGACGGGGAGTGTCAAAGGCAAGGCACGAATTGAACTGTACAAACAAATTGCCAGCGGCGGCGTCGATATTGTCGTCGGTACGCATGCGCTGATACAGGAAACAGTCAAATTCCACCGGCTAGGATTTGTTGTTATCGATGAGCAGCATCGATTCGGCGTCGCACAGCGGCAAGAACTTCTGAAAAAATCCGAACACATGCCGCATCTTCTCGCCATGACAGCGACGCCTATTCCTAGAAGTTTGGCACTCACCGTATATGGAGAGCTTGATATCAGTATTCTTAACGAACTACCAAAAGGCCGCAAGCCAATCATGACGAAGCTCTGGTCACCAAATAGCCGTACTCAGCTGTATGATCTGATCGAAGAGCAAATCGCTCTAGGAAGGCAGGCATACGTTATATGCCGATTGATTGATGAAAATCCTGACAACGATGTGAAGAGCGTCGAGGCTGAATACAAAAAACTGCGTGTCGGCCCGTTCAAACACCGGCAAATTGGATTACTTCATGGCAAGTTAAAACCAGCAGAAAAGGACACGATAATGTCGGATTTTGCGTCGGGAAAGACCGACATACTCGTCAGTACGACTGTTGTTGAGGTCGGTGTCGACGTGCCAAATGCGACAGTAATATTGATTGAAAACGCTGACCAGTTCGGGTTATCTCAGCTGCATCAACTTCGCGGCCGCGTCGGCCGATCCGTGCATCAAAGTTACGCATATTTGATGATGACTGACAGCAAAAAACCGTCGAAACGCCTCAGCGAAATCGAGAGGTCAAATGATGGGTTTTATCTGGCTGAAGTCGATCTACGGCTCCGCGGTCCAGGTGAAATTTATGGTCGCGCTCAGCATGGCGAGCTGAACCTGCAGGTTGCGACTCTTGGAGATACTAAGTTGATCGCACGTGCCCAGCGCGCAGCACGCAAACTAGTCGATTCCGACCTGAGTTTGGTACAATACAAGCAGTTAGCCAGCCAAGTTGAGAAATATCAACGGCTTACAACATTAAATTAAATAAAATGAATCATTTAAAAGGAAAAGAGCAGCCAGACCAGACGAATTTACTTCGGCGGCCTGCGAGATGAGAAAAACCCTAAGGTTTGTCTCATAAGCGAAGCGCATTTATGTATTCAGGAACAACACTTCGAAACAAATCCGGCCGCGTGATGGGCGTCCATCAGCGGATCGATCGGTTGGCGCGACGAGAGCTGCAGCCGCTGCTCACGCGCCTACAGTATTTTCCTAGCGAAAAGGAAATCCTACATTTTGAAGGCTTGAACGGTCCTGATGGGGTCAAACGCAAAAGCCCAGGGCAGGATGAGCCGTGGCATTATATCGATCCGACAGATGATGCCGACAATAAGTTGCGCGAGATGATATCGGATCACATGCATAATTTGACGGTCGCGCTTGCGGCAGATAATAGACAGCGCGCATCATTTGAAGCGGCCTGGCTTGCTCATGCAATCACGGACGGGCTCACGCCTGCCCATCATTATCCGCTGGAAGAAAAACTTGAAGAGCTCCGCAACGGCGAAGGCCTAGAAACGCGTAATACGACGGGTAAAAAACTAGTACTACCTGGTAAAACACGCCGTCACCAGCTACGTAATAACTGGGAGTTCTGGGGTGCAAAGGGAGTTATGACGACTCATTTCACCTTTGAGCTAGGGATTGCAACAACGATTGCAACTGGTAAATTACCCGATACGTCGCCGAGCGGCAACGATGTTGTGAGAGTAAAAAACGAAGGCTTCATAAAACTTTTCGACGAAGCATTAGAGCGCATTGTCGCACTTCAGCTCTACGATGAATTTACAAAAGCAGGCTGGACGAGACGACTGGCACGTGACACAAAAGCTGTATTAATACCAGAAATTATCAGGACTGTTACGCTTGCCTGGTACAGCAGCGCGCTTGCCGCTCAATCCAAAAAGGCCAAATCGTGAATCCCCTGAGAACGCTAGGGATTATTCGTGTAGTAATTCTGCATGGAGTTCTAATGGTATGAATATCCGCATCATCGCGGGCACGCTCGGCGGCCGCAAAATCGATGCACCAGACGGCCGACGAACACACCCGATGAGCGAACGGATACGAAATGCCCTGTTTAATAGCCTCGGCGAGACGGTCAAAGACGCGAATGTTCTCGATGCATTTGCCGGAACCGGTGCGGTCGGCATCGAAGCGCTCAGCAGGGGAGCTAAACACGCAACATTTATTGAACGGG
>JBAZLK010000023.1:0-3228 GCA_041650335.1 Patescibacteria group bacterium
TCGCACCTATTTCGCCACTCAGGGTGGCGGAACAGCCCGTCAAATTGGCAGTAGCGACCAGTACGCCTGGATCGAACCCGCACCGGGAATCGGTGCCAAGCCAGGCGACCTCGTCCCTCAAGAATGGGACGTCATAGAGCCGTTCGATTCGGAGACAAATCGAATCGTCCCTCCTCCCAACTTCATCTTCGATGACGAGGATGAAGAGTTCTACAACTGAATACCCGCCAACGAATGAACCCGCCTCGAGCACCCGCTCAGGCACTCATCCGCCTGGCGGGTTCTTTCGTTCCCAAATTATTCGCAGCTCGGCTGCGTTTTTAATTGCAACACTTATGTGACATCTGCAGACGCCCGAGGACCGAGTGACGAAAACAACGGAATAATTCACAAGAGTTTGTTATTTTTAATCAATTAATAAAATGAAAATAACTGCCCAAAGGGCATTCTCGAGTGACCGTTGTTTTCGTTATGAGGTTCCCGGAGCAGCGAAGCCGTCACGAGTCTTTTGCTTCTTTTCGGCGACGCGAAAAGAAGTGACTTGGTTCTTGGTCATTCAAGAACATTAATCTGTTACAATAGTGCTTAAGCTATGATTTCCATACACAAAAATATCTGGAAGCGTATTACGTCGTGGACGCATTATCATCGGACTACGACACTGCTCATGATAAGCGTCGGCGTACTGCTCGGCGCATCAATGGTGGCCGGGGTACTGCTATACCAATCGCCAAAACAAATCGTAAACACCAAAACAACGATTAAAAAAACACCAACGCCTGCGCCCGTCGTGTATTATTCACCGCTGAGCGGCGAAAAGGTGCCGGACATGGCGTCGACTCAGCAAGCTGTCACCGCCATTATGATCGAGAATAGCCCCGACGCCCGGCCTCAATCTGGTATCAAATCAGCAGGCGTCGTGTACGAAGCTATTGCCGAAGGCGGCATCACGCGGTTTTTGACCCTTTTCCAGCAAACAAAACCTCAACTTGTCGGCCCTGTGCGCAGCGTCCGGCTGTATTATGTCGATTGGCTGGCGCCATTTCAGGCAAGTGTTGCGCATGTCGGTGGTAGCAAATTCGCACTTGATGAAGTCAGAAACGGCAGCTACCGCGACATCGACCAGTTCTTTAACGGTGGCAGCTACTGGCGTGCAACCGATCGCTATGCGCCGCACAATGTCTATACTAGCTTCCAGCGTCTGGATGCGCTCAATGCCAAAAAGGGTTACACGACATCGACCTTTACTCCATGGCTACGCAAAGACGGTGCTCCATCAAAAACTCCGACCGCGACAAAGATCGATATTACTATCAGCGGACCGCTCTATAACAGCCATTATCAATACGACGCCCCAAGCAATACATATGTGCGCTCCGAAGGCGGTGCACCTCATAACGACCGAGAAGCCGGACAGCTCGCACCAAGCGTCGTCATTGTCATCGATACCGTCATGACAAAAATTTTCGAAGACGGCTACCGCGAGCAAATTACGACCTCAGGCTCCGGTAGAGCGCGAATCTTCCAAGACGGTGTCGTCATTGAGGGAACCTGGTCGAAAAAAGACCGAGGAAGCCAAATCATCTTCACAGATAGTACAGGCAAGGAAATACCTCTTGATCGTGGACAAACATGGATTACAGCCGTCCCCGCCAACCAAGGAGGCAAGGTAACATGGCAGTAACGACGCTGCCTCACGATACAAAAGACAAGCCGCCCATGCGCGATTACTGGAATACATTTCAGAAGCGTACCGATATCATACTCGTCTTGGCGCAGCTAGTTGTCGCCGTTTTGTTATTTGGCGGCATGGAACTGACCGGCGTCACTCATCTCGGCCTGGGTACATCGATCGTGATTACTCTTGTCATCGCCGTTATCCTCAGTATCGTAGCGCTTGTATTGGTACGAATTATCCATCGGCCGTTTCATGACTTAGTAGGGGAGATCACTCGCATCGCGGACGGCACGACATCTCTGATGCCGCCCGATACAGATAACAAAACATACCAGCGTGATGGATTCACCGCCATCCTAGAGACGGTATATGACCTCGCGATGCGCAACAAGGTGCACGAAACAGCAACACTTCAGTCCGAATCGATGATTGCGACCGCACTTGATGACACGCCGACTGGTATCATCATATTCAACAGCCAAGGTGAAATCGTCTTCAAAAACCAAAGCGCACCCGTGCGAACAACGACCGATGAAACAATCGCGCTCGACGTTATCTTTCCCGACGGCGACACATACGATAGCTGGATAGAAAAAGTGAGACTAACTGAACAGTCGGCAGATTACCGCTGGACGCGCGTTCCTGACAAGCTGCCCGGAGAAAACGGCAGGCGAGTGTTCGATATTGCCGCTAATTTCAACAAAAACAGCACCGCAGAGGTAATCATGACGCTCTATGATCGCACCGAGGCGTACATGCCCGAAGACGATGAGTTTGATTTCATATCATTTGCCGCACACGAACTGAGGGGTCCGATTACCGTCATCAGGGGCTACCTCGATGTGCTGTATGACGAAGTAGCTCCTTCGATGCAAAAGGATCAGGTTGAACTGATGCAGCGGCTTGTCGTGAGCTCTAATCGGCTGTCGACCTATGTCAACAACATCCTCAATGCCGCACGGTTCGATCGGCGCCATATGAAACTGCATCTCACCGAAAACTCCGTCCGCAGTATTTATCTGGGAGTTGCTGACGACATGGAGCTCAGAGCCAGCAGCCAGAACAGACTGCTATCGGTCGATATCCCGGAAACACTCCCGACTGTCGCATCGGATAACAATAGCACGAGCGAAGTATTCAGCAACCTTATCGATAACGCTATCAAATACAGCAACGAGGGCGGTCTCATACAAGTTGTCGCCCGGCCGGTGCCTGGATTTGTCGAAGTATCAGTAATCGACCACGGTATCGGCATGCCGACAAATGTCATGCCAAATCTGTTTCACAAATTTTACCGGTCGCATCGATCTCGCGAAACAGTACCTGGTACAGGTATCGGCCTCTACATCTGCAAAGCCATCGTATCATCGCACGGCGGAACGATCACGGCACGGAGCGTCGAAAACGAAGGATCGACATTCAGCTTTACATTGCCGATCTACGACACAGTTGCAGAGAAGTTAAAAGCAAGCGATAATAGTAACCAAACCTTGATTGAACACGGAAATGGCTGGATCAGGAATCATACAATGTATAGAGGTTAAAAATAG
>JBAZLK010000024.1:0-3002 GCA_041650335.1 Patescibacteria group bacterium
GAATGCGGGCTGTTTGTTTTTGCGAGAAAGCATAGCTGTAGCTACGCTGCCGCGCAAAACGAACAGCTTGCGTCGTTAGGCATGATTGCAGTAGAAAGGGATTTTTGAGATGAGTTCTACATTTTATGAAAAACTTGTCGCGGCAGGCAACCCTGTCGGTGAGATTATTGGCATTGATTCGTTCATGGTGAGCGTCAGAGGCTTGCAGCCGACAAACGTCCATGCGACAATCCGATTCGAAGACGATACCCGGGGTTATGTGCATCAGGTTCTCGAAGATCACGTCGTGGTGATGAAGCTCGATCCCTCGCCGCTTCATATTGGTGCAGTCTGCGTTATCGAAGCGCGCGACATTATGGTTCCTGTTGGCAAAAATTTCATCGGCCGTGTCGTCAACGTATTTGGCGAGCCGATCGATGGCAAAGGCGAAATTGTTGCCGACCAGGAATGGGATGTTTTCCATCCCGCACCGATGCTTTATGAGCGGGAGCTGCTCGACACGCCTGTCGAGACAGGCGTCACTATCCTTGACCTCGAATATTCACTGGCGCGCGGACAGCGTATGGCGATGCTTGGCGATAGCAAAGTTGGCAAAACGGCGCTGGCGGCACAGGTGGCCATCAACCAAAAAAACACCGATATTACTGTCATCTATGTACTGATTGCCAAGCGTAATCATGACGTCGCAGAACTCGTCAGCAGCCTGGAAAAAAACGATGCCCTCAAAAAAGCCGTTGTCGTCGTATCCAACTCATTTGAATCGCTCATCCTCACGTACTTGGTGCCGTATGTCGGTGCCGCACACGGCGAATATTTCTGGCACAAGCTCAATATGGATACGCTGGTGATTTACGACGACCTGACGGCGCATGCCCAAGCGTACCGTGAAATCTCGCTGATCGCAGGTGTCAGTCCGGGTCGCGATTCATACCCAGGCGATATGTTTTATACGCACTCTAGTCTGCTTGAACGCGGCGGCAAGACAGAGTCAAACCACGCCAGCCAAACGCTGATTCCGATCGTTTACGCACCAGGCGGCGATATTACCGCTTATCTGCCAACGAATATCATGTCGATTACAGACGGCCAATGGATTTTGGACGGTCAGATTTTCAAAGACACCATGCGCCCTGCAGTCAGTACGGCGCTGTCGGTGACGCGTGTCGGCGGCGTTGGTCAGAATAAACGGCAAAAAGGCTTTGCCGACAAACTCAACCTGACGCTTGCGGGGTACCGAACAGCCGAGGAGTATGCTCACTTTGGTACCGAACTCAGCCCGCAGGCACAGGCGGATTACGACAAAGGTAAGGTACTTTTTAAACTGATGAATCAAGCTATTGGCGAGATTTACAGCTTTGCGGAGCAGCAATTTATCATGGGTATCGTGCTCGGCAGCAGCCCCGAGGAGGTTATCAATGTCGAACTGCTCAAGGAAAAGGTGCACGACTATGCATCCAAACTACAAGAAGACAAAGACATGAAGGGCAATTACGACGAACTTGAGGCGGCATTGAAGGCGGAAGTCATGACGATTGACGAAGTGAAAAGAGCAGCTATCGAAAAGGCAGCAAAGGCCGAACAAGAAAAGAAACGCCAGGCTGATGAAGCTGCGGCCGCTGAGGCAGCAGCCAGGCCGATAGAGGGCAGTGCGCCGGGCAAAGACAGCGAAAGCGACGCGAAGGATAAACAGGTGACCGAAAAAGTTGTTGCGGGCGTCGAGGAAGCACTCGGGGGAATTGTAAAGAAATGATAACTAACTTTAGGGAAAAGCACAGCCAGAGGCGTGAGCTATGAGACGTCCGCTTGAAATCAAAGCTGAAGAAGCAGGTGCACGCTCTGTTGTAAGTCTTACATCGGCACTTGAGAGTATCAGTAGTATGCAGATCGCCAAGACGAAGAACAAAGTGCTGATCAGCAACCAGTTTTTTGATGAGGTCTGGAATATATATAAGCAAATTCGTGTCGACGCGCTCTTTAATTTCGGACGCAGCGTTGATGAAACGCCGATCGACAAAGAACTACTGATTCTGATTACAGCCAAGGGCGGCCTGAGCGGTGATATCGACAACCGCCTGATTCGCAAATTTATGGAGCATTATGACGAAACAAAAAACGACGTACTGGTGATTGGGCATCACGGCACAACCAAACTCAAGCAAGCGCATGTCGACTATAATTACTATTTCGATCTGCCCGAGCATGATTATGTGAATGTCGATCCGCTGATGGACATCACGAAAAAGTACGCCAAAAGCCGTATCTACTACCAAAATTACATCTCGCTTTCCCAGCAGGAAATCAAAGATGTCGACCTGAGCGAAGTCGTGTCGAGTAAAGGCCGCGTGGCTGACATGGCTGTCGTGAGTGACGACATGGTGACCGAAAAAACCTACATTTTCGAGCCTAATTCGTATGCGGTGGCGGCATATCTCGAGAATTCGATTCTGCGCCTGACGATTTCGCAGTTTATCTACGATAGCCGTTTGGCGCAAGTGGCGAGCCGTTTCAAAGCCATGTCTGCCGCTAAGGAACGCTCAATTGCAAACGCAGCGGGTCTGCATACAGAATATAACCGTGCCAAACGCAGCCAAGTCGACACCAGGTTGAAAGAATCAATGGCCGGACTCAAAAAACTACGTGCCGGAGGAGCAGAATCATGAGTGAAGAACCAGCAGTGAAACCAACCGTGCAAACCACCTATAAAAAAGGCGTCGTCCGTACACTAAAAGGCCTCGTCATCAAGGTGCAGTTCGATGAAGGCATGCCAGACCTCAACGAAATGCTCTACATCGACAATGAGAAAAAATCCCCACTGCTCGTGAGCAGTTTGGAGCATGGTGACATGGCAGTATGCCTCAATATCGGCGGCGACTACAGCATTCAAAAAGGCGAAACAGTGACCAGGAGCGGGAAAAGTCTTGAGATTCCGGTCGGCGATGAAATGGTTGGTCGCGTCTGGGATGCGATGGGGCGTCCGATCGACGGCAAACCGCAGCTTGATC